>NZ_JARTVP010000001.1:0-74014 GCF_029625865.1 Mesorhizobium sp. WSM4887
CCCCCCCCCCCCCCCCCCCCCCCCCCCCCCCCCCCCCCCCCCCCCCCCCCCCCCCCCCCCCCCCCCCCCCCCCGCGGCCCCCCCCCCCCCCCCCCCCCCCCCCCCCCCCCCCCCCCGGGGGGGCGGGCCCCCCCCCCCCCCCCCCCCCCGAAAGCGCTGGACCCGACATGGCGCCGGACGGCATATAGGCCCGATGGATCGAAGCGTTGCAGGCATCATCCTGGCGGGAGGCCAGTCGCGCCGGATGGGCGGCGGCGACAAGACGCTGCTTTCGCTGGGCAAGGTCAGGCTGATCGAGCATGTCGCCGCGCGTCTCACACTGCAGGTGGCCACGCTGGTGCTCAACGCCAACGGCGATCCGGCACGGTTTGCCGGCACCAACCTTCCGGTGCTTGCCGATACGATAGAGGACCATGCCGGCCCGCTCGCCGGCATCCTCACCGGCCTTGAATGGGCGGCAGCGGACACGGGCTACCGGTCGCTGGTCAGCGCGGCCGGCGACACGCCGTTCTTCCCTGGCGATCTCGTCGAGCGATTGGCCGTTGCCGCTCGGGCACGGCCGGGCGCGATCGCGGTCGCCAGTTCCGACGGCAGGTGGCACCCGACCTTCGCACTCTGGCCGCTCGGCCTGCGCGATGCGCTGCGCCATTTCCTGGTTGAGGAGGACAATCGACGGGTCTCGGCCTTCATGGAGCGGCATGGTTTTGTCGAGGTGGAGTTTCCGATGCTCGAAGCCGGAGGCGAGCGGATCGACCCGTTCTTCAACATCAACACGCCCGACGATCTTGCGGAGGCCGAGCGTCTGTTGCAAAGCCTTGAGCCATGAGACGCGTGTTCGGCATCACCGGCTGGAAGAACTCCGGCAAGACGACGCTGACCGAAAAGCTGGTCGCCGAACTGGTTCGGCGCGGCTGGACGGTCTCGACGGTCAAGCATGCCCATCATGACTTCGACATCGACAAGCCCGGCACAGACAGTTTCCGCCACCGCCAGGCCGGCGCGATGGAGGTCGCGATCGTCTCCGGCCGGCGCTGGGCATTGATGCACGAACTGCGCAACGAGGACGAGCCAACGCTGGACGACATCCTGGCGCGGCTGGCGCCCTCGGACATCGTGCTGGTCGAAGGCTACAAGCGCGAAGCACACCAAAAGATCGAAGCGAGACGGCTGGAGGCCAAGGACCGGACGCCGCTTTCGATCAACGACCCGAACATCGTGGCTGTCGCCGCCGACTTTCCGGTCGAAGGCGAAAAGCTGCCCGTCTTCAACCTCGACGACACGAAATCGATAGCCGATTTTATCGAGCGCGCGACCGGTCTCGTCAGTCCAGCCAAGTAACGCAGCGGCACACGGCGATTGCCGTTTGCTGTTGTTTTTGCAGTTGCTTTTTTCTTGCAAAGAGTGGGAGTATCCCGCGCAGCGGGCGGTCAAAAAGGCTCCGCCCACAAGAGCCGCACGGGACAGCGGCCATGACAATATGAGAGGATTATCATGCGTATTGCACTGCGTATCGCGCTTGCCGCTTCGGCCGCGCTGCTGACACTTGGCGTTGCCCAGGCTCAGGAAAACACCCTGAGGATCGGCACCGAAGGCGCGTACCCGCCCTTCAACAACCTGACCTCGGACGGCCAGCTGGTCGGCTTCGACATCGACATCGCCAAGGCCCTCTGCGACGAAATGAAGGTGAAGTGCACCTTCGTCGCGCAGGATTGGGACGGCATCATCCCGGCGCTCCAGGCCGGCAAGTTCGACGCCATCGTCGCTTCCATGTCGATCACGCCAGAGCGCCAGGAAAAGGTCGACTTCACCCACAAATATTACAACACGCCGTCGGCGATCGCCGTGCCGAAGGATTCGCCGCTCAAGGGCGTCACCAAGGAGGACCTCGCCGGCAAGACGATCGGCGTCGCCACCACGACGACCCACTTCAACTATGCCTCGAAGACCTACACCGACAGCACGATCAAGGGCTATCCGAGCAGCCCCGAGGAACAGGCCGATCTCGCCAATGGCCGTCTCGACGCCATCGAGGACGACATCGTCGTGCTGCAGCAGTGGCTGGATTCGCCCGACGGCGCCTGCTGCAAGATCCTCGGCCAGCCCTCGCCGCAGCCGGTCGAGATCTTCGGACCGGGCGCCGGCATTGCCGTGCGCAAGGGCGAGACCGACCTGGTCAACAAGCTGAATTCCGCTATCGACGCTATCCGCAAGAGCGGAAAGTACAAGGAAATCAACGACAAGTACTTCAAGTTCGACGTCTACGGCGCCGAGTCCTGATCATTTGCGCCCAGGGCGGTGAGGATCACCTCGCCGCCCTGCCTCCATTCCGGGATCGCCACGGAGACACGCCCCGCCAATGCCAGCCCAAAGCATTTGGACACTTCTCAGTTGGGGACCGGATGGCTGGAGTGACGACATTGCGTCTGGTGTGCTGGTCACGGTCGCGCTGGCGCTTGCGACATTGCCGATAGGCCTGGCGATCGGGTTCTTCGTCGCCTTCGCCAAGCAACACGAAGAGCCCGCGCTCCGGCTCGCAGCCAACATCTACACCACTGTTTTTCGCGGCCTGCCCGAGCTGGTGACGCTGTTCCTGTTCTTCTTCGGCATGCCGCTGCTGCTGCAATATGTCGTCCGCCTGTTCGAGCCCGAGGCGACAATCGACGTGAACAGCTTCATTGCCGGCATGATCGTGCTGGCGCTGATCTTCTCCTCCTACGCCAGCGAAGTCTTTCTCTCCGCCTTTCGCGCCATTCCCAAGGGCCAGTATGAGGGCGGCTACGCCATTGGCCTTTCGAAATGGCAGACGATGCGCCTGGTGATCCTGCCGCAACTGCTGCGCATCGCCTTCCCCGGTCTGGAGAATTGCTGGCTCAGCCTGCTCAAGGACACCTCGCTGGTGTCGGTCGTCAACCTAGCGGAAACCCTGCGCAATGCCGGTGTCGCGGCGCGCGTCACCAAGCATTCCTTCCTCTTTTACAGTGTCGCGGCGCTGGTCTTCCTTGTGCTGGCCATCCTGTCCTCGGTCGCCACCGGCTATATCCAGCGCTCGCTCGGGCGGAGGGAGGCTCGATGAGCGTCAGCCAGGCTATTGCGGTTGACAGGCCACCGCCCCGGGCTCGCGGCTGGCCGCGCGTGCGCATCATAGGCTACGCGCTGGTCTGCCTCTGGGGCCTTTTCGGCATCGGCATCGTGGCCTATCTGGTCCACGCCTGGAACGCCGATTTCTTCGCCAGATACGCGCCGGCCTATCTGCAGGGGCTCGCAACCACCCTGTCGCTGGTCTCCGTTTCGATGGTGGCGGGCGCTATTCTCTCGTTGCCGGTTGCCTACGGCCGGATGTCCAAGAACCGCATCCTTTCCGGATTGGCTTATTGCTACGTCTACTTCTTCCGCGGCACCCCGCTGCTCGTGCAGACCTACCTCGTCTATTACGGCATCGGCTCGTTCCGCCCCGAGCTGCAAACCGTCGGACTATGGTGGTTCTTCCGCGAGGCGTTCTACTGCGGCGTCTTTGCCTTTTCGCTCAACACCGCCGCCTATCAGGCAGAGATCCTGCGCGGCGCCATCGAAAGCGTTCCGCGGGGCCAGTGGGAAGGCGCGGCCTCGCTCGGCCTGCACAAGCTGCAGACGCTGCGCAAGGTGATCATGCCGCAGGCGATCATCGTGGCGCTGCGGCCTTACGGCAACGAGCTCATCCTGATGATCAAGGCTTCCGCGATCGTCGCCATCATCACCGTCTACGACCTGATGGGCAACGCGAAGCTCGCCTACGCAAAATCCTTCGACATCCAGGCCTATATCTGGGTGGCGATCGTCTACCTGGTGCTGGTCGAGATCCTGCGTCACGGCGTCGAATGGATCGAACGCCGGATCACCATTCACCTCAAACGATAGAGCGTCGTCAGCGGACGGGCCTGCACCAGTCGATGCGGCTTTGCGCGCCTTGACGAAAATTTCGCATAGCCTAGACCTTCCGCCACTGAAACCTCTGTTTTGTTGGAAGGCAGGCTTATGGCATCGGTTGCATTTCTCGGTCTTGGCGTCATGGGCTATCCGATGGCCGGGCACCTCAGGAACAAGGGCGGCCACGACATCACCGTCTATAACCGCACGACCGCCAAGGCCGAACAATGGGTCGCCCAGCATGGCGGCAGACTGGCGCTGACACCGGCCGAGGCGGCCGAAGGCAAGGATTTCGTCTTCTCCTGCGTCGGCAATGACGACGACCTGCGCTCGGTGACGACAGGCGCGAGCGGCGCCTTCGCCGCCATGAAGACGGGCTCGGTCTTCATCGACAACACGACAGCCTCGGCCGAAGTCGCGCGCGAATTGGCCGAAGCCGCCGACAAGGCCGGCTTTTCCTTCCTCGATGCGCCGGTGTCGGGCGGCCAGGCGGGCGCCGAGAATGGCGTGCTGACCGTCATGGTCGGCGGCGAGCAGGCCGCCTTCGACAAGGCCAGGCCGGTCATCGATGCCTATGCCCGCATGGTCGGGCTGATGGGACCCGCGGGCGCCGGGCAGCTCACCAAGATGATCAACCAGATTGCCATTGCCGGCCTCGTCCAAGGGCTGGCCGAAGGCATCCATTTCGGCAAGAAGGCCGGGCTCGACATTGAGAAGGTCATCGAGGTGATCTCCAAGGGCGCTGCCGGCTCCTGGCAGATGGAGAATCGCCACAAGACGATGAACGCCGGAAAATATGATTTCGGCTTCGCCGTCGACTGGATGCGCAAGGATCTCGGCATCTGCCTCGCCGAGGCCAACCGCAACGGCGCCAAGCTGCCGGTGACCGCGCTGGTCGACCAGTTCTACAAGGACGTGCAGGACATGGGCGGCAGGCGCTGGGACACATCCTCGCTGCTCGCCCGCCTGGAAAAATAGACAGCGATGGTCCTACCCGATCCGAGCTGGAGCGCCGACGAGATCGTCGCCCATCTGCGTTCGATCGGCAGCGAGAAAAACCGCGCCGGCATGGCGCGATTCGGCATCAACACGAGAACCGCGCTGGGCGTCGGCAATTCCGATCTGCGGCCGCTGGCGCGCAAGCTGAAGAAGAACCAGGAACGGTCGCTGCTCTTGTGGGACACCGACATTCGCGAAGCGCGATTGATGGCCGCTTTCACCGGCGAGCCGAAGAAGCTCGACATCGGTCAATGCCGGCGCTGGGCCGCCGATTTCGACAGTTGGGAGATTGTGGATACCGTTGCCGACCTGTTCGCCCAAACACCGTTCTGGCGTGAGCTGGTCGAGGAATTCGCCAAGGACGAGCGCGAGTTTGTCCGCCGCACCGCCTTTGCCATGCTGGCCTGGGCGGCGGTGCATCTGAAGAAGGAGCCGGACGCGAGCTTCCTCGCTGCTCTGCCGCTGATCGAGACGCATGCGGGCGATCCGCGCAACTTCGTCCGTAAGGCGGTGAACTGGGCGCTGCGGCAGATCGGCAAGCGGTCGGTGGCGCTGCACGCCCCTGCCCTTGCGCTGGCCGAGAAACTGGCGGCGTCGTCCGACAAGACGGCACGCTGGATCGGCAAGGACGCGGTGAAGGAACTTTCGGATGTCAAACAGCTCGAACGGCTCGCGACCACACGACTGTGATCTCAGCGAAGTAAGCTCACGACGCTTTTACTCGCTTCGGAAATGGAGCTGGCGGAGGATGACGACCATGAGCAGGCGTTTCAGATCAAGCGCGACGCTGGCGATCGTGCTTATGCTCGCCACCGCGAGAGCCGACGCCGCGGCCGACGTCGCGCATATCTTCTGGAAAGACTTGCGCCCGGCGACGCAGGCGGTCGCCGAGGACGTCAACCTGCCGATGATCGCGGCAAAACTGCCCGATCACGGTGAGACTCTGTCGCTCAATCTGCAGGACAAGACCGTTCAACTGTCCGGCTACGCCTTGCCGGTCGATCGCGAGGGCGACCTCGTCTACCAGTTCCTGCTGGTGCCTTGGACCGGCGCCTGCAGCCACATGCCGACGCCGCCGCCGAACCAGATCGTGCTGGTAACGCCGGCGCATCCTTACAGGATGGCGGAGGCATACCAGCCGGTCTCCGTCACCGGCGTGCTGAAGCCCGGTATGGAGAAGAGCCAACTCTTCATCCTGGACGGCGTCTTGATCGTGCAGTCCGGCTATACCGTGCGCAAGGCCGAGGTGGCTGATGTCGACAGCGTGCCGGACGCCGTCACGCTCCCGGTCAACTCGCCGTGGAATTTCCTCAACAAAAAGAAGAACTAGGTCTCGCAACTTCGCGCATAGCGGGAAGCGCGAGCGCCATGCTCAGGCCGCGTTGGCCCCCGACTCCTTGTCCAGGATCATGTAGTCGAGCGGGATCTCGGTCGTGTACTTGATCTGCTCCATGGCAAACGAGGACGACACGTCGCGGATCTCGATCTTGGCGATCAGCCGCTTGTAGAAGGCGTCGTAGGCGGCAATGTCGGGCACCACGACGCGCAAGAGGTAATCGACGTCGCCGCTCATGCGGTAGAACTCGACCACCTCCGGAAATTCCTGGATGACCTCGGAGAAGCGCCGCAGCCATTCATGGCTGTGCGAATTGGTGCGGATCGAAACGAAGACGGTGACGCGCACATTGACCTTCTCATGGTCGAGAATGGCCACGCGCCGCTGGATGACGCCCTCCTCCTCGAGCTTCTGGATGCGCCGCCAGCACGGCGTGGTCGACAGGCCGACTTTCTTGGCGACATCGGCGACCGCAAGCGTCGCGTCCTCCTGCAGGAGGCGAAGAATTTTTCTGTCTAGGCGGTCCATGGGAAGGCTCCAGCGGAATAGTTTGGCTATAATCCTTTTTATCAGGCCCTTTCACAAGAAAGAAATTCTGCCAATGCCGGCAAAAGCGAGTGATTTCTTGCAAGATGCCTAATTGAGGCGATAGCGGATTTCCGAGCGCAGGAATGGCAGCAAATCCATTTCAAACCACGGATTCTTCTTCAGCCAGCCGGTGTTTCGCCATGACGGATGCGGCAGCGGCAGCACTTTCGGCCCGGCTGCAGCATCCCAGACAGCGCGCCAGTTTCTGACCGTTTCCGTCAGCGACGGCCCACGCGCCGTGCCCATGTGCCAGGACTGCGCATAACCGCCGATCGTCAGCACCAGATCGATCTGCGGCATCAGCGCCATCAGATCGGCGCGCCAGGCGGTGGCGCATTCGCGCCGCGGCGGCAGGTCGGCGCCCTTGGTGTCCTGGCCCGGAAAGCAGAAACCCATCGGCACGATGGCGAATTTTTCCGTGTCGTAGAACTCGTCGGGGGTGACGCCGAGCCAGTTCCTCAAGCGATCCCCGGAAGCATCGGTGAACGGCATGCCCGAGATGTGGACTTTCGTGCCCGGCGCCTGGCCGGCAAGCAGGATGCGGGCCTTCGACGAAGGCACAAGCACCGGGCGCGGCTGATGCGGCAGGGGCCGGCCGCGCGGCTGCTCGACACAGATGCGGCAAGCCCGCACCTTGGCGGCAAGGCTCTCCAGCGCTTCGCTCATGTCCGGCGGGTTCTCCAAAAACAAGCCTCAAGCAGCAGCGCTTGGCCGGCTGGAGAGCGCTGCGTGCCAGCGCAGCACATTCCCGCATTCCTCAGGCACCTTGATGCGTGCCGGCTTCATGAAATCGATGGCGATCAGCCCGGTGATGTCGGCGACCGAATAGGTGTCGCCGGCGGCAAATTCCCTATCCGCCAACTCCCGGTCGAGGAGATGCAGGAACTCGATGGCCTTCGGCTTGTTGGCCTCGCCCCATTCCGGGATCTGCGGCACCTCCCATTCCTTCATTGCCGGATGGATGTGCCGGAACGCGGCGGCCACGCAGCTCATCAGGTTTAGCTCCAGACGCCTTTGCCACATCTCCACCATGGCCTTGCCGAGCGCGCCTGTTCCGAACAGGGCGGGCTCGGGATGCAACTCCTCGAAATAACGGCAAATGGCGATGGATTCGGTGATGATGGTCCCGTCGTCGAGTTCGAGCACGGGCAGCCGCCGCAGCGCATTGCGCGACGCCACCGGCTCCTTGCGATGCTCCAGCGCGCCCATGTCCACGGGCACCAAAGGGACGGCTAGCCCCTTTTCAGCCAGGAAAACCCGAACCCGCCTGGGGTTGGGCGCCCGGCCGCCATCGAACAGCTTCATTCCAGTCTCCGATCTTCATGCCAATCTTAGGGCGCGCTGCAATGCATGTCGCCCAAAACTGCATAGCGGTTTGGCAAGACCACATGTTGGCAAACAGAGCATCCCCCGAAGCGGGCATCACCAGAAACGAACAAGCTCACGCAACGCATCGCCGAGCGAAGCCAGTGCGCCGTGCTTCCTTTCGACGGGTTGATTGTGATGGCTGTCGCGCCAGTCCTGCGGCTGATCGAAGGAGCCAGCCCAGATGCCCACCTTGGCAGCCCGCGCGACGGCCTCCTCGGTTTCGAAGTCGCCGAAGGCGACGGCCCATCCGGACTGTACCTGCGCGCGGTTGAGGTCCGTGTCGCCCGCCTTGCAGTCGCCGAGCAACCGGCCGTAGCGGTCGCGCTGCCAGCCGCTGCAGGAGACCGGCCTGTCGGCGATCAGCCGCACCAGCGACTGCCGCGCAAGCCTGCCGCAGGCATAATCGGCCCCGTCCTTGCGGCACGTCTGTGTGTATTCCGGCGCGTCGATGCCGCGCATGCGGATGCGCTCGGCGCCAAGCGTGATCGAATCACCGTCCTTGACGATGGCCGTGCCTTGCTCCTGTCGCATCTCGAACCGGTCGAGCCGCGCCGCCACCAGGATGGACAGGCCAAGCAGGACCACGGCCAGCCCGTAATCCAGAAGCCTACGCAAAAGGCTTCGCGGAGGCCGCGGAACATAGCGCCGGCGCGGTCTTCGCGACCAGGAACGGCTCATATGGCAAACAGTCTCTTAATCATTCGAACGTAGCTTAACGAACTGAAAATCGCTGCGCGCAGAAATTGAACTTGCATGCCTTTGCTACGCTCGGACACAGCGGACAAATTCATTGTGGACCGCAGGAAACCGCATCGCAACAGCGATGTGGCTCGCGCGGTGCGCAGGACGCGTGACCGTCTTTCGCAGCAGGCCGGCAGCCTCGATTTCGACCGCGAACTGCTCAAGCTGCATGCACGCGCCATGGTGGTCAGTGCGGCGGCGATTCCTCTGCTTGTGCTTGTAGTAGCGGCCATCGGCCGCTTCGCGGGCCTGGGCAACCAGGTCGCCGTCTGGGCTCTCTTCATGCTGCTTTGCTACGCTATCGTCACTTTCATGGCGCGGCGCGTCGAGCGCGCGGAAGCGGCCGAACTCGACCCTGTGCAGACGCGCCGCGATTTCCTGATCGGCCATTCGCTTTGCGGCCTCGGCTGGGCCTGGTTCGCCTGGCTGGGCTGCTCCACATGCCAGGTCGACCAGTTCCATGTCGTCAAGGCCATGGTGCTCCTGGTCGCCATGGCGACGACTGCTGTGATGGCATCGTCCCTCGGGGGCGCGCTATTGGCGACCTTCGCCGTTCCCGTCGCGGTCTATGTCTATGCCGTCCTGCGCCTGTGGATGCCGATCGAAGGGATCATGGCGGCGCTTCTGGTCGCTGCCCTGCCCTTCTTCGGCTACGTCGCGCGCCATCTCAACCAGTCATCCTGGATGCTGCTCTCCTTCCGCTCCGAGAAGGACGCGCTGATCGCCGAGGTGGAGACTGCCAAATCCATGTCCGACGAGGCCAGGCGGCGCGCCGAGGACGCCAATCTGGCGAAGTCGCGCTTCCTCGCCTCGATGAGCCATGAGCTCCGGACGCCGCTCAACGCCATCCTCGGTTTCTCCGAAGTGATGGCCAATGAAGTGCTCGGGCCGATGAACAACCCGACCTATCGCGATTATGCGCATGATGTGCACGAATCCGGCCAGCATCTGCTCGATCTGATCAATGAGATCCTCGACCTGTCGCGCATCGAGGCCGGCCGCTACCAGCTCAACGAGGAGCCGGTGGCGCTGGTGACGATCGTTGAGGATTGCTGCCATATGATGGAACTGAGAGCCCGCAACAAGGACATCCGCGTCATCCAGGAGTTCGAGACCGCGCTGCCGCGCCTGTTCGGCGACGAGCGTGCCATCCGGCAGATCGCGCTCAATCTGCTGTCCAACGCCATCAAGTTCACGCCGTCGGGCGGCGAAGTGCGTGTGCGCGTCGGCTGGACGGCGGGCGGCGGTCAGTACATCTCGGTCAAGGACAACGGCCCCGGCATACCGGAAGAGGAAATCCCAGTGGTGCTTTCCGCCTTCGGCCAGGGCTCGATCGCCATCAAGAGCGCCGAACAGGGAACGGGCCTCGGATTGCCGATCGTGCAGGGTCTGCTCGACATGCATGGCGGCGAGTTCGAGCTGCACTCCAAGCTGCGCGAAGGCACCGAGGCCATCGCCATCTTCCCGCTGAGCCGAGTGATGGAGGAATTGCCCGCGCTGCCGACCAAGGCTGTCGCCGCCCGGCGGCGTTGAGTCCTTCGGTCCGATATGACAAAATTGCCCCCTGAGATGACGATCACTGATTGGGATCCAAGCCGCACCGAGATCAAATCGGAACGCCTATCCCTCAAGCTATTTACGCCCGGTGATGCCGAAGAGCTTTACGCCTGTGTTACGCCTTCAATCACCCGCTTCATGCAGTGGGAACCGCCACGATCGTCGGCCGCATTTGGCGCGGTCTGGCGGTCTTGGTTAGAACCGATCCTCGACGGATCGGACCTGCATTTCGTTGTGCGGCGTTCGCAAGACGGTCGTTGTCTAGGGCTTGTTGGCCTGCATGCGGCAAACACGGTATCTCCCGAACTTGGAATCTGGCTCAAGGAAGGCGCTCAAGGACAGGGCATCGGCCGGAGGCAATCGCCGCCGTGGTTGCATGGGCGTCGGAGAAACTCGCGCCGGACAGTTTTGACTATCCTGTCGCGGAAGAAAACATCGCTAGCAGAAAGATTGCAGAACGTCTCGGAGGCTCGGTAGTTGGAAGGCGATCCAATCCAAAATATATCGCTGTCGTCTATCGTATTCCCAAGCTCCGGCGTTGACTCCCTACCCCGATAACCTGCAGCCGATTTCTGCACACGTGCTTCAGCCACGAACCGCCGCCGCCATACCGGAGCTCGTGAGCGCCGCGGCCTTGACGAGACCGGCGGCAAGTCCAGCCCCAACTCCTTCGCCGTGACTGACAGCAAGATCGAGCAGTGGCTCGAGCCCAAGCCGTTCGGCGACTTTGGCTTGGCCCGGCTCCGGCGACAGGCTGGCGAGCAGGCAGTGGTCGATCGCGGAAGGATCGGCTTTGTGCAGAACCGCGGCGGCAGCCGTCGCGACGAACCCGTCGAGCAGCACAGGAATCTTCTGCATGCGGGCTGCGAGAATGGCGCCGCAGATTGCCGCGAACTCGCGCCCGCCGACGCGGCGCAAGGCCTCGAGCGGATCGCCGAGACCGGAGCCGTGGAAAGCAAGCGCCCGGTCGACCGCTTCGGCCTTGCGCGCCATCATCGCCGTGTCCGCCCCCGATCCAGGTCCAACCCAGTCGGAGCCCTTGCCGCCGAAGAGGGCAGCGCTGAGCGCGGCCGCGATGGTTGAATTGCCGACGCCCAGATCGCCAAGACAAAGAAGATCGGCGCCGCCCGCGACCGCTTCCATGCCGAAGGCCATGGTGGCGGCGCAGCCGCGCTCATCGAGGGCCGCTTCTTCCGTGATGTCCCCGGTCGGAATATCCAGCGCCAGGTCGAAGACCTTCAGGCCGAGATCGTTGGCGATGCTGATCTGATTGATCGCTGCACCTCCGGCGGCGCAGAGTTCGACGGCATTGGCGGTCGCCGAAACCGGCCGCGGCGAAATGCCATGCCGAACGGCACCGTGGTTGCCGGCAAAGATCGCCACAAGCGGACGATTGACGGCCGGCGGCGCACGCCCGCTCCAAGCGGCGAGCCATGCCGCGACATCTTCAATCCGGCCAAGCGAAGCTTTCGGCTTGTCGGCCTTGGCAAACAGGGTGCGAACGCGGGTTTCGGCGGCGGCGTCCCCCGGCGGCAGCGTTGCCAGCAGAGTGCGGAAATCGTCGAAAGGCTTTGTGGTCATATCGAATGCGGTCTCTTTGCAGGAACAGCCAGCGGCATAGCCGCCTTCACCGCCTGGGACAACCGCCCGGCAATGCCGCGAAAGCGCCGGTCGACGGCGCATCGCGAAGGGCTTGCATTGGCGTTGCGGTTGCACCATGTGGAGTGAAGGCAAGAGAACAGCATGACCGCCATCGAGTCTCCCTGCATACTCGTCTGTTCCATCGACATGAAAACCGGCTTCTGTTTCGGTTGCGGCCGCACGCGCGATGAGATCGCCGGGTGGATCGCGATGACGCCGGAAGTCCGGCGTGCAGTCATGGCCGAGTTGCCGGCGCGGCTGGAGACGGTCGAACGCCGGCCCCGCCGCGAGACGCGGCGCGCCCGCATGGCGCGCGAGCGCGGCGTGCTGTGAAAGAGCTGGCTGTAAGAAAGGGCTGGCCATGAATCGTCTGTTCTGGGTCGTCATGCTGGTGATCGGCGCCGGCTTGATCCTGCTGATGATGAATGATTCCGCCGGCCGCACCTTCGGCATCGAGAACAACGATTTCAGCAGGCTGATCTGGGTTGGAGTCCTGGTGGCGGTAATCGGCGCCAGCCTTATTCGCTCTGGCCGGCCGCTCGGTGACATGGCGCGCAACTTCGGCGTCTGGGCGGCAATCGTGCTGGCGCTGATCGCCGGCTACCAGTACCGCTACGAGCTGCAGGATGTTGTCAGCCGCGTCACCGCCGGCCTTGTTCCGGGAAGCCCCTTGGCGCTTGGCGTCGATAGTGGCCGTGCCACCGTGACGCTCGACAAGGCCGGCAATGGCCATTTCGAGGCGCGAATCCTCGTCAACGGCAGGCCGGTGCGCACGGTGGTCGACACCGGCGCGACCAGCACGGTGCTGACGGCGGAGGACGCCCAGGCGGCCGGCTTCAACCCAGCGGCGCTCAGCTACACCGTGGACGTCTCGACCGCCAACGGCATGGCGCGTGCGGCAACGGTCAGGACCGACGAGATGGCGATCGGCGGCATCGTGCGCAAGGATATGCCGGTGATGGTCGCGGCGCCCGGCATGCTCGAGCAAAGCCTGCTCGGCATGAACTTCATCGGCTCGCTGTCGGGTTTCGAGGTGCGGGGTGACCGGATGATCCTGCGCGACTAGATTCCCGCTTATCCGCCCCGAATTTCGTCTAGACAAACAGATGGAGCGGTTCGCCGTTTCTGTGGAACGGTGAAATGCTCTGCCGCCGATCCGCCTCAAGCGGCTTCGGTTTCCGCCGCCACGAAATCTATTGCCGCGAACGCCGTATTCAGCACCTCTGGCCGGGCGCCGGGTCTGTTGGCGTCGGTGGACAAAATCTGCCGGTAGCGGCGCGCGCCCGGGAGACCGTGGAACAGCCCGACCATATGGCGCGTGACATGGCCGAGCCGTCCGCCCTTCTCGATGTGACGCGCGGCGTAAGCGGCCATGGCGTCCATCAGCGCCTCGTAGTCGAAAGCGACCGGCGCCTCGCCGTAAAATGCGGCATCGATGCCGGTGAGGATGCCGGGCGTATGATAGGCCGCGCGGCCGAGCATGACGCCGTCGACATAAGCGAGGTGCGCCTCTGCCTCGTCAAGGGATTGAATGCCGCCGTTGATGCCGATGAATTGGTTGGCCTTCCTGGTCTTGAGCCGATAGACGCGCGGATAGTCGAGCGGCGGGATCTCGCGGTTTTCCTTGGGACTAAGCCCCTCCAGCCACGCCTTGCGGGCGTGCACCCAGAGCGCATCGGCGCCGGCCGTCAGCACGCCGTCTGCGAGCGTGTCGAGAGCGGGTTCGGGGTCCTGGTCATCGACGCCGATGCGGCATTTGACCGTAACGGGGATTCTCACCGCCGCCTTCATCGCCGCGATGCATTCGGCGACCAGCACCGGCGTCTTCATCAGGCAGGCGCCGAAAGTGCCCGACTGGACGCGGTCGGACGGACAGCCGACATTAAGATTGATTTCGTCGTAACCGAACGCCTCGCCGATCACCGCCGCTTCGGCAAGCTTTCGCGGATCCGAACCGCCAAGCTGAAGCGCAACCGGATGCTCGGCACCGTCGAAGCCGAGCAGGCGCTCGCGTGCGCCATGGATGACTGCGTCCGCCACCACCATTTCCGTGTAGAGCAACGTGCGACGCGTCAGCTGACGGTGAAAGAACCGGCAATGCCGGTCCGTCCAGTCCATCATGGGCGCAACGGCTATCCTATGCTCTTGATTTTTCAGCATTTTTTCTTTAACATCAAATCGTTAGACCCTGTCGAGTGCACACGAATTTACGCCGGAATACGCCCCTTTTCGCCACGTTTCGATCTCTCAGTGCACACGGAGCGCACACGAAAAAATGGCCACCTACACGAAGCTCTCGTCCGGTTCCTGGCGTGTGCAAGTCCGTCGCAAAGGTCGCTACATCAGCGAGACCTTCCTGCGAAGAGACGACGCACGCCGCTGGGCGACCGAAACCGAGCGCCAGGTCGATCGCGGTGAGACGCCGACGAAATCCCGTATAGCGCGCCTGAAAACTTTCGGCGAACTCATAGACCTTCATATCGACGACATGTGCGATGTAGGCAAGTCCCCTCGCCGCTCCAAGGCTGCGGCCCTCGCTATGCTGAAAAGACATCTCGGGAAGTGCAACGTCGCGGCGCTCGATCGCGAACGGCTCATTCGTTTTGGTCGCGACCGGGCCGCCCAAGGTGCTGGACCGATGACTCTTGGCATAGACATCGGCTTTATAAAACTTGTGCTGTCTCATGCTGCGGCCGTCCACGGTCTACCGGTCAAAGTGGAACCCGTCGATCTTGCGCGTATCGCACTTAAGCGCCTCGGCCTTGTCGGCAAAGGATTTGAGCGCGACAGGCGGCCCACGCAGAATGAACTCGACAGGCTAATCGCTCACTTCGATTTAAACCCGCTCCAGATAGCGCCGGTTGGCCGGATTATACGTTTCGCCATTGCAACCGCGATGCGCCAGGAGGAAATTTGCAGCGCTCGTTGGTCCGACCTGGAGAATAGGACGCGGATGCTTCTCATCCGCGACCGGAAAGACCCCCGCAACAAGAAAGGCAACAATCAGCGCATCCCGCTGTTCGCGGCGACTGGATACGATGCGTGGGCCATTGTTGAGGAGCAGCGCGCAAGGCGAAGCAATGACGATGATCGAATTTTCCCATTCAATCACAAGTCAGTCGGGACCGCATTTCGACGAGGGTGCGCTGAGTTGGACATCCACGACCTTCATTTTCACGACTTGCGGCACGAGGCAACGAGCCGCCTGTTCGAAGCTGGGTTCACAATCGAACAGGTGGCGCTGGTTACAGGGCACAAAGATTGGAAAATGCTGCGACGATACACGCACCTAAAGCCAGAGGCTCTTCACGCTATCCACGCGGCGAAGGCTGCATAGTTGAGGTGAGAGTGGTGGCAGCGTTGGTCAGACCGCCCTGGGGTGCTATGATCGCCGAACTCGAAGGAGCGGCGGCTTTGTAAACCGAAGGTCGCGGGCTCGATCCCTGCCAGGGTGCTCGTCCCGCTCTACATCGCCGCAATCGGCCTCGCCATGGCCGCCAGTGCGGTCTGGCTCTTCCGTCGTGGTTTTTCATCATGTGCAGGGCCTGCCTGCTGATCGCGGTGCTCTGTGCCTATTCACTAATGCTCTCGCCGGGCGCATCTAAGCCGACATTTTCGGTCGTCGCGCGCTGCGAGTTCTTGCTGCGAATAATGATGGATGGCTGACCTATAGCCGGCAAGCTGCGGTCGAACAGGCGGAGCCGCTGAAAGTCACGATCGAGTTCGAGACGCGCAACAGAACGCATGCCCCTCGGCTCGTGCGAGTTCGAGCAAGACCGAAGGCATATCAGCTTCATCACGCTTGATGGGCTGCGCAGCCAGGTGCCACCGGGATATATCGTTCTACACAACCCCCCAATTGGTTCTCGCGCGATGTGTCGGCAGCTAGTGTTTCCCCGTAAGGCCAGAAGGAGGGCAATGCCTGACGGAATCCGGCAGGAAAGCGAAAAAAGAAGACTATCGAACGAATAGATCCGACTATCTGCTTGCCCGAAGAAAGGTCGAGCGACTGATGGCCGCAATGAGATACTGGCACTGAAGTCCCTGTGCCTAAGAGGTTGGCGCTTAGCCGCATTGGCCGCAAACCCGTGTGACAGCTTGCCGGAACCGAAGCGGCCAAATCGCCCGGTTCTGTAGCAAACAGCCGACTGCGTGAGTTTAGCGATTACCAGCGAGCGTTCGTCTCCTCGTCCCACACCGCGCACGTATCCCGAATGGGCAATCGCCACCAGTTTGCCGGCTATCGGGCCCTGGCGCGTGAGTTCAGCTGTGGCCGGAAACGCCTATTATGAGCAAGGCATCCAGCCTTTGCGCCGGTCTGGCGTCAGTGCATGGTTGGTGAATTGGAGGTTCCGATCATCGCGGCCGGCGCCGCGGCATTCGTGGCAATAGGGCCGCCCTGCGATTTTGCCGTTAATGAACCAGCCTCGACGCGGCCAATACCGTTTTCAAGCCACCGGCAGTCGTTATGCCCGTTATGAAAAACATACGATAAGTCGCGCCACGTCGTCCCGTTCTTTGCCGGCGTGAATGCCGTAGGCCAAGCAGTGTGCCGTGAAAGCCTGGGTGAGCATGTCCAGATCGTCGGAACTCAGATAGCCCCAGGAAACCAAGCCTCTCGGGACGGCAGGCGGCTTTGGCGCGTGAAGCACGTTCCCTTTCACACGGCGACGATAATAGCTCGTCGCGCCTCGATCCCATCTGACTTTGATCTCTCTGGCATCGGCCAACCACTGTGCGGCCTTCTGAAGTGTCCTTTCGGATCACCCGTTGACCTAGCTGTAAGGTGTTTGATGTTGGCGCGTTCTTATGGACGCGTGAAGAATCGTTGAAGGGCATGACGCACTTCCTTCCCTCGTTCTGGGCGAACGCGCGATAATCACTCCCAACCGTCTGCGTGCCTCTGTTGGGTGCGGACGACCACGGTTAACCACGAAACGTCTATGGTTCCTGTTTAAGAAAATAAAAGCCCGTCGCCGAAGGGGAGGAAGGGCGACGGGCTATCCTGCGATCAATCAGCGGCTACATCCCTGAGGGATCGACCACTTCCCGATACAACTCGCTAGCCTTCAGCGGTGTTCCGAGTCAGACCAAAGGAATCTTGTTTTTTAATATTAGTTGATTCTAAAGTCAGATGTGGGGTGTCGCGTAAGGAGGACAAGATGTCAGGTAAACCAACCTCATTCCCCATTCCCGCCGATGTGCTGGGAAAGCTCCCCGATCAAGCTGCCAGCCATAATCCGCCAACCACCTTTGGCGTGGCTCTTGTGGCCGCCAGCGCGGGCGATCACTTCGCTCCACATGCGGACGTGACGCTGCCAGACGACGCGACGACCGCTCTTGCGGACCACGGCGCTCACATTCCCGCATTTGTGACTGACTTTCTGCTATAACGAAAAGCCCGCCGCCCGCTGAAGGCGAACTCATAGCCATAGGAGCGGATGGGCGTCGCATGACGGCCCGTTAGTACGCCCTGCACCCGCTCCCACCGCATGCCGTCCCCTGGGTGTCAGCTGTCGCCATCAACCCGCCAAGCGTTGCTGACCGATTGGTGAGCCCAAAACGAATATTAGCAGTTTCTTCAGTGACGAACCAGTTGGCAGGTGACTATTCCAGGCCTGCATTTCGTAGGCCTTCGATATATCTGGCACGGTCCTCTGACCGTATCAATGGGTGGTATTTCTCGACCCAGTCGATGCTGAGATTCGGCTGCAGCCGTTTGCATTCGACTAGTCCTTGTCGTGCGGTTTCCAGATCACCGGCCAGTCCTGCGGCTGCTGTGAGTGTACGCCAAGCGGTTCCAAAGTTTGGTCTCATCAGTACGGCCCGACGTTCAGCTCTCACCGCTTCGGCGTAGCGGCCGGCGACCAGATGGCAAAGGCCTTCGACCGAAAGATTGGCTGCTTGGGTTTGGTCAAGGGGGCTCAATCGTCGCGCAATTTCGAGCTGGCGGAGGCCATCTTCAGCAAGCCCCGCATAGCCGTAGGCTACCCCCAAGATTATGTGGACGAATGCAAAGTTCGGGTTACGCTGCAGTGCCTCGTTCAGTTCCTCCACCGCCGGCCCAAATCGTCTCGAAAACGCTGATATGTAACCTGCCGCGAAATGGGCCCATGGGTCGTCGGGATCGAGGTCTATCGCGCCCTGGGCAAGCGCGAGGGCACTGGATATGCCTGACTCAAACTCCAAATTGCCGGAAATTACACGGGTGGCGAAGGCCCACGCGAGCAGGCTGCGAGCGCGTGCATAGTGGGGATCGAGCTCAATCGCTCGCTTCAAAAGGCTGATGCCAGTGTCCTCGTCTTGGATTACCCATGTCCAGATATAAGGCATCGCTCGGACAACGCAGCCCCACGCGTCGAGACTCTCTGGCGCCTTACTTTGAAGGCGAAGGCGTTCAGCTGCGTAAATCTGCGGCTCTATCGCGGCGACAACGCTGTGAGTGATCTCGTCCTGCACTGCGAAAATATCAGACGCGGGGCGGTCATAGCGCTCTGCCCAGATGTGATTGCCGCTGGCCGCGTCAATAAGCTGGCCAGTTACCCGCAATCGATCACCCGCCTTGCGAACGCTGCCTTCCAGTACGTAGCGAACATTCAGCTCGCGCGCGACCTGACGGATATCTGGCGCCTTGCCTTTGTACGCGAAGGACGAATTGCGCGCGATAACGAAGAAGCCCCGCAGCTTGGATAAGGCGGTAATGATGTCCTCCGCGATCCCGTCGCCGAAGTATTCCTGTTCGGTGTCGCCGCTCATGTTCTGGAACGGGAGGACAGCAATCGACGGCTTGTCGGGCAGCGCCAGTTTTCCGCCGGAAGGGTCGGGCACTGTCGACACGCTTGCGATGTGACGGTCTAAGGCCACGCGATAGACTCGCACCGGCCGCGCAATGTTTTTGAGTTCTTTTTCGCCGATATCCTCGAAATCAACCTTCAGCTTGTCGCGCACCTGCTCATATGCCGCACCCGACAGGCAAATCCCGTTAGGTTCGGCGATACCTTCCAGGCGAGCGGCAATATTGACGCCGTCGCCCATCAGGTCACCGTCGCCCTCCTCGACGACATCGCCAACATGGATACCTATGCGGAACTCGATACGTCCATCGGGCGGCACCCCGGCGTTGCGTTCGAGCATGGCGTTCTGCACCTCGATGGCGCATCGGACGGCATCGACCACGCTACGGAACTCGACAAGGGCCCCGTCACCGGTGCGTTTTACCACGCGTCCGATGTGTACCGCGATGGTAGGATCGACCAGGTCGCTGCGGAGTGCCCGCAGGCGGGCGAGCGTCCGGTCTTCGTCCAAGCCAGCCAGTCGGCTGTATCCGACGACATCGGCGGCCAGGATCGCCGCAAGCTTGCGGGTCTCGCTCACGTTGCCCCTCCTTCACCTCCGACATAGCACAGACTCAGGAGGGCTGCTTCATTTAGATCGGCTCGACCTGGAGCCGCCTCGGGTCCGCGGTACCACACAACCGGCGATGTGTGTGTGCTTCCAGGAGGGCCAAGGCCGGGCTGCGTGAGTGACAAGTATGTCGATCGTCTATACGCAACGGCGGCTCTCTGGCTAGACGCGACCTCTAGCGCGGTCGCACTTTATCGGCTCCGGCACTGCACGCTCGCATTGGAGGTAGGACTGGAATACGCTCACCGCCCGGAGCTTCGGCCTACGGAACAGGCAGGACACGAGCATGGAGCGACGCCTCACCGCAATCCTTGCTGCCGACGTCGTCGGCTACAGCCGCCTCATGGGAGCCGACGAGGTTGGCACGCTTGCGCATCTGAAGAGACTTCTCGCCCAAGTGATCGAGCCCAAGATCACAGAGTCGCACGGACGCATCGTCGGTTCCGCTGGCGACAGCCTTCTTGTCGAATTCGCCAGTGCAGTCCACGCGGTGCAGTGTGCGGTCGAAGCTCAGGAGGTATTGGCCGCTCACAATGCAAGTTTGCCCGAAGACAAGCGCATGACTTTCCGCATGGGCGTGAATTTGGGCGACGTGATTGCACAGGACGATACGATCTACGGTGATGGCGTGAACATCGCCGCGCGGCTCGAGAAGCTTGCAGAACCTGGCGGCGTCTGCATCGCGAGCAACGTCTACGAGCAGGTCAAAGGCAAACTGGATTATGCCTACAACGACCTCGGCAGCCATCAGGTCCACAACATCGTGGAGGCGGTGCGAGCCTATCGGGTCAGTCGAGCGAAACCCGCTTCGCTATCCTCCACAAGGGTAGCGCTGACGCTTCCCGAAAAACCGTCCATCGCGGTCTTGCCATTCGACAACATGAGTGGCGACCCCGAGCAGGGCTACTTCGCTGACGGCATGGTCGAGGAGATCATCACCGCGCTATCCCGGACGCGCTGGCTGTTCGTCATCGCGCGCAACTCGAGCTTTACCTACAAGGGCCGGGCGGTGGACATCAAGCAGGTCGGACGCGAGCTTGGTGTGCGCTACGTCCTTGAAGGGAGCGTGCGCAAAGCGGCGAGCAGAGTTCGTATCACCGGGCAGCTTATCGACGCGACAACGGGAGCACATCTATGGGCCGACCGTTTCGACGGCGGGCTAGAGGACATTTTTGACCTGCAGGAGGAAGTGACCCGGAGCGTCGTCGGAGCGATCGCTCCGAAACTGGAACAGGCAGAGATCGAGCGGGCCAAGCGCAAGCCGACCGAGCACCTTGACGCCTACGACTACTATCTGCGCGGAATAGCAAGCCTCCACCAATTGACCAGGGAATCCACCGCGAACGCCCTTCAGTTGTTTTACAAAGCCATCGAACTCGACCCTGAATTCGCCTCGGCATACGGCATGGCCGCGTTCTGTGCTGTCATGCGCAAGGCGAACGGCTGGATGGCCGATCGTGAGCAGGAAACCGTCGAAACAGAACGTCTGGCTCTGAAGGCAGTGGATTTGGGCAGGGATGACGCGGTTGCGCTCTCACTGGGCGGGGAAGCGCTCGCGTTTGTCGTTGGCGACTACAATAGCGGGGCAGCGTTTATTGATCGCGCGCTTGCGCTCAATCCGAACCTGGCTACCGCGTGGCTATTCAGCGGCTGGGTCAGAGCGGACCTCGGTGATACGGAAGGCGCCCTCCAGCGCTTGGCTACCGCGATACGCATGAGTCCAGTCGACCCGTTCATGTTCGATATGCTGAATGCGGTTGCAATGGCTCATCTCTTGGCTGGTCGATTTGAGGAGGCATCATCTTGGGCGGAAAGGTCGCTACGGGAAAAGCCGGACTTTTTGGCGTCGTTGCGCTTCGCCGCTGCAAGCTATGCTCTCGCCGGCCGGACCGAGGATGCGCAAAAGGTGGTGAGGCGAATTCTCGCCCTCGACCCTAGCGAACGAATTTCCAATCTCGCCGAGGTCGTTTCAATCAGGCGCGCGGCCGATATGGCTCTGTTTTCAGAAGGTTTGAGAAAGGCGGGTTTGCCGGAATAGCGCTCCGGGCTGGCGCAGCAAGTTGGGAAAGCACCGGGATCGCAAAAGACAGCCCCGCAGGTTGCGTTGGCCCGGCACAAATCGCCGCAGGACGCCGTACATGAGAGGTCCTGATCCTAACTCGTCGCCTGGGCCGGAGATTGGGGCTCCGCCTGCTCGATATCAAGCCAGTCGGCAATCCGTATCCAAGCTAAGTGTCTGATTGCCCGATGCGTAGAAAGCGCGCCCCACAGCTGACAGCACCGCCTCCTCCGGAACCGACCAAATTGCCACGGTCCCCAAACGATACGTTGGCCAGGAAGCCAAAATTCAACCTGGCGTGCTGGTCTTCAGAGGAAGCGGCTGATCGCCCAAGAGCACCCTGACAACGAAATTACGAGCATCTTGGGGGTCGAGGGAATGCTTTGCTATGAGGTCCCGACACTCGTTGACGATCTGATCGGCGTCTTGCATGACCTTGAGCTCTTTGTAGCGATCGTGCCGATGCAGCCCCATGCTTTCACCAACCACTTCAAGGATATTGATGATGCGGAATGGCCAATCGCGCTCGTGGGCACACAGTTCGCGATGATCGGAATGATAAACCGCAACCAAGGCGTCGACACCCGCAGCACGCGCCGCTTCAAGTTCTCTCAGCTGCAGCTCGCGCTTGAACTTTGGAAGCACACCGACATGCACGCTCTGCAGACCCACAGCCGGCTGGTTCAGATCGACAAGCGAGATTCCGGGGACCATCTTAAGGATTTCGGTGGCGGCCTCCACGATCCCCGCTACGCCAGGATGCTTGTGCAGCGCGACGCGCATCTCGAGCCTGTGCTGGAGATGCGGCTTTAACTGCGCCAGCCGCTGGCCGAGGAATCTTAGGAATGGGTTCATCTCGAACGGGCGGGAGCCGCGCTGTCGTTCTACTGTCGGCAGGATGGTTTCCGTGAATTGAACGTAGCAGGTCGGACACCAGGTGATTACCTGTCCCAACCTAGAGTGCGACAACTTCTCCATCGAGCTCGACCCCATGCGACCGCTCATCTCGGCATCACCGGACTTGAGCTGCACGATGCCGCAACAATGGCTGGGACCGCCCATGACCCGGTAAGTGACGCCGAGCACATCCATGATATCGAGCGCAAGCAAGGCAATGTGCGGCGTCTTCAGCACATTGCAGCCGGTGTAAAACACGAAATCCGCCGGCTCGGCGGGCATGGATACCGACGCTGATTTTTGGCCGAGCCGTTCCAGGACTTCCGTCTCGAGTTGCAAGCGCGACAGCATCGTCACACCGCGGCTGACCTCGCGGTACCTCTCGACGGCTATCATGCGTCTCTCAGTAAGCTCTTTGTCGGACTTCGCAACACCGAGGCGTGCCATTGCGAGGAGAAAGCGCGGATTGACGCCGTAATCGCACGCCTTGATACATTCTCCACTGAGCATGCAAGCGGCTGCCCATTTGCGGGACGCTTCCGGACCGCTACCGTTTCGCACAAGATCGAGAACACCGCCGATGAGGTCTCCGGGCCTCGCGTCCGAGATGCCGGCGGGCGCTACGCTTGGACAAACCTCAACGCACTTGCCACATCGCGTGCAAGCGTCAACCATATCCTGGACACGTTCGCCCAGAGCCGTCTCGAAGGATGTCTCGTTCACCGGGGGCATCGCGCGCTCCTAGCCTGCTGAAGAATGGGCCGTACGCGAGCATTGGCGGCTCGTAAATTAGCATAAGAACCGGCAATCTTGAAGGACAGGCGTTCGTCCTCCGCCGCACTCGCTCGACCGTGCGAAGTGAGGTCCGCAGCCTAATGGAAAGAACTTAAAGTACTCCAGCATGAAGTACTGGATATCACGACCTGCGTACGGGCAGAATAAAGATCACAATCATCTGAAGGAGGGCTTGCGTCGGCGGGCTTGCCGGAATGACGGGAGCCGGGTGGCAATCGCGGCCGCGTCATAATCCTTCAACAATGTCTGCTTTCCGGCGTCGTGCGTCTCACTCCTCGTTCCACTACAGTTAGTCTAGACGGGGGCGCTTGCGTCGCATTTGACACAGCAAGTCCAGCGCCCTTTGCGCTGCGATGAGGTCGACGACTGGATATCTGGTTTCAAACGCCTCGATCACGGATCGTAGCCGCGTCTCGGCGTCATTGACGCGACCTTGTCGCGCGAGAACTGGTGCTAGTTGCGTTGTGGCGCGCAGCTCGAAGAATCTTGCTTGCTGCCGACGGGCAGTAGCAATCGCTGTTTCGAATAGGCGCGCGGCACCAGCTAAGTCACCACTGTCCGCGGCGATTTGGCCACGGAGCCGCATGCATTCTGCCAGATAGCTCGCTTCGTCTGTATCGAAAACGAGGGTATCGACATCATCAAGCATCTGCGATGCCTCCTTGAGGCGACCGGCCCGCAGAAGAAGATCGCAAAGTTCGCATGTTTTCTCAGGTGTATGAAATACGACGCCCTGCCCACGCCAAACGATCATGCTCTCTCGGACGTCATCGATACCTTCGTCCAGTTCTCCTAGATGCGAGCGGGCATGGCCGCGCCACCTGATGCCGCTGCTTCGACGGGCCGTGTAGCCATGCAGTTCGCAAATCTCGATGATCTTCGTAGCGTTATCGAGTACTTCCTCGTATTGACCGAGCAGCGCGCACAATTGGCACTGCACGAGAAGATTCCACGCGAGGTCGAAAGGCTTATCGAGCTGGTCGCAATTGCGCATCAGGCGCTCTTTCTCTTCGACTGCAGCATCAAAGAAACCCAATATGATGAGCGATTCGCTGAAATATGCTTGGGCAGAGACACGTTGATCCGCACCGGCGAACGAAATACGATGACTTGGGTCAACCCGATCAATCAGATCTAAGGCCTTCCGCAAGGCCTCCGCTGCCAGAGGCTCTTCTCCCCGGTTGGAATGAGCGATCCCCTTTGTTGCCCAAAGACCACTCAGATGGGCCGTTGGAAGGAGATCGGCACAGTTTTCGAGCTGCTCTTCGGCTATGGTCAGGTAATCCTGATTGCGCCCAGCGGCATAAAAAAATGGAGCGAGTGAAAGCGCAACGTCACATTGCAATTCGACCGATGCAGTCTTCGCGGCTGCAAGACGTGCATCTTCAAGCGTCTTCCCAAGGCGCTCAGAACGATACCCTTCTGCCTGCATCAAGGCATTGGCCAGCGCAAGATGGAGACGTGTCACCCGTTCGGCGCCGCCGGGGACGTCGCCAAGTCTCCTGCTGCAGTCAATAGCACTGGCAAAGTGCGACACGGCCTCCCGGGTAGCCGCTCTGGCCAGAGCGGCCCCTCCCGCCTTTTGCCAGTGATCGACCGCGCTCGCCCAATCCCCCGCTTCCTGAAGATGGTGCGCGAGCAGTTCGGGTTGCGCTTCAGTGATCTCTGGCCACTTTTCCTCCAAACCGTCAGCGACTCGCTTATGTAGCTCCTGGCGTTTAGCGCGCAGCAGCGTGCCATACGCTGCGTCCTGAACGAGCGCATGCTTGAACAGGTATGTGGCCAGCGGCCGCGTCCCGCGGCAGAACACCAGACCGGCGCCGACGAGCTGATCCAATGTGTCATTAAGCTCAGCAGCATCTCGTTGTGCGACCGCTGCCAGCAATTCGTAGGAGAACTCCCGACCGAGAACCGCGCCGACCTGTGCGACCTCCTTAACGGCTGAACCGAGGCGATCGAGCCGCGCCATCAGCGAGGCATGTAGCGTGGCGGGCACGTTCAACGCAGTCGCAGCAGCTTTTGAGAGCAATGTCCTGGCGTTGCCGCCCTCCAGCACAGCCTTGGTCAGCTCCTCGACGAACAGTGGCACCCCATCCGTGCGCTCGATGATCTCCGCGACAACGTCGCTCGGCAGCTCTCCGGTACCGACGACCCGCTGGACCAGCGCAGCGCCTTCACGACGGTCGAGCCGATTAAGAACAAGAACCGTGACGTGCGCCTGCCCCGTCCACGGCGGTTGAAACTCGGGGCGGAACGTGAGGAGAAGCAGCACTGGCAGGCGCTGCACCCGCTCGATGACTAGGTCGAGCAGTTCGCGCGAGCTGGGGTCAATCCAATGCACATCCTCGAAGAGCATCAGCACCGGCGCTCGTCTCGCCAGGACTTCGAGCTGCCGGAGAAGCGCATCGAAGATTTTCTCTTTCTTACGCTGGGGCGTGAGCTGGAGAGGCGGGAAGCGACCTTCGGTCGGCAACGACAACAGCTCGGCCAGCAGCGCCCCGTCCTCCGGCAAAGCCGGGGCGAGCAGGGCCGCAAGCTTATCCAGCTTCCTATCAGGCGGGTCGTCGCGCTCCAACCCGGCAGCACGTTCTAGCTGCGCAATGGTGGGGTGGAACGCGCTGTCTTGATGGTGCGGCGAACAGAAATAGCGCAAGCGGGTGTGTGGCTCATTCTGGATCCGCTCCTGCAACGCGATGGCTAGGCGCGACTTTCCGATGCCAGGCTCGCCGCACAACAGCACCACCCGACCTTCCCCGCTTTTCGCGCGATGCCATTGGCGCTGGAGCATGTCGACCTCCTCCTCACGCCCGACCAGCGGCGTGAGCATCGCGCCATGCAGCGCCTCGAACCGGCTTTCAACAGCGCTCTCACGAGCCACTTGATAGGGATGGATCAGCTCCGGAAAGCCTTTCACTTCCAAGTCGCCAAGGTCGCGGTATTCGAAAAGATCGCCGAGGAGCTGCCGCGTTTGCGGGCCGATCACGACCGCGTCGGGCTCGGCAAGAGCTTGCAGGCGGGCGGCGAGGTTTGGCGTCTCGCCCACGACGCCTCGCTCTTGCCCCTCACCGGCGGTGATCAGATCGCCAACGACGACCTGGCCGGTGGCGATGCCGACGCGAACCCGCAATGCCTCGGACAGCGCGAGTCGTCCGACATTGTCGACGAGAGCGAGGCCAGCGCGCACCGCCTGTTCCGCATCGTTTTCGTGTGCCTGCGGGTAGCCGAAATACGCCAACACGCCGTCGCCCATGTACTTGGCAACAAAGCCGCCGAAGCTGGCGATCGTGTCGGCCGCGCAGCTATGGTACGCCCCGATGATCTCACGCAGATCCTCTGGATCGAGACGCGACGCGAGCGCCGTCGAACCAACGAGATCAACGAACATGACCGTCAGCTGCCGGCGCTCGGCAACCAGTTCCGAGGCGCCAGGTCGAATTTTGGTCTCGACAGTGCTCGGCTTGGAGCGGTCTGTGGGCCGCCCGAGCTCTGAGATTGCCTTGAGGAGCCGCTTGCGATGGCCGAGTAGAATGCCGAGTTGCTGGAGGTCGGTGTCGGTCAACTCGGGCAGAACTTCGGCATCGATCGCGTTGTCGCGAAACGCCTGCTCGTAGTGCTCCAGCCCGAGATGTCGCAACCAAGCGGCAATGTCCACGACAGTTCCCCCAAGGGCCGTACCTCGGCACGCGATATTAACTCAAGTTCCGGGAATTTCGAAGGAGATCGGCTTTGAGAGCTCCGGTACCGCCGCGAGGTGTGACGGCTTACAGCCGCAAGGCCTAGTTTACCCTGTGCTCCCCGGAGTGATCCGCTTGGGTGCCGAGCTGCAAATGACCTCCACGAAATTGGCAAGGGCCGATGATAGTGATCATAAGGCGCCCCCATCGAATGCTAACCTTCATTTCCCGGGATCGGAGTTCCATATGTCCCGGTAGAGCTTCCAGCTGCCGTCCTGTCCCTTCTTCCAAACCACTACATACTTCCCGGTGGCATCCACGAGCTTCGAATCCTTGCCCGGTGCTTTGAGGGAGAAAGTCCCGGACTCAAAAGCGAAATCCCCACTTTCCTGGATCTCACGCGTGGTAAGCGCGAGCTCCGATATTCCCATATCGATCGCGCCCTGCCATAACTTTTGAATATTTTGGCGGCCGTCGACCCGCGCCATATCTGGCGGGAATGCAGCCGCATCATCCGCGTAGTGCGATGCGACCCCGGCTGCGTCCTTACTGTTGTATGCTTTCACGAACTCGGCATTAGCGGATTCAATGGCTTCTTTCACAGACTGGGCCTGGGCAGATCCGAAGCAGAGCAACGTGACGGCACCGACCAGCAGGCAATGCTTGAAAGTCATTTGCTCCTCCCGTGTCGGTCTCTAGTTGGTCCCCGTTGAGGGTATCACACGACCTTCTGGTGGTCGCCCGGCCGCAAGATCATGACGTCGATCTAGTATCCCGCGCATTCCCTGGCGACCGCATCGCCGTGACGGGCAGCGGCCGTGGCCACCACGCTGGCCAGCCGTGCGTATCGTCGTGCACCGAAGTTGCCAAACGGCAATCACGGTCGTCATCACAGAGCACCGGCAGGCCACATGGCCAGTCATACTTTGCGCTGAGGATGCGCGCCCTCAGCTTGCGTTTTAGCATTCACTAATGTGAAAAGCAAACGCGAGGGGCAAAACGGCGACATCCCAATCAGCGATACGACTGTCGATGGCTTCTCGTCATTGACACGGTGTTCTTTACGCCAGTCCCACCGGCTTCGAACCCCTAACCCAGCTCCGGCAGGGTTCGACCAGGGGTCAGGGTAGCGGGATCGGCTTGTCGCTTCAGTGTACGCAAGTAGGCCATCAGGTTAACCCGCTCAGTCTCGTCCGGCACACCAGGGAGCGTTCACTTGTGATGTCTGCTTTTGGAAAGCAGCGGAGGCGGCCTTGACGGGCTGCAATGCGGCGCAAAGCGGAGACCGGTGAAGCTTCGACGCGCTACTGCCAGCGAGACGGCCAACTTTGAGTGGACAGGGGCGCTAACCGGCGCGGCCAGTCTTATGTCTTCGACATCGTCGAGCGAAGAAGAGCCTGAATGTACTGTGGGCAGGTCGAGTTCGCCGCGGGCTTCGATCTCTAAAAGGTATCGGGCCTTGGCGAAGCGATCGCCATCGCTGACCGCAGGATAAGCGCAGACAGCCAGCAGCACTTTGTCCTCCTCCCGGCTTGCCCTGTCGCAGTCACCGCTGCTGCCACCCATTTCATGGACTGCCCTGACGAACCCGACGTATGCCGTCATGTGCGCTTCGATCAGTGCCCGCAACGTGTTGGGAGGCACTCGGAATTGGTGCGGCGGCTCAGGCGCGCGACCCGTTTCCGCCACCGTCGAGGCGAAGACGGCGGCGCCGGAATGGAACAGCAAGGCGCGGCGGTTGATCCTGGACGTGGTGACCTCTCCTCTTCCTTTCATGCCGAGTCATCCCGGGTACCGTAGCACGACGGCTCGCGCACTCATGTCAGGATAGATAGCCCATGGCCGAGCCAGGCGGCTCCGCTTCGGACTCGCCCCTTCTCGGCTTCAACCCCTGCCGATGATGGAGGAACCGCACATTGCATCAAACAACGGATATAATTCAGGAATCATCCTTGCCGCGATGTGCAGGTAGTGCGCACACATTGCGAAATTTCCTTGTAACTCACTGAAATACAACGACCGTACGAGCGCGCAATGTGCGGGCTTTTATCTTGCCATCGCAACTTGGTGAGTAAGCGTCCGGTCCCTGCACCCAATGCGGATAGTGCAAAATCGCAGCATGTGGGGTTCCTTCGTAGCATGGAGGATCTCCGATGAATTTGAGACATTTCGAGAACGCCGCGCGGCAATCCTGGTGGCTGGTTCACATCGAGGCATGGCGTCAGAGCGGTCTGGATCGGACGAACTATTGTCGTCAGCACGGCCTTTGGAAGTGCACGTTCGATCGCTGGCTGAAGTATCTAGCCGGCAAGGAAGCGGCGCGCAAACATGTGGAATATCAGGCGGAATTGCGCCGCCAGAAGAAGCTCGAGGCGCAAGAAAAGCGCCGGCTGAAGCGTGTCCGGCTGCGTTTCAGCGTCAGCACGAACATGCGTCATCGCGGTCTTCAGGTGTGATTTTTCGTGGAATGAGGACCCTGTTTGAGGGGTGATTTTCGTCCAAACGGGACCCCTTAACGATGGGGTCATCAAGATGCCTCCGGTTTGATCGGAGGCATTTGTGTTTTGGATGTTGGTCGTGGAGACGATTGCAAAGATACGGCGCTTGTCGCTGGTGCAGGGGAAGTCGATCAAGGCGATCTGCCGGGAGTTGGGGATCTCCCGGAAGGTGGTGCGCAAGGTTCTGCGTTCGAGCGAGACGGAGTTCCGCTACGAGCGCAAGCATCAACCTTATCCCCGGATGGGCGCCTGGCGTGACGAGTTGGATCGGCTGCTATCGGCGAATGCGGCCAAGTCTCAGCGGGAGCGGCTGACACTGATCCGAATCTTCGAGGAGCTTCGCGGCCTCGGCTATGACGGCAGCTACAGTTCGGTATGGCGGCATGCTCAGAGCTGGGAGGCGGATCGCGGCAGCGCCGCGGCCGAGGCCTACATTCCGCTGAGTTTTGCGCCCGGCGAGGCCTACCAGTTCGACTGGAGCCACGAGATCGTCCTGCTCGACGGCGTGACGGTCACAGTGAAGGTCGCGCACATGCGGCTCTGCCATAGCCGCATGTTCTTCGTGAGGGCCTATCCGCGCGAGACGCAGGAGATGGTGTTCGACGCGCATGACCGGGCGTTCGCCTTCTTCCGTGGCGCCTGCACGCGCGGCATCTACGACAACATGAAGACGGCGGTGGACGCGATCTTCATCGGCAGGGATCGCCGCTACAACCGCCGCTTTGCCCAGATGTGCGGGCATTACCTTGTCGAGCCGGAGGCCTGCACGCCGGCGGCCGGCTGGGAGAAGGGTCAGGTCGAGAACCAGGTTGGTCTGGTGCGCGAGCGCTTCTTCACGCCGAGGCTGCGCTTCAAGACGCTGGAGGATTTGAACGGCTGGCTGGCCGACAAATGCGTCGCCTACGCCAAGGCGCATCGCCATCCCGAGCAGGGGGATCGGACTATCTGGGAGGTGTTCGAGGAAGAGCGCGCCAGCTTCATTCCCTATGCCGGACGTTTCGACGACTTCCACTGCATTCCCGCATCGGTGTCGAAGACCTGCACGGTGCGCTTCGACAACAACAAATACTCGGTGCTGTCGAGCGCCGTCGGCCGGCCGGTCGAGATCCATGCCTATGCCGACCGCATCGTCATCCGCCAGGATGGCGCGGTCGTCGGCGAGCATGCACGCTCTTTCGGCCGCAACGAGGTCGTCTACGATCCCTGGCACTACGTGCCGGTGCTGGCCCGCAAACCGGGCGGCCTGCGCAACGGCGCGCCTTTCCGGGAATGGGTTCTGCCATCAGCCATGGAGAAGGTGCGCCGCAAGCTAAGGGCGGCCGATGACGGCGACCGGCAGATGGTGTCGATCCTCACCTGCGTCCTGACCGACGGATTGAGCGCGGTCGAGGCCGCCTGCCAGGAAGCGCTCGAGCATGGCGTCTCGTCGGCGGCGGTGATCCTCAACATCTTGGCCCGCAGCCGCGATCCGGCGCCGGGCATGATCCTTTCCATTCCCCAGGCGCTGAAGCTGGCTCACGAGCCGGTCGCCGACTGCGCCCGCTATGACAGTCTCAGGAGGACGAACGGCCATGGAACGCACCGAAGTACTGGAACTGATGGGAGCGCTGAAGCTCTACGGAATGCGTAGCGCCTATGACGAGATCATGGGCGTCGCCATCAAGCGACAGCACGAGCCGCCCAGGATCGTCGGTGATCTCTTGCAGGCCGAGATATCGGAGAAGCAGGCCCGCTCCATCAAATACCAGCTCGCGGTCGCCAAGTTGCCGCTGGCCAAGGACATCGAGGACTTCGACTTCGCCGACACGCTGGTCAACGAACCCCTGATCCGCGATCTCGCCGGCGGCGCCTTCGTCGCCGATCAGCGCAACGTCGTCCTGGTCGGCGGAACAGGCACGGGAAAGTCGCATCTGGCGATCGCCATTGCCCGCTCACTCATCCGCAACGGCGCACGCGGGCGTTTCTTCAATGTCGTAGACCTGGTCAACAGGCTCGAGACCGAAGCCCGCTCCGGCCGCCCGGGCCGCATTGCCGATCACCTGACCCGGCTAGACTTCGTCGTGCTTGATGAGCTCGGCTATCTGCCCTTCGCCCAGGCTGGCGGGCAGTTACTCTTCCATCTGGTCTCGAAGCTCTATGAGCGCACCAGTGTCATCATCACCACCAACCTCGCATTCGGCGAATGGCCAAGCGTCTTCGGCGACGCCAAGATGACGACCGCGCTGCTCGATCGGCTTACCCATCATTGCGAGATCGTCGAGACTGGAAACGAATCCTGGCGCTTCAAAAGCCGATCTCAAAGCTGAAGTCGAAAAGCCAATCAGCCGCACCCGATCAGGCTGCGCAACCCAGACCAGCTTCGCCTGATCGGGCGCTAACCGGCGTGCCCTTCACTAACCACAAACCGGGGTCCCTTTTACATGAAAAACCAGGGTCCCGATTCCGTGGTCATTGACACACCATCGCCGGATCGATCGAGGCGCGGCCTGCGATATCGCGTATCGATGCACCGTCATAGCCATGCTCGGCGAACAGTTCTCTGGCAGCGTCGAGGATCGACGTGCGGTCGGATTTGCTCAGCTTTTTCGGCTGATTCGACGATGCCGTGGTGCTGGGAGAACTGCTCGGCGACGTGATCAACGGCGTCCGTCCGGAAAGCGAGCTTGACCTGTATGAGGCCTTCCGTCGCCCTCGGCGCAGGAGGTGATCGAATTGGCGGGAAGATTGACGAACATGGCGATTACTCGCGCCCCGCTGTTGCGCGTCCTGCGCAATGTCGCTTGGTCTGGTCAACAGGATCCCTCCGATCAAGCTCGGGATCACCTTAAAACTTTCAGGCCTCAGTCGAGCAAGAATGGCGACCCTGCCAGCGCACTCGCAGCCTGGCCTGCGCAAACAGCCGACGAGGAGCAAATTCAGGCTCGTCGCCTGAATTAGAGCGGGTTTAGAAAAACACCGGGGGGCAACGCCGGCGTCTGGCCTGCCGGTCAAAGGCCCGCGCGGACATACCTCCCGGCGTGGCCGGGCGGTAGAGCCCCAACCTCAGCTATGCTTTTCGATCTCCTGAAAGCCACTGCGGATGGCATCAATCAGAGTCGCTATCGAATACGGCTTCTGCACCCAGCCGAGCGGCTTGGCAGCTTCCGCTCGAAACCTGACGTCGCGGTCGCCATGGGCAGTTGTAAAGATGCACCGTATACCTAACTCGCGATACAACTCCAGCGCCGCATCGACGCCGTCCCGCTTGCCAAGCAAGCGAATGTCCATCAGGACCAGCGCTGGCTTGATCGAAAGCGCAAGACCAATTGCTTCATCGGCGGTAGTTGCCGGCCCTGCTACCTGGAAGCCAGCGGCATGGAGCCCAGCCTCTATGTCCAGAGCGATCAGATAGTCGTCTTCGACGATCAAGATCATCTGGCTCGGCCTGCTTTCGGCCTGTCCGCCGCTCAGATCGTCTCGAGAGAAGACCACCTGAGGCCTGAAGCCGCTCGCCCCCGCGCTTTGGCTCGACTCGGGTATCGCTGCTTTAGGGCGCAAGGCCATTCTCCTGGGGCATCTGAGAAAAGGTCACGGTGCATCTGGATGGGTGTCGCTTGACTTCGAACCTTCCGCCGATTTGACGCACCAGACCTTCGACGAGTCGCAGGCCCGAGGAAGACGAGCGCACCGAATTCAGTTCGAAGCCGTGGCCCTCGTCCTCGACCTGCACGCTGACATCTTGATCGCTACGTCTGATGGAGACGCGAATGACTCCGCGCCCATTTGCCGACAAGCCATACTTTACGGCGTTGATCAGAAGTTCGTTGATGATAAGCGCCAGCGGCATTGCAATGTCGTTCGGCAGTTTGATTGGATCTACCTCGCAGACCAATTGAACGGCCGGTGGAAACATCTGCTTTGCCGTCTCGCAAACAGCTCCCAGAAAAGGCTCTGCGCCGAAGTTTACGGCGTCGGGAGTGTCATAGAGGACCCTCTGAGCGGCAGCCATGGTCGCCACCCGCTTGCTGGCTTCATCGAGAACGGCTCGAGCTTCCGAACTCTTGCTGGTCCTGGCTGCCACCGAAAGCAGGGACTTCAGCATCATCATGTTGTTCTTCACACGATGGTTGAGCTCATCGAGCAGTATCCGTTGCTGAGTTTCAGCCTGCTTACGCTCGCTCACATCGACCAGCATGTTTATTGCGCCGGTGATGTTTCCAGCGGCATCCCGCATCGGTGTCGGATAGGGAATGAAAGGAATCCTGGTCCCATCCGGCCGCTCGGCAACCGCTTCATATCCCCGGATGGGCCGGCCTTCCCGAAGTGAGACGGCCATCGGACATTGATCGTGAGGAAGCGGCGTACCATCGGGGCAGTAGAGCTTCCATGTCACGCACCATTCGTCGGTCCCAATCACAGGGGTTCGGCCGGCGAGTTGCACAGCCGCCTCATTGAAATAGGTGATCTTTCCGTTGCGGTCGGTCGTGTAGATCGCGGCAGGAATGGCGGCGAGCAGGTCTTCAAGCTGGCGTTGGCTGTCTTGTATCTTCGCTTCGGCGATCTTTTTGTCCGTTATATCCCGGGCGATTTTGGAAGCTCCGACGATGCGGCCTGACGCATCGCGCACCGGCGATATCGTGAGAGAGATATCCACCAGCGTTCCGTCTTTGCGGCGGCGAACCGTTTCGAAATGATCCACCAGTTCGCCGTTGCGGATGCGCCCCAATATCAGCGGCTCCTCATTCAGTCGATCCTTCGGAATGATAGTGGTGATGGACTTGCCGATCATCTCCGCAGCGGTATACCCAAACAAGCGCTCGGCACCGGCGTTCCAGGTCGCGACGATACCGTTGAGATCCTTGCTCACGATGGCGTCGTGGGATGATTCCACGATTGCCGCCAATCGCTGGGTCGCTATCTGTGCCCTGAAGCGCTCAAGGCCGAACCCGAGCTGGCGCGCGATTGTGCGGGCGACTTCAATTTCTTCTGCTGGGCAATCGTGCGGCTCGTCGAAATAGGCCATGAACTTGCCGAGCAGACGCCCACCTTCCATTATCGGCACGAAACAGACCGCACCGATCCCTTCTGTTTGAATTGCCTGCCTCAAACTGCTGGGGAGATTGGCGCGGCCCACATCGGGAATGCATATGGGCTGCGGATCTCGATCCGACGCGGACCACGGCGAATGCCCTTCCACTGCGTCCCGATAGGAGTCCGACAGACCCCGCCAGGCCACAAACTTCATGCGGTCGCCTTCCAACAGCAGAACCGAAGCACGCTCACATCTTAGCCCGCGCTGGATCGCGTCAAGCGCGGCCTCGTAGACATCGTGCCGGGTGTGGGCATGCTGCAGCATTTCCGTCAGTTGATGCAACGCAGCCTGCTCCTCGGCCCTTCGGGCGAGCGCCGCCTCAATCTCTTTTCGCTCGGAGACATCGTGCTGCACGCGTACCGCGTAGCGAAACTTACCGTTGCGGTCGAGAACACTCGAGGACGTTACGACAGCCCAAAACAGCGACCCGTCTTTGCGTACGAACCGCTTCTCGATCGCGTAGCTTTTGATCTCACCGGCAACCTGCTGGCGATATCTCGCGCGATCCGCCTCGACGTCGGCAGGATAGGTCCAGTCGAAAACCGGTCGACCAATCAACTCCTCCTGCGCATAGCCCAGGAGATGGCACAAATGCCCGTTTACCCGCAGCAGCCGGCCCTCCGCGTCAGCCTCCACGATTCCCACGCCGGCGCTGTTATAGGTGAGGGCAAGCCTCTGTTCCTGTTCGCGCAATAACTCTTCCGCCTTGACCTTTTCGGTCACGTCGATGGTGATGCAGCGGGTGTTGAGGAAACGTCCACCGGCGGTGCGCACATTGGATGTTATCTCAACCCAGCGGGCGGAGCCGTCCCTGGCGCGCAATCTGGCGCGATAATGCTGAATGTTCTCGTACTGGGAAAGGCGGCCCAAAATGTCCTCGATTGCCGCGGGATCGGCGTGAACTTCGCGGATGTTGCGGCCGATGTATTCGTGCGGGGGATAGCCGAGCAGGTCCAGTTCGGCTCGATTGGCGCGCAAGATGGTGCCGTCTTTGGCGACAATGTGGAGAGCCACGGCTGCATTCTCGAAGAAATCCTCCAACTCGCTACCGGAGAGCAGGGCCGCACGGTCAGCTTCGACGTTCCCGGTACGCTCGAGGGAACTCGCGCCAGAAATGCCGGAAGGCAAAGCTCGTTGTTCCATGAAATCGTGATATCCCCTTAACTCGTCTTAACAGCTGATCTCTCAATAGGTTCCAACAAAGCTGCCGGCGCTAGGCAGCAAGCCCGGCGTCATGATCATGCCACCATTTCGAAACCGTTTGCCGGGGGCTTACACGGCATGGCGGCCCTGACTTTCCGCCGCTACGGCATCAAATCGTGATTAGAATGGGATACCAAAGCCAAGGATCGAATACGGCGCCCTTCCCGGCCTCGAAGTCTGTCTAGATTTTTAGCATCTGACATTCATTGCGCATCGCTGAGCTTAAGCGACGGTAACGGTCGGCAATAAAGACAATCACTTAATCTTAAAGGCGCATTAGCGCCATTCTGGACGCTGCGTGCCTTCCGCGTCAGCGCCCCATCGCCGCTGAGAACCCAGCGCCATCTGCGGCCTGCAAGTCAGGCGTGTGGGTGTCATTCGGGTAGACCAGAGGCGCGCATTGCTTCGATAAGAGGTCCCGCGAGCACCGGCACGCAACCGATGGCGGAGCACTGACCGGTGCTGCTGAAGTTAGGTTGAAGTTGTGTCACGCGCTCGGCAGCCGCTTTCGCATCCTCCATTCGACCGAGTTTAGCAAGCGCTGCTGCGAGGAACATGTGGGAGACACTGAAACCTGGTTTGCTACGAATGGCCCGTTGCGCGGCCACCGCAGCATCTTCATAGCGACCCCGAAGAAAGTGACCCATGCAAATGCCGTGCAGCGCCGCGGTAATCCACGGATCGAACGGACTAAGTCGGATGCCCCGCTCGCCCCAGTCGATTGCACGCTCTGCTTCCCCTCCCCAGCCCAAAATCAACGCGCCCCAAGAATATGCCCACGCTGCCGACGGGGAGATTGCAAGAGCGGCCTCGAACGTCTCCTGAGCCAGCGTACGGTTATGTTCGACAAGACCAATCGCGATTGCGGCATAGACAAGCGCTGGTGCATCGTCGGGGCCAAGCGCCACTGCAATATGCGCGTGCCGTATCGCCGCTATGCGATTGTCCTCGCGCCTTCCCGCTCGGAGATACAGTATCTCATTGCAAAACGCCGTTTGGCCATGCGCGAGTGCGTAGTTCGGCTCAAGTAAAAGTGCGCGTTCGAGGAGTGGCATTGCCTGCGACGCGCCTTCCGGCATTCCAGTATCCACCAAAGGGGTAGCACGTAGCACAAGGTCGTAGGCGTCGAGATTTTCGGGGCGTTTGCGCTTGGCGCGTTCAATTTCGGCTTGGCGCACGCTGGGCTCGATTGCGGCGACGGTGCTTAGTGTAATCTCATCCTGCAAGGCAAAGATGTCATCAACGGCGCGGTCGTAGCGATCTGCCCATATGTGTGCGCTGGTCTCCGCGTCAATGAGCTGGGCTGTGATCCTTACTCGTTCGGTCGCCTTTCGCACGCTCCCTTCCAACACGTAACGAACACCTAGTTCCCGTCCAACTTGCCTGATGTCAACGGACCGTCCCTTGTATGTGAATGTTGAATTGCGGGCGATCACGAACAGCCATTTAAAACGGGACAGCGCGGTGATGATGTCTTCCACCATACCATCGGCAAAGTATTCCTGTTCTGGATCCCCGCTCATATTCTGGAAAGGCAACACGGCAATGGAGGGTTTGTCAGGGAGCGACAGAGGCTTGAAAATCTCTTCGGAGGGAATTGCCACCCCACCGACAGTGTCACCGAGCCCAGTCGCTGCGTACGTCCTCACCGGCTCTTCGATGTTCTTGAACTGCTTTGCCCCAAGATCAGTGAAGGCGATGGGCAGAACCTTTCTGACTTGCCCATAGGTCTCACCAGAGACGCAAACGCCTCCCGGTTGCGCCAAGCCTTGCAACCGCGCGGCGATGTTAACGCCATCGCCGAACAGATCGCCAGCGCTTACCATCACGTCTCCCACGTGAATGCCGATACGGAAGTTGATGCGTTTATCAGATGACAGTCCGGCATTCGCTTCAGCCAAGGCGGCCTGCGCTTCCACGGCGCACTGCACGGCATCCACAGCGCTCCCGAACTCCGCAAGCACACTGTCCCCCGCCGTATTGGCGATGCGGCCCCTATGATCCGCAATGGCCTTGTCGAGGATCGCACGGCGCTCGGTCAGCGCCTTGAGCGTGCCGACCTCGTCAGCACCCATCAGTCGGGAATAGCCTTCAACGTCAGCCGCGAAGACCGCCACCAGGCGTCGCCGCACATCGCTTGATTCCACCACTGCGTGCCCCTAGGTGCGCCAAGGTATTTTGGCGCAAGCGGCGGCTCAGTCAATCGATCGCCGCGACCCGGCACCAAAATCTCCGCTTTGGGTCATCCGCCACCGGGTCGAACCGACTGGCAAATCCGGCCAAGTCCGCTTTGACGCGCAGAGACCTTCCAAGCTAACCAAGCAGCGGATCTAGTGTCCCACTTTGTTCAAAAGCATCCGCAATTCGGACTTTCCGACCGAGAAAGTTCGAAAAGCTTCCAGGAATCCCAATCGATCGCGAATTGTAGAACTAGTTGACGACCGATGTTGGCCGGAAGCGGAGCGGCGGTTTTGGCTCCTGAGATGAAAGCGGACCTTCGGAAGCGATCGGTTGACCCGATGTCCTGCCTGTCCCGCGTGTTGAGCAGGTAGCCCGGCTTCGCGCTGTGGTTAGCGGAATTTGGCAGACGGCGTGACTACAGCGCGCCTTGTGATATAATGCGTCCCTAGGTTCGAGGAGGCTTCCCTGTTGGGGTCGTTCGCTGGCGTCCGAAAGGTGTATCTCCAGTGAAGTGATCGGCAGCTCACGTTGTTAGGCATTCAGCGAGGGCGGGGACTGTCATGACAGCTTCAGTAAAAGTGCGGCGGCTTCGCGCGGACGCCTCGGGGCTCAGTCGTTTTGACACTTTCGAGATCGAACGGGCGATGACCATTTTTGCGCCGCCCGCCCTTCCTTTCCCGGTCTCGAAGCCTACATCGGCGTCTCGCTTCGTCTTGCTTCAGTTGCCTGCCGGGTGGATTGGAGAACGTCATCCGTCGCCCGCCCGACAGATACTTTTCTGCTTGGCCGGTTGCGTTCGGGTCACTCCGGGGGCCGGCAAGCCCGTCACGGTCGGCGTCGGCGACACGTGGCTTATGGAGGATACGACCGGATCCGGTCATAAGACGGAGGTCATCTCGCACGTGCCTTTCGAGGCGGCTGTAGTTCAAATCCCCGACGAAGAGCTGCGTTAGCAGCGCAACTAGCTCGCTCGGTGTGAAATTGCGCGCCTAGCACTGCTTGATGCGGTTGTCTCGGAAATGCTTGTGTAGCCAGATGATGTCTATCACGACGCTGGCCGGCCAAAGCTTCCCGGTCTGAGAATCTTCGCCTCGCGGACGAGCGAATTCCAATCGAAGCCCCCTGAGCGCCACCAGTTCGATCGCTTGGCTTCGGTGATGCCGGTGTGCTTCGACAGTTTCGAAACGCCATCATTTTGGGGGATCATCAGGCATCTCCCGACGAACGGCATCCAAGGTTTGTTTGGTCGGCCCGCCACAGAAAGCCGCGCCTTGTCGCCGCCGCAATGCCCTGGATGAGCGATCTCAGGGCTGCCCATTCGGCCAGTAGAAACTTCCGGTCACGGCCACGCGCGGCAGCACAACAGCGACGTCCAGGATCGCTGTCCGCTTGCACGCCAGACAGTGGACATACATGCCCCTGTAATCTTATCAATGAGGAAGACCAGCCTTGCGATAACCATCGGCAAAATGGTCCAACACTCCAGCGTCCCGGACCGGTTGGCGCGATGCCCATTGGGTAATGGTAAAGCCGGGATTGTTTGCAAGAAAAACCTGGGCTTCGCGAATTGCTTCGTCGTGCCGTCCGAGTTGGGCAAGGCTCGCCGCGAGAATTCTCCGTGACCCCGTTCTATACGTCGCCTCCGTGCGCAACGTTTTGACGGCCGCTTCATAGTCTTGCGCCGCGTATTGAACCAGGCCTAGTTCCCAGTAATACCAACCCGACGGGTGTGGATTGAGCCGAAATGCCTTCGTTATGAGCTCGGCAGCCTCCTTCGGTCTTCCCGCCATCACGGTCAATTCTGCACGCATAACCATCGCATCGGCATGGTTCGGATCGAGCTCGAATGTTGCGGCGAACTCTTTCTCTGAATCTGCCCAGCGGCCTGCGGAAGCCAGCAGGTAGCCGAAGATCCAGTGATTTGAGCCGTCATTTGGATCGAGCGATACCGCTCTTTCCGCCAGGCTGATGGCCTCTGCCAAGTTCGAATCGGCACTGTCGATGGCGTTGCTCCAAAGCGACCAAAGATTGAAGCCGAGCCACCGAATGGCTTCGGCATAGCCAGGATCCAGGGATATCGCCTGCTTCAACAGAAGGATCGATTCGCGAACCGCTTCCGGAGAACCGCCCATGGATGCAATCAACGCTCTTGCCTTCACGCATAGTTCGTAGGCATCGAGGTTTGCCGGACGATTGCGGACCGGCAGAGGCGTTCTCAACTTGCCGATCAACGCCTCGACGATCTTGCCTGCCACTTCATCCTGTACGGCGAACACATCCTCGATGTTCCGGTCGAAACGATCGGCCCACAGAAGGTCGCCGGCAATCGCATCAACCAGTTGAGCGTTGATGCGAATCCTGCCGCCCGCCCTTCGGGCGCTGCCCTCCAGCACAAATCGGACACCCAGATCGCGCGCAATGACGCGCACGTCGGTCGTCTTGCCCTTGTATGCCAGTGATGATTGCCGTGCGATCACCAAGAGCCCAGCGTATCGCGACAGATCCGTGATCAAGTCTTCGGTTAAGCCGTCGGTAAAGATGCCCTGCTTGGAGTTCCCGTCTAGGTTGGCGAACGGCAGGACCACAATCGAGGCTTTGGCCGGCATTGCGGGATCGGAACGTCTCGTCTTTGCATCTTCAGTCGCATGCACCCGATCTTCGTCGACAAGATATCCCCGCCGCGGCAACGTTCTGATCAACCCGTACGCGCCCGGGCCTAAGGCGCGTCGAATGTCCATGATGCATTGGGCGAGAGATTCATCGGAAACGGTCACCGTCGGCCAGACTGCCGAGACGAGCTCATCTTTGCTCAATATCCTGCCAGCGTTCTCGATCAGGTAGATCAGTAGCGCGAGCGACTTGGGCCGCAACTCGACGTCGGCGCCACCTCGCAGAAGCCGCCCTTGACGAAGATCAAGCACAAGGCCGTCAAACTCAAAAAACATGCATGACCATGTCTGAATGTCGAGAAGTTGTCGACCGGCGAATTCCACCTTTTCCAACTGATGCGGCTTTAGTCCGCCGCTCTTCCGACGTTTCTGCCGATCCAGATACGCTTCGGCCGGTCGGCTCGATCAACCCGCCAGGTTCATCGAGACAAATCGAAATTTCATTTCGATTTAAGGCAAGTTTCATGGGGCTCTCACGACGCCGAACGGCCGAGAGCGGATGATCTCCGGGTTCCCCCAGCGCGAGGTTTGCGACTGGGACATCTCTGGATCGGAGAACATCAATGTCTTCAACCAAAAGTTTCCAGTTGTGGAAAGGCGACCAGCTTCCTGCCCGCCCCCTGTCGGCCCGATTTACCGCAACCGTCGCTCGCGCCGCCAGCTTGCTCATGAAAGGCCCAATCCTGCTATGGCAATTCTGGTGTATGCGCAGCGACTTGGCGGTGCTCGCCAAAATGGATCGGCGTGAGCTCGCCGACATCGGGTTGTTACCGACGGATATCGGCAACGCGCTGGCAAGTATCGGTCCAGACAAGACCGGCATGCTGGCCCGCGTCGTGAACGAGCGGCGCCACCGCAGAGAACAGTAATTGCGGCCCGGGAACAATCCATGCCGACGTCGTGGCCGGTCAGCAGCGAGCCACCCCAACACACGGGTTCGTTCTGCTCCCGGAAGCGGTCATCCGGCCGGAAAACGCTTGATTCCCGAGCTCCCAGAAGGAAAAGTCACGCCGGTTTGTTAAATCCGATGCATACTGCCGGCCGGCCCCGCTGGCTTTTTTTGGCGATGATCGCGCCCTGCCCTTGCACGTCCGCTTTGGTGGGCAGCAGCGCTGACCACACGTAGGAAGACCGACACCGTCGAAACTAAACCGGATCTAGTGCACCACCTTGTCCATGAGCACCCGCAATTCGGGCTGTGGCGCGACCCAGAATGTTCGAAAGCTTTCCAGGAACCCCAGTCGGAGTCCAATTGTCGAACCGTACAACGGCCACTTTGGGCTGACAGCATCGCCGATTACCCTTTGGTGAATGACGGAATCCATAGCCCCCGCGCGACGAATGGAGTAGAGTGTCCCACAAATCGGTCTGCGAGCGAACGTCGCCCGGAGGTTTGTCGTGACCGTCACCAAGCGAATACGGTTGCCGATGGCCTCGCTGAGGGTCAAGCCCGTCAGACTAGCATCGGATCGGCTTATGTGTATTGTCGCGCTCTTTGCGTGCATTGCTTGGCTCGGAATTGCTAGCGGTGCGGTGAGCGCAGGGCCGCTTCATGACGCTGCGCGGGAAGGCGATGTCGGCAAGATCGCCGCGCTGCTGGCACAAGGCGCCGACGTGAATGATCGCGACGAGAACCGCGAGACCCCGCTTATCGATGCCGCGCTTGCCGGCAAGACCGCTGTCGCAGTAGTGTTGATCGAGGCCAAGGCCGACATCGAAGCCCGCAACGACCGCGGCTTTACCGCGCTGCATGCGGCAGCCTACTCAGGAAGCCTGGACATTGCAAAATTGCTGCTCAACCACGGAGCCGAGGTCGACGCGTTGAGCATGCACAAGATCACGCCGCTACATGTGGCAGCAGAAGAGAACCAGGCGGCCGTCGCCGAGCTGCTGATTGCGCGCGGTGCACAGGTGGAGGCAATCCAAGAGTACGGGTTTACGCCCCTGAGCCGAGCGACTTTCTTTCAGAGCGCGGAAGTGATGGTTTTGCTCAAGAAGTACGGGGCGAAGTGCCAACCCAGGGCAAAGATCGGGGCGTCGTATGTGGACTGCCTCGCGGCCGGCGACTGACTGGAGGCCGCCCCACTAAGACCATCGGAGGATGATATGACAGCGAACCGTTCCAGAGCGCCTTGGAGTTTCCTAACGTTCGCGTGCCTTCTGGTCGTTAGCACCGGTGAATCCTACGCTGACGGTGTGAATACGGGATACTTCGGCAACGTGGCCATACTCGGCTACGATCCGGTAGCATATTTCACAGACGGTCGACCGACCAAGGGTTCACCGGAGATCGCGAAGAAATGGCTCGGGGCGACGTGGTATTTCGCAAGCGCAAACCACCGCGACGCGTTCGCTTCCGAGCCCGTCCGCTATGCCCCTCAATACGGCGGCTTCTGCACGCTGGGCACAGCATTCGAACAGGCATCCGCGAATATTGACCCGGAAGCCTGGCGTATCGTCGACGGCAAGCTCTACCTTTTCTCGGGTAAGGAGGGCCTGGAGGAAGACTTCGATGCTGCCCCGGCCCCCATCATAGCGAAGGCCGACGCCCAATGGCCAGGAATCGAGGCAAAGGAATTCAAGGCCAGAGCTGGAGCCAACTGAGCTAACTCAAGGCCCTCTGAGTTGAACCGGGTGTGTCACGGCGACACCGAGAAATACCATACCGCGACAGAGTCCGGCAAAACATACTCGTCGCGCTTTTCGCTGCTCCCTTGGGGATTGCGATAGACCGGGGCGCAGAACTTGCGGCCGAGTAGAGTCGCCGAGGATCGAGTGCAGAAGAGGTTGTTCTCCAGAGTGAACACGCCGGCGATTATGCCGTTTTGGGAGCTCATGGCGAAATCTCCATTTGCACTCAGCTCCATCACAAACGGTGCACCGTTGTGTTGATGTCCGACCCAGGTCCGAGCATCCGCCAGAGCCCGTATAGCGGAGGCATCCAGGCGATCCTCATCCCACCCGCGGAAATCGAAGCACCGCTCCGGAAGCCCCGCCAAGCGAAGGGCGTCTATCCGATGATCGAGATCCTGTTGCCGCCGATGGTGGGCATAGACGACACGAAAACCAGCTAGGTTCTGGACGGGGATCTTCTTAAGGATTGCCGCAACCGCGTCGTGCGCCACGGCCATTCGGCCCAACCGAGCGTTAGCCATGGCCAGGGTTTCGAGGCCGAGGTCGCTACGCTCTTCCGGCTGGACCTGGCTCAGCGCCTGCAGGGACTTTTCGTATTGACCGTTCATGTAAAGCACGAAGCCGTAGTAGTCGAAGACCTGCACCCGCGGCTTGGGATCGAGTTGCAGCACACGTTCCATCGCCGCCAGCGCCGCCGGGTTCTGGCCGGCATAAGTCAGCACGATCGCCAGGTTGAGCTCTGCCTCCGCGCTATTCGGGTCGAGCGCGACAGCTCTCTGGACCGAGACGAGAGCCTCATCCCATTCGCTATCCAGCATCTGCAGGATACCGAGCACGGCATAGGCGCGCGAGGACTGGGGGTTGAGCACCAGCGCTCGACCTGCCGCCTCGTAGGCGCGCTGGCGAGCGACGGCGCTCAGCATGAGGCGCTGGAAGTCGAAGCCTAGCACGTCCACCGTCGCCCGGGCATATCCCGAATAGGCGTCCGCGAATGCAGGATCGAGCTTGATTGCGTTTTGATAGAGGGAGAGTGCCTCTCCGAGAGACTTGTAGTCGATTGCATACACTTTTTGCTCGGCTCGGATATAGAAATCATATGCTTCCAGATTTTGGGTCGGGAGGCGGGCTATCTGAGTTTTTTCACCTGCTGTCAGACGTATCGAAAGTGCCTCAACGATTTGCCCGATCACTTCGTCCTGAAGGGCAAATAACTTGGAATAGTCGCGGTCGTAGCGCTCTGCCCAGATGTTACTTCCTGTTTTAGCGTCGATGAGCTGGACATTGATCCGAACTGAGTCTCCCTCTCGGCGGACGCTACCTTCGACCACGTAGTGGACATTCAACTGCTCAGCGATCTCGTGGATGTCGAAGGATCGATCCTTGAAGGAGAACGAGGAATTGCGGCCGATGACGAGGAGTCCAGAGATCTTCGAGAGATCGGTGATAAGATCGTCTGTGAGCCCTTCGGCGAAGTAATCCTGAGCCGGGTCGTCACTAAGATCGCCAAACGGCAATACAGCGATGGAAGGCTTGCCCGCCGCTGAATCGACCGTATCGGGACCATCGCCCCGAAGAAACGCAATTGCTTGCGGCCAAACCGTCAGCGCAACCACTGCCGCCAGAGCAAGGAAGAGCACCGCGGCGCCGATTACAGGCCATCGTCGAGAGCGCGACTCTCGGGTGATTGTCGCCTGCTCCAATAGCACCCGGTAAACGCGGACCGGCTCAGGGATGTTCTTGAGACGCTGTTCACCCAGTGACTTGAAAATGAGGCCGAGCTTGTTGTGTGCCTGATCGTAAGTCGTTCCGGAGATGGCGATACCACCGGGATCACTCAGCCCCTGCAGCCTGGCGGCGATGTTGACGCCGTCGCCATAGAAATCGTCGCCGTCGATGATCACGTCACCCAAGTTGATCCCTATGCGGAACACGATCCGGATATCTTCGGGAAGGTCGAGGTTCTGCCGTGCGACGATCCCCTGAATTTCGACCGCGCACGCCACTGCGTCCACGACGCTGGCGAATTCGACCAGTGCCCCATCGCCTATGAGTTTGACGACGCGGCCGTGGTACCCACCGATCAACGGTTCGATGATTTCGCGGCGAAGCGCCTTGAGCCGGGAAAGTGTGCCCGTCTCGTCCAGGGCCATCAGGCGGCTGTATCCCACCACGTCGGCGGCGAGGATAGCGACCAACTTCCGTTCCAGATGCTGAGCCTGTTCCACTGGGGAGAATTATAAGGAAAGCGCAATGGCAAGACCATACGCACCGGCCAACGGAAGCTAGCAGCCAACAGTCTCTTCTCCGATGAGCTACGTTACAAAATCGGCTACAAGCGTTCGCCTTTGAATTCCGAAAAGGTGATGTTCGACGGAAAGTCGGCTCCTGGCGCAACCGCGACATACAGCGTGTGCCGACGTCAACTTTCGGGCGACGGCAAAGCTTGCCCTTACGGCCGACATCGGCACGCTATGGAATGGCAATGAAGGACCGCACGCCCGCCTTGGCTACGACTCATGAATGCAAGGGGTCAAATTCCACCTCGCGTTGCGGTGGCGGTTACGTGTGGGTCTCGACGCCGGGAACGCCGGTCGCCCAGATCGATCCCAAAGCCAATACACTTGTCCGCAAGTTCAAAGGTAACTCGTTCGGCGACGCTATCCGTCACGGTGCCGGTTCGCTCGGGGTATCGGGATCGACCATCCACCGGATAGAGCCTCCAAAATAGGGCGATTGCATATTTGACAGACCCAGAGCGATTTAGCGGCGTGTCCGACCGCTCGGAGCAAATACGCATCCTTGATGACAACGCCATCCTTAAGCGATTATGAATATCACATGGCCGTGCTAAACGCACCCCCTACGGCAGTGGCACCGGTGTGTCGGCGAGTGTTCTGAGATAGGCGATCACGTTCAACCGGTCGGCCTCATCAGGCACGCCGCGAATATCCATGTTGACGCCGGGCGTCGTCAGCGTGGGACCGGCCAGGAAGATGTTCAAGTCCTCGTAGGTCCAGTTTCCCTCCCAGCCCAGCAAGGTCTTGGAGTAACGCTCGAATTTCGTCGATGCCTTGTCCCGCCCAACTACGTTCCATAGGTTCGGCCCGATGGTAGGAAGTTCCTTTGGCCGCACGACATGGCAGGGTGCGCAAGTGCTTTCAAAAAAGGCCCCGCCTTTGATGGGATCGCCTTTCGCAAACCGGGCGGAAATCGGCTCCGGCTTCAAGATGACGACGCCATGCTCCAAAAGGTAGGCGGCGATGTCCTCATGATCGTCATGCTTTGCCAGATGGTAGGCCGTGATGATGCTCGGCCGTTGATTGGGATCGCCCTGGACCCAGATGGCGTTGACGTCAGCGCCGGCCTCGACCAGCACCTTCACGCAGTCGAGGCAGCCACTCGCGACCGCGAGGATCAGCATTGGCTCGCCCCGCGTCTTGTCATTGGCGTCGGCGCCATGCGCCAGCAGCAGCCGGATCATGGCGGCGGCGTTTTTCAGCACGGCCACGGTCATCGGCCGGCCGAGCTTCGCCTCCTTGTTGACATCGGCACCGCGTTTGATCAGTAGCGCCGCTGCATCGACGTGTCCGCCGCGCACCGCCAGGAACAGCGGTGTTGCCCCCTTCTCCTGCTCCTCGATGTCGGCGCCTGCATCGAGCGCCGTCGTAATTGCGTTCAGGTCTCCGCTCTTGGCCGCGTCGTGGAGCGCACCGCCATGCGCTGTTGTAACGGCACATAGCAAGAGTAAGAAGCTAGTGAATAAGCCCTGCATTTCGGCATCCCTCCGCCGACAAGTAGAAAGTACACCCGATGGGCGCCCGGTTCTATGTATATTAGCTGGCACTAATGGTGTACAATGACCTCGCCAATGTCAGTTGCCGTTGAGGGGCGGCTCCGTCGATGCATGCGGTCGGGACAAGACAGGTGACCTGCTTTGCAGGCGTGATCGCCACCGCCGCGGTAATTGAGGGAGGTGCGGCGTTGGCCCACGGTCCGGATCGGAATTGGGGCTATCCCCCAGCTTGCTGCCATGGCGACCCGGTCACTGGCGACTGCGGGAAAATTCCCAGTTCAACCGTGACGCCCCGGCCAGACGGCTACGTGGTTATCCTGCGACCGGGCGACCATCGAAAAGTCACTCATCAGGACCGCTACTTCGTGCCGTACGATGTCGTCATCCCCTCGGGGGATGGCAACTTCCACATCTGCTTACATCCCACGGAAGAAGACGAAAACTGCTTCTTCGCACCGCCCGATGCGATGTGAATGTACCTCTATCTTCGCGCGATAGAGCCTGTGCCCGGCGGGGCGAAAAAGCACGTCCACCGAAACCTGTGATAGGTCTCGAAACTCATGTGCGGCGCCAGCGACCGATAGAACGTCATCAGACGCTCGCAAATATGATATTGATCATCTGGCGAGGGCTGGACGCGCGTTCTCGGGATGAACCACTCCGGCTCCTGTGGTTCGTTCAGATAGAATGGACGTGGCGGCCGGACGAAATAGCCGTCCTTTGACATCCTCACATAGTCTGGATCGATTGAGTGACAGTCTTTATCTCCGCAGCAGTCATAGTGGAGAACTGGGTCTGTCTTACCGGTATACCATTCATGGGCCTCTGCGTTGCCGAACAGCGCGAGCCAAGCCAATGCGAAGCAGCACTTTCACTGCACCATCAAAATCCCCTCGCAGTTCGCATATCATATTAATACATCGCTAATAATCAGGCTGGAGGTCAGCATCGGCCGCCGCATAGGTCGGACGATTGCACTCTCTGGTCCGTCTCCCAAAAGTCCTTAGGGACGCATGGCGAAGCTTCTCTTCACCCTTGACGAACTTGACCTGCCCCACCAGACCCGGCTTGAGCCCCTTGGCCTCGTTCGGTGAGCCCTTTCGGCGTTGGAGCCGCATCCGTGTCGCGCGATCCCATGCACGCGCGTTCGTTCTCCAGACGGGTGCTCAAGGGTGGTCAACCCGCGCGAGCAGCGCCTGGACCACGGGGAGCATGTTTATAACGGTGATCGCATCACCCGCTGCATTTGGGTGATCCCTGTCCGCTTGCAGCAATTCCGGGTGCCCAGTCACGCCTTCCTTGAAGTCGGGGTAGAGCAAGTCTCCATGCTTGGCCGCCAGCTCGGAGAACATCCTTGAAAACGGCCCGGCATAATCAGCCCCGTGCCCAGCAGAGAGGGTAGACGAGCAGTAGTCATAGGCTGCCGTTCCAACCACAAGCACTGGCACCCGCTTCTCGGCGAGGATAGTCAGAATGTGATCAATGTTCGCTCGCGTCTCATCCAGTCTGATACGGGCGCAGTCGTTCTGACCCAACTCAAGGACCCAGCATGGTTGGCAGGGTTCGCCTGCAGGTCAAGGCCCTCCTTAGTTTCCGCCAGCCACGTGAGACTCGTTTTACTGGTCGCTGTGTATCCCAATTCGACAATTGTCCCCGGGTGCCCGGCAGCGATCAGCGCGGCCTTTAGCTAGACGCAAAGGTCCCCGGGGCAGCTACTCTCGGCAGCGCAGGCCACCGCATCAACCACGCTGTCGAAGGCAACAAGCGCGCCGTCGCCCATCAGCTTGACAATCCGGCCACGGTGCCGCGCGATGGTCGGATCGATCAGTTCTGCACGGATGGTTCTGAGCCGCGCGAGTGTGCCGGCCTCGTCGGTCTCCATCGCCTTCGAATAGGCGACCATGTCTGCCGCCAAGATCGCCAGCAGCTTCCGATTGAGAGAAGGAACCGCCATATGCGCCTCTTTACGGCAGAAACTTACACCCTTGGAAACGCCGGAGCCAGAACGGACCGTTGGCAGCGCGGTCAGTGGTGGGGCTACAGCGGACCGGAATGTCAGGCTGCGGGTTGTTCTGAAATTCACAGAGCGAGTTGACATCTTTCGCGCCTAGCCGCTCCATTAGTCGTTCCTAAAATGGAGGGAGCGATGGCGTACACATATCGATGCAAGGACTATCCGGGAATGGAGGCGTGTCCCGGTAGCTTCACGGCCGAAAGCGCGGAAGAGGTTATGAAGCACGTTGAGCTTCACGCCAAGTCAGCGCACGGGGAAGACCCTAGCCAATGGTCCAAAGAGGATCGGCAACAGCTGCAGGCGATGATGATTGCCAGCTAGGCCCGCTTCTTATAGGGCCCGCGAAGCATTGGCTTTTCGGCCTCTTTCGCCTCGATTAGCGCAACGATGTCGGTAATCTCCCAAAGTTTGTCGGCAACGCCAGCGGCCATTGCCGGCGTAACTCGCAGCGTCTTATGGGTGCGCACGAAGTTGTAATACATGAAGTGCAGAGCGACCGCGTTGGCGTGAGCCTCCACCTTCTTTGAGAAGCCGTTAGTCAGGCGGGTGAAGCGGCTCATATGCATGCGCATGGTGAGGTTCTGGCGTTCGGCAAACGACGTGCTGACGTGCTTGGGACGCTCGGTCAGCTCCCTATCGCACAATTGAGCACCCTCCGTAATGGTTACTTTAGTAGATACTGATATGCTTACCTGTGGCCGGGCTGACTCACAACATCCTGGCTAGGCACGGCAGTCACATAGCCGCACACCCAAACGGCGCTGTCGGGCCGCCTATGGGCATCGCGTCCAGCCTTTGCTCTTCTCGGGTTTGTGAACTGTAGGTTTCGATCGCTACTATCGCCGCTTGATAAAGCTCCCTGCCCCTCGGCAAAGTATCGAGTGTCGGGTACCGCCAATCCGTGTTTCACCAGGTCCCATCCGAGATCGATGCCTCCCACGAAGCAGACGCCGACGTCGTCGTTGTAACCGTTCTTGCGCTCAGCGTTGCTCAAGAGGAAAGATGACATTCCGAGTTTGGCGCCAGGTGTCTAAGGCGCGCCATGTCGCTGGCCCTCCGGAAGATCTCCAATTGCCGCCCGACGCTTAGCTTTAAAGCCGCGATAAGGCGCGCTTGTACGCCGCACACTCGGTTGGTCCATCCAGCGGAAACGGAGGCGCAAAAAAGAGCGCCGCGGGGTCGTTCGGATCGAGTGTCTGAAATGGAGGCCGGAAGCGGACGGTCCGCTTGTAGTAGAAGGAAGACCCGACACGGACGTTAGATCTCAGGATCCGACGTTCTGACCCAGGCGGACGTTATGGGTCCAATGCGCTTACGACATCCAGCGTGATAGGATAGCGCACGGCCCAAAGCTGGCGCTGTTCCTGGCACGAGAGGCGCGACCCACCTTAGTGTTTGAGGTATAGTGTTCGAGCAAAGCCTCCACCGCCTGGGAGGTAGGCACGTGGATATTCGGGTATGGCTGGTGAGCCTCGGCCTCGGCGAATATGCCGACGCCTTCGGTAGCCATGACATCGATGAACAGGTTCTCCCGAGCCTGACCGCCGACGATCTAACGGCGCTCGGGATCACATCGATTGGCCACCGGCGCAAGTTGCTAAGCGCTATTGCGGCCCTCGCCGAGACCCCTGCCCGGCCTATGACGACCGAACCCCCGCCCGCACCCGCGGAGGCTCGCGTAGAACGGCGGCAACTCACTGTGATGTTCGTCGACCTCGTCGGCTCGACCGAGCTTGCGCAGGCGCTCGACCCGGAAGACATGCGCGAGATCATTCTCGCCTATCAGCAGGCGGTTGCACGTGAGATCGCCGGCTACGACGGGCGCGTCGCCAAGCTGATGGGCGACGGCGTACTCGCCTATTTCGGCTGGCCACAGGCGCACGAGGATGACGCAGAACGCGCGGTGCGAGCCGGCCTCGCCGCTGCTTCGGCCATCGGCCGGTTGAACGACCCTGGCGGCAGGCCGCTAGCGGCGCGAGTCGGCATCGCCACGGGGCTGGTTGTCGTCGGCGACCTGATCGGCGAAGGTGCTGCACAAGAGGAAGCCGTTGTCGGAGACACGCCCAATCTCGCTGCGCGTCTGCAAGCACTCGCAGAACCAGGCACAGTCATCATCGCCGACACAACGCAAAAGCTGACAGCGGGGCTTTTCGCGACAGCTGACCTCGGTGAGCGTCTTTTGAAAGGCTTTGCCACCCCGGTGCGATGCCGGCGCGTTGTCGGCGAAACAGCCGTCGAAAGTCGGTTCGAAGCGCGGCATTCCGTGCTTTCACCTCTGGTCGGGCGAGACCGTGAGCTGGCACTCCTGCTCGAAAGCTGGCACCGCTCAGCAACGACAGAGGGTCGGGTCGTGCTTCTCAGCGGCGAGGCGGGCATTGGCAAGTCGCGCCTGATTGCGGCCCTTGCGGAGCGGGTTGCCGCCGAACCTCACACTGACCTGCGCTTCTTCTGCTCCGCGCATCATACCAACAGCGCACTTCATCCTCTCATAGCGCATCTCGAGCGAACGGCGGGTTTCGTCAGTGACGACAGCGCCGATAGCAAGTTCGACAAACTCAAGGCACTGTTCGCAAGGCTCCAGCTGGAGACGGACGAAGCGCTGCCGCTGCTGGCGATCCTTTTGTCGATCGATGCAGGCGGACGCTACCAGCCTCCCAGATTGCCCGCGCCGACGCTGAGGGCGCGCACGCTCGCGGCGTTGATACGGCTGGTCGAGGTATCGGCGACGAACAAGCCAGTGCTTGTGCTGGTCGAAGACGCCCATTGGATAGACCCGACGACGGCGGAGTGGCTCGGGATGCTGGTTGAGCGCCTCCCTGGCCTGCGTACGTTGTTGGTGGTGACGGCACGACCGGAATTCGAGCCGCGCTGGAAGGCGCTATCGTCTGTCGAGATAATGATGCTCGGACGGCTCGAACAGGAACACGGCATAGCGATTATGGAGCGCGTTGCGGGCAACAGAAAGCTGCCGCGCGATATTGCCGACCGGATCCTTGCCAACACGGAAGGTGTGCCGCTGTTTGTCGAGGAACTGACCCGCACGATCCTCGATTCCGGGCTGCTGCGAGAGGTCGAGGGGCGCTATCGCGCGATCGGGCCGCTGCCCGACTTGGCAATTCCATCGACCCTGCAGGACTCGCTGATGGCGCGACTCGACCGGCTGTCGCCGTTCAAAGAGACGGCTCAGATCGGCGCCTGCATCGGGCGCATCTTCGGCCACCGGCTGCTCGCTGCGGTGAGCGGTACCGACCATGCGCGGCTCGAGGATGCGCTCCACCAGCTCGAACGGGCAGAGCTGGTGTTTCGCAGCGGCGCCGCGCCGGAGGCAACCTATACGTTCAAGCATGCGCTTGTGCGCGACACTGCCTACCAGACGCTGCTGAAAAGCCGGCGCCAGCAAATCCATGGTCGGATCGCAGAGGCGCTCGAGGCCGATTTCGCCGAAATCACCGAAGCCGAACCCGAGACGGTCGCGCAGCACTACACACTGGCCGGACTGGCGGGTAAGGCCGTGCCATGGTGGCTGCGGGCGGGGCAGCGCGCGATGGCAAGGTCTGCCAACCGTGAGGCCGCAGCCCACTTCAGCAAGGGGCTTGAGCTTATCGCGTCGCTGCCCGCCTCCGAGACCCGGCTCAGGGAGGAAGTTTCACTGTGGACTGCGATGGGCTCGGCCCTCGTCCCCGCCAAAGGTTGGGCCGCCCCGGAGCCCCTGCAGGCGTTTTCGACCGCGCGGGAGCTTGCCGCGCGGCTCGGCGACAAAATCCAGCTATTTGCAGCGGTGCGCGGCGAGAGCGGCTGCCGAACGATCTCAGGCGACCTGCGCGCCGCCGATGCTCTTGCCCACCAGTGCAAGACGCTCGGGATGGAGCTGGCTGAGGCATCCGGCGATTCTGAATACCTGCTTGAGGCACACCATCAGCTCTGGGGCGTCAATTTTTATCTCGGCAGGTATGAGTCCGCTGAATCGTTTGTCAGATTTGGTCTTGCGACCTACGACTATGAGCGGCATCGCCACCTTGCGTGGGGCTATACCGGGCACGATCCTGGCGTCTGCTGCAGGTCTTTCCATGCGCAGATGCTCTGCATATGCGGCAAGCCTGACGGGGCGGTCCAGCAGGCAAGGGAAGCCGTCGCTCTGGCCCAGCGCGACTCGCATCCCCTTAGCCTGGCCCAGGCACAGATGGCCCTCGGCGTTGTCCACCTCCTCCGGCGAGAGCCCGCAGAGGCGCGACATTGGACTGAAAAAGCCATTGCGGTGTGCACCGAGTTCGCCCTCCCACTGCTGCTGGGGCAGGCTCGCGCCTTTTTCGGTTGGGCGCTTGCCGGTCTGGGAGCGTTGGACGACGGGATTGGCGAGATGCGTGGTGGGATCGCAGCGATGGCCGCGACCGGCGCCGACATGGGGATGGCCGCTTATCTATGCGCGCTCGCCCGGGCCTGTGGCGAGCGCGGCGAGGCAAGCGAGGGACTGGCCGTTCTGGAGCAGGCGTTCGGCACGCTCGCCAAATCAGGCTCCACATATCAGCTGCCCGAGCTATTGAGTGCGAAGGCGGAGTTGCTGTCGCGGCTGGACCCGCGTGGCGACGTCGCCGAAGATCTTTTGCGACGATCTTTGGCCGCCGCCCGCGAGCAGGGCGCGATATTGGCCGAGCTGAGAGCCGCTTTTCGCCTCGCGGGACTTTGGGCCAATCGCGGCCGCGACAAGGAGGCGCGATTGTTGCTCGCACCGGTCTATGCGGCTTTCAACGAAGGCCTCGACACGCCTGACCTGAGGGAGGCCGGACGCCTACTGCAACGGCTTCCGCAAGGAGCAACTGTGAAACCCTAGGGAGGAGTGCGACATGATCAACCGAATGTGGATCGGCCTGCTGGCGGTCGTTGCACTGCTGCCACTTGGTGGCCGGGCTGTTGCGACTAGCGAACTCACGATCCTGTGGGCGGAATGGGATCCGGCCAACTATCTGCAGGAACTCGCCAACGAGTATGAGAAAGAGACCGGGGTCAAGGTCACGGTCGAGACTGTGAACTGGCCCGACTTCCAGGATAAGGCGTTCATGGAGTTCAATGCCCACGACAACGCCTACGACATGGTCGTCGGCGATTCGCAATGGCTTGGAGCTGGCGCCACGGAAGGCCACTACGTCGAGCTGACCGATCTCGTGAAGGAGACCGATCTGACCAAGGTCATGACCCCGGCGTCGATGACCTATTATTCCGAATATCCAAAGGGCAGCGGACGCTACTGGGCTGTTCCGCTAGAGGCCGACGCGGTCGGCTGGGCCTACCGCAAGGACTGGTTTGAAGACCCCGCCGAGAGGAAAGCTTTCAAAGACAAGTACGGCTACGACCTCGCCCCGCCGAAAACCTGGATGCAGCTCCGCGATATCGCCGAGTTCTTCTACCGACCGCACGCCAACCCGCCGCGCTATGGTGTGGCGATCTATACCGAGCAGCACGGCGATGGGCTGATCATGGGCTTCATGTCCGAGTTGTTCAGCTATGGCGGCGAGCTCGGGGACTACAGCACTTGTACGGTCGAAGGCATCGTTAACTCGCCTCAGGCGATAAAGGCGCTTGAGGCTTACAAGAAGCTCTACTCCTTCACGCCGCCAGACTGGGGCAATACCACCAATCGAGAGGAAGACCTGGCGATCACAGGGAGTCTGGCGGCAATGAGTATGAATTTCTTCGCCTTTTTTCCAGCACTCGCGAACCCAGCGATAAATCCGAACGCCTCCGCGACGGGATTCTTCGCGAGCCCGGCTGGACCAGGCGGAGATCGATTCACGGCGCTGGGTGGCCAAGGTATCTCGATCGTCTCTTATTCGCGCAAGCAAGCGGAAGCCAGGAAGTTCCTTGAATGGCTCGTTCGCGATGACACTCAACGAAAATGGGCGGACCTTGGCGGCTATACTGCCGACGCCCACATTCTGGAGTCGGAGAAATTCCGCAACGCTACTCCGTACAATGAAGCGTTCTACCAGAGCCTATTCGTGGTGAAGGACTTCTGGGCAGAACCTTACTACGCCAAGCTCATCGAGCAGATGAACGCACGTCTGGCACCCTATCTGCTCAAGGATGGCGGATCGGCAAAGGGGACGCTCGACGGGATCGCAGCCGATTGGAAGACGACGATCGCCGAAAACGGCTGCAAATAGCCGGGACCAGCAAGGCCGCTTCTTGCCAGAGAAGTAAGATAACGGACCTTCAACCTGCAAGGTCAGACGTCGTCACTTGATCCACGCCAGCCACACGGCAGCAGCCGTTTTGTCTCATAAGCTGACCCATGTGAGCAATGGCCGCAGAAAGCGATGTGGTTGCATTGATCACTATTCCAGGGGGCCGAGCACGCTCGCATTCCAAATACTAGTCGAATACACTCGTCGGCGATGCTTGACGGGTGGACGAGGCAGGACACCAGCATATGGAGCGACGGCTCACCGCAATCCTTGCAGCCGACGTGGTGGGCTACAGCCGCCTCATGGGAGAGGACGAGGTCGGCACGCTCGATCGACTGAAGAGTTGCCGTCGCGAACTGATCGACCCCGCGATAGCCGAATTCCACGGCCGCATTGTCAAGCTAATGGGCGACGGTACGCTGGTCGAGTTCGCGAGCGTCGTCGATGCGGTCCAGTGCGCTGCCATGATCCAGCGCCGGATGGCCGATCGCAACAAAGACACCGCGGATGCCCGGCAGATCCGGTTTCGTGTCGGCGTCAATCTCGGCGACGTGATCGTTGAGGACAATGACATTTACGGCGATGGCGTGAACGTCGCCGCGCGCCTCGAGGCTATGGCTGAGCCGGGGGGTGTATGTATCTCGGGCACGGCGTTCGATCATGCGCTGCACAAAGTTGACGTCGGCTTTGCGAGCCTTGGCGAACAGCGGCTTAAGAACATCGCCGATCCGGTTCGCGCGTATCGGCTGCTGCTGGATCCCGCGGCATCGGGCAAGGTCACAGCCGCGCCACACCGGCCGGGATCGCGCATCAGGATCCTGGCAAGTGTCGCCGCCCTGGTGATTGCCGCGATTGCCGGCTTTTTCGCATGGGAGAAGTTCTCGATGCCATCGCGCCCATCGGTTGCCGTGCTGCCGTTTGCAAATCTCGGCGGCGATCCGAGCCAGGACTATTTCGCCGACGGCATCACCGAGGATCTGATCACTGACCTCACCAAGCTTTCAGGTTTGGACGTCATCGCGCGCAACTCGGTGTTCGCCTACAAGAACAAGCCTGCGGCGCTGGCGGACGTCGCGCGCGACCTTGGCGTCCGCTTCGTTGTCGAGGGCAGCGTCCGCCGCACCGGCGAGCAGATCCGCCTCAATGCCCAGCTCATCGATACGGCAACGGGCGACAATCTGTGGGCCAACCGGTTCGACCGTCGCATGGCCGGCGTGTTTGCCGTCCAGGAAGAGATGAGCGGGGAGATCGCCAAAGCGCTCGGCATGCAACCTTCGGCAGCGGAAAGCGAGCGCATGGCACGCCCGCCGACGAACAATCTCGAGGCCTACGACTTCTACCTTCGGGCCGAGCAGACGGCACGGACCGGCCGGCGCGACGGGCTGCGGGAGGCACTCACGCTATACGACAAGGCTGAGGAGCTTGACCCCGCCTTTGCCGAGGCCTTTGCGGCGGATGCAAGCATGACAGTCTATATCTGGCGTGAATCTTTCAACGACATCATGCAGAGCGCGCCCGCGCGCAAGCGCGCCTATGAGAAGGCAAGCCGTGCGCTGCAACTCGATCCGGACCTCTCGTCGCCTTATGCGATCCTTGGCATCATGCAGGTCGTGGATCGCCGCTACGAGGAAGCCATCGCTTCGGTCGAGCGAGCTGTTGCACTCGGCCCCGGCGATGCGGAGACGCAGATAGCTCTGGGATACGTGCAACTGTTCGCTGGCAATCATGCCGAAGCAGCCGCAGCGGTCGAGACGGCGCTCAGGCTCGATCCCAACCTTTCACCCATCAACCGACAGATTGCCGGTCTGGTCTTTCTCATTCAAGGTAGCAACGACAAGGCGATCGAGGCGCTCGAACGCACCCGCGACGATGCGCCGTCGGTCGGAGATTTCACGATCACGCTTGGTGCCGCCTACGCCCGCGCCGGCCGCCTGCAGGACGCCAGGGCGGCGGTCGCCGAGGGACTCGGTGCCATGTCGACACCGGGGTTCGATTCGTTGTCCGCATATCGGGTCAACGGTGCGCAATACCGTAACCAGCAGGATATGGCTATCATCATCGACGCGTTGCAGCAGGCGGGCTTGCCCGAATGGCCGTTCGCCTTCACCGGCGACGAGCACAACCGCTTGAAGGGCGAAGAGATCGCCTCGCTAGTGCTGGGCCACACTCTGCAGGGCCAGCTTGAACCCGGTCTCCAACCAGCCTTCCTCCAGATCGGAAGCGACGGCAAGGCGGCCTTCCGCTCCACAACGAGGCTTGTCACCGAGACCGTCCATCTCGATGGCGACCTCTTGTGCGAGACGAGCGAGAATATGTTCGGGCGCCCCGACTGCGGACCTGTCTACAAACGCGGCGCCGATGGAAGCGGCGGCTACTCCTTTGTCAATTCAAGCAAGGTGTTTCACTTCACGGTGGTTCAGTAAATGCACGCGTCTCTGTAATATCTCAGGACTCGCGGATGAAAGATATGCAGCGAAGGCTTACCGCAATCCTTGCTGCCGATGTGGTTGGCTATAGCCGCCTCATGGGCGAGGACGAGGTAGGCACGCTCGAACGATTGAAGGGCTGCCGTCGCGAACTGGTCGACCCCGCGATCAAGGAATTCCACGGTCGCATTATCAAGCTCATGGGCGACGGCGCGCTGGTCGAGTTCGCGAGCGTCGTCGATGCGGTCCAGTGTGCTGCCATGATTCAGCGCCGGATGGCCGATCGCAATAAAGGCACCGCTGATGCCAGGCAGATCCGGTTTCGCATCGGCGTCAATCTCGGCGATGTGATCGTTGAGGACAATGACATCTATGGTGATGGTGTGAACGTCGCCGCGCGCCTTGAGGCCATGGCCGAGCCAGGCGGAGTCTGCATCTCCGGAACAGCATTCGATCACGCGGTCCACAAGGTTGATGTCGGCTTTGCCAGTCTTGGCGAGCAGCGGCTCAAGAACATCGCCGATCCGGTTCGCGCCTATTGGCTGCTGCTGGATCCCGCAGCCGCAGGGAAAATCAAGGTGGCAGTTCGCCGGCCGGTATCCTCTCGGGCGATCGGGTTGGCAGGAATTGTGGTCCTGTTCGTCGTGCTCCTTGCAGGATTGTTTGTTTGGCAATCGAGGACATCTTCCCTGGTCGACCGACCATCGGTCGCCGTGCTGCCATTTGCAAATCTCGGCGGCGATCCAGGTCAGGACTATTTCGTTGACGGTATCACGGAAGATCTGATCACCGACCTTACCAAGCTCTCCGGTCTGGACGTCATCGCGCGCAACTCCGCCTTCGCCTACAAGAATCGGCGTGCAGCACTGGCTGACGTCGCGCGCGACCTTGGCGTCCGCTTCGTTGTCGAGGGCAGCGTCCGCCGCACCGGCGAGCAGATCCGCCTCAATGCCCAGCTCATCGATACAGCGACGGGCGACAATCTGTGGGCCAACCGGTTCGACCGTGGCATGGCAGAGGTATTTGCCGTCCAGGAAGAGATGAGCGGGGAGATCGCCAAAGCGCTTGGCATGCAGCCTTCGGCAGCGGAAAGCGAGCGCATGGCACGCCCGCCGACGAACAATCTCGAGGCCTACGACTACTATCTCCAAGCCGAGACGGCGTCACGCACCGGCCTGCTGGCCGGTCTGCGGGACGCGCTTGCGCTCTATGAAAAGGCGGAGGGGCTCGACCCAGCTTTCGCGGAAGCCTTTGCGGCCGACGCGCGCACGACAGTTTATATCTGGCGCGAGGCCTTCAACGACATCATCCAGAGCGCGCCTGCGCGCAAGCGAGCCTATGAGAAGGCGAGCCGAGCGTTGGAACTCGAACCGGATCTTTCGTCGCCCTATGCAATTCTCGGTATCATGCAGGTCGTGAATCGCCGCTACGAAGATGCGATTGCCTCTGCCAGGAAGGCTGTTTCAATCGGTCCGGGCGATGCAGAGGCGCAGGCAGCCCTTGGATATGTTCAGTTATGCGCCGGCAATTATACGGAGGCAGCCGCAGCGGTCGAGACAGCGCTTAGGCTCGACCCCGACCTCTCTGCTATCAACAGGGAAACTGCCGGGCTGGTTTTTCTTCTCCAGGGGAATGTCGAAAAAGCGATCGAGACTCTCGAACGCACCCGCGACGATGCGTCCACGGTTGGCAACTTTCGGTTTACACTCGCAGCGGCGTACGTCCGCGGCGGCCGTCTACCGGATGCGAAAGCCGAAATCGCAGCTGGGCTCCAGCTCGTAGCAGGGTCCAGTTACGTAGACTCCCTGGCTGGGTGGCAGATGACTCATGCGCATTTCCGGAATCCGCAGGATCTGGCGATCCTCGTCAACGCACTGCGCCAGGCAGGCCTACCCCAATGGCGCTATGGCTTTACCCCGGACGAGCACGACCAGTTGAAGGGTGCTGAGATCGCGTCCCTGGTCATTGGCCATACATTGCAAGGCCAGATAGAACCCGGCCTGCAACCAGCCTTCCTTCAAATCGGGAGCGACGGCAAGGCGGCCTTCCGCACGACGACACGGCTGGTCACAGAGACCGTCTACGTCGATGGCGATCTCTTATGCGAGCAGAGTGAGAACTTGTTCGGGCGCCCCGACTGCGGTCCCGTCTACAAACGCAACGACACTGCCGGTACAGGCTACTCCTATGCCAATACAAGCAAGGTGTTTCACTTCACCGTCGTCCAGTAGGCCGACCTAGTCTAGGGATAATGATCGACCTTCAGGTTGGCCACGACCTTCGGCCAGTTGGCATCGGCCTTCGGTACATATTCATCTGCATGCGCGGCGAAATCGTTCGCATTGCCGACGTCGTAGATCAGGTAAAGCTTGCCATCGATAATCTTGAATGCTTCCGGATCGACATTGATCGTGACGCCACCGCCCACGACTTCGCCAGCACAGTAGCCGCCATATTGAGGAGCGTATTTTACCGGCTCGCTCATGAACATTTCCTTGTGTTTCTTGCTGGCGAAGTGCCAGGGTGTACCCAGCCAGTCATAAGTGAATTCTTCGGAGCCCTTCACGGCCTTGCCGTCAGTGAAGTAAGCGACCGTGTCGTAGCCCATGATCGCCACACCGCCGAAATAGCCGGTGTTTACTGAACCGTCAGCCCAGGCCGATCCCGCGCCAGCGACCGCAGCCACAGCGAGCAGGGCGCTCGCCCCCCAATTCCCAACCAGTCGTGACTTGACCATCGTGCTCATCTGCATCCTCCGTTAATCGTGGATCTCTGCGCACTTCGCCGCATTCGCCGCGCCAAGGATTTCGGCTTGGCAGGTCGCGCCATGGCGTTTGAACAGTCGGATGATTTCCGTGTTGCCCTTCCAGAACGCGCGGGTCGTCGGCATGTAGCCATGGCCCTCGGCATGGTTCACATCGGCACCTTTCGCGATAAGGAATTCGGCCAGATCGACGTGGTTTTCCTCGCCGGCGACCAGCAACGGCGTAACCCCCGCCTTGTTGGCCGCATCCTCGAGTACCGCGCCTTTTTCCAGCAGCAGCTTGGCGATCGGCAGGCTGCCCGAGAAGGCCGCCGCATGAAGCGGGGTGAAGCCGCCCGAGTTCCGCGCCATGACGTCGGCACCCTTGCTCAGCAGGAATTCAGCGATTTCCGGTTGGTTATCCAGCGCCGCAGCGATGAGGAGGGTCGCCTGGTCGCGTGCCCGGCTGTCGACGTCGGCACCGCCTGCCACGGCTTGCTCCACTGCAGCCTTGTCGCCGGTAGCGATGGAATCGAACAACGGCTCACCCGCGGCTGCTGTTGTAGCCACCAGTACCAGCATCGCAAGTGCCAGTAGTCCGCGCATCATGCAAGGGTAGCATATTAGCTAGGAGACATACAAGCTGCGTTGGGCTCATCGGGGCAGCGCGGCTGGATGACCGCTTTTGGATGCGGCTATGGTCTGCCCAACGACCGACATAAAGGCGCCAAGCTGCCACTCCTAATCTAGCGACTTGGGAGTGCTGATGCCCGTTATCGGGACGGCACACTGCCGATGATCACCAAACCGTCCAAATACCGAATCTAATGTCCCACTTTGTCCATAAGCACCCGCAATGCGGGCTGAGGCGCTACCCAAAAAATTCGAAAAGCTTCCAGGGACCCTAGGCAAGCTGGACGGCGCACCGGACACTAAGGCCCGCGGATATCGTAGCGAACGTCCTCGCCCGAGCGGCTAATATCATCGGCAAAAGGGCGTCCGAATCGGACTGTCGGCGGCTCCGTCGTGGGAACGAAAAAAGAAGGGAAGTAGAACTTTTGTGTGCGATTTTTGCACACGACATCCCGTAAGTCGCTGGATTTGCTTAAGTGTCCGTCCCATCCATCATTGGTGCTATGGCTATTCTGAAATCTTGATACTTCGACATTTTTTTGTTGTTTCAAAAATGTTGGGCCACGTCGTGTGTGGTCTTTTCCCCCACGGGACGGGCCGTTTTTCCGGTTTCCGATGCGTCCGTGCACACGGGGCGCAGACGAATTGGACACCTTCCCTAAACTAAAATCCGGCTCTTGGAGAGCCCAGGTTCGTCACGGGGCATCTCAAGAAAGGTTTTGCGCCGCAGGAACGCCGAGATCGGCGCACGATGCAGCGCCGATCTTTCGCGATCTGGTGGCGCTCCATCCGCCCGGCCTGAAAAAGATGGGCATCAAAATCCTCGATCCAAGGACTTCTGTCGGTACCGGGTTAGATTTCAACCGAACGTTGCGCGCCTTTTTTGGCGAGGAACAGCGCCATTTCTTCTGCAATTAGCGCCTGCTTATGGAACTTTCTGGCCGGTGTTCCATTGCAATCCCATGCAAGAATCTGTCCAGCGGATCCGGACGCGGGCACCGTCCCTACGCTACTCATTGGTGCTGCCGATATACAATGAGGAGGAGGTGTTGCCCCGGCTGGTCGAGCGGATCAGCGCACTGACCGCAAAACTGGACGGAGACACCGAAGTCATCTTCGTCGACGACGGAAGCAGCGATCGAAGCGTGAGCTATTTGCGCGGCATGGTCGCCGCCGAACCGAGCTTCCGCCTGATCGAGCTCTCCCGCAACTTCGGCCACCAGATCGCCATCAGCGCCGGCATGGAAGCGGCCTCCGGCGAGGCCGTCATCGTCATGGACGCTGACCTGCAGGATCCCCCCGAGGTCGTTCTCGACCTGGTGGCGAAGTGGAAGGACGGCTTCGAGATCGTCTACGCAAGGCGCGTCAGCCGCAAGGGCGAAACCTGGTTCAAGCGCGTCACCGCCAGCCTGTTCTATCGGCTGCTGGAGAGGATGACACCGGTCGAGATCCCGCGCGATGTCGGCGACTTCCGCCTCGTCGGCCGGAAGGCGCTGGACACGTTCAAGCGCATGCCGGAGCACGACCGCTTCGTCAGGGGCATGTTCGGCTGGATGGGTTTCAAGCAGGCGGCGGTGCCGTTCGAGCGCCCGGCGCGGACGCTTGGTGAAACCAAATACCCGTTCTGGAAGATGATGCGGCTTGCCATCCATGGCATCATCGGCTTTTCGGAGCGGCCTCTGCAACTGGTGCTGTTGACCGGGTTGGCCATCTCCGCTCTCGCCCTGGCGTTCGGCGCATACGCCATCGCGGCCTGGATCCTCGAAACCGGCGTGATTGCCGGCTGGACATCGACGGTGGTGATCGTGTCGCTGCTAATCGGCATCAATCTTTTCATGACCGGCGTGATGGGCCTTTACGTCGGCAGCATCCATGCCGAGGTCAAACGGCGCCCGCTCTACGTTATCGAAAGGCTGAGTGGCTTCGACCGGCCGATGCGCGTCGCCTCCCGCGACAAGCGCGCTTCGTTTCGCAAGTCCAGGAACGGGGTCACGGCGGATGTCCGAACTCTTCGACAGCTATAGGTCCAGCTACAGTGAGGCAGTCGAGGGCTCGATCCGGTTCTCCGGGCTGCGCCATGATTTCTTCCTGCGTGCCAAGGCCGAGCTTCTGCGACGACTGGTCCTCGAGCAGGACCTCCGGCGGGGCGGCGCAGGCGTGCGCGCGCTCGATGTCGGTTGCGGCGTGGGCTCGCTTCATCCGCATCTCGCCGATGTCTTCGATCGACTCGACGGCTGCGACGTGTCGAAGGAATCACTCGCGCGTGCCAGCGCTGAGAACCCGCACGTCGCGTACAGCGTGTGCAACACCTCACGCCTGCCTTACGCGGATGGCATGTTCGACCTGGCCTTCGCCAGTTGCGTCGTCCACCACGTGCCGCCTGCGTCGTGGCTGGATTTCTTCCGCGAGATGCGGCGCGTCGTTCGGCGAGGCGGACTTGGCTGCATCATCGAGCACAATCCCTACAACCCGCTGACCCGTATGGCGGTGTTGAGATGTCCGTTCGACAAGGACGCCGTCCTGCTTCGCGCTGGCAAGGCGGCATCGCTGCTTGAGCAGGCGGGCTTCCGCGACGTGCACTGCGAGCATTTTCTGCTCCTGCCGTCGGCCAAGCCGCTTGCCCGGAAGCTGGAAGGCGCGCTCGCTTGGCTGCCGCTCGGAGCGCAGTATGCCTGTGTCGCCCGCGCCTGAGAATCGTCGCGTCGCCGGCACGAAGCTCCTAGGGCGCTTCGCTTCGGTCGGCCTTGTCGCCACAATCCTCTATGCCGTCCTGACTACAATCTTTGCCCGATCGAACTGGCTCGGGCTCGCGCCCGTCGAAGCCTCGCTCGCCGCTTACGCGGCCGCCGCCCTGTTTTCCTATCTGGCGCACAAATCCTTCACCTTCATGTCGGCCGGCTCGCACCGGTCGCAGGCGCCGCGTTTCGTGTTGCTGACCATTGCTGGCCTCGCTATGGCTTACGCGGCACCGTACCTGCTGACGGTGACATTCGGCCTGCCGCTTGCCGTTCCCGTTCTCCTCACTTCCTTGGCCATCCCAGCGCTTAACCTTCTTGTGCTCGATCGCTGGGTCTTTGCAGAGCGCCGCCTGCGCGATGACGGGCCGTCCTGAGGATCAAAGCGTATCCAACCGAAAAGATCTCAGCTTGATGGCGCGCTTGTAGATGTTGCTCGCATCGGCGCTTTGCGGAATGCCGTCGGGATACTCGATGGCCATGTCCAGTGTCGCCTTGCCAGCCAGCACGGCGTGCGGAATGACGAAGGACACAGTTGTCGCCACATCGCCCGACAGCGTCCCCCGATACACCTCGGTCCCATTGGCCGACACGACGATCCTCTGCCAGGTCTGCGGCGGGCGAATAACGGCGGCCATTTCCAGCGTTGCCCGAAGCCCGTCGCGGAGCGGCGGCAGGGTAAGGCGCAGGCGAGAGCTCTCGCCCAGCGAATGGGTGCCGTCCGCCACTGGCCCCGACCAGCCGCAGACCATCATGGTGGTTGCTTCCCGGGCGCCGTCGGAGCGGAACGATACGGTCCGGCCTGGCGTGTAGCGCCCCACGGCGTCCCGGTTGAGGCATGTGGTGGTCTTGTCGATGTAATAGGCGTGGTAATCGTCGTTGACATTCGGGCTGAGGGCAAGCGCCAGGATGGCGATCTCGGCTGCCGCAAGCGCGCCCGCCAGCGCGTAGCCGGCACCCAGGATTACCGGCCTGGTCGATTCCGTCAGCTCAGACCAGCGCAAGATAGCCTCCAAGCCAGGCCACGGTCATGAAGTAGCAGGTGATGAGGAAGACAATCAGCGCACCGACCAATGTCGCCTTCGAGCCCGACAACAGCACCGCCGTCAGCATCGTCAGCGGCGCGAGGCCGACGACATAGCGGACCATCGAAGCCAGATTCGAGGTCAAAGGCAGGATGATGGCCATGGCGCAGAACAGGGCCGCGCCAATTTGCCTGCGCGCCGCGAGCACCGCCGCCAGCGCCAGTCCCACGATTGCCGTCGACGCGCTCCATTGCGGCGCACTGGGCCACCAACCGGCCCCGGGGTGATAGGACAGCCCCGCCCAGAGGAACAGCAGCGGGTTGCCGGCCACGCGCCCGAACGCGCGCTGGACATGCACGAAGGCAAAGCCGTCCCCGACCGTGACGTAAAGGTAGAGCATGTAGGCGAACAGGCCGGCGGGCGAGATGAGTATGGCGATGATGAGATCCGGCCGGCCGAGCAGCCAGCGTGGGAAGCCGATGGCCGACCCGCCCTTGGCGCGATGCTCCTCAAACATGCGAATGACGATCGCGAACACGGCCAGCACGCCGACGACCCGCGTTGCCGAGAGCAGCGCGCAAGACAACCCCGCGGCGAGATGGTTCGAGCGTTTGAGCGCCAGGAAGAGGCAGGACGTCAAAAGCACGAAGAGCGGCTCGGTGAGGAAGGTGGCAAAATAGAACGAGAACGGGCCGCTCAGCAGGAAGGCGCAATAAAGCACATAGGCCCGCATGTTCCTGTCCATGAGCGGCCATGCCACTAGGCACGAGACATAGCCGCACGCCAGCGATGCCGCCGTCGCAATCGCGATCGTGGAGAAGGGCAGAATCGTGCGGACCGCCGCCACCAGCATCGGATAAAGCGGAAAGAACCCCCAGCGCCCGACATTGCTGCGGCCAGGAATGGGAAAACGCTCATAGCCCTGTTCGGAAATGCCGACATACCAGGAGCAATCCCATTTGCAGAAGGCGCGGGTATAGGCCGCTAGGCTCGGATCCGGCGACACCGATGCGAATGCGGCGTAGCGGATGACAAGACCGCTCAACAAAAACAGCAGCGGCACTGCCGCCACCGCGATCACCGTGAGGCGAATGCCGCTCTTCGCACGCGCCACATCAACTGCCAAATCCGCCTCCAACCGCCCGGATGGCATCCGCGTCGGGGCCGGCGTCCCTGGCCAACACGCCTCGCCGTTCGACACTGCATACCTAAAGGGGCGGTGGGATTTTTAGTTCCGCTGCACGATATTCCGGCCGTCATGCATCCGGTGGACAATCTGCCGGTAGCGGCGCGCCGGCGATAGGCCATGGAAACAGTCCGAACATGTATATGGCGTGTGGCACAACCAGCGCCCACCATTCACGATCCGAACGCGCTGCGTAGCGGCCATCGCGTCCAGCACTGCCGCGTACTTAGCCGACGCCGAGGTTTGACTTCCGTCGCAACCGAACGCGTTGTGATCACCGTCGCTTCGACAAGCTTTCGCGGCTCCGAGTTTTATTGCTGCGCAACGGGATGCTCGGAATCCTCGAATCCAAGCAGGCCCGCCTCGCCCTGGATGACGCCGTCGCGACCACACTCGGTGTAGAGCGGCGCGCGGCGCGTCAGCTGACGGTGAAAGGACCGCGCGACCGCCCCCGTCGCAAGCATTGGTTGCAAAGCCTTTTTCAGGTGTTTCCGCTCTACCTTCATCCAGATTCGGTAGAAGCTGGCGACAACATTCTTCAAATAGTTGAAAAGAGCAGGGACAAAGGTCCCACACTCGGTTGGACCATTTTTGCTTCACAATTTTTCCAAAAAAGCAACAGTACGAGTTTAAGTTTCCACAAATAAGAGTAAACTTTTCGTGCTCATGTTCTGAGCGGGAGGCGTTACAGGCAGTCAATAGCCTGTTGAAGAGGGGCGGGTTGAGTATGCCCTTATCATCGATCCTTGGTGCCCGCTGTTGGTGGGTTACCGATGCGCATAGGACGCATCCGCCCAGAATTGCCTGACGGGGCAAGGAGCGGGGAAGCGGCGGTCCCCTCAACACCCTCTACCCCGGGTTAAGCCGATAACTCCAGTTTCGTTCAACGATGACGCGCGGCACCGGCTCCGCTGGTGGATGCGCGCCCATGCGGCCGGCTGCCAGCGTTGGGGCTGATTTCGCGCCTGTCGCATTGAAACCAGGGAGAGTTTCAATGGCACTCGACATCACTGCTCAAGACATCATCATCGACGAGACCACGGGTCTTCAGGGTGACGACATTAATCCCATCGGCAACAATGACCCCACTTTGGCCTATCTCCTAAGTCGCGACAGTTCGGGCGGACTGACCTCACCGGAGGTCGCCTTCCAATCCAACTTCGTGGTAGCCACGGCGAACGCAGGGGAAACCATCACCTCGGTCGTTCTTACCCAGAATTCCTCAGGAACGCCGTTTTCCACCACCGTTGGCGTCAACAGCGGCATTAGAACGGTGGATGGCAACTATGTTTGGCTGTTCCAGGACCCGACGCATTCAAACGTCGTGATCGGCGTCATCGGCACTTCCAGTGCGGCCACTATGCCCGCCGCGACCGGGGATCTCGCCTTCTCGTTTGGACTGGTCAGCACCAGCGCAACAAACGCAGATTTGTACCTAGTCCAGTATGTGCCGTTGCTCCATCCGGACGCGAACGACCCGAACGACCAGATCGATCTGCTCAACAAGGTGTACGCATCGGTCACCGGCACCACCGTGCTCAATTTCAGCCAGCTCGGCGACGCCCCTCCCGGACACAACAATTGGTATATCCTCGACGCCGACACGGCGAGCACACAGAAAATTCTGGTCACGGCTCACGACGGCACTACGCAGGCTGAAGTCAATGTCAGCACGCAAGGTCTGGGTGTCTCTTCTCAGGACGTGCGCTTCGGCCGTGAACTTCAGATCGACCTGATCAGTGGCGGCACCCAAAGTGCAGGCAAGAACTTTACCAAGTCGCCGCTGGCTCCCAACTACACAGGCCACATCGAGAACGTCTCCGGCGCCGGTTTCTCGATTTCGCAGTCCACGCCTACTAACACAGTAGCTGACATCGAGGTCCACGCCTACAACAACGACGACAACGCAAAAGGCGCCGCGTTGCCGGGTGACGACAACGATACCGAGATCAATATCACCGGAGTAACGTTCAAGTTGAATGGCGTCGCCACGACGGCCTCTGCCCTTGGCATCACAGTTGATCTCAACGGCACCGGAATGATCCTCCACAACGTCGGCGAAGGCGTTACGGTTGATTTTACTACGGCGGGCGGCTCGGGCGGAACTTTTGACCGATTCACCATCAAGAATATCGACGGTGAGAAAGATTATTTCGACGTCAAAGAGGTGCATTTCGCTGGGAACGTTGCTAATGCCCACAACGAACAAGTCGGCTCCTTCATCAACTTCAACGACGACGGTCCAAGTATTTCAACGACAGGCACCGAACCGACACTGACTGTCGACGAGACGGTTCTTGGCACCAACGACACCAAGAGCTTCGCGGCGAACTTCAGCTCGGCCTTCGGTGCTGACGGGGCCGGCACGGTGACCTACGCACTCGGCTTTACTGCCGGTTCGACCGGACTTGTCGACACCGCGACCGGGCAAGCGGTCGTCCTCTCGCTGAATGGCGGCGTCATCCAAGGTCGAACCGCCACGAGCAACGACCTCGTGTTCACGGTCTCTGTCGATGCCTCGGGCAACGTCACCCTCGATCAGATCCGCGCGGTGGTCCATCCTACCAGCGACCCGGACGAGAGCACGACTCTGGCCGCCGACAATTTGATCAAACTGACCGCGACGGTTACCGACAAGGACGGCGACCACGCACCGGCCACCCTCGACATCGGCCAGAACCTCAACTTCAAGGACGACGGCCCGAGCATCTCGACGACCGGCACCGAGCCTACGCTCACTGTCGACGACACGGTTCTTACGACTAACGACACGAAGAGCTTTGCGGCGAACTTCAGCACGGCCTTCGGTGCCGACGGCGCAGGCACGGTCACCTACGCACTCGGCTTTACTGCTGGTTCGACCGGCCTTACCGACACCTTAACCGGTCAGGCCGTCGTCCTCTCGCTCAATGGCACTGTGATCGAAGGTCGCACCGCCACGAGCAATGACCTTGTCTTCACGGTCTCTGTTAGCGGCACCGGCAGCGTCACCCTGGATCAACTCCGGGCAGTGGTCCATCCGACCAGCGACCCGGACGAAAGCAAGACACTTGACGCGGATAACCTAGTTACGCTCACCGCGACCATCACCGACAAGGACGGTGATCATACATCGACCACACTCAACATCGGCCAAAACCTCACCTTCAAGGACGACGGCCCGACGATCACGGTGCCGTTCGACGGTGACGCATCCGGGGGTGGAAGCAATGGTACTCACGAGACCTTGGGCAACGCAGTCGGTCAAACGGCATCTGGTGCTTTTGGCTACGACATCGGTTCGGACGGCCGCCCGGCTTCCTACTACGACGCCACGCACTCGGACTTCGTCGACCAGGATGGCGTGCTTCCCGGCATCCAGCTCAGCCTTGATGGCAATCTCACCGGTCTTGTCCCTGGCACGCCGACCCCATTCATCAGCTCGTTCGCGACGCTACAGTCGGAAAGCGCCACCGAAGCTTCGTTCAATTGGCAAATCTCCTACGATAGCGACCCGAACACGGCCGGCAATCAGATCGCCACGGCGGGCGGTACCCTTGTCTTCAACAAGGACAGTGACACCTACACCATCACCTTGAACGACGCGGTGGAGGGCTTCACCAGGGACATCCTGCACACCAGTGAGCTTCTCTCCAAGCAGCCCACGAGCAATACCGGTCACCCGTTGATCGTGGTGGAGAAGCTCTTCGAGGCGGACAGCACACCCGAAACGACCGATCGGGACTTCTTCGTGCAGTTCACGGCGAACTCGGCAACTTCGAGCATCCCCTTAGGTCTCGGCGATGACGACGGCGCGCCGGTTGCTGGTGACAAGGTGTGGAACCCCGGCCAGTTCGTCAGCAACAACAACGAAGACTGGGTTTCTGCAACCCAGACCACGAACGGGGTCGCTGGCGACACTATCCAGAAGGGCGAGGCACTGACGCTTCGGTTCTTCGACACCTCACCGGGTATCTCGACCGACAACGGTGCCAATCACGTCCCGACCCAGACGGCTAACGACATGGCCATCAAGTTTGACGGTATCGGCAACGAGGACCTGATGGTCATCGTTAATCTCGTGTCTACTGCCAACCCGGCGCTTACGACGACAAAGGCGATCTACATCTCGAACGCCGACATCTACAAGACGGGTCAGGTACCTTCCGCATACGCCGCCGACTTCCAGCTTGATAACAACGACGGCCTAGTGATCATAGAGCGAAACGACTACAACGGTGCCGGTGAGAACTGGGTGCTCCAAGGCGTCCAGATCATGCAGTCCGGCAACGGTCTGGTCGGGGCCGGTAGTGCGCCGGCCGGTACCAACGCCGCTCTCGGCGGTGCTACCGCGATCGACCTGAATAGCGCGGTCGGCGCGAATGGTGGCAGCCTTTCCGCCCCGTTGGTGATTTGGGACAACGACGTGGCCAAGGTGAACGGTGTGGATACAGCCGTCGCCGACAACGACGTCATCAAAATCGTGGACATCGGCTTCACCACGACGCAGACCACGACGCCGGACGCGCACCTCGACTTCGGCGTCCAAATCGCGGACGCGGACGGCGATATGACCACCGTCCAGCACATACTCGTCGACATCGCCTGACACAGAAGCAGCGGGGGCGGCCAAGTGCTGCCCCCGTTGGAACTCGGCAGTAAGGCATCGAAACGGGGGGTTCCGTGATGCAGCCAAGGCCGCAATTCCAGGAAGTGATGCGTCTGGCGCGCCGCCAGGCGCCGGCCCTTTTCCTCTTCAGCTTGCTAACCAATCTTCTTCTGCTTGCCAGCACCATCTACATGCTGCAGATCTATGACAGGGTGCTGTCGAGCGGCTCGATCGACACGCTGCTGTGGCTCACCCTTGCCGTCATCGGCGCCATTGCCGTCTATGGCCTCTTGGAACATGCCCGCCGGATGATGCTGGGGCATATCAGCCAATGGCTGGACGACCAGCTCAGCGTCCCGGTGATCGAACGCGCCATGGCGGCGCGCCTGGCCGGCAGCAACGTCGAAGCCGGCCTGAAGGACGTTAGCGATCTTCGCAGCTTCATTGCCGGCGACGGCATTCTGACCTTTCTCGACGCGCCATGGACGCCGGTATTCATGGCGTTCATGTGGTTTCTGCATCCGGCATTGGGGGTGCTCGGCCTTGCCGGCGCGGTGCTTCTGTTCTGCTGCGCTCTAGCCAACGATTTCCTCACTCGCCGCAAAAACCAGGAAGCAGCCGCAGGGTTGCGCCGCAGCCAGGCCGCCGTCGGTCAATTTGTCGATGGCGCCGAAACATTGCGCTCGCTCGGCATGTCCGAGCCGGCGCTGTTGCGCTGGGAGCAAAACCAGCAAGCTCTCACAGCTCTGCAGTCCCGCATTTTCCAGCGCACCACCGTCATCGGCAGCCTGTCGCGCTCCCTGCGCCTCGCCCTCCAGGTGGCCGTGCTGGGGCTCGGCGCCTATTTCGTCCTGCACCGCGAACTCACGGGCGGGTCGATGATTGCGGCTTCCATCCTGCTCAGCCGCGCGCTGGCGCCGATCGAACGCTCCATCGGCGCCTGGCGCAGCCTGGTCAACGCTCGGGCCGCGCGCCAGAACCTGATCAAGCTCTTTGCCGCCACCGGGTCGTCGCAGAACGTCGGCGTCACCTTGCCGCGCCCGCAAGGCCGGCTGAAGTTAGAGAACCTGCACTATTACGCGCCGGGAACCCCGCAGGCCCTGCTGAACGCGATAAGCTTCGGTGTCGAGCCCGGCCAGACCTGCGGCGTGATCGGCTCGTCCGGCTCCGGCAAGACCACGCTCTGCCGTCTCATCGTCGGCACGATGCGACCCTCGCTGGGCCATGTCAGGCTGGATGGTGCGGAGGTCTGGAATTGGCCGTCGAACGAGCTCGGCCAGCATATCGGCTACCTGCCGCAACAGGTCCAATTGTTCCCGGGAACAATCGCCGAGAACATCGCGCGCCTGCGCGACGTCGACAGCGAAGCCGTCATCGCCGCGGCCCAGCTCGCCGGCATTCACGAGATGATCTTGCGGCTGCCGAACGGCTATCGGACCGAGGTCGGACCGCACGGCGTTCGGATCTCGCGCGGTCAGCGGCAGCGCATCGCGCTGGCTCGGGCACTGTTCGGCGACCCGCCGCTGATCGTACTCGATGAGCCGAACACCGGCCTCGACGGCGAAGGAGAGGCGGCGCTGTTCAACGTGCTTCAGCAGTTGAAGGAGCGCGGCCGCACGGTCGTTATCGTCAGCCATCAGACCAGTCTTCTGCGCACGGCTGACAACATCGTCCTCCTCCGCGACGGATCGGTCATGATGCTCGGCACGCGCGACGAGGTGCTCGGCGCGCTGGCAGGCCAGCCCAGGCGCATTCCGATGCCGGGGGCCATGCGGGACAAGATTGCCGCCTTCGCGCCGGCAAACCTGAAAGCGGTGGAGTGAGCCATGGACTTCTCGACGCTTCTGAACGGGCTGGCGGACAGCCTGCGTGAGCTGACCGGCACGCTGAGCATCTTGGCCGGGGATCTGACCGCCGCGGCCTCGATTTGGTATGACGGATTGGGTTGGCCGACGCGTATCGCTCTGACTGTGGCCGCCGGCGCGCTCGTCCTGCTCCTGATTTCCCGATTCTTCCGGCGGCGGTCACATGCATTCCAGGCAATCAGTGGCGACCTCAATCAACGGACCCGGCCGGCGCGTATGCTGGGCTATGTTTCATCGATTGTCTTCGTCGGCGGCGTCGCCGTGTGGTCCAGCGTCGCGCTTCTGGCAAGTGCCGTCGTCGCCGATGGCGTCGTCAGCCCCGAAGGCTATCGCAAGACGGTCCAGCACCTTGAAGGCGGCATTATCGGCGCGATTCATGTCAAGGAGGGCGATAAGGTCGGCGTCGGAGAGGTCCTCATCAGCTTGAAGACTACGGAGGCGCAGGGCCGCTACGACGAGTTGCAGGGGCGCTATATCCGCCTGCTGGCAACCGAGGCGCGCCTTGTCGCGGAGCTTGCCGGCCAGAATCGGGTCGCCTTCCCCAAGGAGCTGACCTCGATCGACAGCGAGCTGGGGCGAAACGTGGTCGCCGAAGAGCAGGCGCTGCTCGACAGCCGCCTCGCGACCCGCGACGGGCGCACGCAGATCCTCAACAAGCGCATCGCGCAGATTGAGGAGCAAAGTGCGGGATCAAGAGACGTGATCGCCGCAGAGACCGAGCAACTCAGGCTGATCGACCAGGAGATCGCTTCCGCCCAAGAGCTTTACAAAAAGGGGCTGGAGCGCTTGCCGCGGATATTGGCGCTGCTGCGCTCCCAGGCCGATATCCGCGCCAACCAAGCGTCAAACCGGGCTCAAGTGGCCCGCAACGATCAGCAGATCGGCGAAACCCAGTTCCAACTCCTCAACCTGCGCCAGCAGGACAGTGAGAGCGCCAACGAGGATCTCGCCAAGGTGCGCACCGACCTGGCCGAATTGCGCAGCCAATTGCCCTCGCGCCAGGATGTGCTGGCCAGGACCGACATCGTCGCGCCGATTGCGGGAACGGTGATGAATTTTCGCGTAACGACCGAATCCGGCGTGATCGCCAGCGGCCAGCCGCTTCTCGATATCGTGCCCAACGAGCCCAATCTGGTCATCGATTCACGCATCAAGACCACGGATATCGATGTGGTGCATCCAGACATGCCCGCCCGCGTGGTGTTGACGGCCTATCCGAGCAGGCATCTGCCGCAGATCCACGGTCTGCTCACCTCGGTGTCGGCCGATCGGCTGACGGATGAGAAGACCGGCGAGCCCTATTTCCTCGCCAAGGTCAAGGTCGACGCGGCCGATCTCGAAGAACTGCACGACGTCCGTCTATCGCCCGGCATGCCGGCGGAAGTGATGATTCTGACCGGGGAGCACACTTTGCTCGACTACATGCTGGCCCCGGTGGAAGCCTCCCTCACACGCTCTTTCAGGGAGAATTGAAACGAAGCAACTCGTGCCAGTAAGCACACAACACCACCGAGACGTGGGGGGGCAGGCGCACGGGTCATTGGGGGCAGGAATAGAAAGAGCTATGGGCCAATATGGGGTGGCATTGTGAAAGGAAAACCACCCCCAA
>NZ_JARTVP010000001.1:74024-330320 GCF_029625865.1 Mesorhizobium sp. WSM4887
ATTTTCCCCTAAAAATTGGGGCCCCGGTGTTACCCCCCCAACCCCCGCTTTTTCGGTTATATTTAAAACCACCAAACTGGTCCCTTAACCAACAAAACCCCCCCCCCCGGGCGGCCCCCGCCCCACGTCTCATGCTGCCGAAGGATTCGAACGTGCTAGCGCCTTAGAGCGTAGACATTGTCCATCGAAACGCCACCCAGAGGCAGCGCCATCTCGTCGTCGAGAATCCGAGTGATGCGGGCAAAGCCGACAAAAGCCTTTCTCGCCTCCTCAGCCGACATCTTGCCAGCCATAGCTGCCGAGCAGCAATTCACGGCGCATTGATAAACGGGGCCGCGCCTCCCCGTTGGCCACTTCCGCAGGAACACCATCGCTTCGGAGACGCTGTCGACTTCCTCCAAGGGGTATCCCTGCCCACGCGCGATCCGCACTGGGGTAAAGAAATGCAAGCGATCCATCACTATCCTCCCGGTCGACCGCAAAGCGGCCGAACCCGCATAAACGCATGTCCAGGGGTTTGGTTCCACACAATTTTGGTTGCTGGTCGAAAAAGTTCGGAACCGGACAGGGCGCGATTGGCAAGCCGACTCAAGTAAAGGGGATTCCTGTTTTGGCGCGACGAGAAGCGCGATTCTCATTGAATGACTTTAAGGCCAAAGCCGGCAAATGGATTGCTTGTAGGTTCCCCAGCGTCAGGCTTACCCTCACCAGTTAACGCGGGGACGCCGCGTTTTGCAAAAGGGGACAGTTGCAATGACTATACAAGGCGCTTCGCCGGACCTCTACAACGAGGATCTGGCTCCGGCAACAGTCAGGAACTGGGGGCCGTTTTCAATCTTCAACGTCTGGACTTCCGACGTCCACAGCCTCTGGGGCTATTATCTCGCCGCGAGCCTTTTTCTGTTCTGCGGCGGCTTCGTCAACTTCATCATCGCCATCGGCATCGGCTCGCTGATCATCTACTTCCTGATGAACCTTGTCGGCTATGCCGGCGTGAAGACCGGCGTTCCCTACCCCGTGCTTGCGCGCGCCTCCTTCGGCATCTGGGGTGCCAACATTCCGGCGCTGGTGCGCGCCGTCGTCGCCTGCTTCTGGTATGGCGCCCAGACGGCCGCCGCGTCGGGCGCAATCGTCGCGCTGCTGACGCGGCTGCAGTGGTTCGACGAATTCAACCGGACCTCGCATCTGCTCGGCCATTCCACCCTGGAGGTGATCTGCTTCGTCGTCATATGGGCGCTGCAGCTTTTGATCATCCAGAAGGGTATGGAAACGGTGCGGCGCTTCCAGGACTGGGCCGGACCCGCCGTTTGGGTGATGATGCTGATCCTGGCGATCTATCTCTGCGTCAAGTCGGGCACCTTCGCCTTCACCAGCGATATTCCGATGGACGTGCTGCTCGACAAGACCAAGGATGCCGGCGTGCCAGGCGAGCCGGGTTCGTGGACCGCGCTGTTCGCGGTGGCGGCAATCTGGGTAACCTACTTTTCGGCGCTCTACCTCAACTTCTGCGACTTCGCCCGCTACGCGCCCAACAACGCGGCGCTGCGCAAGGGCAACATCTGGGGCCTGCCGGTCAACCTGATCCTGTTCTCGCTGGTCGCCGGCGTCACCACGATCGCCGCCTACGACGTCTATCACGAGGTGCTGCTCCACCCCGACCAGATCTCGGCCAAATTCGACAGCTGGTTCCTGGCGGCGCTTGCCGCGCTGACCTTCGCGGTGGCGACCCTGGGCATCAACGTCGTGGCGAACTTCGTCTCGCCGGCCTTCGACTTCTCCAACGTCTTCCCGCGTCAGATCGACTTCAAGAAGGGCGGCTATATCGCGGCGCTGATCGCGCTGGTGCTCTATCCGTTTGCGCCGTGGGAAGGCAGCGCTGCCTCCTTCGTCAACATCATCGGCGCGACGATGGGGCCGATCTTCGGCGTGATGATGGTCGACTATTATCTGATCCGTAAGGGCGAGGTCGACGTCAACGCGCTCTACCGCGAAGATGGCGAGTTTCGCTTCCAGGGCGGCTGGCACGTCAACGCCTTCATCGCCGCCGGCATCGGCGCGATCTTCTCCTCGATCCTGCCCAACTTCACCAACTGGCTGCCGTCCTGGTGGGGCGTCTATGGCTGGTTCTTCGGGGTCGCGATCGCGGGCGCCGTCTACTATGTGCTGCGCACAATGGCGCTCGGCGCCGGCGCACGCATGGCCAAGGCTTAACACAGTCGGGGCGGCGAAAGCCGCCCCATTTGCTTCGTCTCACTTGCCTACCATCTCGGGCCAGCCAATGCGGGGTCCTTGCGCTCGAAAAAGTTGCGTCAGGGCAGTTCGACCTCGGGCTCAATGATGTAATGGTAGGATCCATTTCTTCAGGAGAGACAGCGACCACGTCCTTGCCTGTTGAGTCTATATAGCTGTCCGTAACAGCAAAGCCCGCCAGAAGCTGGTCGTCCGTGATATCAGGAACCGAATTCGTGGGAGTAAGACGCGATAGCCAACCTTGCCAAATCCGCGTTGTCATATAGACCGACCTCGTAGTCCCCAGTGCGGGCCAAACAGTCCATCAACATCGGAAGAGTAAAACCCTTTGTCCTCGAGCACGCATTGAAGGAGCGCGACCCTGCGATCAGGAACTTAGCTTTTGGTCAGTTGAAACACCGGATCCTGCGATCCGCCCGCTGCCCGCCGAACACCGGCAAAGGCGACGAGAAACGGCAGGGTTGAGCTTGCGAGCACGTGCCTTCGTGTCACCGGAACGGTGGAAGTCTCCGATACTTTCGGAAGATTCCCGCTTTTCGCTTCGGACCAATATTTTCGAAGTCGAACATCGCCATTCTCCAAGCCGCGGAGCACCATTTTGCTGGCACTAACGCCGGCCAGGCGAGTTCTGCCAAAGCGCTCCACGCCCAGCGACAAACCTTGGCTCCGGACCTTATCTTATCGTATCTTTGCCTCGGAACGGAGCTTACGCGGAGGGCGCAGGTTGGAGAGGCGAGTTCCCGTCCGGGTTGAAAATGTTCGTTTATACGAACTTGCGCTCGCAAATCAACGCCGGCGGTGTGCACTCCCCAAGAGCTCCAAAACGCCCTGCGCTCGACTTTTCGATCCTTGACTGCTCACCATGATGTTCGTTCGACCTTTTTCTAAATGTGGAGAATGGCAATGGAAGAGAATGGGTTTCGTCTGATCGTCCGCTGCATCGGTTCCGTCGCCCTGTTTGCTTTTTCCTCCCAATATGCATTCGCAGCCGATAGCGCGCGATGCGTTGCGAACATCGAAAAAGTGATTGCCGATGGGTCGGTTCCGGCCAAGGCAACGCCGCTGCCCTCGAAGCTCAGCGCGAAGCTTGACGCTGCGGTTCGATCCGCGCTGCCCAAGACGGCGGCACCGGGTGTCATCGTCGGCGTGGTGACACCTTCCGGAATATGGAAGGCGGCGTATGGCAAGGCCGACCCTTCCGCCGGCACACCCATGGCTGTGGGGATGCACACGCGCATCGGTTCAGTTACCAAGACATTCACCGGCACAGCGATCATGCAGCTGGCCGAAGCTGGGAAGCTGTCGCTTGACGACAAGATCCAGAAATACGTACCCGGCATCCCCAATGGCGATCGGATCACGCTCCGCCAGCTCGCCGATATGACCAGCGGCATTGCGAGCTATACCCAAAGTGCAAAATTCCAAGATGTCTTGTTCTCCAAGCCTCAAACGATCTTCACGCCCAAGGAGCTGGTGGCCATCGGCGTGGCTGAATCGCCTCTCTTCGAGCCCGGAGCCTCGTTCAACTATTCGAACACCAACACTATCCTGCTCGGCATGGTCATGGAGCAGGTTACTGGAAAGACCGTCGGCGAGGTTTTCAAGGAGCAGATCTTTGATCCGCTGAAGCTCAAGAACACGTCCTGGCCGGGTGACTCGGTGGATATGCCGGTGCCCTATGCTCAGGGCTTTACCCTGCAGGGGGATTTTGCCAAGCCGGATGCACCAAGCAACGCGACGAACTGGAACCCATCCTGGGGATGGACTGCAGGGGAACTGATTTCCAATATCGACGATTTGCTGGTTTATGCTCGGGCACTGGGCACCGGGAACGGCTTGCTGGGGGCAGCTGCGCAGAAGGAGCGGCTGACCTTCCCGGGCGCGGCCGGCTACGGGATCGGCGTCGGTTGCATCGGCGGCTGGGTGGGCCATACGGGCGAACTGCCAGGCTACAACACGACCTTGTTTTACAAGGCAGGTGCGGACATAGCCGCCGTGGTCCAGACCAACAGCGACATTGCTTCCGGCGATTGCAAGGCGGAGCCGACGCTGACCGACGATCCACGCGACACGGTCTGCTCTTCGCCTGCAACGCGTGTATTTGTTGCGGTTTCAGAGGCTCTTGGCCAGCCGTATACGCCGCCCAACCCCCACTGAATGCCCGATAAGAGACGGCTCGACAATTTTGCAGCGGCTCACCCGTTGTGAGCCGCTCCGTCTCCTCGTTTGAAGCACGGCGGAACTCTGTGTCGGGCTTTCCCGGCATCGCTCTAATATGAACCGATGAGTTGCAACAGGAATCGCGTGCCGGTATGGCCAGCTCTTGGCTGTCTTGGAACGGTATTGCGACTATCGCCCCCGCATTGAGGTGCTGTCCGAAAGAAGCTTGCCATCCCTACCCCGGCCGAGCCCAGTTCTTCTTCGGTGTAATCCACGCCCGTGTCGTGCTAGGCACTTGTAAGCGTGGCTGAGATTTACTTACAAACTCACGATGCCCCCTGACATGTAGACTTGAGCAAACCTTATCAAATCTCCCGTTTTGCGCCAGCTTCTCGAAACGAGAATCATCTCCAGATTGCGTGCAGGTGTTTCTCAGCGGCCTTTCATCGGAACGGTCGCCTGCCTCAGATTTCGGTGAACGATCGAGGAAACGGATTCGCCCTGCTCCGGCGCGGAGGGTTGAGACTTGAGTAGTCGGGGCGGCGAAAGCCACCCTTATTTCAACCTATTTGGCGACCATCTCGGACAGTCTGCGCACCGTGTTCCAGTTGCGCGATGTGCCGATCCCCATGCGCTTGTGGTTTGCTGCGGCGAGCAGCCGCGAGCTTGGCCGCTCGCGCGAAAAGACGACCCAAATATCGCCGTCGACCGTCAGCACCTTCTCGTCCGCGGCGGCATAGGCTGTAAGAGCCGCTGCGGCTTCTTCCGGCGCCGGCCGGCGCATCACCCGCACCGCGACCTGATCGCCGGCTTTTGCCGATTCGTCCGGGAACGGATTGGCGGCAGCAAGCTTCAGCCAGTCTTCTGCGCCGCGCACGATGATGTCAACATGGCGGCCGAAAGTCTCTTCGAAGGCCTTTTCCAGCCGCCGTTCGAGACCGGAAACGCTGGCCGTCCGCGCCTCGAAGACCAGATTACCCGTGGCGACCAGCGTGCGGACGTTTTTCAGCCCGATGGCTTCGGCCATCGCCTTGAGCTCGGACATGACAACGCGCCGCCCCTCGCCCAGGATGATGCTGTAGAGCAGCGCGACGTAAGTTCGCATGGTCGCCGGCCGATCGTTCAGACCAGCCGCGACTGCTCCACCGCCGCTTCGATGAAGCTTGCAAACAGCGGGTGCGGCTCGAGCGGGCGGCTCTTCAGTTCAGGGTGGTACTGCACGCCGATGAACCAGGGATGGTCGGGATATTCCACCGTCTCCGGCAGCACCCCGTCTGGCGACATGCCGGCAAAGACCAGGCCACAATCCTCAAGCCGCTGCTTGTAGTCGATGTTCACCTCGTAGCGGTGCCGGTGGCGCTCGGAGATCTGCGTGTCGCCGTAGATCTCGGCGATCTTCGACCCCTTGGCGAGGTCGGCTTGATAAGCGCCGAGGCGCATGGTGCCGCCGAGATCGCCGGTAGCCCTGCGCTTCTCCAGCATGTTGCCCTTCAGCCATTCCGTCATCAGGCCGACCACCGGCTCCTCGGTCGGGCCGAATTCGGTAGAAGAGGCATGCTCGACGCCGGCGAGCGACCGCGCAGCCTCGATGCAGGCCATCTGCATGCCGAAGCAGATGCCGAAGTAAGGCACCTTGCGCTCGCGCGCGAACTTCGCGGCCAGGATCTTGCCCTCGGAGCCGCGCTCGCCGAAACCGCCGGGAACGAGGATGCCGTGCACCTTCTCCAACCACGGCGTCGGGTCTTCCTTCTCGAAGATCTCGCTCTCGATCCAGTCGAGCTTGACCTTGACGCGGTTGGCAAGCCCGCCATGCGACAGCGCCTCGATCAGCGATTTGTAGGCGTCCTTGAGGCCGGTGTATTTGCCGACGACGGCAATCGTCACCTCGCCTTCCGGATTGTGGATGCGGCTGGAGAGCGCCTGCCAGGGCTCCATCCGCGGCTTCGGCGCCGGATCGATGCCGAAGGCGGCGAGCACTTCGGAATCCAGCCCTTCCTTGTGATACGCCATCGGCACGTCGTAGATGTGCGGCACGTCGAGCGCCTGGATGACGGCGCTCTCGCGCACATTGCAGAACAGCGAAAGCTTGCGGCGCTCTTCCTTGGGGATCGGCCGGTCGGCGCGTACCAGAAGGATGTCGGGCGCGATGCCGATGCCGCGCAATTCCTTGACAGAATGCTGCGTCGGCTTGGTCTTCAATTCGCCGGCGGTAGGGATGTACGGCATCAGGGTGAGATGCACATAGACCGCGTTGTTGCGCGGCAGGTCGTTGCCGAGCTGGCGAATCGCCTCCAGGAACGGCATCGCCTCGATGTCGCCGACAGTGCCGCCGATCTCGCACAGCACAAAATCGTAATCGTCATTGCCTTCAAGGACGAAATGCTTGATCTCGTCGGTGACGTGCGGGATCACCTGCACGGTCGCGCCGAGATAGTCGCCGCGCCGCTCGCGCTCGATGATGTTCTTGTAGATGCGGCCGGTGGTGATGTTGTCCTGCTGGTTGGCCGAGCGGCCGGTAAAACGCTCATAATGGCCGAGATCGAGATCGGTCTCGGCGCCGTCGTCGGTCACGAACACTTCGCCATGCTGATACGGCGACATCGTTCCGGGGTCGACATTGAGGTATGGATCGAGCTTCTTGATCCGCGCCCGATAGCCACGCGCCTGCAGAAGAGCCCCAAGAGCCGCTGCAGCGATGCCTTTTCCGAGTGAGGAAACCACGCCGCCTGTGATGAATACATATCGCGCCATGGGAGTCATCGCTTAACGCGGCCTGATTGATTCCGCCAGAGAAAAAACCGCCGCGAAGGCTTTTTCCCAGATGGCGCTGGTGTCCGGATGGGCATTTCTCTGAAGCATGCCGCCCAAAACTGTGCAGTGGTTTTGGGAGAACGGCAGGCATCAGAACAGAAACTCGAAAGCGCGGCACCAGCGTCTTTTAACGCGACGCGCTTTGATCAAAGAAAAAGGGCCGGTGGTGCCGGCCCTTTCGGCAGTTTGCTTCAACGCGTTAGATAATAACGACCTTGGTGCCGATCTTGACGCGGCTGTAGAGATCCATGACGTGCTCGTTGATCATGCGGAAGCAGCCGTTGGAAGCGCTGGTTCCGATCGACTGCGGTGCAATGGTGCCGTGGATGCGCAGATGCGTGTCCTTCTTGCCGTCATAGAGGTAGATGGCGCGCGCGCCGAGCGGGTTTTCGCCGCCACCGGGCATGCCGTCCTTGTACTGGCCATAGTGCTTCGGCTCGCGCTTCTGCATGTCGAGCGTCGGGATCCAGCGTGGCCATTCCTGCTTGTCGCCGACGGCCACCGTCCCCTTGAACTGCAGGCCTTCACGGCCGACTGCGATGGCGTAGCGGCGCGCGGTGGAAAACGATTCGACGAGGTAGAGGCGGCGAGCAGTCGTGTCGATGACGATCGTCCCGGGCTCATAGCCGGTGAAGGCGACGTCCTGCGGCACGAACTCCGGCTTCACCTTGAACGGCCTCTTGGCATCCTTCTTGGCGAGCGCCGAATCAAGCGCGCGGGTCTCCGGCAGATAGTTGATCGAGGTCACCGAGGAACCGCCGAACAGGCCCGCGAACAGCCCGCCGCTGCTCGCCCGCTTCTGGCCGGGTTGTTCGCTTCGCAACTCACCGTTGTTGCCGGTGGCCGTGATGTTCATCGCCTCGGCCGGGATTGGCTCCTCGGCCTGGAGCGAGGCGATCGGCGCCACGGGCGTGAGCGGTTCGATGATCTTGACGGTCTTCTTCCCGGGCTTCGCATAAGCCACTTCGGCCGGCGCGGCCGAACCCTTTTTGGAGAGCCATTCCTGACGCGCCGCATCCGCCTTGGCCTTGGCCGCCTCACGCATTGCCAGCTTGCGGGCTTCGAGCGCCTTTTGCTTGGCCGCTTCCTTGTCGGCAGCGATCTTGGCCTCGAGCTTTTCGATCTGCGCGAGGTCGTCCGGAGTCGGGTTTTTCTTCTTCTTGAGAAGCCTCAGCTGCGATGCGTCGCTCTTGGCGGCGACGGGAATTGCGTCGGTCTTCTCTACCGACGGCGAAGCGGCCAGGTTTGCCGGTGAGGCAAAGGCCGCGGAGCCCATGCCGAATACGGCACAGAATCCCAAAAGGATGAAGCTGCGAAGCTGCATGGCGAAGATCCGATTTTCTATGCTAGTTGCCCAACGGCGTCGCCCGGCGCCCCCCAAGGACGCCGAAAAGTGCCGCGCGCAATCTATAATCGATTAGCCAGCGCGCCCTCAAGCTGAGCGACGCGTTACATTTGGTTGAATCTTCGTGATCGAGCGGCATTTGCCGCGACTGTGTTCAAAGAACAACAGATCGCGGCAGCAATGCTTGTCCGGCTACTGGTTCGGAACCTGCGGGGTGACCGGCAAGGTAACGCCGTTCGCGGCCGGCGGCGTGGTCGGATTCGCGGGCGCCGGTGTTGCGGGAGCAGTGGCCGGGGCCGTGGTGGTGCCGCCATTCGACAGCGGCGTCGTGGTTGTCGTTCCGCCCGACGGGGCGGCCGGCGCGGTGCCGCCAGCCGGCGCCGCCGGCTGCGAGCTGCCCACCGGACCGGTGGCGCCCGGCAACTGGTTGAGCACGCCCTTGCCGGCATTGCCCGAGGTCGAAGCCGGTGCCCTGTCGAGGATGTCGATCGGCTTCTCACCGTAGCGGGCAAGGATGGAGAGCGCGAGCGAGGTCACGAAGAAAGCCGCGGCCAGGATCGCAGTCGCGCGGGTAAGCGCGTTGGCTGCGCCCCGCGCCGTCATGAAACCGGAACCGCCACCAATGCCGAGACCGCCGCCTTCGGAGCGCTGCAGCAGCACCACGCCGACAAGGGCGAGCACGACCATAAGATGAACGACGATCAGTACCGTTTCCATAATTTATCCTGGCGAGGCCTTGCGCGGCCGCGCATACGACCGGTGATTTGGAGGCGGCTCCTTACAATGCTTTGGCGGCATTTCCAAGCCCGTGGCCGGGAATATGGGGAGCAATGCGGCCATTGCAACGATTTGGGCCGCGCCCCTGCCGCCGTCTGCGGCTATGACATGTGCATATAGGCTTCGGCAATGGCGAGGAAGTCGGCCGCCTTCAGGCTTGCGCCGCCGACCAGCGCGCCATCGACATTCTCGACGCCGAGCAGCTCCACAGCATTGGACGGCTTGACCGAACCGCCATAGAGAATGCGCATTCTGGCCGCGGCATCGCCGAGCAGCGCCGTCAGCTTGCCACGGATATGGGCATGCGCCTCGGCGACGTCGGCCGCGGTCGGCGTCAGGCCGGTGCCGATGGCCCAGACGGGCTCGTAAGCGATGATGGTGTTGGCGGCGGTGGCGCTCGCCGGCACGGAACCGTCGAGCTGCCGCGACAGGACATCGAGCGTCGCGGCGGCTTCACGCTCGGCGCGCGTCTCGCCGATGCAGATGATGGCCACCAGCCCTGCCCGCCAGGCGGCCGAAGCCTTGGCATTGACGATCGCATCGTCATCGCCGCATTGCTCGCGCCGCTCGGAGTGGCCGACGATGACATGGCTTGCGCCGGCATCCTTCAGCATCTCGGCCGAAATCTCACCCGTATAGGCGCCGCTCTCCTTGGGGTGGCAATCCTCGCCGCCGGCGCGAACCGGTGTCCGCGAAAGGATCTCTGCGGCCTGGTGAAGCAAGGTGGCCGGAACGCAGACCAGGGCTTCCGTCTCCGCATCGAGGCCGCTCATGAAGCCGTTGCCGATCATCCTCAACTCGTTGAGCGAGGCGCTGGTGCCGTTCATTTTCCAGTTGCCGGCAACGAGCGGACGGATTCCAGGGGTCATGGCGTCGAGTTCTCCAGGCAACATAAGGCAGCGCCCTCACTACCAAAATCGGGCCACAAAGCAATCGACAGTGGGCCGGAAGGACGCTATTGCGCTTGTTTCAGAGTCGGCGCATGCGAAAATGCGCAAAGATCGGAAGTGGGCATGCTTGGTATTTTGAGAAGCGCGGCGGGCACCTGGGTCGCGAAAGCTTTGCTGTCCTTGCTGGTGGTGAGCTTTGCCGTCTGGGGTATTTCCGGGCGCCTGTCGGGAAGCTTGGCTGGCCATCATTCGGTGATTACCGCCGGCGGCACCACGGTTTCGATCAACGAATACCGCCTCGCCTACGATCGCCAGATCAACCTGCTGTCGCAGCAATATGGCCAGCGCATCACGCATGAACAGGCTAAGCTGCTCGGCCTCGACAACCAGGTCCTGGCGCAGCTCGTCTCCGGCGCCGTTCTCGACGAGCAGGCTCGCAAGCTCGGGCTTGGCCTTTCCAAGGACCGGCTGGCCGAGCTGACGCGCGAGGATCCGGCCTTCAAGGGTCCAGGCGGCCAGTTCGACCGCAGGACCTTCGAATATCTGCTGAGCCAGATCGGCATGCGACCCGAGGACTATCTGAAGAACCGCTCGCAGGTGGCGGTCCGCCAACAGATCGTCGAGGCGATTTCCGACGGCCTCAAGGCGCCGCAGACCTTCCTGAAGGCGGTCGCGCTCTATCGCGGAGAGGACCGCACGATCGACTATCTCGTCCTGCCGAAGACACTCGTCCAGCCGATCGAGGCGCCGTCCGACAGCGCGCTGAAAACCTATTTCGAAGGCAACAAGAAGAACTACGCCGCGCCGGAATACCGCAAATTCTCCTATATCCGGCTTGAGCCGCAGGACATCATGGACCCGACGGCGGTCACCGATCAGCAGGTCGCTGACGACTACAACAAGAACAAGGCGCGCTATACGACGCCCGAAATGCGCACCATCGAACAGCTGGTGTTCAAGACGCCGGACGCGGCCAAGGCGGCATTTGACTCCCTGAAGGCCGGCGCCACCTTCGACAAGATCGTCACCGCAGAGGGCAAGACGCAGGCCGACACCGTGCTCGGCACGCTGGCAAAGGACAAGATCGCCGACAAGGCGGTGGCCGACGCAGCCTTCTCGCTCAACGTCAACGAGGTCAGCCCGGTGGTTCAGGGCGCCTTCGGCCCGGTGCTCTTGCGCGTCACCGAGATCAAGCCGCAGGTGGTGAAGCCGCTTTCGGAAGTGTCCGACCAGATCCGCAAGGATCTTGCGCTCGGCGAGGCAAGCCGCGTCCTGCTCGACGTCCACGACAGCTACGAGGACACCCGCGCTTCCGGTGCCTCGCTTGCCCAGGCGGCCGACAAGCTAAAGCTCAAGGTCGTCACCATCGACGCCATCGACCGCACCGGCCAGCGGCCGGACGGCACGATCGTCAACGACCTGCCGCAATCGGCGGACCTCATCAAGGCCGTCTTCGAGGCCGAGCCGAACACCGAGAATGAAGGCCTGACCACTGCCGCCAACGGCTTCGTTTTCTATGAAGTCCAGTCGATCACGCCGGCGCGCGACCGCACGCTGGACGAGGTTCGCCAGAAGGTGGTGGCCGACTGGACCGCGGCCGAGACCGACAAGCGGCTCACCGCCAAGGCCGGGGAGTTGGAAAAGCGCCTCAAGGCCGGTGCGACGCTCGACGTGATCGCGGGCGAGCTTAAGCTCGAGAAGCAGACCAAGCGCGGCCTGAAGCGCGAAGCCGACGATGCCGATTTCGGCAAGGAGGGCGCGGCGGCCATGTTCGGCGTCGGCGAAGGCAGCACGGGCCTGATCCCCTCGCCCACCGGCGACGGTCAGATCCTGTTCAAGGTTGCCGAAGTCTTCGAACCTGCCGGTGCCGATGGCAGCTCTGTCCCGGAAGACGCGCAGAAATCTTTCAGCGCCGGCATATCCGACGACCTGCTCGATCAGCTGGTGGCGCAGCTGCAGTTGCAATATGACGTTCGTATCGATCCGGCCGCCGTTTCCCAAGCACAGACACGATGAGCGCGCTTAAGACATATATCGCCAAGGTCGCGACCGGCACCGCGCTCTCCTTCGAGGAAGCGCGCGAGGCCTTCGACATCATCATGTCGGGCGACGCGACGCCGGGGCAGATCGGTGGCTTCCTGATGGCGTTGCGCGTGCGCGGCGAAGCCGTGAGCGAGATCTCCGGCGCGGTCGCCACGATGCGCGCCAAGATGCTCCGCGTCGAAGCCCCGCGCGGCGCCATCGACATCGTCGGCACCGGCGGCGACAATTCGCACTCGGTGAACATTTCGACCGGATCGGCATTCGTCATCGCCGCCGCGGGTGTTCCGGTGGCCAAGCACGGCAATCGCGGCCTGTCCTCGCTGACCGGCGCGGCGGATGTGCTGATGGCCCTCGGCGTCAAGGTCGACATCGCACCGGAGACGATCGGCCGCTGCATCCAGGAGGCCGGCGTCGGCTTCATGTTCGCGCCAGCGCATCATCCGGCGATGAAGCATGTCGGTCCTGTCCGGGGCGAGCTCGGCACGCGCACCATCTTCAATCTGCTCGGGCCGCTGTCGAATCCAGCCGGCGTCGGCCGGCAGATGGTTGGCGTCTTCCTGCCCGAATGGATCATGCCGGTGGCTGAGACGCTGAAGGCGCTGGGTACCGATCATGCCTGGATCGTGCACGGCGACGGTTATGACGAGATCACCACCACGGGCGAGACGCAGGTCGCAGAGCTCGCCGGCGGCGAGATCCGCACCTTTACCCTCACTCCGGAAGCGGTCGGACTGAAGCGGCATAACAAAGAGGATCTGCGCGGCGGCGAAGCGGCCTACAATGCCAAGGCATTGCGCGATATGCTGGGCGGCGCTGCCGGCGCTTATCGCGACACCGTGCTGATGAATGCCGGCGCCGGGCTGGTGGTGGCCGGCAAGGCGACGACGCTCGGCGATGGCATCGAGGCAGCAGCGCAGGCCATCGACAGCGGCCGGGCGCTCGCGGTGCTCGACAAGCTCATCGAGATTTCGAACGGTTAGAATTTTGTCCGATATCCTGCGCAAGATAGAAGCCTACAAGCGCGATGAGATCGCCGCCGCAAAGCTCAGCGCGCCGCTTGCCGAGGTCAAGGCGAAGGCCAAGGATGCGGAACCCCCGCGCAGCTTCCTTGCGGCGCTTGAGGCCAAGCGGAAGGCCGGCGGCTTCGCGCTGATTGCGGAGATCAAGAAGGCCAGCCCTTCCAGGGGCTTGATCCGCGCCGACTTCGACCCGCCGGCGCTCGCCAGGGCCTATCAGCAAGGCGGTGCTGCCTGTCTTTCGGTGCTGACCGACGCACCGTCCTTCCAGGGCGCGCCCGGCTTTCTGACCGCAGCGCGCGCCGCCGTTGGCCTGCCCGCCCTGCGCAAGGATTTCCTCTTCGACCCGTATCAGGTTCATGAAGCCCGCGCCTGGGGCGCGGACGCGATCCTCATCATCATGGCGAGCGTCGACGACGCCTTGGCCAGTGAATTGGAAGTCACGGCCTTCGATCTCGGCATGGACGCGCTGGTCGAGGTGCATGACGAACAGGAGATGGAACGCGCGCTTCGCCTCTCGTCGCGGCTGATCGGCATCAACAACCGCGATTTGAGAACCTTCGAAACCAGCCTCGACGTTTCCGAGAGGCTTGCCGCCATGGTCCCGGACGACCGGCTGCTGGTCAGCGAGAGCGGCATCTTCACCCATCAGGACTGCCGCCGGCTGGAAAAGAGCAAGATCGGCACCTTCCTCGTTGGCGAAAGCCTGATGCGGCAGGCCGACGTGGCCGCCGCGACCGCCCTTCTGCTGACGGGCAAGGCGCCGGCCGAGGCCGTTTGAGGATGCCCGCGCTTACGCATCTCGGCGCCAAGGGCGAAGCCAACATGGTCGATGTCGGCGGCAAGGCCGAGACGACGCGCACGGCCATCGCCGAAGGGTATGTCACCATGCAGCCGGAAACGCTGGAGATGATCCTGGCCGGCGACGCCAAGAAAGGCGACGTGCTTGGCACGGCGCGCCTCGCCGGCATCATGGCGGCCAAGAAGACGCATGAGCTCATCCCGCTTTGCCATCCCCTCCTTCTCACCAAGGTTGCCGTCGAGATCGAGCCCGATCGCGCGCTTCCCGGCCTGAGGGTCACCGCGCTTGCCAGGGTTACCGGCAAGACCGGGGTCGAAATGGAGGCGCTGACCGCGGCGTCGGTTGCCTGCCTCACCATCTACGACATGGCCAAGGCAGCGGACCGCGCCATGGCGATTTCCGGCATCAGGCTGGTCGAGAAAACCGGCGGCAAGTCGGGCGACTACAAGGTAGGTCCTTAGCATGGCTTTGCTTCCGGTCGCCGAGGCGCTCCAACGCCTGTTGGACGGCGCGACCGCGCTGCCAGGCGAAAGCGTGCCGCTGGCCGACGCGTCCGGCCGGGTGCTGGCCGACCCCGTGGTGGCTCTGCGCACCCAGCCGCCCTTCAATGCGTCGGCGATGGACGGCTATGCCGTGCGGGCCGCCGACGTAGCCTCGGCGCCGGCGCGGCTCTCCGTGATCGGCATGGCGCCCGCCGGGCGTGGCTTCACCGGCTCTGTCGGCAAGGGCGAGGCCGTGCGCATCTTCACCGGCGCGCCGCTCCCCGAAGGCGCCGATACCATCGTTATCCAGGAGAATGTCCGCGATCTCGGCGGCGGCGGCATCGAAGTGACCGAGCCGACCGTGGAGGGACGAAACGTCCGTCGCCGCGGCCTCGACTTCTGCGAGGGCGACCTGCTCCTCGAAAAAGGCCGCCAGCTCGATCCGGCGGCGCTTTCGCTGGCGGCATCGGCCAACCATCCGAGTCTCAACGTGGTGCGGCAGCCGCTGCTCGCCATCATCGCCACCGGCGATGAATTGCTGCCGCCGGGCAGCGCGCTCGGCCCCGACCAGATCATCTCGTCGAATACCTGTGGCGTCACAGCTACGGCCCAGTCGGTCGGCGCGCGCGCGCTCGACCTCGGCATTGCCGCCGACCGCAAGGACGCGATCGCGGCCCTGGTCAAGAAGGCGGTCAAGGCCGGCGCCGACGTCATCGTCACGCTTGGCGGCGCCTCCGTCGGCGACCACGACTTGATCCATGACGTGCTGACCGGCGAAGGCATGCAGCTCGACTTCTGGAAGATCGCCATGCGTCCCGGCAAGCCGCTGATGTTTGGCCGGCTCGGCGACATTCGCTGCATCGGCCTGCCCGGCAATCCGGTCGCAAGCCTGGTCTGCTCGCAGCTGTTCCTGAAGCCGCTTCTGGCGCGGCTGGGCGGCCGGTCCTGCCGTCAGGAAATCCGCACGGCCCGGTTAGGCGTCGCAATGCACGCCAACGATCTCAGGCAGGACTATGTCCGCGCCGTGGTCCGCGAAGATGCGGGGGGGTTGATCGCAACACCGTTCGGCATCCAGGATTCCTCGATGTTGAGGATGCTCGCCGATGCCAATGGCCTGATCGTGCGCCAACCCTTCGCACCGGCGGCTGAAGCCGGCGAGGAATGCACCGTTCTGATGTTACGCTGAACAAAACGTCAACACATTCACTAAACTTTAAACGGTTGCGGAACACAACTGGAACAGATAGTGTTTGTTCTGGGTTTGTTTTTCTGATTCTGGTTTCAGAACCCATGGGGGCCGCCATGCTGACGCGCAAACAACATGAACTGCTGATGTTCATCCATGAACGGCTCAAGGAAAGCGGCATTCCGCCGTCTTTCGATGAGATGAAGGAAGCGCTCGACCTTGCCTCGAAATCGGGCATCCACCGCCTGATCACGGCGCTGGAGGAGCGCGGTTTCATTCGCCGGCTTCCGAACCGGGCGCGTGCTCTTGAAGTGCTGCGCCTACCTGACTCGATCGCGCCCGGCCTCAATGCGGCGAAGAAATTCTCGCCGAGCGTCATCCAGGGCGGCCAAGGCAATCTCGGCCGCCAGATCAAACCCGCGGCGCCCGCCCGCACGCCGACGCCCAGCAATGACGACGACGCCGTTTCAGCCGTCTCCATCCCGGTGATGGGTCGCATTGCCGCCGGCGTGCCGATCGACGCCATCCAGCACCAGACGCATTCGATCACAGTGCCGCCGGACATGATCGCGGGCGGCGAGCACTACGCGCTCGAGGTCAAAGGCGATTCGATGATCGAGGCCGGCATCTTCGACGGCGACACGGTCATCATCCGCAACGCCAGCACTGCGAGCCCCGGGGAGATCGTCGTGGCGCTGGTCGATGACGAGGAGGCGACGCTGAAGCGCTTCCGCCGCAAGGGCGCCTCCATCGCGCTCGAGGCTGCCAATCCGGCCTATGAGACGCGCATCTTCGGTCCCGATCGCGTCAAGGTTCAGGGCAAGCTCGTCGGGCTCATCCGCCGCTACTGAGGGGCTGCGGCTTGGCTTTCGGCTTCTCGGGCTTCTTGTAAGGCGCCAACCCCCTCGCCTCACGCGAGTAGCGCCGCTGTTCGTGCCAAGGGCGGTACGGTTTTTCGACGGCGTATTGAATGGTTGCTCGCGCCGTCGCCGATTGCGGATCGAAGAAGACGGCGGCACTGCCGTCGCGCGCGAGCTGCCGCTTGGTGACAACGAGGACACGCGGATCGCGGCAGGGATTGTAGGCCGTGGCGTCGTTGATGACGATGAGGTCTGCGAAGTCGCAGGCAGGCCGGGCAGCTTCGCGTTTTTCGGCGAGCGCGACGATCGCGCCTGATGGATGCCGGCCAATGCAGAGATCGCCCGTGCAGTAAAAGGGCGATCCAGGCGGCAGGTCGACGGGATCGGCTATGTCCAGCGTGCCCTTGGCGAATGTCTCCGGCGGCACGATCGTTTCGGCCTTGAGCGCGCGTTTCCAGTTATCGGTGGTGAACTCGTTCGAGCGGGCACGATTGATGGCGAGTTCGCCGCCGCCGATCGGCATCGCCACCAGATGCGCGTCCTCCGAGATCAGCAGGTCGGGCGTGCGCACCTGCGGGATCATCATGACGGCCGCGGCAGCGAAAGGAATCGCGGCCAGCCTGAGCCACGTAGTCGCCATCGTGGCGATGACGAGCGCGATCGTCGCCAGCAGCACCGAATGGATCGAGATCAGGCCCACGGCATCGACCGGCGACCACTCCGAAATCCACGCCGAGATCGCGATCATCGCCGCCAGGCCCTTGCCCATCAAATAGAGGAAGGGCCCGTCGAAGCCGAACGGCATCATGACCGCGCTGGCGACGGCGAGAAACATCACGATCGTGACGATCGGCATGATCGCGAGATTGGCCAGCAGGCTAAGCGGCGAGACGCGCTGGAAATGCCAGATGGCAAACAGCGCCGTGGCACTTCCGGCAATGATCGACGTCATCGCGGCGCCACCTGCTCCGACTGCCAGTTTGTGCGACATGAACCGCAGGAACGAACGCTTTGCCGGCGGCGCTCTCACCTTGCCGGCGCGGTAGTCGGACCAGCCGGCATAGGCGCCGACAAGGGCGGCGGTTGCCGCGAACGACATCTGAAAGCTCGGGCCAACCACTTCATGCGGCGACACCAGGATGACGGCGATGGCCGAGATCGCCAAGTTGCGCATCGTCAGCGCGGCGCGGTCGAAAAGCACGGCGATCAGCATGACGGCCAGCATGATGAAGCTTCGCTCGGCGGCGACCACCACGCCGGAGATGACGAGGTAGGCGGCGATCGACATAAGCGCGATTGCCGCGGCATATTTCTTCACCGGCCGGCGTGACGAAAAATCCGGGAACAGCGCAAAGGCGCCGCGCAGCAGAAGCATGACCGTGCCGGCGACCAGCGCCATGTGCAGGCCCGAAATCGAGATGATGTGATAGATGCCGGTCCGCCGCATCGCCTCGTTGATGTCCTCGGGAATGCCGGCGCGCACGCCGACGATCAGTGCGGCGGCAATCTCGCCTTCGGGTCCGCCGACGGTGCTTCTGATGTGGTCGGCAATATTTTCGCGCGCGTTCTCGATGGCCGAGGCGATGCTCGTCTGGCCGATCGGGTCGGTTGGCGGAATGAGTTTCGGGTCGCCGAGGAAAAATCCGCTGCCGCCGATGCCGGAAAAATAGCTGTCGAAGGAAAAATCATAACTTTCCGGACGGACCGGCCCTGTCGGCGGCAGGAGCCGCGCGTAACCCGTCACCAGCGATCCGGCCTTCATGCCGGCCGGGATCCTGCGTGCCGAGACCCTGACGCGATCCGGTGCGTAGCGCAGCTTTGGATGCGCGGTCGAGACGAGATCGATGGTCAGCCTGACGCGGCCATTGGCCATTTCCTCGGCGATGACGACGCGGCCTGTCAGCCGCGTCTGGATTTCGGAGCCGAGCATCGGTGTAGCGGCGCGCCAGGTCTCGACCTTCGCGGCGACGAAGCCCAGCGCGCAAAACAGCGCCGCCATAAAGACCAGGTGTGTCTTCAGCCAGGGGCGCGAAACCGCCGCGCATAGAGCCATCAGCGCCACCGCCGCCAGCGGTCTGTAAAGATCCGGCTCGGCGCTCAAGGAATAATAGAGTATCACGCCGGCGGCCAGGAACACCGGCACCAGCAGGAAGCCGATGCCGCGGTCGAGCTCGGTTGAGGCTGCCTCGGCCACACCCCGGCGAAACACGGAAAACGAGGCACGGCGGAACCGCCTGCGGATTAAGTCGATGGCCGCCGGCGGAGGAGCTTGTAGCGAAGCATCGCCGTCCGGCGGCAAAATCTCGGTGGCCGGACGCGGTACGGGAACCAAAACCGGTACTGCCTCTGCAGGTATTGTGTCGGCAAACAGCAGGCGCTCGCTCACGCCAGCCGCCGTCTCCTCGCCCTCCTCCGCACCCCGGCCACGTCCAGCCATCGGGTCTGCCCCTTGCGCCCCAGACCTCCTATGCTACATGAACGCCCACCGCGCGAAAGTCCGCGCAATCATGCCCGCTTCAGAGCTTCTTCCGAGAGTTCCATGTCCGACAAGGTCGTCACCCGCTTTGCCCCCTCGCCCACCGGCTATTTGCACATCGGCGGGGCGCGCACGGCGCTGTTCAACTGGCTCTACGCCAGGCACACCGGCGGCACGATGCTGCTGCGCATCGAGGACACCGACCGCGAGCGCTCCACCGAAGCGGCGACGGCCGCTATCCTGGACGGGCTGACCTGGCTCGGCCTCTCATGGGACGGCGAGGCCGTGTCGCAGTTCGAGCGCGCGCCGCGCCACCGTGAGGTGGCAGAGGGGCTCGTACGGCTGGGCAAGGCTTATTACAGCTATGAAACGCCTGCCGAGCTGGAGGCGATGCGCGAGGCGGCGCGGGCCAAGGGGCTGCCGCCGCGCTACAATGGCCAGTGGCGCGACCGCGGGCCCTCCGAGGCGCCTCCCGGCGTCAAGGGCGCCATCCGCATCAAGGCGCCGACCGAAGGAGAGACCGTCGTGCACGACCGCGTGCAGGGCGAGGTGCGATTCCCGAACAAGGACCTCGACGACTTCATCATCCTGCGCTCGGACGGCAACCCGACCTACATGCATGCCGTCGTCGTCGACGATCACGATATGGGCGTCACCCACATCATCCGCGGCGACGATCACCTGACCAACGCCGCGCGCCAGACCGTAATCTACAACGCCATGGGCTGGACCGCGCCGTCGATGTCGCACATCCCGCTGATCCATGGTGCCGACGGCGCCAAGCTGTCGAAGCGCCACGGCGCGCTCGGCGTCGAGGCTTATCGCGCCATGGGCTATCTGCCGGAGGCCCTGCTCAACTATCTGGCCAGGCTCGGCTGGAGCCACGGCGACGACGAGGTGATGTCGATCAAGGATATGATCTCTTGGTTCGACATCGCCGACGTCAACAAGGGCGCCGCCCGGTTCGACTTCGCCAAGCTCGAGGCGCTGAACGGCGTCCATATGCGCAAGATGGACGACAAGGCGCTATTTGATATTCTCGTAGCCACCCTGCCCTATCTCGAGGGTGGCCCGGCGCTTGCGGCCAAGCTCGACGACAGGCGCCAGGCACAGCTGCTTGCTGCCATGCCGGGCCTCAAGGAGCGGGCAAAGACGTTGGTCGAGCTCGTCGATGGAGCCGGCTTCCTGTTCGCCGAGCGGCCCCTGCAGCTCGACGAAAGGGCTGCGGGGTTGCTTGGCAGCGACGCCCGCGCCATTTTGCGCGGTACCCATGCCGCGCTCGCCGCGATCTCCAGCGAATGGAGCGCCGCAACCGCGGAAGCCGCTATTCGCGACTTTGCGCAGGCCGGCGGCCATAAGCTCGGCGCCGTGGCCCAACCGCTGAGAGCCGCGCTCACCGGCCGCAGCACCTCGCCCGGCGTGTTCGATGTACTCGCCGTGCTCGGCCGTGAGGAGAGCCTGGCGCGGGTTGCGGATCAAATCGATTAGGAGCGAACTGGCCCAAGAAGATTGGCATTGAAAGGTGTGTTTCGCAGTGCAACATTAGGCCTTGGCCCAATCTGGCACGCACCTCCTAAAATGCGGTGGCAAGTTCGCGCATTCCGGTGATTTCGACGTGTCGTTTGCAGGAATTGCCTTGCCGGCATGAGAAAACATAAAGGAGTTTGCAATGAGCGAAGCTGCGACAAAACTGGAATCGGGCGGCAAGGCGCGTGAGTCGACCGCAAGGCTCGAGTTCGCCGGCAAGACGCATGAATTCAAGGTGCGAAGCGGCTCGACCGGGCCCGACGTGATCGACATCGGCGCGCTGTACAGCACCACCGGGGCCTTCACCTACGATCCCGGTTTCACCTCGACGGCAAGCTGCGAGTCGGCGATCACCTTCATCGACGGCGACGCCGGCATCCTGCTGCATCGCGGCTACCCGATCGACCAGCTCGCCGAGCACGGCGACTTCCTCGAGGTCTGCTATCTACTGCTCTACGGCGAATTGCCGACCAAGGCGCAGAAGGACGACTTCGACTATCGCGTTACGCGCCACACCATGGTGCATGAGCAGATGTCGCGCTTCTTCACCGGCTTCCGCCGCGACGCCCATCCGATGGCCGTCATGTGCGGCGTGGTCGGCGCGCTGTCGGCCTTCTACCACGACTCTACCGACATCTCGGACCCATACCAGCGCATGGTCGCCTCCATGCGGCTGATCGCCAAGATGCCGACGATCGCGGCGATGGCCTATAAATACCACATCGGCCAGCCCTTCATTTACCCGAAGAACGATCTCGGCTTCGCGGCGAACTTCCTGCATATGTGCTTTGCCGTGCCGTGCGAGGAGTACAAGATCAACCCGGTGCTGGCGCGCGCCATGGAGCGCATTTTCATCCTGCACGCCGATCACGAGCAGAACGCGTCGACCTCGACGGTTCGTCTCGCTGGCTCTTCGGGCGCCAATCCGTTCGCCTGCATCGCGGCCGGCATTGCCTGCCTCTGGGGCCCCGCGCATGGCGGCGCCAACGAGGCGGCTCTCAACATGCTGGGCGAGATCGGCCATGTCGACCACATCCCGGAATTCATCGCCCGCGCCAAGGACAAGAACGATCCGTTCCGCCTGATGGGCTTCGGCCATCGCGTCTACAAGAACTACGATCCGCGCGCCAAGATCATGCAGAAGACAGCGCATGAGGTGCTGGGCGAGCTCGGCATCAAGGATGATCCGCTGCTCGACATCGCCATGGAGCTGGAGAAGATCGCGCTGACCGACGAGTATTTCATCGAGAAGAAGCTCTATCCGAACGTCGACTTCTATTCGGGCATCACGCTGAAGGCGCTGGGCTTCCCCACCACCATGTTCACCGTGCTGTTCGCGGTCGCCCGCACCGTCGGCTGGATCGCGCAGTGGAAGGAAATGATCGAAGACCCGCACCAGAAGATCGGCCGCCCGCGCCAGCTCTACACCGGCGCTACGGAGCGCGATTACGTGCCGATTGCGAAGCGGTGATTGAGCGAATAGCGAAATAGCGAGTAGCGAATAGGGAAAGAACTGGCGGCACTGAGTGGCGCCAGCGTACTCGCTATTCGCTATTCGCTACTCCCTATTCGCTTTCTTGATGCACCCCAGCACCACCTCGGCAGCAATCTCGCCCGACGGTCTGTCGGTCGCCATGCGCCTGGCGATTTCCGCGAAACCTGCCCGCTGCCACGCGCGCATGCCGGTGTCGGCAAACAGGGCTTCCAGCTGACGCGCCAGGTTCTCCGGCCTGACATACTGATCGTAGAACTCCGGCACCAGCGCGCGATCGGCGATCAAATTGGGCAGCAGCGCCGACCAGGTCGTCACCAGATGCTGCAGCAGCTGCCTCGCGATCGAATCGAGCTTGTAGCTGGAGACCATTGGAACACCGCAAAGCGCAAGCTCGAGCGAAACTGTTCCGGAGGCGATCAGAGCCGCGTCGGCCTTGCCGAAAGCCAACCATTTGCGCTCCGGATCGGTGATGATCTCTGGCTTCTCGTCCCACCGCGTGACGGACGCCTTCACCAGGTCGGCGACATGCGGCACCGTCGGCAGCATCAGCCGCAAGCGGTGACCGCGCTGATGCAAGACCGATATCGCCTTGCCGAACGGCTCGATCAGCCGGCGCACCTCGCCGCGGCGCGAGCCGGGCAGCACGAGCAGCGTCTTCACGCGATCCTCCGACAGGTCCCGCGGCAAGCTCTGCGCCTTGGCGGCGCCAAGCACGCCGGGATCCTGGGTCAGCCGGTGGCCGACATAGGTGCCGGGCGGCCCACCAAGTCGGGTGAGCGCCTTCACTTCGAAGGGCAGGATGCAGAGGATGTGATCGACATAGGGCTTCATCGCCGCCGCCCTGTCCGGCCGCCATGCCCACACGCTCGGGCAGACATAATGGACGATCGGGATGGCGGGCGCGGCGGCGCGGACCCTTTTGGCGACCCGCAGCGAAAAATCAGGGCTGTCGATGGTGATCAGGCAATCCGGCCGCTCCGCCGCGATGGTGCCGGCTGTTTGGCTGATCCGGCGCATCAGCCGCGGCAGGTCGCGCAAGACGGCGCTGAAGCCCATCAGCGCGATCTCGCTGCCGTCGAAGAGCGGTGTCAGCCCCAGTTCCTGCAGATGCCGGCCGCCGATGCCGACGAGCCGGATCTTACGGCCGGTGGTCTTCTCGAGCGCACGCACGATGTCGGCGCCGAGCAAGTCGCCCGATTCCTCGCCCGCGACGATGGCGATCTTGAGCGGCCTCTCACTGGCCATCGGTCGGCTCCGTCGCGGTAAATCCGACGATGAACAAGCCAAGCGCATCGGCCCGCGCGAGAGTCACCGGGCTTTCGAGAATGAGCGAGCGGCCGGCTTCGACGGCGATGCCGGCAAGGCCGGCCGCGTGTGCGGCCTCGACCGTCTGCGGGCCTATCGAGGGCAGGTCGGCGCGCAGCTCCTGCCCTGGCTTGGCGCATTTGACGAGTACGCCGCGCGTCTTGCCGGCGAGCCTGCCGTGCCCGCGCAATTCGCGCGTCCTCTCGAGCAGGCCCTTAGTGCCTTCGATGCCTTCCAACGCGATAACCCGCCCCCCAATTGCAATCGCCGCCTGGCCGATGTCGAGCTCGCCGATTGCCTTGGCCGCCGCGCGGCCCGCCTCGATATCGCGCCAGTCCGATTGCTTTGGTCCCGCCTTGGTCAGCATGCCCTCGCCGGCAGCGAGATCTGGAACGATCTCATGCGCTCCGACCACGGTGATACCGCGCCTTTCCAGCCCGCGCGTCAGAACCTTCAGAAGCCCGTCGTCGCCGCGGGCCAGCGCCATTGCCACGGAGGGGATTATCGTCAGCAGACTGAGCGTTGGACGTATCTTCGCAAGCCGCGGCCTGCGCTTGATCTCGCCGGCAAGAACCAGGTGGCTAATGCCTTCGCGCTTCAGCAAGGGAAGCAGGAAGCCGATGTCTTCGAGCGCAAGCGTCGCCTGCTCGTAGGCGGCAAAGTCCGCTTCGCGATCCACCTCGCCCTCGGCTAGGATGATGAAAGGCGAATGTCCCTGTCTGACCAGACCTTCCGCCACTTCGACCGGCAGGCTGCCGCCACCGGCGATGATGCCGACCCTGGAGCCCGGCGCGAGTGCAAGCCCTGACCCGGCGGGCTCAGCCCTCGTCATCGCCATCGTCATCGCCGCCACCGCCCTTCAGCGGCGGGACGGCATAATGCCGCTTGCCGCGACTGGTGATGAAGTCGATCATCTTCATGGCCGTCGGTGACGAGGCGAACTCCGCCTTGGCGATCTCGACATTCTCCCCGACCGTGCGGGAGTGGTCGAAAATCGCCCTGTAAGCCCTTCGCAGCATGTAGATTTCGGCGCGCGGCAGGCCGGAGCGCTTCAGGCCGATGACGTTGAGACCGCGCAGCTTGGCGCGATTGCCGACGGCGATCGCATAGGGAATGACGTCGCCGACGACCGCCGAGCAGCCGCCGATAAAGGCGTTGTCGCCGACGCGGACAAACTGATGCACGGCGGTCAGGCCGCCGATATAGACATTGTCGCCGATCTCGCAATGCCCGCCGAGCGTCGCCCCATTGGCGAAGGTGGCATTCTTGCCGACGACGCAGTCATGGGCAATGTGGGCATAGGCCAGGAAATTGCCATTGTCGCCGATCGCCGTCTCGCCGCGGCTGGAATCGGTGCCGACATGCATGGTGACGCCTTCGCGGATGGTGCAATTTCCGCCGATGACCAGCGTCGTGCGCCCGCCCTTGTGCTTGGTGTTCTGCGGCGGCGCCCCGAGCGTCGACATTGGATAGACCTTGGTCGAGCCGCCGACGGTGGTCGCGCCCATCACCGAGACATGGCTGACCAGCTCGACGCGATCGCCGATGACGGCATCGGCGCCGACATGGCAGAAGGGTCCGATACGCACACCTTCGCCGAGCTGGGCGCCTTCTTCGACGACCGAGGAAGGGTGGATTGATGTCTGAACTTTCATGAGCATTAGAAACCGTCAGCCGGTGACCATCATAGCCGAAACTTCGGCTTCGGCGGCCTTTGCGCCATCCACCATCGCCTCGCAGGCAAATTTCAGCAGGTTGCCGCGCTTCTTGATCTTCTTGACGTGGATCCTGAGCTGATCGCCGGGGACGACCGGCTTGCGGAACTTCGCGTTGTCGATGGTCATGAAATAAACCAGCGACGGCTTTTCCGCATTGAGGCTGCGAATGCAGATCGCGCCGGCGGTCTGGGCCATGGCCTCGATGATGAGCACGCCCGGCATGACCGGCTGCTGCGGGAAATGGCCCTGGAAATGCGGTTCGTTGATAGTCACGTTCTTGATGCCGACCGCGGAGTCGTCGCCGTCGATTTCGACGATGCGGTCGATCAGCAGAAACGGATAACGGTGCGGCAGGAGCTTCATCAGCCCCATTATGTCGACCGCCTCAAGTGTCGTCGCAATCGTGTCAGCCATTTCCGTCGCCCTGCTTGCGCGTCCTGGCCAGCCTGCGCAGCATCGCGATCTCACGCATGGCTTCCGCCATTGGCTGCGCCGGATAGCCTCCCCAGACCTCGCCCGCCGGCACGTTGCTCATGAATCCACTTCTCGCAGCAAGCTTGGCCCCGGGACCGATGGTCAAATGATCGGCGAGGCCGACGCCGCCACCCATGGTGACGTTGTCGCCGACGACGACGGAACCGGAAATACCCGAAAGCCCGGCTATAATGCAATTGCGGCCGATACGAACATTGTGGGCGATCTGCACCAGATTGTCGATCTTGGTACCTTGTCCGATGATCGTGTCGGACATCGCACCGCGATCGACGGTCGAGTTGGAGCCGATCTCGACGTCGTCCTGGATGATGACGCGGCCGATCTGCGGCACGCGCTCAGGTCCCTTGGCGCCGGCCACGAAGCCGAACCCGTCCTGACCGATCCTTGCACCGCCATGAATGATGACGCGGTTGCCGATCAGCGCATACTGGATGCTGGCGCCCGGACCGACATAGCCATCACGACCTATCTTGCATGAGCGGCCAATGACGGCATGGGGCGCAATGACCGTGCCGCTCCCGATGGCAGCGCCGGGACCGATCACGGCACCTGCCTCCACGATCGCACCGGCTTCGACATGCGCGGACGGGTCGATATGCGCTTGCGGCGAAATGCCGGTTTCGCCGGTCATCGGCCCGGGCGTGGCGGCCTGCGGAAAGAGCAGCCGCCCCACCATGGCGAAGGCCTGCTGCGGGCGCGGATGCGCCAGCACCGCAATCCCCTGCGGCGCCCTGTTGGCGAAGTCGGCAGGACAGAGAACGGCAGCCGCCTTGAGCGAATGCATCAAGGCGAAATTGCGCTTGCCGTCGACAAAGACGAGCGCACCGTCGCCACCCTCATTGGCGGGCGCCAGCGCGTCGATGGCGATGTCGGCCTGCGAGGAATCAATAAGATTGGCGCCGGTCAGATTCGCGACCTCGCCAGCCGTATACCGGCGTGAAGGCGCGAAGAACACCGGATCGGTCATTCCACAAACATTATCCAGCTAGGTCGGATCAGTCGATTCCGGGCCATCACACGACCCGGAAACATCGTAACCCGCGGATTAGAAACGGGTCGCTATGCCGAAGTTGAATTCCTGCACGTCGTCGCCCGGCTGCTTCTCGACCGGAATCGCATAATCGATGCGGATCGGGCCGAACGGCGAAGCCCACATCAGGCCGACACCGACCGAAGCGCGCAGATGCATGTCAGCCGATCCCGGCTTGATCAAAGCAGGATCGAGCTTGCTGCCGTAAAGCGTTGCCGCATCGGCAAAGACAGCGCCGCGCAGACCGAAGCTTTCCGGAACAGCCGGCAGCGGGAACTGGGCTTCCGCCGACGCATTGAAATAGGTCGTGCCGCCGAGATGGTCGCCGCTGGTATCGCTGGCAATCGGGCCAATACCGCCATACGCGAAACCGCGGATCATGCGATCGTTGCTCTGGAAGTGGTCGAAGATGCGCAGATCGCCATTGCCGTAGCCCGCGATATAGCCAGCGCCGCCCGACACCAAGCCGACCAGGTCCAACTGCTCGGACAAGGTCTGATAGACGCTTGCTCGCCCGGTCAACTTCACCCATTTGGCGTCACCGCCGAGACCGGCGACTTCGGTTGTGCCTGTGACGTAAAGACCCTCGTGCGGGTTCTTCATGTCGTCGATGGTATTGTAAACCAGACCGAGGCTAACCGACGACTTGGTCCATGGGCTCTCGGCGACGCCGTCGCGGATGGCCTGGGAGATCGTGCACTTGGACGGATCGTAGACGCCGCTGGTCAAGCAGCCATCGGCGATCGAATACTTCTCCTGCGAGATATTATACGCCAGCTGCGTCGAGATGCTGTCGGTGATCGGCAGGCCGAAGCGAATGGTCGCGCCCGTGACGTCCGTATCGTAGTGGTTGTACTCGCGGGTCGACTTGTAGATGTCGAAGCCCGCCGCGATGCGCCGGCCGAGAAAATAAGGCTCGGTGAAGGAGATCGCATAGTCGCGCGAGTTCTTGCCGCCGCCGGCCGACAGCTTGATGTACTGGCCGCGGCCGAGGAAGTTGCGCTCGGTGATCGAGCCTTCGACGGACGGACCCGGCGTGTCGCCGCCGGTCGAATAGCCGGCGCCGACCGAGAACTCACCGGTCGACTTCTCGACCACATCGACCACCAGGACGACTTGGTCCGGAGCGGACCCGGGGACGGTCGAGATGTCGACTTTTTGAAAATAATCGAGAGCTTCCAGGCGCTTCTTCGCGCGCTGGATAAGCACCTGGTTGAAGGCGTCGCCTTCGCTGACATCGAATTCGCGCCGGATGACGTAGTCGCGCGTGCGGTCGTTGCCGCGGATTTCGATACGCTCGATATAAGCCTTGGTGCCTTGGTCGATGGTGTAGACGACCGAGATCGTATGATTCTCGAAATTGCGGTCGCCGCGCGGCGTCACCTGGGCAAACGCATAGCCTGAGCCGGCGACCTTTTCGGTGAGCGCAACAATCGTGTCCTCGACGTCCTTGGCGTTGTAGACATCGCCCTTGTGCGTCTGGACCACCGATTCCAGCGACTTTGAGTCGACCTCGGGAATCGTGCTCTCGACGCTGATGTCGCCGAAGTTGTAGCGCTCGCCCTCCTGCACGGTGATCGTGACCGTGTATTTGTTGGTGGCTTCATCCAACTCGCCGACGGCCGAAACGACCTGGAAGTCGGCGTAGCCGTGATTGTAGTAGAAGCGGCGCAGCAACTCCTGGTCGGCGCGCAGCTTGTCCTCGTCATAGACGTCGTCGCGCAGCACGAATGAAAGCCAGGACGAACGCTTGGTGTTGATGACGTCCGACAGGCGACGGCTGGAAAAAGCGCTGTTGCCGACGAAATTGACCGCCGCGATCTGCGTGCGCGCGCCTTCGTTAATGTTGAAGACCACGTTCACGCGATTGTCGCCGAGGTCCATGATCTGAGTGGTCACGGCGGCGTCGTCGCGGCCGATACGCCGATAGGCAGCCTTGACCGCCTCGACGTCGGCGTCGAGCGCCTGCTGCGAGAAGGTCGCGCGCGGCTTCAGCTGGACAGCGGCCTGGAGCGCGTTGTCCTTGAGCTTCTTGTTGCCCTGGAACAGGACCTGGTTGACGACCTTGTATTCGGAAACCTTGACGACCAGGGTCGAGCCGACCTGATTGATCTGGACGTCCGAGAACAGCCCGGTGCCGAACAGCGCCTTCACGGCGCTATCGATATCGGCACTTGAAAACGCCTTGCCGGGCTTGATCGCGATGTAATTGCGGATGGTTTCGGCATCGACACGCTGGTTGCCGCTGACCTCGACCCTGCTGACCACTGCTGCTTCGGCTACCGATGTGGCAACGAACTGCACTGCGAGCGCGCCTGGCAAAACCAGGGCGGCGGACAAAGCCGCCGCGGACGCGGCGCTCAGAAACTTGGATGCTGCCTTCATCGGGCTTTTGTACCTTTTTCTCGTAGTCCCCACGGCGAGAAAACCGGACGTGCGGTATTTTCCCTTACCGTATTAACCGGATTTCCCCTACACGCAAGGCTCCCGGTTAATTTGTATTTACTTAACCCTGTTGCGTGGCTTTCGTGTCACGCATATCCCCACGCATGGTAAACGGCGTCTCAATATGGATGGGGCCGAAGCCAAATTCCTTCATGATTTCAGCACCCAAACAGATCATTCCAAAAAACGAAGCCCATAAATCCGAGCACCAGAAGGAGACCGGTCCGGTAGGCCATCTCCATCATCCGCTCCGACACGGGCCGCCTTATGACGGCCTCCACGCCGTAGAACAAGAGGTGGCCGCCGTCGAGAGGGGGAATCGGTAGCAGATTGAGAATCCCTATCCCGACTGACAGGAATGCAACAAGCTGCACCAGCCATTCGAAACCGAGTTTGGCCGCCTGACCCGACATTTTCGCGATCTTGATCGGGCCGCCGAGTTGGCATTTGTCCTCGCGCCCGACGACGAAACGTTGCAGAAATTGCCCGGTGCGCTCGATCACATGCCCGGTTTCCTCGACAGCCGCCGCCAGCGCGCCCGCGGGCGTGTAGGAGACCAGTCGCGGCTGCCCGAGCTCCGCATTGTTGGCCACGCCGATGATCGCGACCTTGACCTTGTTGCCCAGCGCATCCTGCTGCTCCATCGGTTCCGGTGTCGCGGTGACGGTGATTTCCTTGCCGTCGCGCAACATGGTGAAGGTGATGGCGTCGCCGGCGCGGCCCGAAACCAGGCGTTGAACGTCGGCGAAGGTCTCCACCTTGTTGCCGTCGACTCTGACGAATCGATCGCCGGGCTGAATGCCCGCCCGCGCCGCCGGGCTGCCGGCGCTGACTTCGGCCACCATCGGCTCCATCACCGGGCGGCCATAGAGCGAAAACAGCACCGCGAACACGGCGATCGTCAGCAGGAAATTGAACAACGGCCCGGCGACGACGGTCGCCGCGCGTTTCCAGATCGGCTGGGTGTGGAAGGCGACCTCGCGCTCGGCCTCGCTCAGCGATTCGAGGTCCTCGGTGCTCGGCTGGCTCGATGTCGCGTTCATGTCGCCGACGAATTTCACGTAGCCGCCAAGCGGAATGGCGCAAAGCTTCCAGCGGGTTCCGTGGCGGTCGTTGAAACCGAAGAGCTCCGGGCCGAAGCCGATGGCAAAAGCCTTGACGCCGATGCCGCACCAGCGGCCGATGAGGTAGTGGCCCATCTCATGCACGAACACCACGACGGTGAGCACGAACAGGAACGGCACAAGGGTGCCGAGGACAAAGCCTTGCGTGCTGAAGAGCGCGTGAAGAATCTCGTTCAAGTCATGCCCTCAAAATTCGCCCAGCGCGACAGTCCGCCGCGACTGTGGCATCAATCCGGGCGAATCCGTGGCACGCGTCGTTTTCGCCCATTGGCGACGCCAGTCAGTTCGGAAACAGCCCCATTGCCGGATGGTCGGCGCCCGCCGCAATCCAACCGATGACGTACAGGGCGAACGCAGCCGCGACAAGCCCGTCCACCCTGTCCATGACGCCGCCATGGCCGGGAATGAGATTGCTCGAATCCTTGCAGCCGTGCCGGCGCTTGACCCAGGATTCGAACAGATCGCCGATCTGCGAGACGATCGAGAGCGCCAAGGCGACGAGGCCAAGCATAGTGAGATTGCCGGCCCCGGCCGCGATTGCCAGCACCAATCCGGCAGCGATGCCGCCGACAGCGCCGCCAAGCGCGCCGCTCTGCGTTTTGCCGGGCGAGATTGATGGCGCAAGCTTCGGGCCGCCGACCCTGCGGCCGACGAAATAGGCCGCTATGTCGGTCGCCCAGACGACCGCGAACAGGAAGAGGATGGCGATCAATCCTGAGTGGCTGTCCCCGCGCAGATAGGCGAGCGACAAGCCGGACAACGACGCGTATGCCAGCCCCGAGGCCTCCCACTGCGCTGCTCCCCGCAGTCGCGCGGCGACAGCGACGACAGCAGTGACGGATGCGACCAGAAGCAGCAGCCACAGTGCCGGCAGACCGGCGATCAGCGCACCAATGAAGACGAGAATCAGCACTTCCGGCAGAAAGCCGAGCGTCGCACCGTTCTCAGCGCGCGACATGCGCGTCCATTCGTAGAAGATCAACGCCGCGATCGCCGCACAGAACAGGCGGAACGGCAGCCCGCCGAGCCAGGTGAGCGCAAGTGTGGCGGCTGCCATCACGATGGCCGAGATGACACGCTGCTGGAGATTGCTCATCGATGCCGCGCTACAAGGCGACGTCGCGGGCGGCGAGCCCGCCGAAACGGCGTTCGCGGCCGGCAAAGTCGCGCAGGGCGTCGGCCAGGTGCTCCCGGCTGAAGTCCGGCCAGTAGCAAGGCAGGAAGACGAGCTCGCTGTAGGCGGCCTGCCACAAGAGGAAGTTCGACAGCCTGAGCTCGCCGCTGGTGCGGATCACGAGGTCTGGATCGGGAATGCCCTCGGTGTCGAGCGAGCCGGCAAAGCTCTCCATCGTGATGGCATCGCCTGTCATTTCGCCGCGAGCCACGGCATCGGCGAGCTTGCGCGCGGCGCGCACGATCTCGTCGCGCCCGCCATAGTTGAAGGCGATGACCAGGGTCAGCGCCTCATTGCCCGCGGTCAGCGATTCGGCCTCCTGCAGCAGGCCTCTGATGTCCGGCTGCAGCCCTTCCCTGTCGCCGATCACCCTCACCCGCACGCCGTTTTGGTGCAGCTCGGCGAGATCCCGGCGGATGAAGAGCTTCAGGAGGCCCATCAGGTCGCTGACCTCGGACTTCGGCCGCGACCAGTTTTCAGAGGAGAAGGCGTAGACCGTCAGATAGGAGATGCCGAGCTCTGGCGCGGCGCGCACCGTCTTGCGCAAGGCTTCGACGCCGGCGCGGTGGCCGGCGAGCCTCGGCATGCCGCGCGCCTTGGCCCAGCGTCCGTTTCCGTCCATGATGATCGCGACATGCGCGGGGGTTGTCATGGTCTCGCTTTCGAGCCGGTGAGAAACCGACCCTAAACCTGCATGATTTCAGCTTCCTTATCGGAAAGCAGGTGATCGATGGTGCTGATCATCTCATCGGTCAGCTTCTGAACCTGGTCGGAGCGCTTGCGATGATCGTCTTCGCTGATCGTGCCGTCCTTTTCCGCCTTTTTGAGGAAATCCATGCCGTCGCGACGGACATGGCGAACCGCGACGCGGGCGTTCTCCGCATAGCCGTGCGAGATCTTGACCAGTTCCTTGCGGCGCTGCTCGTTGAGTTCGGGCAAAGGAATCCTCAGATTGGTGCCGTCGACGATCGGATTGAAGCCAAGATTGGCCTCGCGGATAGCGCGGTCGACGGCGCTCACCATCGATTTGTCCCAAACCGATACCGAAATCATCCGCGGCTCCGGAACCGTGACGTTGGCCACCTGATTGATGGGCATCGTCGTGCCATAGGCATGGACCTGCACGGCGTCGAGCAGGTTGCTGGAAGCGCGGCCGGTGCGCAGCGAAGCGAGATCGTGCTTGAAGGCCGCGATCGCCCCGTCCATGCGCCGCTTGAGATCGTCGTACTCGCCACTCATGATCATCTCCTCGACCCGTTCGCCGGGTTCAATGCTTGTCTTCTAATCTCGACCGGACCGGCGATCATTCAGCCGTCTTCGGCCCCAGTCAATTGTCCGCGACGATCGTGCAACGGCCGCCGCCTCTTAGAATTTCGCCGAAACCACCTTTTTCGTGGATCGAATAGACGATTATCGGAATGTTGTTTTCACGCGCAAGTGCAATCGCGGCCGTATCCATGATCGTAAGCCCGCGTTTGATGACTTCGGCATGACTTATGCGGTCGAAGCGCACCGCATCCGGATCCTTCTTCGGGTCGGCCGAATAGACGCCGTCGACCTGCGTGCCCTTGAACAGCGCGTCGGCGCCGATCTCGGCGGCGCGCAGCGCTGCGGCCGAATCGGTGGTGAAGAACGGATTGCCGGTGCCGCCGGCAAAGATCACCACCTTGCCTTGATTCATATAGGCGGTCGCCTGGCGCTGTGAAAAACTTTCGCAGAGTTCCGGCATGGCAATGGCCGAAAGCACCACGGCGTCGACGCCGATTTTGTTCAGCGAGGTGCGCAGCGCCAGCGAGTTGATGACGGTGGCGAGCATGCCCATGTGATCGCCGGTGACGCGGTCGCCGCCCTTGGAGGCGACGGCCACGCCGCGGAAGATGTTGCCGCCGCCGATCACGACTCCGACTTCGACGCCAAGCGCCCGCGCCTCGGCAATGTCGGCTGCGATACGGTCGACGACCGAGACGTCGATGCCGAAATGCTGTTCCCCCATCAAGGCTTCGCCCGAAGCTTTCAGCAAGACACGTCGATAGAGGGGCTTCACCGTCATCTGGTTCCTCGAAAAATCTCGGCGCGGGCAAATCTGGAGGCGAAGGCGCCCCGCTTCGCCTGGCGGCGCTGGCACGATGGTTCGACCCGATACACGAAGGGCGCGGCGATGTCACGCCGCGCCCTCGCTCAAAATTCCAGGCTTTTCCGATCAGTTGCTGCTGATGCTGACCGCCTCGCCTTCGATCAGGACCGGCAGCGAATAGCCGGACGGCTTGTCGCCGGTCACGACACCGCCGGCCACTCTGACCTGAATCTCGGGTCCAAAAAAGGAATGCGGGAACGGCGCGGGCGCAAGGCTCACCGAATCGAGCCGCTTGCGAAGTTCGGCAGGGATTGAAAAGTCGAGCGCCCGCAGATTGTCCTGCAACTGGGCAAGTTTCGTCGCGCCGAGGATGACGGTGGCCACACCCGGCTGCGCCGCAACCCAGTTCAGCGCCACCTGCGCCATGCTTCGGTCGAGTTCGGAAGCCACCTTCTCGAGTTCCGTAGCGATCGCCCAATTGCGTTCGCTGAATTTCTGGAAACCCGGATGCGTGGTGTTGCGGAACCCGTCGAGCCGGCCGGCATTGCCGGCTTGCGCCGGGCGGTATTTGCCGCTTAGCAGGCCGCTGGCCAGCGGGCTCCACGCCATGATGCCGGCGCCGTGACGCGAGGCGAAAGGCGCGAATTCATGTTCGATCGAGCGCTCGACGAGCGAATATTCGAGCTGCAGGGCCGAGACCGGGTCATAGCCGCGCAGTTCGGCGATCGCCTGCGCCCGCCCGGCATACCAGGCCGGCACGTCAGAAAGACCGATATGGCGTACTTTGCCGGCACGCACCAAATCGTCCAGCGTGCGCAACACCTCCTCGGCCGGCGTGAGCCTGTCCCAGACATGCATGAGGTAAAGATCGATATAGTCGGTTCCGAGCCGCTTCAGCGAAGCGTCCACCGCGCGCATGATGTTCTTTCGGCCATTGCCGCCGGCATTCGGATTGCCGGGTTCCTTGTTCATCGTGAATTTGGTGGCGATCACCGCCTTGTCGCGCAAGCCGCGCTCGGCGACGAATTCGCCGAGCCAGGTCTCTGCCGTCCCGCCGGTGTAGAGGTCGGCCGTGTCGAAGAAATTGCCGCCAGCCTCGACATAGGCGTCGAACATGGCGCGGGAGGTTTCCCTGTCAGCACCCCAGCCCCATTCGGTGCCGAAGGTCATGGTGCCCAGCGCCAGCCGGCTGACGCGCAGGCCGCTATTGCCGAGCGTGTAATAGTTCATGCTCATGACGTGTTCCGATCGTGTTTGGTATGGGCTTATTGGCCAGGGGTCGCTTTCACCCAGGGATTGCCGCGCTCATGCGTCATGCGGAACGTGAAGCCGTCCACCTTCCAGCCTTGACCCGATCGGCTCAGGCGATGCTCATAGGTGCCCCAGACCTCCCAGAGCGGATCGCCGTTGCCTTCCATCCTGTTCCAGGCATAGCCGTTGGAACGGACGGTCGCCGTATCGGCCTCTATTTCGACCTGGTGGTTGGTCCGCAGGTGCAGGCTCGTCTTGCTGCCTTTGAGATTGGCAGCCCAGGCGCCGATCAGATCGTCGGAGGCGACCCTGGCCGCGGGCTGTCCGGAAAGGCTGCTGAAGTCCGCGGTAACCCGGTCAGCGAAGTAGCTGCGGGCGAGCTTCCAATCCTGCGCATCGACGGCGCGGTCAATGGCATCCGCGATGCGGATGACGGCGCGCTCGTCGACGAGCGTTTGCCAGCCCATTGGTTCGGCTCCGCCGGCATCGACGGGCGCCAGTGCCAGTCCTGCCGCGAAGGTCACATGTCTCAAAGCATTCATGTTTTTTCTCCTTGCGCATCGGCCCCACCGCCCGTGTGTTGGCGCCAATGTGGACCAGCTTGGCGGCATCGATAAGATTGCATTGTTCGCAAGGACTATGCGATATTATTCATGAATGGATCGAGATCTGCTGACGCATCTGCCGGTGATCGTCGCCGTGGCTCGGCGCGGCGGCTTCGCGCTTGCCGCGGCCGAACTCGGCATGAGTCCGTCGGCGGTCAGTCATGCGGTGCGGCTGGTGGAAGAGCGCATCGGCCAGCCGCTGTTTGCGCGCACCACGCGCAGCGTTTCGCTGACCGAAGCCGGCAAGGCGCTGGTGGAGACCGCGGCCCCTGCCCTGCAGGACATCTCCGAGCGCATCGACCGCATCCGCGGCGTCAAGGGCAGGCCCTCCGGCCTGCTCAGGATCAATGCGTCCAATATCGCGATCCCCCTGGCGGTCACGCCGGTGATCGCGGCCATGGCCGAACGCTATCCGGAGGTGACGGTCGAGGTCTTCGCCGACCAGGCCCTGGTCGATATCGTCGGCGAGGGTTTCGATGCCGGCATCAGGTTGGGCGAGATGATCGCACAGGATATGATCACCGTGCGGCTTACGCCTCCCGTCAAGGCAGTGGTTGTCGCCTCGCCCGGCTATATCGGAAAGCACGGCCGGCCGCGCGACGTAGCCGACCTGGCGAGGCACAATTGCATCGGCTACCGGCTTGTCCGCTCCGGCGGGCTCTATCGTTGGGATCTGAACGAGAACGGCAAGGATGTCGTGGTCGAGACGCGCGGCACGGCCATCGTCACAGATTCGCTTGCGGCGATCGATCTTGCGCTTGCTGGCGTTGGGCTCGCCTACGTATTCGAGCCGCTGGTGCGCGCCGATCTCGCCGCGGGTCGTCTGGTTCAGATCCTGCCGAAGACGGCGATCGAGGAGCCGGGCCTGTTCCTCTATTTCCCGCGCAGGGCATCGATGGCGCCGAAGCTCAGAGCCTTTATCGATACCGCTCAAGAGATCGGCCGGGCATCCATGCGGACACCCGGCCGAGTTGCCTGAGCTCTGTAGCCTTACTTTTGCTTCGGGCTATTTCTTGACCGCGGCCGCGACTTCCGCCGCGAAATCGGTCGCTTCCTTCTCGATGCCCTCGCCCAGCGCGTAACGCAGATAGGCGGTGATCTTCGCCGGAGCGCCGATCTCCTTCTCGGCATCCTTCAGCGCCTTCTCGACGGTGATGTCGGGATTGAGCACGAAGGCCTGCTTCAGGAGCACGACCTCTTCATAGAACTTACGCAGCCGGCCCTCGACCATCTTCTCGATGATCGCTTCCGGCTTGCCGGACTGGCGGGCCTGGTCGGAGAAGATCGCCTTCTCGCGCTCGATCAGGGCCGGGTCGACTTCCTCGGCAGTCAGCGCAACCGGGTTGGTCGCGGCGACATGCATGGCGACCTGGCGGCCGAAGGCGTTCGCCGCATGCTCATTGCCGGTGGTCTCGATCGCGACCAGCACGCCGAGCTTGCCGAGGCCATCCGCGACGGCATTGTGGACATAGGTCGCCACCGCGCCATGCGGGACAGTGAGCTTGGCCGAGCGGCGGAAGCCCATGTTCTCGCCGATGGTGCCGACCGCGTCCTTGATGGTGTCGGTGACTGACTTGTCGGAGCCCGGATACTTGGCCGCGGCAACTGCTTCGGTCGTGCCATAGGCGAGCGCCACCTTGGCGACGTTGGCGACGATTTCCTGGAAGGCGGAGTTGCGCGCGACGAAGTCGGTCTCGGAGTTCACCTCGACGACCGCGGCTTCGCGAACACCGGAATCGACGCCGATCAGGCCTTCCGCCGCGGTGCGGCCGGCCTTCTTGTCGGCCTTGGAGATGCCCTTCTTGCGCAGCCAGTCGACGGCCGCTTCCATGTCACCGTTGGTTTCGTTCAACGCCGCCTTGCAGTCCATCATGCCCGCGCCGGTCAAGTCGCGGAGTTCTTTGACCTGTGCAGCCGAAATGCTCATTGTCGCCTCTTTGTTTCAAATGCGCCGACGCACCATCGAATCCCGATGATGCGCCCGGCAAAAGCGCTTTAACGCGCCAACTTATTGGAAAGATGAAGGCCGAAGCCGGCCTTCGTTTTTCAAGCTTCCGGAGCTTCAGTGGCCGGCGTGTCGAGCGCCGGCTCGACCGGAGCCTCGGCCGACGCGCCGATGTCCATGCCGAGCGCGCCCTGCTGCCGGGCGATGCCGTCGATGGCAGCCTTGGCGATCAGGTCGCAATAAAGCTGGATGGCGCGGGCCGCGTCGTCATTGCCGGGGATCGGGAAGTCGATCTTGTCCGGGTCGCAGTTGGAATCGATGATGGCAACGACCGGGATGCCGAGGCGCTTGGCCTCGAGGATGGCGATCGCCTCCTTGTTGGTGTCGATGACGAACATCAGGTCCGGCGTCGAACCCATGTCCTTGATGCCGCCCAGCGCCTTGTTGAGCTTCTCGCGCTCACGGTCGAGGTTGAGGCGCTCCTTCTTGGTGAGGCCCTGGGCCTCGCCGGCCAGCGTCTCGTCGAGCTTGCGCAGGCGTTGGATCGAATTCGAGATCGTCTTCCAGTTGGTCAGCATGCCGCCCAGCCAACGCGAGTTGACATAATACTGGGCCGAACGCTGCGCGGCGTCGGCGACGATGTCCGAAGCCTGGCGCTTGGTGCCGACGAACAGCACACGGCCGCCCTTGGCGACGGTGTCGGAAACCTGCTTCAGGGCCTGGTGCAGCAGCGGCACCGTCTGCGACAGGTCGATGATGTGGATGTTGTTGCGGGCGCCATAGATGTAGGGCGCCATCTTCGGGTTCCAGCGGTGGGTCTGGTGGCCGAAGTGAACACCAGCTTCCAGAAGCTGGCGCATGCTGAAATCAGGCAGAGCCATTCCTTAGTTCCTTTCCGGTTGGCCTCCACGGACACAGGCATTTCGGACTTATGTCCTGATGCCACCGGAGGTTTCAGCCGGATTTCTCCCGGGCAGACACCAAAGTCCGTGTGTGGAATGAGCGCGCATATAGAGGGGAAGTCTCGTAAACGCAAGCGAGCTACCGGAAAACGCCCTCACCTGCGGCGATCCGCGCACTTATGCATGTCGCCCAGAAGTGTTCGGCGGTTCTGGGACAACGACATGCATCAAAACTCCGTCAGCGTCGGGTCTTGCCGTTCGGCACTCTGACGCGGCGGAAGACGGCGACAATCTCCTCGCGACTGCATTCGACCGCGCCAAGCCGCACGGCGCGGTCGCGCTCAAAGCCGGTGATATCGTAATGCGGCGCCGAAGTCTTCGGCGGCCCCTGATAGGACGAGCGCTTGAGGCCGAGCTCGGCGGCAAAGCGGTGGAGCTCGTCGGTGTCGTCGGCGAGCAGATGGCACCAGCGATGGCCGGCCCATTTCCAGATCGCCGCATCGACATAGACAGCCATCGAGCTTGCCGCACTCCAACCGACATCGGCGGCCCGCTCACAATCACCCCGGGCCGACGCGAAGTCAGCGATGATAGAAGGGATTCGGATAGGAAATGAAGCCGCCGGCGGCTTCAAGTTCGGTCACGATCCTCGACACCGCTTCCTGCATCCTTGAGCGCAGCACGGCGAGCGCCTCTTCGACCGACCCATCATATGCATGAAGCGCCAACGGCTCGGGCACGCGGATGTGAGCGCAGCGCGGCCCGGCGGGCTGCGGAATGAAGCGGTTGATCGAATCGCGCAAAGCGCCTTTGCAATAGTCGTTGCGGATGCGCTTCAGATGCTCGGCGATCTCCTCCTGGGTTATCGTCTGATTGGCGAAGGCCCAGGAGCCGACGCGCTGGACGCGCTGGATCGTTTCCGCCAGTTTTCGCACGCGTTTTTGCTCATCCGCATCAGCCTTGCCCTCGCGCAGCCAGCGGCGTGAACGCCGCAGCAACTCGGCCAAATCGAGGTCGGGTTCGGCCGCAACGGCATCGGCGAGCCGCAGGCCAAGCTCGGCCAGCACCCTTTGCTGGCGGCTGGCAAAGGAAGCGCCCGCCTCTGCGGTCAGGCCGCAGGCCTGCTCGTCGAGGGAGAGCAGGCCTGAATAGATGCTGTAGACGCGCTCCGGCAGGGAGCCGGCTGCAACACTTTCCATTTTCAGCTTTTTCTCGACATAGGCGCATTCCCTGGCGAGCGGCCGCTCGACATTGCCGATGAAGGCGAGCTTCCAGACAACAGGAGCCACCCAGACCTTGAAATCCTTGTTGGTTTCGCGCCCGCGCTTCAGCGCCGCCAGCCCCATCTCCACCGCGCCGGGAAGCAGCGGCGCGACATGGTTGCCGTGCCAGCCGACGCTGCCTTCCGGATGAAGCAGCACGCCATGGCCTTTCAGCGCCCAATCGACCGAATGCGCCTTGGCGGCTTCGCTGTTGCCGGGAATCTGCGCGATCAGATTGTTGGCCAGCCAGAATTTCTGCATCAGCCGACCGAGCCCGTTCACCACCCCATGTGTTGCCCATGAGGCGGCAAGCGGGCTGACGCGCGAGACGATCTCCTTGTCGATCATCCAGTCGGTGAAGAATTCCGGATGGTTGGGCGTGATGAACGTCGCTTGGCCTTCGCCGCAGCAGGCGTGCAGCTTCTGCTGGTCGGCGACGGGAAAGTCGATGTGACGGATATTGGCGACGCCGCGCAGGCCGGCGAGCCGATTGAACGGCAACAGGTCGCGGAAGCCGGGAACCCCTCGCAACATGACGATGCGGTTGACGATCGTCATCACCTTGATCAGCGCCGGATTGGGTCGCGGCGCCACGAACACGTCGATCCTGCCCAAGCTTTTCCCCCGAAATGCCTACGGGATGCTGGAACGGGATTGCGGCGTCTTCAAGTCAGGCTCGGCGACGGATCGCCGTAGCGGTTAACCCGCCGCTATTTCGAGGCCGGACAGGGCTTGGCCTGATCGAACAGCGACAGGTTCACCAATTTGCCGGTCATTGAGAAGTCGCCATAATCCATGACGAGGTCGCGCGTGATGCCGTTCTCATGCAGTTTGAAGCTGATCCGGTACTCCGGCACCTCTTCGCCGCTCTTGTCGGTGTCGTCGAAATAGGCGATGTCGACCGGCCAGTATTTGTCGGTGGCAAGCTTGGCGAGCGCCGGCGCTTCCGGGTCCGCCTTGTCGGCGTCGGCTCTTTTGCCGACGACGACGGTGGTCGTCATCACCTTATTGGCATCCTCGGAGCCGTCGAACAGATTGGTCTGATAGAAGTTCTCTCCCTTCTCGGCCTTGCCGATCAGCTCCACGAGGTGCTGGGTGGGGAACTGCGTGGCGGCGAGCTCGAGCGTGTTCTTCTCGGGCTTGTCGATGTTGACTTTGAGGCCTTTCGGCTCCCTGGTCGCCATACCCTTGACTTCCTTGTCGAGGTTCTGGTCGACGAAGGATTTCGTCACGAAGGAGAAGGTCTTGCCTTCTGCGTCCTCGAACGTCGTCGTCTGCTGGTCGGTCAGCCTGGTGTTCTCGCTGGTGACGATCTGGGTGACGAAACGGAACTTCACCGTATAGCCCTCGCAGGGAGAGCCATTGAACTCATAGACCATGCGGCCGGAGATGCCCGTGATGCCGGAGCGGTCGGACGCCTTGTTGAGGGTGAGATCATAGACGGCGCGGTGCGCCTGCAGCGCGGGCACGGCAAGGGCCGGAGCCATCGGGATGGCCGCCGACACGAGAGCGGTGGAAAGGAAAAGGCGCGTCAAGCGCATGCAGTGCTCCGATCGTCGCGGCCGATGGCAGGCCGCAGGGAAAGATGGTCCAGCTTAAAAAAAGTCGTGGCGGAAGCGAGGCAAAAATAGCAATTTCGGCCCCGCCAACGCGGCGCCTTCCAGCAATAGGGAAAACCAATGAGCGAAACAATCGAAAAGCGGCTAAGCGATCTCGGCGTTGCCATTCCGGCCGCCGCAGCGCCGGCCGCCAACTACGTGCCCTACTGCCGGACCGGCAACACCCTCTTCACCGCCGGGCAGCTGCCGCTGAAGGACGGCAAGCTGCAGGCAAGCGGGCTGCTTGGCCGCGACATCGATACCGCCGCCGGCAAGGAGGGCGCAAAATTCTGCGCCATCAACATCCTGGCGCAGGCCAAGGCAGCACTTGGCGATCTCGAAAAAATCCGCCGGCTGGTCAAGATCACGGTCTTCGTCGCCTCGGCGCCGGACTTCGTCGAGCAGCATCTGGTCGCCAACGGCGCCTCCGACTTCCTCGTCGCGGTCCTCGGCGAACGTGGCAAGCACGCTCGCTCCGCCGTCGGCACTGCGTCGCTCCCGCTCAATGCCGCGGTCGAGATCGAAGCGATCTTCGAAGTCGAGTGAAACGAGCCTGACATGACCGACCTTTCCTGGTTGATTGCCCGCCCCGTCGCGCATCGCGGCTTCCATGACATGAACAAGACACGCTGGGAGAACACGCTGTCGGCCTTCGCCGCGGCAGCCGACCGCGGTTACGCGATCGAATGCGACGTGCATGTCTCGTCCGACGGCGTTCCCGTCATCATCCACGACTGCGACCTGAAACGCCTGACAGGCGAGAATGGCTTCGTCTGGCAACGCACCGCGGCCGAGCTCACCGCGCTCAAGGTGGGCTGCACGAAAGATCATGTGCCGACGTTGCAGGAGGCGCTCGACCTGATCGACGGACGCGTGCCGCTGGTGGTCGAGCTGAAAGGTGTTCCCGGCCACGACAGCGGATTGGTCGCGAGCGTCGGCAGGCTGCTCAAGCGCTACACTGGCAAGGTGGCGATCATGTCGTTTGACCATTGGCTGATCCGCGACTTCGCCAAGGAGGCGCCGGGCATTCCCGGCGGGCTCACCGCCTACGGCAAGGACGACCAGCTGATCGAGGCGCATTTTGCCATGCTGGCGCACAACCTCGCCTTCACCTCTTACGCCGCCGGCGATCTGCCGAACCCGTTCGTCAGCTTCGTGCGCGAAAAGCTCAAGATGCCGGTCATCACCTGGACCGTGCACGACCAGCCGGCGGTCGACCTCACCTTCAAATATGCCGACCAGATGACCTTCGAGGGCTTTGAGCCGGACCTGGTCAAGGTCGCCTAGAGCTGGATGATTTCAGGTCGAACGACCTGGATCAGATCCGAGCATGATGCCGTCCGAAAACCGCTTCGCACTTTCGGCATCATGCTGTGAGGCAGTGCCTGAAACGTGACTTGTAGCTGCCCTGAGGACGCTTAAATAAGCCGGATGGATCAGGGTGACGACGACGATGGACCGACAGCGAATGCGGACTATTCGGTCCGCGTCGCGGCGACCATCGGCGCATTCACCTGCGATGAATGGAACGGCTTCGCCGCAACCGCGCGCGGCGACAAAGCAAACGGCTACAACCCCCTCGTTTCATTCGGTTTTCTGAGCGCGCTTGAGGATTCTGGCTGTGCCGTGCGGCGCACCGGCTGGCAGGGTCATCACCTCAGGCTCGAGACGGCGCAAGGCAAGCTGCTGGGCGCCGTGCCTTGCTATCTCAAATCGCACAGTCAGGGCGAATATGTCTTCGACCACGGCTGGTCGGACGCGTTCGAGCGCGCAGGTGGGCGCTATTATCCGAAGCTGCAATGCTCGGTGCCGTTCACGCCCGTCACCGGCCCTCGCCTGCTCGTAAGCAGGGGCGAGGACGAAGGCGCGGTGAGGGCCGGCCTCGCCGCCGGCCTGAAATTGGTGACCGACAAGCTCGGCGTGTCTTCCGCGCATGTCACTTTCGCCGCCGAGCCCGACATTGCGACGCTCGAAGCAGCGGGTTTCCTGCACCGGACCGACCAGCAGTTCCATTTCTTCAACGAAGGCTTTTCGAGCTATGATGACTTCCTCGCCACGCTCGCTTCACGCAAGCGTAAGGCGATGAAAAAGGAGCGTCGCGAGGCGCTGGCCGACGGCATCAGCATCGATTGGCTGACCGGCAGGGACATCACCGAACGCGTCTGGGACGATTTCTTCGCTTTCTACATGGATACCGGCGGCAGGAAATGGGGCCGCCCTTATCTCAACCGCCAGTTCTTCTCGCTGATCGGCGAGCGCATGGCCGAGGACATTCTCCTGGTCATGGCCAAGCGAAACGGCCGCTACATTGCGGGCGCCATCAACTTCATCGGGTCCGACGCGCTTTACGGCCGCAACTGGGGCTGCATCGAGGATCACCCCTTCCTGCATTTCGAGGTCTGCTACCATCAGGCGATCGACTTCGCGATCGAGCGCAAGTTGAAGGTGGTGGAGGCCGGCGCGCAAGGCGAGCACAAGTTGGCGCGCGGCTACCAGCCGGTGACCATGCATTCGGCGCACTACATCGCCCATCCTGGCCTGCGCAACGCGGTCGCCGACTACCTTCGCCGCGAGAGGCGCGAGGTGGAGCGGATGGGGGAGTATCTCGAAGAGCACACCCCGTTCCGCAAGGATCTCAAGGAATAGCTCGGGCCTTGCCATCCACAGTCATTGCGGCTTTCGGGCCGCGATCGGAACGAGGAACGAAAAGCAGGCAACCAGGAAGAAAATGCCGCCGCCAAGCGCCAGCAGATCGCCTGCGCGCCACGCGGCGGCGATGAAGAACAGCGCCGACACAATGAACAACAGCCATCCGGCGACGATCCACTTCACAGTCGCTCCATCAGCGATGGCCGACCGCGCTGCCGACAGATCGGCTCAATCGTCTTGCCGCTCGGAAGCGGCTTCGCTACACCGGACGACGACACCTAATCCGGAGTGCCCGCCATGGCCGAAGCCTACGATCCCGGCAACATCTTTGCGAAAATCCTGTGCGGCGAAATCCCCTCGCACCGCATCTATGAGGACGATGCGGTCGTAGCCTTCATGGATGTGATGCCGCAAGGAGTCGGCCACACGCTGGTGGTGCCGAAGGCGCCGTCGCGCAATATCCTCGACGCCGATCCGGCAACATTCGGTCCGCTGTTTGCCGTGGTGCAGAAGGTGGCGGTTGCCGTGAAAAAGGCCTTCAATGCCGACGGCGTCACCTTGATGCAATTCAACGAGCCGGCCTCCGGGCAGACCGTCTACCATCTCCATGTCCACGTCATTCCGCGCTTCGACGGCGTGCCGCTGAAGCCCCATTCCGGGCAGATGGAAAAGCCGGAAGTGCTGGCCGAGAACGCCGGCAAGATCCGCGCGGCACTGGGAAACTAAAGCGCGCGGTCCCGTCGCCGTTGAAGGCCGGCTGACAGCCTCGCACTGACGATCCTATTTCGGTTTGCCGCGACAACCCCGGCGCGTTTTCCCCGGCCGGCCGCGTGCGGCGCCCGGATGCGACCGTTTGCACTCGAATCGTTTGGTTAGGAAATATCGAACCATCTCGCTGTAGAACGCTGGGGCGTGGCGAGCTATTGGGTTTCAAACCATGGACAATTCGGTTGCGGCGTCGACCCCCCTTGCCAGGATGGCTGGCGGACGGGCTTTTCTGATCGCCCTGGCACACGCCTTTCGACGACACAGATTGCTTCACGCCTTGGCCGTCGGCGCTCTGCTTCTGGCAATAGCGATCGGCATGCGCACCGGAAACATGCCGGATTTCGGCATATTGAAAGAATACATTGAGTACCTTTTGATCGCTTTCTGGATCTGCGGTTGCGTCTTTGCACTTGGGGTCTTTCTCCACCTTGCGCTGGTCAAACGGGATCCCGAACCGCTCGGCACCTTCCTGAAATCGCTGGGCAGCTTTTTCGGCGACGCCGAACGCACGGCCAACAGCCTCAACGGCCTGACCGCCAGCATCGCCTTCGTATCCGCCGTCGGCGTTCTGAAAGGAGCCATCGCAATCCTCTCCCCTTTTGCATGGGACAAGGCGCTGGCCCACGCCGATCGGATCCTGCATTTCGGTAGAGCCCCGGACGAATGGCTGTGGTTTGTCGTCCAGTCGCCCTTTGCATTGATGATGCTCAATCTCGCCTACAATTTCTGGTTCATCGTGCTCATCGCCACGGTTTTCACCGCCTGCATCACGCGCACAGATACGAAGCTGCGTCATCAGTTCCTGATGAGCTTCATGCTGATATGGACGCTTGGCGGCTTCTTCCTGGCGATGGGGCTGTCGTCGGCAGGGCCGTGCTTTTACGAGCGACTGGGACTCGGCGGTGACTTCCGTCCCCTCATGCAGGCACTCGCCGCCGCCGATCGCGTTTATCCGATCTGGGCGCTTAGCACGCAGGACATGCTATGGAGCGGCTATACCGGCGCGACCGTCGGCAGCATCGGCATATCCGCTTTCCCGTCCATGCACGTGGCGATGGCGGTGCTTTTCTCCTTGTATGCAACGCAGCGCTCCCGGCCGGCCGGTGTCCTGATGTGGGCATTCGCTGCTGTGATAATGGTCGGCTCAGTCGCGCTTGGCTGGCACTATGCCATCGACGGCTACGCGGGTGCCCTCTTGTCCATCATGATCTGGAAGGCGTGCGGATATTTCCTGACACGCTTCGCGCCGGACGGCGTTGCTTGACTCTGCAGCCAGCAAACATTTCACGGGGCGGCAATGCTCGACTTCCGGAGGGCCGCGCGCCATTCCGTATGGGTGATCTGGCCAGCCGTCACGTGCCGGTTCCTCCCAAGTCAAAAAGCCCCGTTGCCGGGGCTTTTTGACTTCAATGCATGTCGCCCAAAGGCGGGCGGCCGTTTTGGTAACAAGCACCTAGCGCGCGCCGCCTGAATCCGTTTCAGCGGGACGCGCTTCAGGTCGATCAGCCCTTGCGGGGCAGCTGCGGCACCAGGCTTCGCTTGCCGCCGTCCTTGCCCTTCGGCTCCGGCTTCTGCGCCACGGCCTTCTTGGCGGCAGGCTTCTTCGCCGCCGCCTTCCTCGGCTTCGGCGCGTCCTCCGGCTCTTCCTTCTTCGGCTTCACCGGAGCTTCATCGGCCAACGATTCGAGCTTCAGGCCGGTCTCGCCGGTTTCCTTCTTCTCGACGGTGACGCGCACCGTGCCACCCTTCTTCAGCTTGCCGAACAGCACCTCGTCGGCCAGCGGCTTCTTGATGTGCTCCTGAATGACGCGGCCGAGCGGACGCGCGCCCATGCGCTCGTCATAGCCCTTGTCGGCCAGCCAGGCGATCGCGTCCGGCGACAGGTCGAAGGTGACGCCCCGCTCGGAAAGTTGGGCCTCGAGCTGCATGACGAATTTCTGCACCACCTGATGGATCACCGGGATCGGCAGCGAGCCGAACGGAATGATCGCGTCGAGACGGTTGCGGAATTCGGGCGTGAACAGCCGGTTGATAGCCTCGACGTCGTCGCCCTCGCGCTTGGTCGAGCCGAAGCCGATCGCCGCGCGCTGAGCGTCCGATGCGCCCGCATTGGTCGTCATGATCAGGATGACGTTGCGGAAGTCGATCTGCTTGCCGTTGTGGTCGGTCAGCTTGCCATGGTCCATCACCTGCAACAGGATGTTGAACAGATCCGGATGCGCCTTCTCCACCTCGTCGAGCAACAGCACGCAATGGGGATGCTGGTCGACACCGTCGGTCAACAGTCCACCCTGGTCGAAGCCGACATAGCCGGGAGGTGCGCCGATCAGCCGCGAGACGGTGTGGCGTTCCATATATTCCGACATGTCGAAGCGGATCAGCTCGACGCCGAGCGAGGCCGCGAGTTGCTTGGCCACTTCCGTCTTGCCGACGCCGGTCGGCCCCGAGAACAGGTAGGAGCCGATCGGCTTCTCCGGCTCGCGCAGGCCCGCCCGCGCCAGCTTGATCGCCGACGTCAGCGCTGTGATTGCGGTATCCTGACCGTAGACGACGCGCTTCAGCTCGACATCGAGACCCTGCAGCACCTTCTCGTCGTCCGCCGAAACCGTCTTCGGCGGGATGCGCGCCATGGTGGCGATCGTCGCCTCGATTTCCTTGATGCCGATCGTCTTCTTGCGCTTGGCCTCAGGCACCAGCATCTGCGAGGCGCCGGTCTCGTCGATCACGTCGATCGCCTTGTCCGGCAGCTTGCGGTCGCTGATGTAGCGGGCCGACAACTCCACCGAAGCCTTGATCGCTTCGCTCGTGTAGCGGACCTTGTGGAACTCCTCGAAATAGGGCTTCAGGCCCTTCATGATCTCGATGGCGTCCTCGATGGTCGGCTCGTTGACGTCGATCTTCTGGAAGCGCCGCACCAGCGCGCGGTCCTTCTCGAAGAACTGGCGGAACTCCTTGTACGTTGTCGAGCCGATGCAGCGGATCGCGCCGGACGACAGCGCCGGCTTCAACAGGTTCGAGGCATCCATGGCGCCGCCGGACGTGGCCCCTGCCCCGATCACGGTGTGGATCTCGTCGATGAACAGCACCGCGCCCGGATAGTCCTCGAGCTCCTTGACGACCTGCTTCAGCCGCTCCTCGAAGTCGCCGCGATAGCGCGTGCCGGCCAACAGCGTGCCCATGTCGAGCGCGAAGATGGTGGCGTCCTGCAGCACCTCGGGCACGTCGCCTTCGACGATGCGCTTGGCAAGGCCCTCGGCGATCGCCGTCTTGCCGACGCCGGGGTCGCCGACATAGAGCGGATTGTTCTTGGAGCGCCGGCACAGCACCTGGATGGTGCGATTGATCTCGCTTTCGCGACCGATCAGCGGATCGATCTTGCCGGCCTTGGCCTTGTTGTTGAGGTTGATGCAGTAGGCCGTCAGCGCGTCCTGCGGCTTCTTCTTGCCGCCGTCCTCCTGCGGCTCGGCGCCGTTCTGGCCGCCCTGCTCATCGTCGGCGCCGCGCGGCGTGCGCGACTCCGAAGCGCCGGGGCGCTTGGCGATGCCGTGCGAGATGTAGTTGACCGCGTCGTAGCGGGTCATCTGCTGTTCCTGCAGGAAGTAGGCCGCATGGCTTTCGCGCTCGGCAAAGATTGCGACGAGCACATTGGCCCCGGACACCTCCTCGCGGCCGGACGACTGCACATGGATGACGGCGCGCTGGATCACGCGCTGGAACCCGGCGGTCGGTTTCGAATCCTCGTCGTAACCGGTGACGAGATTGTCAAGCTCGGTGTCGATATAGGTCAGAACGGTGTGCTTGAGCTCGTCGAGATCGACATTGCAGGCGCGCATCACCGCGGCCGCCTCGGTGTCGTCGATGAGCGCCAGCAGCAGGTGTTCGAGCGTTGCATATTCATGATGCCGCTCGTTGGCGAATGTCAGCGCCTGATGTAGCGCCTTTTCCAGGCCTTGGGAGAAAGCCGGCATGTTACCTCACTTCTTCTCCATCACGCATTGCAGCGGATGCTGATTCTGTCGGGCGAAATCCATGACCTGAGACACTTTGGTCTCGGCCACCTCGAATGTGTAGACCCCGCACTCGCCCACTCCATGATTATGAACATGCAGCATGATGCGTGTGGCGGCCTCGCGGTCCTTCTGGAAAAAACGCTCCAGGACGTGGACCACGAACTCCATGGGAGTGTAGTCGTCGTTAAGGATGAGGACCCTGTAGAGGCTGGGCTTTTTTGTCTTGGTTTTGGTGCGCGTGATGACCGCCGTGCCGCGACCGGGATCGTTGCGGTCGCCGTCACCTTGCATTCGCACCACGCCTGCCGTGGCAGTCAAACCGATCGTCACGTAGTCCTGCCTTTTCGAATCCTCATGCGAGTTCAACATGTAGGTCTTCGATGGCCGATTTTAAGCCCTTCTGTTTAGCTGACAATATGGCTAGGTACGCAAACTTCAGCGAATTTCTCAATCGTGAATGCGGCAAGGCGCGGGTGGTTGCGGCGGCGCATGAAAAAACCCGGCCGCGCTTCCGCGACCGGGTTGTTTTTGCGGGCCGGCTAGCCTGCCCGATGTGATCAGACGAAATTACTTCGCCTTGGCGACGACCGATTCGAACGGCTTGTAGGTTTCCTTGGCGAGCTCGGCATAGAGATTGCCGATCTTGCTGGCCTCGGCCACGAAGCTCTCGTAGCTCTGCTTGGCGTAGTCGGTCTGGATCTCGATGGCCTTCTCGATCGACTTGGCCGAGAACAGCTTCTCGAAGGCGGCGCTGCCGGCCTCGAAGCTCTTCTTGGTGTATTCGCCGGCTTCGGTCGCGATCGCCTGCGCACCCTTGGTGAGCGAGGCAAAGCTCTTCAGCCCGGTGTCGGCAAACTCCTTGCCGTATTTCGCGAAGTCCTCATAGGTCTGGGTCATTTCATGCCTTCCCTTGGTTGAAACGCCCATTTAGTCCCGGGCGCCCTTGTGCAATGCACCGGAATATATTGTGCGCTGCACAAAAGTCAAGATTGCCTTGGGCCGCAAGGGCTCCGCGCGACAGGCGACCGCTAAAGTTCGAATAAACAGAGGCTCAAATCGCCAGAAAATGGTGAACGCGGCGGTTACCATAAACGGATTGGTAACGCTGACCGCGATAGCTTGGCCGGAAGTGAGGCAGGCACCCCTCTGCCGCCTCCGGGGCAACGAAAATTCAGGGTAAGTAACGGTGCGTCAGGCGTTGTCGGGCTTCGTCTCCAAATCTTCATTCTCCTTCAAGGCGATCATGATTGCCGCGCTCGCGGTGACGATTGTCGCCGCCGATGTCGCCTCCGCGATGGCGGCAAAGTCTGCCGCGATTGTCGTCGACGCCAAGACCGGAAGGGTGCTTTATTCGGCCGACGCCAACGGCCGGCGCTATCCGGCTTCGCTCACCAAGATGATGACGCTCTACCTCACCTTCGAGGCATTGGCGAAGGGCAGGATCGGCAAGAACACGCCGGTGCCGTTCTCGGCCCATGCCGCGTCCGAGCCGCCGACCAAGCTCGGCGTGCGCGCCGGCGGGTCGGTGCCGGTCGAGACCGCGATCCTGTCGATGGTGACGAAGTCGGCGAACGACTCGGCGACCGCGCTGGGCGAGTTGCTCGGCGGCAGCGAAGACAATTTTGCCCGCATGATGACGGCCAAGGCACGCCAGCTTGGCATGAACGGCACTGTCTTCCGCAACGCCAATGGCCTGCCCGACCCGGGCCAGTTCACCACGGCGCACGACATGGCGATGCTCGGCATCGCGCTCCGCGAGCACTTCCCGCAATATTACGGCTATTTCTCGCAGCGCTCGTTCCTCTATGGCCGCCAGCGCATCAACGGCCATAATCGCCTGCTCGGCCGCATCAAGGGTGTCGACGGCATCAAAACCGGCTACACGCGCGCCTCCGGCTACAACCTGGTCTCCTCAGTCGCCGATGGCGATCGCCGCCTCGTCGCAGTGGTGATGGGCGGCGCTTCCGGCCGCAGCCGCGACAACCAGATGGCTTCACTGATCAACACCTATCTGCCGCGCGCCTCGACCCGCGGCGGCGGCAACCTGATCGCCAAGGCGGGCGGCGGCAATCCGATCAAGGCTCTGGCCAAGGTCCTCCTGCCCAAGCATGACGCGCCGACTCCGGACGAAAAACCGGCTGTCGACGACACCGAAGTCGCGTCAGCCGATGACAGCGCGCCGGTCGCTGAGGAAACCAAGCCGGTGATCCAGGTCAGGAAGGTGAAGACGGTTGCGGTGGCCGCCATGGCTCCGGCACCCGCGCCCCAAGAAACCACCTCAGAGACCGAAACCGCATCACAGCCCGAAGCCACGTCGCAGGCGGTTGCCGCTTACGCCGAGCCGGCCGCAGCCGCCGCCCCGGCCATCGATCCGGTCAAGACGGCCTCGCTGCCGTCGGGATGGGTGGTGCAGGTCGCGTCCTCGCCGACGCAATCGGGGGCTCAGGCGCTTCTCGACAAGACGACCAAGCAGGCGCCGAAGGTGCTGGCCGACGCATCGGGCTTCACGGTCGCGTTCGACAAGGGCGGCGTCACCTACTACCGCGCCCGCTTCGGCGGTTTCGGCTCGAAGGACGCAGCCTGGAAAGCTTGCGACGCCCTGAAGCGAAAGAAGATCGAGTGCTACGCCGTCCAGCAATAGGCGGCTTTTGAACCTCCCGGGAAGTTCCGCGTCGAAGGAGACTAGTCGTGATTGGAGAGCAAGACGTACTTGGCTTCATTGATCCGCGCCGCCAGGACAGACGTGCCGCCGACATCGGCGTTCAGGCGCTGCATCAGGCGGCGGTGCGCCTTGCGGATATCCGCCGCGGCAGCCCCCGCTTCAAGACCAAGGATCTTGTAGGCCTCCTCCTTAGTCATGGCGCCCGCACCTGGCGCAACACCCAGCCCTTCGCCACTGTCCGGCTGCGCGTCCTTGCGCCAGACGGGAAAACGGCCGTCAAGATACGTCTCTAGCAGCTGGCGGCTCTCCGGGTCCGGCCGCAGCTCGACATGGAGTTGCTGCAGCTCGGCGATCCCCATGGCGCTCAGCATTCTCCCCTCATAATGGCCGGCGAGAACAAGGCCTTCGAGCTTGCCGCTGTCGTGGTCGAGCTCCATTTCGAGAGCCGCGGTGCGCACGGTTGAGCGTTTGGCCGCGACAAGTTTCGGTGGCGGTCGCCTCGCCCGCATCCAGGCATACCAGCCTGCAGCCGCAATCATCAGCAGGCCGCCAAAGCTGCTGCGGCCGACCACGAGCATCGTCGCGCCGATCAGGCCCAACAGCGCGGGCCCAAGCGTTCTGAGACTGTCCGCCATCCTCGCTGCGTCGGCACGCACAAAGATTGTCGCGGCGCCGAAAAGCACCAGGAGCACGGCTGCCAATGCGATGATCACGCCCATCAGTTTGCACCGCCATCCAAATGATTGTGCATCGAAATCAAGATGTGGCGCAGGGGCGGTGCTTGCAAGCCCCACACCGGGCCGGTCGAAGGGCCAGCAAGCGGAAGATGAGGACCTGCAGTCTTACAGCAGGCCGAGATCCGCAAGCTCCAGGCGCAGTTTCGGCGGCATCTCGGCCAATGCGGCCCTGCCCTTGCCGAGATCGGCCGGCGCATCGGAGGGCTTAAGATAACGCCAGCCCTGGAAGGCGCGGCGCGGCTGCCAGTCGGTGCGCACCACTTCGGGATCAAGCACGAGATGGCAGCGGCCGATGCCTTCGCCGTCGACGAAAGGCCGGATCTCCGTGATCAGCTGCCGGCATTGGACGTTGCCCTTGATCACCCAGTAGAGCGAGCCGCCATCGGTGATCTCCCCACCGCGCGTCGGCACCATGCGCGTGGTGTGCCAGTGCTCGGCCGGCTCGCCGGCGCGGCACCGCTCGTCGAGACGGAAGGCGATCCACTCTTCCAGGTCCTCGACGCTGTCGCAGCCGACGCAGAGTTTGACGAGATTGAGAGACATGCCCGCAATCTAGCGACAGCGCCGGAGCCATTCAACGCCAAGCGGGATTATGCACAGGCCGACTGCAGCCAAATCATGAGGCCAGCGTGGCCGTTTCGATCGCTTCGGCAAACCAAGCCCGCCGGTGGAAAGGGCAAGGTCAGCACTCGACCACGTTGACAGCCAGTCCGCCGAGGCTGGTTTCCTTGTATTTCTCGTTCATGTCGAGACCGGTCTGGCGCATGGTCTCGATCGCAGCATCCAGCGGCACGAAATGCGTCCCGTCGCCCTTGATGGCGAGCGAGGCGGCTGTCACCGCCTTGACCGCGCCCAGCGCATTGCGCTCGATGCAGGGCACCTGCACCAGGCCGCCGACCGGATCGCAGGTCATGCCGAGGTGGTGCTCGAGCGCGATTTCGGCGGCGTTCTCGACCTGCTCCGGAGTGCCTCCCATGACCGCGCAAAGCCCGGCCGCCGCCATTGCCGAAGCGGATCCCACTTCGCCCTGGCAGCCGACCTCGGCGCCCGAGATCGAAGCGTTTGACTTGATGATGCCGCCGACGGCGGCGGCCGTCAGCAGGAAGTCGCGGATGCTCGGCTGGTCGGCTTCGGGATGGAAATGCAGCCAGTAGCGCAGCACCGCCGGCAGCGTGCCGGCGGCACCGTTGGTCGGCGCGGTCACCACGCGCCCGCCGGCGGCGTTCTCCTCGTTCACCGCCATGGCATAGATCGACAGCCAGTCATTGGCGAGCAAGGGGTTGGGCCGGTTCTGCTGCCACTGCTCCTGCAGCTTGTCATGCAATTGGCGTGCGCGGCGCCGCACCTTCAGTCCGCCCGGCATGATGCCGTCCTGCGACAGCCCGCGGTCGATGCAGCCTTTCATGGCGCTCCAGATCGCGTCGAGGCCGGCGTCCAGCTCCTCGCGCGACATATGCGTTTCCTCGTTGGACCGCTTCATCTCGGCGATCGAAAGCCCGCTCTTGGCCGCCATCGCCAACATCTCGACGGCGTTCTTGAACGGATAAGGCACCTTCTTGCCTTCCGTCGTCACCGAGCCCTTGGCCTTCATGCGCTGCAACTCTTCCTCGGAGACGACGAAGCCGCCGCCGATTGAATAATAGATGCGCTTGAGCAGCAGCCGGTCGGACGCATCGTAGGCATAGAAGGCCATGCCGTTGGCGTGGCCGGTCAGCGGCGTCTTGCGGTCGAGCACCAGATCCTTGGCCGGGTCGAAGCGGTAGGCCGGATGCCCAGGCGGTGAAATCCGTTTCTCCGTTCCGATGCGGGCAACGATGCTATCCGCCTCATCCGGATCGACCGTCTGCGGCGTCTCGCCGGCCAAGCCGAGGATGACGGCGCGGTCCGAGCCATGGCCGATCCCGGTATAAGCGAGCGAGCCGTGCAGGCTGGCCCCGATGCGATCGACCTTGACGCCGGCCGGGCGCGGCCAGTCGTCGGCGAGGATTTCGTCGAGGAAACGGCGGGCAGCCGTCATCGGCCCCATCGTATGCGAACTCGATGGACCGATACCGATCTTGAACAGGTCGAAAACCGAAAGGAACACGCGCCGCTGTCTCCTTGAGGCCGCTCAAAACTTACATATAGGAATTCTCGCGATGTTTCCGCTGTTTTGCATGTCGCGGCGCGGCGTCAGCCGACCTTGTTTGCTCCGGCAGCGACATGTATCCGCTTGCTTCCGCGGTCGAAGCGCCCGCCGGGCCTGTGGTAAAAGAACGTATGGGCGATTCCCTTCATCTTTCGGCGGCAGACTTGGCCGCTCTAGGCTTCTTCTTAGCCGTCTGGGTGCTGCATACGCTGGCCTCCGACGGCAAGCTCGTTAGCCGCGTGTCGCTGACCACGGCCATGAACGCTCAGCGCGAAGCCTGGATGCGCAACATGGCCGAGCGCGAGGTGCGCATAGTCGACACCGCCATCATGTCCGGGCTGCAGCAAGGCACCGCCTTCTTTGCCTCGAGCTCGCTGATCGCGCTCGGCGGCTGCTTTGCCCTTCTCGGGGCTTCCGACCGGGTTCTAACCATAATGGCTGACTTGCCGTTGGCCTCCGCATCCTCCCGCGAGGCCTTCCAGACCAAGATGTTCGGCCTGGTGCTGATCCTCGCATTCGCCTTCTTCAAATTCGGCTGGGCCTACCGGCTGTTCAACTACTGCTCGATCCTGGTCGGTGCCGTGCCGGTCCCGCATGGCGAGGCCTCGCGCAATCCGGTCAGCGGGACGGCGGTGTGGCGGGCCACCCGCATGAACGTGCTAGCCGGCAAGCATTTCAATTCCGGCCTGCGCGCCGTCTTCTTCTCGATCGGCTATCTCGGCTCGTTCGTGGGCCCGGCGGTGTTCGTGCTGTCGACGCTCGTGCTGCTTGCCGTGCTTGTGCGGCGCCAGTTCTTCTCGGCCGCGCGCCAGGCAGTGCTCGGTCAGCCGCCCGGCGCCGGGAAAGGTTGATCGATGCGGCCCGACAGCCAATAGGCGGAGAGCCCGATCCATTCGCGGATCGCCATGGTGGTCGCCTGCAGCGAATCGGCCGGATTGTCGCGGAACAGGCCGATGCCTTCCTTGCCTGAGGTGCGGTAATCGACCGGCCAGGGGACGGTTGGAAAACCGGCCTTGTCGAACAGCGCCTTGGCGCGCGGCATATGGAAGGCAGACGTCACCAGCAGCCATGTCTCGCCCGGTTTCGGCTCGACCAGCCTGCGGGTGAAGACTGCATTTTCGTACGTGTTGCGGGACTTGTTCTCAAGAATCAGGCGATCGGGCGCGACCCCCAGCGCGCCGAGCAGGCGCGGCGCGGTGTCGGCATCGCCCTCGCCGTCGAGGAAAAGCTCGCCATTGCCGCCGGAGACGACCACTTTCGCTTGCGGAAAACGCCTGGCGAGGATCGCGGTCTCGACCATGCGATCGCCGCCGCTGTTCAGCTCATAGCCGCCGCGCGCCAGATTGATCGCGCCCTCGAAACCGCCGCCGAGCACGACGATGCCGTCGACCTTGTCCGGCAGCGGCGGCTTGGGAAAGCGTTCCTCCAGCGGATTGAGCATCATTGCGCCAAGCGAGGTCCAGGCCGAAAGCGCGAGGATCAGGAAGGCGAGCACGCTGCCGGTGCCGGCCAGCCGAGGGCGGCGGAAGAGCGCCGCCAGCAGACCGGCGAGCAGCAGGAAGATCGCCAGATTGAGCGGCTGGACGAGAAACCAGAGGATCTTGGAAAGATAATAGAACATCCCTCACCCCATTACGGCGCCGCGCGTCCGTTTGGACGCACAAAGGACGCCACAACGCTAATGGACTAGATGAGGGACAACGCTACCACCACTTGTCCGGCTGGAACCTGCCCGCGGCCTGTTCGATGACGTGGGCGGTCTGGAACAGCGTTTCCTCGTCGAACGGCCTGCCGATGAGCTGCAGGCCGAGCGGCAGGCCTTTGCGGTCAAGGCCGGCGGGCACCGATATCCCCGGCAACCCGGCCATGTTCACCGTCACGGTGAAGATGTCGTTGAGATACATTTTCACCGGATCGGCGTTCATGTCCTCGTCGGCGACGCCGAAGGCAGCCGACGGTGTGGCCGGGGTCAGGATGACGTCGACACCGGCAGCAAAGACGGTCTCGAAATCGCGCTTGATCAGCGTGCGCACTTTCTGCGCCTGCAGGTAGTAGGCGTCGTAGTAACCCGCGGAAAGCACATAGGTGCCGATCATGATGCGGCGCTTAACCTCGCGGCCGAAGCCGGCGGCGCGCGTCTTCTCATACATGTCGACGATGTCCTTGCCGGGCACGCGCAACCCGTAGCGCACGCCGTCATAGCGGGCGAGGTTGGACGAGGCCTCGGCCGGCGCCACGATGTAGTAGGCCGGCAGCGCGTATTTGGTGTGCGGCAGCGAGATATCGACGATCTCCGCCCCGGCATCCTTCAGCCAGGCAATTCCTTTCTGCCAGAGCGCCTCGATATCCTCGGGCATGCCGTCGACGCGGTACTCCTTCGGAATGCCGACCTTCATGCCCTTGATCGGCTTGCCGATCACCGCCTCGTAGTCCGGCACCGGCCGGTCGACCGACGTCGTGTCCTTCGGGTCGGAGGAGGCCATCGACTTCAACAGGATCGCGGCGTCGCGCACATCGCGCCCGATCGGACCGGCCTGGTCGAGCGAGGACGCGAAAGCGACCACGCCCCAGCGCGAGCAGCGGCCATAGGTCGGCTTGATGCCGACGGTGCCGGTGAAGGCTGCCGGCTGGCGGATCGAGCCGCCGGTATCGGTCGCAGTGGCGCCGGCGCAGAGGAAGGCGGCGACCGCGGAAGCCGATCCGCCGGAGGAGCCGCCCGGCACCAGCTGGGCGTTATCCAGCGTCCGCGCGGTCTTCGCGCCGCCGGCCGAGACAAACCCGCCGTCGCCCTGATGCGTCGTCGGCGTCACCACCGTGTCGAGGCGCGAGCGCCGCCAAGGATTGATGACCGGGCCGTAATAGGAGGTCTCGTTGGAGGAGCCCATGGCGAACTCGTCCATGTTGAGCTTGCCGAGCATAACGGCGCCGTCGGCCCACAGATTGGATGTGACGGTCGATTCGTAGCGCGGTTGGAAACCGTCGAGCACATGGCTGCAGGCCTGGGTGTGGACGCCTTCGGTGGCGAACAGATCCTTGATGCCGAGCGGAATTCCTTCGAGCGCCCCGCCCTCGCCCTTGCCGAGCTTCGCGTCGGAAACCTTGGCCATCTCGCGCGCCTTGTCGCCGGTCACCGCGACATAGGCATTGAGCACCGGATTGGCGCGCTCGATCGCCGAGAGATAGGCTTCGGTGATCTCGGCAGCCGAAATCTCCTTGCCGCGCAGCTTGGCGCGGGCCTCGGAAATGGTGAGATGTGTGAGGTCGCTCATCAGGTAAGGCTCTTTTCGTAAAACACCGACCATTCCGAGTCGGGATAATCCAGCACCGGGCCGCAACGCGAAAACCCGGCGCGTTCGTAGACGGCCCAGGCGGCAGGGTGGCGATCGCCGGTCTCCAGAACCAGGCGCTTCAGGCCTTCCTGCCGCGCCAGACCCTCGATCCGCGCAACGATTTGGGCACCGATCTTCTGGCCGCGATGCGTGGGCCGCGTGTACATGCGCTTGACCTCGCCGACCGCGTCCGCATGACGCTTCAGCGCGCCGCAGCCGACCGCAAGGCCAGCGTCGCGGGCGACGAACACGGTCGTGTCGTGGCCAGCCATCTGCTCGACGGTGAGGTGATAGCAATGTTCCGGCGGCGTCAGTTCGAGCAGCGCGGTGTTGAGTTCTGCGACCAGCGCGCGCACGTCGTCCTGCAAGGGCGTCTCGACGCCGATTTCGACGGCCATCCTGCCCTTACTCCACAACCTTGGGAACGAGGAAGAAATTCTCTTCCGTGGCCGGCGCGTTGGCGACGATGTCGACCGCCTTGTTGCCGTCGGTGATCATATCCTGCCGCTTCTTCATCTCCGTCGGCGTGACCGAAGTCATCGGTTCGACGCCGGAGACGTCCACCTCGTTCAACTGCTCGACGAAGCCAAGGATGGCGTTCAGCTCGCCTGTCATGCGCTCGGCATCCTGCTCGCTCACGGCAATGCGGGCAAGGTGCGCGACGCGCTTCACGGTCTGAAGATCAACGGACATGTCTATTTGCCTCGGGAAAACCAGTGCGGGCTATAGCGGCGCCGCGCTTGCGGCGCAACATAGATCATGCCGCCGACCGGGATGCGGTGCTTCGGGCGCCGCTCTAGGTAGTGTACCCTACTACATAGGGCGAACGCCTAGATCGTGATCGCCTTGCCGATCTCGGGCAGCGCCACCTTGACGCCGGATCCCTCCATGCCGGCGACGAATTTGTCGGCGGTCTGGTCGATCATCGGGAAGGTGCCGAAATGGCAGGGAACGACCGTATCGAAGCGGAAAAAGCGGCGGCAGGCTAGGGCAGCCACCGCGCCGCCCATGGTGAAGCGATCGCCGACCGGCACGATGCCGATCTTCGGTTCATGCAATTCGTTGATCAGCCCCATATCGGAAAAGATGTCGGTGTCGCCCATGTGGTAGAGCGTCTTGTCCTCCGGGAAATGCAGCACGAGCCCGCCCGGATTGCCGAGATAGGTGTTGGTACCGTCTTGTCCGCCGAACGAAGAGGAGTGCAAAGCCTGGACGAAAGTGGCGGTGAAGGGACCGCAATCGACCGTACCGCCGATATTGCCGGGATTAATCTTCTTATCGCTGACGCCCTGGCCGACGAGATACATGCAGATCTCGAAATTGGCGACCAGCATGGCGCCGCTCTTGTTCAGTACCTCGGCGGCTCCGCTGATATGATCGCTGTGGCCATGGGTCAGAAGAACATGCGTCACCCCTTCGGCTGGATTTTCCCAGCCGCCCGTCCATGACGGATTGCCGACCAGATACGGGTCTATGAGGATGTTGGCGTCCTTGGTCTCGATGCGGAATGCCGAATGTCCATACCAGGTCAGTTTCATGAAGGGATTCCTCGATTTTCTCGTTGCCAAAGGATAGAACGCCGAAAGCAAATTGAAAGTCCCGCGGCCGATCAAAAAGGCGCGCGGCGACTAACCAGGACGAGCCGTTGGGCATCATAAGCATTGAGGAATTGCCGGCACTTCTCGCGGGCGGCCGCACGCTCGCCGGGCTTGATCTGGGCGACAAGACGATCGGCGTGGCGGTATCGGACCGAAGCCTGTCCTTTGCCCATCCGCGCCCAGTAATCCTGCGCAAGAAGTTTTCGCTCGATGCCGCCCAGTTGCTGGCTCAGCTCGAGAAGGACAATGTCGGCGCGATCGTGCTCGGCCTTCCCGTCAACATGGACGGATCGGAAGGTCCGCGCGCCCAGAAGTCCCGCGCCTTCGCGCGCAACATGGCCGCCTTGTCCGACCTGCCCTTCGTGCTATGGGACGAGCGGCTGTCGACGGTCGCGGCGGAACGGACGCTGATCGAGATGGATTTCTCGCGCAAGAAGCGCGCCGGCAAGATCGATTCGGCGGCGGCGGCCTTTATTCTGCAGGGAGCGTTGGACCGACTCCAGTCGCTCGGCCGAGCTGATCGGGGCTGACAGGGCCTTCCCGGCGCCGCCTGATCCATTCGGCGATTTGGCGCCGGCGGCGGAATGCCACCAGTCCGAGCAGCAGGAAACTGTCGAACACGCAGGCCCGCGCCACCATACCGGGGATGATCCCCGGATCGACGCCGAGCATCTGGCCGTAAAGCTGGAAGACCAGGTCGTGCAATTGGCGGCTGAGCATCACGTAGCCGAAATTGATGTCGTTGAGAGACAGGAAGAACCAGCCCCAGAACAGGACCAGCGGAGCCGCCCAGAATGCGAACAAGGCGCGCATCAGCGGCGACCTCCGGGTCTGGTTTCCGGCCGGCTGGAGATGCGGGACAGGAGCGAGCTGTGCGCGACGCCCGCTGCCATGCGATGGGAAACCAGGGGGGCTTCGCCTTCATGCAAGGTCATCGCGGCGAGAGCCGAGCGTCGCTCGGCGAGCACCGCGACATAAGAGGCGAGCAGCGCCGTCATCTGGATGGCGACGACCATGAACAGCCCGTTGATGCCTTGCGCGGCGCCGCCGACGAGAATCACCGAAAGCAGGAAGGAGGCGCAGATGAAGGCTATCCGCACCACCGTATCGCCCGCATCCGGCCTTGTCGCGATGTTGAGCAGCGTCTCGACGAAGGCCCAGCAGAACAGCAGCGCGACGATCAGCAGAGCGACCGCGAGCGGCGCCACGACGAGAGCATGATCGAGATCCGGGAAACGGCTGCTTTGCAGCGAGACGCCAAGCACGCCGAGCGCCGACGCGATGCCGCGATTGCCATCCATGCAGATGTAGGCCAGCAGGGCGAAGACAACCGCCCAATGCAAGGCCAGAAATGATGTCAAAACGTGCCGCATGCGCTTCCTGCCTGGGAGCACGGGATCGTCATGGTTAACATTTCCCTACTCCGGTGGACAGAGTGGGCTCCGCGAAGCCTCCCCGCAACGGAAACCATTCGTTAAGGTTAACGGCAATCCACAGGCCGGCGATCGAACGCCTTTCAGGCCGCTCAATTCAGCGGCGGGTAAAGCGTGTCGATGATCATGCGCGCGTCATGGCGCGAATCGAGCATGCCGTAGGTGGTGCGCCATTGGCCGCCGAGTCTTGTTTCGACGAAGGCGTCGGCGATCCGCCCTGCCCCCAGCCGGCGCAGCTCCGCCGCCGCCGCCGAAAGCGCCAGCTGTTCGGTCAGCAGGCGAGCAGAGCCCTGGTCGGTCGAAGCCACCTGCATGGCCGCATTGAGCACGCTGATGGTGCCCCGCCCGCCGGCGCCGAGGTCGCGGTCGATGCCGGCCAGCACCTCCTCGAACAGGCCTGGCGCGCGGCCAAGCACACGCAGCACGTCGAGCGCCATGACGTTGCCGGAGCCTTCCCAGATCGCGTTGACCGGAGCCTCACGGTAATAGCGAGCAAGCGGCGCTTCCTCCACATAGCCGTTGCCGCCGAGGCACTCCATCGCCTCGTAAAGCAAGGCCGGTGCGATCTTGCATACCCAGTATTTGACCACCGGCGTCATGGCGCGTGCAAAGGCCGCCTCGCCGCGATCGCTCGCCGCCTCGTCGAAGGAACGCGCCAGCCGGAACGACAGCGCCGTCGCGGCGGCAACGTCGAGCGCCATGTCGGCAAGGACCCGCTGCATCAGCGGTTGATCGACCAGACTGGTGCCGAACACCTGGCGATGGCGCACGTGGTGGACGGCTTCGGCCAGCCCGGCGCGCATGAGCGCTGACGAAGCGACGGCGCAGTCGAGCCTGGTCAGCGTGACCATGTCCATGATCGTCTTGATCCCGGCGCCCGGCTCGCCGACCATCTCGCCGATGGCATTGGCGAACTCGACCTCCGACGAGGCGTTGGAGCGATTGCCGAGCTTGTCCTTCAGGCGCTGGAAACGGAAGCCATTGCCCGAGCCGTCGCCCAGGATGCGCGGAACCAGGAAGCATGAAAGCCCTTCCGGCACCTGGCCGAGCACGAGAAAGGCGTCGGACATCGGCGCCGACATGAACCATTTATGCCCGGTCAGCCGATAGAAGCCGTTTCCCGCGCGCTCGGCCTTTGTGACATTGGCGCGCACGTCGGTGCCGCCCTGTTTCTCGGTCATACCCATGCCGAGGGTAAGCCCGGTCTTTTGCACCGGCGGCTTCTGGCTCTGGTCGTATTTGCGCGTTGTCACGCGCGGCGCCCATTCGCGGAACAGCTTTGGGCTCGCCATCAGCGCCGCCAGCGAAGCGCTGGTCATGGTGATGGGGCAAAGATGTCCGGTCTCGAGCTCCGCGGTCAGGTAGAAGCGCGCCGCCCTCACCTGATGCCGGCGGCCGATCTCGGCATCGCCGTTTTCCCAAACCGAGGAATGCAGGCCGCCGGCAACCGAGCGTCGCATGAGCGCGTGATAAGCGGGATGAAACTCGACCAGATCGACGCGTCGGCCCTGGCGGTCATGCGTCCTGAGCTTCGGTGTGTCGGTGTTGGCGAGCCGGGCAAGTTCCTGTGCTTCCTGCGTCATGACGAACCTGCCGAGCCCGTCCAGATCCTTGCGGACGGAATCGGAAAAACGCTCGGCAAGCTGGATGAGCAACGGATCGCCCCGCCATGCGTTGCCGCCCGTCAGTGGCGGCGGCTGGTTGATCACCTCGTCGGTCACGCCCAATCCTTCAGTTGGCAGAGAGGTCCTTACCATCTCAAGGCCGCGGTCGCGAATCCGAAGCCATCGGGCCTTATAGCCAAGCAATGCAAGGCGCGCGACGAAAATACCGGGGAGAACGCGCGCAATCCAAAGCTGGCGCTTGCGGCTGACCGGACCGCACCCTATAGCAGCGCCTTGAGATGACCGACGCTTCGTCCCTGCCGCTGTTCCCTCACCGCCATCTTCTAGGCATCCGCGATCTTTCCCCCGCTGATATCGAGCTGTTGCTCGATCGCGCCGACCGGGCCGTCTCGATCTCGCGGCAATCTGAAAAGAAGACCTCGACGCTGCGCGGCCGGACACAAATCAACCTCTTCTACGAGGCCTCGACCCGCACGCAATCGTCCTTCGAGCTCGCCGGAAAACGGCTCGGGGCCGACGTCATGAACATGTCGGTGGCGAGCTCTTCGGTGAAGAAGGGCGAGACCCTGATCGACACCGCCATGACGCTCAACGCCATGCGTCCGGATATCCTGATCATCCGCCATCAGTCGGCGGGCGCGGCAGCGCTTCTGGCGCAAAAGGTCGGCTGCTCGGTGGTCAACGCCGGCGACGGCGCGCATGAGCACCCGACGCAGGCGCTGCTCGACGCGCTGACCATACGCCGCGCCAAGGGACCGCTGTCGAAGCTGATCGTGGCGATCTGCGGCGACATTCTGCATTCGCGCGTCGCCCGCTCCAACATCATGCTCTTGAACGCGCTCGGCGCGCAGGTGCGGGTGGTCGCACCCTCCACGCTACTGCCCGCGGGCATCGACAGGATGGGCGTGATCGTGTCGCGCTCGATGGCGGAAGGACTGAAGGACGCCGACGTCGTGATGATGCTGCGCCTGCAGCGCGAGCGCATGGAAGGCGCCTTCGTGCCGTCGATCCGCGAATATTTCCGCTATTTCGGCCTCGACGCCGAGAAGCTGAAAGCGGCCAAGGAGGATGCGCTGGTCATGCATCCCGGGCCGATGAACCGCGGCGTCGAGATCGCCTCGGAGATCGCCGACGGGCCGCAGAGCGTCATCCAGGAACAGGTCGAGATGGGCGTAGCCGTGCGCATGGCGGTTATGCAAGCGCTGTTAGACCCGCGTCGCAACCAGGAGGGACGCGGCGCATGAGCGTGACGGTCTTCAACAAGGCCCGCATCGTCGACCCCTCGCGCGGTGTCGACGAGATCGGTGCGGTAATCGTCGACGGCCGCCGGATCGTCGCCGCCGGCAAGGCGGCGCTGAACCAGGGCGCGCCCGAAGGCGCTGTCGTCATCGACTGCGCCGGCAAGACGATTATTCCGGGTCTCATCGATGCCCGCGTCTTCATCGGCGAACCCGGCGGTGAGCACCGCGAGACCATCGCCTCGGCAAGCGTCGCTGCGGCAGCCGGCGGCGTCACCTCCATCGTCATGATGCCTGACACCAATCCGGTGATCGACAATGTGGCGCTGGTCGAATTCGTGCTGCGCACGGCAAGGGACACCGCAAGCGTCAACATCTTCCCAGCGGCGGCAATCACCAAGGGTCTCGACGGCCGCGAGATGACCGAGTTCGGCCTGCTGCGCGAAGCCGGCGCCGTGGCCTTCACCGATGGTCGACACACGATCGCCAACGCCTTGGTCATGCGCCGCGCGCTGACTTATGCCCGCGATTTCGGTAGCGTGATCGCGCATGAAACCCAGGATGCCGACCTTGCCTCGGCCGGCGTGATGAACGAGGGCCTTTATGCGAGCTGGCTCGGCCTTTCCGGCATCCCGCGCGAGGCCGAGCTCATCCCGCTGGAGCGGGACCTGGCGCTGGCGCGGCTGACCGGCGGCGCCTATCACGCCGCCAAGATCTCGACTGCGATGGCGGTTGGCGCGGTGAGCCGGGCAAAGGCCGACGGCGCCAATGTCACGGCGGGCGTCGCCATCCACAATCTGTCGCTCAATGAGAACGATGTCGGCGAATACCGCACCTTCTTCCGGCTCACCCCGCCCTTGCGCGCCGAGGACGACCGGATGGCGATGGTCGAGGCGATCAAGGACGGCACGATCGATCTCATCGTCTCCTCGCACGACCCGCAGGATGTCGATACCAAGCGACTGCCTTTCGCGGATGCCGCCGCCGGGGCGATCGGGCTGGAGACGCTGCTTGGCGCAGCACTTCGGCTCTACCACAATGGCGATGTGCCGCTGCTCAGGCTGGTTGAGACCCTGTCCACCGCGCCGGCAAGACTGTTCGGCCTGCCCGGCGGCACGCTGAAGCCGGGTGCCGCGGCCGATCTTGCGCTGGTCGATCTTGACGAGCCCTGGATCGTCAGCGAGAGCGGCCTGCACTCGCGGTCGAAGAACACCTGTTTCGAAGGCGCGCGCCTTCAGGGCAAAGTCTTGCAAACCATGGTAGCGGGCCGCACAGTGTTTTCGGCCTGAACATCAATCGACCAAAGCCGGAAGCAGCTGGATCGGCTGAAATAGGTGGGGGACAATGGGTTACGGGCTCGCACTGATCTTCGGATACCTGCTCGGCTCGATCCCGTTCGGGCTTTTGATTACCCGCGCGGCCGGTCTCGGCGATGTCCGCCAGATCGGTTCAGGCAACATCGGCGCGACCAATGTGCTGCGCACCGGCAACAAGGGGCTCGCCGCTGCGACGCTGCTGCTCGATGCGCTGAAGGGCACCGCGGCAGTGCTGATCGCCGGACATTTCTCGCCGGACTTCGGACTGCTCGCCGGCTTCGGCGCTTTCCTCGGCCATCTCTTTCCGGTCTGGCTAGGATTCAAGGGCGGCAAGGGCGTCGCCACCTACCTCGGCGTGCTGCTCGGGCTTGCCTGGCAGGGCATGGTTGTCTTCGCCGTTGTCTGGCTCGCCATGGCCTTCCTGTTCCGCTACTCCTCGCTCGCGGCGCTCGCGGCGACGGTGGTCGTGCCGATCGCGCTTTACTTCATCAGCACGCCTCAGATCGCCGGCCTGTTCGCGCTGATGAGCCTGATCGTCTTCGTCAAGCACCGCGCCAACATCTCGCGGCTGCTCGCCGGCACCGAGGGCAAGATCGGGGCGAAGGGGTGAGTGCTCCGGTCGCCGGTCCACGGCTTAGCGAGCGGCAACGGCTTGCCTGGCTTCGCCTGATCCGCACCCCGAATGTCGGCCCTGCCTCTTTTCGCGAACTGATCAACCGCTTCGGCTCGGCCGAAGCCGCGCTCGAAATGCTGCCCGAGCTGATGATCTCGGGCGGCGCCAACCGCATCGCTCGCATTCCCTCCGCTGGCGAAGCCGAGGCGGAGTTGGAAGCGGCCCGGCGCGCCGGCGCCCGCTTCGTCGGCATCGGCGAAGCAGACTATCCCGCTTTGCTGAAGACCCTGGACAACCCGCCGCCGCTGTTGGCGGTGAAGGGTGAAGGCGCGGTGTTCCGTCTCCCTGCGGTGGCGATCGTCGGCGCCCGCAACGCCTCGCTCGCCGGCATCAAGATGGCGCGCATGCTGGCGAGCGACCTCGGTCGCGAGGGCTACGCCATCGTCTCCGGCCTCGCACGCGGCATCGACACCGCGGCGCATCAGGGGAGCCTTTCGACCGGCACGGTCGGAGTGCTGGCCGGCGGCCTCGATGTGCCTTGACGGCCACTCTACAAACGAGTATCAGGTCCCCATCGAAGCGAACACGGGGACTACACCACCATGCTGCAACCCAGAGACCTCAAGGGCCGCAGGGCCGTCAGCTACGCTCGCTGGTCCTCAGACGGTCAGACATCCGGCGATAGCCTGAGGCGCCAGACCGAGGCAGCTGAAAGGTTCTGCTCCACCCATGGGCTGGTCCTCGATCTCAAGCTAAAGGACGAAGGTGTCTCTGCCTTCAAGGGCGCTAACCTTGAGGCATCCTTTGGCAAACTGGTGGCAGACATCAAGGCTGGTGTGATCCCGTCCGACATGGTGCTATTGGTGGAAAACGTCGACCGAATCTCCCGCGTCAACTACTTGGACGCCCAGGAGTACTTCCTTGCCGTTCTCAAGACCGGCCTCACCATCGTGACCTTGCACGACCAGCGCGTCCACACCATCGACGACTACCGCTCCAACGTCATGCTGTTAGTTATGTCCTTGATGGAGATGCAAGCAGCCAACGCCTATAGCGCCAAGATATCGGAGCGTGTTGGGTCAGAGTGGAACAACCGCGCCAACAGGGCACGACAGGGTAAGGTCAAGATGTCCAAGGTTCCCTTCTGGATTGACCAGCAGACCCAGCAGTTGAACACCAGAGCCGACGATGCCCGGCTGATATTCCAGCTTGCCAAGGACGGCGTGGGCCAGGGGGCCATTACTCAGCAGTTGAACGCCAAGGGCCTCCCGTCTCCCAAAGGGGGTCAATGGGGCAAGAGCGTGGTTCAGGACATCATCAAATCCAAGGCGGCTTATGGGTCCCTTGTGGTCAAGGGTGACGAAGTCCGCGACTACTACCCGCCTCTCATCACCGAGACCGAGTGGCTGTCCATCCAGCATCGTACCCGCCAGAGGGTCCACAATCCCCAGAACGGCAACACTGCCACGCTGTTTCCTCGGCTGGTCCACTGTGGCCACTGTGGGTCCGTCATGAACTTGACATCCTCAAAGTTCGGCGAGTTCCGCTACCTCATCTGCTCTGGCAAGACCACGAAGCGGACGGACTGCAAGGCCCCCAACTGGCGCTATGAGTCCTTCGAGAGTGAGATGCTTTCACGCGTCGGCTTCCTGGCCGTTCCTATACCGGGGCAAGCAGCGGAAGGGTCCGCCGACAGGGCTACCGAACTTGCCGACGCGATAGGTGCCCTTGAGTCCAAGCAGGGCAACATCCTGGCTGGTATGGCTGAGGCCACCGACGCCGCCTCACGTAAGTTCCTGCTCGACCAGTCAGCCGCCCTGACTTCCGAGATCGAGGCCAAGCGCGGTGAACTAATTCGGCTACGCGAGGAGATCGCCCGGGCTGAGGACGCTGAGGCCTGCTTGGCAGACTTCGAGCATGACCAGCAGGAAATGGACCGGCTGGCCAAGGAGGACCGCAAGGAGGCCCAGAGGCTCCTCGGGAACCTTGTGTCTCGCATCGACCTTGAGAGCGACAGCAAGACCCTCAGGCGCGCCATGGTGACCATGCGTAGTGGTCACACCCACGCCATCGTTTTCGACGGCACGGGAGAGCTGGGCTGATTAGGTTGCCATACAGGGAAGGGCAAGAAGAACATTAGCACCTTCTAATTATGTCATCATATGGAGAACGGAGACGCAACATTAGCGTCTTCTAACCAAGTTATGTCGTCATATGGAGACAGGGAAAGTTCCAGGCTTACCTTTGTTTCCTCCCCTGTCTTCCCGATTTTTCTCTTGGTGGTCCCTTCTGATCATCCACGCTCTCGCCACTACATTTGGCGCTTAACTACCACATCAACACAACATGTAGGCCATCATGACCTATACCGCTCCTGTGGATGCGGCTGGCGATGCCGAGTTGCTCGCCCTCCGTGAAGCCATGCGCATTCCCTCGAAAACCCCAAGCCTCGCGAAGACCTTCCCGCATCCCAGCAAACGCCACTGGGCGCGTGAGTCACCCCTGCCCGTCCGCATCACCCGCGCCACCCGCCGCCTCGCCCACGTTGGTGGAATGGTGCCGGAAGGGTGCAGCGTCAAGGACATGGAAAGGGTCCGCTGTAACCACCGCGTCCACGTTGAAGTCATCAAGGAAATCCTTGGAACCCTCTGGGCCTTCCGGCTCCTCGGGTGGCTTCCATCTGACACCGTCTATTTGGAACATGACCAGATAGCCGCTCTTGTCGCCGAAGGCACCCGCCGACCCGACGACACCCGAGACCTCATGGCCGAGTGGTTCACCAGCCGTCACACGGTCGATGAACTCCAGGCCTTCCGACGCGGCAAGGACGCGTAGGGCTGGGCAAATGCCCAATGTAGCGTTGCCCACTCAGCACCAAACGAAAGGTTCCAAATGACGGAACAGATTACCACACCCGAGGCCCTCCGGTTAATCAGACAGGCTCTCGAAACGAACGGCTCCGCGCCACCTTCTCCTCGCCCGACGCATCTCGACCTCAAGGGACCCACCGGCCCCTCCCGCGTCACGTCAATGACGGGTGTCTTCCAGCCTCGGGAACTCGAAGGCCGCAAGCTGGAGGGTGAGCGGCACATTGAAACCCTTATGGCCGCTATCGGCTCCCCGTCCAATCCCACCTACCTCGACCCTCTTGTGGTGTGGTGGGGTGGCGACCGCTGGTATGTGATCGATGGCCACCACCGCAGACACGCTTACCTCCGGTCTGGCGTTCACACAGCCGTGCCCGTCAAGGTCTTCGAGGGGACCCTTGAGGAAGCCCTGGCGTTCGCCGTCGAGGCCAACTCAAAGGACCATCTGCCCATGACCCTTGTTGAGAAGCTTGATCGTGCCTGGTTCCTGACGGTCACCACAGACCTATCCCGCGAACGGATACGGCGCAGTTGTTCAGTAGCGGATGGCACCGTGAAGAATATGCGCAAGGTCCGCGAGGGTCTCCTCGGGGCAGGAGCAAACCAAGAGCATCTCATGTCGCTCACGTGGCAGGACGCCAGAGACGAGTTGCAGGGGTGCGCACCTAAGGCGCCCGTCCCTGACTGGCGTTCCAAGATGGTCTCTGACTATGAGCGGCGCTTACGCAAGACCTTCGGCTCCCAGTTGTTCAAGAATGCGGACATCCTCGCTGAGGCCCTTGTGGTTCTCGATAAACGCTTCCCGGCGTGGCTCCTTGAGGCACCCGCCTTTAGTGAGCATGTCGCGGCCAACCTTGATCGCATGATCGAGGAGCGGGACAACCCAGACTACTAAGCTGACTGGGCATATTGCCCATGTAGCGTTGCCCAGTAGGCCCATCGCTGGGCAAACCGCTGGCACCAAACCCACCATTCATAGCGCCTCTCCGAGGCCTCTCCAGACCCAACCATAGGAGGTCGCCGTGTGCGATTTCGGATTAGTCCTCGGCCTTGCTGCCGGGGCGGCTCAAGCTGCCGGTGAGGCATCCATAGCGAGCGACAAACAAAGGGCTGCAGTTACCAACTACAATCTCCAGCAAGCCGCCAACCAACGCGAGTTCATCGTGAACACAAATGCCGCCCTCAAGGATGGCTATCAGGCCCAGTTGGAGGGCGACCGTGCCAAATCGACGGCAGTCGCCTCAGGCGCTGGCATGACCGGCTCCACCGCTGGTCTCCGCGTTGCCGAACAGTCCCGCCAGACTGCCCTCTCTATCGCCAACGCCAAGGACCAGATGGACGGCGCCAGGGCCAACTACATCATGACTGGCAAGTCCCAACAGATACAGGCCCAGAGTACCGTCAACGCGCTGAAGCCCAACCCCATGTCCACTCTCACGGACATCGCAACCTCTGGTCTCAAGAACTACGGCGCCTTCCAGTAACCCAAGGAACCTTATGGCATCTCCCGTCACTCGGGGTCACCCGCGCGACTGGCGTGTGGGTGTCCAAGCCCCTGACAATGGCGCTCAGTTGCGCCGCCGACAGATCATCAACGAACGCAAACCTTGTTCTTGCCCTGGCTGCGACCGGAGGCGTTCAGGTGTCTCCCGCTACTGTGGCACCCACAGGGACGCCGCGAGTTCTCGGGGTGATCCCCTGGCCCGCCTCCCGTCACGTAACGAACTGGCGATCTTCCGCCACGCCATTGCCGTCTACCTCCAGACCGACGCCAAGCTGGCCGAGCGTATCGAGGTGGACCTCAGGGGCCTTGAGCGGCGCATGGCCCAGCCGCCAGCCTTCTGCCTCACCCCCGCCGACATCCACAAGGGATTGCCACAGATAGCCAAGGCCAAGGGTCTCCTCGCCAACTGGCAGCACTGTGACAAGCGAACCTATACCGAGGCGGTCAGCAATGCCCTGGCGCTGATCGGGTGGATGGAGGTCTACTACGACACAGGTCACGCCAGGGGCCTTTGGGAAAACCGCAAGGGTTTCCTGACAACTCGAGCCGGTGCCCTCCTGGGGGACTTCCGCAAGAGCATTGGTCGAACGAAGCTGATCAAGGAGACCTCTGGGGCAACCCACCGGCTCCTTGGCCGAGACTTCGTCCACCACGCCGCCGCGATCTACGGCAAGGACTTCTGGTCCTCGCCCGTCTCCACCAACGACGGTCGGTCCCTGACCCTCCGCGACTACACCCGCATGGCCCTCAAGGCCGCTGGTCTTCTTTAACGCCAAGGAAACATTCTCATGTCCGATGACGGAATGATGCGCTTACCCAACCCGATGGACCCCAGGTCCGGTTGGTCCCCCAACAGCAACCCGAACTATGCCTCAGGCTCTGCCGCCGGTCCTGCCCCTGAGGGCAAGGTCTTCGTAGCTGGTCTCAACACCTACGTGGATGCCGACATCGCGGCTGAGCTTGGTTTGTCTGGAGGTGTCTCCAGGTCTGAAGTGGAGGTAACCTCAACTCAAGGATACCTCGCTCCCAGCCACCCAGCCCTGAATCCCGAGGCCATCCCTGCCGGTCACGACCCGCTCGAAGACATCGACATCGACGAGTTGTCCGACGCGGACCTTGAGGCCCTCCAGGAACAACTTGAGATCAAGGACGAAGATGCCGCGCCGTCGCTCTCCGAGACCCTCGACGCCATCGCTGAATGCTTCACGCCTGAGGCCTTCGTGGACGGCGTGGAGACCATGGTCGAAACGGGCGACTTCAACGACACGCTTGCCCGTCTCTCCGAGGCCACCGGCGTAGACACCGCGACCGCCTCAGCCCTTGTCGAGACAGCTGTGGTGGAGGCCTCTCCCGTCGCATCCGAGCATGTAGGCGACGAACGCTGGTCATCTCTGGTCTATGCCGCCTCCCGCACGGATGACCCCTTCGCCCGACGCATCGTGTCCGATGTGGTCACTGGTCGCTTGGACCCTGCCCGCCTACCGCAGGCCTATGACTGGTGGTGGCAGTCTCTGCCCGATGCGGACGAGTTCTGATCCATGGCTTTTCTCATGAGACACCTCACCACCCTCTATCTGGTCCTCGCGACCGCCGCCACCATCGCAGCCCTGCTGCCTCACTAAGCAACATCACACAGCCCTCATTCAGAGTGAGGGTCAGAAAGGAAGAACATGGCCAAGAAGCCCATGACACGCGAGGAACTCCTCGCCCAACTCGACGCCCTCGACAACTCCACCGAGGTCGGCAAGCTCAACGCCGAGATCACCCGGCTGACTAATGAAAACTCCACCCTGGTCGCACAGCGCCAGGAGCTTGAGCGTCAGCTAAAACAGGAACGCGAGGCCATGAATCTGGTCCGCGAGGCCATCCGCAAGGTCGACGTTCGGACGCGCTCTCACGGTGGGGACAGGCCCGGATACGCTGAGGCTGCCGCCGCCGCTGATCGCTCTGACCGTATGGCCATGGCCGAGGTCCGTGCGGGTATCCTGCGGGGCACCCATGACCCAGCGACGGGCCTGCCCTATACCGCCGAGACCAAACCGCAGCGCGATTTGACCGCAGGCACTCCTAAGGTGACCCAGAAGGAATTGGCGTCGATCTTCCCGGCCCTGAGTGGTCCTGAGGTCGACGTAACGGACACTGCCGACGCCTTGGCCGAGACCGATCTGGCGGAACATCAGAGCGCGTTAGAGATTGCCACAGCTTGAGTGAATAACACGCGCACCCTCCTGCCCTTTCTTTCGTGTTTCAAATTCGGTTTGGAGATGGCAGGAGGGTGCGCTGTGTACACTCCCCATGGCAGGCATAGGGTAGACATCCCAGCGACTCGGTCACCCCTAAGAAGTGTCCACACACAATTTCGGCCCCGTGATGGAACCCTTTGTCTCCTCGCGAATTGTCCGACAAAAGGAACCATAATGGCCCAGCCAACAATATGGGGGCGAGCCTTCCGAGAGATGATCTGTTCGGAGGATAACCGAAAGCGTCTGCTTCATCACCGGCATTTGCAGGTAGACCCAGTCCTGCCGCCTCGCTTCGTCGTACTGTTGGAAGAACTTGAACGAAAAGAGCAGACGATGGCTGCCGGGAGATCATCCTGTCTAACTCCGTCCACCTCCCAGACTTGAAAGTCGTCAGTGCCCTCAGGCGCACTCTCCCAGCCGAAATCGCAGGCATCCCAATGGGACCGCTGCGAGGTCGTGAGTTCCCCGAGGGTCTCCCCGGCTTCATTGAAATAAGTGATCACGTAACTTGACATTTCTCGGCTTTCCTAAGGCGTGGCGTAGTTGCCGAGTGGCTATGAACCACACACCCGCAGCCGAGAGAAGCAGGGCTGCCCGAGTCAAAGTGACTCACCAGCGGCCAAGCCTTAAGCCCGACGCCTCTTCGAAAGCGCCCGCCACAACTCGACTTCCTCGGAGAAGCCCCCTTGAAAGAGGTCGATCACTTCTCGCGCGAGTTCTTCTCTTTGATCTCTGTCTTTGAGGGCTAAACGGCGCTCGGCGCATAGCCTGTCGAATACCCGCTGGAGCAAGTCCAGATCAGCGGGATCAAACACTCCGCTGTAGCCTGAGAGAGGCATGACACCCGCCCCCGGTAACCCTGCTCATATTATGCCATGCGTAGCGACCCTCGAAAAGGAGATTCGTTTCATCAGTTTGTGCTGAACCGTGGCTTTTCATTAGAAAAATCTGCTTCGGTATTTACGTGCAGATGACGGCCCAGTTTCCCCCCGTGGCCCCTTCGGTAAACTCAGAGTTCTCGTCCTACGATACGCGCCGAAACCGTCGTACACCTCGTACGTTTACTGGAATGACTGTTACGGTGTGCCCTACCCGCCGGAAAATGCCGGTCTGTGCGACGACATCGCCGAGCGCGGCGGCGCCATCGTTTCGGAAATGCCCTTCGGCTGGCAGCCGCGAGCGCAGGATTTCCCGCGTCGCAACCGCCTCGTCGCCGGCATTGCGCTCGGGCTCGTCGTGGTCGAAGCCGCACAGCGCTCGGGTTCGCTGATCAGCGCCAGGTTGGCCGGCGAGATGGGCCGACTGGTCTTCGCGGTTCCAGGCTCGCCGCTCGACCCGCGTGCCGCCGGCAGCAATGCGCTGCTCAAGGACGGCGCCACGCTCGTCACCGAAGCGGCCGACATTCTGGGCGCGCTGGCACCGCTGGCTGGCACTCGCCCGCCAAGGACCATGCCGCTCGCCGAGGCGCCCGACTTGTCGGCAATGCCGCCGCCCGGCGACGACGAACGCGCCGACGTGCTGGAAGCGCTCGGCCCGACGCCGATCGCGGTCGACGAGATCATCCGCCACACAGGCTTGAGCGCCGCGCAGATCGCCATGGTGCTGTTGGAGCTCGACCTCGCCGGACGCCTCGAGCGCCATGCCGGCGGGAACGTGTCGCTGGTGGCGTGAACCCGGCTGCTGCTCCGACCTGCGGCTTCAGCGTTAGCGGAACAAATATTTGGACACTTCAGGATTGCCTCGGCGCCACATCACGTTGTCCAGAAAATAGTGGTGCACGTTGATGAAGATCAGCACGATGAAGAAGAACAGCGAGGACCCGAGGACTTGCTTGTCGTAGGGGATCAAGGCGGTCATCGCCATCGGCATAAGCCAGAAGCCGAGATATCCGAGCGCACCACCCCCGACGATGAATCCCAGAACCCTAAGCCTGTAGAGAGGTCCGAGAAAGGACAGTACCTTCGGTTGCGGATTTTGTGCGGCATCCGCGACGTCGCGCTCGACGTTCGTCTGGTAGCGCCAGACCACGGCCAGATACTGCAGCGAGTGGAGCGCCGGCACCACTAGCAGCCAGAGCGGGTTTATCCTCGCAATCAGGATCCACAGATAGAGCGACGCGACATAGGCTACGATGCCGTTATACGGCAGCGCATGACCATTTCTGTGCCAGCGGTTGATCAGCATCAGAACCGTGGCCGCCGTCGAGGCGACGGCCGCCAGCAGGGCAATGTTGGTTATCCAGGAAGGGACCGCGAATGTGTAATATTCCAGGCCGTAATATTTCCCCTGGGTCACCGCCGTGTTCGTCTGGAGCCATGCCAGGATCCACACGACATAGCTGTTGACCAGCAGCACCTTCTTGTCACGATCGTCGAAGAATTTACGCTTCAGGACGGCGTCGACCATCAGCATGCCGTAGCCTTGCTTGACGTAGTGCCAACCGACGAAGAAGAACATGGCGTTGGCTGCGTATCCCAGCAGCTGAGTGTCCGCCCTTGCCGCGCCATATGCAAAGAACGCGGCCATGATCAGGGGGACGACGATGCCCGCGAAAATGTAGCGAAGCTGCAGGCTCTTCTCGTATCCGCTGCCCCTCACCTTGCGCCCGAAATTGCGATAGAAAATCTGGTACGAGTGGGCGAAGTGGGGGTAGTTGACCAGATATGCCACGACGACCATGGTTGCAGCGACGAGGCCTTCATATTCGAGCGGCACCAGGAACAGGATGGGCAGGATCAGAAACGCGCTGCCGCCGAGCATGAGGAAATCGGCGACCGGGCCAAACAGATATTTGCCAGGCAGCGTCGCCGCTTTAGCGGCTGAAGCATCCACCGAAAGGTCAAGTGCCATGGTCGAGCTCTCCTTCGGGAAGGATCGAGCTTAGCCGCCACCCCGCCTGGCGACAAGGTTGGGGTGCCGCTCCAGCCTTTGCCGACGTGTCGATCCCCAGTTAGATGGAAAACTGAACGCGTTTCGGCGACTGCAGCTCGCGCCCCATCTTTGCCGCCTGAAAGATCGTCAGCAAGACCAGGATCGGCTCACCGTCTGTCGGATTGACGGTCAGGGCCACGCGGCCGAGTTCGTCACTCATGGCGCAAGTCCAGTCTTTGACGGCAATCACCTTCTTCTCGGGCAATTTATCCTCCCCTTGGGCCGCCATCCTGACGCTACCTGCCCGGTTGCACGGAACCAGGCATGGCGCGGCCGGCCCACACCGGATCGATCCTACTCGCCGGGCAACCATGGCCCCGGCGGAATTCGAACACAAGCAATCGCGAATGTAAAAGCAACCGATCAGCCGGCAGAGGGCATCGTCAAGTTGCATGATCCAGCAGCCTGGTTGCGACGGTTTCACGGCGATGCTCTGAATTGGCGCGATCGATGCCGTCTACGGTGATCGCGAACATCCCGTTTTCGATCCTTGCTATCCAGCTCTTTGCCTTCAGATACCAAAGATGAAATTCCAGATGTTCTCGCGGGCAGCCCGACAAGCGTTCGAGCTCTTCATCGCCGATGCCAGGATTGTTGACGTCCTGTCGACGTTTTACATAGAGAAGCGACAGCAGCTTGGCCTGGATGACAACGTCCCGTTCAAGCCCTTTGGCATCGCTGGCTTCTTCGGCGAGCTCGCGGCGAACGCTCAAATGGTCTCTATACTGAACATCGTATTGGGCGCGTTTGACTGGATCCTTGAGCGTATTATGGGCCTCTACGATTTCGCTGAAGCGTGACTCATTGCCGGTATCCCGATTGTCGGGATGGTAGCGCATGGCAAAGTAACGAAATATCCGCTCGATCGTTTCCGAATTCGCGTTCGGGCTGATCTCGAGCAGCTCATAGTAGTCAACGAACATAGTGGTGATTCCACAGAATCGATATTGCGACACCACTCCCCAACGGCAGCATCGCGCAACCGTCCTGCCCGCGCAAGCCGCATGCCGAGCATGAGTGACTCGCCGCAAGCGATCTTGCGGAACCTGGCAGTCAGAATTCACGGAAGGCTGTTGAGCGGCCTAGGCGGGATGCTGCGCCAAGGATGCCTCAATTTATTATCAACGCGAGCTGACATGGAAGCGAGAGAGCAGCAGCGCCGGCAGGGTCACTTTGGGAAGAACTCGCCGGGCGAGGCCCCAACAACGGCCTTCAAGCCCGACGAGCTGCCGGGGATCAAGCCGGCCATGTCTGGGGTGCAAAGCCGATGCCAAGCATTCCCGTCCCAAGACGAGACAGGAAGGCCAAATGCCACCTGGTCGGGTATGGTTAGACTGGCTGCAAGCTTTCGACGGAGTTCTCGTGCATCCTCAACACGAGCAGGCGCGTAGCGGCAAACGGTGCTATGACGATAAACGCCATTGCGACATTCACCAGAACCGACAAGAGACAGAATGCGCCCGGGACGTAACAGACCGCGTCCATGATCTTTACCCATTCAACCACCGCCTAGCTTTGATGGCCTCCTCCGCCCGTTTCATAAGCATGATCCTGCTTTGGCTTGATTGCAAGCAATTGCTAAAACAGCGTTCTCGGAGTGCAGTGGGTAACAATGCGATATCAAGCCTGTTGGCGCAATGTCAATTGGGAGATCTTCGAGGGGCTCTAGCTTAGGCCGATCTCCGAGAGAGCCCTATCCATAATGGTCTGTGCTTTGCCTTCGAATTCTTCCCACGTGATGTTTGTGGCAGTCACTTCAGACCAGCCGGTAGTAGCAAAAAGCTTGCCGTCTATCGGGTTGGTGACGTTCCGAAGGTATTTGGAGTTTAGCGAACTCTCGACGTCGGAGCCCACGGCGCCGGGGAACCGAATTACCTCGGCTCGATCTTCCAACATATCGCCGAGATCGGACATCAGTTGAGCGTCAACCATGGCAAAGCGCGACGAGAGATCGAAGAACTCGCTGCATGTCCTGCGTTCGCCAACAGCCCGAAAAAGTTCATTCTGGCGAAGACCACGGCGCGAGGCCAACGCACCGTTGAGCAGTCTAGAAATTTCGACCGTGCGCCACGCGTCCCGCGTATTAGTCCATGTTTCTTCATCGTTGAGTGCGGACACGAGACTATCATCAAAGTCGAAGGCGCGGAGCAGGGCCGCGAGCACCCCGTCAGTAGCCAGCGCATTATTGTAGGAAACCACCTTCAAGCCACATTCAGCACTGGTGATCGCATTCCCCAAAACATCGTCGAAATGCAGATCCACGTGCCGGAGAGCAGGGTTCGAAGCCGCTGCTACATAGTCAGCGAATGTTTGGGTGTCTCGACGTCGACAGTACTGCGACCATCGGGACGGCATGTAACTGGCCCAGTGACGCAGGCAAAAGATATAGGTCAGATCATGGCCACGAAAGGTGCTGCTCAGTTGGCGAAATTGCCCAGCCGATAAGATAGAGACCCCTTCGGCCGAGAGAATAAGCGAGTGGGCGCCTGCGGCCTCCGCGTTTCGAATTTCGTTCGTGCAAAGCTGAGGAGACCATCCTTTGCGCTTCGTACTGAGCAGGCTGTGATGGTGCAGCGCTCCAATATCCGGATAAAAAATTCCGCGTTCGATCAACAGCGCTCTCTTTTGGTAGAGAAGCCATTGCAGCGATTTTGTCGCAGTCTTATGCATCCCGCCATGGACAAAGATTTTCACAACAGCCCGCCCCCAGACTGACCTAGCGACTGCCTTTCGCGCTTCCCTGCGATGCGGCAGATGGGATCAAAGCCATTGCTATACCCTGCTCGCCGGCGACACTGTAGAGAAGAAATACTTTTCCACCATCCTCAAACAAAGCGGGATCGCGAAGCGCATTCGCCTGCGCAGCTTCCTTGCCGGCGTGCGACGGCTTGACCGGCAGGTTTGCGCCTTCCCATGGCATCTCCGGTTTCAGGACGGTTTCTATATTCGTCAGCGTCCAGTCGAGCCATGGCTTAGTCAGGTCGATCGTGCCACGCATGATTGATTCCGGCGCGTCGCCTTGCCGGCTGAAATAGACTTCAAGCGTATCGCCAACGACGCGGACGGCGGCGTGCCGAATGTTGCCGGGTTCGTTGAACCTCTGCGGGTTCGATCCGGGGGCGCTGTAGATCGCCGGGCCGCCGACGAACGACTTGCCGCCGTCTGTGGAGCGATAGAGGCGAGCCTTGCCTAGCGCGTAGGTCGCGTCGCCATAGTCGAAAACGCGGAAGTAGTAGATGCCGAGCTCGGCGCCTTCGGTCTGGAAATTCAGGCCATCGCGGGACGTCGCCAGGAAGCTCATCTGCTCATGGCCGGAGAAAGCAGACGGCGAGTGAAAATACATCCTGATGGTTTTCGTCGCCTCATCGATGTGAACGTCAGGCGACGCGACATGGTTTTCGCAAGGCCGGCACTGGTCAAGGCGAAGCGTGCCGGGTTCATAGATCTTGTAAGGCCCCTCGATCCGGTCGGCATAGGCCAGTCGGATATAGGTGCCCTTGTGATGCGCGAAGTAGAGATAGTACCTACCTAGCCTGTTCGGCACCCAATCGGGCATCTCGACCAGCGACGGGCCGTCGATATTGTCGCCGATCCCAGCGGGGAGCATCGATGGCGTGATGAGCAGGCCTAGGCGTTCGACCTGACCAGCGCTGGCAGGGAGGGCGAGAAGAAGCAGGAGCAATGTCACGAGACGCATGCGCGCCTCATAGCATTACGCCGCCTGCATGATAACCCAGTTGGCTCCATCAGAAACGAGCGTTGCCCATTTGCCGCCCGTGGCGGCCAAAATAGCCGTCCCGGCAGCGCTACCAGCTAGGGCACTCAGCCGTCACTCTCTGCCATTGTGCTCTCGACAGGATCGCGCCAACCGCGACATGTCGAGGATCCTGCGGATCGCAGCATAGGCGATGGACCCTGTTGACTTTTCCCAATGTCGCACGGGGTCGCGCAAAAATCGCACGTTCCGGCTCTGTTAAGAACAGGATCCCTAAGACATTGATCTTTCGTGAATTTTTGGTGAGCGCGATGGGATTCGAACCCATGACCTACTGATTAAAAGTCAGTTGCTCTACCGGCTGAGCTACGCGCTCCCGCGGGCTCAAAACGCCGCCCTCGAAATTGCGCGGAACATAGGGAGAGTGCCGCGACCGGTCAACCGGAAAAACACCGGCTTCCAAGGCGGATTTTTGAACGGATTCCAAGGGAGCGCTTAAGGTGGCCGGGAGAAGCTTTCGGTGCCTCCACCAATCACCCGGACCCGGGCCGCTTCAGAAAGCCCTACGATAACAACAGGTTGATGGAGATGCGGGAACCATTGCAACCCAGGCTCGTTTCGCAACACAGGGACGATTACCAAACCCTTGAGGAGTACATCGATGAAAAGGATCGCATCAGGCCTGATGGCAGCCGCCCTCTCGGCGTCGTTCATCGCGGCGGAGATGGTGCCGGTCAACGCTCAGCCGGCCTATGTGCCACAATCCCAGGGCCTCTGGTCGGATGTCCAGACCGTGCAGTATCGGGATTGGAGACGACACCGCAGCTTCAACCGCGATTTCTCGCGTCGGGACGGCGTCGTCTACTGGAATGGCCATCGCGGCTACCGTGAATATCGCCGCGGCTATCGCCGGCATGGCGATTATTGGTTCCCGCTCGCTGCCTTCGCCACCGGCGCGCTGATTACCGGCGCCATCATCAACAGCCAGAACCGCGTCTATCGTGGCGGCGATGCGCATGTGCAGTGGTGCTATGACCGTTATCGGTCTTATCGCGCCTCGGACAACACTTTCCAGCCCTACAACGGCCCGCGTCAGCAGTGCGTTTCGCCCTACTGACAGCCTCCAGTCAGTATCCAGGGTCGTTGACCGAGCCCGTGCCGCAAGGCACGGGCTCTCTGTTCGTTCAGCTGGCCCAGTTGACGCTTTTCAATATCAGGTACAGGCCCCCGCCTTCCCCTCGGGGTGAGCGATAGGCTCCGAGCGCGTTGCAAATCCGAACCATGGCACCGGTCAGTCCCCAACCAAGCGCTTCGAGGTCATCGGCCACGTCGAGCACATAAGCCTGCGCCAGTTCGTCTATGCCCTTCTCCTCGCCGAATGACCGAACCAGTTTGGCGTCGCTGAGAAGGTCGCCCGGCAAATTTGAATTTGCCCAAGCCCATAGCCAGTTGTCCGCCTTGGCGCTTGTAGAGCCGGCAATCTGTATGTGAGCGACCACCTTGACGACACCATCTGCCGAAAAAAGCAGTTTTCCGGTGGTTAAGTCATAGTCGTAGCGCTGCCAGCTGCCGAGGCGGAATTCATCCTCCAAACGATGGTTCTTGGCGTTCAGTTGGTCGAAAGCCTCGTCACGCCATGCGGGGTACCAGTCCGGATGCTTCATGCCCCCTCGCCTTGCCGTGTCTCCCGCGCCCCTCATTGCACACTCAGCGTCCTGCGCACTGCGTCGCGCCAGCCACTCAGCTTGGCGGAACGGGTGGCGGCGTCCATATCCGGCTTGAAGCGCTTATCGAGAGCCCAGGTCTTGGCAAACTCCTTCGCCTTCGGCCACACGCCGGCTTTGGATCCGGCAAGCCAGGCGGCACCCAGCGCGGTCGTTTCCAGGATGGTCGGCCGATCGACCGGCGCGTCGAGGATGTCGGCCAACCTCTGCATGGTCCAATCCGATGCGACCATGCCGCCGTCGACCCGCAGCACGGTCTTGGCGGAAGCGCCCTTCCAATCCTTGCGCATGGCGTCGAGCAGGTCGCGCGTCTGGAAGGCGACGGATTCGAGCGCCGCGCGCGCGAACTCGGCCGGGCCTGAATTGCGCGTCAGGCCGAAGATCGCGCCGCGGGCATCCGCGTCCCAGTGCGGCGCGCCCAGGCCGACAAAGGCCGGCACCAGATAGACTTGTTGCGCCGGATCGGCGGTCGCCGCCAGCGCGCCGCTCTGCTCGGCCTTGCCGATCACCTTGATGCCGTCGCGCAGCCATTGCACGGCGGCACCCGCAATGAAGATCGAGCCCTCCAGCGCATAGGTGGTCTTGCCGTTCAACCGATAGGCGATGGTGGTCAAGAGCCGGTTCTTCGAGCGCACCAGATCGGCGCCGGTGTTCAGCAGCGCGAAGCAGCCGGTGCCGTAGGTGGACTTCATCATGCCCGGCTCGAAACAGGCCTGGCCGATGGTCGCTGCGTGCTGGTCGCCGGCGACCCCGAGAATCCTCATCTCGGCGCCGAAAAGGCTCTTTTCTGTGACACCGAAATCATCGGCGCAGTCCTTCACCTGCGGCAGGACCGCGGCCGGTATGTTCAGGATGGACAGCAGCTCGTCGTCCCAGACATTCTTCTCGATGTTGTAGACCAGCGTGCGCGAGGCGTTGGTGGCATCGGTGGCGTGTACCTTGCCGCCGGTCAGGCGCCAGATGAGAAAACTGTCGATCGTGCCGGCGAGCAATTCGCCTTTCTCGGCGCGCTTTCTCGCGCCCTTCACCTTGTCCAGCATCCAGGCGATCTTGGTGCCGGAGAAATAGGGATCGAGCAGCAACCCGGTCTTTTTCGTGAACGTCTTCTCCAGCCCTTGCTTCTTGAGCTTCTGGCAAAGCGGCGCGGTTCGTCTGTCCTGCCACACAATCGCGTTGTGGATCGGTTTTCCCGTCGCCTTGTCCCAGATGACCACCGTCTCGCGCTGGTTGGTGATGCCGATCGCGGCCATATCCGATGCTGCGCAACCGGCAGCCTTCAGCGCCGCCTTCACTGTCGCGAGCACGCTTGCCCAAATGTCTTCCGGATCATGCTCGACCCAGCCGGAAGCCGGATAATGCTGCGTGAATTCCTGCTGGCCCGTGCCGGCGACTTTCATTTCGCTGTCGAAGACGATCGCCCTGGTCGAGGTCGTTCCCTGGTCGATGGCCAGCACAAAACCGCTCATTCCGTCCCTCCACTTCTCATGCAACAGGGGAGACGGCCAAGCCGCCTCCCCTGCATTTCCTACACAGGCTCGCGGGCCTGCGTCATGCAGTTACTGCTGCTGCCAGCTCTTCACCAGCTCGTCGTAGTTGATGGTGATCGGCTTTTCCTTTTCGTTCTCGATCTTCAACTGCGGCGCAAGGTTGCCCTTCGAGACCGCGTCCTTGTTCCAGTATTCGAGATCATGCTCTTCGGCCATCTTCGGGCCGATATCGCCCTGGACGCCCGACTTTTCGATGCGGCTCATGACCTTTTCCTGCTCGGCGCAAAGCGAGTCCATCGCTTCCTGCGCGGTTTTGGCGCCCGACGACGCATCGCCGATCGCCTGCCACCAGAGCTGAGCGAGCTTCGGATAGTCAGGCACGTTGGTGCCGGTCGGCGACCACTGGACGCGGGCCGGCGAGCGGTAGAACTCGATCAGGCCGCCGAGCTTCGGAGCGCGCTCGGTGAAGCTCTTGTCGTGGATCGTGCTCTCGCGGATGAAGGTCAAGCCGACATGGCTCTTCTTCACGTCGACGGTCTTCGAGGTGACGAACTGGGCGTAAAGCCAGGCGGCCTTGGCGCGGTCGGTCGGCGTCGACTTCATCAACGTCCAGGAACCCACGTCCTGGTAGCCGAGCTTCATGCCGTCCTTCCAGTAGACACCATGCGGCGACGGCGCCATGCGCCACTTCGGCGTGCCGTCGTCGTTCAGCACCGCCTTGGCGCTGGCGTCGACCATCGAGGCGGTGAAAGCGGTGTACCAGAAGATCTGCTGGGCCACCCCACCCTGCGCCGGAACCGGGCCGGATTCGGAGAAGGTCATGCCCTGCGCTTCGGCCGGAGCGTAGGCCTTCAGCCAGTCGAGGTATTTCTGGATCGAGTAGACGGCAGCCGGACCATTCGTGTCGCCGCCGCGCGCGGTGCAGGAGCCCACGGGCCGCGAATTCTCGTCGACCTTGATGCCCCATTCGTCGACCGGCAGGCCGTTCGGAATGCCCTTGTCGCCGTTGCCGGCCATGGACAGCCAGGCGTCGGTGAACCGCCAGCCGAGCGATGGGTCCTTCTTGCCGTAGTCCATGTGGCCGTAGACCTTCTTGCCATCGATTTCGCGGCCGGTGAAGAACGCGGCGATGTCCTCATAGGCCGACCAGTTGACGGGAACGCCGAGGTCGTAGCCGTACTTGGCCTTGAAGTCGGCCTTGTTCTTCTCGTCGTTGAACCAGTCGTAGCGGAACCAGTAGAGGTTCGCGAACTGCTGGTCCGGCAGTTGATAGAGCTTCTTGTCGGGCGCCGTCGTGAACGAGGTGCCGATGAAGTCCTTCAGGTCGAGATTCGGATTGGTGACGTCCTTGCCGTCGCCTTCCATCCAGTCGGTCAGGTTGCGCACCTGCTGGTAGCGCCAGTGCGTGCCGATCAGGTCGGAGTCGTTGACCCAGCCGTCATAGAGGTTCTGACCGGTCTGCATCTGGGTCTGGATCTTCTCGACGACGTCACCTTCCTGGATCGTGTCGTGGGTGACCTTGATGCCAGTGATGGCCGAGAAGGCCGGCGCCAGCACCTGCGATTCATAGGAATGGGTGGCGATGGTTTCCGACACGACCTTGATGTCCATGCCGGCAAACGGCTTGGCTGCGTCGATGAACCACTGCATTTCCTTTTCCTGATCGGCGCGCGAAAGCGTCGACAGATCACCTATCTCCTTGTCGAGAAAGGCTTTTGCCTCGTCCATACCGGCATAGGCGTTACCTACGCCCAGCAATAGTGCAATGGCTGTCGTTGATGTAAAAATTTGCCGTCGCATGTGTTTCCTCCAGTCTTAGGTTGCAAGTGCGATCTGGAGCGGCCGCCGGCACGCGGCCGCTCCAACTATTTCCCCCTCTATACGTATCGGAATACGCCGATCGCGTAGACCACGGAGAGAGCGAGAGCCCACCACAGGTTGGGTCCAACAAGACCCAGCCAAGCGAGATGGATAAAGGCGCTGCCGAGCAGCGACAGGAAGAGGCGGTCGCCGCGCGTCGTTTCGAAGCGCAGGATCCCGACGCGCGGATTGCCGCCGGGCGAGGCATATTCCCAGGCCGCCATGCCGACCAGCAGCAGCAATACGGTTCCGAAGAAAGCCGCTGTCGGCAACGTCCACGCCATCCAGGAGAAGTCGAGGTTCATCGATCATACCCTCCCCAGGGCGAAGCCCTTGGCGATATAGTTGCGCACAAACCAGATCACCAGCGCGCCGGGGATCAGCGTCAGCACGCCGGCTGCGGCGAGCAGCCCCCAGTCCATGCCGGCGGCCGAGACGGTGCGGGTCATGGTGGCCGCGATCGGCTTGGCGTCGGTCGTCGTCAGCGTGCGGGCGATCAAAAGCTCCACCCAAGAGAACATGAAGCAGAAGAAGCAGGCGACACCGATGCCACTCGCGATCAGCGGCATGAAGATCTTTATGAAGAAGCGCGGGAAGGAATAGCCGTCGATATAGGCGGTCTCGTCGATCTCCTTCGGCACCCCGGACATGAAGCCTTCCAGGATCCACACCGCAAGCGGCACGTTGAACAGGCAGTGCGCCAGCGCCACGGCGATATGCGTGTCGATCAGGCCGAAGGCCGAATAGAGCTGGAAGAACGGCAGGGCGAACACCGCCGGCGGCGCCATGCGGTTCGTCAACAGCCAGAAGAACAGGTGCTTGTCGCCGAGGAAGCGGTAGCGCGAGAAGGCGTAGGCCGCGGGCAGCGCCACGGCCACCGAGATCACCATGTTCATCACGACATAGGTGATCGAGTTGATGTAGCCCGAATACCAGGACGCATCGGTGAAGATGGTGCGGTAATTTGCCAGCGTCGGATTGTGCGGGAACAGCGTCAGCGACGAGACGATCTCCGCATTGGTCTTGAAGCTCATGTTGATGAGCCAGTAGATCGGCAGCAGCAGCACGACGATGTAGAGTGTCGGCACAATCCACCACCAGCGCGATTCCTCGCCCCGGCGCCGCATCAGCTTCGCCACCTCGTCCTGCGAAAGGGTGCTGCCTACCTCGGTGACCGCCGCTTCGCTTACGCGTGTCGTCTCGTTTGCGCTCGCCATCTCAGCGCTCCGCGTCGTAGTTGGTCATCACGGTGTAGAACACCCACGACAACAACAGGATGATCAGGAAATAGACCAGCGACATGGCCGCCGCCGGACCGAGATCGAACTGACCGAGCGCCATCTTGACGAGGTCGATCGACAGGAACGTGGTCGAATTGCCGGGACCGCCGCCGGTGACGACGAAGGGCTCGGTATAGATCATGAAGGAGTCCATGAAGCGCAGCAGCACCGCGATCAGCAGCACGCGCTGCATCTTCGGCAACTGGATGTAGCGGAACACCGCCCAGCGCGAGGCGCCGTCGATCTTGGCCGCCTGGTAGAAGGCGTCCGGGATCGAAACCAGGCCGGCATAGCAGAGCAGCACGACCAGGCTCGTCCAGTGCCACACGTCCATGATGATGACGGTGACCCACGCGTCGATCGGATCCTGGACATAGTTGTAGTCGATGCCGAATGCGTTGACGTAGTAGCCGAGCAGGCCAATGTCGTTGCGGCCGAACACCTGCCAGATCGTGCCGACAACGTTCCATGGGATGAGCAGCGGCAGCGCCATCAGCACCAGGCAGACCGGCACGCCCCATCCCTTCTTCGGCATGTTGAGCGCGATGAAGATGCCGAGCGGCACCTCGATCGCCAGGATGATGAAGGAGAAGATCAGGTTGCGCGCCATCGCTTCCCAGAAGCGGTCGGACGCCAGCAACTCCTCGAACCACTCGGTGCCGGCCCAGAAGAAGACATTGTTGCCGAACGTGTCCTGCACCGAATAGTTGACGACGGTCATCAGCGGAATGACGGCCGAGAAGGCCACCAGCACCAACACCGGCAGGACGAGGAACCAGGCTTTGTTGTTCCAGGTCTTTTCCATCTACGCCCCCATCTCGACGCGCCATGAATCGGCATAGATGTTGATGCCGGCCGGATCGAAGCGGACCCTGGGTTCGGTCGGCACCTCATCGTCCTCGCCGATGACGGCGGCGATCTCTTTGCCCTCGAGATTGGCGCGAACCACCTTGTGGCGGCCAACATCCTCGACCTTGCTGACGGAAACCGCCATGCCTTCGCGGCCGAGCCGGACATATTCGGGACGGATGCCGAGCTCGACGGGACCGGCTTCGGCCTTGGGTGCGCCCGGCAGTTCGATGCGCTGCGAGCCGAGCAAAGCCGTCCTGCCTTCGAGCGCAACCGGAAGCACATTCATGCCCGGCGAACCGATGAAATAGCCGACGAAGGTGTGGCGCGGCCGCTCGAACAGCTCGGCCGGCGTGCCGATCTGCACGATCTCGCCGTCATACATGACCACGACGCGGTCGGCGAAAGTCAGCGCTTCGGTCTGGTCGTGCGTGACATAGACCATGGTGTAACCAAACCGGCGATGCAGCTGCTTCAGCTGCGAACGCAGCACCCATTTCATATGCGGATCGATGACGGTGAGCGGCTCGTCGAACAGGATGGCGTTGACGTCCGAGCGCACCAGTCCTCGACCGAGCGAGATCTTCTGCTTCTGGTCGGCGGTCAGCCGGCGCGCCTTCCGGTTCGCCATCGAGGCGAGATCGATCATGTCGAGCGTCTCGCGCACCTTGCGGTCGACATCGGCCTCCGGCACGCGGCGGTTGCGCAGCGGAAAGGCCAGATTGTCGTAGACGGTCATGGTGTCGTAGATGACCGGGAATTGGAACACCTGGGCGATATTGCGCTCCTGCGTCGACAGATTGGTCACGTTCCGGCCGTTGAACAGGAGCTGGCCGTGCGAGGGATGGAGCAGCCCCGAGATGATGTTGAGCAAGGTGGTCTTGCCGCAGCCGGACGGCCCGAGCAGCGCATAGGCGCCGCCGTCCTCGAAGGTGTGATGCACTTCCTTCAGCGCGAAATCCGAATCCTTCTTTGGATTGGTCAGGTAGGAGTGGCGGATGTGGTTGACGTCGATGCGTGCCATCGCTCCCTCCTCAAGCCGCCAGCTTCGACGCAGTCACCGCGCGGCCGTTCTGGTCGAAGACCATGATGTGGCGCGGGTCGATGAACACCTCGACCTCGTCGTCGGTCTCGAAATCGAGGATGCCGTGCGCGAGCATCACCCAGCGCGCGTCGGCGAAGTCGAGATGGACGAAGCTTTCCGAGCCGGTGATCTCGGTGATGGTGACCTTGGCCCGCACCGGCACGGCGCCGGGGTTGGGACGCTCCAGCGACAAATGGTGCGGCTGGAAGCCGATCGTGTAGCTGGCATCCGGAATGCCGAGCAGTTCGGGCGGCACCGGCAGCTTCACGCCTCCTTCGAGAAGGAAGTCCGATCCCTTCTTGGCGAGCACAATGGTGTTGAGCGGAGGGTCGGCGAAGGTCCGCGCCGTCACCAGGTCGACCGGCTTGCGGAAAACCTCGACGGTTGGGCCGAACTGCGTGACGCGACCTTCCGAAAGCGTCGCGGTGTTGCCGCCGAGCAAAAGCGCCTCGTGCGGCTCGGTCGTGGCATAGACGAAGATCGTGCCCGCCGCGGCGAAAATCTTCGGCAATTCGGCGCGCAACTCCTCGCGCAGCTTGTAGTCGAGATTGGCGAGCGGCTCGTCGAGCAGCACCAGGCTGGCGTTCTTGACGATGGCGCGGGCAAGCGCCGTGCGCTGCTGCTGGCCGCCCGAGAGGTTGAGCGGCGTGCGGTCGAGATAGGGCGTGAGCTTGAGAAGTGCCGCAGCGTTGCGCACCTCCTTGTCGATCCTGGCCTGTTCGATGCCGGCAACCCGAAGCGGCGAGGCGATGTTCTCGTACACCGTCATCGCCGGGTAGTTGATGAATTGCTGGTAGACCATGGCGACGTTGCGCTTCTGCACCGGCTGTCCGGTGACGTCCTTGCCGTCGAACCAGACCGAGCCGGAAGTTGGCGCGTCGAGCCCGGCCATCAGCCGCATCAGGCTGGTCTTGCCGGAAAGCGTCGGCCCGAGCAGGACATTCAGCGAGCCGTGCTGAAGCGTCAGCGACACGTCGCGGATATGCTCCTGCGCGCCGACCGTCTTCGTCACGTTCCTCAATTCCAGCATCACGCCTCCTCCCAGGCCTTGCGCATCAGCGCTCGATCCTCATTCCGCCGCGGCGACATGGCGGCTGCTTAACCCGCGCATGAATTCTTCCAATGCCGCCGTCTGCTCGCGGCTGAAATGCAGGCCGCGTTTGGTCCTGCGCCACAGCACGTCCTCGGCGGTGATCGCCCACTCGTTCTCGACCAGGTAGCGCACCTCGGCTTCGTAGAGGTCGGCACCGAAATTGCGGCCGAGATCGGCATTCGACTTGGCGAGGCCAAGCAGCTTCTCCGCGCGCGTGCCGTAAAGCCGGGTCAACCTGCGTGCCAGCCGTTGGTCGAGGAACGGATAGGCGTTCTTGAGCCTCGATACCTGCTCGTCGAACCCGGTCGCCGGAAAATCGCCGCCGGGCAGCGGCGCGTTGGCGGTCCATGGCTTGCCGCGCTTGCCGAGAAAGCCTTCGAGCTTCTCCAACATCGATTCCGCCAGCCGGCGGAACGTGGTGATCTTGCCGCCGAAGGCGTTGAGTAAGGGGGCGGCACCCTCCCCGCCATCGGCCTTCAGCACATAGTCGCGCGTCGCCTCCTGCGCCTTCGAGGCGCCGTCGTCATAAAGCGGGCGCACCGCCGAATAGGTCCAGACGATGTCCGAACGCTTGACCGGCTGGGCGAAATATTCGCTCGCGGCGGCGCAAAGATAGTCGATCTCGGTATCGCTGATCTTCACCTCATGCGGATCGCCGGGAAAGTCGCGGTCGGTGGTGCCGATCAGCGTGAACTCTTCTTCGTAAGGAATGGCGAAGATGATGCGTCCGTCCTTGTTCTGAAAGAAATAGGCGCGCGGATCGTCGAACTTCTTGCCGATGACGATGTGGCTGCCCTGCACCAGCCGAACATTGTGCACATCGTTCTGGCCGACGGTTTTTGCCAATACCTGATCGACCCACGGCCCGGCGGCGTTGACGAGAAGACGCGCGCGGACTTCCTCGATCTCGCCGGTCAGCACGTTCTGGATCTTGATCGTCCACAGCCCGCTCTCGCGGCGCGCGCTGACCACCTTGGTGCGAGTGCGGATGACGGCGCCGCGGTCGGCCGCGTCGCGGGCATTGAGCGCCACGAGGCGGGCATCGTTGACCCAGCCGTCCGAATATTCAAACGCCTTGCGGAACAGCGGCTTCAGCGGCTTGCCGGCCGGATCGGTGGCCATGTCCAGCGTCTTGGTCGCCGGCAGCAGCTTGCGCCCGCCGATATGGTCGTAAAGGAAAAGGCCGAGCCGGATCAGCCAGGCCGGACGCAGGCCCTTGGCGTAGGGCAGCACGAAGCGCATCGGCCAGATGATATGCGGCGCGTTCTTCCACAGAACCTCGCGCTCCATCAGCGCTTCGCGCACCAGCCGGAATTCGTAGAACTCGAGATAGCGCAACCCGCCATGGATCAGTTTGGTCGAGCCGGAGGAAGTCCCGCTGGCGAGATCGTTCATCTCGGCGAGGTATACGGAAAATCCGCGGCCAACGGCGTCGCGGGCGATGCCGCAGCCATTGATGCCGCCGCCTATGACAAAAATGTCATGGATCGGAGATGCGTCCACAGGGTTCCTCCACGATTTCGCATTGCACCATTTTTGTGTTTCGCGAAACCGTGGCGGGATTATTTCGAACTCGATCCGAATGTCAAACGAAATATCACAGGTGCGTGAGATGTCCGTGAAGAGACGTTATCCGAGCGCTGTCTCGATCAAACGAACCTCCGTTTCCTCGCAAATCCGGCGCACCGAAGGGATGTCGCAACGGTCGGTGATGAAGGTGTTCACCTGCGACAGGTGACCAATGCGAACCGGCGCCGTGCGCTCGAATTTTGTCCGGTCGGAGACGAGAATCACATGACGCGCATTGGCGATGATGGCCTGCGCCACTTTCACTTCGCGAAAGTCGAAGTCGAGCAGCGCGCCGTCATGGTCGATGGCCGAGGCGCCGATGACGGCGTAGTCGACTTTGAACTGGCGAATGAAATCCACCGCGGCCTCACCCACGACGCCGCCGTCGGAGCCGCGCACAACGCCGCCGGCGATCACCACCTCGATCGAAGGATAGATCCGCATCCTATTGGCAACGTTGATGTTATTGGTGATCACCATAAGCCCGTTATGGTCGAGAAGCGCCTTTGAGACAGCTTCCGTCGTGGTGCCTATATTGATGAACAGCGAGGCGTTGTCGGGAATAAGCCTGGCCGCCGCGCGGCCGATCGCTTCCTTCTCATCGGCAGCGATTTTGCGCCGCGCCTCGTATTCCATGTTCTCGATGCCGGACGGAAACAGCGCCCCGCCATGGATGCGCGTCAGCAGCCGCTGGTCACAGAGGTCGTTGAGGTCCTTGCGGATGGTCTGCGGCGTCACGCTGAAATGTGTCGCCAGGTCGTCGACCAGCACCCGGCCGTTGTCCTTCGCCATCTGGATGATCTCGGCGTGGCGTGGCGAAAGGAACATCCGCTATCCTTCATTTTCGTTTTTTCCGTCTATATCGGAAAACGAAAGTGATGGAAAGGGACAAGCCGGCTAACGAAATTCACCTTCTCGCAAAGACAAACCGGTCCGCAATCAGTTTGCCGCCTCAAGGGTAAGCCGGCGCGCAATCTCTGTGACGACATCGAAGGCCGCATCAATATCGCCGGCCGTGGTCTCGAACTGTCCCGCCTGAAAGCGGATCGCCACCCGGCCATCGACGCGCGTCTGCGTTAGATAGATGCGTCCGTCCGTGTTGATGGCATCGACGAGACGCAAATTGTGCTCGTCTGGATCGGCACCCTGAGGGGCGCGATGGCGGAACGAGAACAGCGACAGCATGGGCTCGGTGACGAGCTCGAAATCCGCTTCCCCGGCCAGCCGTGCGGCAAGGCCCTCGCTCCAGGCTACATGGTTTCGGATCATCTTGCGCAATCCTTCCAGTCCGTGGGCGCGCAGCAGGAACCAGAGTTTCAGCGCACGGAATCGGCGGCCAAGCGGCACCGACCATTCCGAATAGTTGATGATGCCGTCATGACCTCTGGTCTTGAGATAGTCCGGCTTGATGGCCAGCGTGCGCACAAGGTCTTCCGGTTGGCAGACGAACTGGATCGAGCAGTCGAATTGCGCGCCGAGCCACTTGTGCGGATTGAAGACGATGGAATCGGCGCTCTCGACACCGGCCCAGAAATGCCGGTACTCCGGGCAGATCATCGCCGACCCGGCCCAGGCCGCATCGACGTGCAGGTAAAGGCCGTGCCGCTTCGCCACGGCCGCTACGGCAGCGATGTCGTCGGTGCCGCCGGTGCTGGTGCCGCCGACGCAGGCGACAATGCCCGCCGGCAGCAGGCCGGCCTCGCGATCGGCGATAATTGCCGCCTCGAGCGCCGCCGTATCCATCGCGCGAAAACGACCGGTTACCGGGATACGGATGAGATTCTCCTCGCCGATGCCGGCGACCCAGATCGCTCGGTCGATCGAGGTGTGAACCTGGTTGGAGCAATAGACACGCAGCTTCGCCTGGCCGGCGAGACCTTGTCTGTTTCCCTGCCAGTCAAGCGCCCGCTCGCGCATGGTGAGCACCGCGGCAAGCGTCGCCGACGAAGCCGAATCCTGAATGACACCGGAGAATCCTTCGGGCAGGCCCAGCGCCTGGCGCATCCAGTCGACGATACGCGTCTCGAGCTCTGTCGCCGCCGGCGAGGTCTGCCACAGCATGCACTGCGCGGCCATCGCCGAGACGAGATACTCGGCCACCACCGAGACCGGCGCCGCGTTGGCCGGGAAATAGGCGAAGAAGCGCGGATGCTGCCAATGCGTCATCCCGGGCACGATCTTCGTTTCGAAATCGGCGAAGATTTTTTCCATCGGCTCGGCCGTCTCGGGCGGCGACTCTTCGATGCTCCTGAATATGTCGCCGGGCCCGATCGCCGGCCGCACCGGACGATCGCGCAGGCTGGACCGGTAGTCCACGCCCCAATCCGCGGCTCGCCTCGACCAATCGCGGAATTCTTTCTTGTCCATGTATCCTCTCAGCAGCCGCCGGACCTTGATCGGCCCGCCACTTCGGCTTTTGATTAACAAGTTAAATATAATGAGGCAACCGCTTCGTAGGCGAACGCCCTAGCCGGGAAAATCGGGCAGGCTGGCGAAGGCCGCCTTTAGCGCGTTGGACCAGCCATCCGATATGGTTCGGTAATATTGGTCGTCATGACCGATCCGCTTCTTCAGGCCGACCTTGAAAGCATCCAGTTCCAGGAAGAGCAGGTCGAGCGGCAGGCCGACCGACAGGTTCGACTTCAGCGTCGAGTCGAAGGAGACCAACAGCAGCTTCACCGTCTCGGCCAGGCTCATCGTACGGTCATAGGCACGGATGATGATCGGCTTGCCGTATTTGGTCTCGCCGATCTGGAAGAATGGAGTGTCGTCGGTCGACTCGATGAAATTGCCCTCGGGATAGATCATGAACAGCCGGGGTTGGCTGCCCTTGATTTGGCCGCCGAGGATGAAGGAGGCGTTGAAATAGGAATCCGCCTGATCGCCGGCGGGCGAAGAGTGTGCGATCACCTCTTTCACCGTCTCGCCGACCAGCCGCACCGTCTGGTACATTGACGGGGTCTCGAGCAGCTTCTCGTGACGGTCGCCGGCCGCCTTGTTGCGCTCGTCCAGCAGGCTGACCACGGCTTGCGTCGTGGCAAGATTGCCTGCAGACATCAGCACGATGACGCGCTCGCCAGGCTCTTCCCAGACATGCATCTTCCTGAAGGTCGAAATCGAATCCATGCCGGCATTGGTGCGCGTGTCCGACATGAACACGAGTCCACGATCGATCTTGAGGCCGACGCAATAGGTCATGGTCGCTCTTCTGGTGAATCTTGGCAGAGACTACTGCTCTACCGTGACGGTGACGGCAAGCTTCTCTTCCGCTTGCCCCAGCAGTATTCCCGACACAGGCGAGGCATCGCGATAGTCCCGACCCGTCGCCATTCTTACATAGCGTTCGTCGGGCGAGATACCGTTGGCGGGATCAAAGGCAACCCACCCCAGGCCCGGCACATGCGCTTCGGCCCAGGCATGGCTTGCCGCCTGCTCGACCGAGGCATCCATCATCAGATAGCCGCTGATATAGCGCGCGGGGAAGCCCATCACGCGCGCCACGGCGGTGAAGATGTGGCTGTGATCCTGGCAGACACCGGCCTTGAGCGTTAGCGCTTCTTCCGCCGGCGTCACGGCGCTGGTCGTCCCGGGCTTATAGGCGACGCGCTCCCGGATCGCGCCCATCAGCTTGTGCAGCCTGTCGATATCCGTCCCCTCCCCGACCGAAGCGGCCAGGTCGCGAATGCCGTCGCCGACGGTCGTAAGCGGCGTTTGCTGGCTGAAAAGCCAGAGCGGCGCGAAACCATGATGCACACCGGACACACCGGCAGTGTCGCGCGTCGTCACCTCGCCCGCCGCCTCGACTATGATGGTGTGCTGGCCGCCCTCGGCGCTCACCAGCCGCGTGTCATTGCCGAAATGGTCCGTGAAGCGAACCTCCTCTCGCGCGCCGTCGATCTTGATCACCCAGGACGCAACCGTCTGAGTCGATCCGCTGACCGGCGTCAGGCGCAGTCGCTGCAACAGGTACTGCACCGGTGCATCGTAGCGGTACTCGGTTCGGTGTGTGATCTTGAGCCGCATGGCGCCTGTCTCTCCAGCGCTCAGTAGAACCGGTAGTCCAGGGCGATCTCATCCCCCAGCCTAGTGTTGTCACGAATGAATTCCGCCAGGAACTCATGCAGGCCGTGGTCGAAAATATCCTTGATCGACCCCTTCTTCAGCATCGTCTGAATTTTCTCGGCGGTGGCGTGGCAGGCATGGCGCTCGCCATAGTCGTCGGCGAGGAATCTCAAATGCTCGCCGAGGAAGCGATAGCAGAAGGTCAGCGAGCGCGGCATACGGACATTGAGGATCAGATAGTCGGCGATGTTGGTCGGCTTGTAGTCCGCGTCATACACCCACCGGTAGGAGCGGTGCGCCGACACCGAGCGCAAGATCGATTCCCATTGATAATTGTCGAGTGTCGAGCCCACCCAGGAGATCGACGGCAAGAGCACATAGTATTTCACGTCGAGGATGCGGGCCGTGTTGTCGGCGCGCTCCACATAGGTGCCGAGCTGCGAGAAGTCGAAGATCTCGTTGCGCAGCATCGTGCCGTAGAACGAGCCGCGGATCAGCGCCGTCTCGCGCTTGATCGCATCGAGCACCGTCGGCAGATCGCGCTCGTCGATCGGCCGTGCCAGCATCCGCTTCAGCGACATCCAGGCCTCGTTGATGCTCTCCCAGGTCTCGCGCGTCAGCGCCGTGCGCACCATGCGCGCATTGTTGCGCGCCGTCTCGATCGAGGCCATCGTGCTCGACGGGTTCGAAGTGTCGCGCAGCAGGAAATCCGAGACGTTGGCGACAGTGTAGTCCTGGTATTTCTGCGAGAAGGCCAGGTCGGAGCCGGCGCTGAGCAGCACGGAGTTCCATTCCTCCGACGCGTTCTGCGTGCGCGTCAGCGCCATGCGCAGGCCGGCATCGACCAGGCGCGCCATGTTTTCGGCCCGCTCTATGTAGCGGTTCATCCAGTAGAGACCGTTGGCGGTGCGGCCGAGAAGCATGTCAGCTTGCTCCGGTGTCGAGCGAATGGCGAATAGTGAGTAGCGAGTAGCGAAAAAAAGATTTCATGATCTCTGTTGAAGGCTCCTGATCATCGATCGCAGCATTTTTCCGATTTCGTCAGTTTGGCCACCTTCCAAACAATTAGGTCTCTGTAAAAATTGATTGCGTCGGATCCCCTCTTTCCCTATTCGCTATTCGCTATTCGCTATTCGCTACTCTCTATTCGCTCTTTAATCATCCAACACCCACGTATCCTTCGTCCCACCGCCTTGCGAGGAGTTGACCACAAGCGACCCCTCCTTGAGCGCGACGCGAGTCAGGCCGCCCGGGACGATCTGGATACGATCCGAAACCAGCACATAAGGCCTGAGATCGACATGGCGCGGCGACAGCCCCTTCTCGGTCAGGATCGGGCATGTCGACAGCGCGAGCGTCGGCTGGGCGATGTAGTTGCCGGGTTTGGCCTGCAGCTTCTTGGCGAACGCCTCGCATTCCTTCTTGGTCGCCGCGGGGCCGACCAGCATGCCGTAGCCGCCGGAGCCGTGCACTTCCTTGATGACAAGCTCGCCGATGTGCTCCAGCACATATTTCAGGCTGTCGGGTTCCGAGCAGCGCCAGGTCGGGATGTTGCCGAGGATCGCCTTGCGGCCTGTGTAGAACTCGACGATCTCGGGCATGTAGGAATAGATCGCCTTGTCGTCGGCGATGCCGGTGCCCGGCGCGTTAGCGATGGTGATGTTGCCGGCCCGATAGACATCCATGATGCCCGGCACGCCGAGCGCGGAATCCGGCCGGAAGGTCAGCGGATCGAGGAAGGCGTCGTCCACGCGCCGGTAAAGCACGTCGATCTGCTTGTAGCCCTCGGTGGTGCGCATCGTGACATGGCCGTCGACCACGCGCAGATCCTGTCCTTCGACCAGTTGCACGCCCATCTGGTCGGCGAGGAAGGCGTGCTCGAAATAGGCGGAGTTGTAGCTGCCCGGCGTCAGCACCGCGATGGTCGGCGCGCCCTTTGCGCTCTGCGGCCGCACCGCCGCCAGCGACTGGCGCAGCAGTTGCGGATAGTTCTCCACCGGCCGCACCTTGATCTGCTGGAACAGCTCCGGGAAGAGCTGCATCATCGTCTCGCGGTTCTCCAGCATGTAGGAGACGCCCGACGGCGTGCGGGCATTGTCCTCGAGCACGTAGAATTCATTCTCGCTGATGCGCACGATGTCGACGCCGATGATGTGGGTGTAGACGCCGGCCGGCGGTCTCACACCGATCATCTCCGGCAGGAACGCTTCATTCTTCGCCACCAGCTCCTTGGGAACGCGCCCGGCGCGCAGGATTTCCTGGCGGTGGTAGATATCGTCGAGAAAGGCGTTGAGCGCCTGCACGCGCTGCTCGATGCCCTGCGTCAGCCGGCGCCATTCCTGGCCGGAAATGATGCGCGGGACGATGTCGAAGGGGATCAGCCGTTCCGAAGCTTCCTGCTCGCCATAGACGGCGAAGGTGATGCCGGTCTTGCGGAAGACGCGTTCGGCGTCCTCCATTTTCTGGGTGAGCCTGGCCGGGTCCTGTTCCTTCAGCCAGCGATCATAAGCCTGGTATGGTCTTCTCAATCCGGAGACTTCCGGAAGCATTTCGTCGAACGCTGCCAATCGCGTACTCCCCTCTGAAGCCATTTCACTGGCCCGGCTGGAGAAAATCAAGCGCAATCGATGATTTGGGCGGCGCTGGCGGCCGTCCTATGCAAATTGCCTACGATTAGGGCAGCGGGAGCGACGCCGGGTCAGTTCATGCCCGGTGAGCGGGCATCAAACGGCAAATCAGAACGCCCGGAAAGTGACGATGGTGAAGGTGTCCTTGATTCCAGGCAGGATCTGCACCCGTTCATTGATGAAGTGGCCGATGTCTTCCTCGTCGTCGACATAGAATTTTGCGAGCAGGTCGTAATTGCCGGCGGTCGAATAGATTTCGGAGGCGATCTCGGCATCGGCGAGCGCGCTGGCGACCTCATAGGCTTTGCCCAGATCGCACTTTATCTGCACGAAAAATGCCTTCATTTCCCGGTCCTGCCAGTCTTCGCGAATGAGCGGCCCTTGTGGCAGACTGGCGACGGGCTTTCAAGCATCAGGCTGCACGCGCCTTGGCGGCCGCTTGCCGCAACTCCGCGATCGGCATGCCACACCGGCCCGGGGACGCCACCAAGGACAGTTCGGGAACACCTCAGGTCAGGTCCTAGCGGAGGCATCCATGCAGGCAAGAAATCTGCGAAACGGTGAAACCACGGCACGCCGGCAGCGTATGATAGTTGTTCCACGCGAATTCTGGAGACAGGCCATGCGCCGCGTATTGTTCGCACTCGCTCTCGTTCCGATGGTTCTTGCATCCATGGCCTTCGCCGGTGACGCCGAGATCAAAGCGGCGCAAACAGTCATCGACAGCCAGCTCAAGGCCTTTCTCGCCGATGACGGCGCCACCGCCTACAGCTTCGCCGCGCCAAATGTGAAGCGGATCTTCCCGACCGTCGACACCTTCATGAACATGGTGACCAACGGCTATGCGCCGGTGCGCAGGCCGCAGAACTATTCCTTCGGCAAGGTGGAGCAGACCGGGCCGGCCTCGATCGTCCAGCAGGTGCTGATCGTCGGGCCCGATGGCAAGGACTATGAGGCGGTGTACACGCTCGAACAGCAGCCCGACGGCAGCTTTAAGATCACCGGCTGCAGCCTGCGCGCCGCGACTTCGGTGAGCACATAAAAGCGCTCATAGCGCCGGCAGATCGCCCCTCGCCCAGTATTCCGAAATCGCGGCAGCGCGCGTCTCGAAGGCTTTTGCCTCGATCGCGGCGCGGATGTCCTGCATCAGCTTCTGGTAGTAGGACAGGTTGTTCCAGGTGAGCAGCATTGCGCCGAGGGACTCCTGCGAGCGAACGAGATGATGGAGATAGGCGCGCGAATAGTCGCGCGCGGCCGGGCAGTCGCTTTCCTCGTCCAGCGGACGCGGATCGTCGGCATGGCGGGCGTTGCGCAGGTTGATCTTGCCGCGGCGCGTATAGGCCAGACCATGGCGGCCGGCGCGCGTCGGCATCACGCAGTCGAACATGTCGATGCCGCGTGCCACGGATTTCAAGATGTCGTCCGGGGTCCCGACGCCCATCAGGTAGCGCGGCCTGTCGGCCGGCAGTTCCGGGCAGGTTATGTCCAGCATCTCCAGCATCACCGCCTGCGGCTCGCCGACCGCCAGCCCACCGACGGCATAGCCTTTGAGGTCCATCGCCGCCAGCGCCTGCGCCGAACGCACGCGCATCACAGCACTGTCGCCGCCCTGCACGATGCCGAACATCGCCTTGCCCAGCTGATCGCCGAACGCCGCCTTGCAGCGTTCGGCCCAGCGCAGCGACAGTTCCATGGCGCGCTCGATTTCCTTCGGCTTGGCGGGAAGCGCCGTACACTCGTCGAGCTGCATCTGGATATCGGAATCGAGCAGCCCCTGGATTTCGATTGACCGCTCCGGCGACATCTCGTAGCGCGCACCGTCGATATGCGAGCGGAAGGTGACGCCCGTTTCGCTAAGCTTCCTCAGCTTCGACAACGACATTACCTGGAAGCCGCCGCTATCGGTCAGGATCGGGTGCGGCCAGCGCGCGAATTCATGCAGGCCGCCGAGCTTCGCCACACGCTCGGCGCCTGGCCTGAGCATCAAATGATAGGTGTTGCCGAGGATGATGTCGGCGCCGACGCCGCGCACCTGATCCATATACATGGCCTTGACGGTGCCGCCGGTGCCGACCGGCATGAAGGCCGGCGTGCGGATCTCGCCGCGCGGCATGCTGATGAGGCCGCGCCGCGCACTACCGTCGGTGGCGAGCAGCTTGAAAGAGAAAGTCTCAGCCATCGAATTCCTTGTCATGCACCGGGGCGCCGGGTGCCTGCTCGTCGAGCGACTGCCGGTAGCGGATGCAGCCGCGCATGAATTTCGGCCACGGCGGCACGGCGATCGCCGGCTCGGTCTTCTCCGGCAGCAGGTCCCAGAGGTCGGGATGATGCCAGCAGAGATCATGGCCGGTCGCATCGCGATGCGCGCGGATACCGGCGCGCAGCTTCGTCACTTCCGCGATGAGCGCCTCGCGGTCCATTCTCTCTAGATCATCGTCCATCGCTCGTCTCCGCTCGGTAAAGCAGGCTGGAGTCCCCGTAGGAGTAGAACCTGTAGCGGCTCTCGATGGCATGCGCATAGGCCGAACGCATCGCGTCCAGTCCGCTGAAGGCCGAGACCAGCATGAACAGCGTCGAGCGCGGCAGATGGAAATTGGTCATCAGCATGTCAGCTGTCTTGAAGCGGTAGCCGGGGGTGATGAAGATATCGGTCGGCCCGGACCAGGCCTCGATCCTGCCATCCTCACGCGCAGCACTTTCCAGAAGGCGCAGCGAGGTCGTGCCGACGGCGACAAGCCGCCCTCCCCGCGCCCTTGCAGCGTTGAGCGCGTCTGCCGTTTCTTGGCTCACCAAGCCCGTTTCCGCGTGCATCTTATGGTCGGCGGTGTCGTCGGTCTTAACCGGCAAAAAAGTGCCGGCGCCGACATGCAGCGTGACGAAGCGCCGCTCGATGCCCTTGGCTTCCAGCGCTGCAAACAGCTCCGGCGTGAAATGCAGGCCGGCGGTGGGGGCCGCGACCGCGCCCTCTTCCCTGGCATAGATGGTCTGGTAGTCGCTGCGGTCGCGCTCGTCGTCATCTCGCCTCGAGGCGATGTATGGCGGCAATGGGATGTGGCCTACGGCGTGCATTGCCTCGTCGAGAAAGACGCCCGAGAGGTCGAAGCCGAGCAACACCTCGCCCGCCTCGCCTTTCTCGATCACCGTCGCGTCGAGCTGGCCGAGAAAGCAGGAATTCTGGTCGTGGCCGAAATGAATGCGGTCGCCGACGGCGATGCGCTTGCCGGGCCGCATGAAGGCCCGCCAGCGGTCCGGCGCGAGCCGCATATGCAGCGTGGCCTCGACCTGCGCCATCGCTTCGCCGCGCTTGCGGATGCCTTTCAGCTGGGCCGGAATGACCTTGGTATCGTTGAATACCAGCACGTCGCCTTCTCTCAGCAGCGACGGCAGATCGCTGACGGTGCGGTCGCGCAGCGTTTCGCCCGGTTTGACCACCAATAGCTTGGCGCTGTCGCGCGGCTCCGCCGGGCGCAGCGCAATGCACTCCTCCGGCAGGTCGAAGTCGAAAAGATCGACGCGCATCAGTAGAGCCGGATGAGCAGCGCTCCTACGAGCAGCAGCACGGCGCCGGCCACGCGGCCAAGCGAGACCTCGCGCACGGCAACACCAAGGAAGCCGGCACGGTCGACCAGCATGCCGGCGATCAGTTGGCCGGCGACCAGGAAGGCCATCAGCGCCGCCGCGCCGATGCGCGGCGTGAGAATGGTGGAGAGCGTGACGTAGAATCCGCCGAGCATGCCGCCGGCGACGAACAGCCAGGGTGCCGGCGCCTTCCAGTCGAGCGAGAGGCCCTGCAGCTTCACCACGGCGACCGCGATGATACCGAGAACGACGGCGCCCGACAGGAACGAGAAAGCGGCGGCCGCGACCGGAAGGCCGAGGCCGCGCGCCAGTTGCGAGTTGATCGGCGCCTGGATGGCGATGAAGGCGCCGGACAGGATGCCGAGCAGGGACCAGACTGCGCCCATCATCGTTCTATGCCTTACTTGACGTCGGCCGCGACCTTCAGCGACACGATCTTGTCGGGATCCTGCACCGGCTCGCCGCGCTTGATCTTGTCGACATTCTCCATGCCTTCGATGACCTGGCCCCAGACCGTGTACTGGCGATTGAGGAAGGAGGCATCGTCGAAGCAGATGAAGAACTGCGAGTTCGCCGAGTTCGGGTTCTGCGCCCGCGCCATCGAGCAGGTGCCGCGGCCGTGATTGGCGTTGGAGAATTCGGCCTTGAGGTCCGGCTTGTCGGAGCCGCCCATGCCGGCGCGCGACGGAGCGAAGGTCGGCTTCGAGGAGTTGCCGAACTTGACGTCGCCGGTCTGCGCCATGAAGCCGTCGATGACACGGTGGAACACGACGCCGTCATAGGCGCCCTCGCGCGCCAGTTCCTTGATACGCGCGACGTGACCGGGCGCAAGGTCCGGATACATTTCGATGACGACCTCGCCCTTGGTCGTTTCCATGATGAGCGCGTTCTCGCGGTCCTTGATCTCAGCCATGTCAGAAAATCCTTTTGAGAATCGAGCAGTTACTTATTGTCGGCAGCGATGCGAACTTTGATCATGCGGTCCGGGTCCTTGACCGTGCCGTTGTCCGCCTCATCGCCCTTCTTGATCTTGTCCACCAGATCCATGCCGCTCTCCACCTTGCCGACAATGGTGTACTGCCCGTCGAGGTTCGGCGCGGGCGCGAACATGATGAAGAACTGGGAATTGGCCGAGTTCGGGTCCTGTGAGCGGGCCATGCCGACCACGCCACGGGTGAATTGCTCGGTCTGCGAGAACTCGGCAGGCAGATCGGGAAGGTCGGATCCGCCCGTGCCGACAGCCTCGGGATTAAAACCCTTCTTCATGTTGCCGAACTTGACGTCGCCGGTCTGGGCCATGAAGCCGTCGATGACGCGGTGGAAGGCGACATTGTCATAGGCGCCCTCGCGCACCAGCTTCTTGATCTGCGCCACATGCTTCGGCGCCAGATCGGGACGCAGCGCGACGGTCACGTCACCCTCCTTCAGCGTGATGATCATGGTGTTTTCCTTGTCGGCTGCCGAGGCCGGCAAGGACGCCGCCAAAACGCCGGCAAGCACGACAAGCAACGAAGCGAGCTTTTTCAGCTGCATGAGGTTCTCCGAAAGTCTTTGTTTGGGTGCATGTCGTTGCCCCAAAACCGGGATCCACTTTTGGGCGACATGCACTATTTCGCGAATTTGGCAGTGAGGGCGCCTGCGACGGCCGCCGGCACGAACGGGCGGATGTCGCCGCCCATCGACGCAATCTGGCGGACAAGTGTGGCGGTAATGGTGCGCACTGACGGGCTGGCCGGCAGGAAAACCGTCTGCAGCTCCGGCGCCATGGTCTCGTTCATGCCCGCCATCTGCATCTCATAGTCGAGATCGGTGCCGTCGCGCAGGCCGCGGATGATGATCGAGGCGCCATGCTTCCTGGCGGCGTCGATGACCAGCCCATCGAACGAGACGACCTTGATGCGGTCGCTGTCGCGGCCGAATTCCGCCTTGGTCGCGGCCTCGATCAGCTTCACGCGTTCCTCGAAGGAAAACAGCGGCGTCTTGCCGGGATGAATGCCGATTGCAGCGTAGACGGTGTCGGCCACGGCAAGCGAAGCCTTCAACACGTCGAGGTGACCATTGGTCAGCGGGTCGAAGGAGCCGGCGTAAAGGGCGGTGCGTTCGGTCATGGCAGGCTTCTAGCGAGCCTCTCCGACAAAGGCAAATCCCATTGCTACGCCCGGTCGTGAACCTTTTCACGGACGTCAACGACAGACGAATGCGACAATCACGAACGCTTCACACAGCATTCACCAGCTTGCCGCTTCAGGAGATGAAACCAAAGCACCATCTTTATCGTTGTGATCGCAGGAGAACACGCAAATGCTGATCTACATGCTTGCCACTGCAATGACCATCGTGATGCTGATCGCCACCGCATTCGGGTTGCACCAGGAAGCGGCGCGGGTGCGCATCAAGACCAACACCAAGCGGCTCGATGGCTTCGTAGGAGGCCGCAACCTGTACCACCGCCGCTGACTTCCAGCCATGATCGCACCGGCCAAGGGCCGGTGGCGCGCAGTAAGGCTATTCGGGATTTCCCTCGCCCGAATCTTCTGCAGTGTCGGCTTCACCCGAAGGCGCTTCCTCGGCTTCCTCGTCCGACTGCGGCTCCGAAATCCGCTCGACCGACACCACCTTCTCACCTTCGGCGGTGTTGAAGATGGTCACCCCCTTGGTGGCGCGGCTGGCGAAGCGGATGCCATCGACGGGCACGCGGATGACGGTCCCGCCATCCGATACCAGCATGATCTGATCGTCGTTGCCGACCGGGAAGGTCGCGACCAGCCGGCCGATCTCGGCCACTTTCGAGACATCCGTGGCGCGGATGCCCTTGCCGCCGCGACCCGTCAGGCGGAAATCATAGGACGAGGAACGCTTGCCGTAGCCGTATTCGGTCACCGTCAGCACAAGCTGCTCGTGCATCTTGAGGAATTCGTAGCGCTCGTCGGAAAGCTCGGCTTCCTCGCCGATCTCCTCATTGGTCAGCGCGATCTCTTCCTCCTCGGCTGCACCGCCGGCGGCAAGCCGACGCTCGGATGCCGCACGCTTGAGATAGGCCGCGCGCTCAGCCGGTGAAGCATCTACATGTTCGATCACCGACATCGAGATCACGCGGTCGGTTTCGGCCATGGCGATGCCGCGCACGCCGACGGAATTGCGGCTCTGGAAGACGCGCACATCGGAGACCGAGAAGCGGATGCACTGGCCGGAATTCGCCGTCAGCAGCACGTCGTCATTGTCCGTGCAGGTCTCGACGCCGAGGATTTCGTCGCCTTCTTCCTCCAGCTTCATGGCGATCTTGCCGTTGCGGTTGACCTGGACGAAGTCGGACAGCTTGTTGCGTCGCACGGTGCCGCGCGTGGTTGCGAACATCACGTCGAGCTCGCCCCAGCTCGTCTCGTCCTCCGGCAGCGGCATGATGGTGGTGATGCGCTCGCCCTGCTCGAGCGGCAGCATGTTGATCAGCGCCTTGCCGCGCGACTGTGGGTTGCCGACCGGCAGGCGCCAGACCTTTTCCTTGTAGACGATGCCGCGCGAGGAGAAGAACAGCACTGGCGTATGCGTGTTGGCGACGAATAGCCGGGTGACGAAATCTTCTTCCTTGGTCGACATGCCGGAGCGGCCCTTGCCGCCGCGACGCTGCGCCCGGTAGAGCGACAGCGGCACGCGCTTGATGTAGCCGGAATGGCTGACCGTGACGACCATGTCCTCGCGCTGGATCAGGTCTTCGTCTTCCATGTCCGCCCCGCCCTCGGCGAGTTCCGTGCGGCGCGGCGTGCCGAACTCGTCGCGGACGGCGATCAGCTCGTCCTTGACGATCTGCTGGATGCGCGCGCGAGAAGACAGGATGTCAAGGTAATCAAGGATTTCAGCGCCGATCTTGTTCAACTCGTCGGCGATCTCGTCGCGGCCGAGCGCGGTCAGGCGCTGCAGGCGCAGGTCGAGGATGGCGCGGGCCTGCTCCTCGGATAGATTGTAGGTGCCGTCCTCGTTGATGCGGTGGCGCGGATCATCGATCAGCTGGATCAGCGGAGCGACGTCGTGCGATGGCCAGCGCCGTTCCATCAACTGCTCGCGCGCCGTCTGCGGATCTGGCGCGGTGCGGATCAGCTTGATCACCTCATCGATGTTGGCGACGGCGATAGCGAGACCGACCAGCACATGGGCGCGCTCGCGCGCCTTGCGCAGAAGATATTTCGTGCGCCGGCTGATAACCTCCTCGCGGAAGCCGACAAAGGCCTTCAGCATGTCGATCAGCGTCAGCACTTCCGGCTTGCCGCCGTTCAGCGCGACCATATTGGCGCCGAACGAGGTCTGCAGCGGCGTGAAGCGGTAAAGCTGGTTCAAAATGACATCGGCGACCGCCTCGCGCTTGAGCTCGACGACGACACGGTAGCCCTGGCGGTCGCTCTCGTCGCGGATGTCGGAGATGCCCTCGATGCGCTTCTCGCGCACGAGTTCGGCCATCTTCTCGATCATCGCCGCCTTGTTCACCTGATAGGGAATCTCGGTGATGATGATCGATTCACGGTCGTTGCCGCGCGCCTCGATGTTGACGCGGCCGCGCATGACGATCGAGCCGCGGCCCGTCGAATAGGCATTGTAGATGCCGGAGCGGCCAAGCACGATGCCGCCGGTCGGGAAATCCGGACCGGGCACGATCTCCATCAGCGCAGGCAGGTCGATCGCCGGATTGTCGATGATGGCGATGGCGCCGTTGCAGACTTCGGCCAGATTGTGCGGCGGGATGTTGGTGGCCATGCCGACGGCGATGCCGCCCGAGCCGTTGACGAGCAGGTTCGGGAAGCGCGCCGGCAGCACCTTGGGCTCGGTGGCGGAGGCGTCGTAGGTGTCCTGGAAATCGACGGTTTCCTTGTCGATGTCCTCCAGCAGCTCATGCGCAACCTTGGTCAGCCGGGACTCGGTGTAGCGCATCGCCGCCGGCGGGTCGCCGTCGATCGAGCCGAAATTGCCCTGACCGTCGATCAGCGGCACGCGCAGCGACCAATCCTGGGCCATGCGCACCAGCGCGTCATAGATCGAGGCGTCGCCATGCGGATGGTATTTACCCATCACGTCGGCGACCGGGCGCGCCGACTTCACATATTTGCGGTTCCAGTGATAGCCGCTCTCATGCGAGGCATAGAGGATGCGGCGGTGCACCGGCTTCAGGCCGTCGCGCACGTCGGGCAGCGCCCGACTGACGATCACACTCATGGCGTAATCGAGATAGGAGCGCTGCATCTCCTCGATGATCGAAATCGGCTCGATGCCGGTGGGGCCGCCCTCCGGCCCGCGCGGTGTCTTCTGGTCGGTCAAATCAGGTCACAATCCAGTCGGGAATCACTCGCCGCTTATATAGGAAGCCGGGCTGAAACTCCAATGGCTACGGCACTTTTCCAAAGACAATTTCGGCGGCAATTTCAAATGGATACCGCTGATTGCGACGATATGGCCAAAGCCACACTTAGAGCTCGCAGGCCAAGTCGATCTCGAACGGCCTGGCTAATGCCCGCGTCTGCCCGCCCGTTTGCGGCGGTAGGCGCCGGGCGCTTCTCCCATCTCGCGCCGGAACCTCCGGTTGAAGGTCGAAAGGTCGTTGAAGCCGGCATCGAAAGCAATTGTCGAGATCGCTTCGTTCGACGCGCACAGCCGCACCGCGGCCCGATGCAGCCTGGTCCTCAGCAGGAACTGATAGGGCGTCATGCCGGCGACATGACGGAACGTGCGCAGGAAATGATACGGGCTGGTCGCCGTGCCGTCGGCGAGTTCGGTCAGCGAAAGCGGGCGATCGGCGTTGAGCTCGATCAAACGCACCGCCTCGGCTACGCGTTTCTGGTCGCGGGCGCTGGGTGTCCGGGCAACCTCGGACGAATTGGCCGCAGCCCCGACCACCGCGTAGGCAATGCGCAGACCGAGTTCCTCGAACGCCTCGCCGTCGCCCGTTTGCTGCGCCGCCTCCGCTTGCGCCAGCAACGGCGCCAGCACCGGCAAGGGCGGCAGGCGTGGGTCGGCAAAGCCGAGCCGGCTTGCGCCCGGCACATCGGCGACGACGCGCTCCATATAGGCCGGCGAAAAATGGAAGGAGAGGCAGCGGTCGCCCGCGCCGTGCTCGTGGCCGCACTCGTAGCAGGCGCCCGGATTGCCGAGCAGGATGGCGCCTGGAGCAAGCATTGCGGTGCCCTGGCGCGTCCGGTAGCGGAACGTGCCCCTGGTCACGGCGGCGACGCAGAAACCGCGATGCTGTTCCTCAAACGGGCGGTCGCCGGCGCGAGCCGTGCAGATCACGTCGGATACCTGCCAGCCATGCCCTGAGGCCAGGTTTTTCTCAGTCGTCGCCATCGCGAAAAAATAGCAATTTTTCCCAAGCCCAGAACCCCGCCATGCCCCTATTGCTCGCCTCTCCTGACAAACGAGGCAGCAACCATGACCGATCCCTTTGCCGAAGCCCTGCACAGCGACGCTCCCAATCCGGATCTCGCCGAGAAGCTCAAACTCTACGGCCGCTTCATCGGCGCCTGGACCTTCGACGCCACGCGCACGCTGGAGGACGGCACCAGGCTCACTGGGCGCGGCGAGGTGCATTTCGGCTGGGTTCTGGAGGGCAAGGCGGTCCAGGACGTCTGGATCCTGCCGGCGCGGAATGCCGGGGTGCAAGCCTCTCTCGGGCCATGGACCTTCTACGGCTCGACGCTGCGCGTCTACGACCCCGGCGCGGACGCCTGGCATATCTACTGGAGCGATCCGCGCAACCAGTATCACAGCCGCCAGCTCGGCCGCGCCGAAGGCGACATGATCGTTCAGATCGGCGCCGACGGCACCGGCTCCTCGGTGCGCTGGAGCTTTTCGCACATCACCGAGAACGCCTTCCGCTGGCTTGGCGAGCGTTCGCATGACGGCGGCAAAACCTGGCGCACCGAGGTCGAGTTCCTGGCGCGGCGCTCGACTCCAGCCTGACCGATTAACCACCTGTATTTATGGAGAAAACGATGCTTGACCATATCTCGATCGGCGTCCGCGACAGCGGCGCCTCGAAGCGCTTCTACGACGCCGCTTTGGAGCCCCTCGGCTACTCGTGCCTCAGCCAGTCACCCGGCTCGCTCGGCTACGGCGCCAGGACCGTAAAACTCTGGGTCAATGAGGCCGGCCGGCCGGTCCCGGCCGACGCGGACTCCGGCCTGCACTTCTGCTTTGCCGCACCGACACGCGCCGGCGTCGACGCTTTCCATGCGGCGGCCTTGCTTGCGGGTGGCAAGAACAATGGCCGGCCCGGCCCGCGCGCCGCCTATGGCGACAACTACTACGCCGCCTTCGTAATCGACCCTGACGGCTACCGGCTCGAGGCTTACTGCAACAAAGCTGAATAGCCGGCTGAAATCCTCCCGTCCTGTTCCCACCGCTCCCGCTTTGCTCTACGAATGCAGGGCTTGGGCTTCGCCAGGCGGGAGGGGACCAGCGATGCCGAGCTTCGACACCCTGTTCAACGCCTTCGTCACCATCCTGGTGACCATCGATCCGCCCGGGCTGGCACCGCTCTTCCTCGCCGTCACGCGTGGCATGAACCGGGACGAGCGCCAGCAAGTCTCGGTGCGAGCTTCGGTGATCGGCTTTCTGGTGATGGCGTTGTTCGCCGTCGCCGGCGCGTCGATCCTGTCGGTGTTCGGCATCACGCTGCCGGCCTTCCGCGTCGCCGGCGGCTTCCTGCTTTTCTTCATCGCCTTCGAAATGGTGTTCGAGCGCCGTCAGGACCGCAAGGAGAAGATCGGCGACGTCGCCATCACCAAGGACATGATCCACAACATCGCCGCCTTTCCGCTGGCGATCCCGCTGATCGCCGGTCCCGGCGCGATATCGGCGACAGTGCTGCTGTCAGGACACTTCGAGGGCTTTGCCGCGCAAGCGGCGCTGGTCGGCATCATCGCGATCTGTCTTGTGCTCACCTTTCTGGTGTTCGTGCTGGCAGAGCGCATCGACCGCATCCTCGGCCAGACCGGCCGCTCGATCCTGACGAGGCTGCTCGGCGTTATCCTGGCGGCGCTTGCGGTGCAGTTCGTCGCCGACGGCGTCAGGGCGCTGATGGCTGCCTGAGCAGCATCCCTACTGCCTTATTTCACTGCTGTATCGACCACCTCGAAATCATGCGTGACGGCCGCCGTCTTGGCCATCATCGCGGTGGCCGAGCAGTATTTCTCGATCGACAGGTCGATCGCCCTTTTCACCTTGTCGTGCGACATCGCGCGACCCTTGACGATGAAATGCATGTGGATGCGGGTGAAGACGCGCGGTTCCGTCTCGGCACGATCCGCGTCCAGCTCGACCACGCAGTCCTCGACCGCCTCGCGACCTTTTTCGAGGATATGGACCACGTCATAGGCCGAGCAGCCTCCGGTGCCGATCAGCACCAGCTCCATTGGGCTCGGCCCTGGCGTCCGGCCTTCCGGCCCACGCGCCGTGCCCAGCACGACTTTGTGACCGCTGCCGGACTCGCCGACAAAGGTGCGTTCCTCAACCCATTTGACGCGTGCTTTCACGATGATCTTCCTTAGACGCTGCTTTGCAAGCGGACTATCGCCGCAACTATCAACTATAGGCAATTCCGGACGGAAAACCGCGACGCACTTTCGCTCGAAATTGTTTATTGGCCGAATACGACCGTGTGCATGATGCGGCCGGGCACCAACGTGAAGATGCCGGCGCCGATCAGCGCAAATAGGTAGAGCTTGATCATGACGCTGCGATGCGCGGCCACTTTATGGGTGTGCGCATACCAGACCGCCAGCGGGGCGGTGACAACCACCAGGATCGACAGGATGTGGATCGGGCTGAACGGCCCGATCAGGCGTATCTGCTGGATCCAGAAGCTCGAGACGGCGACGATCAGCATCAGCGCTGCCCAGGCATAGCCCAAGACGCGGTGGCGTGTCGTGCCTTTCGGCAATGCCAGTTGCGCCCCGCCTATCGCCAGCGCGGCGAAGGCGGCGAACGCGTGCCATGGAATGGGAGGAGGCGCTGTCAGCAACGGTCCGAGCGACATCGCGCCTTCCCCTCAAACGACGATTGCGAGACCTTCAGAACGGAATCTCGTCATCCAGCTCGCGCGATGAACCACCGCCACCGCCCCTGGAACCGCCACCGCCGCCACGGCTGAAGCCTTCGTTCGGGCCCGACTGGCCGAAATCGGAACCCCGGCTGTTGCCGCCGGCATAACTGCCGACCTGGCCGCCGCCTTCGCCGCGCGCGTCGAGCATCTGCAGCTCGCCACGGAATTTCTGCAGTACGACCTCGGTCGTGTAGCGATCGTTGCCGGTCTGGTCCTGCCATTTGCGCGTCTGCAGCTGGCCCTCGACATAGACCTTCATGCCCTTCTTCAAATACTGCTCCGCCACCTTGGCGAGCTGGTCGTTGAAGATGACGACATTGTGCCACTCCGTCTTTTCCTTGCGCTCCCCGGAATTCTTGTCGCGCCAGCTTTCCGACGTGGCGATGCGGATGTTGACGACCGGGTCGCCCGAATTCAGGCGGCGGATTTCAGGGTCCGCCCCGAGATTGCCGACCAGAATGACCTTGTTGACGCTACCCGCCATCGTACTTCTCCGCGCTCATACGAAACAAATTTTAAGTCGCTCACCTTACAGCCTGCGGTTCGCCCATGCCCGCGAAGGCTGGCTTTTCCCACAAGGTTTTTGTTCTCTCTTCGTTCTAGTCTTGACCGCTGTTTCTGTCAAGGAATGTCAGCAACAGGTAGTATTCCTGGGCAGGAAACAAGGGGATATCGGAATGAACGTTGTTTCGCATGAGGATCAGCCGCGCGAAACGTGGCGCGCCGGAGTCGAAACCCGCATGCATGTTGCCGCCGCCAATGGCGCGGCGGGCCTTTGCATATTCGAGCAGTGGGTCGGACCGGGTAGCGGCGCACCAACGCATGCGCACAAAGTCGAGGAAGTACTGACGGTGATTGCCGGCGAAGCCGAAATGTGGGTCGACGACCGACGGGCCGTGCTTGCCGCCGGGCAGTCCCTGATCATTCCCGCGCACCGCAAGCATGGCTTTCGAAACGTAGCTTCCGGCACGCTTCACATCCATGCCGTGCTCGCATCGCCAATCTTCGAGGCAAGCTTCGACGGAGCCGCGGAGCCGGTGAGACGCTGGACGGCCTAAAACGGCGCTTGCCAAACCAATAAGTATGGACTTATGCTTTGCGCATGATCGAAGCAGAGATTTTCCGGGCCCTGGCCGATCCGACACGCCGCGCCGTCTACGAGCGGCTCGCGGCCGGCGAATTGACGGTGTCCGAGCTGCGCGCCGGCGTGAGCGTGTCGCAGCCGGCCGTCTCGCAGCATCTTGCCGTGCTGCGCGGCGCCGGACTGGTGATCGAGCGGCGCGCCGGCCGCAACGCCTATTACCGCGCCGAACCTCAAGGGCTCGATCCCTTGCTCGGCTGGATCGAACGCTACCGCGCCTTCTGGCCGGAGCGCATCGAGCGTTTGAAGCGGGTTCTGAAGGAAATGGACCAATGACGATTACCAAACACCCGGCAGCGGCCAACGCGCCGCTCAGCTTCAAATGCGAGCTTCCCGATCCGCCGGAAAAGTCTGGCGGGCGCTCACCGAGCCGGAACTGCTCGCCGCTTGGCTGATGCCCAACGACATCAAGCCGGCGATCGGCGAGCGCTTTGCCTTTGCCGGACCAAACGCGCCGATCGAGTGCGAAGTGCTCGAGGCCGAGCCCGGCACGCTGCTGCGCTATTCCTGGCGTGAGCGACCGGGCGTGGACGCTGCCGACCGGCTACCGGCATTCGACGGCCCCATCTTCGACAGCATTGTCACCTTCACGCTCGCGCGCACGGTTTCCGGCGGCACGCATCTCAGCATCGTCCATGATGGTTTCGCGACGGTCGCGCAACCTGTCGTCGCCGTTTCCGGCGCCGGCTGCGGGATTTCGCTCCACGCGCGCAAGAGCCCAGCTGCCGCCAACGCGCCAAGCATGATGCTGCGCGCGGCTTGACCAAAGAACCGAGGAGATCTGCGATGAGCGCCTTTGCCAATCTCGTGCCGATGGTGATCGAGCAGTCGAGCCGCGGCGAACGCGCCTTCGACATTTTCTCGCGGCTGCTGCGCGAACGCATCGTTTTCATCAACGGTGAGATCAATGACGGCGTGTCGGCGCTGGTCTGCGCGCAGCTCCTGTCGCTGGAATCGGACCATCCCGACAAGGAGATATCGATCTACATCAACTCGCCGGGCGGCGTGGTGACCAGCGGCTTCGCCATCTACGACACCATGCAGTACATCTCCTGCCCGGTGTCGACGGTGTGCATGGGCTTTGCCGCCTCGATGGGCTCATTCCTGTTGATGGCGGGCTCGCCCGGTCGGCGCATCGCGCTGCCCAACACCAGGATCGTGCTGCATCAGCCGCTGGGCGGCTTCCAGGGCCAGGCCTCCGACATCCAGCGCCACGCCGAGGACATCCTGCGCACCAAGCGCCACATGACGGAGCTGTACGCCAAGCATTGCGGCCGGACCTATGACGAGGTCGAGCGCACGCTCGACCGCGACTATTTCATGACCGCCGAGGAAGCTAAGGCCTGGGGGCTCGTCGACCATGTCTACGACACGCGCAAGAAGGCGGGCTGACCGCGCGGCAAATTGATTGCGGCGCATCTGGCCTCGCCTTCGGCGCGCCTCTATAGTTCGCGCATGATCCGAGCGCGTTCCTTGACGAATCTGGGTTTTGCCGTTGTCGCAGTCGCCGGCGTGCTTGCGGTCGGCACCGCCGCTTTTGCCGACGACAATTCGACACAAAAACTGCCCGGCGTGAGCAGCGACTACCGTATCGCCAAGCCCGCGCCGCAGCCCGAGCCTGACGACTCACTGCCAGCCGGCAGCAACGGCACGTTCAAGATCGGCGACACCGATGTCAGGATTTCGGGTAGCATAACCATCGACATGGCAACGGGCGCCATCAGGCCTCCCAACCACTGAAGCTTACCCCGCATTGCGGACGCCGGCGACGGACCTTCGACTCGCAAAATGCAAGCCCCGCCACTGCTTCCGCAGGTGGACGGGGCTTTCATGGATCTGAAACCCAATTTTAGCCGGGAGTGGACTGCCGGCGTTCTGTTTCGGATGCAACGCGGCTTTCAGCCGACGATCCGACTATGGTCTCTGATTGTAGGAATCGGCAGGTCACGTTTTTCGGGTGGCGCTCACGCCTACCCTGGCACTATGCCCGCCGCGGCTCCATCGCTTCGTGGAGCCTCAAGGGACTGTCCGGTGGCGTCATGCTCCGCTCCTGGTCCGTTGTGGCAATGTCGTCCGAAGCGCAAATCGCTGAAGCCTGCGGCGTCTCGCAGGCCACCTCTGGGTGACGAGGCCATCGACAGACGGCCGGCTTCGTTGACGCCTTTGAGACTGCCCCCATGGGTCCGGGACGTCAACCGTTGAAGAGCCGGTTACAGAAAAATGTGATCGATCGGAGGTTACGTCCAGGTAAGTCGAATGCCTTCGACTGATCGGTCGCGACGGTTTTTGCAGCCGCTGTTTCCACAGCGCTTTGTCAGGAGGGTGTTCGGCCTTTGTTCTTTCCGCTTGCCCGCTCGCGCGAAAGGCGGTTAAACGCTTTGGTCGAGATTGTGGCGTCTCTCGACGCGGCGACGAGATTACCTACATAGGGGATGGCCGGGACAAACCCGCCAATCCAGCAAATTCCAGACCTGAGGCGGCGACCGGCGATGGCCGACCAAAAATATCTTTCCATTCGCGGCGCGCGCGAACACAATCTCAAGAACGTCGATCTCGACCTGCCGCGCGACAGCCTGATCGTCATGACCGGCCTGTCGGGATCCGGCAAGTCGTCGCTTGCCTTCGACACCATCTATGCCGAGGGTCAGCGTCGCTATGTCGAAAGCCTTTCGGCCTATGCCCGCCAGTTCCTGGAAATGATGCAGAAGCCGGACGTCGACCAGATCGACGGCTTGTCTCCCGCCATCTCGATCGAGCAGAAGACGACGTCGCGCAACCCGCGCTCGACAGTCGGCACCGTCACCGAAATCTACGACTATATGCGCCTGCTCTTCGCCCGCGTCGGCATTCCCTATTCGCCGGCCACCGGCCTGCCGATCGAAAGCCAGACGGTCAGCCAGATGGTTGACCGCGTGCTGGCGCTGGACGAGGGCACGCGTCTCTACCTGCTGGCGCCGATCGTGCGCGGCCGCAAGGGCGAATACCGCAAGGAACTTCTGGAGCTGCAGAAGAAGGGGTTCCAGCGCGTCAAGGTCGACGGCGTCTTCTACGAGATCGCCGACGTGCCGGCGCTGGACAAGAAATACAAGCACGACATCGACGTGGTCGTCGACCGCATCGTAGTTCGCGGCGATCTGGCGACGCGGCTTGCGGATTCGATGGAGACGGCGCTGAAGCTCGCCGACGGGCTTGCGGTGGCCGAGTTCGCCGACAAGCCGCTCGACGCCAGCCGGACGGGCGAGGACTCGGTCAACAAGTCGAAGAACGAGACGCATGAGCGCATCATGTTCTCGGAAAAATTCGCCTGCCCGGTGTCCGGCTTCACCATTCCCGAGATCGAGCCCAGGCTGTTCTCCTTCAACAATCCGTTCGGCGCCTGCCCGACCTGCGACGGCCTCGGCAGCCAGCGCGCCATCGACGCCAACCTCATTGTGCCGGACGAGAATGTCTCGCTGCGCGACGGCGCCATCAGCCCGTGGGCGAAATCGACCTCGCCCTATTACGCGCAGACGCTTGAGGCCTTGGGCAAGGCCTATGGCTTCAAGCTCGGCGACAAGTTCAAGGATCTGAGCGCCGAGGCGCAGCAGGCCGTGCTGCACGGCACGGGCGAGCGCGAGATCACCTTCCAGTATGACGACGGCCTGCGGTCCTACAAAACGACCAAGACCTTCGAGGGCGTCATCCCCAACCTCGACCGGCGCTGGAAAGAAACGGAATCGGCCTGGATGCGCGAGGAGATCGAGCGCTTCATGTCGGCCACCCCCTGCCCCGCCTGCAACGGCTACCGGCTGAAGCCGGAAGCGCTCTCAGTCAAGATCGCCGGCAGGCACATCGGCGAGGTCACGGAGCTGTCGATCCGCAAGGCCGACCGGTGGTTCACCGATCTGCCGGCGCAGCTCAACGAAAAGCAGAATGAGATCGCCGTCCGGGTGCTGAAGGAAATCCGCGAGCGCCTGCGTTTCTTGAACGATGTCGGCCTCGACTATCTGACGTTGTCGCGCAATTCCGGCACGCTGTCGGGCGGCGAGAGCCAGCGCATTCGTTTGGCCTCGCAGATCGGCTCAGGCTTGACGGGCGTGCTCTACGTCCTGGACGAGCCGTCTATCGGTTTGCACCAGCGCGACAATGCCCGCCTGCTCGATACGCTGAAGCACCTGCGCGACATCGGCAACACGGTGATCGTCGTCGAGCATGACGAGGACGCGATCCTGCATGCCGATTATGTCGTCGATATCGGCCCGGCCGCCGGCATCCATGGCGGTGAGATCATCGCGCAAGGCACGCCGCAGCAGATCATGGCGACGCCCGCCTCGATCACCGGCAAGTATTTGTCGGGCGAGCTCGAGGTCGCGACGCAGGCGGTGCGCCGCGAGGCGAAAAAGAACCGGCGTATCAAGGTCATCGGCGCGCGCGGCAACAATTTGAAGAACGTCACGGCGGAGATCCCGCTCGGCACTTTCACCTGCGTCACCGGCGTCTCCGGCGGCGGCAAGTCGACCTTCCTGATCGAGACGCTGTTCAAGGCGGCCTCACGCCGCATCATGGGCTCGCGCGAGCATCCGGCCGAGCATGATCGCATCGAGGGCCTGGAGTTCCTCGACAAGGTCATCGATATCGACCAGTCGCCGATCGGCCGCACGCCGCGCTCCAACCCGGCCACCTATACCGGCGCTTTCACGCCGATCCGCGATTGGTTCGCCGGTCTGCCGGAGGCTAAGGCGCGCGGCTATCAGCCGGGCCGTTTCTCCTTCAACGTCAAGGGCGGCCGCTGCGAGGCGTGCCAGGGCGACGGCGTCATCAAGATCGAGATGCACTTCCTGCCCGACGTCTACGTCACCTGCGACGTCTGCCATGGCAAGCGCTACAACCGCGAGACGCTGGACGTGCTGTTCAAGGGCAAGTCGATCGCCGACGTGCTCGACATGACGGTGGAGGAAGGCGTCGAGTTCTTCTCGGCGGTGCCCGGCGTGCGCGACAAGCTCGAGACGCTGAAGCAGGTCGGGCTCGGCTACATCCATATCGGCCAGCAGGCGACGACGCTCTCAGGCGGCGAGGCGCAGCGCATCAAGCTGGCCAAGGAACTGTCGCGCAAGGCGACCGGGAAGACGCTCTACATCCTGGATGAGCCGACCACCGGCCTGCATTTCCACGACGTCGCCAAGCTTCTCGAAGTGCTGCATGAGCTGGTCGACCAGGGCAACACGGTGGTGGTGATCGAGCACAACCTCGAAGTCATCAAGACCGCCGACTGGGTGCTCGACCTCGGCCCCGAGGGCGGCGACGGCGGTGGCGAGCTGGTAGCCTCCGGCACGCCGGAAGCGATCGTGCGCGAAAAGCGCAGCTACACCGGCCAGTTCCTGAAGGAGCTTCTGGAGCGGCGCCCCGGGGGCAAGCGCGAAGCGGCCGAGTGAGGCGAGTGGGTCGGCAAGCGTTTGGAACAGTCTCAAATGAAGATCAGGCAAGCGCTTGCAGGTGATCTCCAAGCTGTCGTCGCGATAACCACGGACGCCTACCGCCCCCTACACCGCCCTGTTCGGCGCGCCGCCGATCCCGGTGACCGAGGACTATGCGCCCCGTATTACGCGCGGCGAGGTCTGGCTGCTGGAGGATGGTTCCGATCTGGCCGGGCTGCTTGTCCTCGAGCGGCACGACGATCATGCCATGATCTTCAGCGTTGCCGTTTCGCCGGCCTTCCAGGGCAGGAGACTCGGCATCGCGCTGCTCGACTTCGCCGACGAGCAGGCGCGGTCATGGGGCGTGCCGGAGGTGCGCCTCTACACCAATTCGCGCATGGAGCGGAACATCGCGCTCTATTCGGCTTACGGCTATCGGGAAACGGGTCGCCGCGCCAACCCATACCGGCCAGGATGGATATTGGTCGACATGGCCAAGCCGGTCGACAAAGCAGCCTGAGCCGCATTCAAAACTCGGAGGAGGAAGACGATGAGCCAAGGAAAGATCCGCTCCGGCATGGGCGGCTGGACCTTCGAGCCCTGGGACACCTCCTTCTATCCGGAGAAGCTCGCCAAGGCCAAGCAGTTGCACTATGCCAGCCGCCAGGTGCCGAGCATCGAGGTCAACGGCACCTATTATTCCAGCTTCAAGGAGCCGACCTTCGTCAAGTGGGCGAACGATACGCCGGACGGCTTCGTCTTTTCGCTCAAGGGCAACCGCTTCGTCACCAACCGCCGCGTGCTCGGCGAGGCCGGGGAATCGATAATACGCTTCCTCGGCTCGGGCATTGTCGCGCTCGGCGACAAGCTGGGACCGATCCTGTGGCAGTTCGCGCCGACGAAGAAGTTCGATGCGGACGATCTCGAGGCCTTCCTGAAGCTGCTGCCCGACAAGCAGGACGGCGTGCCGCTGCGCCATGCGCTCGAAGTGCGGCATGACAGCTTCATTGTCCCGAAATTTCCGGCTCTGGCGCGCAAATACAATGCCGCCATCGTCTATGCCGACCACGCCAAATATCCGGCGATCGCCGACGTCACCGGCGATTTCGTCTATGCCCGCCTGCAAACCGGCAGCGACGACAATCCCGATTGCTACACTCCGAAAGGGCTCGACGAATGGGCGGGCCGCATCAAGACCTGGGCGGAAGGCGGGCAGCCGGCCGACCTGCCGCGCGCCGATCCCAAGACCGACGCGCCGGTCAAGCCGCGCGACGTGTTCGCCTATTTCATAAGCGAGGGCAAGGTGCGCGCGCCCTTCGGTGCAATGGCGCTGATGAAGCGGGTGGCGGCCTAAACTGGCGCGGCTCTTTGTTGGAACGCCGGAAGTTTGCCCGGCGCGGAACGCCGTCGGCAGTTGGCTTGTCGGAACCTGCCGGCCATCTTGACCGTTCTGTCCCAGCCGATCGCGAGGTCGGCGGAGGGTTATCTCGCCGAAAGATCGGTACGGCGACCTCGCGAAACGCTCGCCAAACCCGCAGCGTCGGAAAGGAGCGAGGGAAGATGACCGTCATCCTCGGTGCGTTGCTTACCATCGCAGGCGTCGTCTACATGGCAGGCGCCACTTTGAGGCGCGGACGCCTGAGTGACCCGGCATCTACAGCCCCGGATCGTCCGGCGCCGAACCTGGCAACACCCGGCCCCACGCTGGAGCCGCGGCGACGCGGACTCCGTTTCCTCGGCCTGTCTCAGAATTGGCCAGGTCTGGTGATGATGGCGCTCGGCATCATACTGCTGTTGTCGGTGTTCGTCCTCTGACCTTACGGAATGTCGGAGAGTCGTCACTCGCAGCCGCGTGCTTGACATCCGCCGCTGCGCTTGAAGCTCAGAGCAATTCCGGAACGGTTGAAGTCTTGCTGCTCAGGCCGTCAGTGGTGCCCGATTACTTCGTTATAGGCGTCGAGGTCGACGTAAAAGACCTTGGTTATTTCGCCGAGCAGATCATCCTCGTCGTAGCCCTGCGACATCAGGATGTTGATCGCCGTCATGATATCGACGCGCTCGGTCAGCCGCCGCTTCTGATAGTCCTCGACAAAACGTTCCATCGCCTTCCCCTGGCAAGCTTTTGTTGGACGCATCGACCGACAATCACTGCGGGGAAAGCTAGGCGAGCTTGCTTGCGCGGACCTTGCGGGCGGAGCCCGCGCCATCCCCCTTCATCTCGACTGATACGGAAAGAGCCCGACTCACCAAGGCCATGGAAAGACTAGCATGCGCCAATTGCCACACCAGAGCCGTCGAACACTTCATCATCCTTCCGCCTAAGGACGCGAACCGGAGCGAAGACCCAAGGATCCATTCCGTTACTTGGAAGCGTCATTAACGGCGCATAATCCGCAATGATCTAGGCGTCCGCATGAGGAATCTATTCTGCATCGCGAGACCGGCGACGGCGTGCGTAGCTTCGGCCGCATCACCAGCGCCCGCCCGATGGCGAGCTGCCGCTGGTCGCCGCACAGGTCGCCGCCGCGCCGCGAAGGCATCTGCTTCAGCACCGCAAACACCTCGAAGACATGCGAAGGAATGTTGCGGACGCCGCGCCGAAGCGGCGCGAAGCCGGACTTCAGATTTCGCGCACCGTGAGCAGCGGAGAAATCTCCCTGCCCTGCGGCACGATGCGATGCCCGACCGGGCGCGGTCATACGCCGCGCTCCGGTCGAGCGCCTTCCCCTCGAAGGCAACCCTTCCGCTCGTCAACCCGTGATGGTTGACGATCCGATCTCATCAAACTTGGTTGCAAGCGACGTGCCAAACGCGGACGCATGCGGGGCTCAGGAGAAATAGTTATTAAATACAAACACTTAGCGCTTGATAAGCGAATAAAACGACGCCGATCAAGCACCCTGGGTTTGAGAAAACGTTGCGCAGCTCTGCCTAGATTTTGCCCAAATCATGAAATTGCCCAATGCTTAATCTCGTCTCCGTGCCGGCACTCGCCGGCCAGTTGCGGGGCAGCGGCAAAATGGGGCAAGGTCGCCGCCGAAATGAGCGACCGCATGGCCTTCCCGATTCGCATTCTTCTGAGCTTGCTGCTTCTTGCGTCGGCCGTGGGCAAGGCCGGCGCGGACTTCGCCGAAGGCAAGCTTCCGGACGGCGTCTATCATTGCGAGGTCTATCTGCTCGGCCTCTTCATCAATCTCGGCGACATCACCATCAAGGGCAATGTCTATAGCGGCCCAGTGACCTTCGGCACGTCGGGAACCTACAACTACCAGATGGACGCCAATGGCGAGATCAGCTGGCTCGGCCCGCTCGGCGGCTATACGAGCGGCGGCAACTCGATCTCGCTGACACAGGCGACGCTCGACGATCCAGGCGCTCCCTCCTTCGACATCATCATGAAGCAGCAGGACGGCGCCTTTACCGCCTCCACCTGCACGAAACATTGATCGAACAAGGAACTTCGCTTCGATGCTGCGCACAACCTGCCGCTTTATCTGCGGGTCGCCGGCCGACAGCCGAGGGGCAGTTGAAGCGGAAACCGCCTAAGCAGTGACCGCGACTTCCAGTGCCAGGCGGGTCATGTCGGTGAACAGCGCCTGGCGTTCGGAATACTCGGTCTGCTCGTCGGCGGCGACGTGGTCGACCACGGTCAGCAGCGATAGGGCGCGCGCGCCGAACTGCGCCGAGATGCGGTAGAGCGCGCTGGTTTCCATGTCGACTGCCAGCGCGCCGAGCGCCCTGGGCTCGTCGAAGCGGGCGCGGCCATCGGGATGATGGAAGATGTCGCTGCAGACGGTCAGGCCGGCGCTGCAGGCAATGCCGAGATCGGCGGCCCGCTGCAGCGCCAGCGCATGGAGCGCCTCATCGGGGCCGGCCGGCTGGTAAAGTCCGAACACCTGCCCGCTGATCGGGCCCTCGGCGCGCACGGCGCTTGAAACGACCAAGCCCCGCAGCGGAACGTCATCCGACAATGCGCCGCATGTTCCTGTGCGGATCAGCGTCTTCACGCCATGATAGTCCAGCAACTCATGGGCATAGATCAGGAAAGAAGAGACGCCGATGCCGGTTGCCTGGATGCTGACCGGCTTACCGCGGAAACGGCCAGTGAAGCCGAGGGCGCCCCGACGGAGATTGATGCAGCGCGGCGCCTCCAGAAAAGTTTGCGCCATCCACTGCGCGCGCTCGGGGTCGCCCGGCAGCAGCACCGTTTCGGCATAATCTCCCCTGCCCGCCTCGATGTGCGGCGTCACGCGCTATCACCCCCATGACAGGACCCATCCGATCGCCATCATGGCAGGCTCGCTGCAATGTGCAAGCGGTAGCTGTTTAAGACATATCGCCTAAAAGGGCGCAGCGCTTTGGGGAGAATGACCTGCGTCAAACAAAGAACTAAAGCGCGTCGCCGGATCTGCTTCAGCGATGCGCTTTAAGATTCCAGCACGTCTTTGACGATCGTCGCCAGTTGCTTGAGCGAGAAGGGTTTGGGCAGGAAGCCGAAATGCGCATCGGCCGGCAGGTTTTTGGCAAAGGCGTCCTCGGCGTAGCCGGAAACGAAGACGAATTTTATGTCCGGCTGGCGCTTGCGCAGTTCGCCGAGCAGCGTCGGCCCGTCCATTTCCGGCATCACCACATCGGACACCACGATGTCGACCTTGCCGCCGAGCGCCTCGAAGACCTCCAGCGCCTCGACGCCGGAGGAAGCCTCGTGAACGGTGTAGCCGCGCGAAGTCAGCGCCCTCACGCCGCCCATGCGAACGGCGTCCTCGTCCTCGACCAGAAGCACGGTCGCCGAACCTGAGAGGTCCTTCGCCGTGTCGGCCGGCTTGGCTGGAGCTGCCGCCGCCGCAGTGTCGGCAGGCTCGCTCGCCTTCTTCACCTCCGTCACGTGACGCGGCAGGAAGATGCGGAACACCGTGCCTTTGCCGACTTCGGAATCGCAGTAGATGAAGCCGCCGGTCTGCTTGATGATGCCATAGACCATCGAGAGGCCAAGGCCCGTTCCCTTGCCGACCTCCTTTGTGGTGAAGAACGGCTCGAATATCTTCTTCAGCACCTCCGGCGCGATGCCGCTGCCCGTGTCCTCGACCTCGACCAGCACATAATCTGCCGGGATAAGCTCGCGATACGGGAAGGATTTGCACTCCTCGGCCATGACGTTGCGGGTGCGCACGGTAAGATCGCCGCCGGTGGGCATCGCATCGCGCGCGTTGACGGCGAGATTAACCACCACCTGCTCGAATTGGCCGATGTCGACCTTGACCGGCCACAGATCCCGCCCGTGGTCGATCTTCAGCCTGATATCGTTGCCCACCAGGCGGGCAAGCAGCATGCGCAGATCGGCAAGCACATCGGTCAGGTTGAGAACTTCCGGCCGCAAGGTCTGCTTGCGCGAGAAGGCCAGCAACTGCCTAACAAGCGACGCCGCCCGGTTGGCGTTCTGCTTGATGTTCATAATGTCGGGGAAGGACGGGTCCGACGGCCGGTGGTTGGTGAGCAGGAGGTCCGACGCCATGATGATGGCGGTGAGCACGTTGTTGAAGTCGTGCGCGATGCCGCCGGCAAGCTGGCCGACCGCCTGCATCTTCTGGCTCTGCGCCATCTGGCCCTCGAGCGCCTTCTGCTCGGTAGTCTCGACGGCGTAGACGATGGCCGATTCCTCCGCACCCTCGCTACCGGCGCCGTCGGCGACGGCATTCACGTAGAAGCGGATGTGGCGCTCCTCATGCCCGGGCAGCAACGAGTCGATCGGCTCGATATTGGCCTGCCGCTGCCGCGCCTTCTCGAAGGCGGCGGCGAAGGCCGGCCGGTCGCGTTCATGCACCACGCTCTCGAAACGCACGCGCCGGTCGACAGCGTCTCGGTCGACGACGGACGAAAACAGCGACAGGAACGGCGCATTGGTGCGCAGGATGCGCCCGCCGGCATCGACGCCGGCTATCGCCATCGGCGTCGAGTTGAAGAAACGCGTGAAGCGCACCTCCGAGGCGCGCAGGTCGGCGGACGCGTCCTCTCCCTGGGTGCGGTTGAGCACGATGGTGCGCGTCGGCCCGTTCACTCCTTCGCGGCTTGCCGAAACGCGGTGCATGAAGCGGACGGGCAGTGCCTGGCCGCTCATTGTCGTCAGATCAAGGTCGATGACGGCGTTGCGCGTGGCGCCGGGATCAGCCTTGACCGAGCGGACGAGCGCCATGCCGTCGCCGGCGACGATCTCCGGCAGCGTGACCGCGCCCGGGGTGAAGCTGGCAAGGTCGATGCCCAGCCATTCGGCAAGCGTCGCATTGATATAGGTGACGCGGCCTTCCTGGTCGGCCGAGAAGAAGCCTGCGGGCGCGTGGTCGAGATGGTCTATCGCCTTTTGCAGGTCGAGGAAGAAACGCTCCTGTTCCGCCCGCTCCTGCGAGATGTCTGCGATCTGCCAGGCAAGCATCGGCAGCCGCTGGCCCGGCACATTGAAGGCGCGGGCACGGACGCGGTACCAGCGCGCGCCCGGCTCGGCCCCAGGCTTGATCGACTGCGCCAGGCGAAATTCACCGTCGCCAGCCTGGCCGTCGCGCAGGCCGGACGCCAGCCGGTAGATGGTCATTGAAGCCTCGGGGACGTCCGAAAGCAGCCCCTCGACCGTCTTGAGGTCCGCCGCCGAAGCGGCCCCCGTCATCTCGGCATAGGCCCGGTTGGCGTAGATTACGCGACCCTTGGTGTCGGTGACCAGGAGGCCTTGCGACATTGAATCGACGAACGCTTTGGACAGCTCGTCGCCGGTTGAACGCGGGGCGATCTGCACGAAGCCGATCGCCGTCGCGAACAGAAAGCCGACGCCGATCATGGCGAGCACGCCAAGCATGCCGAGCAGGAACGGATCGCCGAGGCGCTCGCGGAACAACCCGAAAACGACCGCCGCGCCGGTCAAAACGACGATGAAGATGATGAGCCTGGCGATGGCGCCCGGACGCGTGTTTTGGTCGACGATCGGTACCGGATAGAAATCGCCGCGCGTTTCCTTGGCCATGTGCCCCCTGCTCGTGATTCCGATGCCCCGACACCCGCGAACGGCCGGTTGAATCACATTCTCCTGTAGCGGAAAAGGCCCGGACGGCAAATGTCCGATAAAATCAACGATTCATGTTTCAAACTGTTCACGATGGGTGATGTCGCCTTGCGGAGGCTAGTCCCTAAGGTCTAGTGTCGCGTCACTTCAAAGGCGATTGGGTGCACCGATGCTGCAGTGGCTGGATAGCGTAGCGGGGCCGGGTTATGTCGCTGCAATTCTATGGACGTTCGCGGCCCTTGTTCTGCTGGTCGTGGTCCTGCTCGTCATCAAGGTAGTCCGCAACCTGACTTTCGGCACCTTCGTTGCCGGAGGCCGGAATCGCAAGACACGGCTCGCCGTCATGGACGCCACCGCTGTCGACAGCCACCGCCGGCTGGTGCTGGTGCGGCGCGACGATATCGAACACCTCATCCTGATCGGCGGCCCGACTGATGTCGTGGTCGAACGAGACATAAGGCTGGCAGCACCTCGCCGTCCGGCGCTGACCGGAGACAGCGGCCAGCAGCAGGCCGCCGCGCCGCGCCCGCGGGCGCCTCAGCCCGCACCCGCCCCGGCCAGGCAGCCGACCGCACCGGCGCCGGCTCCCGTGAGCGAGCCCGTGTCGCGCCCGCGCGCGGCGCCCCCTCCGGCAAAGCCGCTGGTACCGCCTCCCCCGGCCGCGAAAGTCATGCCGCTCCCTGCGTATGGGACGAATGGTACCAGCCGGCAGGCCCCGCCGCAGCCCTCCAACGACTCGATCGACGACACACTGATGCACGAGCTCGAGGCATCGTTGGAGGAGTCCCATCCCAAACCGGCAAGCAAGCCGGCGGCGAAGCCCTCGCTCGATGACGAGATGACCAAGCTTCTCGGCGAGCTGGCCAGCCACAAACGCTGATCCGGAAAGGATCGGCCGCTCAAAAAGAAAATGGCCGGAAAGATCCGGCCATTTTCGCAAAACCTGCGTCTGTCCCAACCCGCGTCAGTCGTCGCGGTAGACCTTCTCGCGGCGTTCGTGGCGCTCCTGCGCCTCGATCGACAGCGTCGCGATCGGGCGGGCGTCGAGCCGCTTCAGCGCGATCGGCTCGCCGGTCTCCTCGCAATAGCCATAGGTGCCTTCGTCGATCCGCTGCAGCGCGGAGTCGATTTTCGAGATCAGCTTGCGCTGGCGATCGCGGGCGCGCAGTTCGATGGCTCGGTCGGTTTCGGAAGAGGCGCGGTCGGCTAGGTCGGGATGGTTGGCGTTTTCTTGCTGGAGGATTTCGAGTGTTTCACGCGCTTCGCGAAGGATGTCATTCTTCCATGTGATAAGCTTCTGGCGGAAGTATGATTTCTGCCGTTCGTTCATGAACGGCTCGTCTTCGGAGGGTACGTAATCGGCGGTAACGATGTCGTTCATTCGACTCACCCAACAACCCCAAATTTGGCGCCTATATATTCGCGGACAAGGGGCTGCACAAGCGGAAACAATAACAGTTTCACGCATTTGTTAGTCTTCGCAGCAGCAGGCATTCGCGGCAGCCATTTCTCAACGGTCGGGATCGAAATCATCAGCGATTCGGCGCGGTTGCGCGTCCTATGCCATTGTGCACGACACCGTTCTGGTGACTAATCGCCAAAACGCTCAGCGTATTCAACATAAAGGGGGAGCCGGTTGAGCAGACTTTATCTGTTGAGGCATGCCAAAGCCGGATGGGCGCTGCCCGGTGTTCGTGACTTCGATCGTCCGCTCGACGAATCGGGCATGGCCGACGCTGAGGCGATGGGTGACGCCATGCGGGCCCGGGACTACGTGCCGGATGTCACGCTCTGCTCCAACGCCAAGCGAGCACGGCAGACCCTGGAAGGCCTTGCGGGCCGCACCGACACCGGCCGGGTGCTGTTCTTCGACACACTCTACAGCGAAGATGCCGCCGGTTATCTCGAAATCATTCGTAAGAACAGCGGGGCCGGCTCATTGCTGGTGATCGGCCACAATCCGATGACCGAGGACCTGGCCATGGCGGTGTCGGGCGACGGCGATGAGACCGCGCGAGGCATGCTCAACCACGGCTTTCCCACTTCCGGACTCGCCGTCGTGCGTTTTCCCGGCAATCTCGGTGAAGCAGGCCAAGGCCGTGGTTATCTCGAGGCCTTTCTCAGTCCCGCCGATCTCTGACACCATTTCAAACGCCTTGCCCAAGGCCTATATCGGCCCTGACGGGCGACCCAGAGGCAGATTTGGCATCATCGCTGACCACTTTCACCGACGAGGCGAGGATTGCGCTCGACACGTTGTCGGGCCGGGCCGCCGGGCTCTTCTCCCCATCCCTGCGACTGGGCGTCACCGGCCTCTCCCGCGCCGGCAAGACGGTGTTCATTTCCGCTCTCGTCCATAACCTTATCCATGGCGGGCGGCTGCCGCTGTTCGAAGCGCAAAAATCGGGCCGCATCGCCCGCGCCTTGCTCGAGGAGCAGCCGGACGACGCCGTCCCGCGCTTCCAGTACGAGGACCATGTCGCGGCCCTGGTCGACGACCGTGTCTGGCCGGATTCGACGCGCGCCATTTCAGAGCTGAGGCTGACCATCGAATACGAGTCGGCCTCCGGCTGGAACCGGCTGTTTTCGGCCGGAAAGCTGTCGATCGACATCGTCGATTATCCCGGCGAATGGCTGCTTGACCTGCCGCTGCTCGGTAAATCTTTCGCCGATTTTTCGCGCGAGGCGGTGGAGCTGGCCGCCCTGCCGGTCCGCTCCGACCTGTCACAGGCGTGGCAGGAGCTGGCCTCCTCGGTCGATCCGGACGCCGACGCGGACGAGATGACGGCGCGCCGTCTCGCCGAAAGCTTCGCCGCCTATCTCAAGGCTTGCAAGCTCGACGAACGTGCGCTGTCGACGCTGCCGCCGGGTCGTTTCCTGATGCCGGGCGATCTCGAAGGCTCGCCGGCGCTGACCTTCGCGCCGCTGATGAAATTGTCCGAACGGCGCCGCCCCGGATCGCTGCAGGCGATGATGGAGCGCCGCTACGAGGCCTACAAGACGCATGTCGTAAAACCGTTCTTTCGCGAGCACATCACCCGTCTCGACCGCCAGATCGTGCTGATCGACGCCATGCAGGCGCTCAACGCCGGCCCGGCCGCCATGGCCGACCTCGAACGGGCCGTCACCGAAATCCTCTCCTGCTTCCGACCCGGGCGGGGCAATTTCGTCACCGACCTGTTTTCGAGGCGCATTGACCGCATCCTGGTGGCGGCGACCAAAGCTGACCAGTTGCACCACGAAAGCCATGACCGGCTGCAGGCGATCGTGCGCCGCCTGGCCGACCGGGCGGTGGCGCGGGCCAATTTCAGCGGCGCCGATGTCGATGTGGTCGCCATGGCGGCGGTGCGCTCGACCCGCCAGGGCACCGTGAAGCAAGGCCGCGAGACATTGCCGGTGATCATCGGCACGCCCTTGAGAGGCGAGAAGATCAACGGCGAGACATTCGACGGCAAAGCCGAAACAGCCATATTTCCCGGTGACTTGCCGGAAAAGGTCGATCCCGTGTTCGACGCTTCCGGGCAGCAGGCGGAAAACAATGAACCGGCGATCCGTTTCGTGCGCTTTCGTCCGCCGAAGCTCGAGCGGACGGCCGAAGGCGTCACGCTGTCTTTGCCGCATATTCGCCTCGACCGCGCGCTTCAGTTCCTGATCGGAGATCGTCTGGCATGAATCCGCCCCGCAAACCGGCGGCCTTCCGCATCGAGCCCGAGTCCGCGCCAAGGCACGAGGCGCCGCAGAAGCGTGGCGCCGAACAGCCCGTGCGCAGGCCACGCGCCGCCAGGGCCGATGTCGCCGTCGTCATTCCCTCGGAGATCGACGTTTTCGACCAGCCGGATATTGAGCAGGCCCCGCCGCCACCGGCGACCGCTCCAAGGAGGCGCTCGCTGCTGGCACGCCTGTTTTTCGGAGCTTTCGGCGTGCTTGTCTCGCTCGCGGTGGGCCTGTGGACGGATCAGCTCATCCGTGATCTTTTCGCGCGCGCCGAATGGCTGGGCTGGCTGGCGGCCGGCATGGCGGCCATCGCGCTTTTGTCGCTGCTGATCGTCCTGATCCGCGAGTTCCTCGCCATCGCACGCCTCGCTGAGGTCGAGAAACTACAGCGACGGGCCGTGGATGCGGTGGCGCGCGACGACCCCAAGGCCGCGCGCGCTCTGGTCGACGAGCTTTCCGCCTTCGTCGCGGCAAAACCGGAGACCGCGGCCGGCCGCCGCTCGCTCGCCGAATTGCGAGGCGAGATCATCGATGGCGCCAATCTGGTGCGGCTCGCCGAGACCGAGATTCTGTCGCCGCTCGATGCCCGCGCCAAGATGATGATCCTGGAGGCCGCGAAGCGCGTCTCGCTGGTGACGGCGGTCAGCCCGCGCGCGTTGGTCGACGTCGCCTATGTCGTGTTCGAAGCCGGCAGGTTGATCCGGCGCCTGTCGGAACTTTATGGCGGCCGTCCCGGCACGCTGGGCTTCTTCCGCCTGGCGCGCGGTGTGCTCGCCCATCTCGCGGTGACCGGCTCGATCGCCGTCGGCGACAGTTTCGTGCAGCAGATCGTCGGCCACGGCCTTGCCGCGAAGCTCTCGGCAAAGCTTGGTGAAGGCGTCGTCAACGGCATGATGACGGCGCGCATCGGCATCGCGGCGATGGAAACGACGCGCCCGCTGCCGTTCATTGCGGTAAAGCGACCGGGGCTAGGCGATTTCCTCTCGGCATTGACCTCGTTCGCGACGCGAAAGGATGGCCGAAGCGAGCAGTAAGGTAAATGCAGAAACGGTCGCCAGTGACGAAGCATTAACCAATCTTCTTCATGGTCACTCTGGTTCCAACAGCAGACTCGTTCGTGCCGGGTGTTGTCAATGAGAAGCGTAATCTTGTCCTGCGTCATGACCGCAACGGTTGCGGCCGCCGTACCGCTCGGCCTCGTCGAAAGGGCCTTTGGAGCAGAGGCTGACAAGCAGTTTTTCCGCTCGGTCGAAGGCAAATGGGTCGGCCCTGGCGAAATCATCGCCGGCAAATACAAGGGCACGAAATTCACCTGCAATTTCAACGGTTCCACGCCGGACGGCAAGGTCGGCATGACGCTAGACGGCGACTGCCGGGTCGGCGTCTTCACCCAGAAGATGTCGGCGACGGTCGAACGCCGGGGCCGGGATGGTTACAAAGGCACTTTCATGGGCGGCTCGACCGGCAACGGCATGGACATTGTCGGCGGCAATGTCGTCGATCCCCAAAAGGTCGTCTTCACCATTAACCGCAATCAGTTGAACGGCGTCATGCAGGCGCGCGTTCCCGACGACAATTCGATGACCGTGACGGTCGCCGTGCGCGTCGACAAGCAGCTGGTGCCGGTCATCGGCATGAGCCTAAAGCGGGTCGACACGGTCGAAGTCGGCTCGATCGCGAAGAACTGAGCAAAGGGCGATCGAGGAAGACAAAAGGCGGCAGCCAATGGCCACCGCCTTCTTTCGTTTTGACTTGGCTCAACCCTTGATGGCGGCAGTCACTTCGTCATATGCCTTGCAGGCTTCGTCCAGCGTCGTGGCATTCTGATATTTCGTCGTCACGGCCTGCACCTTGGCCGTCAGATCAGCCGCCTTGCTCGGATCCTTGGTGATTGCTTCCTGAAGCGCGGCAGCCATGTCCTGCGCCTTCTTGGCGGCGATCTCCTGTGTGCACTCCGGTCCCTTCGAACAGGCCGAAACGGCCAGCGCCGCAACGCCAACGGCAACGAGCAAAAACTTCTTCATGTCAGTCATCTCCTCAAAAAAAGGCAGCGGCCCATCGCCGCTGCCCTCCAAAGGCTGAAGCTCCATAGCCAAAGCCTACCGGCCTTAACCTTTGATTGTGGCGGCGCGCAACGACCGGGCTCCGTAAACTTGTGTACGAAGCTGCAGCGGGAGTTTGCCTGACGGCACACGCTCGTTTTCGGGCCGACACCCCTGCTCTTCCTGCCAGGCCCCCTGCCCTTGCCTCGCACTCCCGCTGCATGCAAGGAGTGCTGAAACGAAAGGACGGTAGTCATGGCGGCTGAAGCATCGGGCAGCGATCTCGTACAGGTAGTGGCGCTGCTCGCTGCCGGCGTGATCGCCGTGCCGATCTTCAGGCGCATCGGGCTGGGCTCCATCCTCGGCTATCTCGCTGCCGGTGTGGTCATCGGGCCGTTCGGCCTCCGCATTTTTTCCGAATCGGAAGCCATCCTTCACGTCGCCGAGCTTGGCGTCGTCATGTTCCTGTTCATCATCGGCCTGGAAATGCAGCCGTCGCGACTCTGGGGCCTGCGCCGGGAAATCTTTGGTCTCGGCGCGCTGCAGGTTGGCGTCTGCGCCGTTCTGTTGACGCTTGTCGGCCTGGCCGGAGGCTTTCCGATCGCGCAATCCTTCGTCGCCGGCGCCGGCTTCGTGCTGACCTCGACCGCGATCGTCATGCAACTGCTCGAGGAGCGCGGCGAGATCGCCGCGCCCAAAGGGCAGCGCATCGTCTCGATCCTTCTGCTCGAAGACCTGATGATCGTGCCACTTCTGGCGCTGGTGGCGTTCCTGGCGCCGGGGGGCGCGGAGACCAGCCTGTCTGAGCGCTTGACCGAAGTGGGGATCGGGATCGCGGCGATCGTCGGCCTCGTCGTGGCCGGTCGCTATCTGCTCAACCCGCTCTTCCGCATCCTGGCCGATGCCCGCGCCCGCGAAGTGATGACGGCCGCCGCCCTGCTGGTGGTGCTTGGGTCGGCGCTAGCCATGCAGCTTTCCGGTTTGTCGATGGCGATGGGTGCGTTCCTCGCCGGCGTGCTGCTCTCCGAATCGACCTTCCGCCACCAGCTCGAAGCCGATATCGAGCCGTTTCGCGGCATCCTGCTCGGCCTGTTCTTTCTTGCCGTCGGCATGTCGCTCGACCTTGGCGTCGTCGCCCAGAACTGGCGCCTAGTCGCCATTTATGTCGTCGCCTATATGGTCATGAAGGGGCTCGGCATCTATCTGGTCGCGCGTATGCTCAAGAGCGGCCATCGCGAGGCGCTCGAGCGCGCCGTCGTCATGGCGCAGGGCGGCGAATTCGCCTTTGTGCTCTATTCCTCGGCCGCCGTCGTCGGCATCATCGACGGCCAGGCCAATTCCACGCTGACCGCAATCGTCATCATCTCCATGGTGCTGACGCCCGTGGCTATCTTGGCACTGCGCTACCTCACCCCGCGCGACGAGCAATCGCTGGAAGGCGTCGACATCGCCGACGGGCTAACCGGAAGCGTGCTGATCATCGGCTTCGGCCGCTTCGGCCAGATCGCCAGCCAGCCGCTGCTTCTGCGCGGCCTCGACGTCTCGATCATCGACAATGAGGTCGAGATGATCCAGGCGGCGGCCGATTTCGGCTTCAAGGTCTATTACGGCGACGGCACGCGGCTCGACATCCTGCGTGCGGCGGGCGCTGGCCGCGCGCGCGCCGTGCTGATCTGCGTCGACAAACCGGACGTGGCCGTGCGCATCGCGCAATTGATCAAGGCCGAATTCCCGCTGGTTACTATCCTGGCGCGCGCCTTCGACCGCGGCACCGCGCTGCAACTCATCCGCGCCGGCGTCGACTATCAGTTGCGCGAGACCTTTGAATCGGCGCTGGTCTTCGGCGGCTCGGCCCTGGAAGCGCTGGGCATCGATCCGGAGGAGGTAGCCGAGGTGATCGAGGACGTTCGCCGCCGCGACACAGCTCGCATCGAGACACAGCTCGCCGAAGGTATCCGCGCCGGCCAGCGCTTTCTCAAAGGCAATATCGGCACGCCGATCCCGACCCCGCTCGCGCAGCCGCGCCGCGCCGGCCGGGCGCTGAACGAAGAGACGGCCGGCGTGCTGAACAAGGCAGAGACGAAGAGCTGAGGAGCAGCGCATGGCAGAACTCGACCCGCGGGCGCTTGCCGTCACCAAATTCTGGCGCGATGCCGGCGAGGACGCCTGGTTCGAGAAGAACGACGCGTTCGACTCGGGTTTCCGCGACTGCTTCCTCGAGCTGCACCACGCCGCCGCCCGGCGCGAATGCGACGCCTGGAGCGAGCATGCCGAAGGATCGCTGGCGCTGATGATCCTGCTCGACCAGTTTCCGCGCAACTGCTTCCGCGGCACCGGACATATGTACGCGACCGATCCGCTGGCCAGGCATTTCGCCGACCTGGCGATCGCCGCCGGTCAGGATCTTGAGCTCGAAGAAGCGCTTCGTGTCTTCCTCTATCTCCCCTTCGAGCATTCGGAGTCGCTCGCGGATCAGGAACGCTCGCTCGAACTCACAGCGGCGAGGGCGCCGGATTATGTTAAATACGCCAAGGAGCACCTGGAGATCATCCAGCGCTTCGGGCGCTTTCCGCACCGCAACAAAATGCTCGGCCGCGAGACGACGCCAGAGGAAAAGACGTTTCTCGAGGGCGGCGGTTTCTCCGGCTGAACAGCAAACTGCGGATAGAAAACACAATCGAGCTTAGCAGGGCGGACCTACGAAGCCACGATCGGAAGCGACGTCCAACGCGATGGCATGTATCTGGAACTCGCCGACCAACACGGGCACATTGTGGGCCAGATTTTCTTTTCGGATTTCGATAGGAAGATGACCGTGACCCTGTTTGAGTATGAAGTGTCCGTGGAAGTGGTTGAATGGATGATCGCCACGGCCAAGATCCGTCTTCCTCCAACCAATCCCACCCTCGGCTAATCTAAGCGAGCCACCACTCCCGGCCGGACGGCAGCCGCTCGATCCCCGAAATATCGACGGCGCCGAGCCGCTCCGACACGCTTTTGTTGCCGACCACAAGGTCGGGCGCGATCTCGGCCAGCGGCGCCAGCACGAAGGCCCGCTCCAGCATGCGCGGATGGGGAACCTCAAGACCCGTCTCGTGGATCACCCGGTCACCGAACACCAGAATGTCGATGTCGATCAGGCGCGGCCCCCAACGTTCCTCGCGCACCCGCTTCAGGCGCCTCTCGACGTCCAGGCAGAGATCGAGCAGGTCGCGAGGCGAGCGCGCCGTTTCGATCCCGGCGGAGGCATTGAGAAAATCCGGCTGGTCGAGCTTGCCCCACGGCGGCGTCCGGTAGAGCGAGGAAACAGCGGTGACGCGCGTCTTGTCGTCGCCGTCCAGCATGCGCAGCGCCGCGGCCATGGATTTCGCCGGATCGCCGAGATTGCCGCCGAGGCTAAGGTAGACGGCGCTATTGAGGCCAGACAACTGTCACCTCGACATGATCGAGCACGCCCGGAACCGGGGCGTTCGGCTTGCGCACGGTAATTTCCGCTTTCCTGATCTGTGGAAAGCGCGCCGCCAGCGCTTTCGCCACTTCCAGCGCCAGCGCCTCGATCAGGAAACGCCGGTGCCCGGTGACGATCTTCTCGATGACCGCGAAGGCGATGCCGTAATTGACGGTATCCTCGATCGAATCGTCCTCCAGCGGCCGGCTGGGCTCGACGGTGAGTTCGGCGTCGACATAAAAACGCTGACCGAGCGTCTCCTCCTCGTCCAGCACGCCGTGCCGGGCAAAGAAGGCGCAGTTCTTCATGCGGATGACATACATCGTCAGCGTCCGGGAGAAAGTTTTTCTCGCGCCAGCATAGCATCGGCCATCGCCAGCGCATCCACGTTGATTGCGACATCGTGGACGCGAAAAAGATCGGCTCCCTTGAGCCGCAGAATGACGCTCGTGGCCGCCGTGCCGACAGCGCGCTCAGCGGGCTCGCGCCCGGTGACGCCGCCAATAAAACGCTTTCGCGACGTTCCCGCCATCAGCGGAAAGCCGAGCGCCTGAAGCTCGGAGAACCGCGCCATCAGATCGAGATTTTCCTCCGTCGTTTCCTTGGCAAAGCCGAAACCGGCGTCGAGCACGATCTGGTCCTCGGCAACATTGCTGGCGCGCGCGATCTCCAGCGATTTGCTGAGGAACAGAAGCTGGTCCTCGATCACGTCCGGCAGCTTCTGGCGTTCACGGCCGGTATGCATAATGATGAGGCCGGCGCCGGTCTCGGCCGCGACTCTCGCGATGCCGGGCTCGCGCTGCAGTCCCCAGACATCGTTGACGATATGCGCCCCCGCAGCGACGGCCCGCCGCGCGGTGTCCTCGCGATAGGTGTCGACCGAAATCAGCGCCTCGCCCGATGCCGCGAGCGCCTCGATGACCGGCAGCACCCGCGTCTGCTCTTCTTCGGCGCTGATCGGGGCAAAACCGGGCCGCGTCGATTCCCCGCCGATGTCGATGATGGCCGCGCCCTCTTCCGCCATGCGGCGCGCCTGGGCTATCGCCTTCTCCGGCGCGATGAACAATCCCCCGTCGGAAAAACTATCCGGCGTGACGTTGAGGATGCCGACCACAACCGACTTGGGGCCGAGGTCGAGATGGCGTCCATGCGCGAGCTGCCACCGCCTTGTCGTCATTGTCCATCAACCATGCGTGATCCGCGCGAAATCAATTTCGTTGCGCCGGCAACGGCCGTAAAGCAAGGTGCGTGAAGAGGCAACATGATGAACCGTTCCCTGCTCTGCGCCCTGATGCTCACGCTGGCCGCCACGCCGGCCGCCGCGGCGAATCTGGTGAAGACCTACAGCTATTTCAGCGTCGGCGGCCGCACGCTGGACGACATCGAAAAACAGCTGACGAAAAACGGACCGGAAGTGAAGAGCACCGGCTCCCGGCATCCGGGCGCAACGCAGATGGCCTTCACCACCCGCGTCAGCTACGCGCAGACCGCGAATTCCTGCCGGATCGCGAACGCGCAGGTGACCGTGAAGGTCAAGGTGATCCTCCCGGAATGGCGGCGCCCGCGCAAGGCGGATCCGCAGGTCAGGCTGTTCTGGGATACGCTGTCGGCCGACATCAAGCGCCATGAAGAGCGCCATGTCGAGATCGCCAAGAACCACGCGCGCGAACTCGAGGACGCGCTGAAGGCGACTTATCCGCAGAGGACCTGCGAAGCCGCGAAGGCCCAGGCCGCCCAAATCTCGGCCGCCATCCTCGCCAAGCACGATCGCGCCCAGGTGCAGTTCGACCGCGTCGAAAGCGTCAATTTCGAGAGCCGAATCATCCGGCTCCTGCGCTACCGGATGCAGTGCACCCAAAGCGGGCGGTTGCCACCGGCTTGACCATTGGAGCGGTGGTGCCGGCGAAAGCCAATACTGCCGAAACAATGGTGCCAGATTCCAAAAAACTTTCGAGCACCGGTCGAAAACGGCCTATATCGACCGACATATATCGGGTTCGCCGTCCGGCGGACTTTGGAAACCGAGATACGAATGACGGGCGCAGGACGCCCCGCACCGGCTGCTTCTTGCCGACGGCGCACCGACCTTGAAAGAGTGACGCATGGACCAGACCGTCGACAATCGCACGACGATGAGGACAATGGCCTCGCCGTCGATCAGCGAGAGCGAGAAAAACGCCATCATCGGCGGCGTGCTCTTGTCGATGCTTCTGGCGGCGCTTGACCAGACCATTGTGTCGCCTGCCTTGCCGACCATCGCGCGCGCGCTCGGCCATGCCGAATACCTGCCCTGGATCGTGACCGCCTATCTGCTGACGGCCACCGCGATGGCGCCGCTCTACGGCAAGATTTCCGACGTCTACGGTCGCCGGCCGGTCATCTACGCCGCCATCCTGATCTTTCTTTTGGGATCGCTGGTCAGCGCCCTGGCCCCCAACATGCTGGTGCTGGTCATCGGCCGGGCGATCCAGGGGGCCGGCGGCGGCGGCCTTTTCGCGCTGACGCAAACCGTCATCGGCGATCTGGTGCCGCCACGCGAGCGGGCCCGCTACGCCGCCTGGATCTCCGGCACCTGGGCGGTCGCCAGCATCGCCGGCCCGCTGCTTGGCGGTGTCTTCGCAGAGCATCTCCACTGGTCGTTGATCTTCTGGATCAACCTGCCGATCGGCTTCCTGGCGATGGCCATCATCAACAATCCGCTGAAGAAGTTGCCGATCGCGGCCAAACATCACCGCATCGACGGGCTGGGCGCAGTGCTCTTGGTGATCGCCACGGCGCTGCTGCTTCTGGCGCTCAACTGGGGTGGCAGCACCTATCCGTGGTTCTCGCCGGAAATCCTTGGGCTGGTGGCCTGCTCGGCCGTGTTCTGGGCATTGTTCGCGCTGCGGCTGCTGAGGGCCAGTGAGCCTTTGATCTCGCTCGAGGTGCTGAGCAACCGGATCGTGCTCGCCGGCACGTTGTCGATGTTCCTGCTGCAGGCGGCAAATATCGGGGCGTCGGTTTACCTGCCGGTCTATCTGCAATCGGTCGTCGGGCTCTCGGTCAGTGAATCCGGCATCGCCATGCTGGGTCTCCTGCTCGGCACCGTTGCCGGTGCCACTTTCAGCGGCCGCATGATCCCGCGCTTCGTCCACTACAAGCGCATTGCCATGGTCGGCGTCAGTTTGGCGATCGCGTGCATCGGGGTGCTGAGTGCCATTGCGACACACGCGTCGCTGCTCGAAGTCGAAATCCTGACGACCCTCATTGGCCTCGGCAGTGGCACGACCTTCCCGGTCAGCACCGTCTCGGTACAGAATGCGGTCGATCGCGCCCATCTCGGTGTCGCGACTGGCGTCCTGACCTTCCTGCGCACACTGGGCGGCGCGCTTGGCGTCGCCCTGCTCGGCGCCGTCGCGCTCGGCTACGGCCTGCCGCTCGCCGCCGAGGGCTCGCAGACGCATATCGAGCTGACATCGGCAATGCCGTTCGTGATGATCTTCCTCACCGCCGGCATCACTCTTGTTCTTGCATTGATCGCGCTGGCGCTGATGCCGGAAAAGCCGCTGCGCGGCAAGGACGAGCACGCAGCGCCCGTGCTCGCCGAATGATCACGTCAATCGTGGACGCCGAGCTTCTTTTGCAGGCTGGTCGACGAGGTCGTGTACTGGAAGACGATGCGCTCGCCCGGGCTGACGATGCGTTTTGCGGCCTGCGCCATCAGGGCGACCTCATGGAAACCTGAGAGGATCAGCTTCAGCTTGCCCGGATACCAGTTGATGTCGCCGATGGCGAAGATGCCGGGAACCGACGTCTGGAATTTCTCGGTGTCGACCGGGATGAGGTTCTCATGCAGGTTCAGCCCCCATTCGGCGATCGGCCCGAGTTTCATGGTGAGGCCGAAGAACGGCAGCATGCGCGTACATGGCACCTCGATGTCGCCATCCGGGCCACCCTTAATGGTGGCGGACGAGAGCTGGCCGTCGGCGCCTGCGAGCCCGCTCACCTGACCGACCAGGAATTCCAGCTCTTTCATCTCCTGCATGGCGTACATCTTGTTGACGCTGTCGGGCGCAGCCCGGAATTCCGGACGCCGGTGGACAAGTGTCACGCTTTTGGCGATCGGCTGCAGGTTGAGCGTCCAGTCGAGCGCCGAATCGCCGCCTCCGACGATGACGAGATCGTGGCCGCGGAAATCTTCCATGCGCCGGACCGAATAGAACACGCTCTTGCCTTCGTAGCTCTCGATGCCCGGGATGGGCGGTCGCTTGGGCTGGAATGAGCCGCCGCCGGCGGCGATCACCACCACCTTGGCTTCGAACACCTCAGCCTCGTCCGTGGTGACGCGGAAGCTGCCGTCCTCGAGCTTTTCGAGGCTTGAGACCATCCGGTTGAAAGTGAAGTCCGGCTTGAAGGGATGGATCTGTTCGAGCAGCTTGTCGACCAGACCCTGCGCAGTGATCATCGGCCAGCCGGGAATGTCGTAGATCGGCTTTTCCGGATAGAGTTCGGCGCATTGCCCGCCGGGACGGTCGAGGATGTCGATGAGATGGCACTTCATGTCGAAGAGCCCGAGTTCGAACACGGCGAATAGGCCGACCGGCCCTGCCCCGACAATGAGTACGTCCGTCTTGATCGTGTCCGTCATCAGCTCCGCCCCATTTTGGGAATGCTGGCGACAGTGCATGAGCATTGGCCCGCTGCCAAGCAGCTACGGCAAAATTGGAAATGGAGACTTGGTTCAGCCCTGCCGTTCGGGAACGCGCACGACCAGCCCGTCGAGCGCGTCGCGCACCTTGATCTGGCAGGACAGGCGCGAGTTGGGCCGGACGTCGTAGGCGAAGTCCAGCATGTCCTCCTCCATCGCTTCCGGCTCGCCGACCTCACCCGTCCAGGCCTCGTCGACATAGACATGACAGGTCGCGCAGGCGCAGGCGCCGCCGCATTCGGCCTCGATGCCGGGCACCGCGTTGCGGATCGCGTTTTCCATGACGGTCGAGCCGTTCTCGGCCTCCACGTCGAATTGAGTACCGTCATTGGCGATGTAAGTCAGCTTGGCCATTTGTCACCTGAGGAGTCGCAGCCGAGATAATCACTCCGCCGGACAAGTCAACTGCGGCGCGAAAGCGCCACCGCATGACGTTTTTTCTGGATGTGCTCCCTGGAGGACTACCGGCTGATGGCGGCGATGAAGTCCCGCACTTCATCGATCAGCACGCCCAGCTTCCTCAGGATGCGACCATCCTCAGGCTGCTTTTCAATGGCTGCAGCGCATTCGGCGACGGCAAAGGCGCCGATGCCGCGGGCCGAGCCTTTCAGGCCGTGTGCAAGGAGCACCCGTTCCTTGGCATCGGCATCGACGATCTTGTCGCGCACCGAAAGCGCCTGCTGCACGAACAGCGCCAGCACCTCCTGTTCGAGCGCGCGATCATCCATCGTCTGCCGCGCAAGGTGGGCCATATCCACAGGTCGCGAACCTGCCGTCCCCGACACGTCCCCGCCGGGCATGGAAAACGCAATACCAATCTCGCCACGCATACGCACTGCTACTCCAAGAAAAGGCGGCCGGCGGCCCGAAAATAGGCGGATTCCCGTCGCCAACGGGTTAACGATTGCCGGGGAAAAATGTTGTCACGGAGGCAGCCAAATCACGCTCTCGTTAACCTTATATTTAAAGTTTTACGTATCGCCGGGAATGCATGTTTTCTTTACCCGTGTGTGTCATTACGATACGAACGTCCATTTTCAGCCTCCTGTCTGGGACCAGACAAGCCAGAATCAGGCCAAAATCATAAGTCCCGCGGCAGCTAGTACAGGGTAGCGAAGGCATGGCTAAGAAACCGACGACGACCAAATCTCTCGAGAGCGACGTGGCCGCGGAACTGGAAAAGGCGCTTGACCTTGACCTGAACGGCGACGAAGGCGGGCTCGACATGGCGGCGTCGATGGAAGATCTCGAGGCCCAGATTTCGGCGGCCGCGGATGAACTGGCGCGCGAAGGCCGCAGCCATAGAATCGAGCCGGCAAATGAGCCTCAGGCCGCGAAGGCGGCGCCCCAGCCGAAGCCGGCGGAACTGCGCCCGCTCGAATCGCGCGCCTCGCAACCGAACGGTTTTACGCCGGCTCCTGCCGGTTTCACGCCGGCCAATGACGATCGCCAAAAGGATTACCGGACGCTTCTGCATGGCCTCAACCGGCGCGCTTCGAGCACCGTTTACTGGGTGATCGCGTTCATTTCACTCGCCTGGATCGCGGGCGCCGGCGGCCTCGCCAACCTGCTGTTCGGGCCGAGCATCTGGCAGATCCGCACTCTCGACCAGTTCTTCGCCCGCCCCGAGCTGATCGGCCTGGCGGTCGCGGCGATCATCCCAGTCATCCTGTTCTGGGCCTTCGCCGCCATGATCCGGCGCGCGCAGGAAATGCGCATCGCCGCGCAATCCATGACCGAAGTGGCCTTCCGCCTCGCCGAGCCGGAAAACCTTGCCCAAGACCGCGTCATGATGATCGGTCAGGCCGTTCGCCGCGAGGTCGCCGCCATGGGTGAAGGCATCGAACGCACTTTGGCCCGCGCCGTCGAGCTCGAAACCCTCGTCCACAGCGAAGTCAACCAGATCGAGCGCTCCTATTCCGAGAACGAAGCGCGTATCCGCTCGCTGGTCGACGGGCTGGGCAGCGAGCGCGAAGCTGTCGTTAGCCATGCCGAGCGCGTGCGCGCTTCGATCCACGGCGCGCACGAGACGCTGCGCGACGAGATCGGTGCCGCCAGCGATATCATCCGCGATTCGATCCTCAATGCCTCGACCAAGCTGTCGATGACGATCAACAATTCGGGCGACACGCTGATCGATCGCATCAACGAGAGCTCGCTGTCGATCTTCGATTCGGTGGAAACCCGGCTCGACACGATCACCGACCGCCTGTCGACCTCGGGCGAGGCCTTTGCCAGCCTGCTCGACACCCGCATCGCCAAGCTGACCGACACCACGGACGGCCTTACCCGTTCGCTGACCGATCTTCTTGACGATCGCACCAACGGCATGGTTTCGCTGCTCGGCGGCGCCGCCCGCACACTGAACTCCGAGTTCGAAGCAAGCCTCAGCGGCATCGAGCGGACGCTGGCCGAGCGCGGCCAGGCGCTGATCAGCGAGTTCCAGACCCGCGCCGAAGCACTCGACACCGGCACCCAGAAGCTCAATGCCGCGCTCGAAGCGCGTGCCCGCCAGATCAACGAAACTCTGGTCGAACGTGCGCGCGAGATCGCCAACACCTTCGCCGAGAGCAAGGACCAGCTGTCGTCGATGATCGATCAGGGCAAGACCCAGATCGGTGCCGACATGGCCGACATCATCTCGTCGACCTCTTCCATGCTCGAAGCCCGCGCCACGGATTTCGCCGGACGCATGGAGGCGGCCCGCCATGTCGTGTCGCGCGCCTTCGACTCCGACATCCAGCGCCTCGCCGATGCTCGCGCCGGCATTGACGAAGCCATCGAAGACCACAGCCGGAAGCTCTCCGACAGCAGCAACCGTATGGCCGCCGCCATGCAGGAGGACCTCGCGAAATTCGCCGAGAGTCGCGCCGGCATCGATGAGGCCGTGGCCAGTCAGGTCCAAAAACTGGCCGAGGGCCGCAGCCTTATCTCTCGCGCGCTGGAAGAGGACCTGCGCAAGGTCAACGAGTCCCACGCGGCCATCGACGCCTCGCTCGGCGCCCATCTCGAGCAGCTCCAAGAGAGTCGCAACCGCCTCTCCCAGGCGCTGAACGAAGACTCCGGCAAACTCGTGCAAGCCCGCACCATAATTGACGAAATGGTCGCTGGACATGTCGGCAAGCTGGCCGAGGGCCGCAACATTCTGGCGCGCGCGCTGGAGGCCGATCTCGGCAAACTGGCGGACAGCCGCGCCTCGATCGACGGCCTGGTCGCCGGCCAGGTCGAGAAGATCGCCGAGGGCCGCGCCGTGCTCGCCAAGGCGCTGGAGACCGACATCGCCGGGATAAGGGACCTGATCGAGACCCATTCGGCCAAGCTCGCGGAGGACAGGGGTGAACTCAGCCGCGCGCTGGAGGGCGACCTGAGCGGAATCCGAAGCCTGATCGACAGCCACGCCGGCAGGCTTGTCGAGGACCGCAGCCTGCTGTCCCAGACGCTCGAATCCGATCTCGCCAAGTTGGCCGAGAGCCGCGCCTCGATCGACGGCCTGGTCGCCGGCCAGGTCGAGAAGCTCGCCGAAGGCCGCGATATCTTGAAGCGTGCCCTGGAAGCCGACATCAACACCATCAGGGGTGCCATTGCGGGACACTCCGAGAAGGTGCAGGAGGAACGCGCTCACCTGTCGCAGGCCCTGGAGGCCGACCTGCAGACCGTCGGCGGCGCAATCTCCGATCACCAGAACAGGCTCGTCCAGGACCGCGCCGTGCTGTCGAAGTCGCTCGAGGACGATCTGGCCAAGCTGGCCGAGAGCCGTTCCAGCATCGATGGCTTGGTGGCCGGCCAGGTCGAGAAGCTTGCCGAGGGCCGCGATATCCTCAAACGCGCGCTGGAAGCGGACCTCAACACCATCCAGAGCGCCATCGTCGATCATTCGCAGAAGATCGCCGACCATCGCGCCGAGCTGTCGCGCGTCCTGGATGCCGACATGGCCAATGCCAGCGGCCTCATGCAGACCCACGCCGACAGGCTGGTCCAGGACCGCTCGACCCTGTCCAAGGCCTTGGAGGACGATCTCGCCAAGCTGGCCGAAAGCCGGTCCTCGATCGATGGTCTGGTCGCTGGCCAGGTGGAGAAGCTGGCCGAAGGCCGCGATATCCTCAAGCGTGCGCTCGAAGCGGACCTCGCCAAGCTCGCCGAAAGCCGCGCCTCGATCGACGGCCTCGTTGCCGCCCAGGTGGACAAGCTCGCGGAAGGCCGCGATGTCCTCACGCGCGCCCTCGAGGCCGACCTGGCCAAGCTCGCCGAGAGCCGCGCCGGCATCGACGGGCTGGTCTCCGGCCAGGTGGAAAAGCTCGCCGAAGGTCGCGACATCCTCAAGCGAGCGCTTGAATCCGATCTGCAGAAGCTGGCGGAAAGCCGCTCGGAGATCGACGGCGTCATCGCCGGTCACATCGGCAAGCTGTCCGAAGGCCGCGACATGCTGGCCCGCGCGCTGGAAGATGACCTCGTCAAGCTCGCCGAAGCGCGCAAGGAGGTCGACCGTTCGGTGTCCGGCCATATCGACCAGATCGCGGCCAAGAGCAGCGACATCTCGGCGGCGATCGCTGCCGATGTCGAGAAGATCGAGCAGGCCTTCAGCCGCCAGACCGGCGTCATCGAAGAACGGGCCGGCACCATGGAGCGTGCGCTTTCGGCCGGCGTCGACAATGTCCGCGGCGTCCTCGAAAAGACCGCAGTCTTCGTTGCCGGCGCGCTGCGCGACAAGGTGATGGAAATCACCAGCACGCTGCACGAGCAGGCGGGCGCTGCCTTCAGCGACGCCGATCGCAAGATCGCCGAACGCGCCGAACAGACTTCGGCTGCGCTGCTCGCCAGGGCCGAAGAGATTGCCAACGCCTTCGAGCAGGCCGACCGCCGCCTGCACGAGCGCGCGCAGGACACCTCGAGTATGCTGATGGCCCGCGCCGATGACGCGTCCAACGCGCTCATGGCCCGTGCCGAGGAAACCGCCAACAAGCTCGCCGCCCGCGCCGGCGAGATCGCCGGCACCTTCGACGCCGCCGACCAGAAACTGGTCGCCCGCGCGGTCGAAACGGCGCAGTCGCTCGCAGCCCGCGCCGGCGACATCCTGCGCAACTTCGAGGGCGCGGACGAGCGCCTCAGCATGCGCATCACCGAATCGGCCGAAGCGCTGGCCGCCCGCGCTTCGGATCTCGGCCGCATCTTCGACGCCGCCGACCAGCATCTGATCTCGCGCATTGCCGAAGGTGCGGAGGCGCTGTCGTCGCGGGCGTCTGAAATTGCCCGCATCTTCGACGACGCCGACAACCGTTTGGTGTCGCGCATCGCCAGCAGCACCTCGACCATCGGCGAACATGCCGACACCATTGTCGGCGCATTCGCCGCCACCGAGCAGCGCGTCGCCGACCGTGCCCGCCAGACCGGCCAGGAACTCGCCGTCCACGCCCGTGAGATCGAGCAGGCGCTCGCCGGTGCCGACGAACGCCTGGCCTCGAGCGCCGCTGCGGCCGCGGCCCGTGTCGAGGAGCAGGTTGCGAGCGTCGAGAACCGGCTCGCCTATGGCGCCGAAACGATGGGTCAGAAGCTCAACGAGCAGGTCTCCAGCGCCGAGGCGCAGCTCATCTCGCGCGCCAACGTCATTGCCGAAACCTTCACCGCGGTCGGCCAGCATATCGGCCAGAGCACCAACGAGGCGGCAAAGACCATCGGCGCCAACACCCGCGAGCTCAACACCATGCTTGCGGCGCGCTCCGCCGAAATGTCGAAGATTCTCGACGAGACGGCGCGTCCGCTGGTCGAGCGCTTCGCCCAGGGCGGCTCCGAGCTGCAAAAGAGGATGGAAGAGGTCACCGAACAGGCGACCGAGAAGCTGCGCAGCGAAAACGCGGCCCTCGTCAATGCGCTCGCCAACCGTACCGCGGAGACGCTCTCGGCGGTCGAGGGCGCCCGCTCGACGCTGGCCGACAGCGTTGCCGACCTTATCGGCCGCATGACCACCTCCAGCGCGCAGCTCAGTCAGCTGATCGACCAGGCGGCCGTCAATCTCGGCCAGGTCGAGGAGCGCCTGAGCGGCAGCACGCAGAGCTTCGCGGCGACCACCGAGAAGGCGGCCCAGACCTTTGCCAGCTCGGCGCGCCTCGTTGATTCCAACACGACGCGGCTCACCGATCTGTCGTCGGCGACGTTGCGCGAGGTCGCCTCGATCGCGACCAAGTTCGACGAGCACAGCCGCCTGCTGTCGAGCGCCTCGGACCTGCTGAGCTCCGCGCAGAGCAATCTCGAGCACACGCTGGAGCGGCAGTCGTCGCTGGAAGACCTCGCCGTCGGTCTGGTCAAGAAGTCGGAAGACCTCGAGAAAGTCATGCGCTCCTTCGAGACTCTTGTGGGCCAGACGATGCAGAATGCCGAGGGCCGGACGATGGAATCGGCGGAGAAGATTCGCACCGCCATCGCCGAGGTCGTCGATTCGGCGACGCGCCGCTTCGCCGACGCGACCGAGGAGATGCGGCGCACTGCGGGCTCCATCAAGAGCGAGCTGGACCTCACCCGCGCCGAGCTCAAGAAAGGCGTCATCGAGATGCCGGAGGAGGCCAAGGAATCGACCTCGGCCATCCGCCGCGCCGTCGCCGAGCAGATTAACGCGCTCAAGGAACTGTCGGATATCGTTGCGAAATCCGGCCGCAGCGGCAGCAGCGAGACCGGTGAGCCGCGCGCCCTGCGCCCCGCGCCGCAGTCGCCCGCCCGCCCCGCCGAGCAGCCGCTGCGCCGCCCGCCGGCGCCGCAGCAGCCTCAGCCGGAGCGCCCGGCGCCGCAGGCACCGCTCGGCGAGACGACGCTGCGCGGCACCCTCGATCTCGAGCGCCCGGCGGAAGCGCCGCGCCGCGATCCGAACGGCCGCACGCAGCAGGGCGGCTGGGTGCGCGATCTCCTGACCAACGCCTCGCGCGAGGAAGAGCTGAAGCCGGCGACGCCCGCGGAAGCACCGCGCGCGACCCCTGCCCAGCGTTCGCCGCTGCATGTCATGGAATCGCTCAATTCGCTGTCCGTCGACATCGCCCGCGCCATCGACCATGACGCCTCGATCGAGCTGTGGAACCGCTACCGCCGCGGCGAGCGCGACGTGTTCACGCGCCGGCTCTACACGCTGAAGGGCCAGCAGACCTTCGACGAGATCCGCCGCAAGTATCAGGCCGAGGCCGAGTTCCGCGCCGCCGTCGACCGCTACTGCGACGATTTCGAGAAGCTGCTCAAGGATGTGTCGCGCAACGACCGCGACAACATCATGGCGCAAACCTATCTCACGTCGGACACCGGCAAGGTCTACACGATGCTGGCCCACGCCAGCGGCCGCCTGCACTGAGCGGGGCACATATCAGACACTGAAGCGGGGCCATTGCTCCGCTTCTTCATTTTAGAATCCACTTCCAGTTTGACGCAGGTCCCATCTTCGAATTGGCGGGAAGGCCTTGAAGACAGCGATAATCTTCGACTGCGAATTTCTTTGCCTCCAAGGCTCGCAACGCAGATTTTGGTGCGCGGCTCATGATCCCGATCCGGTCATAGCCCAGGTCGGCGCAGTAAAGCTCGGACTTGAGGGGGAGTTTCCCCTATTAGGCACGCACCGCGCCTATGTGCAACCGATTGACCGATTCGGCCGGGGATACGCGCTTGATCCGTTTTTCACCCAGCTCACCGGCATCACTGAAGAAACCCTGGAGACCGAGGGAGTCGGATTGGCAGAAGCTCTTGCCGACATCGACCGCTTCTCCGACGGTGCGCGCTTTTGGTCCTGGGGCAAGGACGAGCTGAACATGGTCGCGATCAGTTGTTATGTCGCCGGCATTCCCGTTTCCATACCAGCCAACCGGTTCGACAATGCAGTCAAGCTGCTGCTAGCGGCGGGGATGCCGATCGAAGATTTGGCGAGGACACCCAGCAACAAGCTGGCGGACTATTATGGCGTCGACCACGCTCCGTTGCGGGCACACGACGCGCTCGACGATGCGCTATCGCTGACCTACACCCTGCAACATCTGTTGAAATCCGAAAAATTGCAGGCAGACGTCTTCGAGTGTTTGTAGCCTGCGTGGCACCGCACCGGCACGCGCATTCGTTCAGATCACCGAATCGGTCCAGCGGACGATGTCCTTCGCCGCTTGGCCGAACGCGTTGTCCAGGGCACCGACATAAGCGGCATTTCCGCCGCCCGAGACCGGTGCGCTGGCCGTGAAGTCCTTCGAGGCGCGCACCTCGCCATTGCGATCGTTGAGGATGCGCACGAACAGCTCGACATCGGCATGTTCGCCGCCATTGACCCGGACTTCGAAGGACCGCACCTCGACGATGATCTGGTAGTCGATCGCCAAACCCTCGCCCGGCTTGCCGACACCGGCAAAGCTGCCGGAGCGCTGAAAAGTCTCGGCGAGCCTTGCCTGCACGATCAGCGGCAGGCGGTCCGCCCATTGCGCGCCCTTGAGGAACTGGATCGACTGGTCGGACGGCCTGATCACGATGTTCTGGCTGTCCAGCGCCTTCAGCGCCGAGGGTTGGGCGATCAGGATCTGGCGGCGGCTGTGGCCTCGCATGTCGAGCGAAGGCGCGGAAAGCTCGAACGTGTCGAGCGGCGCCGGCCTGCCCCCCAGTACCGCGCAGCCTGCAAGCGTGAACACGAGCGTCGCGGCAGCAACGGACTTCAACCCTCTCACTAACTTCACGCGCGATCCCCACTGTCCCCGGATCTGACGATCAACTTACAGCTGCAATCCATGTTCTTGGCGTTCGCAGCAGCGGAAGTCAACGCCGTGCCCTGCCGTCAAACTGACGGACCTCCCCCTCGCCGCCCGTCAGTATGCGCTGCGGGTTTCGGCTGAGATCTGTCACCGCTTCCTCGATTCGGCTGATCGAGCGCCGGCTGGCCTGGACCAGCGCCTCGACATCCTGCAGGCCCTGGCCGGAGAAGCGCGACAGATTGTCGACGATGGTGCCCAGCCGAGAGTTCAGCGTATCGGCAACCTGCTTGAAGGACTTCAGCGTCGCCCGAGCATCGGCCATTACGCCATTGGCTTCACCGGACCCGAGAAGCTTGTCGACCTTCTCGAGAATCCCGTCGACGCGCACGGAGGCGTCGTTGAGGCGTTGCGCAAGCTGGCGGGCATTCTTGATCGTATCGTTGATGTCGTCGGAGCGGTTGGCGATCTTGTCGGTGACCTTGGCGATGTCGGCGGCCGCCTTGTTGGCGCTGTCGCTCGCCTTCTGGATGTTGGCGAGCGCCGTACGGACATCCGCCGGATCTATCCCATCGAGAACGCCGTTGACCTTGGCGAGCGTACCTTGCGTCTGCTTGGCGAAGTCGTTGACCGACCCCACCGCGGCATCGACGTTCTTCAGCATGCCGTCCAACTGCCCGCTGGTTTCCTTGAGGTTCGCGGTGACAGTGTCGACATTGGCGACGATGCTCTTGATCCGGTCCTTGTCGACCGAATTGAGCAGGCCCTCGGCCGCCTTCAGCGTGCTGTCGAGTCGGCCCGACACATTTTGCAATTGCTCCGAAAGCGAGCTCACGGCGGACAGGAATTTATCGATGCCGTCCGAATTCTTGGCCAGCGCGTTGGAGAAGGTCTCGACGTTCTTGACTGTCTGCGTCAGCGGTCCGCGAACATCCTTGGTGAAGCCTTCCAACTCGGAAAGCACCTTGTCGGCACGCGTGAAGATGTTCTGCGCGGTCTGCAGCAGGTTGGTCACGGCCGACGGATTGGCGACGATCTCCGGAACCCTGCCTTCTTTCTCGGCCTGGTCGAGCAGCTTCACTTCCTTTGGATCGGCGCCTTTCAGCTCGATATTGGCCTGGCCGGTGAGGCCGGCGAGCCCGATATCGGCCTGCGTCGACTTGGTGATCGGCGTCATGCGGTCGATCTCGGTATCGGCGATGGCGACCGTCGGGTTGTCGACATCGATATAGACCCGTTTGACGTCGCCCACCTTGACGCCGTTGAACAGCACGAAGCTGCCGCGGCCAAGGCCCGAAGCCGAGCCCGGGATGCGCACGCGCAACAGCGTCGTCTCGCCACGCTCGCCGATCGCGGCCGTCCAGTAGACGAAGGCGAAGGCCGCGAGGATCGCGGCCAGCGTGAAAATGCCGACAATGACGTAGTTGGCTCTGGTTTCCATTACCTCACTTATGGCTGTGCGCGAGCCGCAAGATCAAGTTGCCGGGCGCGTTTTCCGCGGAAATAGGATTTTACCCACGGCTCCTCGCTTTTCAGCATGTCGTCGATCGTGCCTTCGACCAGCACCCTCTTCTTACCGAGCACCGCCACGTGGTCGCAGGCGGTGAACAGCGTGTCGAGGTCGTGCGTGACCATGTAGACAGTCAAATCCATCGTATCGCGCAGCTTGACGACCAATTCGTCGAATTCGGCCGCGCTGATCGGATCGAGGCCCGAGGTCGGCTCGTCGAGGAAGACGATGTCCGGATCGAGCGCCAGCGCGCGAGCCAACGCCGCGCGCTTGATCATGCCGCCCGACAGCTCGGAAGGGAATTTCTGCGCTGCGTCCGGCGGCAGCCCGACCAGCTCGACCTTGAGCATGGCGAGCTCGTCCATCAGCTTCTTCGGCAGGTCGAGATACTCGCGCATCGGCACCTGCACGTTTTCCAGCACTGTCAGCGCCGAAAACAGCGCGCCGTGCTGGAACAGGACGCCGAGCCGCATGTCGATGCGCAGGCGCTCGATGTGGCTGGCCTGGGCGCCGGCGACGCCTACCGCCCTTTTGTTCCCCTTTGGTTGCCCCATACCCCCGTGGGTGGGCCCCACCCCCCCCCCCCGCTCGCCCCCCCCCCCCCCCACGAAGCCCAGGATCTCGCCGCGCTCGATATCGAGCGAAAGCTTATCGAGGATCAGCTTGTCTTCGATGGCAACGGTGACGTCACGGACCGAAAGCACGATCTCGCTCTGGTCCGCGTTCTGCGCCGTCTTGACCCCGTTGCCGCTTGCAACCGCCATCTCAAAACCCGATCGATGCGTAAAACATGGCGAAAAGCCCGTCGAGGATGATGACGACGAAGATCGACTTCACCACCGACGCGGTCACGTGCTGGCCGAGCGATTCGGCGCTGCCGCCGACCTTCATGCCCTCGACCGAAGCGATGGTGCCGATGATCATGGCCATGAACGGCGCCTTGATCAGCCCGGCAAAAATGGTGCTGAGGTCGATGGCGACCCGCAGCCGATCGATGAATGCCGCCGGTGGAATGTCGGAATAGAGCCAGGCGGCGATGATGCCGCCGCCGAGCGCGGCGAAATTCGCGATGATCGTCAAGCACGGCAGCGCAATCACCAAGGCGACGAGCCGCGGAAACACCAGCACGCCGATCGGGTTCAACCCGATCACCTTCAGCGCGTCGACCTCCTCGCGCATCTTCATCGAGCCGATCTCGGCGGTGATGGCGCTGCCCGAGCGGCCGGCCAGCATGATCGCGGTCATCAGCACGCCAAGTTCGCGCAGGATCAGCACGCCGACGAGGTCGACGACGAAAATGTCGGCACCGAAATAGCTGAGCTGATAAGCGCCTTGCTGGGCGACGATGGCGCCGACGATGGCCGACATCAGCACCACCACGGGAATGGCGCCGACGCCCATGCGGTCGATCTGGTTGAAGATTGCTGCCGGATTGACGGCATGGCCGCGGCCGAGCTTCATCTGCGCGCCGCGGATGGTGGCGCCGAGGATGTTCATCGAGGCCAGAAAATCGTCGCGCATCTCGTAGACGCGGCGGCCGACCAGCTCCAGCGCGCGCAGGATGATGTTGGGCGGTCCGGCCGGCCCCGATTCGGGTTCGCGACGCACCGCGTCGCCCACCGCGCCGAGCAGGATTGAGGCGATCTCGCTCTGCCCCTGCACATGGACTTCGACGCCTTTCTTCTCGAAAGCGCTCGCCAGCCGATCGATCAGCCAGGCGCCGGCCGTGTCCATCTTCTCGATCTGGGAAAGGTCGAGCATCAGCTTCTTGGCGCTGTTGCGGTTTTCGATCTTGCGCATCTCCGCATCGACCGATGCCACGGTCCGCGTCGTCCAGACACCCGAGAAAGCGCAGCCGATTACGTCGCCTTCCTCGCCGACGATAATGCGCGGCTGGTGATTGGCATCACCGGCGGGCGTGCGGCTTGCGTCGCGTTTGCGGATGGTCAACATGGCGTCCTGTTTAGCGTGACGGGACTGGCGTGTCGATTTGCCGGGAGACCGGGTCGCACAGCCGGAGAAGAAAAATATGGCGCGTGTCATTTCGGTCGAGGCGGAGCGATTCCCCATCGCGGGCACCTTCACCATATCGCGCGGATCGAAAACCGAGGCCGAAGTCATCACCGTGACGATCGCCGACAACGGACATGTCGGGCGCGGCGAATGCGTGCCCTACAGGCGCTACGGCGAGACGATGGAAGGCGTGCGCGCCGCAATCGAGGCGATGCGCGGCCAGATCATCGACGGCATCGGCCGCACCGCCTTGCTCGCGGCCATGCCGGCCGGAGCGGCCCGCAATGCCATCGACTGCGCCTTGTGGGATCTCGAAGCCAAGCTGGGCGCCAGGCCGGTGGCGGACGCGATCGGGGTCGTTTCGCCTAAGGCGCTCGAAACCGCCTACACGCTGTCGCTCGCCGAACCTGAGGCGATGGCGGCACAGGCCCGCGCCGCTGCCTCGCGGCCGCTGCTCAAGGTCAAGATCGGCGGCGACAACGACGCGGCAAGGATTCGCGCCGTGACGCAAGCCGCCCCGCAAAGCCGCATCATACTCGATGCCAACGAGGGCTGGACCGATAACAACATCGTCGAGAATCTCGCATTCGCAGCCGAGCACGGCATAGTGCTGATCGAGCAGCCGCTGCCGGCCGGCCGTGATGGCATCTTGCGCGAAATCGCGCATCCCGTGCCGATCTGCGCCGACGAAAGCGTGCACGAGGCGAAGAACCTCGAAGCGCTGGTCGGCCTTTATGACGTCGTCAACATCAAGCTCGACAAAACTGGTGGAATGACCGAAGCGCTGATCCTTCGCGACCGTGCCCGCGAGTTGGGTTTCGGCATCATGGTCGGCTGCATGGTCGGCACGTCGCTCGCCATGGCGCCGGCAGTGCTCTTGGCTCAAGGCGCCGATTTCGTCGACCTCGACGGGCCGCTGCTCTTGGCGCACGACCGCGAACCGGGTCTCGTCTACCAGGGCTCGCTGGTCTCACCGCCTCAGCCGGCGCTGTGGGGCTGACCGCGCGGCAAGCCCGATCAGCGCGAGGCCGATGATCGCGATCGGGATCATCGCCAGGAACCCGTCGACGCCAAGATGATCGTAGAGCGGGCCGGAGACCAGCGTGACCGCGGCCATGAAGAAGCCGTTGAAGAAATAGGCGATGCCTTGCGCGGCGCCCGTGCGCTCTTCGGAAACCGTTTCGCCGATCATCTTCTGCAGGCCGATCAGCACCATCGCCACCGAAACCGCATGCAGCGTCTGGACGCCGAAGAAGCCGACGACGCCGAGGCCCAGCGGCCAGACCAGCGGAAAGGCGACCCATCGCAGGATCGAGCCGATGCCGGCGATCACCATCACCCTGACGACGGAAACGGAGGCGAAAATGCGGTTGAAGAACAAGAACATGCAGACCTCGGCAACCACGCCCCAGGCCCACAGCAGGCCCACGACGGAATCGCTGATGCCGATCGACTTCCAGTAGATCGACACGAAGCCGTAAAGAAAGGCGTGGCTGGCGGTGATGATGCCGACACCCAGCGTGAAATAGAGGAAATAGGCGTTGAAGAGGCTTGGCGCCGAATGCTGAATGTCGGTCGCCGATAATGGCGACGCCTTGCGAGGCTTGCCCATCCGCGGCGCCCACAAACCCGCGACAAGCGCTGCGGCAAGGGCCACAAAGATGATCGCCGGAACAGTTTGCGGGCCGGTGGCCGCCAGGATGAAGCCGCCGACTATATTGGCGCAGAAATAGGAGATCGAACCCCATTTGCGCATGGCGGTGTAGTTGGAGCCGAAGCGGCGGACGCCCGACAGAGCCAGCGAATCGGCCATCGGCGAATGCGGCGTCCAGGGGATCGAAAGCAACAGCGAGATGGCCAGCACGCCCGCATAGGTGGCCGGCAGGAAATAGCCGGCCGAAATGATCATCGTCGCCGCGACCAGCGCGATATAGACATTGGCGCGGTCCTTCGCCCGGTCGGCAAACGCGGTGAGCATCGGGGTCGTCACGACGCGCAGGAACATCGGCGCCGCCAGGATGACGGCGATCTGTTCGGCGTGGAAGCCTTTCGCCTCCAGCCAGAGCGGGAAATAGGGCAGATGGGTCCCCTGCGACACGAACAATGTCGCGAAGATCAGGCTCATGCGCAGTTCGAAATGGGCGGGCTTGACGAGTTGCTCAGGCGAAAGTGGCGGCAGCGACATGAATCGATCCAATTACGCTGCATTCCACGACCGCAACGCGTTTCGATCCCTATCACGCGGCAAGGAGCGGCGGAACCGCCTGGACCAGTCGATCTGGCCAAAGCTGTTGAAAGACAAGCAACCTCGGAGCCGGAAAGGCGCTCAGGCAGCCTTGACAGCCCTGCCCTTGAGATCGACAAGATCGACGCGCACCGGCGCGTCCTTGCCGGCCGGAACTTCGGGCAGCACATGCGCCCAGGTCAGGATCTCCATGCGGCCGTCGAAATGCTCGACCACCGCGGTGCAGCTTTCCACCCAGTCGCCGGTGTTGATGTATTGCACGTCGCCATAGCGTTCGATCGCGGCGTGATGGATGTGGCCGCAGATCACGCCGTCGACATGCGAGCGCCGCGCTTCCTCGGAGAGCACCATCTGGAACGATCCGATGAAGTTCACCGCCTTCTTCACCTTGACCTTCGCCCAGGAAGAGAACGACCAGTAAGGCAGGCTGAGCAGGTGGCGCAGTCTCGTCACGAGGCGATTGACCAGCATTGCCGTGTCATAGGCGTAGTCGCCGAGGTAAGCGAGCCAGCGCTGATTGTGCACCACAGTGTCGAACTGGTCGCCATGGATGACGAGAAGCCGCCTGCCGTCGGCGGTCTCATGAATGGCGCGGTCGGCAACGACGATGCCGCCGAAATGCACGCCCTGGAACTGGCGGGCGAACTCGTCGTGGTTGCCGGCGATGTAGGTGATCGAGGCGCCCTTGCGCGCCTTGCGCAGCAATTTCTGCACCACGTCGTTATGGCTCTGCGGCCAATGCCAGCTGCGCCGCAGGCGCCAGCCGTCGACGATGTCGCCGACCAGGTAGATGGTATCGGCGTCATGGTGGCGCAGGAAATCGATCAGGAAATCGGCCTTGGCCGCTTTCGAGCCGAGATGCACGTCGGAAATGAACATGGTGCGAAAAGTGCGGGGCTCTGGACCGGACATTGCGATTTCCACCTTTCTTTGGCGTGCTATGCCTCGATTCATGCAACAACCGTATGACGGTTGCGGTTGGTCCAGCCCAGGCGCTAGCTTGCCGCCCTCGAAAAAGGAGAAATCACCATGGATCTCGGCATTCGCGGCAAGAAGGCCATCGTCTGCGCCTCGAGCAAGGGACTGGGGCGCGGCTGCGCGATTGCGCTGGCCGAAGCCGGCGTCGACCTTGTCGTCAACGGCCGCAACGCCGAGCTGTTGGCGAAGACGGCGCAGGAAATCCGCGAAAAATTCGGCGTCGAGGTGATCGAGATCGCGGGCGACGTCTCGAAGCCGGAAGTGCAGAAGGCATTGCTTGCCGCCTGCCCCGCCCCCGACATCCTGGTCAACAACAATGGCGGCCCGCCGCTTCGCGATTTCCGCGAGCTCGACCGCGCGAAAATCCTCGAAGGCGTGACGCAGAACATGGTGACGCCGATCGAGCTGATTCAGGCGGTCATCGACGGTATGGCCAAGCGCGGCTTCGGCCGCATCGTCAACATCACATCGCTGTCGGTCTATGTGCCGCTACCGGGCCTCGACCTGTCGTCGGGCGCCCGCGCCGGCCTGACCTCGTTCCTTGCCGGCGTGGCCCGCACGGTGATCGACCGAAACGTCACCATCAACAGCCTGTTGCCCGGCAAGCTCGACACCGACCGGTTGCGTGGCCCGCACGAAGCCGGCACGCCGGAAGACCCCGCAGCGGCCGCCGCGCGCAAGGCCCGCATCAGCGCCGACGTACCGGCAAAGCGCCTCGGCACGCCGGAAGAGTTCGGCCAGATCTGCGCCTTCCTGTGCTCGGTTCATGCCGGCTATCTCACTGGACAGAACATCCCGGTCGACGGCGGCCTCTACGTCAGTGCGTTCTGACGAGCTTCGTCGATCCGCCGCAAGTTTCCCAGCCAACAGGCTGAAATGGATTGATTATCTTCGCCTCGGCATCGTGAATGCCAGGGCCGACATTTGGCGTCGCGAAGAATCGCCGCTGCATGCTAAAAGGCTCGAAAGCAAGAAGCGCAGGAGGGCCGCGAATGGACGGCGAGAGCAAGAAAACGGCCCGATCGGACCTCGATGAGGCCGCGCTCTTCTTCCACAAGCACCCCACCCCGGGAAAGCTCGAGATCCAGGCGACCAAGCCGCTGGGCAACCAGCGCGACCTCGCGCTTGCCTATTCGCCGGGCGTTGCCGCTCCTTGTCTCGAGATCCGGGACGATCCCGCGGCCGCCGCCGACTACACGGCGCGCGCCAACCTCGTCGGCGTTGTCTCCAACGGCTCGGCGGTGCTTGGGCTGGGCAATATCGGCCCGCTCGCCTCCAAGCCGGTGATGGAAGGCAAGGCGGTGCTGTTCAAGAAATTCGCCGGCATCGACGTCTTCGACATCGAGATCGATGCTCCCGAGATCGAGCGCATGGTCGAGACGGTGGCCGCGCTCGAGCCGACCTTCGGCGGCATCAATCTCGAGGACATCAAGGCGCCTGAATGCTTCGAGGTCGAGGAGCGGCTGAAGGCCCGCATGGGCATTCCGGTTTTCCATGACGACCAGCATGGCACGGCAATCATCGTCGCCGCCGCGGTGCTCAACGGGCTGGAATTCGCCGGCAAATCGATCTCCGACATCAAGATCGTCACGTCCGGCGCGGGCGCTGCGGCGCTCGCCTGCCTCAACCTTTTGGTCTCGCTCGGGGCCAAGGTCGAAAACATCTGGGTCACCGATCGTTTCGGCGTCGCCTACAAAGGCCGAGTCGAGGAGATGGACCGCTGGAAAGACCCTTATGTGAAGGACACCCAGGCGCGCACGCTGACCGATGTCATCCCCGGCGCCGACGTCTTTCTCGGCCTCTCCGCCGCCGGCGTGCTGAAGCCAGAACTCCTGCAGCACATGGCGCCGAAGCCGCTGATCCTGGCGCTCGCCAATCCGACGCCGGAGATCATGCCTGAGGTGGCGCGCGCGGCACGGCCCGACGCCATGATCTGCACCGGGCGCTCCGATTTTCCCAATCAAGTCAATAACGTGCTCTGCTTTCCTTACATCTTCCGCGGCGCGCTGGATTGCGGGGCGAGCGCCATCAACGAGGAGATGAAGATGGCCGCGGTCAGAGCGATCGCGGCGCTGGCCCGCGAGGAGCCATCGGACGTCGCCGCCCGCGCCTATTCCGGCGAGACGCCGGTCTTCGGCCCGGACTTCCTGATCCCCTCGCCCTTCGATCCGCGTCTCATCCTGCGCATCGCGCCGGCGGTGGCGAAAGCCGCCTGCGACACCGGTGTGGCGACGCGGCCGATCTCCGATTTCGCGGCCTATGTCGACAAGCTCAACCGCTTCGTCTTCCGCTCTGGCCTGGTGATGAAACCGGTGTTCTCCTCGGCCAAGGCCGCCAGCGCCAAGCGCGTCATCTACGCCGACGGCGAGGACGAGCGCGTGCTGCGGGCGGCACAGGTGGTCCTGGAGGAAGGCATCGCCGAGCCGATCCTGATCGGCCGTCCGCATGTCGTGGAAGTCAGGCTGAAGCGCTACGGCCTGCGCATCCGGCCGGGGGTCGATTTCGGGTTGATCAACCCGGAGGACGATCCGCGCTACCGGCACTATGTCGATCTGCTGATCGAGCTCGCCGGGCGCCGGGGTATAACGACGGAAGCCGCCCGCACCATGGTGCGCACCAACAACACGGTGATCGCCGCGCTTGCGTTGAAGCGCGGCGATGCGGATGCGATGATTTGCGGGCTTGAAGGCCGCTTCGAGCGACATCTGCGCAATGTCACGCTGATCATCGGGCCGCGTCCCGGCATCAAGGACCGCGATCTCTCGACATTGTCGATGCTGATCTCGCAGCGCGGCATCATCTTCCTCACCGACACCCATGTCTCCGTCGATCCGACGGCGGAGGAGATCGCCGAGATGACGGTGCTGGCGGCGGAAGAAATCCAGCGCTTCGGCATCGAGCCGAAGGCTGCGCTGCTGTCGCATTCGGATTTCGGCTCGCGCGATTCGCCCGGCGCGCTCAAGATGCGCGAGGCCGCCGCCATCCTCGCCCGCATCGCGCCGGAACTGCAGTGCGACGGCGAGATGCATGCCGACTCGGCTCTTTCCGAACATCTGCGCCAGCGCGTCTACCCGCATTCGCGGCTGAAAGGGGAAGCCAATCTGCTGGTGTTCCCGAACCTCGATTCGGCCAACATCACGCTGACGGCGCTGCGTGCCATGATGGACGCGCTGCATGTCGGGCCGATCCTGCTCGGCACCGACAAGCCCGCGCACATCCTGACCCCTTCGGTGACGTCGCGCGGCGTGGTCAACATGACGGCACTGGCGGTGGTCGAGGCGGCGCACAAGGCGCAGGCGCTCGCCCCGATCTGAGTTCAGGGTGAGCTCTGGGTTGTGCGAGCTCGCGCCAGCGGAATTGTGTTTGGCTAGTAAGCTAGGGAACAGTTAAGCACGAACGCGGTAGCCTTCCACAGGCAATCGGGATTCCAGGCGGATGAAGGGGTTGAAGCTGACGCACCTTGCTGCGCTGCTTGCAGTGTTGGCGGCGTCGGCTGTCGCTGTGACGGAGCCGCAGGCCGCTTCTCGCACCTGCCGCCAGCTCGAAGCGGAGCTTGCAGCCACGCGCGGCGGTGGCGGCGGTCCGGGACTGATCCGCAAATATGACGACGCGATCGCCCGCCAGCGCGAGCAGCTGGCCAAGGCGCGCGGCCGCGCCGGTGATGCCAATTGCGGCTTCGCGCTGTTTTCGCGCAATGCCGGCCAATGCGCGGCGATCAATGCCTCGATAGAGCGTATGAACGCCAATCTCGACATCTTGCAGGCCAAGCGCCAGCGGCTGGCCGGCGGCGGCACGCGGCGCGACCGCAGCCGCATTCTTGCGGCGCTCGACGCCAATGGCTGCCGCGATGATGAAGTCGAGCCGCCTCGCGCCCCGATCCAGGACGCCGCCCGCAACAATGGTGGCGGCAATCTGTTCGAGCAGCTCTTCGGCCGTGGCGACGAGGAGATCGATACGCTCGACACGCCTGAAGCGCTTCCGCCAGACGATCCCAGCGCGCGCAACATCCGCCGGGTGATCAACCAACCCGACGGCATGGACCTGCCGAGGGTGAACGGCGAGTTCCGCACCGTCTGCGTGCGCACCTGCGACGGCTATTTCTTCCCGACGTCGAACGCCGCCTCTGTTGGCGATTTCGAGCGCGATCAGAAGAATTGCGAATCGAGCTGCCCCGGCACCGAGATGCAGGTCTTCTACACGCGCGGCATGGACGATGACGCCGGCAACATGACATCCTCGGCGACCGGCCGTCCTTACAGCGAGCTGCCGACGGCCTATCTCTACAAGCAGGCCAACTACTCGCGGCCGCCGCAATGCGGCTGCAACGCCCAGGCCGAAAACTTCTCGATCATAGGCGGCAATCCGCCCAATCCGGAACAGCCGCAGCCGGACAGCGGGGCGACGACCCTCGTGCCGGCGCCGGCGGCCAAGCTCGATGCTGGCGCCGATCCCGAAACGCTCGCCAACGCTGCAGGCGGGCTCGACCGCGCGGCTATCAAGCAGCTGACCGCCAAGGTGCCGGCGTCACCGGTTTCGGCCCTGCCGCCGGAACAGCGCAAGGTCAGGGTCGTCGGGCCAGCGTTCCTTCCCGACCCATCAGCGGCAATAGATCTGCAAGCTCCGGCCCCGAAGACCGCCCGGTAAGGGCAAGCCGCAGCGGCATGAACAGCGGCTTGCCCTTGCGGCCCGTCGCTTCCCTGATCTTGCCGGTCCAATCCTTCCAGACCGTGCCGTTCCAAGGCTCTTCCGGCAACAGGTCGAACGCCTGGTGGAGGAAGTCACGGTCCTCGCCGGAAAATTCCGCCGGCTCCTGCGGCCCGTCGCTCAGGATTCGCCACCAGGCGACAGCGTCGGACAAACGGTCGATGTTGCCGCGCACGGCGAGCCAGAAGGGCTCGGCCCTGTCGCCGGAAATGCCAAGCACAATCAGCCGGTCGCGCGCCTCCTCGAACGGCATTTGGTGCATCAGCGTGCGATTGAGCACGAAAAGCTCGTCGGGATCGAACTTGGCGGCAGACTTGGATGTCGCGGCCGGGTCGAAATGGCTGGCGAGCTCGTTGAGATCGTGCGCTGCCGTGACATTTTCCGATGTGCCAACGAGCACGGCCAGCGAGGCGACAGCCATCGGCTCGATGCCGTCCTCGCGCAGGCTTTCTATCGACAGCGCGCCGGTGCGCTTCGACAGCCCCTCACCCGACACGGTGGTCAAGAGATTGTGATGACCGAACACCGGCGGCTCAGCGCCCAGCGCCTGGAACAAGGCGATCTGCACGCCGGTGTTGGTGACGTGGTCGTCGCCGCGTATGACATGGGTGACGCCCATCTCGATGTCGTCGACCACCGAAGGCAGTGTGTAGAGATAAGTGCCGTCCTCACGCACCAGGACTGGGTCCGACAGTGAGGCGAGATCGACGGTCTCCTCGCCGCGCACAAGGTCGTTCCAGTGCACCTCGGTCCGTTCCGGCTGCAGCGGGTCGCCGGTGAAGTTCGGCAGAAGAAAGCGCCAGTGCGGCCGGCGCCCGTCGGATTCGTATTCGGCCACCTGCTCCGGCGTCAGCGTCAATGCCTCGCGGCCATAGACCGGCGGCAGGCCGCGCGTGCGGCGCACCTTGCGGCGCAGGTCGAGCTCCTCCGGCGTTTCGTAGCAGGCATAAAGCACGCGCGCCGCCTTCAGCCGCTCCACCGCGGCGTCATAGACTTCAAAGCGACGCGACTGATATTCGGTAACGTCGGGAAAAATGCCGAGCCAATGCAGGTCATAGAGAATTGAATCGGCGAATTCCTGCGTCGAACGGGCAACGTCTGTATCGTCGAAGCGCTGGATGAAGCGGCCCTTGTTGTTCATAGCGAAGAGCCAGTTGAACAGCGCGGTGCGGGCATTGCCGATGTGGATGCGGCCGGTCGGCGACGGGGCGAAACGAACTGTAACTGTCATGAGCGGGGCGTAGCGAATGCTTCCAGGCTTGACAAGACACGCCCCCGCGCAGGGCAACAGATAGTGCAAGCCAGCTAAAATGAAAAGCCGCTCGCCGGGCCCGGCTCCGGGCAACCCGGCGAACCGTCCGCAAGGACCGTCAAATAAACGCTTTTCGAAGCGCCTTTCTGTCCCCGTTATCCACATATGTGACACACAACATGTTGGGGTCACAAAACCTATAAAAACGAATCCTTGACGGGTCAGAACGAGTCGCTTTTTATAGGCCATGCGCTCCTGTTGCGGGCGTGACCGGAGAGTTCAGAGGCCGGTCTTTTTTCCCGGATTTTGTGCGTTTTGCCCACATTTCCGCCCGTTCACGAGGCCGGCGGAAGCGTTGGGAATGATGGGGCTTGGGTGGGCGAAAGGGAGAATTGTCGGGCTGGAAAAAATGATCTGTTAACACTATATTTAGTGTTTGCAGGCAGGCTCGACCCTAGATAGTGTGAACCTCCCTCTTCCGAGGGAATCGACAAAGTTTCAGTTTTGAGGGACCCGCGGGTCGGCCTGCAGCCTGGGTGAGCGCCTGGAAGGGCGTTTGCTTGTCTGCACGGTGCTGCCCGCGACGAGGAGAATGCCGGCGTCGCCTGCGATGCCGGCAAACGGCGGACCGTGCTTTTCGCCTGGCGGGGCAGCAATCCCTGGGGAAAAGCGCTATATGTAGACAAAAGGGACCGGACCAATGCGCATCGAGCGTCGCTTCACCAAGCCAGACCAAGCAGGTCAAGAAGGGGCAGCTTACGCGGAGATCGAATTCCGCAAGGCCCTGTCGGAGATCAAGAATCCCGACGGCTCGGTGGTGTTTCGCCTCGATAACATCGATGTGCCGGCGCAGTTCAGTCAGGTCGCGGCCGACATCCTGGCCCAAAAATATTTCCGCAAGGCCGGCGTCCCGGCGCGCCTGAAGAAGGTCGAGGAGAACGACGTCCCCTCCTTCCTGTGGCGTTCGGTTGCCGACGAGGCCGAACTCGCCAAGCTCCCCGAGGCCGAGCGCTATGGTTCGGAAACCGATGCTCGCCAGGTCTTCGACCGGCTGTCCGGCACCTGGACCTATTGGGGCTGGAAGGGCGGCTACTTCAAGTCCGAAGAAGATGCCCGCGCTTTCCGCGACGAGCTTGCCTATATGCTGGCCACTCAGCGCGTGGCGCCGAACTCGCCGCAATGGTTCAACACCGGCCTGCACTGGGCCTATGGCATCGACGGGCCGAGCCAGGGTCACTTCTATGTCGACCCCTTCACCGGCAAGCTGACCAAGTCGAAGTCGGCTTACGAGCATCCGCAGCCGCATGCCTGCTTCATCCAGAGCGTTCAGGACGACCTCGTCAACGAGGGCGGCATCATGGACCTGTGGGTGCGTGAGGCGCGCCTGTTCAAATACGGCTCCGGCACCGGCTCGAACTTCTCGATGCTGCGCGGCGAAGGCGAGAAGCTGTCCGGCGGCGGCCGCTCGTCCGGCCTGATGAGCTTCCTCAAGATCGGCGATCGCGCGGCGGGCGCCATCAAGTCGGGCGGCACCACGCGCCGCGCCGCCAAGATGGTCATCGTCGACGCCGACCATCCCGACATCGAGGACTTCATCGACTGGAAGGTCAATGAGGAGCAGAAGGTCGCCTCGCTGGTGACCGGCTCGAAGATCGTCAAGAAGCACCTCGAAGCGATCATGAAGGCCTGCGTCAATTGCGAAGGCAATGGCGACGACTGCTTCGACCCGGCCCTCAACACCGCGCTGAAGCGCGAGATCAAGGCGGCCAAGAAGGACGCCGTGCCGGAGAACTACATCTATCGCGTCATCCAGTTCGCCCGCCAGGGCTACACCTCGATGTCGTTCAAGACCTACGACACCGACTGGGACTCTGACGCCTATCTCACCGTTTCCGGCCAGAACTCCAACAACTCGGTGTCGCTGAAGGACAATTTCCTGCGCGCCGTCGAGGCCGACGGCGACTGGCAGCTCACCGCCCGCAAGGATGGCAAGGTGCTGAAGACGCTGAAGGCGCGGGATCTGTGGGAAAAGATCGGTTATGCCGCGTGGGCGTCCGCCGATCCCGGCCTGCATTTCAACACGACGATGAACGACTGGCACACCTGCGCCTCCGCCGGTGCGATCCGGGCCTCCAACCCATGCTCGGAATACATGTTCCTCGACGACACGGCCTGCAATCTCGCCTCGATCAACCTCCTGCCCTACCGCAAGGAAGACGGCACGATCGACATCGCCGCTTACGAGCACACCGTTCGGCTGTGGACCGTCGTGCTCGAGATCTCCGTGATGATGGCGCAGTTCCCGTCCAAGGAGATCGCCAAGCTCTCCTACGACTACCGCACGCTCGGCCTCGGCTACGCCAACATCGGCGGCCTGTTGATGACGTCCGGCATTCCCTACGACTCCGACGAGGGCCGCGCGATCTGCGCCGCGCTCACCGCCATCATGACCGGAACCGCCTATGCGACCTCGGCCGAAATGGCTTCCGAGCTCGGCGCCTTCCCGGACTATGACCGCAACGCCCAGAACATGCTGCGCGTCATGCGCAACCACCGCCGTGCCGCCTATGGCGACAAGGATGGCTACGAGAAGCTCGCCGTCAATCCGGTGCCGCTGGTCGCCTCCGACCTGAAGCAGCAGGCGCTGGCCGAGCATGCCCGCGCCGCCTGGGATCGCGCCATCGAGCTCGGCGAGGAGCATGGCTATCGCAACGCGCAGGCGACCGTCATCGCGCCGACCGGCACGATCGGCTTGGTCATGGACTGTGACACCACCGGCATCGAACCCGACTTCGCGCTGGTGAAGTTCAAGAAGCTCGCCGGCGGCGGCTACTTCAAGATCATCAACCGCGCGGTGCCGGAAGCACTGCGCACGCTCGGCTATTCCGAAAGCCAGATCGCCGAGATCGAGGCCTATGCCGTCGGCCATGGCAACCTCAACCAGGCGCCCGGCATCAACCCGTCTTCGCTGAAGGCCAAGGGCTTCACCGATGAGAAGATCGCGGCGCTGAATGCGGCGCTGAAGTCGGCCTTCGACATCAAGTTCGTGTTCAACCAGTGGACGCTCGGCGCCGATTGGGTGAAAGAGACGCTCGGCTTCACCGACGAGCAGCTTTCCGACTTTTCCTTCGAGATGCTGCCGGCGCTGGGCTTCTCCAAGAAGGACATCGACGCGGCCAACATCCATGTCTGCGGTGCGATGACGCTCGAAGGGGCGCCGTTCCTCAAGGCCGAGCACCTGCCAGTGTTCGACTGCGCCAGCCCCTGCGGCAAGATCGGCAAGCGCTCGCTGTCGATCCAGAGCCACATCCTGATGATGGCCGCGGCGCAGCCCTTCATCTCGGGCGCCATCTCCAAGACCATCAACATGCCGAACGAGGCGACGGTCGAGGACGCCAAGAACGCCTACATGCTGTCCTGGAAGCTGGCGCTGAAGGCCAACGCGCTCTATCGCGACGGCTCGAAGCTGTCGCAGCCGCTCAATGCCTCGCTGCTCGCCGACGGCGAGGAGGACGAGGACGAGGCGGTCGAGCAGCTGATTGCGGCGCCCGCCGCGCAGCGCGCCGTGCAGGTGACGGAAAAGATCGTCGAGCGCGTCATCGAGCGTCTCTACCGCGACCGCGAGAAGCTGCCGAACCGCCGCAAGGGCTACACGCAGAAGGCGGTCGTCGGCGGCCACAAGGTGTATCTCAGGACCGGCGAGTTCGACGACGGCCGCCTCGGCGAGATCTTCATCGACATGCACAAGGAAGGCGCCGCATTCCGCGCCATGATGAACAACTTCGCCATCGCCATCTCGCTCGGCCTGCAATATGGCGTGCCGCTCGACGAATATGTCGAGGCCTTCACCTTCACCAAGTTCGAGCCGGCCGGCATGGTGCAGGGCAATGACGCGATCAAGAACGCGACGTCGATCCTCGACTACGTGTTCCGCGAGCTTGCCGTGTCCTATCTCGGCCGCCACGACCTCGCCCATGTCGACCAGTCGGACTTCGACAAGACGGCGCTCGGCCGCGGCATCACCGAAGGCAAGGCGACGCCCTTCTCCAAGGGCCTCTATCGCGGTGCCTCGCCGGTGAAGCTGGTGTCGGCTGCCGGTTCGGACCCCAAGGGCTTTGGCGGCTCAGCCCCGACGACCGCCCCTGCCCGCGCGGCGCCCACCGCCTTTGCCGGCTCCAACGTGCTGGCATTGAAGCCGGCAAGCGACGAGGCCCTTGCCTACAAGCGCGACTATGAGGAGCGCGCCAGGGAACTGGCCGAGGAGATGGTGGAAGAGGAAGCCGAGGCCGCCGGCGGCGCCGAGGCGTTCTTCACCGACGCCGCCGCCAACGAGGCCGCCGAGGCCAAGAAGCTAGCCGCCACCCGTCGCCAGCAGTCCTTGCTCCAGGGTTACACCGGCAACGAATGTTCGGAGTGCCACAACTTCACCATGGTGCGGAACGGCACCTGCGAGAAGTGCGACACGTGTGGTTCGACGAGCGGGTGCAGCTGAGGCCCGATGCCGCCAAGGCTGACAGTCAGCGAAGTTATTCGCAAGCTGGAGGCCGATGGCTGGTATCTGGTTGCAACCAAATGCAGCCATCGCCAATATAGATCAAAGCCGGCCGCGTCATCGTGGCCGGCCGCACTGGCCTGATTGTCCAAGGCCTTCCATGATCGATCACATCACTCTCGAAGTGAGCGACCTCGAACAGAGCAAGCTCTTCTACGAAAAGGCTTTTGCGCCGTTGGGGTATCGCCTCGCTTTCGGCAAGGAAGGCGTGTTCTGGGCCTTCGATGTCGGCAATGGCTGCCTGTTCGAGATCCAGAGCACCGGCGAGAAGCCGCCGCTCACCCATCTTCATGTCGCTTTCCGGGTGAAGGGCAAGGCGGAGGTCGATGCGTTCTATAGGGCGGCGCTGGAGGCAGGTGCCGCGGACAATGGCGCGCCCGGGCCGCGTCCGGACTACGCGGCGAACTACTACGCCTGCTTCGTGCTTGATCCCGACGGTTACAACATCGAGGCGGTGATCAACGAGGCGTGACGGGCGATGCCCTTCGGCTTCGTCATTCTAGGGCGGAGCAAGGAGCGAAGCGACGCAGCGCAGACCCTAGAATCCATGCCGTTACATCAAGGCGCTGCGGCGTTTCAGAATTCTGCACGCTGCGCCCTACGGCAATGGTCACGGCATGGGTCCTCGGGTCAAGCCCGAGGACGACGAAAGCGCGATGGACGGCCTCTCCTCAGCTCTTGTGGGGAGAAGGGAGCGCCGCCTTCAATCCTTGAACGTGATCCCGTATTTCGCGGCCTGTTCCTTCGGCATGTCGGCCAGCGCCTGGCGTACCGTGTAGCCACCATAGACGTCGCTGCCGTTGCGGATCATCCAGTCTTCGACATCGGCCTCGGCAACCGTCATGCGGTCGCCCATCTTGTACTGGTTGCCGTTGACGGGCTTGTCGGCCAGCAATCCGACGAAGCGGCCGTCGCTGAAAGCCACAAGCTGCATCCAGATATGCTCGGTGGCGCCGTTCTGGGTCAGCGGGAACTTGACCGTATAGGCGCCAGGCGTGCGGGCGGCCATCAACTCATGGAAGCGGGGTAGCGTCGAGTGGCCCTTGCCCTTAGCGCCCTGCATCGCCTCGTCGGTGGTTGAATAGGCGACCACATTGGCGTTGGGCGTATTGCTGCGCAGGTGCGAATTGAAAAATCCGTAGCCGACGGCGGCCACCACAGCGGCAGTGACAATCAGTTTGCGCATAGACCCCTCCAAGACGCGATCACGAACACGTTACCGGAAAGCCGTTGCCGCGCCGCTAAGGGAGACGGTGAGTCGATGGTTAGAGAAATCCTGAAATTGCCGTCGATCGCCGCCCCGCGCCGGGTGAAGCATACGGCCTCAATTCGCGTCGGCCACCACCTCGCCGCCGCCCAGCCACCTGCGCCACTGCCGCTCGTCGCCGTGGAAGACATTGAGGTCGATGCGGCCGCTCACGCCATGCGACAGGCCGGAGCCCGAATATTGCCAGAACAGCCAGTTGCGGCCCGGATAGACCTTTGACGGATGGGCGGCCACCGCGCGCAGCCAGAACGGATAGTCGAGAAATGCACCACGCAGATTGTCGCGATAAAAATCCGGCGACGTGTAGATGATGGGCCGCTGGCCGTAGTGGCGCTCCAGCTTGTCCATGAACACCTGCATCTTCTCCAGCACCTTCTGGCGCGAAGGCCGGCGCTTGCAGGAGGACTCGCCGTTCCACTCGACATCGATGACCGGCGGCAGCGCGCCCTGGACTCGCGGCACGTTGCGGATGAACCAGTCGGCCTGCTCGCCGGCGGTGCGGCACCAGTAGAAGAAATGATAGGCGCCGCGCTTCAGCCCGGCGGCATCGGCGCCGCGCCAGTTTTTCATGAACATCGGATCGAGATGGTCGCCGCCGTCGGTCGCCTTGATGTAGGCGAAGTTGGCGCCCTGGGCGCGCAGCTTTTGCCAGTTGATATTGCCCTGCCAGCGCGACACGTCGACGCCATGGACGGCAAGGTGCCTGGGCGAGGCGCGGCCGAAATTGATCGGCTTGGCATCGCGAAAGGCATAGCGGGTAACAGGGCCAGCCAGCATCGCGGGCGCTGCGCGGGACAGCCGCTTCGGCGGCGAGACGAGTGCTGCGGCCTCGACCGGAGGCTCGACCGTATCCGGCAGGTCCGGCGCCGGGAATGCCACCGTCTCTTCCTCGGCCAAGCCAAAGGGACGCGAATTCTCGACGTCAAGACGCGAGTTCTCGCCCCCTGGACGCGCGTTGTCCTCGTCAACACGAGCATTCTGGTCGCCAGGCAGGGACGCCGGCGGCCTGATGCGCGCGGCGCCCGCCATGGAAACGGTCTCCACCGTCATCGCAGCGTCGGCGGTCTTCACTGCCTTCGTTACCGGCGCGCTCGGCCGCACGACCGAACTGGTCGTCTCGTTCGACGGCATCTGCAAGGCATCAACGCCCGAGGTAGACGAGCAGCCGGCAAGGCAAAGCCCTGCAAGCACGAAACTGACGACGCCAAAAATCCGCATCTTGACCTGTACGCAAAACAAAACAGACCGAGGGCCGAAACAGCGCCGCCGGAAGCCCCATTCCTAATGAGAAATTACCAACAAAGTTTGAATCAAAATTTACCTTTGGTTCGGCGGGGCGATTCGCCAGGCAAGCCGACAATAAAAGCTCCGCCTTTGTTTCCACGCAATTTCCGAACGGCACACCGCTTCTCGGTTTTCCTCGAATTGCTCAGCGCCTGAACACGCCGATCATCGGCCCGAGATTCCAGAAATCGTCGTTGCGGCCAATAGCCGGCGCATAGAGGCTGGAGATCGACCCGTCGAGGAAGAGCGCGTTGGGACAGTCGAGCTCGTCGCGGAACAGGCGCGCGAATTCGTGGAAAGTCACCACGTCGTTCGAGATGGCGAAGACGACGACGCCGTCGCCACGCACGCCGACGCCATCGCGGATTTTTCGCGAAGGGCTGTCGGCCTGGAATTTCGGATGCAGCTTTCCGTCGATCACCAGCATCGGCCCGGACTGGGTGGCATAGTCCACCTTCGGGGAACGCTTCAGATAATCCTTCGTCGCGCGAACGCCGGCCTTGCCGTCGCTAAGATAGAAGACGCCGTTGGGCTGCATCGAGAAATTGCCGGAGCCGGCCCCGGTCTTCGCCGACGCGATCTGCTGCCCGCGCTCGACATAGAGACCGACAGGCGCGAGATTGGGATGGTACATGCCGGCATTGATGCCGAAGAGCATGGTGCGTCCGGCCGCCTGCTGCGCGCTTCGAAGATTGTGCAGCGACTGGTAGAGCTTGCCGTCGGGATCCTTCCAGAACAGCTCGATCGAGTAATGCTTCGGGTCCGTCTCGCAGACGAGATAGGTCGCGGTCTCGAAGGTGTGATTGCGGCACGGCGGCAGCGCTGCGACCCATTGGCTGAGCCCCAGGCCCGCACCGACTACTGCCGGCACCGCCGATTTCACCAGCGCTGCCAGCAACGGCAGCGATTGCAGCAGCGTTGCAATGTCCATAGCGCACCCGAAGCAAGGTTCAGGTGCCGGTATAGCGGATTCGGTGAAAGCCTCTAGCTCAGCCAGCCGACGGCGACGCCGATCAGCAGCACGACGCCGAGCAGGCCGCGATAGATGACGAAGGGCCAGGCGGAAAAGCGCTCGAGCACGCGCATCAGTCCCCATATGGCGAAGAAGGCGGAAATCGAAGCGACGACGAGGCCGACCGCCAGGACCGACCAGCCATAAGCGCCGAGGTGAATCTTGTGCAGTTCCCAAAGCTCCTTCAGGCCTGCCAACGCGATGGCCGGCAGGCCGAGCAGGAAGGAAAGCCGCGCCGCCTCCGGGCGGGCATAGCCAAGACCCAGCGCCGCCGTCAGCGTCGATCCCGAGCGCGACACGCCGGGAATGAGCGCGCCGACCTGGGCCACGCCGACGAGCAAGGCGTCGAGCACGGACACCTTGTCCAGGGTCAGCCTGTGGCGGGCATAGATTTCCGACAGCGCAAGCAGCACGGCCATGGCGATGCAGGCCCAGCCGATCACGGCCAGCCCGCGCAACGGCGAGTTGCAGGCATTGAGCACGCTGGATAGCGCGAGGCCGGCGATGACGATCGGAACGGTGGCAAGCACGATGCCGATCGCCAGGCGGAAATAGCGGTTGGCATAGTCGCGGCGCGTGAGCGCCGCCAGCGACCCCACCGCGACTTCCCTGACGTCGCTCCAGAAATAGCTGATCACCGCGGCAAGGGCCGCGAGTTGCATAGCCGCAGAAAAGGCCGAGCCCGGGTCCTGCCAGCCAAGCACGGCGGGCACGACGCGCATATGCGCCGTCGAAGAGATCGGCAGCAGTTCGGTGATGCCTTGCACGATGCCGAGAAACGCCACCTTGGCGTAGCCCAGGCTGACAAAGCCGGTGTCCAATCCCTGCGTGCAGACGTCCGTCATCCCTGTCCTTTCCCCGGCGAAAATGAATTGTTATGCGCAAACCCCCTCAAGGGCAGGCTTAGCCTCATGGTACGGCGAAGCCAATTCACGGATTTGTAAGGTGCCGCTTATCCTGCTTGACAACAGGCGCTTCCATATTATCATGCGCTAATCTTACACTGTAAGGCAGATCGGAGGAGGACTAGCATGTCGACTGCCGCCCTCTCGGAACTGCAGCCGGTCGTCCCGCCGGTGTCGCACCATCCGGAAATCGGGATCGAGGAGGTCTCGCGTGATTTGAGCCGCGCCATCGAGCGCGCAGAGGTCAATGCCTGGCTCGATCTCTACGATGCCGCGCCCACGGAATTCGCCGCGCGGCACGGCTTGTCGCTCGCCCGCGACGGCGACCTCGTCTGGACCACCTGCACGACGATCCCGTTCATCCATTTCAACTGCGTGAAGAACATCGGCGTCGACGGCCCGGCCACGGAAGATCAGCTCGATTCGCTGCTGGCGCATTACCGCGCTGCCGGCATCTTGCGGCCGTGGTTCTGCACAAGCCCGCACACCGAGCCTTCCCGGCTGCGCTGCTGGCTGGAAGCGCGCGGGCTCCAGCATCAGAGCGGCTGGGAACGAATTTTTCGCGTCGCAACGCCGCTGCCTGCCGAGCCGCTGTTCCCGGCAGACGATCTGTCGGTCGAAGAGGTTACGTCCAAGACCGCTCCCGAATGGGCCTCCTTCATCGATGCGAAGTACAGGCTGCCCACCTCGCCCTGGCTCATCGCGCTGGTCGGCCGCGAGGGTTGGCGTCACTACATGCTGAAACGCGATGGCGCCGTGGCTGCCGTGCGTTCAATGTTCATCTCGGATGGCGCCGCCTGGAGCGGGATCGACGCCCCGGTGCCTGGCATCATGGCGCCGAGCTTCGACCTCGACGCCATGCTTGGCGAAAGGCTGGTCCGCGACGGCATAGCCGCCGGCGCAAGACTGTTCGTCGCCGACATCGAGGCGCCGCGCCCCGAACGCCACGGTCCGGCCTACCGCAACTACGCCCGGCTCGGCTTCAAAATTGCCTATCTCCGCAGTCATTACAGCTATTTGCCGGCGCATTCGAGCTGATCGGAAAGACCTAAAGCGCGTCAGTTCGGCGCGACGCGCTTTAGCGGTACAGCCATTGCTTCAGGCAGCTTCTGGCCACGATATGCGCCGGCGGCAGCACCGGCTGGTCGAAGCGGGAATCGTCGGCAGCCCTGTCGCGAGCCTTTTCCAAGAGCAGGCGAAGCTCGGCCGGGCGCACGCGGTCTCGCTCCATCACGAGTTGGATCATCGGGTCGTTCAAAAGCTCGTCCAGGGGGTTGCTGCTCTCGCTCATCCGTCGCCTCCTCGATGCCTTCCCGCGTGGCGCTTTAGATAGGCAGCCAATGATGGCCCGCCAATGACGCTTTGCCGGCTATCTCGTGAATCGAAGATGAAATTTTTGTGCAGGCATTCTTCCTTCTCCCATTGTTGTGGGAGATCGGAAAACTCTATGCCGGCGGTGCCCCCTCATATTGCGGCAGGCCGTCATCCAGCCGCACCCAAGGCTGCTTCGAAGCGGTCCAGAAATGCATATCGGGCTTGAACGCGGACGGATCGTCGAGCGAGCCGGATGTGACGCCGAGAATGCCCCTGGAGTCACGTCGCGAAAAGATCGTCGTGCCGCAAGCCGGGCAGAAGCCACGCTTGAGGTCCGGCGAGGAATTGACCGTCGCCACCGGCCCCTCGATCGTGACATCATCGATGCGAAACAGGAGCCGCGCATTGAAGGCGGCGCCGATCGCCTTCTGGCACAGCCGGCAATGGCAGACGCGCTCGTTGATTGGTTCGGCCTCGGCGCGATAGCGCACTGCGCCGCACAGGCATCCGCCCTGGTATTTCGCCATGTCCAAGTACCCGATTGACAGGAAGGCCGGCACGGTAGCGGCGAACATCGCAGCGTCAATTAAAAAGCATTGATAGGACGCGATCGCTCACGGTGATGCAGGGGCCGACACGGCAACCGATAGGGAATGGCGTCAGTGGCGGCGCGCCTGGACGAGATAGGCGTCGATCTCGGTTTCGCCGAGCCATTTGGCGGCTTCCAGCCGGTGCAGCCCCTCGATCAGGACATGGCGCTTGCCGTCGTGGCGCACCTGGATCGGGGTCTTCATGCCGTTCTCGAGGATATCCTCGGCAAGATGGCGCACCGTCTCCGGATGCAGCGTCTTGCGCCTCGCCATCGGCACATAGATGTCGTCGACCTTGACCCTTTGCACGCGCAGCATCTTGGCTCCCGGCGTTCAAACATCGCCTGAAGATCAAATAAGCCGTTTGCCGGATAAGGCCAAGCGCCTGCTGGCCCGATCGTTTCCGTTTGACGCTTGGCCGTCCTACGGTCTCAATGGCGACCTCTTGGTTTCGGTTTTTCCATGACGCAACGGCCCGCCGACTTTCCCGATTTCGGACTGACGCCCGAGCAGCGCCGGGAGGCGGTGCGCGGGCATTATTACGAGTGGCCCGGCATGGATGGCTCGAGCGGCGAGATCTGGTGCTACAGCGACCGCTTTTCCTATCGTCCGGGCGAGACGGTGACGCTTTTCGTCAGCTCGACGGCCCCGCAATTCAGGATTGTCATCGTCCGCGACGGCGGCGATGAAACCAAGGTCTTCGATGGGTCGGGACTGTCGGCGCGCTGGCAGGAAACGCCCGAGCAATGTTCGGTCGACGGCTGCGGCTGGGAAGCCTCGTTCGAATTCCGCATCGGCGATGACTGGCCGTCGGGAGCTTACCGTGTCAGGCTTTCGGCTGAAGGGCCGGACGGCACGCCGATCGAGAGCCACCACCTCTTCATCGTCGCGCCCCTGCCCGGCCGCAAGCCTGGTCGCCTGCTGCAGATCGCCGCGACCGGCACCTGGCTCGCCTATAACACCTGGGGCGGCTCCAACCACTATCAGGGCATCACCGGCCCGAACCGCGACCGATATGCCACGATGGTCTCCACGCAGCGCCCTTGGTGCCGCGGCTTCGTCGTGCTGCCCAAGGATGCACCGCGCGTGCCCCTGGAAGTCGCTGTGCCGCCGAAGACCGTGCCGCGTTATCCGCATATGGAATGGGCCTTTGCCACGGGACATTCGAAGAAATACGCGTCTTCCGGCTGGGCAAGCTACGACAGCCATTTCTTCCGCTTTGCCGAACGCGCCGGATATCAGGTCGACCTCGCCAGCCAGCACGAGCTGCACTTCTCGCCGGAAATCCTCGACGGCTATGATTGCGTCGTCTTCGTCGGCCACGACGAATACTGGACCTGGGAGATGCGCGACGCGGTGGACGCTTATGTCGAGCGCGGTGGCCACGCGGCGCGCTTCGCCGGCAATTTCATGTGGCAGACCAGGCTGGAGGACGAGGGCCGACGCCAGGTTTGCTACAAATACCGGGCGCGGGCCGAAGACCCGGCCTATCGCGGCGGCGACATCACCCGCGCCACCAATTCCTGGGAAGCGCCGGAGATCGGCCGTCCGGGCAGCGCTACCTTCGGCCTCAACGCGACGCGTGGCGTCTATGCCGGCTGGGGCGGCTGCGCGCCGCGCGGTGTGCGCGGCTTCCCGGTCTACCGCCCCGAGCACTGGGCCTTCGCCGGCACCGGCATCTATTATGGCGACCTGCTTGGCGCCGATAGCCATGTCTATGGCTATGAGGTCGACGGGCTCGATTTCGAAATACGCGGCGGCCTGCCCTACCCGACTGAAGAGAGCGGCGCGCCGGACGGCTTGCAGGTGCTGGCCGTCGGCCTGGCGAGTCAGGTCGAGGAAAGCGCCGACATTCCGATCGAAGACCAGTTCCTCACCGACGAGGACGGCCGCTTCACCGCCGAGACTTTGTTCGGCGAGGCCAGCGACGCCAATCTCGATAAGGTCAAGCGCGGCAACGGCATGATCGTCAATTTCCCGCGCCGCAAGGGCGAAGTCTTCCACGCCGGAAGCTGCGAATGGGTCGCCGGCCTGCTAAGGCAGGACGCGATGGTCGAACGCGTCACCAAGAATGTTCTCGACCGCTATCTCGGAAAGTCCTGACATGCCGACACCGGAAGTGCAGCCCTCGCCTGAAGCCGAAGCGCGGCCGCCGTCGCATTTGTTCTATCTCTCCAGCCTGCGCCGGCCACTCGTCGACCGCGCCGAGGGCATCTATTTCTGGACCAAGGACGGCCGCCGCTTCATCGACGGTTCAAGCGGACCGATGGTCGCCAATATCGGCCATTCCAACCGCAACGTGCTCGACGCCATGAAGCGGCAGATGGACAAGACCACCTTCGCCTATCGGCTTCATTTCGAGAACGAACCGGCGGAAGAACTGGCGCGGGCACTGGCTCACAAGCTGCCCGAAGGCATGGACCGCATCTTCTTCGTCTCGGGCGGCTCGGAAGCGACCGAATCCTGCATCAAACTCGCCCGGCAATGGGCGGTCGCCACCGGGCAGCCGAAGCGCTGGAAGGTGATCACCCGCTTCCCGTCCTATCACGGTGGCACGCTGGGTTCGCTCGCCATCACCGGCGACGACGCGCTTGCCGAGACTTTTACGCCGTTGATGCGGGTGATGCCGACGGTGCCGGCGCCTGCCGCCTGGCGCGATCGCGACAACCTCTCGATGGAGCAGCGCGGCATCCGTTATGCCGACATGCTCGAAGACAAGATACAGGCCGAGGGCCCGGAAAGCGTGCTCGCCTTCATCATGGAACCCGTCGGCGGCGCGGCAACGGCAGCCCTTGTCGCGCCCGACAGCTACTATGCGCGCATCCGCGAGATCTGCGACCGCTACGGCATCCTGCTCATCCATGACGAGGTGATGAGCGGTGCCGGCCGCACCGGTAAATTTTTGGGCGGCGACCATTGGAACTGCAAGCCGGACATCGTCGCGCTGTCAAAAGGGCTGGGCTCCGGCTATGCGCCGCTCGGCGCGCTGGCGGCTCCCATGCGACTGGTCGAGCCGCTGCTCGCCTCCGGCGGCTTCCAGCACGGCCACACCTACGCCGGCAATCCGCTTGCCTGTGCGGCCGGCCTTGCGGTGCTGAGCGAAATGGACCGGCTCGATCTCATCGCCAACGCCGCCACCATGGGGGATGTGCTGATCGCAGAATTGAAGGCGTTGCAGAAGCGTTTCCCTTTCATCGCCGACGTGCGCGGCAAGGGCTTGCTGCTCGGCGCCGAGATGGTCGCCGATCCGGAGACGCTGACGCCGATCGCGCCGGCGAAAAAGGCAACGCAGCGCCTGCTCGACCACGCCTATGCGCGCGGCCTGATCATCTATGGCCGCAAGGTCAAGGGCGGCGTCGACGGCGACAATTTCATGGTGGCGCCGCCGATGATCATCACGCGCGAGCAGATCGGCGAGATGATCGCCATCATCGGCGACTCGCTCGAGGCGCTGGCGGAGGAACTCGATCTGCCGGCTGCAGGCTGAGGGTGAAATGGCGCTGTGAGACGTCCTGAGATGTTCGCGATCCTTCGCTCCCCCCTCTGGCCGGCCGGCCATCTCCCCCACGAGGGGGGAGATCCGATGTCGCTGTCGCTTTCGCCAATCGCCGACGTTGCAGGAACCGCGCCGTCGGTGCACCTGCTGATCTCCCCCGTTGCGGGGGAGATGTCCGGCGGGACAGAGGGGGGTGCCCAGGCGCCATACTTGTCGTGAGCACAATTATCCTCCGCCCCGGCCAAATCGAGGATGCCGAAACCATCCATGCCGCCTTGCTGCGCCTCGGTACCCACATCGGCGCGCATCAAGAGATCACCTCGACACCGGATGACCTCCGCCGCTACGGCTTCGGCGCAAAGCCCGCCTTTTCGACCTTGATCGCCGAGGTCGACGGCGAGTTTGCCGGGCTCTGCCTGCACTTTCCGATCTTTTCGACCTGGATGGGCCGGCCCGGGGTCTTTGTGCAGGACCTCTATGTCGAGGACCGCTTTCGCGGCCGCCGCATCGGTGAGAAGCTGTTGCGGCGCGTGGCCAAGGAGTGTCGCGCTGCAGGCGGCGTCTATCTCAGGCTCTCCGTCGACACCGATAACGAAACCGCGAAGACCTTCTATGAAAAGCTCGGCATCGGCTGGTCGAGCTACGAGCAGGTGCACAAGATTGTCGGCGAGGCCTTTTTTGCCTTTGCCGACGCGCCGGAGGACGAACGATGAAAGCCTTCTATGCCGATGAACAGAAGCGCCATGACCCGAAGGCCTTCCTTTCCAGCGGCGCGCCGCAACCCAATCCGGAAAAGCCGGAACGGGTCGAGAGATTGCTAGCCGGCGCAAGATCGGCCGGTGTGACGATCGAACGGCCCAACGACCATGGCCTTGGGCCGATCGCCGCCGTGCATACGCCCGAATATCTCGACTTTCTCGAGCACATCTTCGCGCGCTGGCAACGCATCGATGGCGCCTCGGCGGAGGTCATCCCGAACATCCATCCAATCGGCCGCGGCGGCTCCTACCCGGCCTCGGCGGTCGGCCAGGCCGGCTATCATATGGCCGACACCGCCTGCCCGATCTCGGTAGAGACCTGGAACAGTGCGCTCTGGAGCGCCTGGAGCGCAGTGGAAGCCGCCGAAGCCGTGATGGCCGGCGCGACGGCGGCTTACGCGCTCTGCCGCCCGCCTGGCCATCACGCCTTTGCCGACGTGGCGGGCGGCTTCTGCTTCATCAACAATTCGGCGGTCGCCGCGCAGGTGCTGAGAAAGGACGCGGGACGCGTCGCCATACTCGATGTCGACCTGCATCACGGCAACGGCACGCAGGGAATCTTTTACGCCCGGCCGGATGTTCTGACCGTCTCGCTGCATGCCGATCCGGTGCGCTTCTACCCCTTCTTCTGGGGCCATGCCGACGAGCGCGGCGAAGGGGCGGGCCTCGGCTACAACCTCAACCTGCCGCTGCCGCGCAAATCCGGCGACGCGGCCTTTCTGGAAGGGCTGAAAACAGCCTTCCGGCGCATCCGTGCCTTCGCGCCGGAAGCGCTGGTTGTCGCGCTCGGCCTCGACGCATTCGAAGGCGATCCGTTCGGAGGCCTTTCGGTGACGACGCCCGGCTTCGCGCGCATCGGCGAGGCGATCGCCGGCCTTGGCCTGCCGACGGTCATCATCCAGGAGGGCGGCTACCTCTGCGATGCGCTCGGCGACAACCTCACCGCTTTCCTGACCGGCTTTGGCGGGAAGAAAGGATAGTTCAGGCGCGCTGCTGCCTCAGCATTGCAATGACGCGATGTACGCTTTCCAGCGTCTCGTCGATCTCTGCGGCCGTGTTGTAATGCGCGATGCCGATGCGCACGACGCCCTGCTCCGGCGGAATGCCGAGTTGGTGGACGATCTCCCATGCATAGTTGTGGCCGGACCACAGGAAGATGTTCTCGGCATTCATCTGTCGCACGATCGTTTCCGGCGCGATGCCCTCTACCGTGAAGGAAATTGTCGGCACGCGATCGCCGAAGCGTTCCGGGTCGGTAATGCCGCGGATAGTCAGCCCCTCGATGTCCGACAAGCCCTCGATCAACTGCCGGGCGAGCGCGTTCTCGTAAGCGATCGACACTTCGAAGGCTCTCGCTATCCGCTGCCGCCGCGAACCGCCCTCGCCGGCTGCGGCGCCGAGATCGGCGAAGTAGTCGACCGCTGCGGTCAACCCAGCCATCAGCTCGATCTGCGGCGTGCCGAGCTCGAATCTTTCCGGCAGGTGGTTGGACGAGCAGCGGCATTTGTAGGGTTTCAGCGCATCGATGACGTCGCGGCGGCCCCACAATATACCCATATGCGGCCCGAAGAATTTATAGGCCGAGCAGACCAGGAAATCGCAGCCCAGCGCCTGAACGTCGATCAGCCCGTGCGGCGCGAATTGCACCGCGTCGACATAGACCAGCGCCCCGGCCTGCTTGGCGAGTGCCGTCAGCTCGCTCACGCGGTTGATCGAGCCGGTGAGGTTCGAGGCATAGTTCAGCGCCACAAGCCGCGTCCTTTCCGAAAGCAGCGCCTTCAGCCGCGCTTCCTCGACCTGCCAGCTCTTGTCGTCGAAGGGCAGGAAACGCACGACAAGGCCGAGATCCTCTGCAAGCTGCAGCCAGGGCGAGACATTGCCCTCGTGGTCCATGCGCGTGAGGATGATCTCGTCGCCCGGCTTCATCGTCCGGCCGAGTGTGCGCGACATGTGGTAGGTCAGCGTCGTCATATTGGCGCCGATGATGATTTCCTCGACGCTTGCCGCACCGAGAAAATCGGCCATCGCCGCATGCGCATCATCGACCACCTGCTGCGCCGCGACCGTCGTTTCGAAGAAGCCGCCGAGGTTGGCGTTTGTCGTTAGCAGGCAGCGCGAGACCGCATCCGCCACCGCCTGCGGCACCTGGGTTCCGGCGGGATTGTCGAGATAGATGCGACGGCGGCCCTTATCGGTCAGCGAAAGTGCTGGAAACCGTCCGCGCACGAGCTCGATCGGAAAATCTGCCATCGCCTCCATCCCTTCGTCCTTCTCAATGATTTCCAGTCACGGGCAAGGGTTGCCGACGCGCTGGTGGATGGCATCGACCGCCTTCTGCATCTCCTCCGTCCAGCGGACCTCGACCGAAGACAGCGCCATGTCGAGCTGCGCGACGCTGGTGGCGCCGACGATATTCGCGGTCACAAAAGGCCGGCTCGTCACATAGGCGTTGGCGAAGAGCGCCGGCTCCATGCCGAAAGAGCGCGCCAGCTCGCTGTATTGGAGCAGCACTTCCGCCGCATTCGGCGTCTCGTAGCGCTGGCCGCGATTGAAGAGCTGCGTGCGAGAGCCTTGCGGCCGCGCGCCGTGATCATATTTGCCGGTGAGGTAGCCCTGCGCCAGCGGAGAATAAGGTAGAAACGCGATCTCTTCGCGTTGGCAGACTTCGGCCAGGTTCACCTCGAAGGTGCGGTTGACGAGATTGTAGGCGTTCTGCAGCGAGGCGACGCGCGGGCCGACGCCCTTGTCGGACTCGGCCAGGAAACGCATGACGCCCCACGAGCTTTCGTTCGACAGGCCTAAATGGCGGATTTTTCCCGCCTTCACCAGTTCCTCGAAGACAGCTAGCGTCTCGGCGATCGGCGTCTCGTCCGCCGGCGCTCCGACAGCATCGGCCCGCCGCGCTACCGCCCCGACCCGCGTCGGGTTCGAACCCCAGGGAATGTCCCGGTCCGGCCAATGAATCTGGTAGAGATCGATGTAATCGGTGCGGAGCTTGGCGAGCGACTTCTCGACCGCATCGAAAATGTCGGCGCGCACAAGCTTCGATGGCCGGCCGCCGCGAAACCAGGCGTTGGCCGTGCGGCCGACCACTTTCGAGGCGATGATGACCTTGTCGCGGTTGCCCCTGGTCTTCATCCAACTGCCGATGATCCTCTCGGTCCACCCTTGCGTCTCGGCTTTGGGCGGGATCGGGTAAAGCTCGGCGGTGTCGATGAAATTCACGCCGCGCGAGAAGGCCAGATCCATCTGGGCATGGCCTTCGGCCTCTGTGTTCTGCTGGCCCCAGGTCATCGAACCGAGGCAGATTTGCGAAACAAGGAGGTCTGTCCGACCGAGGCGGCGTTTTTGCATGAAATGTCTCCGGCGGGAGGTGGCGCGCGGCTGCGCGGGGAGGAATTCAAGCATAAGGCATAGGCCGGATTTTCTCCAAGCCGGTCCTGGCGACTTTTGCGTGAATTCGGAAACCGGTTAGCGTCGTGCCGCGGCCAGCGCGCGCCGCTTGGCCTCGTCGATCAGCATGTTGGCCACTTGCATGCGGATCATGGCGCGCTGACGCAGATGCGGGGCGACACGGTCCGGATGGTTGGCGAAGGCGAAGTTGCGTCGAATGCGCCCGAAATCGGTATCCTTCGCAGGGCGATCGAGGCCGAGCTCGCCGGCAATCGATTCAGGGTCGATCGGCGCCAGCTCTTCCTCAGGGCGATGCTCTTCCTCAGCGAGAGCCAGCTTGGCCTGGTCGAGAAGCGCGGCGAACTCGGCGGCAAGGTCGGCGCCCGCTTCGCGGTACTCGGCGGCGACGCTTTCGCCGGCGACCTTGATGCGGCCGGAGTGAAGCTCGTCCGCCACCGACAGATAGTCGAATGGAATCGAGGGCCGGGCGCCCCCGTCTTCGCCCTTCTCGGAAGCGATGATGAGGTCGTCGAGCAACGAAGCGAAATCCAGCTTGTTCCCGGTCCCGATCTCAGCCTCCTCCTGTCGCAACGGCGTTCATTGTTGCCGTCGACCATAGATCGCTGTCGTTAAAAATGAATGCCGACGACATTAACGATTGTGTTGCAGCCGCAGACGCCGGCCGGAAAGATCAAAGCCGCGCTGCATTTGATACCGACCGGCAGGTCGCCAGAGTGGCGAGGAAAAAGCCCACCCGCCAGGACCGTGCCGTTTCCGCAAAAGTTTCAGAAGAGAAGCGATTTTGGCGGAAAAAATTCACCAGGCATGGCTGCCATGCGCTTGCTGCACTGCACAATTGTAACAAATCCCCTATATTCTCGGCGTGTGGAGGACAAACAAGGGGCTGGAATATGGGGTTCTTCACCGAAATGTTCGCGCGGCCGCGGCCGCAGGAACAACAGCGTTACCGATCGGCGCTCGCGCTGCTGAACGCGATGAGCAACGCCGACCGCGCCGATATCGGCATCAAGCCGGCCGACTTTCCGCGTATCGCCCGCGAGATGTCGATACGCTGATTCAACGATGAAAAAGAGGGTTCTCGGCCGCGCCGGGAAACCTCTCCGTGTTCAGCGTCCCAGGAAAATCGACTTGCCCAGCGGCACGCCATTGTGCCGCAGGATGTCGTATGCCGTGGTGATGTGGAAGTAGAAGTTCGGCATGGCTGCGTCGAGCAGATATTGCAGTCCGGCCATCGAGACCTCGCGTCCGGCAAGCCTCAATTCGATCGTCCGCTCCTCCGACCCGTCCAGATCGGCGGCCGAGAATGTCGCCAGATGATCGAGCGTCTTGGCGATTCGGGCGTGCAGCTCTGCGAAACTGGACTCGTTGTCCTCGTATTTCGGCACTTCGCGGCCGGCGAGCCGCGACGGCGCGCCCTTGGCATGATCGGTGGCGATCTGCACCTGCCGGGTCAGCGCGAACATGTCGGGCGCCAGCCTCGCGCTCAGAAACACCTGCGGGTCAATCTTGCGATCGGCGGCGTTCTGTTCGGCCAGTGACAGCACGCTGGCCAGCGCCTTCAGCCGGGCCGAAAAGACGGCCACGGAAATATCGTACATGGATATGGTCACGTGAGTTATCTCCCCAGGCGGCGTCAGCGCCGCGGGCCGTGAGCTAGCGCTTCCCGGCTCGATTCTTCAAGCAGCCCGTGCGCCCCCGTCACCGCCTCGCCGCAATCGCGGTGGTAGTATTTTCGTTATCGAGCGGAGATTCCCGATGAGACCTGCCCTTATCGCAGCGACTGCCTTGTTCTCCCTTGCGGCCATCGGCCGGTCGGCGCTTGCAGCCGAAGCTCCTTATATCGACGACCGGTCCAGTGCCGAGGCCGTTGTCCGCTCGCTCTACAGCGCGATCAACCGGCATGAATTCGCCCGCGCCTGGGGTTATTTCGGCGACACCAAGCCGGCAAAAGATTTCGACGCCTTCGTTAAAGGCTACGACAGCACCGACACGGTCGAGGTCAAGACCGGCGCGGTATCGGACGAAGGTGCTGCCGGTAGCATCTACTACAGCGTCCCTGTCGCCATCCAGGCCACCGACAAGAAGGGCGAAGCCAAGATCTTTGCCGGCTGCTACACGCTTCGCCAGGTCAACGCGCAGATCCAGGAACCGCCGTTCCAGCCGATCTTTATCGACAAGGGCGCCCTGAAGCCGTCGACTTCGGATTTCCAGGATGCCGTGCCGACAAGCTGCGGCGACGGCCCGCCGCCGCCCAAGAAGGACGAGGCGCTGGAACAGGCCAGGAAGGCGTTCCTCGCCGCCTATGGCGAGCAGTGCGACAAGGAGAACCCGGAAGGCAAGCCGGCCGGCGAGCCGGACGCCTACTCGATCCATTACGAGGACAAGGACGCCGGAGCCGACGAGCCGGAGCGCGAGACGCGGCTCTTCCGCTTCTTCTGCTCGATGGCCGCCTACAATGAAAGCGCGGTCTATTACATCTATGACGACGTGTCCGGCGTCCGGCAGTTGCAGTTCGCCGCGCCGGAACTCGACATCCGTTACGAGAACAACAACAGCGAAGGCAAGGTCGAGGGCATCCACATCATCGGCTTCCTGACCGACGACCAGCTGGTCAATTCCGAATATGACGACAAGACCCAGACGATCACCTCGATGAACAAATGGCGCGGCGTCGGCGACGCTTCATCGACCGGCACCTATCTGTTCCGCCACGGCAATTTCTCGCTGGTGCAGTATGATGTCGATGCGTCCTACGACGGCGAGATCAATCCCGAGACCGTCCTGGACTACAACACGCCGCCTTGATCAGGGCGCTTTCGTCAGCATCCAGTTCAGTGTGCCGCGCCAATCGACCATGCGGATCGGCGTCCCATGCGTGCCGGTCTCGAACCGCACGAAGCGGGCCGGATAGGTCTTCGATTTGGCGAGAATCGAGCGGAAGAAGGCTTCCTGCTTCTCAACCTGGAAAACCACGTCACGGCTGCCCTGGCCGAAGAACACCGGCACGCGGCGCTTGAACGCCGGGCTGGTCAAGAAGCTTTCGTCCCAGAGCGAGCCGAGCAGCAGGAGCCCACTGACGCGGGCGCCAATATCCTTGCGGTCGGCCAGCTTCCAGCAGAGAATGCCGCCCATCGAGCCGCAGGCGACGAAGATTTTCGCGCCGGGCGATGTCTCTGCATAGTGGTCGATCAAAGCCGCGACTTGGGCGGCGCCCTTGTCGCCGAAATCGGGAAAGTCCGGCGAAAGATAAAGACCGCCATTTTCGGCCATCAGATTCTTCAGGCGGTTGAAATTGCCGCCAAAGGTGAAGTCGTCGACGCCCTGCTTGCGGCTGCCGCCCTGCCCGTGCAGGTAAAGGACGATGATGGCGGCACCTTGCGTCTTGCCGACTGCGACATGCCGGACATCGCCGACATCGGTCTTCAGCATCAAGTCCTGCTGCATCTTGCGCACGCCGGGGTCGATATATTGGGCATGCACACGCCTTTCAGGCACCTCGTCGCGCTGATTGATGTCGCGCATCTCGCGATAGTCGAGCACCGTATAGGCACCGTTGTCGCCGCTCGACAGCGTCGCCGGGTAAGCGAAAAGCTCGTCCTTGAAGGGTTTCAGCGACAACGTCTGGCCCTCGGCGGCAGAGAGCGAAAAAGCTGTTGCGGCGAGCAAAGTGAGGAAAGTTCGGCAGCGCAAAGACATTCCGAAGCCATGCGAAATTCGGCTTCGGTTTGTCAATCCTGCAGCACGCCGCCCGCGCCTTCCATCGCCTCGCGCGTATCGACGTCGATCGAAGCGCCCTGCCCGATTTCGACATCGATGACGTCGAGCCCTTCGGCCTCGACCAGATGGCGCGCGCCTGTATCGCCTTCGAGCTGCGCGACGGCGGCAAAGAGCGACCGCGGCAGCAGCACCGGGTTGCCGCGTTTGCCGTGATGCGCCGCGCGCACCACCGCGCGGCCCCCGGATCGGCGGAACGCATCGATCAGGCTATCGAGATCCTTAGACGAGATACCAGGCATGTCGCCGAGCACGATGATGGCGCCGGCCGCGTCGGGCGCGACCCGCGCGATGCCCGCCTTAAGCGACGAGGCCAACCCGTCGGCGAAGTCCGGATTGTGGGCAAGCGTGATATCGAGACCTGAGAGCGCCGAGCGCACCCGCTCGCGCTGATGGCCGGTGACGACGATGGCGTTGGCCGCCTTCGATCCCAGCGCCCGCTCGGCGGTGCGCCGCACCAGCGGCTTGCCGTCGAACAGCGCCAGCAGTTTGTTCGGCCCGCCCATGCGGCTGGAGCGCCCGGCGGCGAGAAGCACGATGTCGACCCTCGGCTCCGCTTTTGCCGACCGCGACGGCAGCGGCTCGCGCGGCTGCGGCCTGGACGGGATTTCCATCAACAGGCCTCCGACGCCCATGCCGGCAATGTCGCCCGCCGTCACGTCAAGCCCGGCGATCAGCCGGTCCAGCACCCAGTCGAAACCGTTTTCCTTCGGGCTGCGGGCACAGCCGGGCGCGCCGATGACGCGCTTGCCGTCGAGCGTTCCGAGCACCAGCAGATTGCCGGGATCGACCGGCATGCCGGCTCGAATGACTTTGCCGCCCGCCTTCTCGATCGCGGCAGGGATGACATCGGCGAAATCGGCCAGCGCCGAGGCGCCGAAGATCACCACCATGTCGTTGTCGCGCGCCAGCGCGCTTGCTGCTTCCGCAACAAGCGTCACGTCATGCGGCGTGCGCCGCTCCGCAGTCAGCCGGCCGCCGGAGCGCGCCAGCCGCGCCTCGGTGACCCGCAGCGTCTTGTCGAGCACGCTCGGCTTCAAGCCGGGCAGCGTCGTCTGGATGACGCCGACGTTGACCGGGCGATAGGCGTTGACGGCGAAGATTTCGCCGCCGGCGCAAATCTTGGCCACCGCATCGACCAGGCTCGCAGCGACGGCAAACGGAATGATCTTCACCGTCGCCACCATCTGGCCCGCCTCGACAGGCGCGTGCTGCGCCAGGGTGGCGATGGTGATCGCCGGGTCGATGGCATTGATGGCGTCGATCATCTGGGCGTCGACGGTGAAGACGCCTGCAGTTTCGGCATGCAAGTTCACGCGTCCCGTTGCAGCGGGCTTCGTCTCGACGTTGCGATGGGACATGTTCAACGCGATCTTTTCGGCCGCGGCATCCTCGCCGAGGTCATCGGAAGAGAGAACGGCCACGACGACTTCGCTGATGCCGGCCGCCTTCAGCGCAGCAACGTCCTCGCCGTTCAGCCGATGCGCCTTGCGGAACCGCCGCTCGCCGGCAGTGGTCGCATGCGCCAGCACCGCGCCTTCGGCCTCATCGATCGCGATCGGGCCGAACTTCACGCCACCGCGCCTTTGCTTTCCAGGCCGCGCGAGCGGAAGGCGTGGATGGTCTGTGCCAGCACCGCGACGGCGATCTCGGCCGGGCTCGCGGCGCCGATGTCCAGCCCGATCGGTGCATGGATGCGGGCGATCTGGTCGGCGCTGGCGCCGAGCGCCAGCAGACGCTCGACCCGCTTGGCGTGAGTCTTCCTGCTGCCAAGCGCCCCAACATAGAAGCACCTGGCGTCGAGCGCCGCCTTCAGCGCGAAATCGTCGATCTTGGGATCGTGAGTGACGGCGGCAAGCGCGGTGTAGCTGTCGAGCGGCTGGCGCTTCAGCACATCTTCCGGCCATTCGGCATGCAGCGCCACATCGTGGAAGCGCTCCGGCGTGGCGAAGGCGGTGCGCGGATCGATGATCTCGACCGGATAGCCGGCGATTCTGGCCATCGGCGCCAGCGCCTGGCTGATATGCACCGCTCCGACCACCACCAGGCGCGGGCGCGGCAGATGCGCATTGAGAAAGAAAGTCCGCCCTTCCGCTTCCACCGATCGAGAGATGCCGGTGCGGAACGCACTGGCGATCGCCGCGCCGAGCTCGCCCGCGACGCGGTCGCCTTCACGCACGATGCGGTCGCGGCCGTCACCGAGGTCGGTGACCAGCACCGCGGCGCGCCTGGCGCGGCGCTCTTCGTTCAATGTTTTGAGAACATACGGATCCATCCGCAGTCAACCCAGCCGCTCGACATAGACCTTGATGCGGCCGCCGCAGGACAGCCCCACCTGCCAGGCGGTTTCGTCGGCGACGCCGAACTCCAGCATCCTCGGCTTGCCCGAGCCGATCACGTCGATCGCCTCGGTTACCACCGCGCCCTCGACACAGCCGCCGGAAACCGAACCGTGGAAATTCCCTTCGGCGTCGATAACCAGATGGCTGCCGGCCGGGCGCGGCGCCGAACCCCAGGTTCCGACCACGGTCGCGATGGCGACATTCTTACCGTTCTTCATCCAGCCTTCCGCGATGATCAGGGGATCGCGGAGCTCATCGAGATAAATGCTCTCGTCCATCGTCGCTTCTCACAAAGTCTGTTTTCTCGGGGAACGTCCCAGAGGAATATATCGCTGCGAAACATATGGCTACGCGGCCCGCCTGTCGCCAGTTCGCAGCCAGCGCCGCAGGTCCACAGCTGCGGCCGGCCGCTGGGCGAGCGGGGCGCAAGGATCGGCCAGCGAGTCCGACATTGTGCACGGCGCGGAACTCGTCGACACGCGGCAGCATCGCCTTCACGCCACGGGGGCGCGCCTCGAACCATCAAAGCGCAAGAGCGGTTTTCACAGAACGTGGTAGTCGCGGTTGTGGTAGATCAGCGGCCGCAAATTATCGCCGATGCGCAGGCCTGTCACCTTGCCAAAAAGCACACGGTGGGTGGCCAAATCCTTGGTATCGATGATCTGACAATCGAAGACGGCGAGCGCGCCTTTCAGCGTCGGCGCGCCGGTCGAGATCACGTCCCATTCGCCGAGCGCGAAGCGCTCCTCGGACGGCAGGCCGGTGATGCCGGAAAAGCCGACCGACAGCGCCTCCTGGTCCGAGGCGAGTGTGTTCAGCGCGAAATTGCCGTTCCGGATGAAGGCTTCGTTCTTGGGATTTTCGCGGTTGAGGCAGACAAGCACGGCGGGCGGCGTATCCGAGACCGAGCAGGCGGCAATCACCGTTGCGCCCCGTCTCCCGGCCGGGCCGTCCGTGGTCACCACATGCACATGGCCGGCAAAATGCGCCATCGCATCGCGATAGGCTTGCGGCCCGATGTCATTAATCTTCAGCACCCGATGATCCACCTGCCAAAACGGAAGCTCGTTATATATGGCTGCATATTGTATGACACAAGCGAAGTGCTTGAGCGCAATCCTGAATTCGCGCGTTGCACCGGGATTAGGCAGCCTTTAGGTCTTTGCTGGAATAGTGCCGGAACAATACTCCCGGCACGGAGGACCTCTTCGCCCGAATGCGCCTTCTCACGACGACTTTAGCCGCGCTGCTTTGGCTGGGCGCGAGCGTCCATGCCGAGACGCTGGTTGGCGTCGCCGCACCGCTGTCCGGGCCGTCGGCGATCCTCGGCAAGCAGATCGAGGCGGGGACCGCGCTGGCGGCGGACGCCGAAGGCGTCGCGGTCCGAACCGTTGACGACGCCTGCACGGCCGACGGCGGTGCAGCGGCTGCCAGGCAGTTCGTGGATGCCAAGGTCAACATCGTTGTCGGTTTTCTGTGCACCGAGGCGATCGAGGCGGCGCTGCCGATCCTGAAGGATGCCAACATTCCGGTCATCGCGATCGGCGTGCGCACCGAGAGTCTGACCGACCGCCGCGCCAAGACCGGCTGGCCGGTCTACCGGCTTGGGCCGCGCGGCGACGACGAACGCAATGCGGTGGCCACGATCCTCACTCGGCTCTGGCAGAACGAATTGTTCGCCGTTATCGATGACGGCACCATCTATGGCCGAGAGATCGCAGAGACTTTCCGCGCGGCCGCCGAGCAGGCGGCGCTGAAACCGGTCTTCGTCGACACGTTCCGGCCGCAGCTCGACAACCAGATCGGGCTGATCGGCCGCCTGAAAAAAGCGGGGGCTACGAAAGTGTTTGCCGGCGGCGACGGCGACGACATCGCCATCATGGGGCGCGACGCTGCCTCGCTCAATGCCGGCATCACCTTCGCCGGCGGCGAGACGCTGCGCACGCCACCCGGCGATGTGCCCTATGCGGCCGGCACACTGATGATCGCGCTGCCGGAGTGGGCAGAAGTCGCGGACCCCAAGGTCGTGCAGGCCTTTGGCGAAAGGAAGATCGTGACCGACGGCTACACGCTGCCGGCTTATGCCGCGGTGGAGGTCGCCAAGGCGGCAGCGGTCGACGCAGAAAGCTCCGGCAAGCCGCTCGCCAAGACGCTGACCGACCATGATTTCGCGACCGTTATCGGGACCGTCCGCTTCGACGAAAAGGGCGATCTCAGCCAAAACCCATTCCGCGCCTTCCGCTTCGACGGCTCCCATTTCGTGCCGCTGGAGGAAAACTGATGTTCCGCACCGGTCCACGCAACCTGATCACCGACGTCGCCGGACTCACCGTCGGCAATGCTGCTGACGCCAGGCTGAAGTCCGGCGTCACGGTAGTGCTTTGCGAGGAGCCGGCGGTGGCCGGAGTCCAGGTGTTGGGTGGCGCACCAGGCACACGTGAGACCGACCTGCTCGAGCCGCAAAACTCGATCGCGACCATTCACGCAGTCGTGCTGTCCGGCGGCTCGGCCTTCGGCCTCGATGCCGCTTCCGGCGTCCAGGCGGCGCTGCGGGAGAAAAACATCGGCGTCGAGGTGGGTGGTTTTCGCGTACCGATCGTGCCGGCCGCGATCCTCTTCGACCTGCGCAATGGCGGCGACAAGGATTGGGGCCGCTATCCGCCCTATCGCGAGCTTGGCTACGAGGCGGCTCAGGCGACAACGACCGATTTCCCGCTCGGTACGGTCGGCGCCGGTACCGGCGCTCTGACTTCCGGTCTGAAGGGCGGGCTGGGTTCGGCCTCGACGATGCTCGACAGCGGCGTCACCATCGGCGCGCTCGCCGCCGTCAACCCGACCGGTTCGGTGACGGTCGGACGCAGCCGCCATTTCTGGGCCGCTCCCTTCGAGATCGGCGATGAATTCGGCGGCTTGGGTTATCCCGACCCGATACCGGAAGACGCCAGGAAGATACTCTTGAAGTACCGCGACAGGCGCGCAGGGGAACCGCCAGAGGGCGCCAGCACGACGATTGCCGTCATTGCCACCGATGCCGTGCTTTCCAAGTCGGCCGCCAAACGGCTGGCGATTTCGGCGCATGACGGATTTGCCCGCGCCATCTGGCCGACGCACACACCGGCCGACGGCGATCTCGTCTTTGCGCTCGCGACCGGCAGGAGCGGCATCGAACTCAGCGCCGATGCAGCGATCGATCTCTATGCCGCAGCGGGGTCTACGATGGCCCGCGCCATCAGCCGCGGCGTCCACGCGGCGACGCCGGCCGACGGCGATCTCTTTCCGGTCTGGTCGTCCCGCTAGAGTTCTGGACGCCGGTCAGGTCGGGTCGGACTTCTCTTCCTCGAACGTCACCGCGACTTCCGAATTCGCCGAGAGCCAGACCTTCTTTCCTTCGATCTCCGCGACCAGAGCCAGCGGAACATAATGGTGGTGGCCTTTGTGCGAGCCCATGCCGCTGTCGGCCTTGGTTAGCTTGATGCGCTGCCCCTCGACCTTGTCGACGGTACCGACATGGACGCCATCGGCGCCGACTACTTCCATATGCTCGCGTATCTTACTAAGATCGACGGTCATGCTGGTCCCTCCGGTGGGTGGCCGCGCGTCCCTGTCGGCCGCCCACAATAACAAACGGCCGCCGGATTGGATGCATCGAGCGGCATGTCTTGTTCACCATGGCGTGATAGCCATGATGCCAATGAGACATGGAGCATTGCCAACACCACGCAAGGCGAACCGCTTTTCGCCGCGGAACGTGGCCCAGTGACCGTAACGTCGCTGCAGCCGGCCTTCTTGCGTATGCGCCTGGCAAACCGCCTGCGCGACGCTCTGCCCTCGGCAAGCACGGCAATTGTCGGCGCCCTGCTGTGGGGGCTTGCGATGGCGGCGAGCATTTTCTCAATCTGTATTATTGGGAGACGCCGGACAGCGCCCGCTTCGTCGTGCTGCTTTATGCGCTCGGCGGCGCGCTTGCTTTTTCGGTCGGGCTGACGTTCGCCGCACTGGTATCGCGCGGCCGCCACTGGGAAACCGCGCTCGCCGCAGCTTTCGTATGCCTGCTTGGCGCGACGCTCGCTTTCACCGGCGGGCTGTTTGCCCTGCAATACCGTTCTTACTACGCCGAGTGGCACGCACCGGCCTTCACGCGGACCTGGGCGTCTGAGTTCGTGTTCACGGTCCTCGCGCTCTACCAGTTCGTCGTCCTGGGCATCCGGCTCTATTTTCCGTTCGGCCTTGCCGTACTTGCCGCCGCCAGCATCTGGTTTGCACGCCGGCGGCGTTGAGCATTGAGCCGGCCTCTGTTAGGACGCGGCCAAAGCTTCTGCCAGCAGGACTCAGAAACCATGATCCCTCGCTATTCCCGGCCGGAAATGGTCGCCATCTGGTCGCCCGAAACCCGGTTCCGCATCTGGTTCGAAATCGAGGCTTATGCCTGCGATGCGCTGGCCGAGCTCGGCGTCATCCCGAAGGAAGCCGCGAAGACGATTTGGGAGAAGGGCGGCGCGGCCAAATTCGACGTTGGCAAAATTGACGAGATCGAGCGCGTCACCAAGCATGACGTGATTGCATTCCTGACCCATCTCGCCGAATTCGTCGGACCGGACGCCCGCTTCATTCACCAGGGCATGACCTCGTCGGACGTTCTCGACACGTGTCTTGCGGTGCAATTGACACGCGCCAGCGACATCCTGCTTGCCGACATTGACGCGCTGCTTGTGGCCCTGAAGCGCCGCGCCTTCGAGCACAAGGATACCATCACCATCGGCCGCAGCCACGGTATCCACGCCGAGCCGACCACCTTCGGCGTCAAGCTGGCGCTGGCCTATGCCGAATTTTCGCGTTGCCGCGAGCGGTTGCTGCACGCGCGCGAAGACATCGCCACCTGCGCCATCTCGGGCGCGGTCGGCACCTTCGCCAACATCGATCCCTATGTCGAAGAGCATGTGGCGAAGAAACTCGGCCTGAAGCCGGAACCGGTCTCGACTCAGGTCATCCCGCGAGACCGCCATGCGATGTTCTTCGCTACGCTCGGCGTGATCGCCTCGTCGGTCGAGCGCCTGGCCGTCGAGATCCGGCATCTGCAGCGCACCGAGGTGCTGGAAGCGGAAGAATATTTCTCGCCGGGACAAAAGGGCTCGTCGGCGATGCCGCACAAGCGCAACCCGGTGTTGACCGAGAATCTCACCGGCCTTGCCCGCATGGTCCGCTCCTACGCCATGCCGGCCATGGAGGATGTGGCGCTGTGGCACGAGCGCGATATCTCGCACTCCTCGGTGGAGCGCATGATCGGACCGGACGCGACGGTGACGCTCGACTTCGCCTTGGCACGCCTGACCGGTGTCGTCGATAAGCTGCTCGTTTACCCCGAGAACATGGAGAAGAACCTCAACAAGTTCCGCGGCCTGGTGCATTCGCAGCGCGTGCTGCTGGCGTTGACCCAGGCTGGCGTGTCACGCGAGGATGCCTATCGCCTGGTGCAGCGCAACGCCATGAAGGTATGGGAGCAAGGTGCTGATTTCCTTGAGGAACTGCTTGCCGACAAGGACGTGACAGCGGCACTGCCCGAGGCCGAGATCCGCGAGAAGTTCGACCTCGGCTATCACACCAAGCATGTCGACACGATCTTCAAGCGGGTGTTTGGACAGGCCTGAGTCCGGGGGAAGGCCCGCTAGCGTGGCGCAGCCTAATCAGGCCTTGCCAGGCACCGTCCTGATCACCGTGCCCCAGGGATCTTCACGCGTCGTCTCGGCCTTCACGTTATCCGAGCGCATTTCGACCCAGGCGAGGCCCGAGCGGGAGGGATCGCGGCGGCCGGCGCCGGCGCTGCGCCAGGAATTGGCACCGATATGGTGGTGGTAGTGGCCGGAGGACAGGAACACCGCCTGACCGCCATATTTGGCGACCGTGTCGAAGCCGAATTCGTCATGCCACCACGCTTCGGCGTCTTCCGGACGCCCGACGCGCAGGTGGACATGGCCGACAATGGTGTTTTCCGGCGCTCCCTGCCAGCCGGCGTCACCGACGGGCACGCTGGCGACGACCGCGGGGAGATTCAGCCGCTCGGTCGACATTGCGATCTTGTCGCCGTTCCATTTCCAATCCTGCGGACGGCGATCGGCGTAGATCTCGATGCCGTTGCCTTCAGGGTCGGTGAGGTAGAGCGCCTCGCTGACCAGATGGTCCGAGGCGCCTTCGATGCCGATCCGGTTGGCGGCGGCATGGCTGATCCACCGGCCGAGATCGGCGCGCGATGGCAGCAGGAACGCAGTATGGAACAGGCCGGCGCTGCGCGGGTCGTCAGGCTTGGCCGAGGCATCCTGCTCCAGCACCAGCAGCGGGCGGCCCGCGGCGCCGAGGGTGATCGCGCCATCGGCGCGGCTCAACTCCTGCAGGCCGACGACGGCGCGATAATAGGCGGCAAGGTTTTCGGCATCGCGCGCCTTCAACCCGACACGCGCGACGCTGACCGGGGTGGTCGCGGCAAAAGGCAGTTCGCTCATCACACTCTCCGTTCAGGCGCCGATCTCACGATGGGCAGTCGCTCCGACGTTTATTAGTCATTCCTGTTCCCTCTCCAGATCGTTCATCACCATCGTTCACACAAGGTTGAAAGAATCGAACACGTTGTTCACCTTTGTGATGCCACTGCATTCCACCGGCCGGTTGCATCAGACAGGGGCGCTCGCTACATCGGCGCCATGAAAGTCAAGGACGCCGATATCCTCATCATACCCGGCTACACCAACTCCGGTCCCGAGCATTGGCAGACCCGCTGGCAGTCGAAATTGTCGACGGCACGCAGGGTCGAACAGGCCGAGTGGACGAAACCCGTGCGCGAGGACTGGACGGCAAGTGTAGCGAAAGCTGTCAACGAGGCCGAGCGGCCGGTGGTCATCGTCGCGCATTCGCTGGGTGTGGCGGCGGCGGTGCAGGCGATCCCGCAATTCCAGAAGCCGGTCGCGGGCGCCTTCTTCGTGGCGCCCCCTGATGTCGCCAATCCGGAGATCAGGCCGAGGCACCTGATGACCTTCGGGCCCTATTCGCGCGATCCCCTGCCCTTTCCGTCGATCGTGATCGCCAGCCGCAACGACCCGTTCTGCGCCTTTGAGGTTGCCGAGGACATCGCCGCCGCCTGGGGTTCGCTGTTCATCGACGCCGGCGACGCCGGCCATCTCAACCAGGACGCGGGCTTCGGCCCCTGGCCGGAGGGATCGATGACCTTCGCCAAGTTCCTCACGGAACTGAAGGAGCCTTGAAACGCCTCAGGCGCCGATCGAATCCCGCATGCTCTTGAGCAGCGTCCTGGCTCCGAGCGAGATCAGCGTGTGGTCAGAACCCATGGCGAGCAGCCGATAGCCCATCGACACGACGCGGCCGGCAATGGCCGGCTCGATGACATAGATCGCGGCGTGCTTGCCTGCCTTGCGCGTCCGCTCGGCGATCGAGGCGACCGTCTCCATCATGCTTTCCAGCGTCGAATTGACGGTGGTGCCCTTCGACCAAGCGATCGAGAAATCCGACGGCCCGACGAAGATGCCATCGATGCCGGGCGTCTCGAGGATGCCGTCCAGCGCCTCGAACGCCGCACGCGTCTCGACCATGGCAAAGGCCATGGTGCGCTGGTTCGAGTCGCGCAGCCACTCGGCATGGTCGCCCTTCCCATGGCGCGGGAAGGCATAGGTCGGGCCCCAAGAACGCTCGCCCATCGGCGGATACTTCATCGCTGCGGCGAACTGCCTGGCGTCGTCCACGGAATTGACCATCGGCGCGATCACCGCCTCTGCGCCGAAATCGAGCGCCCGGCTCGCCATGTCGAAGCGCCCGACCGGGATGCGCACCAGCGCCGGCTTGTTGGCGGCAAGCACCGGCACCAGGCCGCGCAGAACGCTGTCCTCGTGGTGGCCGCCATGCTGCATGTCGAGGGTAACGGCATCAAAGCCCTGCTTGGCGATGATCTCTACCGTCAGCGCGTCCGGCACGCCGGACCAGGCGGTGAACAGCGTTTCGTCGGCGGCCAGGCGGGACTTGAGCGACATCGGAACTTCCTTGGTAACGATCCGCAGTCTCAGCCGGAAACGGCGGCAAGGCTAAGAAAACCGCCCGGCTGAGCCGGGCGGTCGATTGGTCCAACGATTTTTACGTGTTCTTGACCTGCTCGATCGCCTGCGCCATCAGCTCGTCCATGGTGCGGCGGATCTGATGGTCGGACTGGTTGACGCCCGCGGCGTCGAAGTCCTCGCGGATTTTGCGGAAGACGTCATGGTCGCCAGCCTCCTCGATGTCGGAGACGACTACCGCTTTGGCATAGGCCTCGGCATCGGCTCCGCTCTTGCCCAGCTTTTCGGCGGCCCACAGGCCGAGCGCTCTGTTGCGGCGCGCCGAGGCTTTGAAGCGGAGCTCCTCGTCGAAGACGAATTTGCGCTCGAAGCCCTCTTCGCGGTCTTTCATGCTGCTCATGCGTCCCTCCGATCAAATCGATTCGCTTGGCTATGAATATGTGTGCTTACCCAGCACAAACCAAAAGGTCGCGGGCCGGTCAATATGCAACGTCCCATGCTGCGCTGCGGCATTTCGGTTCCGAAAGCGGTTGATCGGCTGGATTTGCCGATTGAGCAAACATTACGATTGCTATAGACACCGGCATTGAACGCACCCGTCGCCACAACTAATTTAGGCAGACGGACAGGAACTGGTCGCTTGCCGCCTGCCCACCAATCCAGAGAAAAAATCAGATGAAAAATCGCCGCCGCATTTACGAAGGCAAGGCCAAGATCCTCTATGAAGGACCTGAGCCCGGGACGCTGATCCAGTTCTTCAAGGATGACGCCACCGCCTTCAACAAGAAGAAACATGAGGTGGTCGACGGCAAGGGCGTGCTCAACAACCGCATCTCCGAGCACATTTTCAATCACCTCAATCGTATGGGCATCCCGACCCATTTCATCCGCCGGCTGAACATGCGCGAGCAGCTGATCAAGGAAGTCGAGATCATCCCGCTCGAGGTGGTGGTGCGCAACGTCGCCGCCGGCTCGCTGGCAAAGCGCCTGGGCATCGAGGAAGGCACGGTTCTGCCGCGCTCGATCATCGAATTCTACTACAAGGCCGATGCGCTGGACGACCCGATGGTGTCGGAAGAGCACATCACCGCCTTCGGCTGGGCCAGCCCGCAGGAGATCGATGACATCATGGCGCTGGCTATCCGCGTCAATGACTTCCTCTCCGGCCTGTTCCTGGGCGTCGGCATCCAGCTTGTCGACTTCAAGATCGAGTGCGGCCGCCTGTTCGAGGGCGACTTGATGCGCATCGTTGTCGCCGACGAGATCTCGCCGGATTCCTGCCGGCTGTGGGACGTCGCCACTCAGGACAAGCTCGACAAGGACCGCTTTCGCCGCGACATGGGCGGGCTGGTCGAGGCCTACCAGGAAGTGGCCCGCCGCCTCGGCATCATGAACGAGAACGAGCCGCCGCGCCCGACAGGCCCGGTGCTCGTTGCCTCTTCCGAGCCCTCGAAGAGCACGAAGCACTGACTTCCAGCGCGGGCCTGCCGGAAACGGCGTGCCCGCCCTCCGCACTACCGATCACTCAGGAGTATCGATGAAAGCCCGCGTCACCGTCACCCTCAAGAACGGAGTTCTCGACCCGCAGGGCAAGGCGATCGAGCACGCGCTCTCAGGACTGGGCTTCGACGGCGTCGGCCAGGTGCGGCAGGGCAAGGTCTTCGACATCGAGCTCACCGGAACCGACAAAGCCAAGGCCGAAGCCGACCTCAAGGCGATGTGCGACAAGCTTCTGGCGAACACGGTGATTGAGAATTATAGTGTGGCTATTACCTGAAGTTGTGCCGGAGGCATTATGCCGGAAGCCACGAATGAGCTGATGTTCGGGCTCTTGAAGTGTGTGCACCATGAACTGGTGAGCTTCGCCAGGATGTCTCCGAGACGAAGCGCGAGTTGAATGTGATACGGGGTCATTTGGTGGCTACGCAAAGCGACATCCATAATATTTATGGGATTTTGGCGCGCCAGGATGATCGGCTCGATCGTATAGAAAAGCTTGGAACTTCGCGAACTCGCCGAAGCTCAAAGGCCTTTTGAACTTTGGTGGCATGTGGGACTATCTTCAGCATGCCGAACGATATCCAAATCTCGAAGTTCATGAGCCTCGTTCTGCGGCATGCGCCGCAGGAGGCAGGGCTCGCCCTCGATGACAGCGGCTGGGCCGATCTCGCCGCGCTCTGCGCGGTCATTGCGCAGAAGTTCGGCGCCTCGGCGGCCGATGTCGAGCGCATCGTTACGGAAAATCCGAAGAAGCGGTTCGCAATCGACGGTAATCGCATTCGCGCCGTCCAGGGTCACAGCGTCGACATCGATCTCGGACTTGCGCCCAGCGCTCCGCCCGCGCTGCTCTATCATGGCACCAAGGAAGAGTATCTTCGCGCGATCCTGCGCGAAGGCCTGACCAGCCAATCGCGCCAGCATGTGCATCTATCGAAGGATATCGGAACGGCCCGGATCGTGGCGCGCCGCCGCAAGGGAAAGGATGCTATCCTGCGCATCGACTCGGCAGCCATGACTGGGGATGGAATGACTTTCTTTTTATCCGACAATGGCGTCTGGTTGACCAATCACGTCCCACCCCGGTATCTGCATCAGATCAGCGAACGGGAACTGCAATGAAATCAGCCGTCGTACTCCTCCCCGGTCTCAACCGTGACCGCGACATGATCGCGGCTCTGACCAAGATTTCCGGTCAGGCGCCGGCGACCGTCTGGCAGACCGATACCGAAATCCCGGATGTCGACCTGATCGCCATTCCCGGCGGCTTTTCCTTCGGCGACTATCTGCGCTGCGGGGCGATCGCCGCGCGCATGCCGGTGATGCGGGCAGTGGCCGAAAAGGCGGCCAAGGGTGTCATGGTCATCGGCGTCTGCAACGGCTTCCAGATCCTGGTCGAGGCGGGGCTGCTCCCCGGCGCCCTGATGCGCAACGCCTCGCTGAAATTCGTCTGCCGACACGTGAAGCTCGAGATCGCTAACGCGAACACGATGTTCACCCGCGGCTATCAGCCCGGCCAGATCATTCGCTCACCGGTCGCGCATCACGACGGCAACTATTTCGCCGACGCCGAAACGCTGGCCCGCCTCGAAGGCGAAGGCCAGGTGGTGTTCCGCTATGCCGAAGGCACCAATCCCAACGGCTCGATCAACGACATCGCCGGCATCGTCAGCGAGAAGGGCAATGTGCTCGGTCTGATGCCGCACCCGGAGAACCTGATCGAGGCGGCACACGGCGGCAGCGACGGCCGGGCGCTGTTCGAAGGCGCGCTTGGCATCGCCGCTTGATCCTTTCAGACGATTCCTTCAGACCATTCTTTCAGACGAACGGGGCGGCCTGACCATGAGACTGACGATTACTCGCCTTGCTCTCCTGGCCGCCGCCGGATTTGCGCTCGCCTCTTGCCAGTCCGGCTCGAAGACCACGCCGCCCTCCTCTGGCAAGAGCGCTTCCCTGCTTGCCATGGAGCAGGTCGCCATCGCCGCTCACAAGTGCTGGATCGCCAGCAAGGACCCGGCCTTCAGGCCCTATCAGATGGCCAACGAGCTCAACTCCTACAGCGGCACGCCGCGCTTCCTGCTGGTGCCCGCCAAGCACTATGGCGGCAAGCCGCTGCTGGTCGTGCAAGCACAAGGCAATTCCCGCAAAGTGGACGTGTTCGGGCCGTTGATGGCCGAACCGCTGGGCGCGCGCATAGGCTCCGACATCGCGCGCTGGCAGGCCGGCAATTCATCCTGCGCCGCTGCCGCGTGACTCGGCCGTAGCCCACTTCCTGCAAATGCAGGATTGACGGTCGGCTTTTCGCGCTCGTCAATCAACATACCATCGAAGCTCTGTTCGCGGTCGGTGTATGCCCAAACCGCGCAGCGATTTGACATGCATCGCAACAATCAAGGGCGTCGCGACGCGCTTAGTCCCAGAACGGCCTGATACCTTCGCGATGGGCGTCGCAGCGCGAAATGCCGATGTCCTTGAGCTGCTCGTCGGTCATCTCCAAGAGCGCAAGGCGTCCGCGACGGCGTTCCAGCATTCGGTCGATTTGCCTGGCGATGGCACGAAGCACGAATACGACCCGGTCAACGAACCCGCGGCGCCCCGACGGGCGGCCGTGCAACCCGGCGCTGTCATAACGGAATGTATCAATTGTATTCATCTTGCGATCAACCAATTCTATCAATTGTACTCTAGTTACCTGCGTTCTCATATCGATTGACTCGTCTCGCGATGCAATATAAAAAATTGTCACCATGACAAATTGGCTCCCAGACCTCGCTTCCGGTTCCGGCCCTCTCTATCAGCGCCTTGCTGACAGCATTGAGTCAGATATCGACAAGGGCGTCATCGATGCGGGTGCAAAACTGCCGCCGCAGCGCGACCTCGCCTACGACATTGGCACTACGGTCGGCACGGTCGGCCGGGCCTATCAGTTGCTGCGCGAGCGCGGGCTGGTTAGTGGGGAGGTCGGGCGCGGCACCTATGTGCTCGCGCAACGCGCGGAGAGCCCCAAGCCCGAGCTGCAGCCCGCCGCGCTCGGAACGCGGCTCATCGATGCGCCGAGCGGCAAGCTGCGCTTCGACAGCACCGCCGCCCCCGATGTCGGACAAGGCGCATTGATTGCCGAACTGCTGGCGCGGACGGCGGAGGAGCACCCCCACGACATTTCAAGCTATACCAGGGATTTCCCGGATCGCTGGTTCGAGGCCGGCGGCCTTTGGCTCAAGCGCAATTCCTTTCACCCCTCGCCCGATTCGATCGTGCCGACGCTTGGCACCCATGCGGCGGTGATGGCGGCGATCGCGGCGCTCACCACGCCTGGCGACACGATCGTCTTCGAGCATCTCACCTATTCGCAGATCTCGCGCAGCGCCGGTCTGATCGGGCGCCGTACCGCGCTGGTCTCGGCGGGCGATGAAGGTCTCGATCCCGACGATTTCGAACGCGTCTGCGCGCAGAAACACCCGAAGATGATGTTCGTGATGCCGACGGCGAAGAACCCGACGCTGGTTACGCTGTCGGCGGAGCGGCGCCAGGCGATCGCGCGTATAGCGCGCGAGTACAATGTCGTCCTGATCGAGGATGATCTTTATGGCGAATTGACCGACGATCCGACGCCACTGCTCGCCGAATACGCCCCTGAGCGCACGATCGTAGCCGGCGGCCTGTCGAAGTCGGTCGCGGCCGGCGTGCGCGGCGGCTGGCTGTCCTGCCCGCCCGCCTACCGCCACCGCATCCGCGTGGCGCACAAGATGATGACCGGCGGGCTGCCCTTTCTGCTGGCGGAGGTCGGAACAAGGCTGGTGATGTCGGGCCAGGCCAGCGATATCCGCAAGCGCTGCATTGCCGAGATCCAAGCTCGTCTCCATGTCGTGCGCGAGACGCTGGCTGGCTTTGACTTCAAGGCGCGGGACAATGTGCCCTTCGTCTGGCTCACCTTGCCGGATCCTTGGCTCTCAGGCACCTTCAAGAATGCCTGCCTGGCGCAGGGCTTGCTCATCGACGACGAGGACGAGTTCAAGGCCGGTCGTTCCGAGCAAGTCTTCCACGGCGTCCGCTTCGGTGTTTCGCAACCCCGGCAAAGTAAGGACGTCGCCGGTGGCGTCGCGGTCATCCGCCGCCTGCTCGACGAGGGCCGCGCCGGCTACGACAGTTTTTCCTGACCAGTCCTTTCCCAAGCGCCTCGCGCTACCGGCCGGTGCCGGCGCAGCGGTTTTGCGGCGTTTTCGTCGTGCTTTGGGGGTGTATCGCTCGAAAGCTTGCGATAAGAGGAGACTCAGAAAAGCCCCCTCTCCCACGGACACCAATCGCCGCTCATGACCATATCCAATTCCGTGCCGATCACCCCCGAGCTCGTCGCCGCGCATGGGCTGAAGCCCGACGAATACCAGCGCATCCTCGATCTGGTTGGCCGCGAGCCGAGCTTCACCGAGCTCGGCATCTTCTCGGCGATGTGGAACGAGCACTGCTCCTACAAGTCTTCCAAGAAATGGCTGCGCACGCTGCCCACCAGCGGCCCGCGGGTTATCCAGGGGCCGGGCGAGAATGCCGGCGTGGTCGACATTGGCGACGGCGACTGCGTCGTCTTCAAGATGGAGAGCCACAACCACCCCTCCTATATCGAGCCCTATCAGGGAGCCGCGACCGGCGTCGGCGGCATCCTGCGCGATGTCTTCACCATGGGCGCGCGACCGGTTGCGGCGATGAACGCATTGCGCTTCGGCGCGCCTGACCATCCCAAGACCCGGCACCTGGTTGCTGGAGTCGTTTCCGGTGTCGGCGGCTACGGCAATTCGTTCGGCGTGCCGACCGTCGGCGGCGAGGTCAATTTCGACGCCCGCTACAACGGCAACATCTTGGTCAACGCCTTCGCGGCCGGCCTCGCCAAAACCAACGCCATCTTTCTGTCGCAGGCCAAGGGCGTCGGCCTGCCGGTCGTCTATCTCGGCGCCAAGACCGGGCGCGACGGCGTCGGCGGCGCCACCATGGCCTCGGCCGAGTTCGACGACAAGATCGAGGAGAAGCGGCCGACCGTACAGGTTGGCGACCCCTTCACCGAAAAGTGCCTGCTGGAGGCCTGCCTCGAGCTGATGGCGTCGGGCGCGGTCATCGCCATCCAGGACATGGGCGCCGCCGGCCTGACCTGCTCGGCGGTCGAGATGGGCGCCAAGGGCGATCTCGGCATCGAGCTCGACCTCGACAAGGTGCCGGTGCGCGAGGAGCGCATGAGCGCCTACGAGATGATGCTGTCGGAAAGCCAGGAGCGCATGTTGATGGTGCTGCGCCCCGAGAAAGAGGAGGAAGCCGAGGCGATCTTCCGCAAATGGGGCCTCGACTTCGCCATCGTCGGCAAGACCACCGACGACCTGCGCTTCCGCGTGCTGCACCATGGCGACGAGGTCGCCAACCTGCCGATCAAGGAACTGGGCGACCAGGCGCCGGAATATGATCGCCCCTGGGTCGAAACGAAGAAGCCGGCGTCGCTTGCAGCGAACGACGCGCCCAAGGCCGACGTCGCCGACGCGTTGCTTACGATGCTGGGCGGACCGGACCTCTCTTCGCGCCGCTGGGTGTGGGAGCAGTACGACACGCTGATCCAGGGCAATTCGCTGCAGCTCCCAGGCGGCGATGCCGGCGTGGTGCGCGTCGAAGGCCATCCAACCAAGGCGCTCGCCTTCTCTTCCGACGTCACGCCGCGCTATTGCGAGGCCGACCCGTATGAGGGCGGCAAGCAGGCCGTCGCCGAATGCTGGCGCAACCTGACGGCAACGGGCGCCCTGCCGCTTGCCGCCACCGACAATCTTAATTTCGGCAATCCGGAGCGGCCGGAGATCATGGGCCAGTTTGTCGGAGCGGTTAAGGGTATCGGCGACGCCTGTCGCGCGCTCGGCTTCCCGATCGTCTCCGGCAATGTCTCGCTCTACAACGAAACCAATGGCCGCGGCATCCTGCCGACGCCGACCATCGGCGGCGTCGGGCTGATCGCCGATTGGTCGAAGATGGCCCGCGTCGGCTTTGCCGCCGAGGGCCAGATGATCGTGCTGGTCGGCGCGCCGCCGACATGGGGCAGCCATCTCGGCCAGTCCGTCTATATGCGCGACATCCACGGCCGCGCCGACGGTTCGCCGCCGCCCGTCGACCTCGAACATGAAAAGCGCGTCGGCGACCACGTGCGCGCGCTGATCGCTTCCGGCATCGTGACTGCCGCGCACGATGTCTCCGACGGCGGCCTTGCCGTGGCGCTGGCCGAAATGGCGATGGCATCCGGCATCGGCGCCACCATTCCCGGTCTCACCGGCACCGATCCGATCCCGGTCTGGTTCGGCGAGGACCAAGGCCGTTATCTCCTGACCTTGTCGATCGACCCGCAAAGCGGCGAATGGGACAGGATCCGCGCGGAGCAGGGCAAGCTCGGCATCTTCGCGCCGTGGATCGGCACGACCGGTGGCGACACGCTGAAGCTCGGCGAGGCGCGTGCCGTTCCGGTCAGCGAATTGACCGCCGCCCATGAGGGCTGGTTCCCGCGCTTCATGGATCAGGCCATTTGACCAGGCTGGCGGTCCGGGCGCTGCTTGCAGCGGTCTTCTGGCCGTCGCTGTTCTTTTTCTGGTTCCTCGGCCAGTTCGTCTTTCTGCTGCTGTCGACGACCTCGAGCGAGGTCTGTCCAAGGCTCGAAACGCGAGCCGAGTTCCTTGCTGCGGCGAACGGCGCAATTCCGTTGCTGGCCGCTCAGGACCTCGTCTACGCCATTCCTGTTTTGTGCCTGGTGCTGTGGCAGCGCCTTTTGCCGGAGCCGGCTCGGGCAAGGCATATCGTCACTTGCGTCAAGCTCTTCGCCATTGCAACCGCCATCGGAGCGCTTTGGGCGTATGGTTCTTCGCTTATGTGCGATGGCTACGGCCGGCCGTTTTTCTCCCCGGTCTGGCAGTGGACGAGCTACTTGCCGATGGTCGGCATCGCGATAAGCGTGCCGCTCTACGTGCTGACCTTCAGCCTCGGTCGCGCCTACTCGACGCGCGAGGATGTGTCCGCCGGCGACGCGGCTCAGCCGGGTCGGAATATCCCGTGAAGCCTCGGTCACGGATGGAACGGCTTCAATCCGGACCGGAAAGGCTCTACGCTTATCCCCGACTCTCATCGCACGGGCTGCGCCCGCTCGAAAACAGGATTTCTGCCATGGCAATGGATGCGCACGACATCGAACGGCTGATCAAGGAAGGCATTCCGGACGCCAAGGTGACGATTCGCGATCTGGCTGGTGACGGCGACCACTACGCTGCCGAAGTGGTGGCGGAGAGCTTCCGCGGCAAAAGCCGCGTCCAGCAGCACCAGATGGTCTATGACGCGCTGAAAGGCAATATGGGCGGCGTGCTGCATGCGCTCGCCCTGCAGACCAGCGTTCCGGACTGAGTGTTGACGCCGCGGTTGTTCAGATCTTTACCAGCATCGCCGTGAGGTACATGAAGCCGACCCCGGCTGTCAGCCCGGCCATCGCAGCCGGTGCGAGCAAGGCGCGCGAGCCATCGGGGCGCTGGCGAAGCTGCAGCGAAACCATCTCGACGATCACTTGCAGGATCGCTCCGGCGCCGATCGCCAGCGCCAGCGCCGACCATTGTGGCGCATAGGCGAGGCTGCCGATCCATAGGCCGACGACGGCGGGACCTCCCGCGAGCAGCGTCAACATGACGAAGGTCCTGAGCGGCGGTCGCTGCTTCAGGATCGGGGCTGCGATGCCGATGCCTTCGGTGATGTTGTGCAAGGTGAAGCCAAGCACCAGGAACGTGCCGAGCCCGGCTGCGCCCGAGACGAAGGCGGCGCCGATCGCCAGCCCCTCGCCGAGATTGTGCAGGCCGATGCCGAGTGCGATGAAGGTGGCAAGCGCCAGCCCGGTCGGTGTCCCGCTGCGCCGGCCTGCCGCCATGAGCAGAAGGAAACTGGCGGTGGCTGCGAGTACGATCATGGTCGACCCCTGGAACAGGGCGGCTGCTTCGCCGGCCAGTTCGAACGCGTCCTCGAGCGTGTCGACGAAAAGGAAGGCGAGCAGACCGACGGTCATCGACAGGAGAAAGTCCATGCCGTTCCGCCCGACCCCGCGTAGTGCCGGATAGAACATCAGGCCGATCGCCACGGGCAGGATGCCGACAAAGCCGCCGAGCACCGCTTGCGCGGCAAAGCTAGGTGAACTGCGCGTCGGTGTGGGTACGGCGACGGCGATATCGTGCCCGAATGTTGTCCCGGTACTGGTTACGACATTGATCGCATGCGCCTCCCCCAGCACCCAGGGGTATGGCAGGCTGATCCATGCCGTTGCGCCGCGCGCGATCGGCCCCGGCGGATCCTGCGTGAACTGCCAGTAAGCGTCGTCGACCTGGACCTGTGCGATCGTCATCGGTTCCGACCCGCCGGCCCGCACGAGAATTCGAATGCCGTCGTTTCCGATAATTGTCCGCTCGAAGGTCAGGTTCTCGACCGGCGGCGCGCCGTTGCGAAAGCTGGCCAACGGGTCGGAAGAGACCATCCACGCAACCGCGAGTCCGAGCACGGCGAGCGGCAGTACTATCCAGAGCAGAGAGAGCCAGCGCGGCCGACCGGCCTGTGTATCCCGGGAGGTGCTACTGACATCGGTCACGACAAGGCCTCCACGACGTCGAACATGCCCGACCAGCCGAGTTCGGTAAACTCCGACTGGTGGGGATGGAACATGTAGAGGCCTGGCTCGTGCTCCCTGAAATGGAACTCGAGGATACCGCGCTCGGCCTGGCACTGGGTGATCAGATCGACGGTCCTGAGTGTCGGCGTCAGCGTCGTGCCCTGATTGTAGTAGTCGAAGAAATTGGCATGCAGATGGAAGGAGTTGATCGGGTCGAACTCGACCACGTTGACGAGATAGATCCGGACAGGCTTGTCCTTCAGCACCCGTATCGGCTTCTTCGCGTAGGCATGGGCGACGGTGTTGACGGCATAGACCTCGTTCTCGTTGTCGAAATTGGTGTCGAAGGCGTTCATCACCATTACGAATTCCTGCCAGCCGGCATTCTCCGGCGTGCCGAGCAGGCGCGAGCGGGCGACCGCCTCGTGCTCCGGATGCCTGGCGGGATCGGGATCGATGATGAAGGCGCCGTACATACCTTTCTGGATGTGCCGCTTCAGCGGCAGGGCATGGCAATGATAGAGGTGGCAGCCGAACGGCCTGGCGTCGAACTCGTACACGAACTCCTCGCCCGGCCCGATCAAACCGGCGCCGGGAACGCCGTCCATCCGTGCTGCGTGAATGCCGTGGAAATGCATGGAATGCGGATGCGAGCCGTTGTTGCGGAAGACGATCTTCAAGCGATCGCCTTCGGTGGCCCGCAGCGTCGGCCCCGGCACGCGGCCATTGTAGGTCCAGGCGGGGAACAGGATGCCGGGCGCGATCTCGATCTCCTTGTCCTCGGCCGTGACCTCGAAGCTGCGCAGTGTCCGCCCGTCCGGCAGCGTCGACACCGTCCCGGTCTCCCAGTCGCTCAGCAGCTTCACTGGATCGAATCCGTTGCGGCTATCCTCGACCTCACCGACGGTGATCATCGCCCCATGCGCGGACAGGTGCGCCGGCTGCGGTTCGGCCGCCCCTGGCGTTCCGTGACCGGCGTGGTCGGTCTGCCCGCGCGCCGCGGTCGCCATCACCGCCGTACCGCCGGCCGCCAGGCCACCGGCCAGAAGCAGCCTTCGATCGAGCTTTTGTTCCAGCAGCGATTTCGTTTCGCGCATATCCGCGTTCCTCCAAGGCACTGGCAAGGATAGCGCATGCTTCAAGATTTAGCTATAGCTATAATTCTGGCGCGTGCGCACCTGGGAAACCGTCAGCGGCACCGGGACAAGAGAACCGGCCTGCCGGCCCGCTTGTGGGAAGAGTTCCGGCTGGCGGATTTGGCCCAATGGCGGACCAAAGCTTTGCGCCATTTCGGGTGCGTCGCGGCTAACGTCTTGTTTCAGCCAACCTATGGGTTTATTTGATGGACATGCTTCGAGCCTGACTCCCACAGGCGTGAAAGGATTCCCCATGAGCGGCATCAACGACTACATCGACAGCGAAGTGAAGAGCAACGACGTCGTGCTCTTCATGAAGGGCACCCCCGGCTTCCCGCAGTGCGGGTTCTCCGGCCAGGTGGTGCAGATCCTCGACTATGTCGGGGTCGACTACAAAGGCGTGAACGTGCTGACCTCGGCCGAGCTGCGCCAGGGCATCAAGGACTATTCCAACTGGCCGACCATTCCGCAGCTCTACGTCAAGGGCGAGTTCGTCGGCGGTTGCGACATCGTGCGCGAGATGTTCCAGGCCGGCGAGCTGCAGGATTTCCTGGTCGAAAAAGGCGTCAGCGTCAAAGGCGCCGCCTGATTTGAGCTCGCGCTGGCCGGCCCAGCCGGCTGCGCGATGACATCCGGGGCCGCCCCACCTCGGCACTTTGGCTTTCGAACTCGAGAACGAGACGAATTGATGCGCCGGTCGACCGGCGCGTATTCGTTTGATTGATCGGATTTTGCCGTGGACAATCAGGCACTAGCGCAGCAGTCGGCAAAAAGCTTGCCCATTCCGCGCTGGGAATTCATTGCGCTCTGCGCGGCGCTGATGGCGCTCAATTCGCTCGCCATCGACATCATGCTGCCGGCACTGCAGCAGATCGGCGCCTCGCTCGGCGTCGAGAATGAAAACCACCGCCAGTATGTGATCACAGCCTACATCCTTGGCTTCGGCACCGGTCAGCTCTTCTTCGGTCCGGTTTCCGATCGTTTCGGCCGCCGTGCGCCGCTGGTCGCCGGCCTGATCATCTACGTGGCGGCGGTAGCGGCCGCTGCTGTTGCTCCGACCTTTGCCACCCTTCTCGCCTGCCGTGTCGTGCAAGGCATCGGCGCGGCGGCCACCCGCGTCATCGCCGTCTCCATCGTGCGCGACACCTTCGAGGGCCGCCGCATGGCCGAGGTCATGTCGCTGATCTTCATGGTGTTCATGGCGATACCGGTCGTCGCGCCCGGCATCGGCCAGTTCATCATGCTCTTCGCCACCTGGCACTGGATCTTCGTCACCATGGCCGTCGGCGCGCTCATCGTGTCGGCATGGTCGCTGTTGCGCTTGCCGGAGACGCTGCATCCGGAATACCGGCGGCCCTTAACCGTCAACGCCGTCGTCGGCGGTTTCCGCATCGTGCTCACCAACCGCATCGCGCTTTGCTATGCCTTTGCCAGCACCTTCATCTTCGGCGCCATGTTCGGCTTCATCAACTCCGCGCAGCAGATCTATCTCGAAGTCTTCCATGTCGGCGAGCTGTTTCCGCTGATCTTCGCCGGCGTCGCGGGCGTGCTCGCCTTCTCGAACTTCCTCAACGCGCGGCTCGTCGGCAAGGTCGGCATGCGGCGCCTGTCGCAGAGCGCGCTGCTGCTCTTCCTCGCCATCAGCCTGGTCTGGCTCGTCTTCTCGCTCGAGATCGAGATGCCGCTCTGGCTGTTCATCGCCTTCTTTGCCGGCGCGATGGTTCCATTTGGCTGTCTCGGCGCGAATTTCAACGCGCTCGCGATGGAGCCGCTCGGCGAGCTTGCCGGCACGGCGTCCTCCATCCTCGGCTTCATGCAGACCTTTCTCGGCGGCCTGCTCGGAACGCTGATAGGCCAGGCCTATAACGGCACGGTCACGCCATTGGCCGCCGGCTTCTGCAGCGTTTCCCTCGCCGCCCTGCTGATGATCCTGATCGCCGAGCGCGGAAGGCTGTTCCAGCCCCACAATCCGCCGGTGTGAGACCCTCGCCTACGGCCACCCGCTCAGGATTTTCGTTCAAGCGCAACCGTGAAGCGGGGCGAAAGTATGCGCCCTGCGATCGCCTCGCCCATGCTCTCGGTAAAGGGTAACGGCAGGGCCTTATCGAGAGCCTCGAGGACTGAGGCAACGAAGGCTCTGTTCAATGCATCGTTCGATCCGAGTACGGAGAAGGTCGCGCGCGGCTTGCCAATGAGCGTTCCGTCTCGGCGGAGCGAGAACCGCAGGGTCAAGGACAGGCCGGCAGTTCCGCGGGGCGGCCGCCAGCAGGCGTAAATGGCAGCCGACATTTCCGCTATGGAGTTTACGGGATCGCGACTGCCGCAGGCGCGCTCCCGTGCCGCTGCTTCGTCAGCACCGGTGATCGTCACGGCGAGGGCGAGAGCCAGAGCGACCATCGCGGACCGGGTGCTCATTCACATCTCCGGATTTGCGTGAGGGTGTAGATCGACACCTTCCAGCCGACGGGCTGGCCCTCGTCAGCGCAATCGATCCTATTCCGCCCAGAGCTCGCGCCGCAGTTCGTTCCAGCTATCCTTGTCTGGCGCAACCAACAACCCGCCGTCGACATGCGACGGCAGATAGGCATCGCCGTCGATCCGCGCCGCATAACCACCGGCCTCCTGATGGATCAGCACGCCGGCCAGATGGTCCCACGGCATCAGCTTGTTGTAGACGACGAAATGCGCATGGCCGCTCGCCAGCAGCCGGTATTCGTGCGCGGCGCAACGATAGCCGAACTGCGACAGCGCCTTTGTGTGGTTGCGAGCGAGCCGCGAGCGCTCCGGTTCCTTCAGATACTGCCACGAGATCGCGCCGGTCATCTCGGAGATCGGCACCGGCTCGGCGACCCGCACCCTGTCCAGCGCGCCATGTGCGTGGCGGATATGGCTGCCCGCCCCCCTGGCGCCGATCAGCCAGTCCTTCCCGATCGGGTCGTGGATGATGCCGGCAACCGTCTCGCCGTTGACCACGACGCCGAGCATGACGCCGAACAGCGGCACGCCGGAGGCGAAGTTGAAGGTGCCGTCGACCGGATCGATGACGAAGGCCAGCGCGGCATCGCCGAGCCCTTTGAGCAAGGCCGGATTGTCGGAGCAGGTCTCCTCGCCGACGATCATCGCTGTAGGGTAACGCTCGCGCAGCCTGGCAGTGATCAGCCTTTCGGCGTTGACGTCCGCCTCCGTAACCAGATCGGCGGCGGACGTCTTCTGGCGAATATCGCCCTCGCCCAACCGGCGAAAGCGCGGCATGATTTCGGCCCTGGCTGCGTCAGCTAGAAGCTCGGCCAGCCAGTCGATCGCTTGCATGTCAAACGTCATCGGAAATGTCTTTTCCCATGGTAAGGCGCGCATCGAGCGCGGCGAAGTCGAACAGTTTTCGGTCGAGCAGATGCGAGGGTCGCACATTGGTCATCGCGCGGATCATCGTGTCCTTGCGGCCAGGCATACGCTTCTCGATATCGTCGAGCATCGCCTTCATGGCGTTGCGCTGCAGCCCTTCCTGGCTGCCGCAGAGATCGCACGGGATGATTGGGAACTTCATTGCACTGGCGAATTTCTCGAGATCCGCCTCGGCGCAATAGGCGAGCGGGCGCAGAACCATGACGTCGCCCTCGTCATTGAGAAGCTTCGGCGGCATGGCGGCGAGACGCCCGCCATGGAACAGGTTCATGAAGAAGGTTTCGAGGATGTCCTCACGGTGGTGGCCGAGCACCAGCGCGGTGCAACCCTCCTCGCGCGCGATGCGATAGAGATGGCCGCGCCTCAGCCGCGAGCAGAGCGAACAATAGGTGCTGCCGTCGGGCAGCTTGTCGGTGACCACCGAATAGGTGTCCTGGTATTCGATGCGATGCGCAATGCCGTTGCCGCCGAGATAGTCCGGCAGGATATGCTTCGGGAAATTCGGCTGACCTTGGTCGAGATTGCAGGCAAGCAGCTCGACCGGCAGCAGCCCGCGCCATTTGAGATCGAGCAGCAAGGCAAGCAGGCCATAAGAATCCTTGCCCCCGGAGAGCGCCACCAGCCAGCGCTCGCCGGGTTTCACCATGGCGAAGTCTTCGATCGCCTGGCGCGTGAGCCGCAGCAGCCGCTTGCGCAGCTTGTTGAACTCGACCGAGGATGGCACGTCGCGGAACAGCGGATGGAATCCGCCGTCCGGCTCGTCGGCGATCGGCTCAAGCGATTTGACGTTTGGCAGCATATTCATGGCGCAGGTGCCCACGGTTCTGTTGCCGCTTCGCTTAGAGCATTTTGCAGCCAAGTGGAATCACTAGCCGTCGCGGAATTGCGGCTAAAAAAATGACCAGGGTGGAATTGCCGCCCTGGCCGACGCGACAGACAAAGAAAAGGCCGCCTCGAGGGCGGCCTTGGATGGGTGTCGCCGATTGGTCGGATCAGCGCGAATAGAATTCGACGACCAGGTTCGGTTCCATCTGGACGGCGAACGGAACATCCGCCAGGCCGGGAACGCGGTTGTAGGTCGCGGTCATCTTGTTGTGATCGGCCTCGATATAGTCCGGCACGTCACGCTCGGCCAAGCCTACCGATTCCAGCACGATGACGAGCTGCTTCGACTTCTCGCGCACCTCGATGACGTCGCCCGGCTTGCAGCGGTACGAACCGATATTGGTGCGCTTGCCGTTGACGTTGACGTGGCCGTGGTTGACGAACTGGCGGGCCGCGAAGATGGTCGGCACGAACTTGGCGCGATAGACGATCGCGTCGAGACGCGACTCGAGCAGGCCGATCAGGTTCTCGGAGGTGTCGCCCTTGCGGCGGTTGGCCTCCTCATAGACCTTACGGAACTGCTTTTCCGAAACATCGCCATAGTGGCCCTTGAGCTTCTGCTTGGCGCGCAACTGCAGGCCGAAGTCGGAAAGCTTGCCCTTGCGGCGCTGGCCATGCTGGCCGGGACCGTATTCGCGCTTGTTGACCGGGGACTTCGGACGGCCCCAGATATTTTCGCCGAGACGGCGGTCGATCTTGTATTTCGCGGATTCGCGCTTGCTCATCGCATTCCCTTTCAAAACGATATACCCGGAACCCCTTGGCTCCGGGTGAAGGAAACGCGCCCTCCTCTGGCCTCCGTTTTCGAGGCCTGACAGGGTTTCCCACGCAACGCGACGGAAAACCCACGGGACACGTCAGTTCAACAAGACCGCCGACAGAGTGGCTTCCGGTGAGGTCTTGCCCATGCAAAAGAAACCACCGGACGTCGCCGCCCGGTGTTGGTGGCCCTGTTAAACAGAGATTTAACCGGTGTCAAGCTCGTGTCGGCGACGCACCCTCAACCATTCTGCCGTCATGACGCCGGAGCCGGCGATGGCAGGCATTGGCATGGCCGCAAGCAGATCCGCCACGTCGTGGCATGCCGCGGGTTTCTATCCAGGCACCAACTTGAGAGCCAGGCAGCCACAAAGTCAGGACTTCTTGCTAGGCAGTCCCTTGCGTTTGGCCTCGGCGAACTCCTCGAGTTGCTTCTCGCTCATGGACTCGTACATCTCGCGCGAAGCACCCTTAAGCTCGGTTTTCTTGGTCTCGCCGCGCTTGGCCGAAAGGGCTGCGCCGGCTGCCTTCTGTTGGGCTTGCGATTTGGCTGGCATGCGATTTCTCCCTGTGCGGTAGTGGGAAGAGAAACGCTGCGGCGCTATCGCAGTTCCAGCTAGCGCGAGGTCAGCCCAAAGCCCTGGATGAGCCTGCGCGTGGCGAAATCCACCTTACCAGAGGTGAAGAGGGCGATATCGGGCTCGGTCTCGCCCGACGGTTCGCCGATAGGCTGCAGCAGCGACATGGCGCGCCGGGCAATGGCTTCCGCCGGATCGATCCAGTCGACCGGCCAGGGAGCGGTCTTGCGCATGCGGTTGGCCAGGAACGGATAATGCGTGCAGGCGAGCACGACGATGTCGGTGCGCTGCCCGTCGTGCTCGATGAAGCAGGGCGCGATCTCGGCGCGCACGGCTTCCTCGTCGACAAAACCTTCGCGCATATAGATCTCGGCCAATGCGGCAAGCCTGTCGCTGCCGACGAGCCGGACATGGCATTTCTGCGCCCATTTGCTGATCAGGTCACGCGTGTACTGGCGCTTCACCGTGCCCGGGGTCGCCAGCACCGAAACCAGGCCGGACCGCGTGCGCTCGGCCGCCGGCTTGATCGCGGGCACCGTTCCGACAAAAAGATGACCGGGAAATTTTTCCCGCAGCGCATCGATCACCAGGGTCGAGGCGGTGTTGCAGGCGATCACTGAGATCGCCGGCTGCAGACGGTCGAGCAATTTGCCGAACAGGGCGAGTATGTGCTCCTTGAGCGCCGGCTCTTCCCATGCGCCGTAAGGAAAAGCCGCGTCGTCGGCGACATAGACGAAGCGCCGATCCGGCATCAGGACGCGCGCCTCCCGCAGCACCGTCAGTCCGCCGACACCGGAATCGAACATCAGGATCGGACGCTGGTTTGATCGATCGTTCATTGTCATCCGACTACAGGAAGAAGCTGACCCGAGATTTGGCCAACCGCGCTTCTATCCTGAACGATCATGGTCTTGAAGTGGCAGATGCCAGCAGCTTTTGCGCAACTCAGAGCCCCCGCTTGCCGAAGCCGGCGGGTCGCGCCCGGCCAAACGGCTGCGGCACCGGCGCCGGCGCCGGACGCGCGGGTTGCGCAGCAGTCCGTGGCGCAGCTGGAGCGACGCTCGCTGTCGCCCTCGCGGGGCGCGCCTCCGCCGGCAACGAGCCTTCAAAGTCGAAAGCCTCGGTCAGCTCATCGATGTTGCTGCCGGCCACAGGCTTTGCCCACAGGATCGTGCACCAGAGGCCGAATATGGCAAGGCCGAGCAGGTTCAGGCCACCGGGCGCGCTCTCAGGATTGCCGAAATCGATGACCAGAAGCGTTCCGGCCTGCAGCAATCCATAGATGCCGGAAAAGGCGATATAGGACCAGAGGATCCAGCCTGAACCATCGGCATCGCGGCTGCGGCGCCATGCGATGTTGCCGCGCAGCGCGACGAAGGCGAGCGACACAACAAGCGCGGCGCCGGCCAGGCTTTGCCGCGACGGACCCGGCATCGAATTGATCAATCCCGCGAAGCCGGTCGTTGCGGCAATGCAGAGCACGATCGCTACCGCTTCCGCTATGAACAGACCTAGCGAATAGAAGAAGAAACGCAGGCGACCAATATTGGATGTGAACATCTTCTGCCCCATCGTTCCAAGAACGATGAATCAAACCGCATAATATTCGGTTACCTTGAAGGTTCGGAGCTTACGGATTTTAACTTTCTTTGTCCGTTGTTCGTTTGCGCGTAGCCGGCGCCCGCCTCGGATCATCCCCCGGTGAGCCGTCGCCGCGCGGCATTGCCGGCGAAAACCTGTGGAGCGACGAGATGATGCCGCGCAGCACCTTCAACTCGGGCTCGGCGAATCCCGCCCGCGTCAGCACGGCGCGCAGATTGTCGACCATCTTAGGCCTCTTCTCTTCCGGGCGGAAATAGCCGCGCGCCTCGAGAGCGCCTTCGAGATAGGTGAACAGGCTGTGCAGCTGTTCCTTGGTCGCCGGAACGAGCTCCGGTCCGGCGAAGTTGGTCGCGGTCTCTTCGGCAAGGCCGGATTTCATCCATTCATAGGACATCAAAAGCACGGCCTGTGCGATGTTGAGCGAGGAGAAGCCGGGATCGACGGGAAAGGTGACGATCTCGTCAGCCAGACCAACCTCTTCATTGTAGAGGCCAAAACGTTCACGGCCGAACAGAATTCCGGTGCGCAGCCCCGCCTGCTCGCAGGCCCGGAGCGCCCTGCCCGCATCCACCGGACCGCGCACCGGCTTGAAGCCGTCACGCTCGCGGGCGGTGGTGGCGAAGACGAAGTTGAGGTCGGCCACTGCCGAGGCAAGGTCGTCGAACACCGTTGTCGCATCGATGACGTGGTCGGCGCGGCTGGCAGCGGCGCGCGCCTTCTCGCTCGGCCAGCCGTCGCGCGGATTGACCAGGCGCAGCTCAGAAAGGCCGAAATTCGCCATGGCGCGCGCGACCATGCCGATATTCTCGCCGAGCTGCGGCTCGACAAGGATGATCGCCGGTCCGGCGGTCCTGGCGGTGTCGTTTGCGGCTGGCATGGCTCTCCGTACATGAGGTTTGCGGCGTTTCGGCGTCCCCTGCCACATCCGGGCCTGAAAATGAAGCATTCACAAGCGCGACACCGGTCTGCGATCGGCTGATCGCGGTTTGCGCGCTCAAAAAGGCTTTGATATACGCTGCCCAACCTCGGCCGAAGCCACGGGCAAGGCCGTTCAGATCCCCAGCAACGAGGCATTTTTCCATGGCGAAGATCAAGGTGGCGAACCCGGTCGTCGAGCTCGACGGCGACGAGATGACCCGCATCATCTGGCAGTTCATCAAGGACAAGCTGATCCACCCCTATCTCGACATCAAGCTGGACTATTTCGATCTAGGGATCGAGAACCGGGACGCCACCAATGACCAGGTGACCGTCGACTCGGCCAACGCCATCAAGAAATACGGCGTCGGCGTGAAATGCGCGACGATCACGCCCGACGAGCAGCGCGTCGAGGAGTTCAAGCTGAAGAAAATGTGGAAGTCGCCCAACGGCACCATCCGCAACATCCTCGGCGGCACCATCTTTCGCGAGCCGATCATCATGAAGAACGTGCCGCGCCTGGTGCCCGGCTGGACCAAGCCGATCGTCGTCGGCCGTCACGCCTTCGGCGACCAATACCGCGCCACCGACTTCCGCTTCCCGGGCAAGGGGAAGCTGACAATCAAATTCGTCGGCGAGGACGGCCAGGTGATCGAGCATGACGTCTTCGATGCGCCGGGCGCCGGCGTCGCCATGGCCATGTACAATCTCGACGAGTCGATCCGCGAATTCGCTCGCGCCTCGCTGAACTATGGCCTGCTGCGCAACTTCCCGGTCTATCTCTCGACCAAGAATACCATTCTCAAAGCCTATGACGGGCGCTTCAAGGACATCTTCCAGGAAGTCTACGAGAAGGAATTCGAGGCCGAGTTCAAGGCGAGAAAACTCTGGTACGAGCACCGCCTGATTGACGACATGGTCGCCTCCAGCCTGAAATGGTCGGGCGGCTATGTCTGGGCCTGCAAGAATTATGACGGCGATGTGCAATCCGACACGGTGGCGCAAGGCTTCGGCTCGCTCGGCCTGATGACCTCGGTGCTGATGACGCCGGACGGCAAGACCGTGGAAGCGGAAGCCGCCCACGGCACCGTCACCCGCCACTACCGCCAGCATCAGAAGGGCGAGGAAACCTCGACCAACTCGATCGCCTCGATCTTCGCCTGGACGCGTGGCTTGGCCCACCGCGCCAAGCTCGACGGCAATGCCGAGCTCAAGCGCTTTGCCGAGACGCTGGAAAAGGTCTGCATCCAGACCGTCGAGGGCGGCTTCATGACCAAGGACCTGTCGCTGCTGATCGGCCCCGACCAGCCCTGGCTGTCGACCACCGGCTTTCTCGACAAGATCGACGAGAACCTGCAGAAGGCGATGGGGTAAGAAGTGCCGAGCCTTGTTGCCAGCGAAAGGGTCCGCCTTTGCGCTGGCAACAATGCCGACCTCTGCCAGGCTATTTTCAAGGTGCACGGGCTAAGCGGCCGGAGGAGCCGCTCCGTCTGGTCCAGCGATGAGCAAGCACCTCCTTACTACCCCAATGCCGCCACTTTGGATGCCGATGCCATACCGATCCAACTTGCAGAAATAGCCAGACTGACATCTGTTCTTGCCACCAGCTTTTCGGTCAAGGATTGCTTCTGCCGTCTGGATCTCCGACCGCTCGGGTTCAGCCAACTCTTCGAAGCAAGCTGGATCTGGATGGACCTAAGGCGTCCAACGACGACCCCCTCCGGTTGGGAACGTGTTGGGGACGCAGCCAGCTTGGAGATGTGGGAACTTGCCTGGACGGATGGCGCAGGTTCCTCCAGCGGCCGTGTCTTTCCGACCGCAGTTCTGGCCGACCCTGCCATCGCCATCCTTGGCCGACGGACGGCCGACGGCTTCACCACCGGCTGCATAGCCAATAGATCCGAGCTCGTGATCGGGTTGTCAAATGTCTTTGCCACGGATGGCAATTCGACCTATCGAGATGCTGTGCAAGCCGCAGCCAATACGTTTGCTGAAAGTCGCGCGCTGGTCGGGTATGAACGCGGCGGCGGGCTGGATGACGCACTGGACTGCGGCTTTCAGACCACCGGCACGCTGCGCGTCTGGATACGGGACAGCCAAGCCAAAGAGGAATGAAGTGGCAAAGCCTCTTCTCTACGGCGCCCACTACAGCGTCTATGTCCGCATCGCGCGAATGGCGCTCAATCAAAAGGGCGTCGACTACGAGCTCGTCCCTCTCGACATCTTCACGGCCGAAAGGGCGTCAATTATCGGCTATTTCCTCAAGGTCGCCGAAGGGCGAAAGCTGCTTGCCCGCTTTCCAGACTTGCAGGACCGGTGGGATCGCATCGTCAGGCGGGCAAGCTTCTCCAATGCATGAGCTTTCCGGTCGCGAAGCGCTGACCACAGCCAGGATAGTCCGGGTCAACCACGCAGGCGAGTTTGGAGCGATCAGGATCTATTCAGCGCAAATCTTTGTCGCCCGGCACTTTTGGCGCGATTGCGTGCCGTCTTTGTCGGAGATGCTTGGACACGAGCGCCAGCATTGCGCCGCCTTCCGTGCCGCCATGCCAATGCGAAACTCGCGTCCATGTCGCGTCATGCAGTTCTGGAGCTGGGGCGGCTGGCTGTTGGGCTTTCTCACCGCCCTGCTCGACCCACAAGGCATCTGGGCATGCACCGCCGCTGTCGAAGCGACCGTGCACCGCCATCTTGACGACCAGCTCTACTATCTAGCCGGGCGCGATCCCGGACTGCACGCCATCATCCTGTCGATCCGCGAGGAAGAGCTGGCCCATCTGCGTCACGCCGAGGAGCATCTGCTGGCACCAGGCCCGCTGCTTCTCCTCCTGCGCGCGGCGATCGCCGTCGCCACGGATTGCCTCATCTGGCTGTCCACCTGGGGCGACTCTGTCAGAATGGCGCGCGCCCTGAAAGCGGCAAAGCCTTCCTGACACAGGAACACTAAGCGGCTTCGAGCGCCGCCTTTACCGCCGCGATGGCGTCGTCCGCCTTGGAGGCGTCGGGGCCGCCGGCTTGCGCCATATCGGGACGCCCGCCGCCGCCCTGCCCGCCAAGCGCGGCGGACGCAACACGGACGAGATCGACAGCGCTGAAGCGGCCGGTCAAGTCGTCGGTGACGCCGACCACCACGCTCGCCTTGTTGTCCTCGCCGGCGCCGATAAAGACGACCACGCCGGAGCCCAGCGTCTTCTTGCCGGCATCCGCAAGCGGCTTCAGGTCCTTCGGCGCGACACCGCTGACCGCTTTGCCGAGGAAGCCGACACCCGCAACCGTCTCGTTGGTGGCCGGAGCATCGGCAACGGCCGCGCCGCCGCCAAGGGCCAGTTTCTTGCGCGCCTCGGTGAGCTCTTTCTCGAGTTTCTTGCGCTCCTCGAGCAAAGTCTCGACACGCGCCGGAACGTCGGCCGGCGAGATCCTCAAGGTCGCCGCGGCTGCCTTCAGGCGCTTGTCCTGCTCGTCGAGATGCCTGCGCGCCGCCTCGCCGGTCAGCGCCTCGATGCGGCGCACGCCGGCGGCGACCGCGCTGTCCGACAGGATGCGCACAAGGCCGATATCGCCGGTCGACCTGACATGCGTGCCGCCGCAGAGCTCGACCGAATAGGGACGGTTGGCCTTGGCGCCGTGCAGGCCGGTGCCCATCGAAACGACGCGCACCTCGTCGCCGTATTTCTCGCCGAACAGCGCCATCGCGCCCTCGGCAATAGCATCGTCCACCGACATCAGCCGCGTCGTCACCGGACTGTTCTGCACAACGATCTCGTTGGCCATGCGCTCGACATCCTCGATCTCCTCGGCCGAGATCGGCTTGTTGTGCGAGATGTCGAAGCGGAGGCGATCAGGCGCGACCAGCGAACCCTTCTGTGCGACATGGGTGCCCAGCACCTCACGCAGCGCCTCGTGGATGAGATGCGTCGCGGAGTGATTGGCGCGCAGCTTCGAACGGCGCGCGTGATCGACCTTTAGCTCCACGGCAGCGCCGGTCTTGATCGTACCGCCCGTCACCTTGCCCAAATGCACGAAGAGCCCGTCGGCCTTCTTTTGCGTGTCGGTGACCTCGATCGAGAAGCCGTCGCCGGACATCATGCCGGTATCGCCCATCTGGCCACCGGATTCGCCATAGAACGGCGTCTGGTTGACGACGACGGCAACCGCGTCGCCCTGCCCGGCGCTGTCGACGATCTTGCCATCCTTGACCAAGGCCTGAATCAGGCCTTCCGCCTCTTCCGTCTCGTAACCGAGGAAATCGGTGGCGCCGGTCTGCTCGCGCACCGGGAACCAGACCGTCTCGGTCGCCGCTTCGCCCGACCCCGCCCAGTGCGCGCGCGCTTCCGCCTTCTGCCGCTCCATCGCAGCGGTGAAGCCGGCAAGATCGACCGAGATGTCGCGTTGGCGCAGCGCATCCTGCGTCAGGTCGAGCGGGAAGCCATAGGTGTCGTAGAGCTTGAAGGCCGTCTCGCCATCCAGCATGTCGCCGGCGTGCAGCTGTTCCGTCGCCTCCGAAAGCAGGCCGAGACCGCGGACCAGCGTCTTGCGGAAGCGCGTCTCCTCGAGCTTCAGCGTCTCGGTGATCAGCGCTTCGCCACGCACCAGTTCCGGATAGGCCTGGCCCATCTCGCGCACCAGCGCCGACACCAGCTTCCACATCAGCGGCTCCTTGGCACCGAGCAGTTGCGCATGGCGCATGGCACGACGCATGATGCGACGCAGCACATAGCCGCGGCCTTCATTGGAGGGCAGCACGCCGTCGGCCACCAGGAAGGATGACGAGCGCAAATGATCCGCGATCACGCGGAAGGATGCTGCGTTCTCCTGGTTGTGACCGTGCCCCAGCGCCGAGCATGCCGCATCGATCAAATGCCGGAACAGGTCGGTCTCAAAGACGCTCTCCACTCCCTGAAGGATCGAAGCCATGCGCTCCAGGCCCATGCCGGTGTCGATCGACGGGCGCGGCAGGTCGATGCGCTCGTCTTTCGTCACCTGCTCATATTGCATGAACACCAGGTTCCAGAATTCGAGGAACCGGTCGCCGTCCTCCTCCGGGCTGCCGGGCGGACCGCCCCAGATATGCTCGCCGCGATCGATGAATATCTCCGAGCACGGACCGCAGGGACCGGTGTCGCCCATCGCCCAGAAATTGTCAGAGGTCGGAATGCGGATGATGTGATCGTCTGAGAAGCCGGCGATCTTCTTCCAGTAGCCGGCCGCCTCGTCATCGGTGTGATAGACGGTGACCAGAAGCCTGTCCTTCGGCAGGCCGAATTCCTTGGTGATCAGGTTCCAGGCAAGCTCGATCGCGTGCTCCTTGAAATAATCGCCGAACGAGAAATTGCCGAGCATCTCGAAGAAGGTGAGATGGCGCGCGGTGTAGCCGACATTGTCGAGATCGTTGTGCTTGCCGCCGGCGCGCACGCTCTTCTGCGCGGTCGCGGCGCGCGAATAGGACCGCTTCTCCAGGCCGGTGAACACGTTCTTGAATTGCACCATGCCGGCGTTGGTGAACATCAGCGTCGGATCGTTGCGCGGCACCAGCGGGCTGGAGGCAACGATCTCATGACCCTCCTTGCGGAAGTAGTCGAGGAATGTCGACCGGATCTCGTTCACGCCACTCATGGATACTGCCTTTTCGCGAAAACCGCCGGCCAGGCCGGCGGCAAATGGGCTTTCGTGTGTCAGAAGATAGATTGGCCTTTTAGCCGTAGCTCTTGACCCTGTCCAGAAACACGGAACCAAGGCCAATCCTCCGGCTGGGCGCCCTGTGCCCTCGCCCCCAAACGTAAACCGCCGGCACGAAGGCCGGCGGTTCGAACGCAGTACTAGGGAACTCGATTACATCAGCTTTAGATAATGGATCCGGATTATGGCCGAACTCCGGCAGTGCCTACATCGCGCCAGCCTCGTCCTCGAAGCTGTCGTCACCACCGCCTTCGGAGCCGCCGTTCTCGAGGAATTTTTCGGCGATCAGCCCGGCATTCTGCCTCAGCGCCAGCTCGATCTCGCGCGCCGTGTCCGGATTGTCGCGCAGGAAAAGCTTGGCGTTCTCACGGCCCTGACCGAGACGCTGCGAATTGTAGGAGAACCAGGCGCCCGACTTCTCGACCACGCCGGCCTTGACCCCGAGATCGACGAGCTCGCCGGTCTTCGACACGCCCTCGCCATACATGATGTCGAACTCGACCACCTTGAAGGGCGGAGCCAGCTTGTTCTTCACCACCTTGACGCGGGTCTGGTTGCCGACCACTTCGTCGCGATCCTTGACCGAGCCGATGCGGCGGATGTCGAGGCGCACCGAGGCATAGAATTTCAGCGCGTTGCCTCCGGTCGTGGTTTCCGGCGAGCCGAACATGACGCCGATCTTCATACGGATCTGGTTGATGAAGATGACCATGGTGTTGGAGCGCGAGATCGATGCGGTCAGCTTGCGCAGCGCCTGGCTCATCAGACGGGCCTGCAGGCCGGGCAGCGCATCGCCCATCTCGCCCTCGATTTCGGCGCGCGGCGTCAGTGCCGCCACCGAATCGACCACCAGAACGTCGATGGCGCCGGAGCGCACCAGCGTGTCGCAGATCTCCAGCGCCTGCTCACCCGTGTCGGGCTGCGAGATCAGGAGGTTTTCGAGGTCTACGCCGAGCTTGCGGGCATAGACCGGATCGAGCGCGTGCTCGGCATCGACGAAGGCGCAGATACCGCCCTTCTTCTGGGCTTCCGCAACCGTGTGCAGCGCCAGCGTCGTCTTGCCCGAGCTTTCCGGCCCGTAGATTTCGATGATGCGGCCGCGCGGCAACCCGCCGACGCCGAGCGCGATGTCGAGCCCGAGCGATCCCGTCGGCACGGTTTCGATCTCGACCACCTGCTCATTGGCGCCGAGCCGCATGATCGAGCCCTTGCCGAAAGCGCGCTCGATTTGCGACAGCGCCGCATCCAGAGCCTTTGATTTGTCCACTGCCTTATCCTCTACAAGCCGCAAAGTATTCTGAGCCATGATACATCACCCCTTGGTCGTCAATGAAGGCCGGACAATCCGTGATCCCTGCCAGTTTGTACCTTTTTTGTTCTCATCTGGCAAGAGGCAGCAAATGGCTGGAAAACAAATAATATCTGGATTTGTTCTATTTTTGTCTCACTAGAGATGGCGTGAGCCAGTGCTGCTGATCCAAGCGAGATCTCGTTATCCGGGCGGCCCGAATCGAGACCCGATTGCGGGGCGATGCGCGGAAACCTAGTGTGCCCACGCAAACAATCAACGAGGTCACCCCCGCGGCATGCCGACATCCCCAAATATCCTGGCGCTGGGCGGCGCCCATATCGACCGGCGCGGCCAGGTCTCGGGCCCTTACGTGCCCGCCGCATCCAATCCCGGCATCATGCGCGAGGATGTCGGCGGCGGCGTCTTCAACGCGCTGCGCAGCATTGTGAAGCGCGGCGTCTCGGCCTCGCTGCTTTCGGTGCGCGGCGGCGATGCGGCGGGTGAGACCGTCGCATCGGCGATCGACGAGGCCGGCATCGCCGACCTTTCGGCGGTGTTCCTCGACCGCACGACGCCGAGCTACACTGCGCTGATCGACAGCGAGGGGGAGCTGATCGTCGGCTTTGCCGATATGGGCCTTTACGACCTCGCCTTCCCCAAGCAGATCCGCCGCGCCAAGGTGCGCGAGGCGATCGCCGAGGCAGACGCGATCCTCTGCGACGCGAACCTGCCAACGGCGGCCCTCGAGCGTCTGGTTGCGCAAGCCGGCGACAGGCCGATTTTCGCCATCGCCATCTCGCCGGCCAAGGTGGTGCGGCTAGCGCCGCTGCTCGGCAATCTTTCGCTGCTGTTCATGAACCGCCGAGAGGCGGCGGCGCTGGCTGGTGCGGATATTTCCGGCCGCGATCTTGTCGGGGAACTCAGGCGGCTGAGCTTGACGGCAGGCGTGATCACGGCCGGCAGTGCTCCGGTGCTCGGCTTCGACCAATCGGGCGTCTTCGCCATCGACCCACCCGCCCCGCGACGAGTTGCCGACGTAACCGGCGCCGGCGACGCCCTGACCGGAGCAACGGTTGCCGCGCTGCTGCGCGGGCTGCCTTTGCGGAAGGCACTGCGCGAAGGTGTTGCCGCGGCGATGCTCGCCATCGAGAGCGCCGAGGCGGTACCGTCTTTCACCGCCGGCAGTTTTGGCCAGGCGCTTGCCCTTGTGCCCGAGGCACGGGTGGTGGCATAGGGCCACAAACTATCTTGCCGGAGTGTTTTCTCCGGAGTGGAGAACGGACATGACGCCCGAAACCGCCCGCCCCTTCATCGACATTCATCCGCCAGTGGCGGAGGCGCTTGCCGCCGGGCGGCCTGTGGTGGCGCTGGAAAGCACCATCATTACCCACGGTATGCCATACCCCGACAATGGCGCGATGGCCGCCAAGGTCGAGCAGATCATCGCCGAGAGCGGCGCCGTGCCGGCGACGATCGCCGTGGTCGATGGAGGCATCAAGATTGGCCTTTCCGATGGCGAGCGCGAATCGCTTGCCATGACCGGCGACGCCATGAAGCTGTCGCGTGCCGATATCGGCTTTGCCGTCGCCCAAAAGCGCACCGGCGGCACCACCGTGGCCGCCACCATGATCGCCGCGCACATGGCCGGCATAAAGGTCTTCGCCACCGGCGGCATCGGCGGCGTCCACAAGGGCGCCGAAAAGAGTTTTGACATCTCGGCCGATCTCGACGAGTTGGCGCGCACGCCGGTCATCGTCGTGTCGGCCGGCGCCAAGGCGATCCTCGACATCGAAAAGACGCTGGAAGTGCTGGAGACGCGCGGCGTGCCGGTCATCGGCCATGGCTGCGAGACCATGCCGGCGTTCTGGTCCAGGCAATCGCCCTTCCGCGCGCCGCTGACGTTGCATGCGCCTGAAGATATCGCGCATTTCTACCGCACGCGGCAGGCGCTGGGCTTGGGCGGCGGCATACTGGTCGCCAACCCGGTGCCGCAGAACGACGAGATCCCGGCAGCCGAGATGGACGGCTACATCCAGGCCGCGCAGAAGGCGGCCGAAGCGCAGAACATCACCGGCAAAGCCGTGACGCCGTTCCTCCTGTCGAAGATTTTGGAGCTCACCGGCGGCCGCAGCCTCAAGACCAACATCGCGCTGGTCGAGAACAATGCGCGGCTGGCGGCGGAGATCGCGAAGGCGCTATAGGCCTTATCTGCCCGCGCGCCGCCCCGCCTCATAAGCGCGCCGCGCCCAGATCGCCATTTCGTCGGGATCTTCGAAGGCACTGTCGGGAACGCTCCAATAAGGCATCGCCACCTCCTTGCCGTGCCGCGAGCCGGTATAGGTCCATTGGCTACAGCCGGCGGCCTCGAATTCGGGGATCGTCTCCTCGTCGGCCTTCAGCATCAGTTCGCCGCGCACGACCACCGCGACGATGACGCCGTCGCAATAGATGCCCTTGCCGCCGAACAGTTTTCGGATGCTGATCGGCCCCAGGCTCTCGAACAATTCTTCGAGGCGGTCATTGTCCATGCCGCAATCATCTCATCCGGCATGGGCCTTGTCATCGCAGCAACCAACAGCATGCTGACAGGTTGAGACATGAAATGGAGTTTCGCGCCATGCCTGTCCTGCTCAAAGGCTCCTGCCGCTGCGGCGCCGTCCGCTTCGAGGTGGAAAGTCACACGCCCGTGCCGTTCATGCTCTGCTACTGCTCGATCTGCCGCAAGCAGCAGGGCGGCGGCGGTTTTGCCATCAATCTCGGCGCCGACAACGAAACGCTCAAGGTCACCGGCAAGCCCAATCTCGGCGTCTACCGCGCTGAGATCGAGGACGACGAGCATCCGCACTGCGAGGTCTCGACCGGCGAGCGCAATTTCTGCAAGACATGCGGCGCCGCGCTCTGGCTCTACGACCCGACTTGGCCGGACCTCGTCCATCCCTTCGCATCGGCGATCGACAGCGACCTGCCGAAGCCGCCGGAAAAGGTGCACCTGATGCTGAAATACAAGGCGAGTTGGGTCGAGCCGGCGATCGGCGAGAACGACAAGGTGTTCGAGGTCTATCCCGAAGAATCGATCGCCGACTGGCACAAGCGCACCGGCTTGTGGATGGACTAAGCCTGAATCTAAGAGCGATGGGTTAGCGCAACCCAGCGCTCGATCTGCCTCACATCTACCCCTTCGCGCTGCGCGGCGACCAAGGGGCGGTCTGCATCATGCAGAAAAACCCTGGGACGCAGATTGCCGGGCTGAAACACAACATTGGCATGCAGGCGCATCGAGCTCGGATACTCAGGAATGTCGTGCATCAAATACCCGAAGCAGAGCTCGTCCTCATATTGGCCGCTATCATACATGGCTCGATAGACATTCCAGCTTCTTTCCGAGACCGACATCCAAACACCGAAACAGAACTCTTCGGACAACTGAGGTACCGGCAAGGGCAGCAGGCAACGAATGAAGCGGTCTGTTTGCCCCGTGGCGTAACTCACCACGCAAAAATCGTCGTTCTTGCGGAAAGTCGACCGAGCTACCTCGTCAAGCGCGTCTGGATTCCCCGGTGCGCCAAAGGCTATATCGGTGGGAAGTCCGGTGAACTCCTGGTCACAGCAGGCACATCGCCAGCGATATGCCTCGGCGCTCACCTAAGCAGCGCTTGAAGCGCGCACCTCCGCCAGCGCCTTGAGATCGGCCGGCTTCAGCTCGACGGATTCGCCGCAGCCGCAGGCCGAGCTCTGGTTCGGGTTCCTGAAGGTGAAGCCGGTTCGCAGCGTCGTCTGCTCGAAATCCATCTCGGTTCCGAGCAGGAAAAGCGCCGCTTCCGGCGCGACATAGACGTGCGCGCCGTCGCGCTCGATATGATCGTCCTTGGGGTTCGGCTCGGTGACCAGATCGACCGTGTATTCCATCCCGGCGCAGCCGCCCTTCTTGATGCCAAGACGGATCCCATGCGCGTTGTCGCGCGTAGCGACGATTTCACGCACGCGGTCCGCGGCCTTGACGGTCATCGTGATGACGGCGAAGCGTCCCATGTCATTCTCCACGTTCGCGCGGGTTCAAGGCCCGCGGAATGAGTCTGCCTTTAAGATGGTGAAGTTTCACCTTTGCTGCAAGCCAGCCAACCTTAGTAGGGACGCTGGCTAGTACCACCCGACCGCGACCTGCGCCTCTTCCGACATTCGGTCGGGTGTCCACGGCGGGTCGAACACCATGTTGACCTCGACGCCAGAAATTCCCTCCACGGCGCCGACGGCGTTCTCGACCCAGCCCGGCATCTCGCCGGCCACCGGGCAGCCCGGCGCGGTCAGCGTCATGTCGATCTTGACCGTCCGGTCGTCCTCGATGTCGATCCTGTAGACGAGGCCGAGCTCGTAGATGTCCGCCGGGATTTCCGGATCGTAGACCGTCTTCAGCGCCGAGACGATATCGTCGGTCAGCCTCGCCAGCTCGTCGGCGGGGATCGCCGAGGCTGAGACGAGCCCGTTACCGGCCGTTTCCGGCGCGGTCTCTGCGGTGGTGGTCACATCGTCCATCATCGTCATCCGAAGAACTTTCGCGCCTTTTCCAGCGCATCGGCCAAAGCGTCGACTTCGGCCCTGGTGTTATACATGCCGAACGATGCCCTGCATGTGGAGGTCACGCCGAAGCGTTTCAACAGCGGCTGGGCGCAATGCGTGCCGGCGCGGACCGCGACGCCTTGCCTGTCGATAAGCATCGACACGTCATGGGCGTGGATGCCCTGCAATTCGAACGAGATGATGGCGCCCTTGCCGGGCGCGTCGCCGAAGATGCGCAGCGAATTGATGGCGCGCAGCCGCTCGTGCGCGTAATTCTTGAGGTCCGCCTCATGCGCCGCGATGCGCTCGCGGCCGACCTTTTCCATATATTCGAGCGCGGCGCCCAGCCCGATCGCCTGCACGATCGGCGGCGTGCCGGCCTCGAAACGGTGCGGCGGCTCGTTGTAGGTGACGATGTCTTCCGTCACCTCCTCGATCATTTCGCCGCCACCCATGAAGGGCCGCATCGCTTCCAGCATGTACTTCTTGCCGAAGAGCACGCCGATGCCGGACGGACCGTAAACCTTGTGGCCGGTGAAGACGAAGAAGTCGCAATCGAGGTCCTGCACGTCGATCGGCATATGCACGGCGCTCTGGCTGCCGTCGACGAGCACGGGAATGCCACGCGAATGCGCGATGCGCACGATCTCCTTGATCGGCGTCACCGTGCCCAGCGCGTTCGACATATGGGTGATGGCGACGAGTTTTGTGCGGTTCGTCAGCCGCTTCTCGAATTCCTCGATATGGAAGGCGCCGAGATCGTCGACCGGCACCCAGACAAGCTTCGCGCCCTGCCGCTCGCGGATGAAATGCCAGGGCACGATGTTGGAGTGGTGCTCCATGATCGAGAGCACGATCTCGTCGCCCTCGCCGATCCTCGGCATGCCGTAGCCATAGGCGACCGTGTTGATCGCCGAGGTGGTGTTGGAGGTGAAGACGACGTTGTCGGTGCTCGGCGCATTGAGGAAGCGGCGTACCGTCTCGCGTGCTTTCTCATAAGCATCGGTCGCGGCATTCGACAGAAAATGCAGGCCGCGATGGACATTGGCGTAGTCCTGGGAATAGGCGTGCTGGATCGTGTCGAGCACCACCTGCGGCTTCTGCGCCGAGGCGCCGTTGTCGAGATAGACCAGCGGCCTACCGTAGACCTGCCGCGACAGGATCGGGAAGTCGCGGCGGATCGCCTCGACGTCGTAGGGAGCGGTTTCGATCTTCTGGTCCATCACAAGGTCTTTCGAGGCTTCGCCTCACTCCGTCCAGCACCCCTCATCCGTCTTGGCGCTCCGCGCCAATTCACCTTCTCCCAAGTAGGAGAAGGTGAAAGCGCTATCCGTGCGTCGAAAACCAGGCGTCGAGCCGCGCTTCGAGCGCATCGACTAGCTCCTCGTCGTCCAGTTCCTCGATCACTTCGGCGACGAAAGCCTTCACCAGAAGGCCGCGAGCCGCTTTCTCGTCAATGCCGCGCGCCATCAAATAGAACAGATGGTTGTGGTCGATCTCGGTGACCGTCGCGCCGTGACCGCAGACGACGTCGTCGGCGAAGATTTCCAGTTCCGGCTTGGTCGAGAACTCACCCTCGTCCGACAGGAGCAGCGTGTTGCACGCCATCTTAGCGTTGGTCTTCTGCGCGTATTGGTGGACGTTGATGCGACCCTGGAAGACACCCCGCGCCTTGCCGGTCACAACGTTGCGGATCACTTCGGTCGAAGCGGTGTGCGGCACGGCATGGTCGAGCACCATGGTGGTGTCGGTATGCGTGTCGCCGGCCAGAAGGTTGATGCCGCGCAGCTTGAAATCGGCGCCCTCACCAGTCGTCCTGACCACGACTTCCTGGCGCACCAGCTTGCCGCCGGCGTTCATCACGAACAGCGTCAGCTTCGCGTCCTTCCCAATATGCGCCTTGAACTGAGCAAGGTGCGTCGCCGTGTCCGGCTGCTCCTGCACGATCAGCCAGGTCACCTCGGCACCGTCGCCGACCACGAGCTGGCTGACCGAACTGACGAGCGCGGCTTCGCCGCCCTCGCCCGTCTGGCGCTCGACGATGATTGCCTTGGCGCCGGCACCGACACGTGCCAGGAGCCGCACATGCGTCTGGCCGCCGCCCTGCAGGTTCTGCAGCTCGATCGGCTTTTCCAGCTCGGTGCCGTCGGCGATGTCGACGAAATAGCCGTCGGCGACGAAGGCCGTGTTCAGCGCGCCGATTGCGTCATCGGCGCCATAGCGATCGAGCCCCGGCGCGACACTGCCGTCGGTGAGCTTCTCCGACAGGCGCTGCACCGTGACGCCTTCGATCGCAGGCGCCTTGGCGCTCGAAACACCGTTCAGCATGGGCAGAGCGGCCGAACCATCGAGGACCGGATCGAGCGCCTTTGCATTGCCGTTGGCCTCGAAGGCCGGCACCGAGGTCAGCAGCCGGCGCAGGTCCGTATAGTGCCAGGATTCGACGCGGCGCGTCGGCAGGCCGTGCTTGATCGCCTCGATCGCGTCGTCGCGCTTGACCATCACTGCGCCGTCGCCGGGCAGCAGCGACAGCCGCTCGCCGAAGGCGTCGATCAGCGCCGTTTCGGCCAACGTCCGCTGGGGCTGTGCGTGCATGTTCATTGCTCTTGCCTCACTTGGCCCCATCTCACGCGGCTTGCCCGATCACGCCGGCATAGCCGTTGGTTTCGAGATCGAGCGCCAGCGACTTGTCGCCAGACTTGATGACCTGGCCCTTGTAGAGCACGTGCACGCTGTCCGGCACGATGTGCTCGAGCAGGCGCTGGTAGTGGGTGATGACGACGATCGCGCGCTCCGGCGAGCGTAGCGCGTTGACGCCGTCGGCGACGATCTTGAGGGCGTCGATGTCGAGGCCTGAATCGGTCTCGTCGAGCACGCAGAGCTTCGGCTCGAGCAGTTTCATCTGCAGGATTTCGGCGCGCTTCTTCTCGCCGCCGGAGAAGCCGACATTGAGCGGCCGCTTCAGCATGTTCATGTCCATGTTGAGCGAAGCGGCGGCGTCCTTCACGCGCTTCAGGAATTCCGGAACCTTCAGGGGCTCCTCGCCGCGCGCTTTGCGCTGCTCGTTCATCGCGACTTTCAGGAATTCCATGGTCGCGACGCCCGGTATCTCCATCGGATACTGGAAGGCGAGGAAGATGCCGGCGGTGGCACGTTCGGCCGGATCCATTTCGAGGATCGACTGGCCGTTGTAGAGGATGTCGCCTTCGGTGACCTCGTAGTCCTCGCGGCCGGCAAGGATGTAGGACAGCGTCGACTTGCCCGAACCGTTCGGGCCCATGATGGCGGCGACCTCGCCGGCTTTGACCGTCAGGTTCAGGCCGCGGATGATCTCCGTGCCGTCCTCGACGATGCGGGCATGCAAATTCTTGATCTCAAGCATTATCTTCTACTTTCGTGTTCTTGTTGTCCTCGACGCCGGGTCCTTGACGAGATTTCCCCAGAAGAGCGCCCGCAAGATCGCCAGTAACGATCATCCAGCCAAAAAAACCTACCGCGCCTAGGGTCGCAATCGAACCACCAACATTCCTTACCGAACTCAAGCCAAATATCGCGCCTATTAAAGCCACCACGGCACCTCCAATAGCCAGCGTCAACAAGAGCATCAGAACGATGACTATCAAACTCTGGATACGCTCGAAGAATTTCCAGGAGCGCCGTTCCATTTAGTCAGCCCACGCTGCCTTCCAGCGAGATCCCGATCAGCTTCTGCGCCTCTACGGCGAACTCCATCGGCAGCTGTTGGATGACGTCCTTGACGAAGCCGTTGACGATCAGTGCGATCGCCTCTTCCTCGGGAATCCCGCGCTGCATCACGTAGAACTTCTGGTCCTCGGATATCTTCGACGTCGTCGCCTCGTGCTCGAACTTCGCCGTCGCGTTCTTGGCTTCCATGTAGGGCACGGTGTGCGCGCCGCACTGGTCGCCGATCAGCAGCGAATCGCAGTTGGTGAAGTTGCGGGCGTTGGTCGCCTTGCGGTGCGCCGAGACTTGGCCGCGATAGGTGTTCTGCGAGAAGCCGGCGGCAATACCCTTGGAGATGATGCGGCTCGACGTGTTCTTGCCGAGATGGATCATCTTGGTGCCGCTGTCGACCTGCTGATAGCCGTTCGACACCGCGATCGAATAGAACTCGCCGCTGGAATCGTCGCCGCGAAGGATGCAGCTCGGATATTTCCAGGTGATCGCCGAGCCGGTCTCGACCTGCGTCCACGAAATCTTCGAACGATGGCCGCGGCAATCGCCGCGCTTGGTGACGAAATTATAGATGCCGCCCTTGCCCTCGGCGTCGCCCGGATACCAGTTCTGCACCGTCGAATATTTGATCTCGGCATCGTCGAGCGCAATCAGCTCGACCACCGCGGCATGCAGCTGGTTCTCGTCGCGCTGCGGCGCCGTGCAGCCTTCGAGATAGGACACATAGGCCCCCTCCTCGGCGATGATCAGCGTGCGCTCGAACTGGCCGGTATTCTTCTCGTTGATGCGGAAATAGGTCGACAGCTCCATCGGGCAGCGCACGCCCTTCGGCACCAAGACGAAGGAGCCGTCGGTGAACACGGCCGAGTTCAGCGTGGCGTAGAAATTGTCGGAAGTGGGCACGACCGAGCCCAGGTATTTCTGCACCAGCTCAGGGTGCTCGCGGATCGCTTCCGAGATCGAGCAGAAGATAACGCCGGCCTGAGCCAGCTCCTTCTTGAAGGTGGTGACGACCGACACGGAATCGAACACGGCGTCGACCGCGACGCGGCCGGACTTGTAGACGTTGTCGTTGGCCTCCTCCAGCTCCGAAGCGTCGGTCTTCTGCACGCCGGCGAGGATCTCCTGCTCCTTCAAAGGAATGCCAAGCTTCTCGTAGACCTTGAGCAATTCGGGATCGACCTCGTCCAGCGACTTCGGTCCCGGCGTGCTCTTCGGCGCCGCGTAATAGTGGATGTCCTGGAAGTCGATCTTCGGATAGTGGACGCGCGCCCAGGTCGGCTCTTCCAGCGTCAGCCAGCGCCTATAGGCGCCCAGACGCCATTCCAGCATCCAGTCCGGCTCGCCCTTCTTCTCGGAGATCAAGCGAATGATGTCTTCGCTCAGGCCCTTGGGGGCCTTGTCCATCTCGATCTCTGTCTGGAATCCGTATTTATACTGGTCGACGTCGATCTTTCGGACTCGATCGATCGTCTCCTGCACAGCAGGCATAAGCGTTCTCCATCCACGCCGGGGTCAAGGCCCGGCAGTTTTCAAACTATGGCACCGCACAAACGCGCCCCAGGAAGGACTCGGCTGCGGAGTAAGCTCCATATAGTGCGTTCCGGCCGGAAATTCACCCGTCCAAACGAAACGCACGGCTTTACCAGGCCGGATGGCCTGAATTCGTCTTTCGAGCACCGGATTTCAAGAGCCGCCCGGGATCTCTTGTCCGATGCCCTGCCGCCGTCAGGCAGCCTTTTCTTTTCCAGCCCGACGCGCGGCTATGCCCGCCAGAGCCGCCCGGAACGCCTCGATTTCCTCGGCGCCGGTGGCGCGGCCAATCGAGACGCGCAATGCGCCAAGGCTCTCGCCGTGGCCCATCGCCTTCAGCACATGGCTTGGCCCGACTTTCCCCGACGAGCAGGCGGAACCGGCCGACAGCGCAACACCGGCGAGATCGAAGGCGATCTGCGCCGTCTCGGCCTTGACGCCGGGAATAGCGAAGAATGTCGTATTGGCAAGCCTTGGCGCTGCCGCTCCAAAGATTTCCGTATCAGGGACGAGCTCCCGGACGATGGCTTCGACCTTGTCGCGACGGCGCGCGACCGCTTCCATGTCTTCCAGGCCGGCGAGTGCTGCCCGCGCCGCGGCACCAAAACCGGCAATGCCGGGAAGATTCTCCGTGCCGGCGCGATGGCCCTTTTCCTGGCCGCCGCCTTTGATCAGCGGCTTCGGCATCATCAGATCGGCCCGGGCGACGATGGCGCCGACGCCCTTCGGGCCGCCGATCTTGTGCGAGGAAAGGATCAGATAATCGGCATAACCGGCTGACATGTCGATCGGAATCCGTCCTGCCGCCTGCACGGCATCGACGACCAGCACGCCGCCCGCTTCCTTGACGATCTCGGCGATGCGTCCGATCGGCTGGATCACCCCCGTCTCGTTGTTGGCGGCATGGATCGCCACCAGCGGCAGGCCGGCAGCCTTGTCATGCGCGGAGAGCGCCGTAGTCAGCGCCTCGAGATCGGCAATGCCGTCTCGATCGACGCCGATCCTCGTCACCTGCGGCGCCGAGAACCGCCCGCCATTCAGAATGCAGGGATGATCGGCGGCCGAGACATAGAGGTGGCTGATGCGGACAGAGCCGCGCCCCATCTGCCAGTCGGGAGCAAGCAGCGTCGATGCGGCCTCCGTCGCGCCGGAGGTGAACACGACGTGCTCGGGCCTGGCATTGACCAGCCCTGCCACGTCACGCCTGGCATCCTCGATCAGCCGCCGCGCCGCGCGGCCCTCGCTGTGAACCGACGACGGATTGGCGGCATCGAGCGCCGCGACCGCCGCCGACCGCGCCTCTGCCATGAGAGGTGCGCTGGCGTTGTAGTCGAGATAGGCGCGAGTTGCGGCCATTTTCCTTCAGTCGATCCTGTCAGCAGCCATTCCGCGAGGACAGCGCGTTATTTCCTTGAAATTGCAAGGCGAGCCGTCCTATTTACCCGGCTTGCGGCGCGGGCGGCCGAGAAAATGCGTTCTCGGCACCCAGTTTTGAACAATTCTAAACTAGCTTCTAGGAAGACGCTTGCCCGGCGTCAAGGCCACAGAATGGGCCAAAGGAAGAGTCCGGGCTCGCGCCTTCGTATGCCACGTGGAGTATTTTATGCCTGAGGTCATTTTCGCCGGTCCGGCTGGTCGCCTGGAGGGCCGTTACCAGCCTTCCAAGGAAAAGAGCGCGCCGATCGCCATTGTGCTGCATCCGCACCCGCAATTCGGCGGCACGATGAACAACAAGATCGTCTACGACCTCTTCTACATGTTCCAGAAGCGCGATTTCACCACGCTTCGCTTCAATTTCCGCGGCATCGGCCGCAGCCAGGGCGAGTTCGACCACGGTACCGGCGAATTGTCGGACGCGGCCGCTGCGCTCGACTGGGTGCAGTCGCTGCATCCGGATTCCAAGAGCTGCTGGGTCGCGGGCTATTCCTTCGGCTCATGGATCGGCATGCAGCTGCTCATGCGCCGGCCCGAGATCGAGGGCTTCATCTCGGTCGCCCCGCAGCCCAACACCTACGATTTTTCGTTCCTGGCACCCTGCCCGTCGTCCGGCCTCATCATCCATGGCGATGCCGATAAGGTGGCGCCGCCCAAGGACGTGCAGACGCTGGTCGACAAGCTGCACACGCAAAAGGGCATAACCATCACCCAGAAGACTATCTCCGGCGCCAACCATTTCTTCGCCAACCACGCCGAACTGCTGATCGACGAATGCGCCGATTACCTCGACCGGCGTCTGGCCGGCGAGCTCGCCGATCCCCGGCCGAAGCGGCTGAGGTAGATTTCGGGCTAACCTGAGACCAAATAGCTCTACGGGCGGTCAGCCGACAATTGCTCGCGGCTCCGCCTCGCCAACGATGTTTTACCCTTGGATCCACTGGAAGACAGCAGCCGGAACGTGCGCTTGGGCACGGGTCTGGTCGACGACGGCCGCCGGAAGATGAAACCGAGCCGCGCGAAGACCAACCCTGCGGCGATCGCAAAGGCTAGGCCGAGCCCAAAGCCGGCCACTGTGTCGCTCGGATAATGCGCGCCGACGAAGACGCGCGTCGAAGCGATCAAGGCCGTGAGCGCAAGCGCAATGTGCCAGCGCCTTGGAAACAGCAGCAAGAGGACGCCGAACACCGCCCCCATCGTCGTGGCATGGCCGGACGGAAAGCCGGCGAAGCGCGCATCCATGGCGAAGGGATGCAGCGACAGCACCCCGTAATCGTTGAAATAGAGCGGCCGGGCCCGGCCGATGCCGTATTTCAGTAAGTTGACGGCCAACCCGGAAAGACCAACCGCGCAAAGCACCAGGAAAGCGAAGCAGGTCCAATTGTAGACGAGCAGACGCGACGACCTGGAAAGCCGTCGCCAGTCCGTCAGGTTGGCTGCGACGAGGCAGAGAGCGGCGGGGATGAGATACCAGCCGCCCAGGCCGAAATCCGTTAAGAAGTCGGTGAAACGGACGAAGCCTGGCGTCCACCCGCCGCGCATCCTGCCGGCTGCGCTGTCCAGGGTGAGGCCAATGGCTATGGCCAGCAGAAGCCATGCAGAGACCCAGACGAGCCAGGGAATCTCGGGATAGCGCGCGGGACGCACTGCAAAACGCCGCTGCACGATGCGCGTCGTGACGAGGAAGTTGCCGAGCGAACGGCGGTAAAAAGAAACGGCGGACATGGCTCTATAGGGAACTTCGAGCTCCGACATTATTCCTCACTGGGCCACTCGATAAAGGCCGAGCGCCAGCTTGTCTCCTGACGAATAGTTGAGCCCGTCGATCTCGGTCAGTCGCTTCGCCGACTTGCCCTGCCCGGCAACCAGCTCGTTGAGCTTTTGCTCCTCCTTGACCGGCACCAGTCCCAGCGCACAGGTCGGATCGGCCAGCAGGTGCTTTGCCACGCCATCGACGTCGGTCAGCACGGTCTTGGTCCCGACCAGGAACACCAGGCTCGGCTCGTGATAGGGGGACGAGGCGAGCACCGTGGTGTCGCAAGGACGGTTGGCATCGACGGCTGCCTTGATGGCCGGGCTCAGCCAGATCGGCTTCAGCGACGGCGCAATCACGCCGAACAGCAGGCTGAACGTTACGCCCGCGCCGATCGCGATCGCCGCGATGCGTTCGAGCGGCACCTGCAATTGGCGCGGGAAAGCCAGATAGCCGGTCACGAGCGCGGCGATTGCCGCCGGAATGCTCCACCAGGAAAAGGCTTTTGCGAGATAGAGCGGCGCGCCTATGCATACTGCGGCTAGCCCGATCGACACGACGACGACGCCGAAGGCGGTCGACCACCACAGCCAGTTCTGCCAGCGCTTGAGCGGCGCATTGGCCTTGTCTTCCGGCAAGGTGAGCAGCCAGCCGATCAGCAGCGCCATGCCGGGATAGGCCGGCAGCACATAATGCGGCAGCTTGGTCGGGATCGCCTCGAACACCAGCCAGAAGGGGATGTACCAGGCGAGACAGAAGCGCAGGCGGGGGTCGTCCCAGAAGCGGTTGATGGCCTGCAGCCCGGCGCCGACCGCGATCAGGCCGAAAGGCCACATGAACAGCGAATAGGTGAGCATATAGAAGCCCGGCGGCAGGCCATGCGATTCCTCGCCTTGCGCCACCTTGTTCAGCATGTCCTTGCCGACCGCCTCCTGGAAGAAGGCGCCGCCGCTCTTCCAGCTGATGAGGATGATCCAGGGCAACACGATGACGAGCACGATTGCGACGCCGCGCACCAGCTTCAGCTTCAAAAGCCAGCGCCAGTCGCGTTCGAAGGCGAACAGCGCGCCGGCCGTCAGCAGCGACAACAGCGGAGCGACCGGACCCTTGATCAGAATTCCCAGTCCCTGCGCGATCCAGAAGATCCATGGGAGGTGGCCGGCAATCGGCTCCTTGCGGCGGGCGGCCAGATAGACCTGCGCCAACGCGCCTTGCGCGGCCACGCAGCAGGCGAGCAACATGGCGTCGGTCTTGGCGTCGCGGCCTTCGAAGGCGGTGGCGAAGATGGCGGCTATCATCAGGCCGGCGGCAAGGCCGGCATTGGCGCCGAAGAGTTTTGTGCCCGTCCAGCCGATGCCCACGACGGCGAGCGCAATGCCGAGCATCGAAACCAGCCGATAGACCCAGATCGGCGCTTCGGCCCCCTCACCGCTCAATACGACGGCCGCCGATTGCAGCCAATAGATGCCGATCGGTTTCTTGTAGCGCGTCACATCCTGCAGGCGGATGTCGATGTAGTCGCCGGTCTCGACCATCTGCTTGGTCGACTGGACGAAGCGGGATTCGTCGCGGTCGATCGGCGGCAGGCTTGCCAGCCCGCTGACGGTCATCAGGATGCTGAACAGAAAGAGGAGGAGATAGTTCCTGTTCATCGCGGGAGCTTGTCCGATCTGATCTGCGGGATAGCCCCGTCGCGGCGCGTCGGGGCGTGCTGCCCTTGCGCGGGCGCCTCATTACGCCAGCAAAAGAGGCGAAGCAAGGATGCGGCGATAGCACGCAAAGCCCCAAGCCACTTTTGCTGATCGCCCATTTGCCCGTTGAAGCGCGATCCCACGCAAACCGGAAACCACTTTTGCTGATCACCTGTTTGCCTCTTGAAGCGCGATCCTACGCAAAACCGGAAACCACTTTTGCTGATCGCGCTTGGATGCTAAACGCGCCCCTTCACGTCAAGCTCGGCCAAATGCCGTGCGATCTCCGGGAAGAAAAGATGTCCGCCTTCAAGTCCGATTTCCTGCGCATCATGAGCGAGCGCGGCTTCATCCACCAGATTTCGGATGAAACCGGCCTCGACCAGCTTTTCGCCAAGGAAACGGTGAGCGCTTATATCGGCTTCGATGCGACGGCGAAGAGCCTGCATGCCGGATCGCTGATCCAGATCATGATGCTTCACTGGCTGCAGCAGACCGGCCACCGGCCGATCGCGCTGATGGGCGGCGGCACCTCGATGATCGGCGATCCTTCCTTCAAGGACGAGGCGCGCAAGCTGCTGACGCCTGGGGACATTGAGAGCAATCTCGTCGGCATCCGCCGCAATTTCGCGCCATACCTCAAATTCGGCAGCGGCGACGGCGACGCGGTGATGGTCAACAACGCCGACTGGCTGATGGAGATCAACTACGTCAATTTCCTGCGCGATGTCGGCCGGCATTTCTCCGTAAACCGCATGCTGGCCTTCGATTCCGTAAAGCTCAGGCTCGACCGCGAGCAGTCGCTGTCGTTCCTCGAATTCAACTACATGATCCTGCAGGCTTACGACTTCGTCGAGCTCTACAAGCGCGTCGGCTGCCGGCTGCAGATGGGCGGCTCCGACCAGTGGGGCAACATCGTCAACGGCATCGATCTCGGTCATCGCATGGAAGGCGTGCAGCTGTTTGCGATGACAACGCCGCTGCTCACCACCTCGTCGGGCGCCAAGATGGGCAAGTCGGCCTCCGGCGCTGTCTGGCTCGACGGCGATATGCTGTCGCCTTACGAGTTCTGGCAGTACTGGCGCAACACCGAGGATGCGGATGTCGGGCGCTTCCTGAAGCTCTACACGACACTGCCGCTCGCCGAGGTCGCGCGCCTCGAAAAGCTCGGCGGCTCGGAGATCAACGAGGCGAAGAAGATTCTCGCCACCGAGATCACCGCCATGCTGCATGGCCGCGAGGCGGCCGAAACGGCTGCAGAGACCGCGCGCAAGACTTTCGAGGAAGGCGCGCTCGCCGACACGCTGCCCAGCATCGACGTCGCCAAGGCTGATCTCGAGGCCGGCATCGGAATCCTGTCGCTGTTCGTCACCGCCGGACTCGCCGGCTCCAATGGCGAAGCGCGCCGGCACGTCCAGGGCGGCGCCGTGCGCCTCAACGACCAGGTGGTGACCGACGACCGGCGCGTGGTGACGCTTGAGGACCTGGGCGCGGAAGGTGTAGTGAAGCTCTCGTTCGGCAGGAAGAAGCACGTTCTGGTGCGGCCGATCTAGTCGGCCTCATCACCGATATTCGAAGATTGAGCGAAAAATTCCCGGCGCCACCACCGACAGCGGATTGATGTTGAGCGTCGGCTTGTTGGCGTTGCCGCGCAGCCGGTAGGTGACGCCGATCAGGCCGCGGTCGCGGCCGTTGCCGAGCAGCGGGCCGAACAGCGGCAGTTCGCCGAAGATGCGATTCAGCCCATAGACCGGCATGAAGGTGCCGGTCATGTCCATATTGTTGTCCTGGTCGTAGAGCGTGCCCTGGAAGGTGGTGCCGATGCGCGGACCGCGCAACAGACCGTTTGCCAGTCTGAGATAGCCGGAGCCTTTGTCGATCTCGGCATAGCCGCGCTCGAACTGCACCCTTGAGGTGTCGATGTTGGCCTTGACCGCCTGGTTGAGGCTGCGCGTATCGCCGGCCGGCCTGGTCGACACGATCGACGCAAGCTTCGGCTCGTTGACGACATAGAAATTGCTGGCGTCGACCTGGCCCTTCATTGGCCCGTCGGCGTCGCCCGCCAGCGACAGCGTGATAGCCCCGCCCTCCATATGCTCGTAAATGTTGAGGAAGCGCAGGATAGCGCCGGCATCGGCCGATTTCATCCTGAGGGACCGGCCGCCGTCGCCGGTGGTGTTTCGGACGGCAATGGCGGCACCCGAACTCGCCGTCGCGCTGACATCGAGACCATTCACCCGGGAGCCGGCAGCGCTGTAATTCAGCTTGAGGTTCGACAGCACCTCGTCGTGAAAGCCGGTCAGCGACTTCACGTCGGCGCTGACCGAGATCGCGTCGGCGCCGGCGCCTTTTGTGGCTGTATCGACGTCTGTGGTGAACTGTTTGATCAGCGAGCGGGCGTCGAGAGAGTCGCCGCTGACGTTGACCGCATAGCTTTTGCCCGACCGTTTGACCGAGACCGCGACGTCGTCTCCTCTGTTGAGCGCGACCTTGCTGAACCGGGCCGAGGACAGCGCCCCGTTGACCAGTGTCACATCGCCGTCGATCGAAAAGCTCTTCCCATCGAGATCGAAGTCGGACAGCGTGGTCGTGCTGCCGGACTTTGCCATCGTGAAGGTGACCTTGGCCGGAATGCCGGCACCCTTGCTCCATCCTGCCCAGGGGATGTCGAGCCTTGCGTTGGTCAGGTCGGCCGACACGTTCTGGACGCCCTCGCCGCTCTTGTCGATCGCCACCTTGATGGTTCCGGAAAGCAGCGGCGACAGGCCGGGCATTGCTGCAGCGCGCGTCTTGTCGTCGATCACCAGCGCGACCTTACGGCTGCGCGGCGGGCCGCTGTCCTCGAGCGGCTCGACCAGGTCGAGCTCGGCTGGAATGCCGTTCAGCTTCGCCTTCGCCGATATCACCGCACGGTCGGGGCTCACGGTGATCGACCCGTCGGCCTCGGTCACCATCTGGTCCTCGAACGGCTTGGCTAAGGAAAGATCCTGGTAGTCCAGCGCCACCAGCCAGTCGAGCCTCGAGGTATCGACGCCGGAAGTCAGCGGAATGTCGGCCCGCACATGCCCGGTGACGGTGCCGCTCAAATCCTCAGGCGCAAGCCCGACATGGCGCATGGCGTTGATCGGCTCAAAGGAGGCGAGTTCGGCGATCGCCGTGGCTTCGCCAGCGACATCGATGTCGAGAGAGCCGATCACGGGCGAAACATTCGCCTGCTTGATCGTCAGTGTGCCCCCGCTTGCCGCCACGGTGCGGCCGCTCGGCATAAAAACGCTGCCCGAGGACAGCGTGATATCGACATCGTTGCCGTGGAAGGCAACGACACCGACCGCATCGCGGATCGGCGGAATGCGCCCCGCAGTATCGAAGCGCGAGCCCTCGACCTGGAAGCGGCCGAACACCTCGTCGCCGGAAAGCGGAACGCCGTTGCCGAGCCGCCCAGGAACGACCTGGAACTGCAGGTTGGCGTCGACCACACGGCCGCCGAACAGGTTGTCCAGCACCCAAAGCCGCGCGTTGCGGGCAGAGAACCAGGGCCACAACTGCTTCACATGCGAAACCGGCATGTCGTGTACATTGAGCGACAGCGACACACCCGGCGGGCCATTGTCGATGAAGGCGAGCGACGCCGTGCCCAGCACGTCGCTCGAACCCCCGGAGCGGACGCCGATCTGCTCGGCGACGAGCTTGCGGCTCTTGGTCTGGTAGACGCCGGCGACCCGGGCAAGAAACTGAAGCGCCGGCTCCGGCGATTCCGAAGGCGCGAGCGTCGAGCCGTCGCTGACAAGGTCATAGCGGTAGGACGGCTCCTCGCCCGCGGCTGCCGGTTTCGGCCCGATCGAGCCTGAGAAATCGAATGTCGAGCGGCCGGTCCTGATCAGCAATTTGTCGACCGAGACCTTGTTTGATCCCGCGACCAATGTGGCCCTGGCATCGACGTCGGCCGGCAGCAGCCCGCGCGAGCCGAGATCGAGCACCGAGCCGCCGAGCGACAGCGACGCCGTCAGCCGCGACGGCGTGTCGCCGGACGCCTCGGCGCCCGAAAGCTTCAGCGCAACAGAACCAAGCTTGCCGCCCTGGGCGGCGAAGTTCCCGCCACTGGAGCTTCCCTGAGCGGGCGCTACGCCGACGTCGGCTATCGCGAGGGCGGCGTCCAGCGATGCTATCCGCCTGGCGCTCGGATCGCGCGCCGCGGAGGCGCTCAGGCTGACATGCCGGCCGTCGACATCGGCATTTGAAGACAGTTCCATGCTGCCTGTGCCCGTCTGCCCAACAGTGGCCTCGGCGACGGTCACACGCCTGACCGATCCGCCCGGCGGCAATTCGAACTCGACGTTGCGGAGGTCGATCTGGCGCATCGATTCCGCGCGCACCGCATCCAGCGCCGCGTTGACGCCGCCAAACACCGCCGCCGATACTTTCTCCGGATCGACCAGGCCATCCTCGTTGCGCAAAGCCGCAGTCCAATCACCGCTCCCGGACGGCATGGCGGCGACCATGATGCGAGCGTCGGAGAACCGGGCGCTGGTGAGCTTGACCTCGCCGGATAGCAGCGGCAGCAGGCGCATGCCGAAGCGGACGCGCCCGACGTCGGCCATCGGCTTGCCGTCGGCCGTCTTCAAGCTGACGTCGCTGACCTGCAGAGCGACGAAGCTCGACCCATCGAGCGTCAACCGCGCCGGCCCAACGGTGACGTTGAGATCGACGCCTGCGAGCTTCTCGATGGCCGTCTCGGCTTCGGCGCGAAGTCGCTCGGTGCCGATGCCTGACGTGCCAAGCACATAGACGCCAATTGCCGCCAGAAGCACCAACGCGCAGAGCCCGGCGAACACCCGACCGAGGATGCGGAAGCGCCGGCGCACCGAAGCACGGCCGAGCGGCGGCACGCTGCAAGCGGACGGAAAAGCTCCCAGGTCGGTGATCTCGTCCCGCCTGAACCTGATCTTCTCGTGCTGCGGTTGCTCCTGATCCAAGCAATATTCCGTTGTAAACGTACTCGTCGTGGACGAATCCCCGCCTCACGTTATATCGATGCTCGATCCGCGCGTAACCGCAAACAAGGGCATCGACATGGCTGAACTCGACGTGGGCGACGTTGCGCCGCAATTCGATCTTCCGCGCGACGGCGGCGGCTCCCTCAGCCTCGCCGCGATCCGGGGAAAACCTGTCGTACTCTACTTTTATCCGCAGGACGACACCACAAGCTGCACCAACGAGGCGATCGGCTTCTCGCAGCTGAAGCCGGAATTCGAGAAGGCCGGCGCCGTGGTCATCGGGCTGTCCCCCGATAGCGTCAAGAAACACGACAAATTCAAGGCGAAATACGATCTCACCCTCGATCTCGTCGCCGACGAGCAGCGCAAGGCGATCGAGGCCTATCATCTGTGGGTCGAGAAGACGATGTACGGCCGCAAGTACATGGGTGTCGAGCGCGCCACCTTCCTGATCGGCCAGGACGGACGCATCGCCCGCATCTGGCGCAAGGTGCGCGTCAAGGGCCATGCCGAAGAGGTGCTGGAGGCGGTGCGCGCGCTCTGAAGCGGGGCAGACCCAAAGCTTCCGCGATTTGCTGGCCTCCTTCCCTGCAACCTGCCACCCGCGTTGCGGGAATTGGTTAAGCCGACATCGCGGCCAGCAAAGCTTTGTTAACCCTAATAATGTGTAATCGAGCTATCGTTGGAGTCGTAACGAAAGCTTGGTCCCGTGAATCCAAACGGTCAGTCAGCGGTCTTCGGCAGGCGCAAGGAGCCCCATACGGTCATTATCGCGCGGGGGAACGAGATCCGGCATTTCACCATCCGTCCGTGGCTTGCCGCCTTCGTCGGGTCGGCGCTGGCGGCGATCGCCATCGGCTATCTGCTCGCCACCTCCTACCTGGTGCTGCGCGATGACCTGATCGGCGCCACCACGGCCAGGCAGGTGCGCATGCAGCAGGCCTATGAGGATCGCATCTCCGCGCTTCGCGCCCAGGTCGATCGCATCACCAGCCGCCAGCTTCTCGACCAGCAGCTCATGGAGACCAAGGTCAGCGAGTTGCTGGCCAGGCAGACCCAGCTCAGCCAGCGCCACGGCCGGCTCGGGCCGATCCTCGAACGCGCCGAGAGCGAGGTCGGCGATGTGCCCGCCGCAGCCAATGCCACCGCGACTAAACCCGACGAGCGCGCCGAGATCACCGGCGGTCTTTCGCAGGTCCCGACCTACTCCGTCGCGTCGTTGGGCGCCGGCGACACGAGGCCATTCTCCCTGTGGTCGACACGCTCCGACCCGCTAGACAACGAAACGGCGGCGGATCGTGCCGACAAGCTCTTCGTGTCGATCAACGCTTCGCTCAAGGCCATCGAGAACCAGCAGCTCACCCGTATCACCACGCTTGCGGATAATGCCTACCGCAACGCCGACGCGATCTCGCAGGCGCTGCAAGCCGCCGGGCTGCCGGCCGACACGGAGCTCGACAAGAACGATGTCGGCGGACCGCTGGTGCCGCTCGATTCTTCGATGATCTTCGACAGCAAAGTCAAAGAGCTGGATGAAGCTCTTGATGCGCTGGATCAAGTCAAGAAAGAGGCGCGCAAGCTGCCGCTCAGCAATCCCGCGCCGGGCCATACTGTGACCAGCCCGTTCGGGGTGCGCACCGACCCGATCCTCGGCACGGCCGCCCTGCATACGGGAATGGATTTCAGGGCGCCGATCGGCATGCCGGCGAAGGTCACCGCTGCCGGGATCGTCACCAAGGCCGGCTGGAACGGCGGCTACGGCCGCATGGTCGAGGTCGACCACGGCAACGGCTTTGCGACGCGCTATGGCCACCTCAGCGAGATCGACGTGACGGTTGGCCAGAAGCTCGCCGCCGGCGACGTGATCGGCAAGACCGGCAGCAGCGGCCGCTCGACCGGTCCGCATCTCCACTACGAAGTGCGCCACAACGGCGAGGCGGTCGATCCGCTGCGCTTCCTCGCCGTCGGCAAGAAGGTCGCGCAGTACCTTTAGCGCACGCCTCGCGGCCGACCCGAGGTCCCTCCAGATTTATCCACCGTTTTGCTTGGCAGCGCTCGCTTTGGATTGACTCTATCGAAGTTGTAGGATGATATACATCACCCTATCGCCTCATCGATTGCGCCGCTGATGACCATTCGCAGCCTCTCACCGCAAATCCTCAGCGTCCTCGAAGACGCAGTGGGGCCGAGCGGTCTCACCGCCGACACTGCTGGAATGGCGAAGTATCTCGGCGATTGGGCCGGCGACTATCGAGGCAGCGCGCTGGCCGTGCTGCGCCCCGCGTCGGTGGCGGAGGTGCAGGCGCTGATGCGTCTGTGCGGCGAGTTGGGGCTCGGCGTCATTCCACAGGGCGGCAACACCGGCTTGGTTTCGGGCGCCATCGATGACACCAGCGCCGGCGTTATAGTCGTCAGCCTGGAGCGGCTGAACGCCATCCGCCGGATCGATCGCGCGAACTTCACACTTCAGGCGGACGCAGGCTGCGTGCTGCAGACGATCAAAGAGGCAAGCGAGGCCGAAGATTGCCTGTTCCCACTGGCGCTCGGCGCACAAGGCAGTTGCCAGATCGGCGGCAATGCCGCGACCAATGCCGGCGGCGTCAACGTGCTGCGCTACGGCATGGCGCGCGACCTGATCCTGGGGCTGGAGGTTGTTCTGGCCGATGGCGAGCTGTGGAACGGCTTTTCCGGGCTGCGCAAGAACAACAGCGGTTATGACCTGAAGCAGCTGTTCATCGGCTCCGAGGGCACGCTCGGCATCATTACCGGTGTGGAGGTCAAGCTGTTCCCGAAGCCTGCCCGTGTCGAGACCGCCTATCTCGGCCTCATCTCGTTCGAAGCGGCCATCGGCCTGTTCAACCGAGCGCGCCGCGCCTGCTCCGATCTGATTTCCGCCTTCGAGATCATCGGCTCGGAATGCATCGATTTGGCCCGGCTGGTCGATCCTGGAATGACGGCGCCTGTCGCAGGACCCGTCCATGCGCTGATCGAATTGTCCTCCGGACCGACCATCGACCTCAACGGCGTGCTCGCCAGTTTTCTAACCGATGCAATCGAAGGCGGCCTGGTGGCCGACGCAGTCCTCGCGACCAGCAACGCGCAGGCTAAGGCCTTCTGGGCGATCCGCGAGGGACTGGTCGAGGGCCAGGCGAAGCGCGGCTACCACGTGCGCACCGATCTCTCGGTGCGCATTTCCGATATCCCTGCCCTTGTCGAGCGCGCCCGCCGCTTCGTCGCCACCGAATATCCGGGCTGGATTGCACTGGCCTATGGCCATGCCGGCGACGGCAACATCCATTTCAATGTGCTGCCGCCGCTCGATCTCGCTGATGGCGAAGCGCGGGTGCGCGGCGAAGAAATCACGGCCGGACTCTACGACATCGCCGTCGGCCTCGGCGGCTCGATCAGCGCCGAGCACGGCATCGGCCGCAGCCGTGCCCGAGAATTCTGGGCCGGGCTTTCGCCGGCGCATCGCCGCATGGTTGCCGCGCTGAAGACTGCGCTCGACCCTAAAGGGGTGATGAACCCCGGCTGCCTGCTGCCCTCGACGGAGCGTTTTTTATGAAGCAGAGACTGGCCGCCATCGGCACCGTCGAAACCCTGCCGCACCGGGTCGCGGCCTTCCTCAGCCGCGAGATCGAATCCGGCGAGTTGAATCCCGGCGCGCGGCTGCCGACCGAGCAGGAGCTTTCCGAGAAGTTCGGCGTCAGCCGCAATGTGGTGCGCGAGGCGATTGCCCAGTTGAGGGCGGACGGCATGATCGAGGCGCGGCAAGGCATCGGCGCCTTCGTGCTGGCGCCCCAGCAAAGGGCGGCGATCCGCATCGACCGCGAGGCGCTCAAGGACACCCACAATATGGAGCGGCTGTTCGAGCTGCGTTGCATCCTCGAGGCCGAGTCGGCGGCGCTCGCCGCGGCGCGGCGCGGGCAGGAGCATCTCGATTCGATCAAGGCGGCGCTCGACCGCATGGGCGGCGAGGAGCGCTGGGAAGAAGGCAGCATCGACGCCGACCTGCTATTCCACCGCGAGATCGCGCGGGCGACCGGCAACAGCTACATCCACACCTTCATCTCTTTTGTCTGCGAGCAGATCCGCCAGTCGATCCACTATGCCCGCTTAACCAACCCGCTGCACGATCTCGTCGAGATCAATGTCGGCGAACATGTGCGCATCTATGAGGCGCTAGTGGCGGGCGATCCGGCGGCGGCAGAAGCAGCAATGCGTACGCACATCATCGGCGCTGCGAACCGCGTCGGCGTGAAGCTGCCACTCTCCAAGACCGGCGGGACGAAATAATCATGCCGGCCAACCTCACCCGCATCTCCGACGTCTGCCTGCTGGTGGAAAATATCGAGCGTACGGTCGACTTCTATGTCGGGAAACTCGGCTTCCGGCTGCGTCGGCGTGCCGAAGGGTTTGCCGATTTCCATGGCGAGGGCGTGACGCTCGCCGCCTGGGAGCTCGACCACATCAACCGACACACCGGCGTCTCGAACCAGAGATCGCCGCGCCAAGCGCACAAGGTTTGCGTCGCCGTCCAGCTCGGATCGCCGGCCGAGATCGACCGGCTGCACGGCGAATTGAGCGCCAAGGGCGTGCCCTTCTATGGACCGCCCGAAAACTACGTCTGGAATGCGCGCTGCGCCTATTTCACCGATCCGGACGACACGCTTTGGGAGCTTTACGCCTGGCTCGACGGCGGCCCTGGCGACTACCACGACCAACAGCCGTAGCGACGCCGCGCCGAGGGAGCGGCGCTTGGAAAGAAGAGACAAGAAGTCTGCAACAGGAGCGAAAAATGAGTGGGAACCAAGACTACGAATTGAACCGCCGCGCTTTCGTGAAGGGCGGCCTCGCAGCGGTCGCAGCCGCGTCAGCCGGTATGCAATTGGTGTTGACGCCGGGCGCCAGGGCCGCCGGCAAGGTCGTCATCCAGTATGACTGGCTGATGTCCAATGGCCAGATCGGTGACATCGCGGCCGTCGCCAACGGCTATTTCAAGGATGCCGGGCTCGAGGTGGAGTTCAGCCCTGGCGGCCCCAATGCCTCGACCGTGCCGCCGGTGATCTCCGGCGCCGCGCAGCTCGGCCAGTTCTCGGAAACGCCGCAGCTTTATGCGGCGCGCGCCAGCGGCGTGCCGATCAGAATCATCGCCTGCGGCTTCCGCACCGGCCCCTATGCGCTGACCTCGAAACCGGGAAAGCCAATCCGCAATGTTGCCGACCTCAAGGGCAAGAAGATCGGCATCCAGCCGACCGCGCGCTTCGTCATCGATGAGATCCTGGCCAAGAACGGTATCGACCCCTCGGAAGTCACCATCGTCAATGTCGGCTTCGACAAGGCGCCTCTGGTGCGCGGCGACGTCGACGCCATCGGCGGCTGGATCACCAACACCCAGGCGCTGAGCGCGGTCGGCGAGGACCGCATCGATCTCCTGGTGCGCGACCTCGGCCTCGCTTCCTACGCCGACGTCTATTTCGCGACCGACGCGGCGATCGAGAAGGACCCCGACACACTGGCGAAGTTCGTCGGCGCGGTCGGCAAGGGCTGGGGCTGGGTTCACGCCAACCCCCAGGAAGCGGTGAAGAAGATGGTCGCCGCGTATCCGGAGATGGATCTCGGCTGGGAAGAGAAGACCGTCAACCTAGTGCTGAAACTCTCCTTCGACGGCGCGACCGCCAAAGATGGCTGGGGCACGTTCGACCCTGCCTCCATCGAGGAGCAATTGACGCTGCTCGACAAGGTCGGCCAGTACCCGAACGGACGCCCGGCCGCCAAAGATGTCTACACCACGAAGATCCTGGAGCTTTCGGCCGCGGACCGGCCCAAGCTCGACGCGCCCGCGGCCTGATGCCGAACGCCATCGAAGCGCAGAAGCTCGATGTCGGCTATGGCGGCCGGCAGAAGGTCGTCAAGGTGCTGTCCGGCCTCGACCTCACGGTCGCGGCCGGCTCCTTCCTGTCGATCCTCGGCCCGTCGGGCTGCGGCAAGTCGACCTTACTTCGCGTGGTGGCGGACCTGCTCGACCCGCTGGACGGCACGATCAGCGTGCTTGGAGCCACACCGCACGCGGTGCGCTCGCGCCGCGACGTCGGCTTCGTCTTCCAGGATTCCACCCTGCTGCCCTGGCGCACGGTGCGCGACAATGTGCGCCTGCCGCTCGGCGTCGGCCAGCGCAGCCTCACACGCAAGATCGATGACCGCAGCAGCGAACTGCTGGAGCTGATGGGGCTTGGCGGACTCGGTGAACGCCTGCCGCATCAGCTTTCGGGGGGCCAGCGCCAGCGCGTCGCCATCGCGCGCGCCCTGCTTAGCGAGCCCAGGCTGCTTCTGATGGACGAGCCGTTCGGCGCGCTGGACGAGATCACGCGCGATCGCCTCAACGACGAATTGCTGACGCTCTGGCGGCGCACCGGCACAACGATCCTTTTCGTCACCCATTCGATCGCCGAAGCCGCCTATCTCGGCGAGCGCGTCATTGTGCTGGCTGCCAATCCGGGACGGGTGGTGAAGGACCTCGACCTGCGGCCCTTCAAGCAGGAAGGCAACCGCTGCAAGCGCGAGGATGCGGCGATCGTCGGCGCCATGGCCGAGTTGCGTGCAGCGCTGGAGCGCGCATCGTGAGACCGGCGCCGCTTGCCCCGCAAATGGCGATTGCACTTCCGGTTCTGGGCGCGGCGTCGATCCTGATTGCCTGGCAGTATCTCCTGCCGCTGCTCGGCGTGCCGGCCTATATCGTGCCGACGCCGACGGCGATCTTCGGCGTCTTCCAGAAGAATTTCGCCCTGCTCATCGACAATCTCAGACCGACGCTGATCGAGGCGCTGGCGGGCTTCGTCATCGGCAATCTCGCCGCCGTGCTGCTTGCCGTGGTCTTCGTGCACAGCCGCATCCTGCAGGCCGCCTATTTCCCGATCGTGCTGTTCTTCAACACCATTCCGATCCTGGCGCTGTCGCCGATCATCATCCTGATCTTCGGCCTCGGCATGACGCCAAAGATCGTCATCGCCGCCGTGATCTGCTTCTTCCCGACCCTGGTGAACATGATCCGAGGCCTGGATTCGGCAAGCGACAACGAGCACGAACTGTTCCGCGTGCTGTCGGCGACACGCTCGGAGATCTTCTGGGCTCTGCGCCTGCCCCGCGCCCTGCCGATGCTGTTCTCCTCGCTGCGCATCGCCTCGGCCACTGCGGTAATCGGCGCCATCGTCGGCGAATGGATCGGCTCGGACAAAGGCCTCGGCGCGCTGATCATCCAGGCAACGTTCAACTATCAATCCGACCGGCTCTACGCCGCGATCGTGCTGTCCTCGTCGCTGTCGATCGCCCTTTTCTGCATCGTCGTGCTGATCGAGCGTCGCGTCATCAGATACTAGCTTGCCGCACATTGCCCGGGTCGCAAACGCCGGGGCCGCAGGGAAACTTGCTCTCCTCGAGAGCCGGGCAAATTATTTTTGAATTCCATTTGACTGAATAAATCTTCTCTGCGAACCTTGTGTCCGTCAGGAGCGCAAGCCATGGCGTTGCGGGGAACCAATCAGGAGTTCGGGCGGCCATACAACCGGCGCATCGTGCTCGAATCCATCCGCCGCTTCGGTCCGATCGCCCGCGGCGACATCGCGCACCACGTCGGGCTCACCGTTCAGACGGTCTCGACTATCGTGCGCGAGTTGGAGGAACAGGGTTACATACTGTCGGTCCGCGAGGAACCGAAGGGCCGCGGCCAGCCGCCGGCCACGCTGCGCATCAACCCGGAAGGCGGCTATGCCGTCGGCATCCACCTCACCCCGCTGGGGATAGACGCCGCACTCATCAACCTGAGCGGCGACGTGATCGAGAGCGTCCATCGCGAAGCGCCGAGCCCGACGCCCGATCTCGCCTTCGAGGCGATCGGCGCCATGGTTGCCGATCTGACCGGGCGCCGGGCCGGAGGACGGGTCATCGGCGTCGGCATGGCGCTTCCCGGCCCGTTCGGCGTCGAGTCCATGAGCTTCGTCGGACCGACCACAATGGCCGGCTGGAAAGGCGTGCCGTTGCGCGAGCGCCTTGCCGCCGCGACGGGCCTGCCCGCCTTCTTCGAGACCGATATGGCGGCGGCGGCCATGGGGGAACGCCTCTACGGCCTCGGCCTCCAGCGTTCCGACTACTACTATCTCTACTTCAGCGTCGGGCTTGGCGGCGCCATGGTGCATGACGGCGGCGTGCTGCGCGGGGCCTGGGGCAATGCCGGCGAGATCGGACACATCCCCGTCGTTCCGGAAGGCGAGCTTTGCCCCTGCGGCAACCGGGGCTGCCTCGAACGCTATCTGTCGCTCGAGGCGCGCGGCCGCTGGAACGGCAACGACGCCGGATGGGTGGCCGAAGTCGCTCCGATCTTCCGCAATGCCATCGCCGTGATTGAAAATCTTTTCGATCCCGAGACGATCGTGCTTGGGGGCCTCGCCTCGCCTCAGTTGCTCGAACGCTTGGCTGCATTGGCGGAGCCGCTGCACAATTCGGTTTCGGCTCGCAAGGATCGCGCCGCGCCGCGCATCCTCGTGGCGCAGGGCGGGCAGCATGCCGTGTTGCGCGGCGCCGCGGCACTTGCCGTTTCCGGCGTGCTTTCGCCACGCTTCGGCCAGATCTTCACCGCCAAGCGGCAGCGCGAAGGCGACCTTCTGAACGGCGGAGACATCGCGGCATGAGCGAACCCCTGCTGGTCCTCGACAACGTCACCAAGAATTACGGCGCCATCCGGGCGCTGAGGGGCATCAGCTTCTCGATCGCGCGCGGCGAGGTGGTGGCGCTGCTCGGCGACAACGGCGCCGGCAAGTCGACGCTGGTCAAGATCATCGCCGGCGGACTCGAGCCGACCTCGGGTCGCATGCTGTTCGAAGGCAAGGAGTTCCTCGCCAAAACCCCCGCCGAGGCCAAGGCCGCCGGCATCGAGACCGTCTACCAGGACCTCTCGCTCTGCACCAATGTCGACGTGGTGGCCAACTTCTTCATGGGCCGCGAGATCACCCGCAGGGTGCTGGGCGTTCCGGTGCTCGACGAGCGCGCGATGGAGTCAGTAGTGGCGAAGGCGCTGGCCAATGCCGGCACTCGCATTCCCTCGCTGCGCACCAAGGTCGAGCATCTCTCGGGCGGCCAGCGGCAGGCGATCGAGCTCAACCGTTTCGTTCATTGGGGCGGCAAGCTGGTGCTGCTCGACGAGCCCTTCGCCGCGCTCGGCGTCGAGCAGACGCGCCGCGGCCTCGACATGATCCGCAAGGTGGCGAGCCAAGGCATCGGCGTCGTCATCATCACCCACATCATGCAGCAGGCCTTCCAGGTCGCCGACCGGATCGTGGTGATCCGCCAGGGCGTCGTGGCGGGCGACGTTGCCCGCAACAAGACAAGTCCCGATGCGGTGATCAACATGATCACCGGGGAAACGCTCGCCGGTGCCGGACCGGCGGGCTGAGGGACAAATGAGGGGTCCGGCGAAAAGAGGAGCGAACGACATGAAGCGAATGCTACTTTCTGTCTTCGGTATCCTGGCCCTGGCCATTGCCACGCTCACGCCGGCATTCGCCCAGTCCAAGGGTACCGTCTACTACCTGGTGCCGACCTTGCTCGACGAATTCCAGACCGGCTCGGTGAGCGCGCTGGAACTGTTTCTGAAACAGGTCGGCTACGAGATGAAGACGCTGAACGCCGACAACAAAACCGACGCTCAGCAATCGCAGATGAACGACGTGATTGCGCTTAAGCCGAAGGCGATCATCCTCGCCGCGGTCGATTTCAATGCGTTGAAGCCATCCGTTGAAGCCGCCCGCGCGGCCGGCATCCCTGTGGTCGAGTTCGACCGCCAAATCACCGCCACGCCGTCCGACTTCACATCGGTCGCCGGCACGGTCGAGATCGGCCACATTGCGGCGGAGCAGGCCGAAGCGCTGCTGAAGGCCAAGCATGGCTCGGTCAAGGGCAAGATCCTGCAGGTGCTCGGCGATCCCGGCGATCCCTACACGCTCGACATCCAGAAGGGTTTCGAGGAGAAGATGAAGGCGTTTCCGGACGTCAAGATCATCTCGCTGCCCGCCATGCAGTGGGAGGCGAGCAACGCCGGCACCATCGTCGCCGACCAGATCTTGGCCAATCCCGACATCGACCTGATCTTCAGCCACGCTGCGCATCTTTCGGTCGCGGGCGTTGCCTCGCTGGAGGCCGCCGGTAAGAAGCCGGGCGATGTGATGATGATGAGCTCGAACGGCGCGCCGGTCGGCCTCGACCTGATCCGCAAGGGTTGGCTCAACGTCGAAGTCGAACAGCCGCTCTACGCCCAGGCCGCGGCCGTCGCCATGTTCATGGACAAGGTCGTCAACAAGCAGGAGATCAAGCCCGGCGAGTACGACGTGCTCGGCCTGAAGTCGGTGGTGACCAAAGAAGCCTGGGGCCCGAACATCAAGATCCCAGGCGCGGCGATCACCAAGGAGAATGTCGACAACCCCGCTTTCTGGGGCAACCTGAAGCCGCCGACGGATACCGTTAAGCCCGTCGAGTAGGCCTTTTCCATCGAGCTCCGGGCCTCCCGGCCCGGAGCCTCGCGGGCCCGCCCCGCGGCAGCCGCATATTCAAATTCGACGCTAACCGGATCGGCCGATGAGCCCACGCACCCGCCACAGTCTCGAGCTTGTGCTCGACAATCTCGTCTGGTTCATGCTGGTCTTCGTGCTGGCCGTGTTCTCGACGCTCATTCCGAACTTCTTCCAGCTCGGCATCTTCGCCAACATCGTCGAGGCATCGAGCGTGCTGGGCGTGATGTCGATCGGCCTGGCGCTGGTCATCATTGCCGGTCACATGGACCTGTCGGTTGAATCGGTCGCGGCGCTCAGCGCCATGGCAGTCGGCATCATGTTCTGCTCGTCAGGCATCGGCCTCGGCCTGCAGTTGCATCCGGACTGGCTGATGGTGCCGGTCTCGCTCGCCGTAGCCCTGGCGGTGGGAGCCATTATCGGCGTCATCAACGGTTTCCTCATCGTCAGGCTGCAGATGAGCGCCTTCATCATCACGCTTGCCTCCTATATCTGGGTGCGCGGCCTCGTGCTTGTCGTTTCCGGCGGACGCTCGGCGCAGGATTTGGCGCCGGCCATCCGCTGGTTCGGTATCCAGCGGCTCGCCGGCCTGCCGCTCACCGCCTGGATCGCTGTCGGCTGCTTCGTCGCCTTCTCGCTGATTCTCGCCAAGACGCCGTTCGGCCGGCATCTGGTGATGATCGGCGGCAACGAGACCGCGACCTTCCGCGCCGGCATCCGCGTCAACCGCAACCTGATCATCGCCTTCGTGCTTGCCGGCGCCATCGCCGGCCTCGCCGGCTGGCTGCTCGCCATCCGCACCTCCGGCGCCACCGCCAATCTCGGCGTCGGCCTGCTCTTCAACGCCTTCGCCGCCGTCGTCATTGGCGGCGTCAGCCTGAAAGGCGGCGTCGGCACCCTGCCCGGCGTCTATGCCGGCGTGCTGCTCCTGTCGGCCATCAACACCGCCATCAACCTCATGGCCCTGCCGGCCAACTTCACCCAGGTCATCCATGGCTTGCTGGTGCTGGCGGCCGTGCTTCTCGACGCTTTCAAGCAAACCATTCGCCAAAGACTCGCATGACAGGACGGCCCGCATGACCGGACGCATCGAAGGCAAGGTGGCGGTGATCGTCGGGGCCGCGCGTGGCATCGGCAAGGGCATAGCCCAGCGCTTCACCGAGGAAGGCGCCACCCTTGTGCTGGCCGACAGTGAAGCCGAAGCCGGCCAGGCGAGCGCAGACGAACTGGGTGCCGCCTTCATCCGCACCGACATTTCGAAGACGGCCGACGCCGAAGCGGTGGTGGCATTGGCGCTGCAGCGTCACGGCCGCCTCGACATCATCGTCCAGAACGCCGGCATCTATCCCTGGCAATTGATCGAGAACACCAGCCCGGAGGACTGGGACCGGGTCATGGCGGTCAATCTGCGCGGCAGCTTCAACGCGGCCCGGGCAGCGCTTCCACCGATGAAGGCTCAGGGCAGCGGTCGCATGCTCTTCACCTCTTCCATTACCGGCCCGCAAGTGAGCAGCCCCGGCCACGGCCATTATTCGGCAAGCAAGGCCGGCATCAACGGCTTCATCCGCGCGGCGGCGCTGGAGTTTTCCGGCTATGGCATCACCGTCAACGGCGTCGAGCCGGGCAACATCCTGACCGAGGGCATGAAGCTTCACCGCGATGCCGCCTTCATCAAGAGCATGGAGGACGCCGTGCCGCTCGGACGTCTCGGCACGCCGCGCGACGTCGCCAACGCCTTCCTGTTCCTGGCCTCCGACGACGCCAGCTACATCACCGGCACGACGATCGTCGTTGATGGCGGCCAGCTCCTGCCCGAAGGCCAGGATTTCCGCCTGACGCCGCCGTGAGTCTTGGTTGTGCCAGGAAACTGGTGGGCGATGACGGGCTCGAACCGCCGACATCTTCGGTGTAAACGAAGCGCTCTACCAACTGAGCTAATCGCCCGCTCCGGGCCGGACCTTTAAGCAGTTAGAGCTCTATTCGCAAGGCCCAATGAACAGCCGGCGCACCCGCTGTCGGACGGATTTCCCCAATGCCGGCGCACTTGTAAAAAAACCTTCTGCTGATTGTTGTTATGCTCACATGCCGCGCTTGACACCCGCAAACGAACCCCTTATCCAGCGCCCCAACGACGAACACGCCTGACACGTGCTCGTCAGTGCGCGGGTGTAGCTCAGTCGGTTAGAGTGCCGGCCTGTCACGCCGGAGGTCGCGGGTTCGAGCCCCGTCACTCGCGCCAGACTTTTCAAGGGTTTAAGCCCTGCTCAAAAGCTTGAACTTTCATTTTCCGGAGAGTTTCAACTTTTTGTATTCGCTACGGCCAACATTCGCGATCCACCGCGTCTGAATGGGCGACTACGGGAGCCGCTCGTCAGGCGCCTGTGCTCCACCTTCCCCCTGAACTGCCTCAAGAAAGGATGGCTGCCGGTGGGCCATAGCTGACGCGGCCTTTTCAGGATTCGCCCCTTGCCTACTTTCCCGTTCTCCGAAGCAGATCCGATTCAATTTCCCGGCCCTCCACCAAAAAGCGCTGACGTGGTCATTATCGGCGGCGGCGTTATCGGCGTTGCAACAGCGCTTTTTCTTGCGCGGCGCAACATATCGGTGACGCTGTTGGAAAAGGGGCGCATCGCTGCCGAACAGTCCTCGCGCAATTGGGGATGGATCCGCAAACAGGGACGCGATGCGGACGAACTGCCGATCGTGATCGAGGCGTCGCGTCATTGGCGGCAACTGGCTGAGGAATGCGGCGAAGACATCGGCTTGAAGCAGACAGGCGTGACTTACCTGGCAGGCTCCGACCGCGAAATGGCCCGCTTCGAAAAATTCATGAAGATCGCTGCCGCCCATGAGATCGACACGCGCCTGCTGAACGCACGGGAAACCGCCGGTCTCATCAAAGGCATGTCGCGCAGTTTCAAGGGCGCGATGACAACGCCTTCCGACATGCGGGCGGAGCCTTGGCTGGCCGTGCCCGCACTCGCCCGGCTTGCCGCCCGCAAGGGCGTCAAGATTGTGGAGAATTGCGCGGCGCGAGCCCTGGAAATCTCGGCCGGGAGGATCAGCGGTGTGTGGACAGAGGCGGGTCACATCGAGACGTCGAGCGTTCTGCTCGCCGGCGGTGCGTGGTCTTCCCTGTTCCTGAGAAGACATGGCGTTTCCATTCCCCAGCTCAGTGTAAGGTCGACCGTCGCGGCAACCGAGGCGATGCCTGAAGTCTATGCAGGAGCCGCGGCAGGAGAGCATATCGCTTTCAGACGCCGACAGGATGGCGGATACACGCTCGCTGCCGGAGGCAGTCATTTGCTTCACCTTGGCCCAGACGCATTCCGGCATGCGAAGAAATACCTTCCCGCGCTTATGGCCAATCCTTTCGGCTCACGCTATTCGCCGGCTGCGCCGGCGGGCTACCCGGATGGCTGGTCGACGCCGCGTCACTGGGCGCCGGATTCGCAAAGTCCTTTCGAAACAATGCGGGTGCTAAATCCGGCTCCCGAACGCTCTGGTCTGCGTTCCATCGAGCGCAATTTCAGGCGCCTGTTCCCACAGCTCGACGCGGTGCGCCTAAAGGCATGCTGGGCTGGCATGATCGACGCGATGCCGGACGTCGTTCCCATTGTGGACAAAGTGCAGGCGATAGCTGGCCTCGTTGTCGCAACCGGCATGAGCGGCCACGGCTTCGGTATCGGACCCGGAATCGGCCGCGTCGTCGCCGACATGATCCAGGGAAACCAGATCGGGCACGATCTCACCCGCTTTCGCCTGTCGCGCTTTTCTGACGGAAGCGCCATTCGGCCGGGCCCGGCCCTCTAGAGCAAGTCACCGACCGGCCAGCCTGCTCTGAGCAGCAAAATTCTTCAGCTGCGCGTGGGCGCCCCTATTCACTCGCCCAATATCACACCGGAGGCGACAATCTGCGCGGTTCGGGCGGTGAGCTTCTCGCGCTTTACAAGCGTGGGCTTTTTATAGGGCTTTTTCATCTCACCGTTCCGGGAAACCAGGCTGCCTGTGCTGGTCAAGACGGTGAACGCGCTGGCACTGCTTGCGTTCCGCAGGCGCGTTTGGCGGGTTGAGCCAGCCTTGGCCGGCCCCGGTCATCAAGCCATGGCACGTAATCGCAACGGCTTTGCGTTCCGAAAACCCAGGTCTTGAAAGCCTTGTCGGCTCGAACTGCTGCCCGGTCGCGCAGTTCCAGGAGAAGGGCGGGACGGTTTGGTCGTCGCCAAGGGTTTACGGTCTGCACTCGCTCGGGAGGGTGAGCCCTCTAGTGTGGACGCGCTCGCTGCACCGGTTGCGCCGCATTTGCCGATATAAAGTCAGCTCCAGTGCCTTGCGATCCCCGCTTGTAGATGAGCCGCATGACCAGTCCGGCATATCCAATCTGGAGAATGATCATTGCAAGCATAGCGCAGCCGAGCGCCTTCCAGGCGGAGCCGGTTTGCAACCCGACCCAGATTGCGACGGTGAACGACGTCGCGAACATGCCCACCAGAAATTGCGGAAAATACATCGCCAGTACCCTCGACCCTTAAAGCGCCGCCGCTCCATCGCGGAGCGGCGGGCCCCCCAAAATAGCCCCCCGGCTACCGAGGCACGGTCCACCCCGGCATTGCTGACAGTGCAATTGCGATGCCAGACACGGTGGCCCATTACGGGACACCTATGCCGTTGATGCAAGGCGTTGGCGCCGATTAATATTAACCGTGGCTAATATGCAACCCTGGGGGCCGTGAGAGACCAACTTCTGTGAGTTGTGGTCAAGCCGATGACCGGGTAGCGCCGCTGAAACGCCACGCGAGATTTGGCGGCTTCAACCCCGCGCCAGCAGCGCCTCGACCTCCTGGAGCGTCGGCATGGAAGGCGCGGTGCCCGGCCGGGTCACCGAAATGCCTGCGACGGTACAGGCGAAGCGCACCGCCTCCAGCGGCTCGACGCCCTTGGCAAGCGCCGCCGCCAGTCCACCATTGAAGGCGTCGCCCGCCCCCGTGGTTTCGATTACAGGGCCGGCAGTGACGGCGCCGACGTGATCGGATCGCTCCCTGGTGTGCAGCAGCGCGCCCTTCTCGCCAAGCGTCACGATGACGGCGCCGACGCCCTTTGCCAGCAGGCTGTCGGCGGCGCGGCGGGCATCGTCGACCGAAGAGACGGCGATGCCGGTCAGCCCCTCGGCCTCGGACTCGTTGGGTGTGACGTAGTCGCAAAGCGCGTAGATGCTGTCCGGCAGGGTGGCGGCCGGCGCCGGGTTAAGAATGGTAGTCACCCCTGCCCCGCGCGCGATTTGCAAAGCTTTCAGCGCCGCGTCAATCGGCTGCTCGAGCTGGGTGACAAAGACGCCCGCCGAGCGGATCAGGTCAGCATGCGCCTCGATGTCAGCGGAAGAGATCAGCATCGCAGCACCCGGGCTGACGATGATGGCGTTGTTGCCGCTGCCCTCCTCGACAAAGATATAAGCCGCCCCGGTGTAGCTGTCCGGCGTGTCGATGACCGCGCTCTTGACGCCCGCATCCTTCCACGTCTGCTTGGCCATGTCGGCGAAGGCATCGATGCCGAGCCGGGTCAGGAAGGTGATGTCGGCGCCGAGTTTGCCGGCTGCGACCGCCTGGTTCGAGCCCTTGCCGCCGGGTCCGAGCTTGAACGAATTGCCGAGGATCGTCTCGCCCATGCGCGGCTGGCGGTCGGCGCGATAGGCGGTGTCGGCGACGAAGACACCCAGGATGACGACTGGCTTGCTGGCGGACATCTCCTTACTCCGCATCCGGCGGAATGACGCCCTTGCGGAAGGCAAAGCAGCCATAGAAGCGGCGCTCACCGGTCTGGATGACGCAATACGCCTTCTTCGCCCGCTCGTAGAAGGCGTAGCGCTCGATCGAGATCATCGGCCAGGGTTTGCCCTCGGCCGCGTCGATTTCCTGCTGCACCTCCTTCTGCACCGGCGGGATCTCGTTCGGCTTGCCGACGATCTCCATGCGCGCGGCCGCGTCGTTGACGAAGCTGTCCAGGGGATAGAGCGACAGCACCGCCTTCACCACTTCGGCCGCCGGCGCATCGATGCGCAGCAGCTTGCCGAGCACCGTCTGCTTGGCGACGGAGTCGGATGGGAAATTGGTGTCGGCGATGATCAGGTCGTCGCCGTGCCCCATCGCCCGCAGTGCCTGGAGCACGTCGGCGTTGAGCAGCGGATTGATCCCTTTGAGCATGGTTTCCTCGATGTGTGTTTGCGGTCAGAGACGCTTGCCGGTCCCTGCGTCGAAGAGATGGACATGGTCGAGCCGAGGCCTGAGCTTCAGCGTATCGCCAGGCTTGAAGTCGTGACGCTCGCGGAACAGCGCCACCATCTCGCCCTCGCCGAAGCGCACGAACACCAGCGTTTCCGAGCCGGTCGGCTCGACCACCGAAATCGTGGACGCCACACCGTCGGGATGGATCTCCAGATGCTCGGGACGGACGCCATAGACGACGGCCTGGCCGTCCGCCGCGGCGATGCTGGCAGGCATCGGAAAGGCCGAGCCTGCTATGTCGACCTCGGACCTTTCACCCTTCTTCACCGTGCCCATGAGCAGGTTCATCGCCGGCGAGCCGATGAAGCCCGCGACGAACAGGTTGGCCGGCCGGTCGAACAGTTGCAGCGGCGCGCCGATCTGCTCGATGCGGCCGTCGCGCATCACCACGATCTTGTCGGCCATGGTCATGGCCTCGATCTGGTCGTGTGTGACGTAGATGGTGGTGGTCTTCAGCCGCTGATGCAGTTCCTTGATCTCGGTGCGCATCTGCACGCGCAGCTTGGCATCGAGGTTTGAGAGCGGCTCGTCGAACAGAAACACCTGCGGGTTGCGCACGATCGCGCGGCCCATGGCGACGCGCTGGCGCTGGCCGCCGGAAAGCTGGCGCGGATAGCGCTTGAGATAGGGATTGAGGTCGAGGATGTCGGCCGCACGCTTCACCCGCTCGGCGACGATGGCCGGATCGGTGCCGCGCAGCTTCAGCGCGAAAGCCATGTTCTGCTCCACCGTCTTGTGCGGATAGAGCGCGTAGTTCTGGAACACCATGGCGATGTCGCGCTTGGCCGGCGGCAGGTTGTTGACGATGCGGTCGCCGATCGAAATCGTTCCGCCGGAAACCGTTTCCAGCCCCGCCACCATCCGCAGCAGCGTGGACTTGCCGCAGCCCGAAGGGCCGACCAGGACGACGAATTGACCGTCGGCGATATCGACGCTGACCTCATGTAGAACCTTGACGGTTCCGAAAGCCTTGGCCACATTGGCGATCGCGACTTGAGCCATTGTCTCCCCTATCTTTTTCGGTGAAGCTAGCCATTGCCAACGGCAAGGGCAAGTCGGTATCTTATAGATAAAAAGCCAATCTTGTTGACAAGGTAATCGATTACGCGAATAGTGACGAGTGCCAATCCGAATGCCGGTCCTTGTCCCGAAAATCGGATCTCCAGGCGACGCAGGGTGGGGTCCCACGCTGCCCTATGGTATAGGAGAACCGCAGACGTTTCGACGTCGAGAGATTGGCAGAATCAATTCACGACTGAAGTTCTGGGAGGAACCTTGAGATGAGAGTCGATCTTTACGAAAAACTGGTGCGTGCCGGGGCGACCCGCCGCGATTTGCTGAAGGGCGCGGCCAGCATGGCGGCGCTCGCAGCGGCGTCCGGCACGGGGCTTGGCGCGCTGACCAGGCCGGCGGCTGCCGCCGACGACCTGCGCGCGAAAATCCTGCAGATACCCGGCGTCGGCAAAGGCCAGCCGACGGACGCCGACTTCCAGAAAGTCGGTGAGCTCTGCCTGGAAGCGACCAAGGCCAACGTCAAGCAAGGCGAGTTCGCCGGTGTCGAGCTCACCTTCATGGGCCTCAACAACCAGAACCTGCACAACGTGCTGTTCCGCGGCTTCCTGAAGCCGTGGGAGGCCTATACCGGCGCCAAGATCAGCTGGATCGACCTCGCCCAGGCCGACTACAACGCCCGTCTGCAACAGTCGATCGCGACCAAAACCGTCGACTTCGACATCATCGAGATGGGTGCGCCCTTCGAGGGCGACGTCTGCGGCAAGGGCCTCACCTCGGAGATGCCCGACTGGGTCAAGAAGCAGATCGACATGGACGATCTCGTCAACTACCTCAAGCCGCCGGTCGGCACCTGGGACGGCAAGCAGTATCGCGTGACCATCGACGGCGATACGCACAACTTCAACTACCGCACCGACGTATTCTCCGATCCCGACCTCGCCAAGGCCTGGAAGGAGAGCGGCGCGACGACCGAATGGGGCGTGCCCAAGACTTGGCAGGAAGTGCAGGCCGTCACCAAGTTCCTCAAGGGCAAGCAGTTCAAGGGCCAGGACGTCTATGGCTATCTCGACGCGCCCAAGCCCTGGGGCGGCTTCGGTTTCTACTTCCTCGGCAGCCGCGCCTCTGCCTATGCCAAGCACCCCGACGACAAGGCCTGGCTGTTCGATCCGGATACGATGAAGCCGCGCATCAACAACCCGGCTTGGGTGCGGGCCATCCAGGACGTCATCGACGCCCTGCCCTCGGAGCCGCCGGATCAGATCAACGCCGATCCGAACACCACCGGCTTCCAGCAGTTCCTGGCCGGCACTGGCTCGATGATCCCGTGGTGGGGCGATATCGGCTCCAACGTCAAGACCAACGACTCCTCGGTCATCGGCGACGTCACCGGCTTCTCGATCCTGCCGGGCTCGGACGACGTCTACAATTCGAAGACCGGCAAGTGGGACAAGCTGGCCAGCGGCCCGAACTATGCGCCGAACTGCGCCTATCTCGGCTGGGGCGTCTATGTCATGGCCCGCGTCGACAGCGACGAGAAGAAGAAGAAGGCGGCGTGGTCGGCGGCGGCCCATCTCGGCGGCAAGGATCTGTCGCTGTGGTGCGCGGCCTATCCTTCCGGCTTCCAGCCCTACCGCAACTCCCATTTCAACATTCCGGAATGGGTGGCGGCCGGCTATGACGAGGCCTTCATCACCTCCTATCTGAAGTCGGAGGGCGACTCCTACAACCATCCGAACGCCGCGATCGAGCCGCGCATCCCCGGCATCTTCCAGTACTACAGCGCCGCCGAGGACATCCTGGCCAACACCTTCGCCGGCAAGATGAAGGCGCAGGAAGGTGCGGATGCCATCGCCGCCGCCTGGGAGAAGCTGACCGACCAGATCGGCCGCGAGAACCAAATCAAGCTCTACAAAGCCTCGCTCGGCATGTAGGCTGTCCCGTGAGAAGTCGCGGGGGGGGGGGGGGGGGGGGGGGGGGGGGGGGGGGGGGGGGGGGGGGGGGGGGGGGGGGGGGGGGTGGGGGAAGGGGGGGGGGGGGAAAAGGGTAGTTATTTGTTTTGTTTATTTAATAGTAA
>NZ_JARTVP010000001.1:330330-374739 GCF_029625865.1 Mesorhizobium sp. WSM4887
GGGTACACGCCCCCCCCCCATCGGGCCCGCTACAACAAAAACCCCCCAAACAACCCCTCGCGCGGATGTTCGGCGGCCCCGTCATACGGCGGGCCCGGGCCCCCGCGGCGCGGGGCCGCATGTTGACCGGCAATGGCCGGTCATTTGGACTTCCAGCAATTCCAGGAAAAGCGTGAAGCGGTTTTCCTCCGGAATTGCATCAAAGCAAGGTAGAGGCGAGAGGCGTGGCTGAGCAGACTTCAACCGCCAATGCATGGCCGGCTAACTCCGCAGCGGCCGATCTGATCCCTCCCGGCCGCAAGCGCCTCGGCTGGGCCCTGATGATCGCCGCGACGCTCGTGCTGCTGGCGACGATCGTCATGCAGATCCTTTACAAGACTGAGGTCGACACGATCGGCTTCTATACCTGGCGTCCGGTGGTCTACGCCTATGTGCTGTGGGGCGTGGCGCTCGGCGCCTGGCAAGTGCTGACGCGCGGCGAGGACGGCCAGCGCGCGCTGTTCCTGCTGCCGGCGCTGCTCTTCACCGTCGCCATGGTGATCTTCCCGACGCTGTTCGGCTTCTATATCGCGCTGACCGACTGGAACCTCAGCTCCTTCGCTGGCCGCAGGTTCAACGGTCTCGACAATTTCTGGCAGATGCTGGCCGACCCCTACTACCGCAACGCGCTCTTCAACATGGTCCTCTATGTGCTGGCGGTGCTAGTCGAATATGTCATCGCCTTCGGACTGGCGCTGCTGCTCAACGCGCAGATCCGCGCCAGAAAATTCTTCCGTGTGGTCTTCCTGCTGCCGCTCATGCTGTCGCCGGTGGCGGTCTCCTGGATGGTTGGCAAGTCGCTGATGGAATACCGGTTCGGACCGGCATCGACGCTGGCGCGCCATCTCGGCTGGGACAATCCCGCCTTCTTCTCCGACCCGATCATCGCGCGCATCTCGATCATGGTGCTCGACGCCTGGACCTTCATTCCGTTCATGATGATCATGCTGCTCGCCGGCCTGCAGGCCATGTCGCGTGAGGTGATCGAGGCGGCGCGCGTCGACGGCGCGACGACATGGCAGACCTTCTGGCAGGTTACCTTCCCGCTGATGCTGCCCGTGTCCGTGACGGCGGTGATCCTGCGCATCATCTTCAAGCTGAAGCTCGCCGACATCATCATTACGGTGACGTCCGGCGGGCCCGGCGGCGCGACCGATTCCGTTTCGAGCTTCATCTACCGCGAATATCGCGACCGTTCGAATGTCGGCTACGGCACCATGCTCGCCATGGTCTATCTGATCATCATCGTCGTGTTTGTCACCTGGCTGCTGAAGCTCGCCAGTCGCTTCGTGCGCAACGTCAACTGAGCGTCCATATGAGCGTCCAGACCACCGAATATACCGTTTCCGAAATCCGCTCCCCGGCGGCCTTCCTCGCCAGCCGCGTCTTCATCTATGGCGCCCTGGTGTTCTGGTCCTTCGTCTGCCTGTTCCCGATCTATTGGACGATCACCACTTCGTTCAAGTCGGCGGTCGATGTCACGCAGGGGCACCTCATCCCCTTCGTCGACTTCCAGCCAGACTGGAAGGGCTGGCGCTCACTCGGCCTGTCGCCGGATTCGATCGTCCAGACCTCGACGGTGCGCGACGAGTTCCTGAAACGCTTCATGAACTCGGTCATTACCTCTGTCGGCGCGTCGAGCCTCGCCATCATTATCGGCAGCCTGGCCGCCTATGGCCTGACGCGTTACCGCTACAAGTTCGCCTGGTTCAAGAACGAGGATATCTCCTTCTTCTTCCTCTCGCAGCTGATCCTGCCGCCCGTGGTGCTGGCGCTGCCCTTCCTGGTGCTTTACCGCGAAGTGGCCCTGCTCGACACCCGCATCGGCCTTGTGCTCCTCTACACGCTGATGGTGCTGCCGATCGTCATCTGGATCATGCGCGACCAGTTCAACTCCATTCCCGTCGAGCTCGAGGAGGCGGCACTCGTCGACGGCCTGTCGATCTGGGGCGCCTTCTTCCGCATTGTCATGCCGATCGCGCTCCCCGGCATGGTCGCCGCCTTCATCCTGGCGATGGTGCTCTGCTGGAACGAATATTTCTTCGCCGCCCTTCTGACGTCGACGGATGCCAAGACCATCCCCGTGATGGTGGCGAGCCAGACCGGCTCGCAAGGTATCAACTGGTGGTCGATGGCAGCCCTGGCGACGGCAGCCATCACGCCGCTGGCGATCATCGGCATCGCGCTCGAACGCTATCTGATCATGGGCATGACGGCCGGTTCGGTGAAGTAGCCGCCTTCCCCCCTTCTTGTGGGAGAAGCGAGCTAGGCCCGCAATATCGCCCGCAAATGCTCGAGGATCATCGCCACACCCTTCCGGCCCAGCTCGGCCGAGGCATCCGATGCGCCTTTTGTGTACCAGCCGGTATTGTCCGCGAAATGACCGGCATCCACCGCTTCGGGACATAGCGCCTGCATCAGCGATGTCTCGCCGATGCCGGCATGGTCGAACGGATATTTGCCGGTCATTGTGGCCGGCATCAGCGGGTGCACCTGCACCCAGTTGAAGACGTTCTCGCCCTGGGCATGGCCGGCATAGTAGTCGACCATCGTGTCCGAGCCCCACCAGCCCTCGCCGCGTTCCTTCTCCAGGAAGCGGAAAATCGCCTGCCGGCCGGCGGTCTTGAAGGCGAGATCGGTCGGCATGCCGGCAACGAAATTCTCGGTCTGGTGATGGATGATGGCGTGGATGTTGCGGAAGCCGATGCGCAGCAGGCCGTAGAACAGTTCCTCCGCAAAGGGCGCCAGCACCGGACCGCCGACCTGCACCGAGCCGCTGCCTTCCGGCGGCGCCACGGCATAACTTGCCGCGCCATAATAGAAGGGCGGCAGGATGACGATGTCCCGCTCCTTCTCGATAAGCTCGAGCGTCTTGATGACGGCCAGCGTGTCCATGCCGACCGCCATGTGCTCGCCATGGTATTCGAGCACGCCGAGCGGCAGCGCGACCGGCCAGTTCTCCTCGATCGCGTTGCGGATCTGGTGCGGCAGCATCAGTTCGTAGCGCATGCCCCTACTCCATGTTGGTGTGCCGGGTGCGCATCGTCTCCGGCGTTGCGCCGGTGAGCGCCTTGAGTTTCAGCACCATCACCTCGAACACCAGGAAAAGCGCTCCCTCGAACAGCGAGCCCATGGGCAGCACCGAGCTTCTGGCGGCGCCTTGGTCGCTCGCCATGGTCTGGGCCGGAACGAGCAGCGTGAAGTCCGCAAGCTTTGCCGCGCTGCCCGCCGGTTCGGCCGTGAGCAACACCACCTTGGCGCCGGCCGCCCTGGCCACGCGCATCAAGGTGAGAACGGTGGCGGTCTCGCCCGGTCCGGAACTCGCCAGGAATACATCGCCCTGGCCGAGTGGCGGCGTGGTCATATCGCCGACCACCGAAACCGGCAGGCCGAGATGGAAGAGCCGCATTGCGAAACCCTTGACCTGCAGCGCTTCGCGGCCGCAGCCATAGACGACGATCTTCCCAGCGCCGGCGAGCATTGCGCAGGCGGCGTCAACCCGACCGTCATCGATGCGCCCCAACACGGCGCCGAGCTCGCCCAGCGCTGTCGCAAACAACTCCGATCCGGCTTGCGTCATGGCTGCCTAATCCTGTCTGCCGATGTCTTGATAGGCATGCGGCTTTGCGGTCGCGTTCGGCGCGAAACGCTTGTTTTCGTTCATGCTATCACCGCGAAAATTCGTGTCCAACGAGCCTCGGCGCTTTTGCTGTGCCACCGGCGTGATAGTGTCATGTCAGACAAATCAATCCAGGACATCGTGCGGATATGAAGACACGGCATTTCGACCGCATCGGCAATGGCGGCATCACCTTCACCGAGCTTGGTTTCGGCACCGCGCCGCTCGGCAATCTCTACCGCGCCGTCTCGGACGAGGATGCCAATGCCACGCTGGAGGCGGCATGGAAAACCGGCTGCCGCTATTTCGACACCGCTCCGCTCTATGGCCTCGGCCTTTCCGAAACCCGGCTCAACCCCTTCCTGCGCGGCAAGAAACGCGAAGACTATGTGCTGTCGAGCAAGGTCGGCCGCCTCATGCGCGTCTCTGCGCCCGACCAGCGAACCGGCATCGGCAAGTTCTTCGAGACGCCCTCGCGCCGGGAAGTCTACGATTACAGTTACGACGGCGTGATGCGTTCCTTCGAGGCCTCGCTGGAGCGTCTCGGCGTCGACCGCATCGACATCCTTTATGTGCACGATGTCGACATCTTCACCCATGGCAGCAAGGAGGCTTCCGACCGGCGCATCGAGGAGTTCATGTCGTCGGGCTATTACGCGCTGCTCGCGCTGCGTGACCAGGGCGTGATCAAGGCCTTCGGAGGCGGTATCAACGAGTGGCAGGTTTGCCAGACGCTCGCCGAGCGCGGCGATTTCGACCTCTTTCTGCTCGCCGGCCGCTACACGCTGCTCGAGCAGGATGCGCTTGCGAGCTTCCTGCCGCTCTGCGAGAAGCGCGGCATCGGCATCGTTCTTGGCGGGCCCTACAATTCCGGCATCCTGGCGACAGGGCCGAAGCCCGGCGCCTTCTACAACTACACAGAGGCGCCAAAAGACGTGCTCGATCGCGTGGCACGCATCGAGGCGGTCTGCAAGCGCCATGGCGTGCGTCTGATCGAGGCGGCGTTGCAGTTCCCGCTGCGGCACCCTTCCGTCATGTCGGTAATACCCGGCGGCCAACGGCCGGCCGAAGTCGAAAGCAACCGTGCGCTGCTCGACGTCAAGATCCCGGCAGCCTTGTGGGCGGATCTCAAGCAAGAAGGCCTGATGCGCGCCGACGCGCCTACCGGCTGATGCCACACATGTGCCCCTGCCGCGGGTCACAAAAAGGAAGAGCCGGGCAAGCCCGGCTCATCTGATCTTAAAAAGAAAAGGTCTTAGTTGACCGCGTCCTTGAGGCCCTTGCCGGCCGAGAACTTCGGCACGGTGCGCGCCGGAATCTTCACTTCCGCGCCGGTCTGCGGGTTGCGGCCGGTCGAAGCAGCACGTTTTGACACGGTGAAATTTCCGAAGCCGACAAGCCGGACATCGCCGCCCTTCTTCAGTTCGCCAGTGATCACAGAGAACACCGCATCGACGGCGGACTGCGCATCAGCCTTCGAAATGCTTGCGGAGTCGGCGACGGCGGACACCAGTTCGTTCTTGTTCATAAAAATTCCCTTCCATGAGAAAACCGGAACTACGACTCATCCGGCAGGAAACGGACTTTAGAAAGAAGCGTTCCGGAACCCAAGCCGAAAACCGCAGAATTCCGGGCTTTTTTCCACTTTTTCGGAGATTTTTCACATGAAAAAGCCGGGCTGAAAGCCCGGCTCTCTCTTTGTGCATTGCAACCTTAGAAGAAACTAATGCGCAAGCGACTTGCCGGCGTCGTCGCCGGCGTCCGCGCCGGCCGGCGGATTGACCGGCTCGACCCATTCGATCGGCTCCGGCATCCTGACCAGCGCGTGCCTCAGCACCTCGCCGACCCGCGACACCGGAATGATCTCCATGTTGTTCTTCACGTTGTCCGGGATCTCCGCCAGGTCCTTGGCATTGTCTTCCGGGATCAGCACCTTCTTGATGCCGCCGCGCAGCGCGGCAAGCAGCTTCTCCTTCAGGCCGCCGATCGGCAGCACCCTGCCCCGCAGCGTCACCTCGCCGGTCATTGCCACATCGGCGCGGACCGGAATACCCGTGAGCACGGACACGATCGCCGTCACCATCGCCACACCCGCCGACGGGCCGTCCTTGGGGGTCGCGCCCTCCGGCACGTGGACGTGGATGTCGCGCTTGTCGAACAGCGGCGGCTCGATGCCGAAATCGATGGCCCGCGAGCGGACGTAAGAGGCCGCTGCAGAGATCGATTCCTTCATCACGTCGCGCAGGTTGCCGGTCACCGTCATGCGTCCCTTGCCGGGCATCATGACGCCCTCGACCGTCAGCAGCTCGCCGCCGACTTCCGTCCAGGCAAGACCCGTGACGACGCCGACCTGATCGTCGGCCTCGACCTGACCGAAGCGGAAGCGCGGCACGCCGAGATAATCGGCGAGGTTATCGGCCGTGATCTTCACCGTCTTCTTCTTCGTCTTCAGGATCTCGGTCACCGCCTTGCGCCCGAGCTTCATCAGCTCGCGCTCGAGGCTTCTGACGCCCGCTTCACGGGTGTAGGTCTGGATGATGCCGCGGATCGCGTCCTCGCCGACCGAGAACTCGTTCGGCTGCAGCGCGTGATCGCGGATCACCTTCGGCATCAGGTGCCGCTTGGCGATCTCGATCTTCTCGTCCTCGGTGTAGCCGGCGATGCGGATGATCTCCATGCGGTCCATCAGGGGCGCAGGGATGTTCAGCGTGTTCGCCGTCGTCACGAACATCACGCTCGACAGGTCGTATTCGACTTCGAGGTAATGGTCCATGAACGTCGAGTTCTGCTCCGGATCGAGCACCTCGAGCAGGGCTGACGACGGATCGCCGCGGAAGTCCTGGCCCATCTTGTCGATTTCGTCGAGCAGGAAGAGGGGGTTGGACTTCTTGGCCTTCTTCATCGACTGGATGACCTTGCCGGGCATCGAGCCGATATAGGTCCGCCTGTGACCGCGGATCTCGGCCTCGTCGCGCACGCCGCCGAGCGCCATTCGGATGAACTCACGCCCCGTGGCCTTGGCAATCGACTTGCCGAGCGAGGTTTTGCCGACGCCGGGCGGGCCGACGAGGCACAGGATCGGACCCTTGATCTTCTTCTGACGGCTCTGCACGGCGAGATACTCGACGATGCGCTCCTTGACCTTGTCGAGGCCGAAGTGATCGGCGTCGAGCACGTCCTGGGCGTAGCCGAGATCCTGCTTGACCTTGGAGTTCTTGCCCCACGGGATCGACAGCAGCCAGTCGAGATAGTTGCGCACGACCGTCGATTCAGCCGACATCGGCGACATCGACCGCAGCTTCTTCAACTCGGCTTCCGCCTTCTCGCGGGCTTCCTTGGAAAGCTTGGTCTTCTTGATGCGCGCCTCGATCTCGGCAGCCTCGTCGCGGCCGTCCTCGCCCTCGCCGAGCTCCTTCTGGATCGCCTTCATCTGCTCGTTGAGGTAGTACTCGCGCTGCGTCTTCTCCATCTGGCGCTTGACTCTGCTGCGGATGCGCTTCTCCACTTGCAGCACGGAAATCTCGGCTTCCATGAAGCCCATCGCCTTCTCGAGACGCTCCTTGACGGAGAGCGTGGCGAGCATCTCCTGCTTCTCGGGGATCTTGATGGCCAGGTGAGAGGCAACGGTGTCGGCGAGCTTGGAATAGTCGTCGATCTGACTGGCGGCACCTACCACTTCGGGCGAAATCTTCTTGTTCAGCTTGACGTAGTTTTCGAAGTCGGTGACGACCGAGCGGGCCAGCGCCTCGATTTCGACCTCTTCCTCCTCCGGCTCGACCAACGCGGTCGCGCGGGCCTCGTGGAAGTCGGCACGTTCGGTGAACGAGACGATCTTGGCGCGCGAGGCGCCCTCGACCAGCACCTTCACAGTGCCATCGGGAAGCTTCAGGAGCTGCAGCACATTGGCGAGCGTGCCGATGTCGAAAATCGCATCGGGTTCAGGATCATCGTCGGCTGCGTTCATCTGGGTGGCAAGCAGGATCTGCTTTTCCTGACCCATCACTTCTTCCAGCGCCTTGATCGACTTTTCACGCCCGACAAAGAGCGGGACGATCATGTGCGGGAACACGACGATGTCGCGCAGTGGGAGGACTGCAAACACGCCGTCGCCGGAAGCCCTGGATATTTTGGCCATTGTCCAACCTTTCATGTCGCGGCCGCTAATTGAGCCAACCGCGAATCTTATATTAACGACCGAGCGTCGTTCCGCCTACCACCGTTTGTGACGGGAATTTTACAGCGCAGAATTGAGGCCCTCGGCCTTCCGCTGTTAGGTGGATGCGGGCGGTGCAAAGATCAAGGGTTAGCATGCTTTGATCAGCCACTCCATCACCTACAGGTAAGCCCCTCACAGCAAAACGGCGCCACACGGGCGCCGTTCCATGAAAATTTGCCGGATCAGTGCCATTTCAGGCGCTGACATTGCCCTTCTTTTCCTTCTGCTCGGAATAGATGTAAAGCGGCCGGGCGTTACCCGAGACCACCTCTTCCGAGATCACCACCTCGCGCACGCCTTCCAGCGCCGGGAGCTCGAACATCGTATCGAGCAGGATCGCTTCCATGATGGAACGCAGGCCGCGCGCGCCGGTCTTGCGCTCGATGGCGCGCTTGGCGATCGCCGACAGCGCGTTCTCGTGGAAGGTGAGATCCACATTCTCCATCTCGAACAGCCGCTGATACTGCTTGACCAGCGCGTTTTTCGGCTCCGTCAGGATCTGGATCAGCGCCGGCTCGTCGAGGTCCTCGAGCGTCGCCAGAACCGGCAGACGGCCGACGAATTCCGGGATCAGGCCGAATTTCAAAAGATCCTCCGGCTCGACCTGGCGGAACAGGTCGCCCGTGCGGCGATCCTCGGGCGACGCCACGGTTGCGCCGAAGCCGATCGAGGTCTTGCGGCCGCGATCCGAGATGATCTTGTCCAGTCCGGCAAAGGCGCCGCCGCAGATGAACAGGATGTTGGCGGTGTCGACCTGCAGGAATTCCTGCTGCGGGTGCTTGCGGCCGCCCTGCGGCGGCACGGAGGCCACTGTGCCTTCCATGATCTTCAACAGCGCCTGCTGCACGCCCTCGCCCGAGACGTCGCGGGTGATCGACGGGTTGTCCGACTTGCGCGAGATCTTGTCGATCTCATCGATATAGACGATGCCGCGCTGCGCACGTTCGACATTGTAGTCGGCCGACTGCAAGAGCTTCAGGATGATGTTCTCGACGTCCTCGCCGACGTAACCGGCTTCGGTCAGCGTCGTGGCGTCGGCCATGGTGAAAGGCACGTCGATGATGCGGGCGAGCGTCTGGGCGAGCAGCGTCTTGCCGCAGCCGGTCGGCCCGATCAGCAGGATGTTCGACTTTGCCAATTCGACGTCGTTGTTCTTGCCGGCATGCGCGAGGCGCTTGTAGTGGTTGTGGACCGCCACCGACAGCACCCGCTTGGCGTAGGGCTGGCCGATGACATAGTCGTCGAGAACCTTGAGGATCTCTTGCGGGGTCGGCACGCCCTCGCGCGACTTCACCATCGAGGTCTTGTTCTCCTCGCGGATGATGTCCATGCAGAGTTCGACGCACTCGTCGCAGATGAAGACGGTCGGACCGGCGATCAGCTTGCGCACTTCGTGCTGGCTTTTGCCGCAAAACGAGCAATAGAGCGTGTTCTTTGAATCGCCGCCGTTGTTGCTAACTTTGCTCATTTTTCTGTCCTTTCACCGCCCTGCCAGCCGATGGTCTGGTCGCATTGGCGTCTCACCAATCTATCGCAGGAATCCGGCGGCGCCAGTGCCCCGGCTCACACAGCGCATTCCGTCCGAAACACAATCAGAAAACGCGACAATGATTCGCAGCAACCCCATGCAAAGCTAAGCCGTCGAAAATCAACATAGCCTTAACGTAGGCAATCCCGAACCTTGAGGGAACAGGCAATTGTGGCCGAAATGCCGCAAGCCGCGCCAAAAGCGCGTTATCCCGCCATTCAGCCCCCAATCAGAGCCTATGCGGCGGGGGTTTCGCCAAGTTCGCGCGTCGTGATGACCTTGTCGATCAGACCAAACTCCTTGGCCTCGTCGGCGGTCATGAAATGGTCGCGGTCGAGCGTCCGCTCGATCTCGTCATAGCTCTTGCCGGTGTGCTTGACATAGACCTCGTTCAAGCGGCGCTTCAGCTTGATGATGTCCTGCGCATGACGTTCGATGTCCGACGCCTGGCCCTGGAAGCCACCGGACGGCTGATGGACCATGACACGGGCGTTCGGCGTGGCAAACCGCATATCCTTGTGGCCGGCGCAAAGCAGCAACGAGCCCATCGAGGCTGCCTGGCCGATGCAGAGCGTCGATACCGCCGGCTTGATGAACTGCATGGTGTCGTAGATCGCCATGCCCGATGTCACCACACCGCCCGGCGAGTTGATGTACAGGTTGATTTCCTTCTTGGGGTTCTCCGCCTCGAGGAACAAAAGCTGTGCACAAACCAGCGTCGCCATCCCGTCCTCGACCGGGCCGGTGATGAAGATGATGCGTTCCTTCAACAGGCGGGAGAAGATGTCGTAGGCACGCTCGCCGCGATTGGTCTGCTCGACCACCATCGGAACGAGGTTCATGTAGGTTTCGACGGGGTTCTTCATGGACTACCCTTGTTGGATGGATTCCGGCGCCGTAGACGTGAGCAATCGGGCGGAATCGGTTCTGGATCGTTGAATCCTAAATAGGATGCCGGCTCACCCTAGCGCAAGGCCGCCCCTCCTAGCCATCTGGTTAAGTCGAAGCAAGCGGCTCGGCCCAAGGAAATGCTGCGGGTTGCGCCGGAGATGGCCCTTTGCCCGAAATGCGAGGGCGCTACCCGGCCGCCACGGTAGCAGTTTCTTAACCGCGCTGCTTAACGACAAGCCGTGAAATCCCCGTCCATGGCGGACCTTCCGATACGCTCCCGCGTTGAACCGGCGTCCTTTTTTCAACGGGTGAACGTCGTGTTTAGCCAGAGTTCCTTTTGCACGAGTTCCTTTTGCAAGAGCTCCCTTCGCAAGGGTGCCGCATCGCTCGCCTCGACCAGCCTCGCAATGCTTGCGGCCGTGTCGCAGGCCGCGGCCGGCGGCCGCACGCTCGAATGCTACGAGCCGGTGCATCGGCCGGCGATCTGCGACACGGTCTATGAAGACGTGGTGGTGAGCCCCGGCGGCCAGCTCGTCCACTATGACCCGCCGATCTACGGCACGACCGAGAGCATCGAACAGATCGCCACGCCTCGCATCAGCTATGAAGTCGTACCGGCCGTGACGCGCACCGTCTATGACACGGTCAAGGTGGATAACGGCGGCTATGCCTGGGAATGGCGGGTCATCCACGGCCGCAAGGTGCTGTGCAAGGTGTGGCGTAAGGCGCGCTACGCGCGGGTTGCCACAACGGTCATCGTCGAGCCGGAGCGCGTCCGGCGCGTCGTCTTTCCGGCCGAATACGAAGGCGTCGCCCGCGAGGTGCTGGTGCGGCCAGGAGAGCGGCGCATCACGGAAATCGCGCCCTCATACCGTAGGGTGGCGCGGCGGGTGGTGGTGCGGGAAGGCTCGACCGACTGGCGGCGGGTGCATATCCCGCGGCACTGCGTGGACTAGCCGGAAAATCACGCAGGGGTGTTTCCGACCGGGGCGGCATGGCGAGCCCGGCCGGAAAGCCGGATTAGGCCAGGTCGACGTCGAGGATCGCCATCGAGAAGTTATAGTCGCCGTCGTCCTCGTCCTTGAAGACGATGCCGAGGAATTCGTCGCCGACATAGACCTCGGCAGAGTCTTCCTTGCGCGGGCGCGCCTTCACCTGCAGCTTGGGATTCTGGAAGACGCGCTTGAAGTAGGCGTCCAGCTTTCTGATTTCGTCTGGCTTCAAAAGTCTTCTCCGAATGCGGCTGTTCGTTGGAACGCGCTTCTGACACGCCGACGATGGCGATGTAAAGGCAAGCCGGCAGCATTACAACCGAGCCTTGAGTGGCGACCGGACTCCGGCCACTGGCGATGACCGCAGAATCAGATGTCGAAGCTGACGACGTGGTCCATCGTCTGCGAGGGCAGGAGCTGGTCCATCTGTCGCGAGGGCTGGTCGCAGCCGGTCTCGCCGACGACACGCGCCGGCACGCCGGCGACCGTCTTGTTATGCGGCACGGGCGACAGCACCACCGAACCGGCCGCGATCTTCGAGCAATGGCCGATCTCTATGTTGCCGAGGATCTTGGCGCCGGCACCGATCAGGACGCCGCGGCGGATCTTCGGATGGCGGTCGCCGCTGGCCTTGCCGGTGCCGCCCAGTGTCACGCCGTGCAGGATCGAGACGTCGTCCTCGATGACGGCGGTCTGGCCGACCACCAGGCCGGTGGCGTGATCGAGGAAAATGCCCTTGCCGATGCGGGCAGCCGGGTTGATGTCTGTCTGAAACACCGAGGACGAGCGGCTCTGCAGATAAAGCGCGAAGTCCCTGCGGCCCTGGTTCCACAGCCAATGCGCCAAACGGTGCGTCTGGATGGCATGAAAGCCCTTGAAATAGAGCACCGGCATGATGAAGCGGTCGCAGGCCGGGTCCCGATCGTAGTAGGCTTGAATGTCGACGCGGACCGTCGTGCTCCACTCCGGATCGTCGGCAAGCATCGCCTTGAAGGTCTGCCGGATGAGGTCGGAACCGATATCCTGATGCGCCAGGCGCTCGGCCAGGCGGTGAATGACCGCTTCTTCCAGGCTCTCCTGGTTGAGGATGGTGGAATAGAGGAAAGCAGCCAGCAACGGATCGCGGTTTACCGCTTCCATCGCCTCATCCCTGATCGCGCGCCAGATCGGGTCGACCGGCTGCACCATGCTGGGGCGGGCTATCGTAACGCTGTTCATCGGCGGTCTCCGGCCTGCTCATTCATCCGGCGGCACATATAGGCCAGATCATAACACGGTTGAACTCAATTTTCCTTAGTGCTTTGTCAAATGAACTTGGTTCACCGAGATTCAAGCGGCGATGGAAAACGAACCCTTGATCGACGATGCGCTGAAAAGCGAGCTTGCCGCGCTCTATCAGACCGCGGATCGCGACTATCACGGCTTGCCTCACATCGAAGCGATGCTGGCGTTGGCAGCCGAACACCGGCACCTTCTTGATGATCCAGAAGCAGTCGAAGCGGCGATCTGGTTCCATGACGCAGTCTATGACAGCCGCGCCAAGGACAACGAGGCAAAGAGCGCGGTGCTCGCAGAAAGGAAACTCTCCGGCCGCACCGACCCGGCCCGGCTTGCCCGGATTCTGGCCATGATCAGCGCCACCGCCACGCACGAGTTGCCGCCGCTCGAAGATGAGGGTGCCGCGAGTGATGCCGCCCTTTTCCTCGACATGGACTTCGCGATCCTCGGTGCCGACCCGAACCGCTTCGACGCTTACGAGAAGGCGGTCCGGCGCGAATATGGCTGGGTCGAGGAACCGATGTGGCGCGCCGGTCGCGCGGCTGTCCTGACGAGCTTCCTGGCCCGTCCGCATATTTTCTACACACAATCGTTTCGCGATAGGTTCGAGGCGCGGGCCAGGGAAAATCTGGTCCGATCGCTGCAGGTCCTGCAAGACCAGTCTCAACAGACCTGATCGCCACGCCAAACGTGAACGCCCTCTGAGATGACCGACACCATCGAAAACAACTTCTTCCAACCCGTCGACGCCGCCCAGGTGCCGCGATTTGCCGGGCTTTCCACCTTCATGCGGCTGCCGGCGGTGCCGAACGCGAAGGGGCTCGATATTGCCCTTGTCGGGATTCCTTGGGATGGCGGCACGACCAATCGGGCCGGCGCCCGCCACGGTCCACGCGAAATCAGGAACCAGTCGAGCCTGATGCGCCGCGTCCACCACGTGTCGGGAACCGAGCCGTTCAGCATTGCCAATGTCGCCGATGTGGGAGACCTCTCGGTCAATCCGATCAACTTGCTCGACGGATTGAAGCGCATCGAGGACGGCATTGCCGCCATCGTTGCTGACGGCGCTCTTCCTTTGGCCGCCGGCGGCGATCATCTGACGACCTTGCCGGTGCTGCGCGCCATCGCCCGCAAGGAACCCGTCGGCATGATTCACTTCGACGCGCATTCCGACACGAACGACCGCTACTTCGGCGAGAATCCCTATACACACGGGACGCCCTTTCGCCGCGCGATCGAGGAAGGGCTGCTCGACCCGAAGCGGGTTATTCAGATCGGAATTCGAGGCTCGATCTATGAGCCGGGCGAACACGACTGGGCGACCGCTCAGGGCGTGCGCATCGTATATATGGAAGAGTTCGTCAAACGCGGCACCGCTTCCGTCATGCAGGAAGCACGCGATCTTGTCGGCGACAGCCTCACTTACGTGACCTTCGACAACGATTGCATCGATCCGTCGATGGCCCCTGGCACCGGCACACCGGAGCTCGGCGGCTTCACCACCCGCGAGGTGCAGGAGCTGGTTCGATTGCTCGACGGATTGAATTTCGCCGGAGCCGACGTCGTCGAGGTCGCGCCTCCTTTTGATATTGGCGGCATGACGGCGCTTGCCGGCGCGACCTGATGTTCGAGCTGCTTTGCGTCATGGCGAAATCCATCGCCGACAGGAGAACGCGCGGCTAAAGCATTCTCCCCGAAGTGCTTCCAGTTTCGGGAAAAGGACATCGCAAAGGTCAAAAGCAGGTCGCGTTTCGCGCAACCTGCTTTAGACGCGTCGTCGCCCGCAGCGGACGGTATGGGTCAGAGCGGATTTTCGGCGTAGAACTCCAGCACGCGCTGCTTGAAGCTCTTGTCGCCGACGGCGAGCATGTGGTCGCGGCCCTCGATGCGAAAAGCCTCTGCGTGGGGCATCAGCGCGGCAAGCTCGTCGGGCGAGCCGGCGATGTCGTCCTTGGTCCCGACGGCAATCAGGGTCGGCTGGGCGATCCGCGCGACATCGTCCTCGCTCATTGACGCGCGTGAGCCGACTATGCAGACGGCCAGCGCCCGGCGGTCGCTGCGCGTCTGGTCGGCGAAGGCGCGAAACGAGCGGCCGCGCGCATGGCTGATCGTACCAGCATCCTCGGCCAGAAGCGCATCGGCGATTGGATCCCAGTCGCCGACGCCGTCGACAAGACCGATGCCGAGGCCGCCGAACACCAGCGTCGCCACCTTGTCCGGATTGGACAACGCCATGAAGGCGGATACCCGCGCGCCCATCGAATAGCCCATGACATGGGCGTGCTCGATGCCGAGGTGATCGAGCAGCGCGGCCGCGTCCGAGGCCATCTTGGCCGGCGTGTAGTCCGCCTCCTGGTAGCTCTTCGTCGACGCACCGTGGCCGCGATTGTCGACGGCGATGGCGCGGTACCCCGCGTCGTTCAGCGTCTTGAACCAGCCCGGCGAGACCCAATTGACGTAGTGGCTGGAGGCGAAGCCGTGGATCATCAGCACCGGATCGCCCTGACCGGACGCCGGCCGGCGGTCGAGGTAAGCGAGTTCGAAGCCGTCATGGGAAAAATATTGCATCTGGTGCAGCCGCGGTCAGTTGGAGCCGGCGCCCGAGGTCTTATCGATCGCTGGGTGACGCAGGAGATCGCCGTCCTTCAGACCGTCCTTGGCGGCCGTTCCCGCCTTCAGCTCAAGCACGAAGCTTACCGGCTGTCCGGGCGAGATGATCGCCTCCGACTCCGGTTCGCCACGCTTGACGGCCTTGATCCTGCCGTCCTGGCCGATAAAGACCAGGTCGAGTGGCATCGGTGTATTCTTCATCCAGAAATTCACCTCAGCGGGCCGCTCGAACACGAACAGCATGCCGTGATCGTCGGCCATGTCCTTACGAAACATCAGCCCGGCCTCGCGTTCTTCCGAGGTGTCGGCGATCTCGATGGAGAAGGAATGCTTGCCGGAGCCGGTGATCGCGACGAGCGGCGTCGGATCGGCAGGCAGCATCATCGCCTGACCGTCCGCCGAACTCGGTTTCAAGGCGCTGAAAATGGCGGCCAGAGCGATGGCGGCGCAAAGCGCGCCTGCGGTCAGCCAGTTGCGATGAGCCATGTGATACCTCGTCCAGGCCCTGTCCTAGACCATGATCCGAGCGAGTGGAACTGGTTTTTGGACAGGAACGGCCTTGCACCGGGCAGGGCATCCCGATCGTATCGAGAGAGCCCGATGCATGTCGCCCAAAACTGCCAAGCGGTTTTGGCGAACATACATCAAGCAAAAATAAAGTGCGTCGGGCCGCGCTTTAATGCGAGACCGGCAAGGTGCCCATATCGGGGTGTATTTCGGCGGCCATAAGGCCTTTCTCGCCGCGTCCGAAGCGAACCAGTACGACCTGGCCGGGCCTCAACTCGGTAATGCCATAGCGGCGCAGCGTCTCCATATGGACGAAGATGTCCTCGGTGCCCTCGCCCCGGGTCAGGAAGCCGAAGCCCTTGGTGCGGTTGAACCACTTCACCAGCGCCCGCTCGAGCCCGCTCTCGGCAGTCACGGTGACATGCGTGCGCTGCTCCTGCTCGGCCGGATGCACCGCTGTCGAGGCGTCCATGGAAAGAACCCGGAACGCCTGCAGGCCACGCTCGCCCTGCTTGACGAGACAGACGACGCGCGCGCCTTCCAGCGCGGTCTGAAAGCCATCTCTTCGAAGACATGTCACATGGAGGAGAATATCACCCGAGACGCCGTCGTCCGGAAGAATGAAGCCGTAGCCCTTGGCCACGTCGAACCATTTGATAGCGCCGGCGATTTCGACAAGCCCGGCGGAGTCGCCGCCACTGTCTCGCGTCAAGGCGTCGTCAAGGCTTCCGTCCCGCCTCGTAAAAGAGGCTTTTTCCCCCATAAGAACGCCCCCTTTTCCAACTGCAACCGCTAGTGATTCTTGCCATCAGATTAACACTGCGGCTTCCGGGGTGTGCAAGACCTGACGTGCCTTTTTTCACCGTTGAGCACCGGAAAGCCTCAATTGTTGTTTACCGGCGCGGCCTGAAGCGCAAAGGCGCGGCTGAAATCGATCACTCCATCGGTTTTGTCGGACGATTGCCCTTTGGCGGAGCGGCTCCTATGGTGCGCCGCAAACGTAACGCCGCGAGGAATCCGATATGCGCTATCTTCACACAATGGTCCGCGTCGCCGACATCGATCAATCGCTCGATTTCTACTGTAACAAGCTCGGCCTCAAGGAAGTGCGTCGCTACGAGAACGAGCAGGGACGCTACACGCTGATCTTCCTCGCCGCGCCCGATGACGAGCAAAGCGGCATTGCAGAGAAGGCGCCGCTGGTCGAGCTGACCTACAATTGGGATCCGGAGGAGTACAAAGGCGGCCGCAACTTCGGCCACCTCGCCTATGAGGTCGACGACATCTACGCCACCTGCCAGAAGCTGATGGACAATGGCGTGACCATCAACCGGCCGCCGCGCGACGGCAACATGGCCTTCATCCGCTCGCCGGACGGCATTTCCATCGAGCTCCTGCAGAAAGGCCCGGCCAAGGCAAAGGCGGAGCCATGGGCCTCGATGTCGAATACGGGAAGCTGGTAGGCGCCTGCCCCTCCCGGGGATTTGACCGGCCGGTCTATGGCGTTTTGCCGGATCGCGCCTATCTAAGCGCTTGTGGCGCCAGCCAGATCAGGCTGGCTTGATCCGCCGGGAGAATTTCATGCCGACCAGCCGCGCCGACGTCGCCACTGAAAACGCCAGCCGCTATCTGCAGCAGCTCTGCAAGCACTGGGCGCACAAGTTCCCGGTCGAATTCGACCCGCATCACGGCGCCATCCAGCTCTCGCTCGGCCGCACCGTGATGGATGCAGACGACAAGGCTCTCCACATCGCGGTCGCCGCTGACGACGCCGCCTCGCTCGAGCGGCTGGAAACCGTGGTCGCCGACCACATCAAGCGCTTCGTCTTCCGCGAGGAGCTGACCTTCGACTGGCAGAAGGCTGCCTGAAAGAATTGAGCGTCAGCCGGCGGCCTTGCTGGCCATTTCGAGCAGCGCAAGCACGCTGCGCCAGTTGCGCGCCGTGCCCGGCACCTTGAGCGTTCGCCCAATAAGATTGGCAAACACCGATTTGCCAAGCCCTTCCGGCGCATGCAGGTAAAGCACGTCGCCTTTGATCTCGAAGCGCTCTGGGCCGGCACACTTTTCCGCCAGCCGCTTCGCCTCTTCCGCGGTCGGCTCTCGCTCCAACGCATAGGCATGCAGCTTGGTAGGCTCGCCCGCAACCTCCGGATAGGGATTGTCCTTCACCAGGCGCTCGAACCAGCCGGCATTGCGCACCATGATGCGGGAATTGAACCCCCATTTCTTCTCGAAGGCCGCTTCGAGTGCTTTGGTCAGCGCCACAGCATCGCTGTTGTTGGCACGAAACACGACGTTGCCGCTTTGCACGTAGGTCGATACGTCTGTGAAGCCGAGGTCTTCGAAGAACGACCTCAGCTCCGCCATCTTGACGATGCGGTTGCCACCGACATTGATGCCGGAAAACAGGGCTACGAACACCGTTCCTTTGTCGCCCGTTTTTGGCCCGCTCATATGATGAACCCCGCGAGCGTCTCGTTGTCGGTGATGTCCTGATACTGCACGCCCTCGGCGTCGAAATTGGCCTTCAGCAGATCGAAATTGCGCCGGTCCTTGGTCTCTATGCCGATCAGCACCGAGCCGAAATTGCGCGCCGACTTCTTGAGATACTCGAAGCGCGTGATGTCCTCGTCCGGGCCGAGCATTTCGAGGAAATCGCGCAATGCGCCCGGCCGCTGCGGGAAGCGGATGATGAAGTACTTCTTCAGCCCTTCGAAACGCAGCGCCCGTTCCTTGACGTCCGGCAGGCGCTCGAAATCGAAATTGCCGCCCGAGACGATCGCGACGATGGTCTTGCCCCTCATCTCCTTGCGGGAAAAATCCTTGAGCGCGTCGATCGCCAATGCGCCGGCTGGCTCCAGCACCACGCCCTCGACATTGAGCATCTCGATCATCGTCGCGCAAAGCCGGTTTTCCGGGACAAGGCGCACCGCGTCGGCGGTGAATTCCTTGAGATGGCGCAGCGGCTCGCGGCCGATTTCAGCCACCGCCGCCCCATCGACGAAGTTGTCGACCTTGGCGAGCCTGATCCGCTTGCCGCCGGCGAGACTCTCGCTAAGGCTAGGCGCGCCCGCCGGCTCGCAAAACACGAAGCGCAATTCACGGTGCTGGTCGGCGAAATAGTGGGTGACGCCGGCAGCCAGGCCGCCTCCGCCCACCGGCAGCATGACGATGTCGGGCATGCGCCCGCCCGGCATCTGGGCTGCGATCTCATAGGCGACCGTCGCCTGCCCCTCGATGATATCCTTGTGGTCGAAGGGCGGCACCATATGCGCGCCGGCGGCTTCGGTGAACTCGAAGGCGGCGCGATAGCAATCGTCGAAGAAGTCGCCGACCAGCCTGATCTCGACGAAATCGCCGCCGAAAAGGCGCGTCTTGTCGATCTTCTGCTGCGGCGTCGTCACGGGCATGAACACCACGCCCTTTTTGCCGAAATGACGGCAGACGAAGGCAAAGCCCTGCGCGTGGTTGCCGGCCGAGGCGCAGACGAACAGCTCGGCATTGTTGCCGGCGGCGAGCGCCTTGCGGAAGAAGTTGAAGGCCCCCCTGATCTTGTAGGAGCGGACCGGCGTCAGGTCCTCGCGCTTCAGGAGGACGCGGGCGCTGGTCTTTTTCGACAGATAGTCGTTCTCCTGCAGCGGCGTTTCCGGAAAGATCCCGCGGATCGCCTCCGCGGCGCCTGCGACGCGGGAAGAAAAACTGTTCATGAGGCAACCGGCTCCGAGACCATGTGGTTCGCAGCCCAAGCCTATTGCATAGTTTGGTTTTCGCGGCCACCGATGCAGCCGCTCGCCGGCCTGCTGCCGCCACTTTGGTTTTCGCGCAACAGTGCCAAGGCGGTTGGCACCCGCCGATCAAATTTCCGCTGGACACGACTTACTTCCGCCGCACTTCCCCTGTCCGGGAGATTTCGCGGAGGCAGATGGCCAATTGCGGCCGGAATGGAAGTTTCGACGTGCATTTGAAGACGATTTGCATCATTGCCCTGGCCTTGCTGGTTGTAGGCTGCGCGGGACGACCGTCACAGGAAATCCTGGGCAGCGTCGTGGTGCCGACTACGGCGACCGAGATCGCCGGCAACCATTCGATCTTCATAGCCACCACCCGCAAGCGCTCAGACGACCCGAACAAGGTTTTCGACGGCGAGCGCTCGGCGACGCTCAATTACGCCCGCGTCAACGTCACCGTCCCGCCGGTTCATGAGACCGGTCAGATCGAGCGTCGCTCGCGCGGGACGTCGAACGATCCGACCAAATATTTCATGGCTTCCGAGGTCGTCGGCTACGACACGCAGCCGAAATTCTCCAGCGCGCTCAATGCCGACATCGACGCCCGCGGCGGCCGCGTCATGGTCTTCGTCCACGGCTACAACACCGGCTTCGACGATGCCGTCTACCGTCTGACCCAGATCGTCCATGATTCCGGCTATCCCGGCACGCCGGTGCTTTTTTCATGGGCTTCGGGCGCCAAGACCACCGACTATGTCTATGACAAGGAAAGTGCCGCCGCCGCCCGCGACCAGTTGGAAGTGACGCTGAGAATGCTGGCGCAGACCGGTGCGCGCCGCATCGACATCGTCGCCCATTCGATGGGGACGTGGGTGACGATGGAAACACTGCGACAGCTCGCCATCACCGGTGACCGCGACCTCGGCGGCAAGCTCGGCGATGTTCTCCTGGCCTCGCCCGACATCGACGTCGATGTCTTCAAGAGCCAGATGCGCCGCTACGGCAAGCCCGACAAGCCGTTCATCCTGCTCCTGTCGGACGACGACCGCGCTCTCCGGCTCTCCGGCCTGATTGCCGGTGCACGGCCGCGCGTCGGCGACTACAGGGACGCGGCCGACCTCGCCTCCTACGGCGTCACGGTGGTCGACCTCTCCAAGGTGAAGGGCAACGACAGCTTCAACCACACCAAATTCGCCGACAACCCGATGCTGGTGAAGATGATCGGCCAGCGGCTGCGCGAGGACGACGGCTTTGCCAGCGACCGCGACGTCACCGACCGGATCAGCCAGCTCGCCACTCAATAACCGTGTTCACGCGGTTGCCGCCCTGCACGGACTTTGAACTGGACCAGACCGCTCGCTGGTTTTATCGAAGGAGCCCGAGAGGTTTGCCGCCCTTGGGGGATCCCGGGTGATCGTGCGTTCGAAGATCGTCCTTGGCCTTGCCATCACGCTTGCCCTGACGGGCTGCGCTGGGCAGAACGCGCATGACCTGCTCAATCGGAAGGCCGTTACCGCGCCTGCATCGGACATTGCCGCCAAGCACGAGATCTTCGTCGCCACGACCCGGCAGCAGGCGACTAAGGACCCGCGGCAGGTTTTCGACGGCGACCGTTCGCTGACCACCAGCTACGCCCGCGTCGATGTCACGGTTCCAAAGATCCACCAGGTTGGCGCGATCGAGCGAGCCAAGGGTTCGGCCGACAGCATTCCGGCCAGGCAGTTCACCGCAACCGATGTCGTCCACTATGGGAACGCCTCGCAATTCGCCAAGGCGGTCGGCACCGATATTGCCATACGCGGCGACCGCGCCCTGGTCTTCGTGCACGGCTTCAACAACGGCTTCGACGATGGCGTTTACCGCCTGACGCAGATCGCGCACGACACGAATTATCCGGGCACACCGGTGCTGTTCTCGTGGGCGTCGAGCGGCAAGACGACCGGCTACATTTATGACAAGGACAGCTCCACCGCCGCGCGCGACGACCTCGAAGCGACACTGAGGATGCTTGCCAAGTCCCGCGCCAAAAGCATTGACATCATTGCCCATTCGATGGGGACCTGGCTGACGATGGAAGCTTTGCGCCAGCTCGCCATCACCGGCGACCGCGATCTCAACGGCAAGCTCGGCTACGTCATCCTCGCCTCGCCTGACATCGACGTCGATGTCTTCAAGAAGCAGATGATCCGCTACGGCAAGCCCGACAAGCCTTTCGCCATCCTTCTCTCGGGCGACGACCGGGCGCTCAAGCTGTCCAGCTTCATTTCCGGCGAAAAGCCGCGCGTCGGCGATTACGACAACGCGGCAGATCTCGCCAACTACGGCGTGACGGTGGTCGATCTGACCCGAACCAAGGGCGGAGACCGGTTGAACCATGCCAAATTCGCCGACAATCCGATCCTGGTGCAGTTGCTCGGCAATCGGCTGCGCACGCCTGCCGGTCTTGCCTCCGACGAGCCGGATCCAACGCAGCTCAACAATATCGGTCAGGGTCTCGGCAGGGCGGTCGGCTCGGTCGCCGAGGTGGTCATCACCACGCCGTTCAGGGTGCTGACGATCGCCACTGGCGGCTGAGCACCGGTTAGGGCGTGTCGAGGTTCGGGTCAGGCTGACCTCACCCGAACATCGACTAGACGAACAGATCGACCTTCTGGAACGACGTCACGTCGACAAGGCCGACATCGGAAATCCTGAGTTCCGGGATGACGACCAGCGCCAGCAGCGAATGCTGCATGTAGGCGTTGTTGAGCGAACAGCCGACCTTGCGCATCGCTTCCGTCAACTGCTCGGCTTTGGCCGCGACGATCTCGGCGCGCTCGTCCGACATCAGCCCTGCGATTGGCATTTCCACCAGCGCCAGTTCCTTACCCTTGGAGTAGAGCACGACGCCGCCGCCGACCTCGCTCAGCCGGTTGACGGCTAAAGCCATGTCCTCCTTGTTGGTCCCGACGGCGATGATGTGGTGCGCATCATGCGCCACGCTCGAGGCCATCGCGCAGTCTTCCATATAGCCGAACCCCGACACGAAGGCGTTGGTGACGCCGCCCGTGCCCCTGTGGCGTTCGACCAGGGCGATCTGGCAAATGTCGTTGCGGCGATCCATGGCGACCAGCCCGTCCTCGACGGGCAGGTCGGCCTCGAGCGCTCTTGTCGGCGCCTGGTTCTCGATAACGCCGATCACCCGCGCCCGCACCTCGTTGGCACCCTGTGGCGCGGCGATGTCAAAGTCAGACGCCTTGAGCCTTTTGCCGAGCTTGACCGTGTTTTTCGCCGTCCCGGGATAATCATAGGCCGGAATGTCGATCTCGAGCTTGCCGGCTTTCGCCAGCCTGACGCCGCGGCCATAGACCTCGTCTATCGTCATCTGGGCGAGATCGGAGACGATCAAAAGATCAGCCAGCCGCCCCGGCGCGATCGACCCGATCTCGCGCTCCAGCCTGAAATGCTGGGCGGTGTTGAGCGTCGCCATCTGGATCGCCGTCACCGGCTTCAGGCCCTGGCGGATGGCGTGCCGCACCACACGATCCATATGGCCCTCATGCACCAGCGTGCCGGAATGGCTGTCGTCGGTGCATAGGATGAAGTTGCGCGGGTCGATGCCGCCTTCGGTGACCGCCTTGATCTGCGCAGCGACGTCGTACCAGGCGGACCCCAGCCTCAGCATCGCCTTGATGCCCTGGCGCACGCGGGCGATCGCATCCTCGGCGCGCGTGCCCTCATGGTCATCCTCGGCGCCGCCGGCGACATAACCGTGGAACGGCAACCCGAGATCGCGCGAGGCATAGTGGCCGCCGACGGTTTTGCCGGCCTTCACCGTCTCAGCGATCTCGCCCGACATCACCGGATCGTTGGCGGCGACTCCCGGGAAATTCATCACTTCGCCAAGGCCGATGATGTTCTCCCAGGTCATCGCCTCGGCGACGTCTGCGACCGTAAGCTCCGCGCCGGCATGCTCCAGGCCGGGCGCCGAAGGCACGCAGGACGGCATTTGCACATGGACGTTGATCGGCATCGCGACCGCCTCGTCATGCATCAGCCGAACGCCCGGCAGGCCCAGAACGTTGGCGATCTCGTGCGGATCGATGAACATCGAGGTGGTACCGTGCGGGATCACCGCGCGGCAGAATTCCGTCACCGTGACCATGCCGCTTTCGACATGCATGTGCGCATCGCAGAGGCCGGGCACCAGATAGCGGCCGCCCGCATCGACCACCTTGGTCCCCTGCCCGATCGTGTGGCCGGCATTCGGCCCGCAATAGGCGAAACGTCCGGCCGCGACGGCGATGTCGGTGCCCGGAATGATCTCGCCCGAATGGACATTCACCCAGCGCCCGTTGCGGATCACGAGATCGGCAGCCCGGCGCCCCATCGCGACGTCGACCAGTTGCGTCGCCACTTCGGTCCAGGGCTTGGGTTTCGTCGGATTGGTGCGGCTCGCCATGAAGAAACTCCTGTTTGCCCGACTGTGCCAAGCTGGCGCGGTTTTGACCAGTTGGCAAAACTGCTTTGTTTTTAAGGCAGGACCGGTTCCCGACAGATCTCTCCTGCGGCAGGGCGAAATCTCGCCTAGACTGGATCTCCGGCTATTCGGGTTGCAGAAGAGATGGCAAAAAGATCCGGTTCGCAATTTTCATGCTGTCGGCATGTAGCGCCGGCCTGGCCTTCTTCACCTTGCATTCATTCTGGGCATGGGCCGCGCCGATCGCCATCTTCATCGCCGGTTCGTTACTAGCCGAATATGCTTTCACGCGGCTGGCCACTCCCGAGGAGAACCAGCGCGACCTGGAGGATCGCGTGCGCAACCCGCCGAAGTAAACCACTGTTGCAGGAATACAATTCCGTTTTCGGGCGAATAACGCTAGGTTGCACCGAGAAGTTTTCGAAACCGCCATTTCGGAGCGCTCGATGGGTCGCCTGACACTTGCCAGTGCCGGCTTTTTCGCCCTGCTGTCCGGGCCGGCCTTGGCCGCGGACGCGATCGCCGACCTGCCCATGACTGCGCCGGGCTTCGATTGGACAGGCTATTATGCCGGCCTGCAGGCCGGCTATGGCTGGGGCTCATCTGACATCTCCGGCACGGAAGGCGAGCCGTTCGCCGCTTCTCCCGATGTCGACGGCGGCTTCGTCGGCGGCCATGTCGCCGGCCTCTGGCAGTTCAATCAGGCGGTGATCGGCGCGCGCGCTGAGCTCAACTATGCCTCGATCGACGCTTCGGCCTTGCTCGACCCTGGCAATGCCGTCGGCACCGAGGTCAAATGGCTGGGATCGATCAATGCCGAAGCCGGCTTGGCGGTCGATCGCTGGCTGATCTATGGCGTCGGGGGCGTCGCCTTCGCCGGTATCGAGACCTCGCAAGACGTCGGCGGCAGCGGCTTCGCCAAGACACGCACCGGCACCGGCTGGACGATCGGCGCCGGGGTCGACTATGCGCTGAGCAGCAACATCGTCGTCGGCGCCCAATACCGTTACTACGATTTCGGCAAGGAGCATTTCGACGTCCCGGACGACTTCTCCGATCGTGATCAGGACCTGAAGCTCCATACCCTGGGCGTAAGCTTCAGCTACAAATTCTGATTTACGGAGCAGCACGGAACGAAGGTGGCCGGCGACCGCGGGATCAAAACAGAGTCGACCCACCGGGTTATTTGATGTCCGCCCTATAAGCAGCTCTCGAAGCGGCCGGCGCCGACTTCATTCCCGAGTACGGCGGCGGTGCCGGGGTGAGAACTGCGGAAGCCATGAAGCGGATAGCTGCTCCCCTTGGCAAGCCAGCTTGCGTGCGCCTCCTTTGCCTTTGACGGCCAATCCCTCTAAAATGTGCGGCCAAGAAGAAAGAGGGGGGAAGGCTTATGACTGAGCCTGACGCTGCGCACGAAGCAATCGTCGATACGTGGCGTAGTTTTGGCGCCTCCGATTATGAGTACTTTGAGAAATACGAAAACCCTGAGTTGGTGGCTTGGTTTTGGGCACCGGCGAGCCGCTTTCGCAAAGCTTTTGAGCGATATTTGAACTTGGATGATGTGCTCGAAATAGCCAGCGGTGCCGGACGTCATTCGGCGCAGATCGTCGGCCGTTGCAGGCGACTGACGTTGATCGATACTTCGGTCGATGCCACTGCATTGGCTAGGAAACGGTTTTCAAGCGCTTCTCATGTGACCGTGACGCTTTCACCGGACGGCAAGAGTCTACCGTTTGAAAAGGGGCGCTTTTCCTCCGTTTTCAGCTACGACTCGATGGTTCATTTCGAACCGCTGACCGTGGCGTCCTACATCATGGAAGTCGCCTCCGTCTTGAAACCGGGGGGACGAGCTCTCCTTCATCATTCGAACTACTCGGATAATCCAACCGCATCCTTCAAGGAAAATCCCGATTGGCGGAATTTCATGCCAAAGGGATTTGTCGAGCATGTCAGCGATCGTGCAGGGCTGACCGTCATCGAACAGCAGACGTTCCCGTGGAACGGGAACAGCGAGACTGACGCTCTCACCGTCGTGGAGAAGGGTTAACAGCGCGCCCTGCACTGGTCTTCTGCGGCCCGGAAGGCGAGCCATAGCCGGTCCAGTTGCGATGAGAACCGATGCGGAAGAGCAATATTCGGTGGCAATACGGTGCCATCCCGCCCACAAGGCTGGACTCGTGTCGGCCCAAGTGCTTGAAATCGCGGCGCGCGGACGTGGCGGAATTGGTAGACGCAAGGGACTTAAAATCCCTCGATCTCTGATCGTACGGGTTCGATTCCCGTCGTCCGCACCACCTTCGCTCCTCGAGCTTCGGGTGGCAGGCCACTCAAACCTTGATCGGATTGAGCTTCAGGTGCTGGATCAAAATGATGGTCTTGGCGTCGACGATACGGCCGTCGGTGATGCCGGCCAGTGCCTCGTCCAGCGGCATTTCCAGCACCTCGATGTCTTCGCCCTCTTCCGGAGCTCCGCCGCCGTCGGAAATACGGTCGGCCGGCGAATAGCGCGCGGTAAAGAACCAGAGCCGTTCCGTCACGCTGCCGGGGCTCATATAGGGCGCGAACAGCCGCTCAACGTTCTTCAAATGATAGCCGAGCTCCTCTTCCGCTTCCTTGCGGATGCAGGTTTCCGGATCGTTTTCGTCGAGCAGACCGGCACAGGCCTCGATCAGCGGCTCGCGATGACCGGTGACATAGGCCGGATAGCGGAACTGCCGCACCAGCAGCACCGTCGAGCGCTGCGGATCGAAAGGCAGGATCACCGCGCCGTCGCCGCGATCGTAGGTTTGGCGGATCTGCGTCTCCCAGCGCCCATCACGGCGGCGATAGTCGAGCACCGTCTTCTTGAGCACCGCCCAATCGTCGGACAGGACTTCTTCAGACTGGATGCGGACGCGATCTTCCATGATTGGCTCCGTGCTGTCGGCAAGCGTTATCGGCGAACAGGCGCGGGCGCAATCCTGGAAACCGACTGGTCCAGCGAGACTTTCACTGGCTGTTGTCTGGCGCGAAGTGCCGCGGCTGCCTAGATAGCGATATCTCTCCCAGGAGCCGTTTCCATGACATCATCGCTTTTCCAGCCGATCACCCTCGGCGGCCTGACCTTTCCAAACCGTATTGCTGTAGCGCCGATGTGCCAGTATTCGGCCGAGGACGGTTCCGCCAGCGACTGGCATCTGCACCACTGGATGAACCTGGCCATGTCCGGCGCCGGCATGGTGACCGTCGAGATGACCGACGTCGAGCGGCGCGGCCGCATCTCGCATGGCTGCCTTGGCCTCTACTCCGACGGCAACGAGGCGGCGGCCAAGCGCACGCTCGATGCGGCCAGGCGCGTCGCTGCGCCCGGCACCAAATTCGGCGTCCAGCTCGCCCATGCCGGCCGCAAGGCATCCAACAGAAGGCCTTGGGAAGGCGGCGGCCCCCTGCAAGCGGGCGAGGATCCCTGGCAGACCGTTTCGGCTTCGGCCATCGCCTATGACACAGGGTGGAATATACCGCACGCATTGGGCGAGGAAGAGATCCGGCAAGTCATCCAACATTTCGCCGATGCGGCCAAGCGGGCCGAGCGCGCCGGCTTCGACTTCATCGAGCTGCACGCCGCTCACGGCTATCTGATCTTCCAGTTCCTGTCGCCGCTTTCCAACCAGCGCACCGACCGCTGGGGTGGCCCGCTGGAAAACCGCATGCGCTTCGCCGTGGAGATCGCCAGAGCGGTGAAGAAGGCAGCGCCGGGCCTGATGCTGGGGGCCCGCCTTTCGGTGAAGGAATGGGTCGACGGCGGCTTCGAGATCGAGGAGGCGATCGAAGTGGCCAAGGCGCTGAAGGCGGAAGGCGTCGCCTATCTGTGCTGTTCCAGCGGCGGCAATTCGCCGTTGCAGAAGCTGCCCAGCGGCCCCGGCTACCAGGTGCATCTGGCCGAGGCTGTGCGCAAGGGCGCCGGCATTCCGACGCGCGCCGTCGGCCTGATCGACGATCCGCAGCAGGCCGAGGCGATCGTGGCCGACGGCCGCGCCGACATGGTGGCTCTGGCGCGCGCCTTCCTTGCCGATCCGCGCTGGGGCTGGCGCGCGGCGGCGACGTTCAGCGAGGAAATCCGTCCGGCGCCGCAGCTGGCACGCTCGGTCACGACGATGCAGCACTGGATGAAGGCCGCGGGCTGAACGGCTTGCACAGGTGACGATTGGCTGAGACCTTTGGGCGCAGCCTTCCGCCACCATTGCAACCAAATTGGCCGTTTTACGTTGGCGGCCATGACAGACAGCAAGCCATTTGAGAAGCCGGTGGTGGTCGAACTCGGCCATGTCGGCAAATATCGCCAAATAAGCAGCACCCGCGAAGCGGCCGAGTGCCTGATGACCGTATGGCCGCTCAATCGCGGCCAGCGGCATCGTGATGCTCTCGATACTTGCCTGAAAGCGCTGGAGGGGTATCGTTCGACGGCGGACGCGCGCCGCGCGCTGATCGAGGCAGCCGAGGAATCTGAAGTGCTGGTTCCCGAAGAAAGGCTGTCCGACGGAAAGCTGCATTGAGCAGGCAAAGGGCTTCTCGACCGGAGGATTCCATGGCGAAACTGACCTACAAGATCGTCGAGCATGACGGCGGCTGGGCCTACATGGTCGGCTCGACTTTTTCAGAAACATTTCCCACCCGCCAGGACGCGCTGCGCGCGGCTGAAATTGCTTCGGCCGAGCAGCAGGTCGCCGGCACCACGGATGGCATCCAGTATGAGGATTCCGAGGGTGTCTGGCATGACGAACTGGCCGATGGCCGCGACCGGCCGCAGACCGAAGTCTCAGATTAATTTCCGTCGCTCGACCTTGCTGCGACCGACTGTAAAAGCTTCACGTCGGTCGCTCGCTGGCGAACGGACTACTTGCCGCAATACTGGTCGTTGACGTTCGGGCCGGCATTCGCGTCGGGGCCGGCCGTATCCGAGGCGCATGGGCCGACGGCACCGTTGCCGAAGCTGTTTAGCGCGCTGGCGTCGCGATCGGAGTAAATGCTGCCCGTGGTGTAGGGATCAACCGGCACTTGCTTGCTATGGACCGGGCGATCACGATGCCACCACCACCAAGCGTCCGACGATTGTGCCATAGCCGAGGTGCCCATGGCCAGAACAAGCGCCGAGGCTGCAAAAATCTTCGTAAGCATGATTGGTCTCCATCTGGTGATTTGCCGCATTCTTGCTGGCCGGAAATTCGCCAGCCCGACACGGATTAGAACCGAGGGTTGGAGCCGAAGTTCCCGTTTAAAGTGTAGGTGAGGCAGAATGTCCGACACTTTTGTGTGACGGTTCGTGAACGGACGCGATCCCCTCTCGGCCTTTGACCCGAACGGGATCAATTCACGCTGGGAATGCGCGCGCGGCGATGCGCTCGATGAAGGCCACGACGCGTTCCGGTTCCACGAATTGCGCCATGTGCCCGAGCCCTTGGACGCGTTCGAAATCGAGCTCCCTGATCCTGCCCGGCATCGGTTCGCCATGAGCAGCGATGCCGATCACCCGGTCATCCGCGCCGAACAGAATGCCGGCCGGCATCAGGATCTCGCCATAGCGCTGTTCGAGGCGGCCGAGATCCTCTTCCACCGCCACGATATCGGTGGAGGTCGCCTGAAAATGGGCGGGCCGCAACCCGAGCCAACCACCTCCGGCGATCATGTAGTCCCTCGGCACGGCTTGCGGCGCAAAGATGAACTTCATCGTCGGCTCCGCATATTTCAGGCTGTACGGTATCGCTAAAGTATGGGCCAAGATCCAGCGCTTCAGGCGCGAGGGAACATAGAGCAGGTCGAATTTCTGGCGCACCCTCGCCTCCAGATGCGTCAGCGGCGCGATGAGCGCGATGCCGGAAATCGCCGTCGGATGCTCGATCGCAAGTGCAAGCGCGATGGCGCCGCCCAGCGAATGACCGACGATCAAAGGCCGTTCGAGCCCAAGCTCCTCGATGAAGCGCCGCACCACTTCCGCCTGTTCGGGCAGACGGCCGCTCGCCCCGCCCGCCCGCACCGAGTATCCCGAGCCCGGCCGGTCGAGAGCGATCAGCCGGTAGCCGGCGCCGAAGCGGCCGAACAGCGTGTGCCGGAAATGGTGGAGTTGGGCGCCGAGCCCGTGCAGGAACACGATCGGCCTGCCCTCGCCTGCTTCGACATAGTGGATGCGGCTGCCGCCGATCTCGATGAACTTGCCGCACGCCGGTACCAGCCTCTCGGCCTTGGTCGCAATCCACCAGGTTGCGAGCATGAAGCCGAGCACGACCGCGGCGGCCGCAACGAGCAGGCCACCGATCAGCCACGGCAAAATCGATATCAGCATCTCATCTTGCACCCGAGCCCTACCGACGCACCTTACTCGCAACCGTGTCTGCCACAAGAGCCCCGCCTCGCGTGCGCATTGCGGCCGGCTATCCGCCGCGTTATTTCAGGCCACCTGCAGCCGGAGTGAGCCATGCCCGAAATCGTCACAGCCGCCATGCTCGTCATCGGCGACGAGATCCTCTCCGGCAGGACCAAGGACAAGAATATCGGCCATCTCGCCGATATCATGACCGCGATCGGCATCGACCTGAAGGAAGTGCGCATCGTTCCCGACGAGGAGGACGAGATTGTCGCCGCCGCCAACGCGCTGCGCGCCCGCTACACTTATGTCTTCACCACCGGCGGCATCGGCCCCACGCATGACGACATCACCGCCGATTCGATAGCCAAGGCCTTCGGCGTGTCTTGCGAATACGATGCCAGGGCTTACGCCATGTTGGAGGCAAGCTATGCCGAGCGCGGTATCGAATTCACCGAGGCGCGCAAGCGCATGGCGCGCATGCCGCGCGGCGCCGACCACATCGATAATCCGGTGTCGATCGCGCCAGGCTTCCGTATCGGCAACGTTCACGTGATGGCCGGTGTGCCGTCGATCTTCCAGGCGATGCTCGACAATGTCGTGCCGACGCTGAAAACCGGCACCAGGATGCTGTCGGCCACCGTGCACTGCCCCTTCGGCGAAGGCCTGATCGGCGGACCGCTCGCCGACATCCAGAAGGCGCATCCCGACACCATTATCGGCTCCTACCCGAAATATGGCGACGGCAAATTCTGGACCGAGCTCGTGGTACGTGCCCGCGACGAAGCGGCTCTCGAGGCCGCGCGCCAGGACGTTGCGGCCATGGTGGCGGGCCTGTCGGCTGCGAGCTGACCCCGGAACCAGAAGGCGCGCGCCGACGTTTCTGGCACGGCACTTTCGTTGCGGCTATTGATGCCGGTGGCGATCTTGCGCCGATAAATTTGAGGGATCTGCCATGCGCTTCAAGACGATCGTCGCCATTCTGCAGAACGAACAGGACGCCGAGCGCGTGCTCGATTGCGCCATCCCGCTTGCCGAGCGGTTCGAAAGCCACCTCGTCGGCATCCACGCCGAAGCGCTTCCGGTCCCCTATACGTCGGCAACCGGTTTCCCCGACACCGAATTCCTGCAAGTCTCGGCCGAGATGAACAAGGAGCGCGCCGACAAGCTGCAGGCTGTCTTTCTCAGGCGCGTCGAGGATTCCGACCTGTCCTTCGAGTGGCGGAGCCTCGAAAGCTTCTCCGGCGACAGCGCGCTGACCGGCATTTCGAGCGTGCGGGCGGCTGACCTGATTATCGCCGCGCAGCGCGACACCGGGGGCGATCCGGGCGCCGATGTCGATACGCTGGTCTACGATGCCGGCCGGCCGGTGCTTGTCGTTCCGCATGCCGGGCCGCTCGTCACCACCTTCAGGCGTGTGCTGCTAGCGTGGAACGGCAGTAAGGAGGCGGCTCGTGCAGCATTCGATGCCCTGCCCTTCATCAGCGAGGCGGACAAGACCGACATTCTCGTCATCGATCCGCCGGAAACGCTCGACGAGGCTCCCGAGGCGGCGGGCGCCGAGATCGCGGCTGCCTTGTCACGCCACGGCGCCAATGTCAGCGTTTCCGTGCAGAAATCGGGGGCAAGCTCGGTCGACGACATCATCCAGGAGAGGATCGCCGAATCCGGCGCCGATCTGCTGGTGCTCGGCGCCTACAGCCACTCATGGCTGCGACAGCTCCTGTTCGGCGGCGTCACCCGCACCGTGCTGCGCACGGCAAACGTGGCAGCCTTCCTGTCGAGATAAGCCTGTCTCCGCGAAGTGGGAATCGGGTTCGGGGGACAAGGACATGTACCAAATAGGAACTTGCACCGCGTCGCCTGAACAGCGCGACGCGGTATAAGTACACAGCCATCCCTGGCGGCCACCTTGCCAAGGCCGGCGCTTTCCGGCTAATTCCGGCTGCATTCCATTGTATCTGCGCGCTGCGGCGCGCGCTTGCGGAGTGCACGAACCATGTCCCTTCCCGAAAAAGCCTTTCCGGTCTCCTGGGACCAGTTCCACCGCGATGCCCGCGCGCTCGCCTGGCGGCTTTCCGGCACCAACAAAGGCCAGTGGAAGGCGATCGTCTGCATCACCCGAGGAGGCCTGGTGCCCGCCGCGATCATTTCGCGCGAGCTTGGCATCCGCGTCATCGAAACGGTCTGCGTCGCCTCCTATCACGACTACACCAGCCAGGGTCAGTTGCAGGTGCTGAAGGAGATCTCGCCTTCGCTTCTTGCCGATGACGGCGCGGGGGTGCTCATCATCGACGACCTCACCGATACCGGCAAGACAGCCGGCATCGTGCGCGCCATGATGCCGAAGGCGCATTTCGCCACCGTCTATGCCAAGCCGAAGGGCAGGCCTCTGGTCGATACATTCGTCACCGAGGTCAGCCAGGACACCTGGATCTACTTCCCGTGGGACATGGGCTTCACCTATCAGAAGCCGATTGCCGACGATCACGCCGGCTGATCGTTGGAAGCTGCTGTTTCCGTCCAGCGCCCGCCCAAATCACTGTTTGCTGCATAGAGAAGGCTCTCGGGGAGAAGGCTCTCGGCGGCGATGATTTCGCAATGGCCTGCCCTGTCCGGGTTAAGCAAACCGAGTGAAGTTTTTTACTTTTATCGTCCACAATACGTCGTAAGATTCGTTTGACGGCAAATGATTCTAGAGGCTCGGGGCAGCTTCTACGATGTTGACGAGGCCAACGACGCACAACCAGATGGCCGAAAGAGTCCGACGACTCTTCGGCTCAGTGCCTTGCCGCCTGCAGGTTGCAGCCCTGCCTTGGCGTGAGAACGAAAACGGCGTCGAGATCATGCTGATCACCAGCCGCGATACCGGGCGCTGGGTGCTGCCGAAAGGCTGGCCGAAAGCCAGGGAGCCGCTTTGCGTAGCTGCCGCCCGCGAAGCGGGCGAGGAAGCGGGGTTGCACGGCACGGTCTCGCATCTCGAAGCCGGCCGCTATTTCTACGGCAAGGTCCTGGCATCCGGCGAGGAAGTGCCTTGCGAGGTCCTGGTGTTCCCGCTCAAGGTCGACCGGGTCGCGGACCGCTGGAAGGAAAAGCGCGCCCGCACCCGCAAATGGGTCGGCTCCGCCGAGGCCGCCCGCATGGTCAACGAGCCCGATCTTTGCCAGATCATTGCCTATTTCTGCGCCGATCCGCGAAAATTCGCCTGAGTCATCGCTCACATAACGCATATGTGACCCGACGAGCATGCCGCGCGTTGCGGTGCGCGAACATCGGTGCTTTGTGTGGTTAATGCAGTGCCGATTCGGCTGATGGCGTCGATCGATGACGAACTCCGCGCAACCACTTGAAGAAGACTCCGGCGAACACCGGCGCGAGCACCGCCAGCGCGTGCTCAAGGGCGGGACGATCATCACCGGTATCCAGAATTCCGAGGTCAGTTGCACGTTGCGCAATCAGAATGCCGGTGGCGCCGAGCTGAAAGTCGCACCGGAATCACGCGTTCCCGATCGTTTCCTGCTCTACGTCCCGCTCGATGGCGTGGCGTATCGCGCGGAAGTCCGCTGGCGCCGCAACGACCGCGTGGGCGTCAAGTTCACCGGTACCGAGGCCAAGCCCAAGTTGCACTACGGCTAACGGTCGGCCCGCAAGGCGGGAAGGCACCCGGCCGAAGCCGGATGCCTTTCCTCAGGCGACCAGGCCTTTGGTGAGTTCGAGCGCCTGGCGCTCGAACAGCCGGCGGTAGATACCGCCGTTCAGCCGGATAAGCTCGTCGTGCGAGCCTTCCTCGATGATGCGGCCGCGGTCGAAAACCAGCAGCCGGTCGAGTGCCCGCACGGTCGAAAGCCGGTGCGCGATGACCAATGTCGTGCGCCCGACCATCAGCCGCTCCATCGCCTTCTGGATGAGCACCTCCGATTCGGAATCCAGGCTCGATGTCGCCTCGTCCAGGATCAGGATACGCGCATCGGCCAGGAAGGCGCGCGCGATCGCCACGCGCTGGCGCTCGCCGCCCGACAGTTTCACGCCGCGCTCGCCGACCAGGGTTCCGTAACCCTTGGGCAGATCGGCAATGAAGTCGTGCGCGCTGGCGAGCTTCGCGGCATGCTCGATCTCGGCCTGCGTTGCGCCCGGCCTGGCATAGGCGATGTTCTCGGCCAGCGACCGGTGAAACAGGATCGGCTCCTGCTGCACGATGGCGATCTGGCTGCGCAACGATGATTGCGCAACCTTCGAGATGTCCTGGCCGTCGATCAGGATCCGGCCCCCGTTCACGTCATAGAGGCGCTGGATCAGCTTGACGAAAGTCGTCTTGCCCGATCCCGAATGCCCGACCAGCCCGACGCGTTCACCCGCGGCGATCTCGACCGAGAAGTCGCGATAGAGCGGCAGCCGGTGATTGCCGTAATGGAACGTCACCTTCTCGAACGCAATGCTGCCGTCGGTGATCCGGATCGGAGCGGCACCGGGCCGGTCCTCGATGCCGAGCGGTTCGGACTGGAAGTCGACCAATTCCTCCATGTCGTTGATCGAGCGCTGCAGGTTGCGGATATGCGTGCCGATATCGCGCAGATAGCCCTGCAGGACAAAGAACGACGTCAAAACAAAAGCGATGTCGCCGGCACTCGCCTCGCCCCACGCCCAAAGCATGAGCGCAAGGCCGATCACGGCCGCCCTCATCAAGAGCAGCATCGTGCCTTGCGCGGTGCCGTTGAACGTGCCGCGCACCCAGGTACGGCCCGTGCGCAGACGCCATTTGGCGACCACGCGGGCAAGCCGCGCTTCCTCGCGCGCCTCGGCGCCAAAACCCTTGACCACGGCATTGCAGCTCACCGCGTCGGCCAGCGCGCCGCCGAGGCGTGTATCCCAGCTGTTGGCGAGGCGTGCCGCCGGCGCGACGTAGCCAAGCGACAGCATGGCGGTGACGGCGATGAACAGCACCGAGCCGATCGCGACCACCAACCCCATCATCGGCCAGAACCAGCCGAGCAGCAGCGTCGAGCCGACCAGCATGACGAACGACGGCAGCAGCGCGATCAGGATCGTGTCGTTCAGCAGGTCGAGCGCCCACATGCCACGCGTTATCTTGCGCACCGTCGAGCCGGCGAAGCTGTTGGCGTGCCAGTCCGTCGAGAAGCGCTGGACGCGGTGGAACGCGTCGGCGGCGATGTCCGACATCATCTTCAACGTCAGTTCGACAATCCCCATGAAGGCGGCGTTGCGCAGCACCACAGCCGCCAACGCCAGCGCCATCAGGATGGAGAACGCCGTCATTGCGGCATGCCACGCAACCTCGTCGGCGCCGGCGCTGCTGGCGACCGCGTCGACCAGCCGGCCGGAATAGAGCGGCGTCAGCACGTCGGCCAGCGTCGAGAGCAGGAATGCGCCCATGATGAGCGACAGGCGCCACGGCTGGCGGCGCCAGTGGCCAAGCGTGAAGCCGAGCACGCTGCGAAAGGCGCTGGCGCGCAGATCTATTCTGAAACGAGCCATGATGTCATCCGGGAGCAGAGAGGCCCGGTCCCGCTAAAATCAAATTGGAAAACCCGCGCCGGCGCCCTATGGCGCCCTTAAAACGGGGAGGTTCAGTATGGCTGGTCGCGCGCCCTCGGTGGCGACCGGCAGAGCCAGATGCCTGCCTGCGGATGGCCTTCCGAACGGAGTTCGGACGGCCGGTGCAGATCTAGGCTTCGCGGCCTCGCATAACGATGTCAAATCCTGCCATACGGTCCTCCCGAAAGGGAATCGCGGAAGCGCTCTTATAGACGCGGCTCACCATCTCGCCAAGGCAGGGCGGCGCCAGGAGGGCTTCTTGTCCGGCCACTGAGACGATTTTGCAACAATGGTGGATTGCGCTGCGAACAGCGCCGGTTCAGGCGAACAGCTTTGCGTTTCAGCGGACTAGCGGCGATCCCGGAACCGATTGGTGATCGGGTAGCGGCGGTCGCGGCCGAAATTCTTCTTCGTGATCTTCACGCCTGGGGCCGCCTGCCGGCGCTTGTACTCAGCAATGTAGAGCAGATGCTCGACGCGCGTCACCGTCGCCCGGTCGTGGCCGCGCGCGACGATGTCGTCAACGCCCATCTCGTGCTCGACCAGGCATTCGAGAATGTCGTCCAGCACCGGGTAAGGCGGCAGCGAATCCTGGTCGGTCTGGTTTTCGCGCAGCTCCGCCGACGGCGCCTTATCGATGATGTTCTTCGGAATGACCTCGCCCGATGGGCCGAGCGCCCCCGGCGGCACATGCGCGTTGCGCCAGCGCGCCAGCGCATAGACCTGCATCTTGTAGAGGTCCTTGATCGGGTTGAAGCCGCCATTCATGTCGCCATAGAGGGTGGCGTAGCCGACCGACATCTCACTCTTGTTGCCGGTGGTGACGACCATCGAACCGAACTTGTTCGAGATCGCCATCAGGATCGTGCCGCGCGCACGGCTCTGCAGGTTTTCCTCGGTGATACCTTCCTGAGTGCCCTCGAAGAGCTGGGTCAGCGCATGCCGGAAACCTTCGACCGGCTCGGAGATCGGCACGATGTCGTAACGGCAGCCGAGCGCGCGGGCGCAATCCTCGGCGTCCTTCAGCGAGTCCTTCGAGGTATAGCGATAGGGCATCATGACGGTGCGCAGCCGCTCCTCGCCAAGCGCGTCGACCGCCAGTGCAGCGCAGATCGCGGAGTCGATGCCGCCGGAGAGGCCGAGCACCACGTTCTTGAAGCCGTTCTTGTTCACGTAGTCGCGCAGGCCCAGCATGCAGGCCCGGTAGTCGGCCTCCTCCCGCTCCGGAATCTTCGACATTGGGCCTTCGGAACAGACCCAGATGCCATCCCTTCGCTTCCAGGTGGTGACGTCGACGGTCTCCTCGAACTGGCTCATCTGGAAAGCAAGCGTCTTGTCCGCGCCAATGGCGAAGGAGGCGCCGTCGAAGATGAGTTCGTCTTGGCCACCAAGCTGATTGGCGTAGATCATCGGCAATCCGCATTCGATGACCTGACGGATCACCACCTGGTGGCGGACGTCGATCTTGGCGCGGTAGTAGGGCGAGCCGTTCGGCACAAGCAGGATCTCGGCGCCGCTCTCGGCCAGCGTCTCGCAGACGGCGATGTCGCCCCAGATGTCCTCGCAGATCGGGACACCGATGCGCACCCCGCGAAAATTCACCGGCCCTTGCAGCTCCGGCCCGGCCTGGAAAACGCGCTTCTCGTCGAACTCGCCATAGTTCGGCAGGTCGAGCTTGTAGCGCTCGGCGATGATCTTGCCGCGATCGGCGAAGACGATGGAGTTATGCGTGCCGCTCTTGCGCTTCAGCGGCGTGCCGATGATGACGCCAGGACCGCCATCGGCAGTGTCGCCGGCGAAATCCTGCGCTGCCTTTTCGCAAGCCTTCAGGAAGGCCGGCTTCAACACCAGGTCTTCCGGCGGATAGCCGGCGAGGAAGAGCTCGGTGTAGAGCACCAGATCGGCGCCCTGGCGGGCCGCATCCGCCCTTGCCTCGCGCGCCTTGGCGAGATTGCCGGCGACGTCGCCGACGGTCGGGTTGAGCTGGGCGACGGCAATGCGCAGTAGGTCGGGAGCGGTCTGGGTCATGAATTGGATTTAGCGTGGCGGCAATCGCCGGGCAATGGCGATTGCTTGTGCCACCCAGGACTGGCCGGCGAATGCCGGTCAAGTCCCGCTGCAGCCGCAGGCGATCAGGCCAGCTCGCCCATATATTCGCGCAGCGTCTCCGGCGAATGGTTCTCGCCGATCGACATCGCCAGAATGCGCGAGATGTGCCGGCGCGGCAGCTCGGTCTCGGCGGACCATCGGTTGATCTGCGCCTGGATCTTGTCGAGGTCCCGCTTCGAGGTCGGGCTTTCGGCGATGTCGAGACCGGCGTCGCGCAGCGCCGCCGCCATGTCGGCGGAAACAATGAAGGTGTCCCACTCCAGCCAGCGCAGAAAATACTGGCCGGTGTTGCCGCCGAGCCGGCTGCCATGCTTGCCGAGATAGGCGGTCAGCCCGACCTGGTCGTCGGCCGGCCAGTCGGCCAGGAACTTGCCGAAGCCGCCATGTTCCTTCGAGACGCGGTCGACGAAAGCCGCGTTGTCGCGCACGGATTTGATCTTTTGCGGGTTGCGCACGATGCGCTTGTCGGACGCCAGCTCGTGCCAGAAGTCGTCCGGCTGGAACAGGAGCCGCTTCGGCTCGAAGCCAAGGAACGCCTCCTCGAAACCAGGCCATTTCTGCTCGATCACCCGCCAGACGAAACCGGCGGCAAAGATGCGCTCGGCCATGGTGGAGAGGATGCGGTCGTCATGAACCTTCGCCACGGCAGTGTTGTCGGGCATGGGTCCGAGCAGCGACGCCAGCGCCTCTTCACCGCCCTTGCGTTTTGCCGCCCGGGCACGAATTTGCTGAAAGTCGGCCATTTCCGCCCTCGCCTGTTCCGACCAATCTATCACTTCCCGTCAGGCTCGGTAGCCTCTACCTCTATAAGCAATTCCAGGAAAAGTGCGCAGCGGTTTTCCGTCCGGAATTGCGTGAGGTAAGTGAGCAATCTCAGGAAAAACGCGCAGCGGTTACCATCCGGATTCTTGGAAACGCGGGCCTGACGACGGAGAGGACGATGAACAAGACGGTCGAGGATCTGTCGAACCGCTGGCTGAAGCGACAGCCGGACGGTCTCTCTCCTCTCGAGAGCCGCGTGCTCAAGTCGACGCTGGAACGCACCACCATCACCAGGGACACCAACGAGGCAGTCGCCTTCCATCAGAGCTATGGCGATCGCGTTGCCGACACGATCGCCCGTATCGGGGGCTCATGGTCCTTCATTCTGGGCTTCATCGCCTTTCTGGTGCTGTGGACCTTTGGCAATGTCTGGCTCTTGTCGCGGAACGCCTTCGATCCCTATCCCTTCATCTTCCTCAACCTCGTGCTCTCGATGGTCGCCGCCTTGCAAGCACCGGTGATCATGATGTCGCAGAACCGCCAGACCGAGCGTGACCGCATCGACGCCGCCCATGACTATGAGGTCAACCTGAAGGCCGAGATCGAGATCATGGCGCTGCATGAGAAGCTCGACGAACTGCGCCACAGTGAGCTCATCGGCATGCGCGACGAGATCCTGCGCATGGCTGAGCAGATCAGGCGGATCGACGAGAAGCTGTCGGCGCGGTCGGCGGGCTGATGACCGAGGCCATCCATCGTCTCATCGAGCAATACGGGCTGATCGCGGTCTTCCTTGGCTGCGTCGCCGAGGGCGAAAGCGCTGCCATCCTCGGCGGCTTCTTCGCCCATCAGCACATATTCGTGCTCTGGCAGGCTTTCCTGGCCGCGTTTCTCGGCGCCTTCGCCGGCGACACGGCTTTCTTCACCCTCGGCCGCAGCTTTGCCGATCATCCCTATGTCGTCAGGCTGCGCAGGCGGCCGGGTTTCCGCCGCGCCTACCGGCTGCTCAACACCCATCCCAACATCTTCGTGCTGACGAACCGCTACATCTACGGAATGCGGCTTGTCGGCGGCATCGCCGCCGGGCTGTCGACCGTGTCGGTGCCGCGCTTCGTCATCCTGAACGCCATCTCGTCGGCAGTCTGGGCAGCCCTCTTCGGCACGGTCGGCTATGTCTTCGGGCTGGGGGCGGAGCGCATGGTCGGCCAGGCATTTGCCCGCCATGAGCGCGTGCTCGTAGCCCTCGCCGTCGGCATCGCTGTGGCCGTCCTGGCCGGACTGGTTGCCCGCCATTTTGCCGGAAGGGAGCGCGCAAAGGACGCAAAAGAGGATCAGGCCGAATCCTAAGCTGTCGGACCGATGCCTCCCGGTCAGATCGGCGCGCCGATGATGCGCTCGATGATGGCAATGCCCCAGACGCCCCCCGCGATCACGATCGAAATCAGCACCGCCAGCGAGCCGCAGTCCTTGGCGAGCTGGATGTCGATGTGGAACTCGCGGGAGATCGCGTCGCACGCAGCCTCGATGCCTGTGTTGAGCACCTCGACCAGAATCATCAGCAGAACCGCGCCGATCAGCAAGGCGTAGCCGCGCCAGGATACCGAGATGAACCAGCCGGCCGGCAGAGCGAGCGCAAGCAGCATCAACTCCTGCTGGAACGCCTTTTCGTGAGCAGCCAGCTTGCGGAAAGCCCGCACCGAGTTGATGAAAGCGTCGATCAGCCGCTGCATGCCCAGCCCCGTTTCGAATCACCGTGAGGGGATATCGCAACAGCCGGGTCAAGGGAATAAGGCAGGCGGCCCAAAAGTCACTCGTCCGCGACCTTTATCGACGGCGTCGACTTGTCGAACTGCGGCAGGCCGTCGTCGATTGCATAATAGTCGCCCTTGTCGCCGACGAAGATGTGGCTTTCGGCCGAAAGCCCGGTCGGCTTGTCGAACGAGCCGGCCATGATGGAGATCGTGTCGAGCTCGTTGCGCTTCCAGAACAGCACCGAGCCGCAGCTGCGGCAAAAACCGCGTTTCGCTATGTCGGACGCGCCGTACCAAGCAAGCGCGTCGGCCCCCTCGATGTCGATGTCGGCGTCCCTCGAAGAAGTCGCTGCAACGAAATGGCCTGTTTGCTTGCGGCACTGCGAGCAGTGGCAATAGACCACCCCGCGCAACGCTCCTCTCGTCGTGAAGCGCACCGCTCCGCACAGGCACGATCCCGTGTGATTTTCGCCCATCCCCGGCCTCCTTCAACGCCATACGCCTCGATCGCGCCACACAAGATTCCAGTTTTGCGCTCTTCCGGCGCAGGCAAATGCGACACCGAAGCGGCGCGTTTCAAAAGCTGCGCCTGCACTGCAGTGCAACCTGAAGCAGCAAAAACGGTCTGGAAACGCCCGCCATTAAGGAAACTTTAGCGCAGCTGCATTTATGGTTCCTGCAGGCGATGGTCGTGTTGGGGACGCGGCCTAACATCGCAATTCTGATTCGATCCCCGCATTGGCGGCTCCCGGCGGTGGCAGGTCTCCGGTCGCGCACTGAAGGGGGTAGTGAACAGACTATGCAGCCGGCAGCCGTCCCGAGCGACAGAAATGGCGACATCGCCAGCACCGTTGTGGCGACCATGCGCCAGCTCGGCCTGCTCGGCCTGCCGCGCAACTACGAAATCTTCTATGAAGCGCTGAGCGGCAGCAATCACGAGCTCAGCCTCGCTGTCGTCTCGTTGAGCAACCGCCCGACGCAAGAGGATCTCGATCGCATCGGACGCACCTTCTTCCCGCAGCACCACGGGCCTGCGATCGTCGAACACGCCCGCGAGGTGGTCGCCAAGGAGCTTGAGGACGTCGCCGCGCTGCTGCGCAGCGAGCGCAGCCATATCGAAAAGTACGGCCGCATCCTCGACGAGACGTCGAGCGGCCTGAGCAATCGCAGCCTGCTTTCCCAGGATCTGCTGCAAAAGATCGCCGGCGCGATGTCTGCCGCCACCAGCTCGACGCTGGATCACAACCGCCAGATCGCGAGCACGCTCAGCGAAAAGACGGCCGAGCTCGAGAGCGTCAAATCGAAGTTGGAGGAATACAAGCGGCTCGCCAATACCGATCCGCTGACGCAGATCTGGAATCGCCGCGCCTTCGACAAGGAAATCACGCGCATCTACAACAGCAACCGCGGTATCCTCTTCAACGCGCTCATCCTTGCCGACATCGATCGCTTCAAGGATATCAACGACCGTTACGGCCATCCGGTCGGCGACAGGATCATCCAGATCATCGCCGACATCTTCCAGTCCAGCATCCGCGCCGACATGTTCGTGGCGCGCACCGGCGGCGAGGAGTTCGCGCTGATCGTCGAAGGCGCCAGCGAGGACACCACCTATGAAATCGCCGAGCGCATCCGCGTGCTGATCGAACAGACGCCGTTCACAAGCAGCCAGTCCGGGATGAACTATGGCACGGTGACTGTCTCGATGGGCATTTGCATGGCTTCCGAGGCCGACACCCCCGAAGACCTCTACACCAAGGCCGACCGCGCGCTCTACCGCTCCAAGATCGGCGGCCGCAACCGCGTCACCAGGCATTCCACAATGGCCGGCCGTGCCGGCAAGGGCTGGCTGCTCTACAAGAAGGACTGAGGGCACATTGGATACCCTTTCCAAATGAATTTCTGTGGACTATATTTTCCACGGAAATGAAGGGTGCGCTCATGCCACGTCCAGTCGCTGCCGCGACGGCGGCAGAAAATGCCGTCATCACCAAGGCCACGCTGCGCGCGGCCGACCTGCTCGAGATCACGGCGCGAACGCTTGCTCTGGTCATCGGCGTCTCTGAGGCGACGGTCTCGCGCATGCGCAAGCAGGAGTTCCTGCTCGAGCGCGGCACCAAGCCGTTCGAGCTTGCGGTGCTGTTCGTGCGGCTGTTCCGCTCGCTCGACGCCATCGTCGGCGGCGACGAGACGGTCGCCCGGGCATGGCTGAAGAACCCGAACACGGCGCTCGACGGCACGCCGCTCGAAAAAATCCTGACCATTGCCGGACTTGTCGATGTCATTGCCTACCTGGATTCCCGACGCGCTCTCGTCTGAGGCCGTCAGGCTCGAAGGCAAATATTGGCGGATGGTCGAGGCGCAGCATCGCGTCTCGACCCTGAAGCTCGTCGACAGGCTCGACGAGCAGGGCCTGCTCGAAGACCTCATCGAGGAAAGCAAGCCGCGGATCCCGCTGGAATGCCGCCATCTTCACTATCTTCTGGCGACGCCCTTCCGCTACGGCTCGATTTATCCGTACGGCTCGCGCTTCCGCCGCGCCGGCAAGACCAAGGGCGTCTACTACGCCGCCGAGACGGTGCTGACGGCAGTGGCGGAAATGGCCTTCTACCGCTTGCTGTTCTTTGCGGAATCACCGCAGACGCAATGGCCGAACGACGCGGCCGAATATACCGCCTTTGCCGCGGCGATCAGATGCGAGAAGGCCGTCGACCTCACGCGGCCGCCGCTCGACCGCGACGAGAAGGCTTGGACGGATCCGACTGACTATGCCGCCTGCCAGGCCATCGCCGACGTGGCGCGCGAGGCGGGGATGCAGGCAATCCGCTACCGCTCGGCGCGCGATCCGAAGGGCGCCAACATCGCGCTCTTGACGTGCAGCGGTTTTGCCAAGGCCAAGCCGCTGGAGCCTCATACCTGGCGCATCCGCATCGGCTCGTTCGGGGTCCAGGCAATCTGCGAATTTCCAGACAGGCGGCTGGAATTCTCAAGGACGAGCTTTGTCGATCCGAGGCTGGCGAATATGCGCTGGGAGCGCGGGCGCTAGTTAAGCCAGAATGTTGACCGCACGCGCGGCGACCAGCGCGATCGTCAGCAGCGAGATCATTGCCTCGGCCATCATCAGGAGCTTGGCGCGCTGAGTGAGCGGCAATGTGTCGGTCGGCGAGAACGCCGTCGCATTGGTGAAGGCCAGGAACACGTAATCGACAAAGCCGGGCAGCCAGTCGCGGATCTCGCGATCGGACAGCGTCATCTGCGGGAACAGGAAATCGGCATGTGCGCGCTTGACCAGGCCGCAGGTCGGCGGGCCGCCGCGGTCGGTGCTCCAGAACCACAGCGCGAAGACGATGACGTTGGTGACCCAGATGTTGAGCGCGTCGACAAGCAGCGTCGTGCCGGCGCCGGCATGGCCTGCCAGCAGCTTCTGGACCAGAAAGACCAGCGAGCCGCAATTCATGATGCTGATGACGCCGGTCATGACCAAGGCGGTACGGCGGATGAAGACGCGAAACCGGCCGATCGCATACCAATGCTCGTGATCGACGGCCTTCTGAGTCGCCATTTGCGTCCAGGCCGTTGCGATCGACAAAGGCACGAGCAGCGCCGCCTCGATCGCGGGCGCGAGCCACCGCGGACCGAAGGACAGGTCGTTGATGACCAGAAGCTGCAGGCAGATAACGACGAGCACCGCCGCCCGCGCCGACCAGAAATCGATCGCGCGGTGATGAACGATGGCATGCTCGTGGCGCATGGGGGGACCTGTGTCGTGTGCGCGGTTTTTCGACCGCGGGCGACACCTCCACCTCAATCTTGGTCTTGCGATGGTCGCGTAACTATAAATTTTCGTAAGGTTTCGGCGGCCGGCGCCTCGCAGGATCGGCCCAAACGAAAAGGGGGGGGGGGGGGGGGGGGGGGCCCCCGGGGGGGGGGGGGGGGGGGGGCGGGGGGGGGGGGGGGGGGGGTGGTGGGGGGGGTGGGGGGGGTTTTTTTTATAGGGGAACAAGAAAAGCAAAAGGAAGAAGGGGGGGGG
>NZ_JARTVP010000001.1:374749-690231 GCF_029625865.1 Mesorhizobium sp. WSM4887
CCACAAATAATTTGTTGTGTTGTGTTGGTCCTAAAAAAATATTTTTTTTTCCCCGGGGCGGGGCCGGCCCCCCCCCCCCCCCCCCCAAAAAAACACCGGGGGTTCCCCCCCCCCCCCCCCCCCCGGTTCGATCGCTGGCAAGCGGCTCAGGCGTTGGCGGCTTGCTTGTGCTGGATCGTATGGCTTTTCTTGAGCAGATCCGAGACCAGAAAGGCCAGTTCGATCGCCTGGTCGGCATTGAGGCGCGGATCGCAATGGGTGTGATAGCGGTCCTGCAGGTCTTCCGCCGTGATGGCCCGGGCGCCGCCGGTGCACTCGGTGACGTTCTTGCCGGTCATCTCGACATGGATGCCGCCCGGATGCGTGCCTTCGGCGCGGTGCACCTCGAAGAAGGTCTGCACTTCCTTCAGGATACGGTCGAACGGCCGCGTCTTGTAGCCGGCCGCCTCGATCGTGTTGCCATGCATCGGATCGGAAGACCACACCACGTTGCGGCCCTCCTTCTTCACCGCCCGCGCCAGCTTCGGCAGATGCTCGGCGACCTTGTCGGAGCCGAACCGCGCGATGAGCGTCAGCCGTCCGGGCTCATTCTCGGGGTTGAGCAGGTCGATAAGCTCCAGCAGGCCGTCCGGCGTCAGCGACGGACCGCATTTCAGGCCGAGCGGATTCTCGATGCCGCGGCAATATTCGACATGCGCATGGTCGGGCTGGCGGGTGCGGTCGCCGATCCAGATCATATGGCCCGAAGTCGCGTACCAATCGCCGGAAGTCGAATCGACGCGGGTCAGCGCCTCCTCGTAGCCGAGCAGCAGCGCCTCGTGGCTGGTGTAGAAATCGGTCTCGCGCAGCGCGAAATTGGTTTCCGACGTGATGCCCACCGCGCGCATGAAATCCATCGTCTCGGTGATGCGGTTGGCGAGCGATTCGTATTTCTCGCCCTGCGGGCTGTCGGCAACGAAGCCCAGCATCCAGCGATGCACGTTCTCCAGGCTGGCATAGCCGCCTTGCGCGAAGGCGCGCAGGAGATTGAGGGTCGCCGCCGACTGGCGATACGCCATCTCCTGCCTTGCGGGATCCGGGATGCGCGACGCGGCGTCGAACTCGATGCCGTTGATGATGTCGCCGCGATAGCTCGGCAGCGTCACGCCGGCCTTGGTCTCGCTGTCGGAGGAGCGCGGCTTGGCGAACTGGCCGGCGACGCGGCCGACCTTCACCACCGGCTGCGCGCCGGCGAAGGTGAGCACCACCGACATCTGCAGGAAGACGCGAAAGAAGTCGCGGATGTTGTCGGCGCCATGCTCGGCAAAGCTCTCGGCGCAGTCGCCGCCCTGGAGCAGGAAGGCCTCGCCGGCGGCGACCGCCGCCAGTTGCTTCTTCAGCTTGCGCGCTTCACCGGCAAACACCAGCGGCGGATAGGTGGTGAGCCGGGCTTCCGTGGCCTCCAACGCCGCAAGGTCCGGATAGGCCGGAACCTGCTTGATCGGCTTTGCTCTCCACGAATTCGGCGACCATTTTGTCATCGCTGCACCCAAAACTCTTCAGAGCAATTCCAGGAAAACTGTGAACGGTTTCCGTCCGGAATTGCGTCAAAACAAACTGGCGAGCGGTCTCGCTCGCCATTCCCACCCCAATCAGAGGTCGCGGCTCCTTACACGAAGCCGATTTTCTATTCTAGCCGGGAATTTCAGCAGTGGCGAATGCCTTGAACTGCTCGGATGCCGGTCTGGAGCCGTCAGGCAGCTTTGTCGACCAGCCGCGCCAATTGAGTCATGACAACAGCCGAGCCGGCCAGCCGCTTCTCGGCATTCGGCCAGTCACGCATGAAGACGACGCTGTGGTCGGCCCTGATCTTGGCCAGCGAGCCCTGCTCGCCGATGAATTTGACCAGTCCGACCGGATTGGGGAATTCGCGCTTGCGGAAGTGGATGACGACGCCCTTGGGGCCGGCATCGAGCTTCTCGACATTGGCCTTGCGGCAAAGCGCCTTGATGAAGACGATCTTCAACAGATGCGTCACTTCTTCCGGCAGCGGCCCGAAGCGGTCGATCAGCTCGGCGCCGAAGCCGTCGATCTCCTCGGTGGTCTCCAAGTCGCCAAGGCGGCGGTAGAGCGCCATCCTGAGCTGCAGGTCCGGCACATAGCTCTCCGGGATCATCACCGCGGTGCCCACCGCGATCTGCGGCGACCAGCCGCCATCCAGCACTTCGCCGGAATCCTTCACTTCGGCCACCGCTTCCTCCAGCATCTGCTGGTAGAGCTCGAAACCGACCTCCTTGATGTGGCCGGATTGTTCCTCGCCGAGGAGATTGCCTGCGCCGCGGATATCGAGGTCGTGGCTGGCAAGTTGGAAACCAGCGCCGAGCGTATCGAGCGACTGCAGCACCTTGAGCCTGCGCTCGGCCGTATCGGTGAGCTTGCGGTTGGCCGGCAGCGTGAACAGCGCATAGGCTCGCACCTTCGAGCGGCCGACGCGGCCGCGCAACTGATAGAGTTGGGCCAGACCGAACATATCGGCTCGGTGGATGATGAGCGTGTTGGCGGTCGGAATGTCGAGGCCGGATTCGACGATAGTCGTCGACAGAAGCACGTCGTACTGGCCGTCATAGAAGGCATTCATGATGTCGTCGAGTTCACCGGCCGGCATCTGGCCGTGGGCGACCGCTACTTTCAGTTCCGGCACGGATTCTCTCAGGAAATCATGGATTTCGGCAAGATCGCTGATACGCGGCACGACATAGAAGGAATGGCCGCCGCGGTAGCGCTCGCGCAGCAGCGTCTCGCGGATGACCAGCGGATCGAAGGGCGAGATGAAAGTGCGCACCGCCATGCGGTCGACCGGAGGGGTGGCGATCAGCGACAGCTCGCGAACACCGGTCAGCGCCAACTGCAGCGTGCGCGGAATCGGCGTCGCCGAAAGTGTCAGCACATGCACGTCGTTCTTGAGCTCCTTCAGCCGCTCCTTGTGCTTGACGCCGAAATGCTGCTCCTCGTCGATGATCAGCAGGCCGAGATTTTTGAAGGAGATCGAGCTACCGAGCAGCGCGTGCGTGCCGACGACGATGTCGACCGTGCCGTCGGCGACGCCCTTCTTGGTCTCGGCCAGTTCCTTGGAGCCGACCAGGCGCGATGCCTGCGCGACGCGGATCGGCAGGCCGGAAAAGCGTTGCGAGAAGGTCTTGAAATGCTGCCGCGACAGCAGCGTCGTCGGCACCACGACGGCGACCTGGAACCCTTCCATCGCCGCGATGAAGGCGGCGCGCAGCGCCACTTCCGTCTTGCCGAAGCCGACGTCGCCGCAAACCAGCCGATCCATCGGCTTGCCGGCGCCGAGATCGTCCATGACGGAATCGATTGCCGTCTGCTGGTCGTCGGTTTCTTCATAGGGAAAGCGCGCCGCGAACTCGCCATAAAGGCCGTCGGCCGGAATCATGGCGGGTGCTGCGCGCATCTGCCGCTCGGCGGCGATGCGGATCAATTGCCCGGCCATGTCGAGCAGCCGCTTCTTCAGCCGCGCTTTGCGCGCCTGCCAGGCGCCGCCGCCGAGCTTGTCGAGTGGCGCTTCCGCCGAATCCGAACCGTAGCGTGAGAGGAGCTCGATGTTTTCGACCGGCAGGAACAGCCGGTCGTCGCCGGCATAGTGGATTTCGAGACAGTCATGCGGTGCGCCGACCGCTTCGATGGTGCGCAGACCAATGAATCGGCCGATGCCGTGGTCCGCGTGAACGACGATGTCGCCGGATGACAGCGACGATGCTTCGGCAATGAAGTCGGAGGCACGCTTTTTGCGCTTGGAGCGGCGGATCAGCCTGTCGCCTAGAATGTCCTGTTCGGCGACGACGACCATCCCGTCGGTCTCGAAGCCGGATTCGAGCGGCAGCACGGCAAGACCGGCCTGCCTCGGCTCGAGCTTTTCGACCTCGGAAAGAGTCGCCACCGGTTTCAGGTTGCCGAGATGATGCTCGGCGAGGATCTGGCCGAGGCGGTCGAGCGAGCCCTCGGTCCAGCCGGCGACGATGACGCGGCGGCGCGCGGCGCGCTCGTCGGCAATATGCTTCACCACCACGTCGAAGACATTGCTGTTCGGGTCGGCGCGCTCCTCGGCGAAGCTGCGGCCTTGCCGCGAGCCCGCATGGAAGACCTTCTTGCCGCCGACATCGGGTGCGTCGAAAACGGTGAAATCAATGTCCTCGCGCGGTCCGAGCGAGGCTTTGAGATTTTCCGGCGAGAGATAGAGCAGATCCGGCGCCACCGGCTTATAGGGCACGGCATCTTTCAGCGCGCCGTCAGCCTGCTTCCGCCGCGCCTCATAGTGATCGAGGATCAGCGTATGGCGCTCGGCCAGCGCCTCATGCGCGAGATGATCGAAGATGACAGGCGCGTCCGGCAGATAGTCGAACACCGTCTCCAGTTGCTCGTAGAAGAAAGGCAGCCAGTGCTCCATGCCGGCAAAGCGCCGTCCTTCGCTGACGGCTGCGTAGAGCGCATCGTCGCGCGACGGCGCGCCGAAGGCTTCGATATAGGAGCGGCGGAAGCGGCTGATCGTTTCCGGCGTCAGCGCCACCTCGCTCATCGCCTGCAGCGCCATCGACTTGCGCTGGCCGGTCGTGCGCTGGGTCGCCACGTCGAAGACGCGGATCGATTCCAGCGTGTCGCCGAAGAAGTCGAGCCTCAGCGCCTCGCTCCAGCCGGGCGCGAAGAGGTCGAGAATGCCGCCGCGCACCGCGAACTCGCCGACGTCGCGCACGGTCGGCACGCGCTCGAAACCGGAATTCTCCAGCCGCGCGATCAGCACGTTCATGTCGATCTGGTTGCCGGGCTTGGCGTGGAAGGTCTGCGCCTCGATCAGTTCGGCCGGCGGAATGCGCTGCAAGAGCGCATTGGCCGTCGTGAGGATAACGGCGCGGTGCGGCTTTTTCGCCAGCGCAACGATGGCGGAGAGCGCGTCGAGGCGCCGCGCGGCGGCATCCGCGCCCGGCGAGACACGATCGTAAGGCAGGCAGTCCCAGGCAGGCAGTTCCAGAACCGGCAGGCCGGGAGCGGCAAAGGCGAGCGCATCGATGATCGCCGGCAGCCGCTGGCCGTCGCGCGCGACGAACAGCACCGGCTTGTCGGGCGCGATCTCCTGCGCCGTCCGCGCCAGCGCGAAAGCTTCGTAACCGTCGGCGACGCCATCGACGATGAACTGGCCGGCGCGGCCCTTCGGCAGGCCAATGGAGGGAATGAGACTCATGCTTCTTTCAAAATGTCATGGTCCGGCGCGACGCCAGGATCTTCTGCAGCACCGCGCAATCGATATCGGGCGGAACCGGGCGCTCGCCGGTGATCATCGGCAGGAATTCGGTGTCGGGGATTTCGAGGAGCTTTTCATATTGGTCGATTTCGTCGGCGGTCAAGGCGCCGATCTCGGCATCGGCGAAGGATCCCAGGATGAGATCCATCTCGCGCATGCCGCGATGCCAGGAGCGGAACAGCAGCTTGCGGCGGCGGACGTCCAGGCCCTCGCTTGATCGCTGTGTTCCGGTCATCGCGCTACATCCCTGTTCGAAGCGGCGCATATAGCGTGGATAGCGATTGGTGTCAGCCTTTGCGCTGCGGCCTCCGCGACATAAGCTGACGAGATGCGTCCTTCCATCCTCGATCCCCTGTTCGTCCCGATCACCTCGCTCGCCGGCGTCGGCCAGAAGGTCGGGACCATGATCGAACGTGTCGTGCCGGCCGATCTCGGCGACCGCGCCGCGCGCGCCGCCGATCTTCTGTTCGTGCTGCCCAACACGGTTATCGACCGCCGCAATCGGCCTGGCATCGCGCTAGCGGCCGAAGGCCAGATCGTAACACTCGAGGTGCGGGTCGACCGTCACCAGCCGCCGCCGCGCGGCAACAGGTCCGTGCCCTACCGGATCTACGCCCATGACGACACCGGTGAGATCGCCTTGACCTTCTTCCATGCCCATGCCGCCTATCTGCAGAAGATGCTGGCTGAGGGCGAGCGCGTCGTAATCTCCGGCCGCATGGAATGGTTCAACGGCCGCCCGACCATGGTTCATCCCGACCATATCGCGCCGCTCGACGAGGCCGAGGGCCTGCCGCTGGTCGAGCCCGTCTATCCGCTAACCGCCGGCCTGTCCGCAAAAGTGCTGCGCCGCGCCATCGGACAGGCGCTCGGCCGCTTGCCGGAACTGCCGGAATGGCAGGACGACGCCTTCATGCGCCGCCACACCTTTCCGTCCTTCGGCGATGCGCTCACCCGCATCCACTATCCCAAGGACCCGATCGACGTTGCCGTCGAGGGTGCGGCCTGGCGGCGCCTGGCCTATGACGAGCTCCTGGCAGGGCAGGTGTCGCTGGCGCTGGTGCGCGCCAGAATCCGCCGCCTTTCGGGCCGGCCGCTGGTCGGCGACGGGCGCGTTGTCGAGAAACTGCGCGCTGCCCTGCCCTACAAGCTCACCCCCAGCCAGGAATTCGCGCTCGGCGAAATCAACGCCGACCTGGCCGACCCCGAACGCATGCTGCGTCTGCTGCAGGGCGATGTCGGCTCCGGCAAGACGGTGGTCGCGCTGCTTGCCATGGGGCGCGCGGTCGAGGCAGGCGGCCAGGCTGCGCTGATGGCGCCGACCGAAATCCTGGCGCGGCAGCATCTGGCGACCATCGCCCCGCTGGCGGAAAAAGCCGGCCTCAGCGTCGCCGTCCTTACCGGCCGCGAGAAGGGCCGCGAACGCGCCGAAACACTGGAAGGCCTCGCCAGCGGTGCGATCGACATCGTTGTCGGCACGCACGCGCTGTTCCAGGAGACGGTGACCTTCCACGACCTCGTGCTTGCCGTCGTCGACGAGCAGCACCGCTTCGGTGTCCACCAGCGTCTCGCCATCACCGCCAAAGGCGACGCGCCCGATATGCTGGTGATGACGGCGACGCCCATTCCGCGCACGCTGGTGCTGACCGCCTTCGGCGACATGGATGTCTCGAAGCTCACCGAAAAGCCGGCGGGCCGCCAGCCGATACGCACCGTCACTTTGCCAATGGAGCGGCTGGACGAGTTGGTCGGGCGCATGGTCGACGCCGTCGCCGAGGGTCAGAAGATCTACTGGATCTGTCCGCTGGTCGAGGAATCCGAAGAGATCAAGCTGATGTCGGCGGAAGACCGCTTCGCTTCACTGAAGCCGCTCTTCGGCGAACAGATCGGCCTCGTCCATGGCCGCATGAAAGGGGCAGAGAAGGACGATGCGATGCGCGCTTTCAAGCAGGGCGAAACGCGCATATTGATCGCCACCACCGTCATCGAGGTCGGCGTCGACGTGCGGGACGCCACGATCATCGTCATCGAGCATGCCGAGCGCTTCGGCCTTGCCCAGTTGCACCAGCTGCGCGGCCGGGTCGGGCGCGGCGACAAGCCATCGTCCTGCGTGCTGCTCTACAAGGATCCGCTCGGTGAGACGGCGAAGCGCCGGCTGTCAGTGATGCGCGAGACGGCGGACGGCTTCCGCATAGCCGAGGAGGATCTGAAGCTGCGCGGCGAAGGCGAACTGCTGGGCACCCGCCAGTCCGGCACGCCAGGTTTCCAGGTCGCGCGCATCGAGTTCCATGCCGACCTGCTGGAAGCCGCCCGCGACGACGCACGGCTGATCCTGTCGCGCGACCCCGAATTGCAGTCTGGGCGCGGCGAGGCGCTGCGGCTGTTGCTCTACCTGTTCGGGCGCGACGAGGCGGTGCGGCTGCTGCGCGCCGGCTGAGCCGCGCCCAGCGCCGGATTGGCAAGCGGCCCTTCGATCGGCTCGCCGTTCAGCGTCACCAGCTTGGCCTTGACCTCCGGCGCCACCATGCCGGCCGAAACGATCAGCTTGGCGCCGTCCTCGATCGTCATGTCGAGCAGCACGATCTCGGATTTATAAACATACATCAGGAAGCCTGTGGTCGGGTTCGGCGTGCAGGGCATGAACACCGCGACCAACGGATCGCCTTCCTGGTCGAGCTTCTGGTTGATCTCGGTTTCCTTCTCGCTGGCGACGAAGACCAGCGACCAGACTCCCTTGCGCGGATATTCGACCAGCCCGACCTGGCGGAACATGTCGCCCTTGTTCGACAGCACCGTCTCGAAAATCTGCTTCAGGGAGCGGTAGATACCGCGCACCAGCGGCATGCGGCCAAGCAGCCGCTCGCCGAAATTGACGATTGCGCGGCCGACGATGTTGGCCGTCATGAAACCGATGAACGTGATCAGCACCAGCGCCACGATCAGCCCGAAACCGGGGACCGGAAACGGCAGATAGGTGTCGGGGTTGTAGCGGGCGGGAATGTAGGGCTTCACCCAGGAATCGACCCAGCCGATGAGCGACCAGGCGATATAGGCGGTGATCGCCAGCGGCGCGCAGACGATGAAGCCCGTCAGGAAATAATTCCTGAGCCGGGTCATGCCAGAGGTCTTCAGGGCGTCGGACATAGGATCACCGCGGCGCAGATTGCGGTTGAACTTTAGTGAACCGCAATTCGGTTTGGAACTGCGAAGTTTTTAAAGAGCGCTCTCTATGAAGCGGCTTTCAGCGTTCCAAATGGAAGCTCCTGCGTTCGCGACTGGCTGCAACACCCCTTCCCTTCGTCATCCACGCGCGGAGCAAGGAGCGAAGCGACGCGGCGTAGACCCAGGATCCATTCCGCGACGCCCCTCGAGGAGTGAAAGGGCCATCGGCAAGCCATACTTCGAACTACGGTGCCCAAAAGAAGCAGTGACAGTGCTATTCCACCGTGACCGATTTCGCCAGATTGCGGGGCTGGTCGACATCGGTGCCCATGAACACCGCGGTGAAATAGGCGAGCATCTGGATCGGCAGCGCGTAGATGATCGGCGCGATGATCTCAGGTACTTCGGGCAGGATGATCGTCTCCATCGACTTGATGCCGGCCTGGGCCGCGCCCTTGGCGTCGGTGATCAGGATGATCTTGCCGCCGCGCGCCGCGACTTCCTGCATGTTGGAAACCGTCTTTTCGAAGATGCGGTCATGCGGCGCGATCACGATAACCGGCATGTTCTCGTCGATCAGCGCGATCGGTCCGTGCTTCAGCTCGCCGCCGGCATAGCCTTCGGCGTGGATGTAGGAGATTTCCTTGAGCTTCAGCGCACCTTCCATGGCTAGTGGAAAATTGGTGTCGCGGCCGAGATAGAGCACATCCTTGTAGCGGGACAGCTCACGCGAGATGCGTTCGATCTGCTCGTCGAGCTTCAGCACCTGTGTGGCAAAGCGCGGCGCCTCGGAAAGCTCCCGCACCAGCCGCTTCTCCTCATCGCGCGAGATCGTCCCGCGCGCCACGCCGGCCCGCACTGCGAGCGAGGCCAGCACGGAGAGCTGGCAGGTGAAAGCCTTGGTCGAGGCGACGCCGATCTCCGGCCCGGCAAGCGTCGGCAGCACGACGTCGGATTCGCGCGCCATGGTCGATTCGCGCACATTGACGACCGCGCCGATCTTCATGTCGGCCTGGCGGCAGTAGCGCAGGGAAGCCAGCGTGTCGGCGGTCTCGCCCGACTGCGAGATGAAGAAGGCCGCGTCATTCGCTGACAACGGCATCTCGCGGTAACGGAATTCCGAGGCGACGTCGATGTCGACCGGCAGCCGCGCATAGCGCTCGAACCAGTACTTGCTGATCAGCCCGGCCAGATAGGCGGTGCCGCAGGCCGAGAGCGCCAACCGGCCGATCTTGGCAAAGTCGAAGGGCAGATCGAGCGGCCTCGACACGCCGGAGACGAAATCGACATAATGCGCCAGCGTGTGCGAGATCACCTCCGGCTGCTCATGGATTTCCTTTTCCATGAAATGGCGGCGGTTGCCCTTGTCGACCATGAAGCTGGTCGAGAGCGACTGCTGGCGCTTGCGGTCGACCTTCTTGCCGTCGGCGTCATAGATGGTGACGCTGTTGCGACGCACTTCCGCCCAGTCGCCATCTTCGAGATAGGTGACTGCGTTGGTGAAAGGCGCCAGCGCGATCGCGTCCGAGCCCAAAAACATCTCGCCGTCGCCATGGCCGACGGCAAGCGGCGGACCGTTGCGGGCGCCGACGATCAGATCCTCGTCGCCCTTGAACATGATCGCCAGCGCAAACGCGCCCGAGAGCCGCTTCAGCGCCTGGTGCGCTGCCTGGACCGGCTTCAGCCCCTTGGCGAGCTCCCGCGCGACCAGATGCGCGACGACCTCGGTGTCCGTCTGAGAGGCGAATTTGTAGCCATCGCGGGAGAGCTCGTCGCGCAGCTCGGCGAAGTTCTCGATGATGCCGTTGTGGACAATCGCGACGCCTTCGGAAAAATGCGGATGCGCATTGGTCTCGTTCGGCACGCCATGGGTCGCCCAGCGGGTATGGCCGATGCCGATCGTGCCTTCCAGCGGATCTTCTTTCAGCCGGCGTTCGAGATTGATCAGCTTGCCTTCGGCGCGGCGGCGGCCGAGCGTGCCATTCTCGATGGTGGCGACGCCGGCCGAGTCATAGCCGCGATATTCGAGCCGCTTCAGCGCATCGACGATCAGCGGCGCGACCTGTGAATGGCCGACAATTCCAACGATACCGCACATATGCTGCCCCCGATTCCCCGCGAAAACCCAGCGCTATTTACGGATGGCCGGCCTGCCGCGAAAGTCACTTTGCGTTTCGTTCGGTGTCACCCGGAACGGTTTTGCGACTGATGCACCATGACACGCCGCGCTTGCAATCCGGTTACTGCAAATGGTTGGTTTTTCGCGGCGCGGTGCTCGATCATTTATGGTTGGCGCCAGCGGCGCCGGCCCAGCAAACGTCCTTTGACGATCATTCCGCGGCTCTTTTCTTCGCCGCGGCCGCCGACGCGAAGCGCTCGCGCAATTCCTTGCCTTTTCTGGGCAGCGTCTTTTGGCGGGCGCGGCCGAAGGCCAGCGCATCGTCGGGCACGCTCTCGGTGATCACGCTGCCCGAAGCGATGTAGCCACCCTTGCCGATCGTGACCGGCGCCACCAGCGCGGAGTTGGAGCCGACGAACGCGCCCTCGCCGATATCGGTGAAGAATTTGGAAAAGCCGTCATAGTTGCAGGTGATGGTGCCAGCGCCGATATTCGCCCCAGCACCGACCCGCGCGTCGCCGATATAAGTCAGGTGGTTGACCTTGGCGCCTTCCTCGATCGTTGCCTGCTTGACCTCGCAGAAATTGCCGACCTTGGCCTTTTGCCGCAGATCGGCGCCCGGCCGCAGCCGCGCGAACGGCCCGACATCGCAATTGGAAGCGATCGTGGCGCCTTCGATATGGCTGAAGGCGTGGATTTTCGCCCCTGAAGCGATCTTGACGCCCGGGCCGAACCAGACATGCGGCTCGACAATCGTATCGGCACCGATCTCGGTGTCGTGCGAGAAGTAGACGGTTTCAGGCGCGATCAGCGTCACGCCGGCAAGCATCGCCTCGCGCCGCTGGCGCGCCTGCCAGATAGCTTCCGCCTCGGCGAGCTCGGCCCGGTTGTTGATGCCGAGCGCGCTTTCGAAGCTCGCCTCCGTGGCCACCACATCGAGCCCGTCCGCGCCGGCGAGCTCGACGATGTCGGTGAGATAGAACTCGCCCTTGGCATTGTTGTTACCGACCTTGTCGAGCAGCCGAAGCGCCTGGTTGCCGGCCACCGCCATCATCCCGGCATTGCAGAAGCCGAGCTTTTTTTCCGCCTCGGAGCAGTCCTTCTCCTCCCTGATGGCGACGAGACGCCCGCCCTTCTCGATCAGCCGGCCGTATCCCGTCGGATTGGGCGGGCGGAAGCCGATCACCGCAACGGCAGCACCCTCCGCCAGCTTCTGCCGCGCGGCAGCCAGCGCTGCCGCATCGATCAGCGGCGTGTCGCCGAACATGACGAGGATGTCGTCGTAGCCCTTCGCTATCGCTTCGCGCGCGGCAAGCACCGCATGGGCCGTGCCGAGCCGCTTCTCCTGCACGAAGGTCTCGGCTTTCGGCGCGAATTTCTGCACCGCCTTCCGCATCTCGTCGGCGCCGTGGCCGATCACCAGCGCCAGACCCGTTGCCCCGGCGGCCTCAGCGGCCTTCACCACATGAGCCACCATCGGCAGGCCGGCAATGGCGTGCAGCACCTTGGGCATCGCGCTCTTCATGCGCGTACCTTCGCCGGCGGCGAGGATGACGGACAGGCAGGATCTCTGGCTCATAGGGCAACCGTATGAAAGGATTCAAATCATCGCATGCTAGCAGCGGCGTGATGCTGCACCAATGCGGTTAAATTCCGGTGAGACAGCGGATCACCTGGACTCTTGATCGGCGGGTCCACAATTCGATCCTGTGCACGAAGTGGCAGATCACCCGAGCCGCCCGAGCGCCGGGAAGTTTTCCAGCAGCCAGTAGGATGCGCTCTGCACGCCACCGGTGAGAAAAAACACGCCGGCGACGACGAGCAGCGCGCCGATCGCTTTTTCCACGCGACCGAGATGGACGCGGAATTTTCCCAAGAAGCGCATGAAGGCGCCGGAAAACAGCGCCGCGATCAGGAAGGGGATGCCGAGCCCGAGCGAATAGGCGGCGAGCAGCAGCGCGCCCTCGCCCACCGTCTCGCGGCCGCCGGCTAAAGTCAGGATCGGCCCCAGCACCGGGCCGATGCAGGGCGTCCAGCCGAAGGCAAAGGCCAGCCCCATGACATAGGCGGCGATCATGCTGGCCGGCTTGCCCTGCGACTGGAAGCGCGCCTCGCGCGACAAGAGCGGGATGCGCACGATGCCGAGGAAATTCAGGCCCATGATGATGATCAGCGCGCCGGCCACCATCGCCAGCGGTTCCTGCCAGACGCGCAGCAGCCGGCCGATCGTCGAGGCGCCGGCGCCAAGCGCGACGAAGACGGTCGAGAAGCCGAGCACGAAGGCAACAGAGGCATAGAGCAGCGCGCCACGTGCGCCTTCGCGCGCCGTCGCGCCGGCGTTGCCGCGGAAATCGTCGACCGAAACGCCGGCCATGTAGCAAAGATAAGGCGGCACCAGCGGCAGCACGCACGGCGACAGGAACGAGATCGCCCCGGCTCCGACCGCGCTGACATAGCCGATGTCCAATGCCATTTCACGATGCCCCGGTTGTGCTGGCGCCGATATAGCGATGCCGGCGCCCTCGTGCCAATCACCATTGTGTGGCGCGTGGTCGCTAGCCGAGGAAGAAGCGGCGGCCGCTGCGCGTTCAATGGATGGCGCGCCAGTGCCGCGTGCCGTCCGCGTACCGCCGGGCCGATGCTGGTTCTGTCGGCGACTCCCCTCGGTAAAAGACCGAACCAAGACACGATCCGTCGGTGCGCCAAAAAATGTGTTCTCCGCCATACACTCTAAGAGTGTATCGCTGTCGGCCAGTTCGCAAATTGGGCCTGTCCCCTTGACCGATTGCAAAAGCACGGCCATGTGAGCGACGAAAAGAGTGGGATTTCGTCGTGCGCCGCGGAGCTCTTCCGCCGCCTCACAGCTGATAAGAGACCTCATGGACGTCGTCGTCGTCGAATCGCCGGCCAAGGCGAAGACAATCAACAAATATCTGGGCAAGAACTATAAGGTCCTGGCCTCGTTCGGCCATGTCCGCGATCTGCCGGCCAAGGACGGCTCGGTGCGCCCGGACGAGGACTTCGCCATGTCCTGGTCGGTAGACACCGCCTCCGGCAAGCGCCTCGCCGACATCGCCAAGGCGGTCAAGGACGCCGACGGGCTGATCCTCGCCACCGACCCGGATCGCGAGGGCGAGGCGATTTCCTGGCATGTGCTGGAAGTGCTGAGGCAGAAGCGCGCGCTGAAGGACAAGCCGGTCAGCCGCGTCGTCTTCAACGCCATAACAAAGACCTCGGTAATGGAGGCCATGGCCAATCCGCGCCAGATCGATGCGCCGCTGGTGGACGCCTATCTCGCGCGCCGCGCGCTCGACTATCTCGTCGGCTTCACCCTCTCGCCGGTGCTGTGGCGCAAGCTGCCGGGCGCCCGTTCCGCCGGGCGCGTGCAGTCGGTGGCGCTGCGGCTGGTCTGCGACCGCGAATCCGAGATCGAGCGCTTCGTCCGCGAGGAATACTGGCAGATCGCCGCCATCCTCAACACGCCGCGCAACGACAGTTTCGAGGCGCGGCTGACCGCCTATGCCGGCAAGAAGCTGCAGAAGCTCGACATCGCCAACAAGGCCCAGGCCGACGACATCAAGGCGATGCTCGAAGGTGCGACCTTCAAGGCGCTGTCGGTCGAAGCCAAGCCCACCAAGCGCAATCCGGGCCCGCCCTTCACCACCTCGACGCTGCAGCAGGCCGCCTCCTCGCGGCTCGGCTTCTCGGCCAACCGCACCATGCAGGTGGCGCAGAAGCTTTACGAAGGCATGGATGTCGGCGGCGAGACCGCCGGCCTCATCACCTATATGCGAACCGACGGCGTGCAGATGGCGCCGGAGGCGATCACCGCGGCGCGCGATGCCATCGCCAGCGAGTTCGGCGCGAAATACCTGCCCGAAAACCCACGCTATTATTCGGTCAAGGCCAAGAACGCCCAGGAAGCGCATGAGGCGATCCGCCCTACCGATTTCAAGCGCACGCCGGCATCGGTCAGGCAATATCTCGATGCCGATCAGGCGCGCCTCTATGAGCTGATCTGGAAGCGCGCGATCGCCAGCCAGATGCAGCCGGCCGAGATCGAGCGCACCACGGTCGAGATCGAGGCGGTCAACGGCGCCCGCACCGCCGAGCTTCGCGCGGTCGGCTCGGTCATCCGCTTCGACGGCTTCATCGCCGCCTACACCGACCAGAAGGACGAGGACGCGGAGGACGAGGAAAGCCGCCGCCTGCCCGAGATCCGCGCCGGCGAGCAGCTTGCCCGCGAGGCGATCAACGCCACCCAGCACACGACCGAGCCGCCGCCGCGCTATTCCGAGGCGTCGCTGATCAAGAAGCTGGAAGAGCTCGGCATTGGCCGGCCGTCGACCTACACGGCGATCCTGAAGACGCTTGAGGACCGCGACTACGTCGCCATCGACCGGCGCAAGCTGGTGCCGCAGGCCAAGGGCCGGCTGCTGTCGGCCTTCCTCGAAAGCTTCTTCGAGCGCTATGTCGAATATGACTTCACAGCCTCGCTCGAGGAAAAGCTCGACGAGATCTCCGACGGCAAGCTCGCCTGGAAGGACGTGCTGCGCGACTTCTGGAAGGATTTTTCGGGCGCCGTCGACGACATCAAGGAACTGCGCGTCTCAGACGTGCTCGATGCGCTCAACGACGAGCTGGCGCCGCTGGTGTTCCCCGCGCGGGAGGACGGCTCAAACCCGCGCGTCTGCCCGAAATGCGGCACCGGCAACCTGTCGCTGAAGCTCGGTAAGTTCGGCGCCTTTGTCGGCTGCTCGAATTATCCGGAATGCTCCTATACCCGCCAGCTTGGCGACGCCGCCAATCCCAACGGCGAGAACGGCAACGGCGACGACGGCGTCAAGCTACTCGGCAAGGATCCATACACCGCCGAGGAGATCACGCTCCGGAGCGGCCGCTTCGGCCCCTACATCCAGCGCGGCGAAGGCAAGGACGCTAAGCGCTCGAGCCTGCCCAAGGGCTGGACCGCCGAGTCGATCGACCATGAGAAGGCGCTGGCGCTGCTGGCATTGCCGCGCGATGTCGGTAAGCATCCGGAAACCGGCAAGATGATCTCGGCCGGTCTTGGGCGGTACGGACCCTTCGTGCTGCACGACGGCACCTACGCCAATCTCGAAAGCATCGAGGACGTGTTCTCGATCGGCCTGAACCGCGCCGTTTCGGTGATCGCCGAGAAGCAGCAGAAGGGCAAGGGCGGCCGCAACGGGAGCACGCCGGCTGCGTTGAAGGAACTGGGCGAGCATCCCGACGGCGGCGGCAAGATCGTCGTGCGCGACGGCCGCTACGGACCCTACGTCAATTACGGCAAGGTCAATGCCACGCTGCCCAAGGGCAAGGATCCGCAATCGGTGACGATGGACGAGGCAATCGCCCTGATTGCTGAGAAGGAAGCCAAGGGCGGAGGCGGCAAGAAGCCGTTCCGCCGGGCGGCAAAGAAAGGATAGCACGACGTGGCGCGCAGGATCTCCGGAAGAAGTCACGGCGATCCGCGCAGCGCCGACACCAGGGCGAAGGTGGTCAAGGATGACTACCGGCCCTCGCGCGACGAAATCCTGCGCTACATCGCTGAGAACCCCGACCGCTCCGGAAAACGCGACATCGCCAAGGCGTTCGCGCTGCGCGGCGAGGACCGCATCTGGCTCAAGGATCTGCTGCGCGACCTGCAGGATGAGGGCCTGCTGACCAGGAACCGCAAGCGGCTCACCCGCGCCGGCTCCCTGCCCCATGTCGCCGTGCTCGACATTTTCGGCCGCGATAACGATGGTGTGCTTCTGGCGCATCCGAGCGAATACACCGGCCCGGGCTCGCCGCCCGTGATCGCCATCCGCATTTCGCGCGGCGCCAGCGGCCCGGTTCCGGGCATCGGCGCCCGCGTCCTCGCCAAGACCTTCCCGACCGACGATCCCTCAGGCCCCGCCTATACCGGGCGGGTCATGAAGATTTTCGAGAAGCGCAGCGAAGCCGTGCTCGGCGTCTTCCGCGTGCTGAAGGACGGCACCTTTCGCATCGAGCCGGTGGAACGCCGCCAGCCCGAGCTGATCGTCGACAAGGAATTCCAGAACGGCGCCAAAAATGGCGATCTGGTCGAGGTCGAGCCGGCGCGCGCTTCGCGCTACGGCCTGCCGCGGGCCAAGGTGCTGGCGGTGCTGGGCTCGCTGACTAGCGAGAAGGCGGTCTCGATGATCGCCATCCACGCCCACGACATACCCCACGTCTTTCCGGCCCATGTGATCGCCGAAGCCGACGCCGTGAAGCCGGTTTCGCTTGCCGGGCGCGAGGACTGGCGCGATCTGCCGCTGGTTACCATCGATCCGGCCGACGCCAAGGACCATGACGACGCGGTGTTCGCCACGCCCGATACGGATAAGAAGAATCCCGGCGGCGTCATCGTCACCGTGGCAATCGCCGATGTCGCGGCCTATGTCCGCTACGGCACGCCGCTCGACCGCGAGGCGCTGAAGCGTGGCAATTCGGTCTATTTCCCGGACCGCGTCGTGCCGATGCTGCCCGAGCGCATCTCCAACGACCTCTGCTCGCTGCGCGAAGCGGAGGACCGCCCGGCGATCGCCGTGCGCATGACCTTTTCGGCGGAAGGCCGCAAGCTCAGGCACTCGTTCCACCGCATCATGATGAAATCGGCGGCCAAGCTCGCCTACCCGCAGGCGCAGGCGGGGATCGATGGCGTGCCCGACGACAAGACGGGGCCGATCCTCGAAGGCGTTCTGAAGCCCCTCTGGGATGCCTATGCCGTGCTCAAGCGCGGCCGCGACAGCCGCCAGCCGCTCGAACTGGAGCTGCCGGAACGCAAGATCCTGCTCAAGCCCGACGGCACCGTCGACCGGGTCGTCGTGCCGGAGCGCCTCGACGCCCACAAGCTGATCGAGGAGTTCATGATCCAGGCCAATGTCGCGGCCGCGGAGACGCTTGAATGCAAGAAAGAGCCGCTCGTCTATCGCATCCACGACGCGCCGTCGCTGGCGAAACAGGAATCGCTGCGCGAGTTCCTGCACACGCTTGGCCTGTCGCTGACGCGCGGCGCGCAGATGCGGCCCGGGCAGTTCAACGGCATTCTGGAGCGGGTGCGCGGCGCCGACAACGAGGCGCTGGTCAATGAAGTGGTGCTGCGCTCACAGAGCCAGGCCGAATACTCGCCGAAGAACATCGGCCATTTCGGTCTCAACCTGAGACGCTACGCGCATTTCACCTCGCCGATCCGGCGCTATGCGGATCTCATCGTGCATCGCGGACTGATTGCCGCGCTCGGCCTCGGTCCCGGCGGCCTGACGCAGCAGGAAGCGGATCGCCTGGAAGAGGTCGGCGCGCTGATCTCGGCCACCGAACGCCGCGCCATGGCGGCCGAACGCGACACGGTCGACCGGCTGATCGCGGCCTATCTCGCCGAGCGCATCAACGACACCTTCGACGCTCGCATCTCCGGCGTCGCCAAGGCGGGACTCTTTGTCCAATTGCCGCAGTATGGCGCCGATGGTTTCATCCCGGTGTCAAGTTTGGACGGCGATTACTATATCTACGATGAAACCGCTCGATCGCTGTTCGGAGAGCGCACCGGCAAGGGCTACCAGCTAGCCGACCGCGTCGAGGTGCGGCTGCTCGAGGTTGCGCCGATGGCGGGCGCGATGCGTTTCGAAATGCTGAGCGACCCGAAGCCGCTGCCAGGCTCGCGACGGTCGTTCCACAAGACCAAGGGCCGCGCCCGCGCGTCGCAGTCGCGCATGGGTCCCCGCGGCAGGAGAAGATGATGTCGAAGGGCATGGAAGAACAGGTTTTCGGCGGCGAGCACCATTCGGGCCGCGTCGCGCGTCCGCTGTGGACGGCAATCAAGCGCGGCATGCTTGGCCGGTGCCCGCATTGCGGCGAAGGCAAGCTGTTCGGCGCCTTCACAAAGCCCGTCGACAAATGCGGCGTCTGCGGCGAGGAGCTTCATCACCATCGCGCCGACGACCTTCCCGCCTATCTGGTGATCGTCATCGTCGGCCACATTGTGGTTGGCGCCTTCATGACTGTGGAGGCCGCCACCACGCTTTCGACCTGGCAGCACGCGCTGATCTGGGTGCCGCTGACCATTATTCTGGCCGTCGCGCTGTTGCAGCCGGTCAAAGGCGCCGTCATTGGCCTGCAATGGGCGCTCTATATGCACGGCTTCGGCGGCGAGAAGGACGAGTTCGAGCCGCATCTCTAAGCCTGGAGCGGTTCTGTCCTTGATACAAACAACGACCATCTCCGAGCAGTGGAATTCCAGATCGAGAACCGCTGCGCGTTTTTCCTGGAATTGCTCCGGCAGCGACGTTTGGTCCGGGGCTGGTGCAAAGGCCCGAACACGTAAGCCACTTTCGCGTTCGAGAAGTTTCCGCTAGGTCGAGCGCATGGAAGGAATGACCAAGGCGGATGTCGACAAGCTCGATAAAGGCTTGGCCGTGCACGGCGGTCGGCCGCTTCGCCCGCGCGATGCCGCAACCTTGATCCTGCTCGACAGGAGAGCCAGCGACGTTCTGGTGCTGATGGGCCGGCGCCATGCCGGCCACGCCTTCATGCCGGGAAAAATCGTCTTCCCCGGCGGCCGCACCGATCCCGCCGACAGCCGCGTTCCGGTGGCTGCCCCGCTGCATCGTGAGGAAGAGGCAAGGCTTGTGAGCGGCCCCGGCCGCGCGAGCGCCGCACGGGCGCGCGCCATCGCCATGTCGGCAATTCGTGAGACTTACGAGGAAGCCGGCCTGCTTATCGGCCGTAAAGGCCCGTTCGCGACCGCCAAGCGCGATTGGCAGGGTTTCGTCGAACACGGCGTCGCACCGTCGCTGGACGCCCTGCGCTTTATTGCGCGCGCCATCACGCCGCCCAACCGCGTGCGCCGCTTCGATACCCGGTTCTTCAGCGCCTGGCGTGAGGATGTTGCCGTCGAATTGCCCGACGGCGGTCCAACCAACGAGTTGGAAGAGCTCGTCTGGCTACCGCTTGGCAACGCCCGCAAGGCCGACATTCCCGACATCACCCGCATGATCCTGGAAGAACTGGAAAGGCGCCTCGCCCGCGATCCGTTACTGCGTCCGGGCGGCGCAGTGCCGTTCTTCCGCCTCATCCGAAACCGCTTCGTTCGCGAAGTCCTTTAGAAGCAGAGCATCCCCATCGATGACGGTCGATACCCAGCAACAGGGCGACGAACGCGTACACTGGCTGCCGATGACTGCGGCGATCTCCTCGATCAGCGTGGTCGGCATTGCCATCGGCCTCGGCATGCCGCTGCTCAGCGTCATCCTCGAATCGCGCGGCCACTCGGCCTCGATGATCGGCCTCAACACGGCGGTCGCCGGGCTCGCCTCGATCGCCGGCGCGCCGCTCGCCACGCCGCTGGCCATGCGCCTCGGCGTCGCCCAGACCATGCTTTTGATGATCGCCGTTGGCGCGCTCGCTTTTGTCGGCTTCCATTTCGCGCCGGCCTTCTGGATGTGGTTTCCGCTCCGCGTCGCGCTGCACATCTCGCTGACGGTGCTCTTCATTCTGTCGGAATTCTGGATCAGCACCTCGGCGCCACCGCATCGTCGCGGCCTTGTGCTTGGCATCTACGCCACGGTGCTTTCCCTGGGCTTCGCTGCCGGGCCGTGGCTGTTCGCCCATGTCGGCTCCGGTGGCTTCCTGCCGTTCGGCGTCACCATTGCGCTGGTGACGCTCGCTGCCATCCCGGTGCTGGCGGCTCGTAACGAGAGCCCGGCGATCGTCGCCGACGGCGAAACCAGCCATTTCCTGCGCTATATCTGGATGGTGCCCACAGCAACCTTCGCCGTGCTCGTATTCGGCGCCGTCGAGACCGGCGGCTTTTCGCTATTCCCGGTCTATGGCAGTCGCATCGGCTACTCGGAGGCCGACGCCGCGCTGTTGCTGACCATGATCGGCCTCGGCAACGTTCTGCTGCAGATACCGATCGGGATGATCAGCGACCGCGTCTCGGACCGCCGCTACCTGCTTCTGGCCTGCGCCACGGTCGGCCTCATCGGAACCGTGTTCATGCCTTTCTTCGCCAAGGACTGGCACCTGATGGCGGCGCTTCTGTTCGTCTGGGGCGGTGTGGTCGCGGCCATGTACACGATCGGCCTTGCGCATCTGGGTTCCCAGCTTTCCGGCCATGAGCTCGCCTCCGCCAATGCCGCCTTCGTGCTCTGCTACGGCGTCGGCATGGTGATCGGTCCGCAGGCGATCGGCATCGGCATGGACGCCTTCGGCCCTTCGGGCTTCGGCTGGTCGCTGGCGCTGTTCTTTGCCGCGTACATGCTCCTGGTCCTCGTCAGGCTGGTGCGAAAGATCCTCTAGTGAAAATGTCGCCCAGCGCCGGGCATGCTGACATCACCGTGTCAGCAGGCCCCCTGCTATACCCTCGCTCCGATGCAGGAAGAGCGAGGATATAGCGATGATCGACAGCGGCTTTGAAACCAAATCCCTCAGGATGGAACTGCTTCTGCTCGTCACCTTCCAGGCGCCGGCAGCCGATGTCGAGCGCATCATGGAGGCGGTGGTGGCGATCACGCCGCTGCGCATGGGCAAGTATGACGGCAATGCCTACCAGTCGGCGCAAGGCATAGAGCGATACCGGACGCTCGAAGGCGCTGCCGCGGGCGCCGAGATCGAGTTGCGCAGGCGGCCGGGCACGGTCGAGGTGTCGTTCGAACTGCCCGACGATCAGGCGCTCGCCGCCCGTGTCGCCGAAGCGATATTCCAGGCCCATTCCTACCAGGAGCCTGTGATCCGCATTCAGCCGCTGCTGACCAGCCGTTCCAAGGGACTCGACGACCATACCAATCTGAACCGCTGGTGGAACACCACCGGCGACTGGAAGAAGGCCGATCTGCAGGTCAGGGAGAACGCCTGACGCGGCGAGTTCCGCCGCGTCAAAACGGGGCAAGAAGGCGCTTGGACTTGACTTTCCGGGCGCGTTCTTTATGTGTCGCGCCAAGTTTCCCGCGTCCGGGTGTTTTCCCCGTGCTCCAGCGGCCAAAACTCCACGAACATTAACGGACGAACATCATGGCCAAAGCCGCAAACATCAAGATCAAGCTTCTGTCGACCGCCGACACCGGTTTCTTCTACGTGACCAGCAAGAACAGCCGCACCAAGACGGACAAGCTGTCGTTCCGTAAGTACGACCCGATTGCCAAGAAGCACGTCGAGTTCAAGGAAACCAAGATCAAGTGATCCGGTTTATCCTGAAATGCCGAACGCCGCCCCTTGGGGCGGCGTTTTTGTTTTCAGCGGGCGGACGCTCGAGCAAGAAAGCCCGCGGCTGCCTGACGCTGAATCATGCATGAGAAAAAGGGGGCCGGTCGGCGGTTGGCAGCGGTACGAGGAGGCCACTATGTGCCAGCGCCGGCCGGCCGACCCCACGGACCCAGGAGATGCGGCGGACCTGAGCATCATGGGGTATTTTTTGGATCGAGCCGGGCAGTCTACCCTCGTGCCGGCTTCGTCTTCGGTCTATGCCAAGCAGATTTGCGCAAGAACGTATGAAAATCAACCATTTCTTAACCACGGCTCCCGAATCGCTTGGATTAAGGTAAATTCCTAACCCTATCGGGTTGACGCGGAATTGGGGCTTCCGTGCGTAACCGCTTCACGGCGCAACGATTTCAGGCAACGCGCTTAAGTCTTCTGGTCTTGTCCATGTCGATGCGGCAAAACTGCTGCGCACCATTGGGTGGCATGGATTAGGCGGCCTTGGCGACAACCCGGTTGCGGCCGCCGCTCTTGGCCTCGTAGAGCGCAAGGTCGGCTCGCTTCATCAACCCCGCGACCGTATCGGCTCCCCTCAGCACCGATGACACGCCGACGCTGACCGTCACCTCGATCGTCTTGCCACTGCTTCCGATTGCGAAGGGCGCCTGCGCGATCTCGGCGCGGATACGCTCGGCCACCTTCTCGGCGATGGGCCCGTCGGTATCCGGCATGACCACGACGAACTCCTCGCCGCCGAAGCGGCAGGCGAGATCGATGCCGCGCACGTTCTTGCGCAGCCGCCTGGCGAATTCGCGCAGGACGTCGTCGCCGCCGTCGTGGCCATGCGCGTCATTGATGGATTTGAAACGGTCGAGGTCGGTGATCATCACCGAGAGCGGCCGCCGCCGCGCCACGGCGCGGTCGAACAGCGTCTCAAGATGGCTGTCCAGGTAGCGGCGGTTGTGCAGGCCGGTCAGCGCGTCGGTCACCGCCATCTCGATGGTCTGGGTGACGCTGGCGCGCAGTTGATCGTTATAGCGCTTGCGCCGCACCTGCGTGCGCAGGCGCGCCGTCAGCTCGTGCTGATCGATCGGCCGCGTCAGATAGTCGTTGATGCCGAGTTCGAGGCCGCGGATGATGCGGCCCTCCTCGCCCTCATCGGCCAAGAGCATGATCGGCAGGAAGCGGGTGCGGTCGAGCGAGCGCAGTTGCGAGCAAAGCCGGAGCGCATCGAAATCGGCGAAGGCCGTCGAGATCAGCACGCATTCATAGGCAGTCTCGGCGGCCTGGAAGAATCCGGCATTCGGATCGGTGGCGACGTCGAGATCGGCGCTGCCGCGAAGCATCTTCTGGATACGCTCGATAGACGACTTGCGCTCGTCCACCAGAAGCACCTTGGGCTTGGTATCTTCCGTCGCGAAGTTGCGGCTGAGCAGCTCTTCGATACCGATGTTGCGCGTGGTCGAGGCGCGCAGCCGCAATTCGTCGGTCAGCGACTTCAGCCTGACCAGACTCTTCACCCGCGTCATCAGTTGCAGATCATTGACCGGCTTGGTGAGGAAATCGTCGGCGCCCGCCTCAAGGCCGCGCACCCGGTCCGATACCTGGTCGAGCGCGGTGATCATGACAACCGGAATATGCGAGGTCGCCGGGTCGCTCTTCAGCCGCTTGCAGACCTCGAAGCCGTCCATGCCCGGCATCATCACGTCGAGCAGCACGACATCGACCTTGCCGTTTTCGCAGGTCTCGATCGCATCCGGGCCGTTGCCGGCCGTCAGCACCTCGAAATATTCGGCCAGCAGCCGAACCTCCAGCAGCCGCACATTGGCGGGGATGTCATCGACGACGAGGATCCGCGCGGTCATCTCAAAGGCTCCGGCTCAGGCATCGCCCAGATAGGATTTGATTGTTTCGATGAAGCGCGGCACCGAGATCGGTTTGGAAATATAGGCCTCACAGCCGCCCTGACGGATGCGCTCTTCGTCGCCCTTCATCGCGAAGGCGGTGACGGCGATGACCGGGATCGAGTGCAGTTCGTCGTCTTCCTTCAGCCACTTGGTCACTTCCAGGCCAGAAACCTCGGGCAGTTGGATGTCCATCAGGATCAGGTCCGGCCGGTGCTGGCGCGCGAGATCCAGCGCCTCCAGGCCGTTGCGCGTGCGGACCGTTTCGTAACCGCTGGCTTCGATGAGGTCCCGAAAGAGCTTCATGTTGAGCTCATTGTCCTCGACGATCATGACCTTCTTAGCCATCAATTTCCCGTCCCGACGGTCCCCTGAGCCGAAGACCGCCGTCATGCGTCCTTGCCGGATCGCACCCAACCCGCCTGTACCCTACGTCAATATGATTGACGAAACGCAAACCTGCCGTTGGAAAAGCACACCCATTCCACTTGCGGCTGCAGGGCTGAAGCGGCTGAGACTTGCCGCAAGCGACGCTTGCCATTACTGCGGAAGAAAGACTCAACATGCACATCGGCAAAAGGTAATGATGACGAACGCAGCGTCAATGCGCGAGGAGGCGGAAACCCTTGCCGTCAGGGCGCTTGGCTTCGTCGCCGGCGATCCGGAGCTGTTGCCTCGCTTCCTGGCGATAACCGGCATCGAGGCGCGGTCGATCCGCCACGCTGCCGCGGAGCCGGGCTTCCTTGCCGGCGTGCTGCAGTTCATCCTCGCCCACGAGCCGACGCTTTTGCGCTTTGCCGAGGAAACGGGCACGCCACCGGCTGCCGTCGGCAAGGCTTTGCGGGAGCTGCCGCTCGGCAACGACGATCATGAGCGCTCGACATGAGCGACGATCCCGAAACCGCGCGCCAGATCGAGGAGTTGGCGGCCGACGACCGGCCGCTGCTGGTGCTCGATGTCGATGATGTCGTGCTCGAATTTATCCGTCCCTTCCCGCGCTACCTGAAGTCGCGCGGCTTCGGGCTGACTCTCGCCTCCTTCCGCCTCACCGGCAACATCGCCGAGACGACGTCCGGCCGGCTGATCGAGCAGGCGGAAGTGACGGCGCTTCTCGGCGATTTCTTCGATGCCCAGGCCGATTGGCAAAGCATCACCGACGGCGCCGCGGAGGCGCTGGCGTCGCTCGGACAGCGCGCCGAAATCGTGCTCCTGACCGCGATGCCACACAAGCACCGCGCCGTGCGCCGGGCGTATCTCGACGCGCTTGGCCTGAACTACCCGCTCCTGACCACCGAAATGGCCAAGGGCCCAGCCATCGCCAAGCTGCGCGGCGCCAAGGGCCGGCCCGTCGCCTTCGTCGACGACCAGCCCTCCAACCTGCTGTCGGCGCGCAGCTCTGTGGTCGACGCGCACCTCTTCCACCTGATGGCCGACAATTCGCTGCGCGCTTTCCTGCCGCCGACGCCGGACGACATCATCTCGGTCGATAACTGGCGCGAGGCGGCGCCGAGGATTGCGGGCGCGCTCGGGCTATAATTCAGGCGCTCAGGGCTGCAGCTTCGCTCCAGCCCCGTCATTGTCGCCGCCGTCCGAATCGGCCCCGCCGGTTGAATTGTCCGTTCCGTTCGCGCCGTCATCGCCGCTCGAATTGTCGTCCTGCCCCGCGCTGTCGTCCTGGACTTTATCCGGGCCCTTCAGCATGGCGCCGTTGACGACGATGGACCCATCGGCCTTGGTGTTGATCACCCACTCCAGGCGACCGTCAGGCAGTGTCTTGCCAAAACCCTTGACGGCAAGCGCGAACGGGAAGGCCTGCACCATTTGCTCATCGCTCTTTGCCGCTTCCTTCAGGGCATCGACGATCCTGTCGTAGCCGGCGACGTCGATGGTCACGCTCCCATCGGCTTTCTTGCTATCCGGGAAATACACCTCGCCTTCCATGGCGACTTCGATACCGCCATTCTTTACTGTCGAGTGCCCGAACACGATCTTGGGCTTCTTGGCCTTGAAATCCTCGACCAAAGCCTTGCCGAATGCATCCGGCAGCGACGGATTCTTATTGAGATCAAAGGCTTCGATCGTCTTCCTTGCCATGGTATCGAGATCAATATTGGCGCCACCGAAGTTGAGGTCGATATCCGTCGGCAGCAACGCGACGCTCCAGGCGGGCAGCGCTTGCTGCGGGATCGTCAGGCCGGAGGCCTTGATCGAGTAATCGACTCTGCCGTTCGGTGAGATTCCGTCCATCGCGAACGCGGTGCTGAACTGCTTCGCCGCGAATTTGCCGACAGGGCTCTCCACCTCGAAATCCTTGAAGCTGTAGTTGCCGTCGATCCTTTCCCAGACGGGCAGCGCGGCCAACAGGAGCGATTTGAGCTCCGCCTGGTTAGCCTTGAGCTTGCCTTCGTCCTCATTGGCGACGGCAAAGGCAAGAAGGTCGAGCAACGGCTTCGTCCGTACGCCCTTGCCATTCGCATCAACGGAAAGTTCGGGCGTTTTCAGGGTGACTGGAAAATTCATTCCGCTGTTGGGATCGTCCATCTTGATAGTCTCGACGAAGCTCGAGACCTTTTGCGTTGCCTTGAAGTCGACGCCGCCATTGGCCGACTTGGTGGCGGCAATCGTCGCGGTGCCGGCACCGGCGGTGACGTCCGCCTGCTGCTTGGCTTCCCGAGACGTCATCGTCATGCCGGCCATCGAGCTGGCGCCGCTGGTGAACGCCGCCAGGTTCGGATCGTAGACGGCGGAGCCCTTGCCGTCCTTGACCGAAACTTGGATGCTTTGCGGGCCTTCGGGTCCGTTGAATTCGAAGGACATGGTGTGGGAAAAATCCGAGGTGACCTCCCAGAATCCATCGCTGCGCGGCTTCACCATCAAGGCATAGGGCGCGAGGTCGATCTTGAACGGCTTCTGCTCCGGCAGGGCGCTGACCAGGGCCTTGACGTCCACTGCGATCTTGTAGGCGTCGCCTTCGACCGAGACCTTGAGCACGCCCTTCTCGAACGCCTGCTTGCCGAGATAGCGCGCCAGATTGTCCGAAAGCTGTTTGGCGCCCTGGCTGTCGACGGTCTGCGCAACGGCCGGCGCGCTGAAAGCAAGAATGAAAACAAGTGGCAAAACACAATTCACGTCAGTCTCCGTCGGTCTCGGAAGGCAAATCGTTTCGTCTTCTGGTGGAAAAGAAGCATTACAGCCGCAAGACGATGACTGTAAGCCAAATCATCAAGCGGCTAAAGCACCAGCCGCATCAGCGGCCTGCCGGGCTTGCGCTCCAGAAGCCTCTCGAACCCGGCCTTCTCGAACACGCGCGACGAGCCGACGAACAGCCCGATCGAACGCGAATCGCGCGACAGATCGATCGGGCAGGCTTCCAGCAGCCTGGCGCCATTTTCGCGGGCAAAGGCGATGCCGCCGTCGACAAGGCGATGAGTGATGCCCCTGCCCCGCGCCTTGGCGCGAATGAAAAAGCAGGAGATCGCCCAGACGTTCGGGTCTTGGGCATCCGCGGGATCGACAGGCGCCGAGCCCCGGCCTTGATTGTTCCATTCAGGCACGTCGGCGCGCGGGCCGACCTGCATCCAGCCGACGGCCTTGCCGTCCTCGAAAGCTAGAAGCCCGGGCGGCGGGCCGGCTTCGATGCGCGCCTTGATGTGATCCTTGTTGCGCTCGCGGTCGCTTGCCCGCCGCTCCGCCGGGGTCAGCCGGAAATGCGTGCACCAGCAGCCGTAACAGGCGCCCTGCTTGCCGAAGAGATCCTCGAAATCGGTCCAACGCTCAGGACTCAGCGGTACTATGGTCGTGCTCATACGTTCTCCCCAGGCCAAGCTTGTTGCAGGCCCTGCACTGTCGTACCATTGCGTTTGTTCTCTTTATGTTCGCAGCGATGGCGGCTCCTGTCAACAATCCCGAACACGGCTTCTGTCGCGACTGCCTGGCTTCTCAGCGCAGCGAGACGCGCCGTTGCGAGCGCTGCGGCAGCCCGCGCCTTGTCCGTCATCCGGAACTCTACCGGCTGCACATCGCTCACATCGACTGCGACGCTTTCTATGCCGCCATCGAAAAGCGGGACAATCCGGCGCTGAAGGACAAGCCACTCATCGTCGGTGGCGGCAGGCGCGGCGTCGTCTCCACTGCCTGCTACATCGCCCGCATCCAGGGCGTGCGCTCGGCGATGCCGATGTTCAAGGCGCTCGAGGCCTGTCCCGAGGCCGTGGTGATTCCGCCGAACATGGAAAAATATGTCCGCGTCGGCCGCGAGGTGCGCGCGCTGATGCAGGCGCTGACGCCGCTGGTCGAGCCGCTGTCGATCGACGAAGCTTTTCTCGACCTCGCCGGTACCGAGCGGCTGCATGGCATGCCGCCGGCGCTTGTGCTGGCCCGCTTCGCACAGACCGTCGAGAAGGAACTCGGCATCACCGTTTCCGCCGGTCTCTCTTACTGCAAGTTCCTCGCCAAGATCGCGTCGGACTTCCGCAAGCCGCGCGGCTTTTCAGTCATCGGCGAAGCGGAAGCGCCAAGCTTTCTCGCCGGGCAGCCGGTCACGCTGATCTGGGGCGTCGGCAAGGCCTTGGCCGCGACGCTCGAGCGCGACGGCATCCGCACCATTGCCCAGCTGCAGCGCATGGAGCGCGGCGAGCTGATGCGGCGCTACGGTGTCATGGGCGACCGGCTCTACCGGCTTTCGCGCGGCGAGGATGACCGCCGCGTCGACCCCGACGGCGATGCCAAGAGCGTATCGGCCGAAACCACCTTCGACAACGACATCGGCTCGCTGGCAGAATTGGTGCCGGTGCTGCGCGGCCTGTCGGAAAAAGTCTCGGCGCGGCTGAAGAAATCCGGCATTGCCGGGCGCACCGTGGTGCTGAAGCTGAAGACGCAGGATTTCAAGCTGCGCACACGCAACCGCCAGCTTGGCGATCCGACACGGCTGGCCGATCGCATCTTCCAAACCGGGCTCGATTTGTTGCGTCGCGAGACCGACGGCACGAAATTCCGCCTGCTCGGCATCGGCGTCAGCGATCTTTCCGACGACGGGAAGGCCGATCCGCCGGATCTGGTCGACGTCCAGTCGCGCAAGCGCGCGATGGCCGAAACCGCGATCGACGAGCTGCGCGACAAATTCGGCAGGAAGGCCGTCGAGACCGGTTACACCTTCGGCAAGGGCCGTGCTGCCAACCCGCCCGAGCCGCTCGAGGACTGAGACCGGCTGGCATTCATGGGCGGCTTGATCAGGTGCGCTGCAGGTCGATCCGGCTCGTCACCATGGTCTTGCCAGTTTCTGGATCCGTGTCGGTCACCGTCAGCCGCATGCTGTCGCTGCCGGTCTTTTCGACGGTCAACTGCGCTTTGCGGTCGCCATTGACCTCCTTTGCCCAACGGATGCCGAGATTGAGCGCGTTGCCCGAGCGGCTGCCGTTCAATTGCGCCGGCCCGGTACGTGAGCCGATATAGACGCCGCTATAGCCCCTGCCGGTGGCCTTCAGATCCGCGCTGATCTCCCGCGTCATCAAGATCAGCCCGCGGCATTTGCCGTCGAGCGACAGCGAGGTCGAGGTAGCGCCGGATTTGAAGTCGCAGGAGATATTCACCGTCGGCGCATTCGCGCTCACCTTGAAGGTGCCGTTGCCGGCGAAGCTGCCCTGGAACGAGCGCAGGAAATCTGCATCGTCGGCGTAGGCGCTCGCGGCAGTCATCAGGCAGCCGGCGAGAACGAGCGGAACCACTGGTCTCATCGAAATTCTCCCCCGTTGGAGCCGAAACGCGCCTCCTGGCCTCGGAAGGCGCAAACAGACTCAGGAACGCAAGCGATCTTGGCAGGTTCCCCTGCCGATATCACCGTTTTGCAACAATGTCGGTTGGCGTGAGGGTATTTTAAGCCGGCGGCGGCTCAGGCCGAGAGCGCGGCCTTCACCCAATCCAGCCGCGCTGCCGGCACCAGCCCGTAATTATAGAAATTGATGCCATCGACATCAGTTTTCCGCGCCGGGCTGACCTTCGCCGCTAGCAACTGCGGACCCGCCATTTCCGGGTAAAAAAGCCGGTAGCCGGTGCCGAGAAATTTGCCGGCGCCGAGCGCGGCGCGGCCGTCCGTCACCAGGCTTGCGACATCCTCGGCCTGCATGTCATAGGCGCACAGGATCGCCCCGTCGCAGACCTTGCCGACAGCCGCCAGATCGCAGCCACCCAGCCAGCCTTCCTTGAGGTCGATGATGAGGACCTCGGTGACCGGATGCGCCACCTCGCGCAGCTCGGCGATCAGACTGGTCACCGGCTCGAAGCGCCAGACCAGATAGGCGTGTAGCTCCGGCCATGGCCCGAAAACCTCGAGTCCGCTCGCTGGAAAGCTGGGGAAGCGCCGCTCCGGCACTGCGCGCTCGCAGGTCTCGACAATCCATTGCCGGACGAGCGCTCGCGCCGGTTCGGCGTTGACCCCGGCTTTGGCTGCGCGATCGACACAGGAGGGACAGAAGCACAGCGACAGCAGGAAATCCTCCTCGGGCGTCAGGCCGACGCCGTCCTTTTCGTGATGGTACTCATGGGCAAATCCCATGAAGGAAGGGCTTTCGAGTTCGATCCTGTCCGGTTTGTAGCCGTGCGAGATGTCCGCAACCAGCGCCCGGACATAGGCGCGCGCGTCGGGATGCGAGGGACAGAGATTGTAATAGTTGGGATCGCCGAAGGCGTTGCGAGTGACCGCCTCGGGATGAAGCATGCCGAGGCGGGTGTTGTGCAGGCACACCGTCCAGCAAGAGACCCCGGGGCCGCCCTGTTCCCGCCGGCGGACGAGTTGGCCAAGCACGTCGCCGCCTTCGCTGATCACATCCGCGACCTTGGGCTGGATGGCGAGGTCGGCCCATCGCGCCGCTGACGGCTTGAAATAGATGGTGCCATCCTCTGGAAAATAGGCTTTTCGCCGCGGGCTACGCGGCTGCAGGAAGCGACCGGCATGATAGGAGGTGGCCAGGCTGATCATGTTGAGGCCGGCGCGCTGGACAATATCGCGCTCGACCGTCTCCAGGCCGAGATCCTGAATGTCCCAGGGATAGGTCCACATCGAAAGCTGCATGCTCATCCTCGGTTCTTCGTCCCTTCCGGGCCGGCGTCAGCCTTCGACCGGCTCGGCCACTTGCATCAGGCAGTCGCCCGCCTCGCACATGGTGTGCAGCCGGCGCGACAGCACGATGCCGCTTTCGGAGAAACGCATCGCCTCCTCGGCAAGCTCCAGCCGTTCGAGATCGTGATACCATCCCGCCAGCTGGCCAGCACTGACGCTGTCGCCGAGGCGGACCGCAGGCTCGAACCAGCCGCGCCGCGTCGAGTAGATGCCCTGGCTGTGCCTCGACAGCGAAAGCAACCGCGTCGGCTTCGCCGGCTCTGCGTCCGATGTGAGCACCGGCGCCGCGACCACGCCCAGCTCGACCATCAGGCGATCGAGCGCGCGAGCGGTAAGCGTCATCGAATCGACGGTAGCGGTTCCGCCGCCGCCGAATTCGCCGCTGACGCCGATGGCGCCAGCCCGGCGCGCGGCACCCATCGAGGTCGGCGAGGCCTGGCCGTTGTCTGCGACGAAGCCGAACGGCATCCCGAGCGCGCGCATTAGCTCGACACCCCGCCGATGGCGCTCGGCATCGGCATTGCGCTCGACCAGCGCCGTCGGCAGATGCTCCATCGAGGTGCCGCCCGAATGGATGTCGAAGACGACATCGTGACGGGGAAACAGTTCCGTTTCCAGGAAATGGGCGAGCCGACTGGTCGGCGTGCCCGTCGGATCGCCCGGGAACGCGCGGTTGAGGTTGCCGCCGTCCAGCGGCGAGCAGCGCTTGGCGGCCATAACCGCCGGCGTATTCGCCATCGGCAGGATTGTGATGCGACCGCTGATTGCGGCCGGATCGAGCCGGCGGATCAGCTTGGCCAGCGACAGCTCGCCCTCATACTCGTCGCCGTGGTTGCCAGCCATCAGCAGCAGTGAGGGACCCTTCCCGTTGCGAATGGTGCAGATCGGTACCTTGACCTGGAAATAGGGTGAGCGGTCGACCGAGAACGGAATGCTGAGATAGCCGTGCGTTTTGCCTTCGCGGTCGAAATCGAGCGTGTGGACAAGGCCGGTATGCATGCTGTCCTCTCAGACGGCCGCGACGGCGGTGACTTCGATGCGCAGGTCCGGGTCGGCCAGACGCGCTTCGACGCAGGCGCGTGCCGGCAGGCGCTCGGGATCCACCCAGGCATCGTAGATCTTGTTCATCGCGTCGAAATCGCCGATCTGTGGCAAGAAGATGTTGACCGCCACGAGCTTCGACTTGCTGCTGCCGGCCTCATGCAGCAGCGCCTCGACTTTGGCCAGAACATCGCTGGTCTGCGCTTCGATGCCCCCCTTGCGGTCGTTGGCGACCTGGCCGGCTATATGCACCATGCCGCCATACACCACCGCCTGCGACATGCGAGAGCCGGACTGGAAGTATTTGATCATCTCGGATCCTTTCGAGTTCTTTTTGGAGGCCTGGTCAGCCGAAATAAGTCGGAATGGCATGGGCCACACGACCGGTCTCATCCACACCGAAAATAACGCGATAGCGGTCGAGGCAGGTGCAGGGATGCGAAATGCCGAATTCGATGACGTCGCCGACCGCGATGTCGTCGCCAGGCTGGAGAGCCAGGAAGGCATGCTGATCGTTGAGCTTGACTACCTGCGATTTCTCAGGTGAAGCCGGCAGCGGCTCGCCCGAACGATACACCCTGAGCGGCTTGGGAAAACCCTGGTCGAAGGAGACGTCGCGCATGCCCATGCCGCAAATGACGAGATCAGGTTCCGGCCGCGAAAGCACTTCGGCCCAGACACGCAGGACCGGACGGAAAGAATTGCGCGCCGAGGCGGTGGCGCCGCCGAGCTCGAAACCGCTGCGGCTGTCGACCGCGCCAAGCGATCGGTCATAGACGCCGTGGTCGTGGAAGAAGATGGCACCGCTGCGCAGCACCAGCGTCGCCTTGCCGTCCTGTTCGACCAGCGGCGAAAGCGCCGCCACCACCCTGTCGAAGAAGACCGACCCGCCGGCCGTCACGACCAGGGGAGCCTCGCCGCCGAGGCGAGCGCGGAGCCTGAGGAACATGTCGCCCACCGATGCCAGCAGCGCAGAGACCGCTTCATCGGTGCGCAGCGAATCAGGCTGAGCGGCAGCACCTTCATAGGTGCCGACGCCGGCAATGCGCAGCCGTCCGCCGGTCGCAGCGACGGCATCGGCGATTGCTTCGGCCTCGGCCGTGGTTCGTGCGCCGGCCCTCGCCGCGCCGAGCTCGACCAGGACACGCAACGGCGGGAGATCGGCAGCTGCCCGCCACGCATCCGCCAGTGCCCGCACGGCCGCGACCGAGTCGGCGAAGACATAGAGCTCGGCATCCGGCCACGCGCCAGTCAGTTTCGCGAGCCGGCCTGCACCACCGGCGCCGCCGACCTCGTTGGCAATGATCAGTCTCGAGAGACCCGCCTTCAGCATCACCGTTGCCTGCCTTATATCGGCGACCGTCGTGCCCCAGGCACCGGCCTTGACCAGCGAATGGGCGAGATCCGGCGCCATCGGCGTCTTGGCATGCGGCGCGACCGCAGCGCCCTGCTCGCGCGCATAACGCAGGAACAAGTCGCGATTTGAGGCGAAGGCCGCTTCGTCAAGGGTGAGCAGCGGCAGCGACATGCGGCCATCGGCCGGATGCCAGCCTTGCTGTCCGGCCAGGCTGGAATCCAATCCGGACGTGCCGGGGGGCACGCCACGGATACGATCGTCGAGCATGAAATTTTCATGCACGACAAGCGATTGGGCCGGTGTGTTCTCGCTCATCCGATGCTAACCCTTCCGTCGCCGAACAATGGCTCAACCGATTGCCGGCCAAGGCCTGAGGGAACCGCGTGCCAAATCCCTACTCCGGACCCATCATCGACGCCCATCACCATCTCTGGGATCTCAGCCTCGGCCGCCATCCCTGGCTGACCGCCTCTGCCGGCGAACGCGGCGGCCTCGGCGAGCTTGATGCCTTGCGCCGCAACTATCTGCCCGAGGATTATCTGCGCGACGCCGCCCGGCACAATGTCGTCGCCAGCGTCCATGTCGAAGCCGGCTGGGCGAGCGACGACAGCGTCGGCGAGACCCGCTGGCTCGAGACGCTCGACAAGTCGTGCGGCGGCGTAGCGGCGCGCTACGTCGTCCATGTGCAGTTGGCGAGCCACAACGCGGCGGAGTTGATCGAGGCGCAGGCCGCGTTCGACCGCGTCATCGGCATACGCGACATTCTGAGCTGGGACCCTGATCCCGCCCGGCGCTTCGCCGCTCGCGACGGCATAATGGACGATCCCGCCTGGCGCGCCGGCCTTGGCTCGCTCGCCCGGTACGGGCTCTCCTTCGACCTGATGGTGTTTCCACGCCAACTGGCCGAGGCAGCGCACCTCGCCGCGGCCTTTCCCGACCAGCAATTCGTCCTCAACCATTGCGGCAGCCCGATCGACCGTGATCCCGAAGGCTTGCAGAGATGGCGAGACGGGCTGCGCCTGCTGGCCGAGCGCGACAACGTCGCCATCAAGATATCCGACCTGGTCGCTTACGATCATGACTGGACGCTCGAAAGTCTGCGGCCGATCGTTCTGCATTGCATCGACTGCTTCGGCATGAAGCGCGCCATGTTCGGCTCCGACTTCCCGGTCGCCGGCCTGCACGCCTCGTTCAATGAGGTATATGACAGCTTCAAGGTGATCACCGCGGATCTTTCCCGGGACGAGCAGGCGGCGCTGTTCTTTGGCAACGCCGCTCGCATCTATCGCCTGGACGCCGGGTCATCGCCGGGCTTGCTCCCTGCCTGAGAGCAGCAGGAGCCCGAGGATGAGCGAACCGAACAGGATGCTGCGCCAGCCGGGCGATGCATTGACCACGGTGATCAGCGCAGTGATCGTCATCAGCAGGATGGCTCCCGGGATGGTGCCGGCATAGGTGCCGAGCCCGCCGAGGATCGAGGTGCCGCCAAGCACCACTGCGGCGATCGAGGCGAGCAGATAAGGATCGCCGATCCCGACATAGCCCTGCCCGTTCATGCCGAGCACCAGCACGCCCGCGAGCCCCGCCGTGAATCCGCTTATGCCGTAGACAGCCAATGTCGTGGAAATGATCGGCACGCCCGACAGCGAAGCCGCAAGCGGATTGGCGCCCATGGCGAAGATGCGGGCGCCGAAAGGCGTTGCATGCATCAGCGTCAGCACGAGCATGGAAACCGCGATCCACAGCAGGATGCCGGCCGGGATGCCGGCCGGCCGCGCATTGCCAAGCCAATGAACCAGCGGGTTCTCGGCGGTGACGGCACTGCCGCCGGCAATGATGATCAGCAGACCCTGCAGGAATGTCGCCATGGCCAGCGTCATGATCATCGGATGGACGCGCAGCAGCGCCACCCCTAACCCGTTGACCACGCCGATAGCTGTGGTCAGCGCAAGCACCGCGAGCACGGAGGCAAGGCCGGTCGGATCGGCCTGCCATGACAGCAGCGGCAGGCTGATGGCGCTGACGGTGACGATCGCTGCCACCGAGAGATCGATCCCGCCGGCGATCACCACGAAGGTCTGCCCGGCCGCCACGAGGCCGATCACCGCGCCAAGTTCTACCAGGTAGCGCAGATGTCCGTAGGCGCCGAAGCCGCGCGATGCGATGCTCGCCGCAATCCAGACTGCGACGACGATGGCAAGGGTGAGGAACGGTCGGCTGGTGAGGATCGCCCTGGCGCGTCTGCCGCCGGGGCTTTCGGTCCACGCTGTCATTGCTGCACCTTGCGGAATTGCGGGATGGCGACCGCGCCGATGATGATCAGCCCTTGCGCGACATACTGCGCTACCGGGGTGAAGCCGAGGAAGAACATCACGCTAATCATCAGGCTGAGCAGCAGGCTGCCGGCGAGCGCGCCTCGCATGGTGCCCTGCCCGCCGAGAAAGCCAATGCCGCCAAGCACGGCAGCGGCAATGGAATTGAGCGTGAAGGCGGTGCCGATGACCGGATCGCCAGAGCCCGTTTGCGCGGCGACGAACAGCCCGGCGCCGGTCGACAAGAGGCCGCTGATCGCATAGGCGGCCACACGCGCCGCGTCGACCGGCACACCGGAACGGTAAGCCCCGACCGGATTCTCGCCGGCGGCATAGAGGCTCAATCCAAGCGGCGTGGCGAGATAGAGCTTCCACAGCAGGACGACCACCACCAGCAGCACGAACGCCGCTGGCGTGTCGCCGGCAAGCAGGTCGGACAGCCAAGCCGGGATGGAGCCGCCAGGCCTCGGCAGGATCAGCAGTGCGGCGCCACCGATGATGAACGAGCCGGCGAGCGTCACCACGATCGCCGGCAGGCGCAGCCTGACCACGATGAAGCCGGTCGCGGCGCCGATGCCGAGCCCGGCAAGCGCCACGGCGGCCGCGCCGCCGGCGACGCCCAGCGGTCCGCCCATGGTGGTCGCGGCAATGACCGCGCCGAGGCTGACGGTCGCGCCGATCGCAAGGCTGATGCCGCCGGTGAGCATGAGGATCGCCTGCGCCATCGCCACCAGCGCCAGCGGGAACCAGCTCTGGGTGAACTTGGCAAAGCCGGAGACCCTGAACAGGCCCGGAAAAAGCACGGCATAAGCGATGAGAAACGCCAGCACCACCAGGAAGAGGCTGCGAACGCCGATGTTGCGGCGCGCCTGCACCTGCCAGTAGAGCGCGCCGTCGGCTCTCGCGGATGGAATGATGCTCATGCCGCCACCTTCCGCCTCTCTGCACCCATCGCCGCCGACACGATGGCTTCCTCGCTCAGCGCGGCACGCTCGATCATCCTGACGACGCGGCCTTCACGAACCACCGCGACGCGGTCGCATAGATGCACCAGTTCCGGCGTATCGGAACTGAGCAGCACGACCGCCTTGCCAGCGGCGGCGAAGGCGCGAAGCATCAGATAGATTTCGCGCTTGGTCTCGACATCGACGCCACGCGTCGGATCGTTGAGCAGCAGCACCAGCGGATCGTGCGGCATCCACTTCGCCAGCGCGACCTTCTGCTGATTACCGCCCGACAAGGCCTGCGCCGGCCGCTGCAGATCGCCCTTGATGGAAAGCTGGGCGGCGAGATCCCTTCCCTTCTGGCGTTCAGCCTTGCGGCTGCGCAGCTTCAACGACGGAAGTCGTGCGAGGGTAGGCAACATCATGTTGGTGATGATCGGATGAATAAGGTGGAGGCCCTCGCGCTTACGGTCGGCTGGCACATAGGCGAGCCCCAGCGCGTTGGCTTTCGGCACATTACCCGGCAGGCCCGACACGCCGTTTACCGTCGCCGAAACCGTCCTCGCCGGGATGGCCCCATAAAGACCGAGCAGCAGATCCTCCTGCCCCTGACCGACCAGGCCGCCTATGCCCAGCACCTCGCCGGTCCCGATGTCGAGGTCGACGTCGTGCATCAGGCCGGCCGAGAAGCCGCGGACCGAGATGGCGGCGCCGGGCGATATCGACGGCTGCCATTTCGGAAAGAGATCGCCGGGGTCGCGCCCGACCATCAGGCGCACCAATCCAGTCGCATCGGTTCCCTCCAGCGGCCGGTCGGCCGTGCAGGCGCCGTCCTTCAGCACCGTCACATGCTGGCAGAGCGCCATCACCTCGTTGAGCCGGTGCGAGATGTAGAGAATGGCGACGCCTTCTCCACGCAGCCGTCCCAAAAGGTCGGTGAGGATTTTCGTTTCCGTCGCCGAGAGCGACGAGGTCGGCTCGTCGAGGATGAGCACGCGCGGCCGGCGATAGAGAGCCTTGGCGATCTCCACCATCTGCCGTCGCCCGAGAGATAGATTCCCAACCGGTGTCGACAACGGCTCGTCGAGGCCGACGAGTTTGCATGCCGCCTTCGCCCGCGCGGCAAGCTCCTTGTAGTCGACCAGCCCGAAGCGCTTGGGATAGGCGCCGATGCCGATGTTCTCGGCTATCGAAAGGCTGGCCGTCAGGCTGAGCTCTTGCTGCACGACGGCGATGCCGGCCTGTCGCGCGAGCGCTGGCGTCATGCGTGCCACGGCACGCCCATCGACCTCGATGGTCCCGCTGTCCGGGCGCAAGGCGCCCGACAGGAGGTTGATCAAGGTCGACTTTCCGGCGCCGTTCTCGCCGAGCAGCGCATGCACGCGGCCCGGCTGGAGAGCGATGGAAACGTCGCGCAGGACGGGGTTGCCGAAGAACGCCTTCGACACCCCCCGCGCGGCAAGGAGCGGAGCCATGGTCAATGCTGCGACCCTTCGCCTACTTCTGCGCCAGCAGCTTCTTGAACAGCTCCTCATCGTAGGGCGAATAGATGTAGCCGTCAGCCGGGAAATCTTTCGCCCGGGCGAGGTATTGATCGATGTTGGAATTGTCGATGACCGGCAGCGGAATCTTGACGAAGGCCGGCACGTCCTTACCCTCCAGCGCCTGAACCGCGGTGTAGGTGGCAAATGCGCCGAGCCAGTTCGGCTGCATGGTCGCCCAGCTCTTCAGGCCCTTTTGCTTCCACAGCTCGAGGAACTGGCGCGCATTCTCGCCGGTGATCGGCACCTGGTCGCGGCCCTGCTTGTCGAGCGCGAGCACCGCACCGGCCGAGAGCGCGCCGCCGAGCGACAGGATGCCGTCGATCTCGGGATTGGCGAACAGCAAGCTGGTGACGGCTTCCTGGGCCGGCGCGACATTGTACGGCGTGTTGGTCTCGGCGAGGATTTTCACGTCGGGGTGGGCCTTGAGCTCGGCATCGGCGCCCTTGCGGCGATCGTCGCTGACCGAAACGCCGGCCGGGCCGTTGAGGATGAGGATCTTGCCCTTGCCGCCGATGGCGTCGATCAGGAACTTCGCAGCCTGGTCGCCCCACTGCGAGGAATCCGTGTTGACCTTGGCCGTCACCTGGTCGGTATCGACCAGGCTGTCGAAGTTGATGATCGCAATGCCCTTGGCGCAGGCATCCGCGATCACGCGCGCCGGAGCGGTCGAGGAACCGGCGATCAGGATGATGGCGTCGACATTGGAATCGATCATCGACTGGATCTGCTGGATCTGCACATTGGCGTCGCCCTGGGCGTCGGTCACGACCAGCTTGTCGACCAGCCCCTGCTTCTTGAGCGCCTCGACCTCGGCTTCGATCGTGCCCTGGGTCTGCTTCATCCAGGTCGGCACGGAATAGATGTTGGCCCAGCCGATCGTATACGGCGCCTTGCGGTCGCCCTTGATGCACTTCGCGGCCGCATCGGCCTGCGAGCCGACACCCACGGCCAGGACGAGACCGAGGCAAAAGGCGCTGGCGGATGCGAAAAACGATGACTTCTTCATGACGGTTCCCCTTCTGTAGCTCTTGTCCGGACGCGCGGAGTCGGGACGGCGAAACACCGCGGTCGCCGCGTCGCGGAAACCGCTTGTTCGTCGTCTGGACTTCTTCTGCCCAGCTCGTTAGTTTGTCCGATATTCCAGACAGAATGTCTGTATATCGGACAAACTGGATGCTAGACTGAGCCTTGACATCTTTCAAGCGTCTTGAGACGAGAGCCGAAAATGATTTTTGGGCGGCTGGCATGAGCGAAGGCGCAACTGGTTTGATCGAGGCAGGCGCCGGGGCACAACCGCAGCCCGGCGAGCGCCGCCGCGGCATCGACCGCGTCATCATGCTGCTCGAGGCCCTGCTGAAGCATCGCGCGCCGATGCGCGTCGGCGACATCGCAAAGATGATCAACGCACCGCGTTCGACGACCTATGAGATCGTCAACAGCCTGCTCGAAGCCGAGATGCTCGAAAATGTCGGGTCCGAGGGCTACGTCTATTTCGGGCGGGCGATGCACTTGTTCGGATGGGCGTACTCGCATCACAACGCACACTATCGCCGCATCCTTGAAACGCTGGACAGGATGGCGGCCGAGACCGGTGAGACCGTTCAGCTCTGTGGTCTGCGCGGCAACAAGTATGTCGTTCTCGATTGCCGGGATTCTCCTGGCCCTTTCCGCATCTCGAGCGATGTCGGCGTCGAGGTGCCGATCCCCTGGACGGCGTCGGGGCGGCTGCTGGTCGGCCATATGCAGGAGAGGGAACTCAAGGATTTCATTCCTGCCGCCGACTACGAACTCCCCGACGGTCGGGTCATTGCTCCCGACGAGTTCTTCGCCGATGTCGACCTGGCTCGCCGGCAGGGCTTCAGCGAGACCTCGGCGCTCGCCGACCGTTTCACCTGGTGCATGGCGGCTCCCATCCGCGACAGCCACGGCGCCATCAACACGACGCTTTGCTTTGTGCTGCCGGTCGATACGCCGGAGCCGCGTCGCAACCAGTTGCTTGAGCTGCTGCGCGAGCGCGCCCGCGCACTGTCGCTCGCCGGAAGCTGAGCCGGAATGCGGCCGTCTGGCCCAGTCGAATGCCGCGACTACCGGTTGCGGCACAACGACGGTGTTGCGACATAGCGCCAATGGCACCCGCTCCCTCGATCACCAAGGCCGCGCTCTGGATGGCGCTGTCGATCGCCTCGTTCCTGGCGATGTCGGTCGCTGGCCGTACCGCGACGGCCGCGCTCAATGTCTTCCAGGTGCTGGAGCTGCGCTCGGTGATCGGCTTCTTCATCCTGCTGCCGCTGGTGCTGATGGGCGGCGGCTTTAGGGCGATGCGCACCCAGCGCCCGCTCGCCCACATTGCCCGCAACGTGGTCCATTATGCCGGCCAGGCCGCCTGGCTCTATGCGCTGACCTTGATTCCGCTGGCCGTGCTGATCTCGATCGAGTTCACGACCCCGATCTGGACGGCGATCCTGGCGGTGAGCTTTCTCGGCGAAAGGCTGTCGCGGGCCAGGCTGACGGCAATCGTGCTGGGGCTGATCGGCGTGGTGATAATCGTGCGTCCCGGCGTCGGCTCGGTCGATCCCGGGCATCTCGTCGTGCTGGGAGCCGCAATGTGCTTCGGCGTCTCGGTGGTCATGGTCAAGTCGCTGACGCGAACCGACAGCGTCGTACGCATCATCTTCTGGATGCTGATCATTCAGTCCGTGGTCGGCCTCGTCCCGGCGCTCTATGTCTGGCGCAACCCGGCAGTCGAACTGTGGCCGTCGATATTGGTGGTCGCCTTCACCGGCATGTCCTCCCATTTCTGCATGGCCCGCGCGCTCAGCCACGCCGATGCGACCGTCATTTCGCCGATGGACTTCCTGCGCGTGCCGCTGTCTGCGCTGATCGGATGGCTGCTTTACAACGAGCAGATCGATGTCTTCACCGCCGGGGGCGCCTTGCTGATCCTGACCGGCAATCTGCTCAACCTGCAGCGCAAGGCGCCTCAGCCTGCCGAAGTCGCGACCTCCTAGCTGCCAGGTCAGACGCCCGGTTGGGTTGCCTGCGAACTGGCGTCGGCGGGACCGTCATCACTCGCCTCATCGCTCAATCGTAGACGCCATCAAATAGAAGATCATTGTCGCCGCCGGCCTTGAAATGTCCGGCGTAAGAGCCCGCTGGCAGCAGCAGGGCTTCGCCCGCACCGTTGCGTAATGTTACGGTCTTTGGCCCGATCGCAAGGTGAAATGGCGGATCAAGCACGGTGCCGTCGATTTCGACCCGGCCCCGCAAAGGCGTTCCATCGGCGCTGTAGAGCGCATAAGTTCCAGCAATAGGAACATCAAAGATCTTCCGCTCACCGGGTTGCAGGCGGAAACCAGCGATCCTGAGGTTTGGCGCCACACGGACATAGCTGTTCAAAATCAGGGGCGCGACTACCGGATAGATATAGTCCATCCGGTAGGACCACAGGATCAGCTTCGGGCGAGACTTGCTAAGCACATTGTAAGCCTCGGAACGCCCGCTTTCCCGCAAGGTCGCGAGCACGTAGTGTTTGTCGAGCCACAAAGTTGTTGGCTCCATTCGATTGGGCAACATTCCTATGCCGTCGAAGTACCGCTCGTCGGGTGCAAGCAATGACTCCGCACGCGCCACCAGCTCAAGTTGGGCCGTATTGTCGAAGCGAAAGTAAAGTATATTGGCAACGAAGCTTATGGCCATCGCCGTGACCAAGGCTATCCACGCCAGGCGCAGATAACGCGCGCGGGCTGCGAGGCCGTCGAGCATCGTCAACGACCATAGCGACATGAACGGCAACGCCATGATGAACACGTAGGGCCACGGCTGGTCGTGCGCGAAGACCAGCACCGTGATGACGACAGAGAAGATCAGCGCAATTCGCCTCCGCTCGTCGAGCTTCATGATCTGTATCAGAGACAGAGCCATGCCGGCGAAACAGAAGACGTAAAGAACATAATTGCGCGCGAGCGTCTGAACCACGAAGCGCCTCAGCCCCCCGTAGTCACCGCCGCCGCGCGTTGCGACCTCAAGAGGGCCGAACACCAAGCTCTTGGCGATGGGAACAGGGTCGGCGCCGCCGAAGATGAAGCAATATGCGATTATAGGCAGAGTCCATCCCAGCACGAGCCATGCCCCGCGGACCATGCCTGCCAGGTAGCGTCTCATCAAAGCCGCGTCGGTGACCAGGCCAAGGCCTAGCGCAAGGTTGAAGTAGATTGATTTCTGCGTTGCGAGAAACGACAGGCCGCTCAAGGCGCCGGCAGCGACAAGCTGCCATCCCCTCAATTCACGGGCCCGTAGCACGACCAGCAGCGCCCCTACGGCGAAGAACACCGCCAGCGGTTCGGCGATAGTGCGAAAGATGCGCTCCATGAAATTCGAGAAGCACAAGAGGACGAGGACAATGGCCAAGGCACGAACCCGATCCTCCCCAAGCGCGCGAGCGCAGGCGTAGACCAAAGCAATGGTCGCGCATGCCAGCAACGCGGTCTGCATACGACCGACAAGCAGAATGGACGTGGCATCCCAACCGATCAGGTGAGCCAGCTTGTAAAAGGCGGTGGAACCGACCGCCTTGCTTGGCTGCACGGTGGCGAACAGCCCATTAAACAAATGCTTCGCGTATCCAAGCTGACCAAATTCGTCCATGACGAATCGGCAATTCCAAGCCAAGGCGAACAACAACGCGATCTTCAGTACGATCAAAGCGCGTAGAAAGATCGTTAAGCGGCGCGATCCTGCACCGAATAAATCAGTCAGACCTGCTTCTGATCGCATTCAATCCCGCCCTGGAATGAACCTCAGATTTAAGCGACGTTAATTAAGAAAATTGGCTAGGCCACACGGCCCAGACGTTTGGAACCCTGTTCGGTGTTCGTTGCTGGAAGGCCTCAAGCACAGGCCAGGGCCGAAAGCGCCTGAACTTCGGCCAGATGCGGACGCGAAACCGCATCGACCATGGCGAAGTAGGTCAAGGTTTGGCCACTCCTCCGCCTGCCAAGGTCAGCACGCCGAGCGCCGTTGCGCGCCAGTCGTACTGCGCCAACGCGTAACGAGCCATGGCGGCTCGCTCCTCGGAGGTGAGGGCAAGGCTGTCGATGGCATCGGCGCAACGCCTGGCCGACCCGTCGGGATCGGTGAGGTCGATGGCAACGCCACGCAGCCATTTGGCCGCGCCTGGGTCGGCACGGTTGCTCGGTTCGCCGCAGACGACAGGCAGCCCGCAGGCCATTGCCTCTTGAATAACGAGCGGAAAGCCCTCTCCGACGCTCGGCAACAGCAGGAAGTCAGCCCCCCGATAAAGGTCCGCCAGGGCCTGAGGGCTCTGGACACCAAGGTCGTGAACATTGGCAAGTCCCCATTTGCCGGGGTGGATCGGGCCGCTGCCGACCATCAAAAATGCGAGATCCTGGCGGAACGCAGCCAAGGCCCGCAGCACCGACAGTCCTTTCTTCTCGACGTAGCGACCAACGAAAAGAATGCGACGCGTACCCAGGAGGATCGAGATCGCCGCAGGGGCCTCCGGCACAGGCAGCGGGCCTGAAGCGGGATGAAAAATCGCACCGTCAACACCGTTGAACAGCAGTTGGAAGGGAATGCGCGCTGGCGTGCCCACAAGATCATGGCGCACGGTGTCGCTGATGAACACAACTGCGTCAGCGGCTCGGAGCATCGGGCGCGTGATGACGATGTTGGCTAGTGCCATCACGGAGCGGAGAATGCGCGAAGAAAAGGGGATGCCGGCGATATGCTGGATCAGCACCACGCGCTTGCGGAAAGCCTTCGACATCAGCAATGCCAGGATCGATGTCATGTACAGCGCATCGTGCACTACGACCGCATTGCTACGGTGCATTTCGCGGGCCAGCGCGCGAATCGCACGGACGCGCGCCAGCGGCATTGGCAGCCCAATGACCTTCTCGATTGGGTCGACGCAGGCAAGAGGGACCGCTTCAACGTCGCTTTCCGGCGGCTGATCGGCATCGCTGGCGGCCCAAACAGCCTGAACGCCCAGTTGCGTGAATTGTCGGCACAAATGCCCGGCCACACGCTCTATGCCGCCGCCGTGACCTTCATAGAAATGGCTGACGGTCAAAATGCGCATCGGACCGACCCATCAAGCGGGCTCGAAGCGCATTGTCACTTCGAGACGATTGGGAAACAGCAGTTCATGGATGCTTTTTCGATATTGCTTCGGCGCAGCGCGACGAGCAATGCGGTAGCCACTTTCGGTTGCTAACTTCCCCCATTCTGCCCGCTTCAAGTAGCGCGCCCAGATCATTCCGCCAAATGGGATATTGCCTATCGCATCCATTGCGGTGAGGCGCAGGTCGTCCAGCCTTCCGCAGCTTTCGTGATCCTTTATGTAAAGCGGACCATCAACCACGCGCCGAATTTCACGCAGCAAGTCCGTACGTGCTGTGACTGGAACGTGATGTACTACATTGTTGAGTGTCGCCGCATCAAAACTACGGTCCGCGAAAGGCAGGGTTTTGCCGTCATACTGCTTGGTCAGCACGCTCAGCGAAGGGCAGAAACGGTCAACCATGTCCACTGTCTGCACCTCATCCACCGGAAAGAGTTCGGCTATGGCTTGAGCGATCACCCCAGTGCCACCACCGACGTCGAGCAATTTGCAATGCTGCTTGTCCCACAGCTCGCGTAGACTATCGAGCATAACCGCCTGATAAGTCGGCGCCTTGTTTCGATAAAAGGCGAGGTGACGCGACAGGATGTCCTGCAGAAGCTTCGGATCGATCGGGCCCATTGCCGTGGCCAAGGTCATGGTCCCCCCGTCATCCAGCGGTTTGGCGTGGCGATAGCCCATCGACCAAGCAGGAAGTTCAGCGCCAGCATGCAGACCGAGGCAAGTGGCGAGGCGAACACCATCGGCAGGCCGGCCTGCTGATGCCAAAACCATATGGTGACAAATGCCAATGGTATGTTGGCGATCATTGCAATGACGTACCGTGCGAAGGTTATGGGAGCCAATGGTCGCCGAAAGGTGAATACGCTATGAAGCACATAGCCAGTGCCCGCCACGACGCAGAAGGACAACAGTACGGCCAGCCACAAACGTATCCCGACCCTGTCAGACAAGATGATGACCACGTTGTGCAGCGCGATGCAGATGCCGGCGATCACCATATAGGCGAAGGGCGCGCGCACGCTCATATCGCTGCCTTCCGAGCGCGGACCAAGAAAACGCAGGCATTGTCGTCGCGTATCTGGGCGGGCGTTAGACGATCTTCCAATTGAGCGCGCAGGTTCATCAACAGGGCAAGGAGCGACGCCAAAATTGCGCCTATGATCGGTAGGCGGCGAAGGAAGAAAGCAAAGCCCGTAAGGCGGATTAGCGTCGTGGTTGCCAAGGGCCCGGCAATCGCATGCACCTCTTCGACTTCGAGGCCGCGATCGGCAAGATCTACGACAAGTCCGGTGCGTGTCCAACGACGATGGTCCTCAGGGTGAGGGTGGTAGAGCCAGCTGCCGTGAGTAGACAACAACAGCACACCGTCATCGCGCAGCAATCTCCGAATCTCGGCGCAGTACGAGTCAAGGTCGCGCACGTGCTCCAGGACCTGTACTGAAAGCACTGCTCCAGCGATGCCATCTGCTAGTGGCACGCGGCCCTGCTCGTCAATTTTCAGGAAGCTGCCCTCGCCGATATCCGCGCCGCGATAGTCGATCTTCATTTCGAACATCATGTCAGCATAGGGCATGTCACCACAGCCGAGATCGACCATTAGTGTGCCCGGCCTAACATGCGCCCTCGCCTCTTTTCGCAACAGCCGAGCTAGCCCGCGCAAGACCAGCCAGTCCGTATCCCAAATCCGCGGAACCGCCCTGCTTCCCCTCATCCCACCAGCTTTCAATGCACCACCGACCTGCTGGCGCCGACTCTATCTTTTTTCCGTCGCGCTAGGCGCTCGATGTCGAAGCGCTCAGAACGCACGCCTATCGTCCAGATTATCAAGCAGCAACTTGAGAACGAAGCCGGACAGCACCATGGACATCCCGGCCACGCAGGCGGTGGTGATCACGAAGGTCAGGTGCACCGATTGCTCCATCGGGCCGCCTATGAAGATCCAATGCAGTGCCAGCAATACGTCCGCGACAAAGCCCGCCACCGCGAGCATGCCGCCGGAAAAGACCAGCCATTCCAGCGGGCGGCCGCGCATCAGCCAAGGCACGACCCGGCCGCCGTGGCCCGGGTGATAGATAGCGATCGCCACCTTGGCCAGCATACCGAAAAGGATGGCCGAAAGGCCAATCAGCGTCGCCATCGCGGAGAGCGCGACGAAGTGAATTCCGAAATACCACCCTCCGATCCGGACAGGTCCCGCCGCGAGGACCGCAAGACCAGCAATACCGGACACCAGCAAGGTCGCTCCCGGTATGAGATACATGGTGTTGGGTGCATGGGCCACGATCAGCCGCAGATGTCGCCAACCGTCGCGGAACGAACGCAGGTGAGGTGGGCGGCCGCGCTTGTCCGGATAGAGCTTGATTGGCACCTCGCGGATCACCAGGCCCGCGCGATGCGCGTTGATGACCATCTCCGAGGCGAATTCCATGCCAGGCGAGCGCGCGCCCATTTGGCGAAACGCATCGCGGGTGAATCCTCGCATGCCGCAATGAAAATCGTGTATCGGAGAATGATGAAGCCAGCGGGCAATTGTTGAAAGCGCAGGATTGCCAAGATACCGATGCAGAGGGGGCATGGCGCCGGGCTCGATACCGCCGGCGAAGCGATCGCCCATCACCAGTTCGGCACCACCCTCCAGCGCGTCGATGAAGTCGCCTAGGCTGCTCCAGTCGTAGGAATCGTCCGCATCCGCCATGACGAGGTACTTGCCTCGTGCAGCTTCAGCCGCCGCGCTGATCGCCGCGCCGTATCCCTTGACCCGCTGGTGCACGACACGCGCGCCGAGGGACTCGGCAATCTCCACCGACCGATCGGTCGACCCATTGTCCCCGACGACGACCTCGCCCTTAATGCCCCGCTTCGAAAAAACGTCAAGCGCCTTGCGGATGCAGATGCCGAGCGTGCGCTCTTCGTTCAGGCAAGGGATAATGGCCGACACGAGAGGGGCCCCTGCGTCATCGGCGTGCTGCCCATCGAGATCAGTTGCGACGATCGCGAGATTCGACTTGTCGACCATCGTGCCCGCTCCTGCCCAATCGTCAGCCTTGCTTACAGCTTGGGCCCCAACATTTCCGCAGCCCAGCTGCAAGATTAGCAAGAACAAGTTAGGCAAAGATATACAAAACCATACGTCGTTGAGCGAATGACGTGGTTTGGCCAGTACGGGTGATGGCGGCGGGGCTTGAACTGGTGGCCACGCCTCGCGCCAAAGCATTCCAGGAAAGGCGTGAGCCGGTTGCTGTTCGGAGTTGCGCGAAAACAAGTCGTTGGAACGCTTACACCAGTTCCACTTCGACGACACCCGGCACCGCGCGCATGGCCGACGCGACCTGCGGCGAGATGCGATAGCGGTTGGGGAGTTCGATCTCCACCTCGCCCTGGCCGGCTTCCTTGATCAGCACGAAGCTCACCTGACCCTCGCCCTTCACGGCAAGCTGGTTGGCAAGGACGTTGATCGGCTGAGCATCGCGCACGAAGATGCGCAGCGCCTTTTGGATGCGGCTTGCTTCGTCCTCCAGCGACTGCACCGTCTGGATGCGCAGATTGATCCCCTCCGGCCGGTCTTCGGCCGAGACGGTGATCACCACCGAACGGCCGGGCTCCAGCATGTCGCGATACTGCGCCAAGCCTTCGGAGAACAGCACCGCCTCGTATTGGCCGGTGGTGTCGGAAAACTGCACGACGCCCATCTTGTTGCCGGTGCGGGTCTTGCGCTCCTGCTTCGTGGTGACGGTGCCGGCGAGCCGGCCGGCCGCAGCGCCGCGTTTGACCGCGGCGGAGAATTCCGCCCAGTTCTGCACCCGCATCTTCTGCAGCGCGGCCTTGTATTCGTCGAGCGGATGCGCAGAGAGATAGAAGCCGACCACCTGGAACTCGCGGTGCAGCCGGTCGGCGGCAAGCCATGGCTCGGCCGCCGGCAGGTTGAGCGCCTGCGATTGCGCGCCGAGCGAGGCGCCGAAAATATCCGTCTGGCCCGAGATGGCGTTCTGCTGCGCCAGCGACGCGAGCCCCATCATCCGCTCCACGCCGGCCATCATCACGGCGCGGTCGTGCCCGAAGCAGTCCAAGGCCCCCGCCATGATCAGGCTTTCGAAGACGCGCTTGCCGACGATCTTCGGATCCACGCGCTCGCAGAAATCGGCAAGGCTCTTGAACGGCCTCTCACCGCGCTTCTCGACAATGTGCTCGACCGCCGCGTCGCCGACGCCTTTGAGCGCAGCCAGCGAGTAGAAGATCTTGTTCTCGCCGACCTCGAAGGGTCGGAAGCTGGTCATCACCGACGGCGCCACCACCTCGATGCCGAGGCGCAGCGCGTCCTGGCGGAAATCGGCCAGTTTGTCGGTGTTGCTCATGTCGAGCGTCATCGACGCCGCCAGGAACTCGACCGGGTAGTGCGCCTTGAGGTAGGCGGTCTGGTAGGAAACGACCGCATAAGCCGCGGCGTGCGACTTGTTGAAGCCGTAGTCGGCGAATTTCGCCAGCAGATCGAAGATGAAATGGGCCTGCGCCTTGCCGACGCCGCGCTCTACGGCGCCGGTGACGAAGCGCTCGCGCTGCTTGTCCATCTCGGCGCGGATCTTCTTGCCCATGGCGCGGCGCAGAAGATCGGCTTCGCCGAGCGAATAGCCGGCAAGCTCCTGTGCGATCTGCATCACCTGTTCCTGGTAGACGATGACGCCTTGAGTTTCCTTCACAAGGTGGTCGATCTTGGGGTGGATCGAGGCCATCTCCTCCTCGCCATGCTTTCTGGCGTTGTAGGTCGGGATGTTCTCCATCGGGCCTGGGCGATAGAGCGCGACCAGCGCGATGATGTCCTCGATGCAGTCCGGCCGCATGCCGATCAGCGCCTTGCGCATGCCTGCGCTTTCAACCTGGAACACGCCGACCACCTCGCCGCGCGACAGCATGGCGTAAGTCTCGGGGTCGTCGAGCGGGATGCGGGCAAGATCGATATCGACACCACGCCGCCGGATCAGTTTCACCGCCGTTTCCAGCACCGTCAGCGTCTTCAGGCCGAGGAAGTCGAATTTTACCAGCCCGGCCTGCTCGACATATTTCATGTTGAACTGGGTGACCGGCATGTCCGAGCGCGGATCGCGGTACATCGGCACCAATTCCGACAACGGTCGGTCGCCGATGACGATGCCGGCGGCATGCGTCGAGGCATGGCGGTAGAGGCCCTCGAGCTTCTGCGCGGTGTCGAGCAGCGTCTGCACGATCGGCTCCTTTTCCGCCTCCTCGGCGAAGCGCGGCTCGTTGGCGATGGCGTCCGCCAGCTTGACCGGGTTGGCCGGGTTCTGCGGCACCATCTTGGAGAGCTTGTCGACCTGGCCATACGGCATCTGCAGGACGCGGCCGACGTCGCGCAGCACCGCACGCGCCTGCAACGTTCCGAAGGTGATGATCTGCCCGACCTGGTCGCGGCCGTATTTCTGCTGGACGTACCGGATGACCTCCTCGCGCCGGTCCTGGCAAAAGTCGATGTCGAAGTCCGGCATCGAGACGCGGTCCGGGTTGAGGAAGCGCTCGAACAGCAGCGAGAAGCGCAGTGGGTCGATGTCGGTGATGGTGGTCGAATAGGCGACAAGCGAGCCGGCGCCCGAACCGCGCCCCGGTCCGACCGGGATGCCTTGCGCCTTCGCCCATTTGATGAAGTCGGCAACGATCAGGAAGTAGCCGGGGAACTTCATCTTCTCGATGATGCCGAGCTCGAATTCGAGCCGCTCGCGATATTGCTCGACCGTGTAGCCGGGCGTCGGTCCGTGCGCGGCAAGTCGCGCCTCCAGGCCCTCGCGCGCCTGGCGCGCGAGCTCGGCGGCTTCCGCCTTCTCGGCGGCGTCCTTGTCGGCGGAGTCGGCGCCGGTGAAACGCGGCAGGATCGGGCTGCGGTTCTTCGGATAATAGGAGCAGCGCATGGCGATCTCGACCGTGTTGTCGATCGCTTCCGGCAGGTCGGAGAACAGCCGCGCCACCTCGGCCTGGCCGCGCAGAAAATTGTCAGGCGAAAGCCGCCGGCGATTGTCTGCGGCCACCACCGAGCCTTCGGCGATCGCAATCAGCGCGTCATGCGCCTCATAGTCTTCACGCTTGGAGAAGAAGGCCTCGTTTGTGGCGACCAGCGGCAGTTCGTGGGTATAGGCAAGGTCGAGCGTCGACTTTTCGACCATGCGGTCATAGCCGGCGACCCGTTCCAGCTCGACATAGAGACGGTCGCCGAAAAGCTCTTTGAGGAACAGCAGCCGCTGTTCGGCAAGGTCGCGGCGGTCCGCCTTCAGCGCGCTGCCGATCGGGCCACGCGGGCCGCCGGTCAGGCATAGCAGGCCATCGCAATGGCTCTCCAGCATGGCGCTCGTCATGTGCACCGGCTCGCCGGGCGGCGTTTCCAGATAAACCTTGCTGATCAGCCGGACCAGATTGGCATAGCCGGCCTCGCTGGCGGCGATCAGCACGATCGGCGACATCTCGGGACCGTGCCGGCGGCGGTCGCGTTGGGCGTCGCTCGTTTCGCCGGAAAAGACGAGGTCGACCTGGCAGCCGATGATCGGCTGGACGCCGTCCTTGACCGCTTTCTGGGCGAATTCGAGCGCGCCGAACAGATTGTTGGTGTCGGTCACTGCGATCGCCGGCGCTTCATCCTTGACCGCGTGGCCGACGATGGCGCCGAGCTGCAGGGCGCCCTCGAGCAGCGAATAGGCTGAATGCACGCGCAGATGGATGAACCTCCGTGCAGGCGTCTCCGGCTGCGTGGCCTTCACGAGAGCTTCGCGCTGCAAAGGGTCGCGTGGAAGTCGTTCATCCGCCATGTTTTTTCGCGCTATCTCAAGGACTCATCCGTGCAGATGTATTGTCCCGGACGCCGCGATGCCAGTCCAGTACAATCGATCGCGAACCACAAGCTTGCGGCCTATGTCGCCCTGGCTCAGGCGAACTCCATGATCACAGCGTCGACCGCCAGGCTGTCGCCCGGTTTGGCGTTTAGCTTCGCCACGGTGAGGTCGCGCTCCGCGCGCAGCACGTTCTCCATCTTCATCGCCTCGACCACGGCCAGCGTCTCGCCGGCCTTGACTTCTTGGCCCTCGGCGACGGCGATCGACACCACCAGTCCTGGCATCGGGCAAAGCAGCATTTTCGAGGTATCCGGCGGCAGCTTTTCCGGCATCAACCTTTCCAGCTCCGCCGTCCGCGGCAGCATGGCTTGAGCCGTCACCGACATGCCCTTCCAGGCGATACAAAGGCCGTTCAGCACCGGCCGGACCTGCGCCGCGATCCGGTTGCCGCCGACCCTGCCGCGCCAGATCGCGTCGCCCGGCCGCCAGTCGGAAGCGACCGTCAGCGGCTCGCTGCCATCGATCGACAGATCGATCTCCATCGGGATCGAGACCATGCCGTCGAGGATGCCGGCGCAAAGATAGTCCGAGCCGATCTTCACCACCCAGTCGCGCTTGAGATGGCCCGAATGCGGTGCCAACCGGCCGCTGAGCCGGTCGAGCCGGTCCCGTCGCAGCAGCTCGATTGCGGTGGCGATCGCGGCAAACACCGCCATCTCCTCACCGTCCGGTTCGACCGGCGCGAAACCGTCCGGATACTCCTCGGCGATAAAGCCGGTGGAAAGCCGCCCCTCGCGCCAGCGCGGATGCTGCATCAGCGCAGCGAGGAACGGAATGTTGTGCTCTATGCCGTCGACGACAAAACCGTCCAGTGCTTCGGACATGGCATCGATAGCCTCGAGCCGCGTCGGCGCCCAGGTGCAGAGCTTTGCCACCATCGGGTCGTAGAACATCGATATCTCGGCGCCTTCGGCAACGCCGGTGTCGTTGCGGATCACCACATCGCCGAACGTGCCCTCTTGCGGCGGCCGGTAGCGCGTCAGCCGGCCGATCGAGGGCAGGAAATTGCGAAACGGGTCCTCGGCATAGAGACGGCTTTCCACCGCCCAGCCGTTCAGCTTGACCTCGCTTTGCCTGATGCCGAGCTTTTCGCCGGCGGCGATGCGGATCATCTGCTCGACCAGATCGATGCCGGTGACGAGCTCCGTCACCGGATGCTCGACCTGTAGTCGCGTGTTCATTTCAAGGAAATAGAAGTTCCTGTCCTTGTCGACGATGAACTCGACCGTGCCGGCGCTCTGGTAATCGACGGCTTTCGCCAGCGCCACAGCCTGCTCGCCCATGGCCTTGCGCGTCTTGGCGTCGAGGAACGGCGACGGCGCCTCCTCGACCACCTTCTGGTTGCGGCGCTGGATCGAGCATTCGCGCTCACCCAGATAGAGCGCATTGCCATGCGCGTCGGCCAGCACCTGGATCTCGATATGGCGCGGGTCAACGACGAATTTCTCGATGAAGACGCGGTCATCGCCGAAGGAGCTTTTCGCTTCCGAACGCGCGCGCTCGAAGCCGTCGCGCACTTCCGCGCTGCTCCAGGCGATGCGCATGCCCTTGCCGCCGCCGCCGGCCGAGGCCTTGATCATCACCGGATAGCCGATCTCGCCGGCAATCCTTTCGGCGTGGTCGGCATTTTCGATGACGCCCAGCCAGCCGGGCACGGTCGAAACCTTGGCCTGGCTCGCGAACTTCTTCGATTCGATCTTGTCGCCCATTGCGCGGATCGCCTTGGGCTTCGGTCCGATGAAGATGATGCCTTCCTTTTCCAGCGCTTCGCAGAAAGAGGCGCGTTCCGACAGGAAGCCATAACCCGGGTGCACCGCTTTGGCGCCGGTTTCCTTGCAGGCGGCGATGATCTTCTCAGGCACTAGATAGCTCTGCGCCGCCGGCGACGGGCCGATATGCACGGCCTCGTCGGCCATTTCGACATGCACGGCGTCGCGGTCGGCATCCGAATAAACCGCGACCGTGGCGATCCCCATCTTGCGCGCCGTCTTGATCACGCGGCAGGCGATCTCGCCGCGATTGGCGATCAGGATCTTCTTGAACATTCGGATGTCGTTCCTCCGGCGAAGCCGTCCAGTTCTATGGACAATCCCGACGCGCCTCAAGTGTCTGCAGCCCCTGCCCTTCGGCGCTCGATGCTTTTGCAGAAGCGGCGTCGAAAAACGTCGCAACAGACGTTGGCCGCCACCTTCGAACCCGGTAAGGTGGTGGCGAGCGCAAGAAAATGGCAGGCGGTATTCGCCTCGCCGGGCAGGCTCGACGGCCTGCCATAAAGCTGAGACTTTTAAGATTGCCTTGGGAGGAATGCCTCATGAAAACGCGTGCCGCAGTTGCCGTTGGTGCCGGAAAGCCGCTGGAGATCATGGAGGTGGATCTTGAGGGGCCGCGCGAGGGCGAGGTGCTGGTCGAGGTCAAGGCGACCGGCATCTGCCACACCGACGAGTTCACGCTCTCGGGCGCCGATCCGGAAGGCATCTTTCCGGCGATCCTCGGCCATGAAGGCGCCGGCATCGTCGTCGATGTCGGCAAGGGCGTCACCTCGGTCAGGAAGGGCGACCATGTCATCCCGCTCTACACGCCCGAATGCCGGCAGTGCCCGTCCTGTCTCTCGCGCAAGACCAATCTGTGCACCGCCATCCGCGCCACGCAGGGCCAAGGCCTGATGCCCGACGGCACCTCGCGCTTTTCGGTCGGCGGCGAGAAGCTGTTCCACTATATGGGCTGCTCGACCTTCTCCAACTTCACCGTGCTGCCGGAGATCGCGGTCGCCAAGGTCAATCCCGACGCCCCCTTCGACAAGATCTGCTATATCGGCTGCGGCGTGACCACCGGCATCGGCGCTGTCATCAACACCGCCAAGGTCGAGCAGGGCGCTACGGCCGTCGTCTTCGGCCTCGGCGGCATTGGCCTCAACGTCATCCAGGGCCTTCGCCTGGCCGGCGCCGACATGATCATCGGCGTCGACTTGAACAACGACAAGAAGGCCTGGGGCGAGAAGTTCGGCATGACGCATTTCGTCAATCCGCAGGAGATCGACGGCGACATCGTGCCTTACCTGGTCAACCTGACCAAGCGCGGCGCCGACCAGATCGGCGGCGCCGACTACACTTTCGACTGCACCGGCAACACCAAGGTGATGCGCCAGGCGCTGGAAGCCTCGCATCGCGGCTGGGGCAAGTCGGTCATCATTGGCGTTGCCGGCGCCGGCCAGGAGATTGCGACGCGGCCCTTCCAACTGGTCACCGGCCGCACCTGGATGGGCACCGCCTTCGGCGGCGCGCGCGGCCGCACCGACGTGCCGAAGATCGTCGACTGGTACATGGAGAAAAAGATCCAGATCGATCCGATGATCACCCATACGCTGACGGTCGACGACATCAACAAGGGTTTTGACCTCATGCATGAGGGCAAGTCGATCCGCAGCGTCGTGGTTTACTGAAGCAATGCCGCATCGGTCGTGGGCTGGAGCCCGCAACCTTTGCGGCTCAACATGGGAGGAAGGACGAATGGCGGAAAAATTGCATCCGAAGATCGACAACGGGCTGCCGAAGGAAAGTGCTGCCTTTTCCGGCGGCACGCTGGTCTGTCTCTGCACCAGCAACCCGGTGAAGGTGAAGGTCAAGGGCCAGATCGCCCACAACCATGCCTGCGGCTGCACCAAATGCTGGAAGCCGGAAGGCGCGGTGTTCTCGGTCGTGGCCGTTGCCGGCACCGGCGACGTCACTGTGGCCGAGAATGGCGACAAGCTGAAGGTGGTCGACCCGGCAGCGCTGATCCAGCGCCATGCCTGCACCAGCTGCGGCGTGCACATGTACGGCCCGGTCGAGCGCGACCATCCCTTCAAGGGTCTGTCCTTCATCCATCCCGAGCGTTTCGAGGAGGACGGCTGGTCGCCGCCCGGCTTTGCCGCCTTTGTCTCCTCCATCATCGAAGCCGGCGTCGACCCGAGCCGCATGGACGGCATCCGCGGCCAGCTGAAGTCGATCGGGCTCGAACCCTATGACTGCCTCAACCCCGCCCTGATGGACTACATCGCCACCTGGACGGCGAAGAAGTCGGGAGCCTTGGCGGCCTGACGATTGCGGGATTTCTGGTAAAGGGCCGGCCAACGCCGGCCCTTTGCACATTTGGAGAGACGATGCCAGCACCCATCATCTATGTCGATGCCGATGCCTGTCCGGTGAAGGCCGAGGTCGAGAAGGTGGCGGAGCGGCACGGCGTCGTGGTTACCTATGTCTCCAATGGCGGCCTGCGCCCGTCGCGCGATCCGATGATCCGCAATGTCGTAGTCTCCAAGGGCGCGGACGCTGCGGACGACTGGATCGTCGAGAACGCCAAACTCAACGATGTCGTAGTGACGGCCGATATCCCGCTTGCCGCGCGCACGGTGGCGCTCGGCGCGCATGTGCTGGGACCCACGGGCCGTCCCCTCACGCCCGAGACCATCGGCATGGCGGTGGCGATGCGGGATTTGAAGCAGCATCTGCGCGAGACCGGCGAAAGCCGCGGCTTGAACGCCGCCTTCACGGCGAAGGACAGGTCAAACTTTCTCGGCGAGCTCGACCGCATCTTGCGGCGGGCGCTCAAATCCGCCACACCCGGCTGACCCGAAGCCCTTTGAGAACCGGCCATGGGCGACGACATATCCCTCAACACGCCGATCCACCGGCACGTGCAGTTCGCTTTGGCTGCGGCCATCGGCATTGTCGCGCTGCTTCTCGCCCTGATGCTGGGGGCGCCGCTGCCCTACTCCATCGGCGCCAACCTCTTCTTCGCCGCTTACACTCTTCTGGTGCTGGTCGCGATGCCGAGGCTCACCGTCAGTTACCTGAGCAAGAACGCGCGTGCCACGGACCTGCCGGTGCTGCTGATTTTTGCGGTCACGCTCCTGGTCGTCGGCCTCGCCATCGGCTCGCTGTTTCAACTCATCAACCAAAAGGCTGCCGCGCATCCGCTGGAGGTTCTGTTCGCGATGCTGTCGATCCCGCTTGGCTGGTTCACAATCCATGCCATGGCGGCGCTGCATTATGCGCATGTCTACTGGATGGACGGCGACGAGATCGACGAGAAAACCAGGAAGAAGAATCCGGTCGGCGGCCTCGATTTTCCCGGCGGCAAACGCCCGGAAGGCTGGGATTTCCTGTATTTCGCGACCGTCATCGGCATGACTGCGCAAACCGCCGACACTGGGATCACGACCTCGCGCATGCGCCAGGTCGTGCTCGTCCATTCGATCCTGAGCTTTTTCTTCAACACGGTGATCGTCGCCGCCGCGGTCAATCTCGCGGTCAGCCTGGGCAGTCCATAATAAATCCGTGATCGGATGAAACAACGCTTGGGCCGGAGACGTATTGGGAGGAGAACAAGGCTCTGAGAGGCCGCAGACGAGCGAGCCGGGAGGACACCAAGATATGGAGACCGTCGCCAGAAGCGAACCCTCCGCCGAGGTGGAAGCATCCGCGCCGAAGGACCCGACGCTGATTTACCGGCAATCGCGCTGGACGCGCCTGACCCATTGGCTCTGGGCGTTCTCGCTGTTCTTCATGCTGCTTTCGGGCCTGCAGATCTTCAACGCGCGCCCGCAACTCTACATCGGCAAGGAATCGGGCTTCCAATACAACAATACGATCCTCGAGATCGGCGCCGAAAACACAGACGGCGGACCGCGCGGCTTTACCAAAATCTTCGGGCATCGCTTCGACACCACCGGCGTGCTCGGCTGGTCCGGCCCTCCCGGACAGGAAACGCCGCGCGCCTTTCCGTCCTGGGCGACGATCCCGTCCTACTACGACCTCGGCACGGCCCGCGTCGTGCATTTCTTCTTCGCCTGGGTGCTGAGCGCAACCCTGCTCATTTGGCTGGTCGCGAGCCTGATCAACGGCCATATCCGCCGCGATCTTGCCCCTCGCCTGGATGACTTGCGCAAGCTGCCGCGCGACATCCTCGACCATGCGAGGCTGAAATTCCACCATGCCCGCGAGTACAACACGCTGCAGAAAATGGCCTATGGCGGCGTGCTCTTCGTGCTGTTGCCGCTGATGATCATCACCGGGCTTGCGATGTCGCCGAGCATGAACTCGGTGCTTCCCTGGCTCAATGAAATCCTGGGCGGTCGGCAGACGGCTCGCACCATCCACTTCATTGTCATGGTGTTGCTCGTGCTCTTCTTCGTCGTCCATATGCTGATGATCGTGGCTGCCGGTCCGATCAACGAGCTGCGCTCAATCATCACCGGCTGGTATCGCACCGACCCGCCCGCAAAGCACGACCAGGCAACCGAGAGGAGCGCCTGACATGGCAAAATTCCAGATTAGCCGCCGGAAGTTCTTGACCTCCGCCAGCCTCGGTCTGTCAGGCATCGCGCTGTCCGGCTGCGATGCCTTCGACAGCGGTCTGGGCGTCGGCAGCGGGCTGCGCAGCTTCCTCGAAAACGCCAACGGGCTGACATACCGCGCGCAGCGCCTGCTTGCCGGCCGGGACGCGCTGGCACCGGAATTCAGCGAGGCCGACATCCGCCAGCCGCAGCGGCCGAACGGCGTCACCGCGCCTGACGACGACACCTATAAGGGTCTTCTCGCCAACAATTTCGCCGACTGGCGCCTGGAGGTGACCGGCCTCGTCGAAAAACCGCTGTCGCTCACCCGCGAGCAGTTGCAGAACATGCCGAGCCGCACCCAGATCACCCGCCACGACTGCGTTGAAGGCTGGAGCTGCATCGCCAAATGGACCGGCACGCCGCTCGCGCTGGTGCTCGATCAGGCCATCGTCAAGCCGCAGGCGAGCTACGTCATGTTCCATTGCCTCGACACGATCGACCAAAGCCTGTCTGGCGACATCAAATATTACGGCAGCATCGACCTGATCGATGCCCGCCATCCGCAAACGATCCTGGCCTACGGCTTGAACGGCAAGCCGCTGCCGGTCGAGAACGGCGCGCCGCTGCGGGTGCGGGTCGAGCGCCAGCTCGGCTACAAGATGCCGAAATATCTCTACAAGATCGAGCTGGTCGACGGCTTCGCCAATGTCGGCGGCGGTCGCGGCGGCTATTGGGAAGACAATGGCTACGACTGGTATGCCGGTATTTGATGGCGCTTCGCCTGCAGGCCGAGCACGATCTTGCGTCAGCCGAGTTCAACGCGATTGAGAAAAGCCTCACGGCGACAATCGGCCATTCCAACATCATCCTTTGCAAGACGATGGCCTCGGGCGACTAGGCCGCCTTGCTGGGCCGCCGTTCAGACCGGATCGGGTGTTGTCATCGGCGTCGGCTGCCGAGAGATATGTCGCTGGGAGGTGACAAGGTGTCGCCGACGGGCTATGGATGGCGCGTCGAGGGCTCAGGTGACTGAGTCCTACCTGTTTGCGGGAGAGAACAGCGCAAGCTGTCGCCGAAGGGGAAATCGCCCGAAATCTCTCAGGCAAAAGAACCGTGGACGGGAAAGACAACTCTGGAAAGTCGGGAATCTTCCCGCGCCGAAGGTGTAAGCGCTGCCGACAGAGTTACGGGGCGCGAGTCTCTCAGGCTTCAGACAGAGGGGCACGGACTAGACCGCTAATGGCGGTCGATTGCGTGCAACTCTGGAGAAGACATGACCGGCGAAGACACCAAACATCTACCCCTCGAGGATTTGCATAGCGCCGCGGGCGCGCGTTTCGGCGCTTTTGCCGGCTGGTCGATGCCGCTGACCTATCCGGCCGGCGTGATGAAGGAGCACCTTCACACGCGCGAGCATGCCGGCCTGTTCGACATCTCGCATATGAAGCTGTTCGAGGTCGGCGGCCCGGGCGCCGCCGCCCTACTCAACCGCGCCTGCCCGCTCGACGCCGGCGCGCTGGAAATTGCCCAATCCAAATATACCTTCTTCCTCAACGAGGCCGCCGGCGTCATCGACGACTTGATCGTCACGCGTCTTGACGATGGCCGATTCATGGTGGTGGCCAACGCCGGCAATGCGGCCGAGGATGAAAGGCATCTGCGTGCGTTGGCCGCGGATTTCGATGCCAAGGTCGAGCCGCTCGACCGCGTCTTCCTGGCGATCCAGGGTCCGGATGCCTGGGCGGCCCTTTCGCGAGCCGGTATCGAAACGGGCTCGCTGCTGTTCATGCATGGTGTCGAGCCCCGGCAAAACTGGTTCATGAGCCGCTCCGGCTACACCGGCGAGGATGGATTCGAGATCGGGCTGCCGGAAGCGGATGCCCGCGATCTCGTCGGCAAGCTGCTGCAGGATGAGCGCGTGCAATGGATCGGCCTTGCCGCCCGCGATAGCCTGCGGCTCGAGGCCGGGCTCTGCCTGCATGGCCAGGATCTGACACCCGAGATCGATCCGGCGAGCGGCGGTTTGATGTGGGCGATCCCTAAGGAGCTCCGCGCTTCCGGTCACTTCATCGGCGCCGACGCGCTGCGCTCGATCCTCGAGCGCGGGCCGTCTCAGAAGCGGGTTGGCCTGAAGCCCGATGGTCGTCAGCCGGTGCGCGCCGGCGCCGCGCTTGTCGATGCCGACGGCAATGCGGCCGGCCACGTGACCTCGGGCGGCTTCGGCCCGTCGACGGGCCACCCGGTCGCCATGGGCTATGTCGACAATGCGCTGGCCAAGCCCGGCATCAGACTATTCGCCGACGTCCGCGGGACCAGGATCCCGATCGATGTCACTTCGCTGCCCTTCACGCCACATCGCTACCGCAAAGGATGATATTCCGATGGCAAATACCTATTTTACTGAGGATCATGAATGGCTGCGCGTCGAAGGCGGCGTCGCCACCGTCGGCATCACCGACTATGCGCAGGAGCAGCTCGGCGATCTCGTCTTCGTCGAACTGCCGGAAATCGGCCGCAAGCTCGCGAAGGGCGACACTGCAGTAGTCGTCGAATCCGTCAAGGCGGCCTCTGACGTCTATGCGCCGGTCGACGGCGAGATCACCGAAGCCAACACAGCACTGTCGTCGGACCCTTCATTGGTCAATTCGGCGGCGACCGGCGATGGCTGGCTCTGGAAGATGAAGCTTTCCAACGCAAGCCAACTCGACAGCCTCATGGACGAGGCCGCCTACAAAGCCCATATCGGCTGATACCAGGATCTTGGAAATGACCGCAGCACCCATTCCTTTCTCGGCCCGTCACATCGGCCCCAGTGTCAACGATGTCAGGGCCATGCTCGCCACCATCGGCGTTCCGTCCGTCGAAACGCTGATCAGCCAGGCCGTGCCGAGATCGATCCGCCTCGACCTGCCGCTCAACCTGCCCACTCCGGCCAGCGAGGCCGAAGCACTGGCCGAATTGTCGGCGATGATGGTGAAGAACACGGTGCTGAAGAGCTTCATCGGCGCCGGTTATCACGGCGTCCATGTGCCGCCGGTCATCCAGCGCAACATGTTCGAGAACCCGGCCTGGTACACGGCCTACACGCCTTACCAAGCCGAGATCAGTCAGGGCCGGCTGGAGATGCTGTTCAATTTCCAGACCCTGGTTGCCGAGCTGACCGGCCTGCCGGTGGCGTCGGCATCGCTGCTCGACGAGGCCACCGCCGTTGCCGAAGCGGTCGGCATCGCACTGCGCCATCACCGCGACAAGCGCACCAAGGTGGCGCTTGCCGGCACGCCGCATCCGCAGACGCTCGATGTCGTGCGCACCCGCGCCGAACCGCTCGGCACCGAGGTCGACGGCGAGACCATCGACGACAACACCGCCGCCCTGCTCGTCTCCTGGCCGGACACTTTCGGCGTCTATGGCGACCACAAGGCGGCGATCGAGAAGGCCCGCGCCGCTGGCGCTCTGGTCGTCTTCATCGCCGACCCGCTCGCGCTTACGTTGACGGATGCGCCGGCCAAGCTCGGTGCCGACATCGCCGTCGGTCCGATGCAGCGCTTCGGCGTGCCGATGGGCTTTGGCGGCCCGCACGCGGCCTATTGCGCCGTCTCCGACAAGCTCACCCGTCTAATGCCCGGCCGCCTCGTCGGCCAGTCGACCGACAGCAAGGGCCGCCCGGGCTATCGCCTGGCGCTGCAGACGCGCGAGCAGCACATCCGCCGCGACAAGGCGACCTCCAATATCTGCACCGCGCAGGCGCTGCTCGCCAACATGGCGACGGCCTATGCGATCTGGCACGGTCCCGCCGGTTTGCAAGCGATCGCGGAGCGCGTCCACACTCTCGCCAACCGCCTTGCGGTGGGGCTGAAGACAGCGGGCGTGGCCGTTCTCGGAGCACATCGCTTCGACACTGTGACGGCGGAAGTGAAGGGCAAGGCAGCGGCAATAGCCGCCGCCGCCGAGAAGACTGGCCGGCTGCTGCGCGTCATCGATGCCGACCACGTCGGCATCGCCTTCGACGAGACCTCGACCGAAGCCGACCTCGAAGCGATCGCGGCGCTATTCGGCGCCAAGCCCGGCACGGTGGCAGCCGGCTCGATGCCCGGTAAGCGGCGCGGCAAGGAGTTCCTCACCCAGCCGGTTTTCCACGAGAACCACTCCGAGACCGAGATGATGCGCTTCCTGCGGCGGCTGGCCGACAAGGACCTCGCGCTGGACCGCGCCATGATCCCGCTCGGATCCTGCACCATGAAGCTCAACGCCGCCGCCGAGATGATGCCCGTGAGTTGGGTGAATGTCGCCAACCTGCATCCCTTCGCGCCGGCCAGCCATTCGGCCGGCTATCGGGCCATGGTCGGCGACCTGGAGGCTTGGCTGTCGGAGATCACCGGTTTCGACGCGGTCAGCCTGCAGCCCAATGCCGGCAGCCAGGGCGAATATGCCGGCCTGCTCGCCATCCGCGCCTATCACCGCGCGCGCGGCGAAGGCCACCGCACCGTGTGCCTTATCCCGTCCTCCGCGCATGGCACCAATCCGGCGAGCGCGGCGATGGCGGGAATGAGTGTCGTCGTCGTGCGCTGCGCCGAGGACGGCAGCATCGACATGGATGACATGCGGGCCAAGGCCAACGAGCATTCCAAGAACCTCGCGGCGCTGATGTTCACCTATCCCTCGACGCATGGCGTCTACGAGGAAGGCGCGCGCCATCTCTGCGCCCTCATCCACGAGCATGGCGGCCAGGTCTATTTCGACGGCGCCAACCTCAACGCCCTAGTCGGTCTCGCCCGCCCCGGCGATATCGGCGCCGACGTCTGCCACATGAACCTGCACAAGACCTTCTGCATCCCGCATGGCGGCGGTGGGCCGGGCGTCGGCCCGATCGGCGTCAGGGCGCATCTGAAACCCTATCTGCCGGGCCATGTCACGGAAGGTTCGGCGCATGCCGTCGCCGCCGCGCCCTTCGGCAGCGCTTCGATCCTGCCGATCACCTGGATGTATATCCGCATGATGGGCGGCTCCGGGCTGAAGCAGGCCACCGAGACGGCGATCGTTTCGGCCAACTATGTGGCGACGCGGCTCGCGCCGCATTTCCCCCTCCTCTACAAGGGCAGGAGCGATCGCATCGCCCATGAGTGCATTCTCGACACGCGCGTGCTCAAGGAGAGCGCCGGCATCAGCGTCGACGACATCGCCAAGCGCCTCATTGACTACGGCTTCCACGCCCCGACCATGTCGTTCCCGGTTGCCGGCACGCTGATGGTCGAGCCAACGGAATCCGAACCCAAGCGCGAACTCGACCGATTCTGCGAGGCGATGATTGCGATCGCCGGCGAGGCGGCGAAGGTGGCGAAGGGCGAATGGCCGCTCGACGACAACCCGCTGGTCAACGCCCCGCACACTGCCGCCGAGGCATTGGCAGGCGCATGGCCGCATCCATACTCGCGGATGGAAGCAGCCTACCCAGCGGGTGACGTCGATCTGGCAGCAAAATACTGGCCGCCGGTTTCGCGCATCGACAATGTCGCCGGCGACCGCAACCTGGTCTGCTCCTGCCCGCCGCTGTCGGAATATCTCGGCGCCGCAGAGTAGACGGTAGGGCAAGTTAGGCCGAGCGCAGGGCTGGCCCGCTATCGGGCTGGTCCTCCTGGCGTTGGGCGATCACGCGGTTTCGCCCGGCGCGCTTTGCGGCGTAGAGCGCGGCGTCCGCCTCAGCCAGCACCTCGTCTAGGGTCCGGCCATCGGGGGCGCCAAATCCCATGCCGCCGCTGACGCTGCTGCGCAACGGACCACGTTGAGTCGGAACGATTTCGGTGCCGAAAGCGACCCCGATCCTGCTTGCCATATCGTGCGCCTTTTCCGGCGTCATGCGCGATAGGACGAGCGCGAACTCCTCACCGCCTAGCCGGAAGGCATCGACCCCGGCCCTGCCATATTTCTTGATGACCGCCGCGAAGCGGCAAAGCACCTGATCGCCGACGGGATGGCCGAAGACATCGTTTGTGGTCTTGAAATGGTCGAGGTCGAACATCGCGATCGCCATGAACGGACCGAAGCTGCGACCGCCGTAAAGCTCGTTGAGCGCCCTGCGGTTCATCAGGCCGGTCAGCGGATCGGTCATCGTCGCGGCCTTGAGCTCGATCTGCGCCTGCAGATGGTGCAGCGAAAGCGTCAGCGCGCCGAAGCCGGTCATGCAGGCGACCGCGACGACGGAGTTCAACCGCTCCGCCCAGTTGTCGGGCGCGGCGCCTAGGACCCATTGCCCTTGCACCAGCAGCACCAGGCCGCACAGCGCGAAGGATATCCCGCAGGCGCCGCTGAGAAACGAAACGACGAGCAGTATCCGGCGGTCGTGATCGCCCTTCATCCAGAACATCGTTCCGATCGCGCCGAGCAGCGCCGTCACCGTCGAATAGGTGATCAGAAAGCCGACGCCATCGAAGCCGAAATAGGTGACGAGGGCGCAAGCCGCCATCGCTGCCAGCGCCGGCACGATGGCGCGGCGATAACTGTGGATGCCGAGATACTGCATCGCCGACAAACAGATGACGAGGAACCCCAGGCTGAGCAGGGCAAGCACCATCTGGCAGAGCCACGGGTTGGCGTCCTTGGTATAGCGCCAGAACAGGACGACATGGGCAACGAGCACGAGTATGCCGCAGGCGACCGTAAGCACGAAACGCGCCTGCGGCGCGGTGAGCCAGATCGCGAGCATCGTGACGCTGAGGCATGTGCCCGACAGCGCCGCCGCGAGCAGGAGCGAGCTGAAATCCAACATCTCTGAAGATCTGCCGTTGGGGAGACTCGTTGCTTCCTCAATGTAGGTTGTAGAGGCGTGGCGCAAACCCTTTTCGGCCGGTGTCCGCTGCTCGCTCGACAAAGGGTTTACAAAGCGTCGACATGTCCGCTGAAACTACGGCCCGGTTCCGCGGCGGGACGAGCCGGAAGCGGATCAGCTCTTGTCGAGCAGCGCTAGGTTGGCGTTGACCACGGTCTGGTCGGCGAGACCGGCCTTGGCTTCGAGCAGCAGCGCCCTTGCCTTCTTCTTGTTGCCGCGCAGGAGCTGCGAATAGCCCATATTGTTGACGATCTGCGGCTTGCGCCCGGCAACCCTCAGCAATTGCGTATAGGCGCGGTCGGCGAAGTCGAAGCGGCCGAGCTCGTCATAGGAGGCGGCAAGCCCCATCCAGGCTTCGGCATTGTCTGCCTTGAGCTCCACCGCTTTGCGGAAATGCTGTTCTGCAAGACCGAAATTCGCCTCCCGGAATTGCGCCTTGCCCTCCGTCAGGTCGGCGGCGCTGATATCCTTGGCCGTCGCCTGGATTGCGGTGGTCTTGGTCGTGTCGACGCTGCTGTTCGTAGTACAGCCGGTGATCATCAAGACGGCCGCCAATACCGCCGCTGCCGTGGAAAGTCTGTGACGCATGCCCTGCCCCGTCGCCCGATTTGCCGGGTCGTTCTTCAGCAAGGACCATACAGGAGAGCGATTAAGCTTCGGTGCCGAAATGCGCCTAAATTTCAGTTGCTTGCAAAGGATGCGTTAACCAGCACCGCCGGCCTCAGTGCGACGTCAGCCTTACCACGATCGGGATGATGGCGACCATCAGCACCACCGGCAGGATGCACACCGTCACCGGCACCGACATCTTGGCCGGCAAGGCATGTGCCTTTTCCTCGGCCAGCGACATGCGCTTGTGGCGCATTTCGTCGGAAAAGACACGCAGCGCTCCCGACAGGCTGGTGCCGAGCTCCTTGGACTGCTGCAGGAGCGTCGCGAAGGAGCGCACCTCGTCGAGGCTGAGGCGATCGGCGAGCGCTTTCAGCGCATCGTCGAGGCTGCGGCCGGCCCTCAGCTCCAGCGACACAAGCTGCAGGTTTTGGCTGAGCGACGGATAGGTCCTGGCGAGTTCCTTCGAGACCCGCTCGATGCCGGCCTCCATGCTCATGCCCGCGTCGGAGCAGACGATCATCAAATCCATGAAGTCGGGAAAGCCATTGCGGTATTCGCGCATCTTTTCCCGCACCTTCTGCGTCAGCACCAGGCCGGGCAGGAAATAGCCGGCCGCTCCCGACAGGATGATGAAGGTCCAGCGGCTGGTCACGGTCGATTCGGCGCTGGCCGCCCAATGGTTGACCAGGAACGCCCCAAGCGCCATTCCGACCAGCGCGGCAAAACGGATCAGGAAGAACGTACCGACGGCGCGCGGCTCCATGTAACCGGCCTGGATGAGCTTCATGCGCAGTCGCGCGACATTCTCCGGATCGCTCTTGGCATAGAATTCCTGCGCCCGCCTCACCGCCTTCTCGCGCACGGCGTTCGCGTTCTTCCTGGGTGCCGGCTCGGGCTGCTCGATCGGCTGCGCCGCCTCGACCTTCAGCCGGCGCTTGACCTCGTTGCGGTCGCCCTGCGCGACGACCAGCGGCCAGGCCACCGCGCCGCCGCCCATCACCAGCAGCAGCACAGCCACCGGCATCAGCGATGTCGGCGCTAGCGAGGCAAGGAAGCGGATGACCTCGTCCATTTCAGAACCTGAAATTCGACATCTTGAACATGATGGCATTGCCGAGCAGGAGCCACAGGATCGAGCCGCCCAGCATGTACCAGGTCTTCGGTATCCCCCACACCTCGCGATAGAATTGCGGCATCAGCACCATGATGGCGGTGAACAGAAGCACCGGCACGGCGGTCAGGATATAGGCCGACATGCGGCCTTCGGTCGAAATGGCGCGCACCTTGCGCCGCAGCTTGCCGCGCTCGCGGATGGTCGACGACAGGCCGTCGAGGATCTCGCGCAGATTGCCGCCGGAGCTGCTCTGGATCGAGACTGCGGTGACGAACAGCGGCAGGTCCTCATGGCCGACGCGATCGAACAGGTTGTTGAGCGCTGAAACCAGGTCCGAGCCATAAGTCACTTCGTCGGCCACGACGCCGAACTCGGTGCCGATCGGATCGGCCATCTCGCGCGCCACCATCGCGATCGCCACCGGCACCGGGTGGCCGGCCTTGAGGCCGCGCGTGATCAGCTCCAGCGCTTCCGGCAATTGCATGCCGAAGCGCTTAAGCCGGCGCTTGCGCAGAAAACGCATCGCCATAACCGGCAAGACCGGCACCAGCACAGGAAGCAGGACCAGCCCGAACAGCAAAGGCAGGCCGTACCAGACGGCGAAAAGCGCCAGAGTGAACGCTGTCCCCGACGTGATCGTGAGGAATTTGGGCATCGGCATGATCATGCCGGACTGCGTGCGCAAGGCGCGAAAGCGATCGAAGGAAAGGAGGGGCGTGCCCTCTTCCATGCCGCGCTCCTTGCGCAGCTGGATCAGCACCTGCTCCTGGCTGATCTTGTTCTCCGCCAGCTTCATGCGGCGATTGATCGCCGTGCGCTTGTCGCTGCGGCCGGCATAGAGCAGGTAGCAGCCTTCGGCGATCATGATGCCGGTGAGCGCCGCCGCCGCGTAGACGGCATAGATCGGGCTGAATCCCTCGAGCACCGGCTACTCCTGCGGCCGGCCGGGTTCGAAATACTTGCCCGGAAATTCGATGCCCATGTTGCGCAGGTCCTCGAGGAAGCGCGGTCGGATGCCCGTTGCCTCGAAATGGCCGACGATCTTGCCGTCCGCCTCCATGCCGGTGCGCACGAAGCGGAAGATCTCCTGCATCTGGATGACGTCGCCTTCCATGCCCGTCACCTCGGCGACGCTGGTCACCTTGCGCTTGCCGTCGGACAGGCGTGTCAGCTGCACGATGATGTCGATGGCGCTCGCGATCTGGCTGCGGATCGACTGCACCGTCATCGGCATTCCGGTCATGCCGAGCATTTGTTCGAGGCGCGATATTGCGTCGCGCGGCGTGTTGGCGTGGATGGTCGCCATCGACCCTTCATGGCCAGTGTTCATAGCCTGCAGCATGTCGAAGGCTTCCTCGCCACGGCACTCGCCAAGGATGACGCGGTCGGGCCGCATGCGCAGCGCGTTCTTGACCAGATCGCGCTGCTTCAGCTCGCCATGACCCTCGATGTTTGCCGGGCGCGTTTCCATGCGCGCGACATGCGGCTGCTGCAGCTGCAACTCGGCGGCGTCCTCGATGGTGATCAGGCGCTCGTCCTCGGGAATGAAGGCCGACAAGGCATTGAGCATCGTCGTCTTGCCGGTGCCGGTGCCGCCGGAGATGATCGTCGTCTTGCGCGCATGCACGGCCGCCGCCAGCACCTCGGCCATGTTCTGGGTGATGGCGCCGAACTCTACCAGTTTGTGCAGGCCGAGCTTGTTCTTGGAGAATTTGCGGATCGATACCAGCGGCCCGTCGACGCCGACCGGCCTGATCGCGGCGTTGAAACGCGATCCGTCGAGCATGCGGGCGTCGACCATCGGCTGCGATTCATCGACGCGGCGGCCGACGGCCGCGACGATTTTATTAATGATCCGAAGCAGATGCGCCTCGTCCTTGAACGGGATATGGACCTGCTGCAGCTTGCCTCGCTTTTCGACGAAGCAGTTCTGATGGCCGTTGATCAGGATATCGTTGATCTCCGGATCCTTGAGCAGCGGCTCCAGCGGGCCGAGGCCCACCATCTCGTCGACGATGTCGTCCACCAGCGCGTCCAGCTCGGCGGTGTTGATCGCCATTCGCTCCTGACGCGTCTTTTCCGAGACGAACTCATGCACCTGGCGGCGCATTTCATCCTTGGGCAGCCGCTCCAGCGCGACGAGGTTGATTTCTTCGAGCAGCATGCGGTGGATGCGCACGCGCGCGTCGAGCACCTTGTTGGCGCTCTTTGCGGGTGCTGCTTCCGGCTTCGGCGGCGCCGGCTTGCGGGTCGTCGGAATGACCACGGCGTGATGCGCAACGGGCGCGGGTTCGGGCGCCCGCAGCGGACGGACATCGCGATTCTGCAGGTTGGAGAAGCGACTGCTCATCCTGCTTTCCTCTTCAGGAGGCCCTTGCCGAGGCCGAACAGCGACTTCGACTTTGCCGTCGTTGCCACCGCCTCCTCGGGCAGGATGATTTTCTTCAGGTCATTGACGACATTGGCGTTCGGATCGATGTCGTGCAGCGGCACGCCGCGGTCGACGGCCTCGCGCACCAGCCGGTAGTTGTTGGAGATGCCGCCGACGAAGTGCTCGCCGAGGATATCCTGGACGTCGGCCTGCTTGATGCCGCTGTCGAACATCTTCTGCTCGAAACGGTTGACGATGACGTTCGGCTTCACTTCCTTGCCGGCCGTCTCGTAGATGGCCTGGATGAGACGCTGCGTGTGGCGCAGGCAAGGCACCGTCATCTCGGCCACGATATAGAGCTTGTTGGAGCCGAGCAGCACCGTCTCGGTCCACGGGAACCAGGTGCGCGGCATGTCGATGACGACATTGTCGAAATAGGCCGAGACGAGGTCGAGCATGCGCACCACGACATCGGTCTTGAACGAGCGCATTTCCGAAGGGCGCGTCGGCGCCGCCAGCACGCAGAGCCCGCTTGCATGCTTGGACAGCATGACGTCCAGCAGCTGCCGGTCGAGACGTTCGGGCTGGTTCTCGATTTCGGTGATGTCGAAGCGCGGTTCGAGGTCGAGATATTCGGCGCAGGCGCCTTGCTGGAAATTGAGGTCGACCACGCAGGTCGAGGCGCCGCGCGTCACCGAATGGTGCAGCTGGAAGGCGGTCTGCAGGGCAAGCGTGGTGGTGCCGACACCACCGGCGGCCGGCATGAAGGTGTAGATTTGCGATTCGGAGTTTTCCTCCCGCCCCGGCCCCTGCAGCGCGCGAATGACGGAACGCACCAGATCGGCGGTGGTGATCGGCTTCACCAGGAAGTCGGCGACTTGGAGCTGAACCAGGATGCGCACCGCCGCCGCATTGAATTCCTGCGTGACGACGACCACCGGGACGCGGCCTTCGATCCTGCGCATGATGCGCCGCAGCGACTCGATCTCTTCAAGCCTGGCCGCGTCCATGTCGACGATGACGGCGCCGAAATCGGTCTCCTGGACCTCGCCGCGCAGTTCGTTGACGCTTTTCTCGACCGTCAGAAGCTCGATGACCTCGGATGCAGCGAAAGCCGTCCGCGTGTCCTGCGAAAACGCCCGATCGGTCGAAACGAGCAGGATCTTCTTGGTCTTGGTGCCCGATGCCATGGTCGTCAGCTCATCAGTCTGCTGTCGTTGATACCGATGTCGTTGAAGCCGACGCCGCGCCGCCCTTCGCGCCCGCGGCAGTGGCCGTGGAGTTCGTGCTCGGAGCCGGCACCAGAAGCCTGGTGTTCTGGACGCCGTACTGCCAGGGATCGACCATCTGCATGGCCGTGTTGGACGCCTGGGCGTTGCCGGCGGCCGGAGATACGCCTTCGGTGCGCACATAGTCGTCGCTGGTGCAGCCGGAGAGCGCGCCGGCGAGCAGCAGAGCGATGCAAGGAGCCAGACGCATGGCTTCAGTCCTTCGGCAGATCGAGGAAATGGCCCGACGTGGTCGCCGCCACCGGACGGGCCCCGCTGCCGTCGGCCAGCGCCAAGGGGCGCTTGGGAGCGGAAGCGTCGACTTCCTCGGTGTTGTTCAGGAAGTAGTCGGCATTGCTTGGCGGCCGCGTTCCGTCGGTGGGCTCGACCATCTTCTTCGACGGGTCAACCGGTTTGACCAGGTAGGGCGTGACGATGATCACCAGATCGGTCTCGCGCCGCTGATAGGATTTCGAGGAGAACAGCGGACCGAGAACCGGCAGCTTGCCGAGCCCCGGCAGGCGCGAGGTGGTGATGTCGTTCTGCGACTGCAGAAGGCCCGCGATCATGAAGCTCTGGCCGTTTTTCAAGTCGACCGACGTCTTGGCGCGACGCACGATGAAGGCAGGAATGGAAATGCCGCTGCTGACTTCGATCGACGCGGAGGGATCGATCGACGAAACTTCCGGCGCGATATCGAGGCTGACCAGTCCACCCTTGAGCACGGTCGGCGTGAAATCCAGACCGACGCCGTATTTCTTGTAGCTGACGCTGATCTTGCCGTTGTCCTCGGACACCGGGATCGGGAACTCGCCGCCGGCAAGGAAGCTCGCGGTCTGGCCCGAGCGGGCGATCAGGTTGGGCTCGGCCAGCCGCCGGGCGAGACCGCGCTCTTCCAGCGCCTTGATGGCGATGTCGATCGAAACCCCGTTGGAAAGCAACCGGCCGATGATCTCGCCGGTCCCGGCGGTTGGCACGGTGCCCGGGTCGATGATGACGTCGCGACCGCCGACGCCGAAGGCAAAATTGGCCCCGTATTTGGCGCCGAGATCCTGTCCCGCCTGCCGGTTGATCTCGACGAAACGGACATTGAGCTGAACCTGCTGCGAGGACGAGATGTTGACCGAGTTGATCACTTCCTCATTGCCGGAGAAGCGCGACGCGATCTTGCTCGCCTTGTCGGCCGCGACCGCGTCTTCCGCCTCGCCCGAAAGCACCACGCGGCCGTTGGCCGAACCGACCTTGATCTTGGCATCCGGCACGCTGGCGCGGATGGTGTTCGCGAGTTGGTCGGTGTCCAGCGTCACCTCGATGTCGATGGTGCCGACGAGCTGCTTGTTCTGATCGAACAGCGCGATGCCGGTGGTGCCGAGATTGTTGCCCAACACATAGAAGGACTTGTCGGTCAGCGGATTGACGTTGGCGATCTCCGGATCGCCGATGACGATCTGATAGAAGGCCGCGTTCGTCATGATCGTCTTGGGCTTGCCCTTGGCGACTTTGATCGAGGCGTTCTTGGTCGCCGAGACGTATACGACGTCGTTGTTGGCCTGGGCCGGCGCCCCAAAGGCCAGCATTCCGGCGGCTGCCAGAAAGGCGCCCGCCGCCATTGCACGCAGAAGGCGCAGCCCTCTCGTCGTCCGTTCTTTGTTCAACACATGCATTGTCCCGTTCCCGCCGGTCCCCACCGGCTATTGTTCTTGTTCCTTGGAAGGAACGACGTCTCCCTCGGCGGGCTTGGAGGGAACCTTGTATTCCTCCACCTTCGTGCCACGGGACACGATCACCGTCTTGAATTTTGGCTCCTCCGGCTCCTTCGCCACCGCCTTGACCAGCGAGGCGGCGCTTGCCTCGGCGCTCGCGGCAACCGAACCGCCGAAGGAAGAGATGGTGGTAAGCCCGTTGCCGCTGGCGCTGGCATCGGCGGCGGACCGCAAAGACAGCGACAAGGAGCCGACGGTGCGGGCGAGCGCTACCTTCTGCGCCCCTTCGTTCGTGACCTCGAGGGTGACGGAATTGGCGACCTGCGGCTCGGTCTTGCGCGCGTCCGCGCCCTGCCCGACCGAAAGCACCTTGGCGTCGGAGACGACGATTTCGGACGTGACCGTCGAGCCGGCTGCCCCTTGCGCGTTCTTGGACACTTCCTGGATTTCGCCGGCATCGCGCGTCAGCACGACGTCGACCCGGTCGCCCGGCGTGATGAAGCCGCCGACGCCGGCGATCTCGTCGGTGCGGATGGTGACGGCCCGCATGCCCGGCGACAGCATGTTGGAAAGTGTGGCGCGGCCATTCGGTCCCGACAGCTTGGCGAGCAGCACCGGCTCGTTGACCTCGATCGGCGACAGCACGACGCGGCTGCCTTCGGCCAGCAGCTTGTCGACGGTCGGGAAGGCGCCTTGCGGCAGAGAATCCTGCGGCCACGGAATTTCGGTGAGTTGCGACCGGTCGAGCTGCATGCCGTAGCGCAGCGGCGCATTCGCCACAACGATGGTCTTGAATTCGACTTTGGCCTCGTGCGGCACCACGATCGATGCCGTCTTCTGCTCGGACTGGGCCCTCGCCTGGCTTTTGACCCAGAAGTCCGCGGCAAAGATCGAGATCGCGCCGAAAACGGCTGCGATGCCGATCATGGTTATGGCCCTGCCCTTCACAACGAAACCCCTGACGCCCCGTGGTCTTTTGTCGTTGAGGCTCACGCTAGGCGTTAATGTTAAAGAATCAGGAATCCGAAGGGTGGAGCCCGCCCTATTTCCAGCGGCTTGGTTATCGAATGGTTTTGGAATAAGAGACAGTTTGATCCCTGAACGGAACAGGAACTCGTTCGCCCGCCAAAAGCGTGGCAGTATCGAGGAGTGATTCGCAGTACCGGACTTAATGGCTAGCATGGACGACACCAGCGATCTTTTCGGCAACCCGGAAAAGCAGCCCCAGCAAGTACGCGCGCCCTCGCGGCCGGCCGATCCGCTGGTGCAGGCCGCGAAGCGCTCGGCCGCCGCCCGCGACGGCAGCGAGAGCTACAGCGCCGCCGACATCGAGGTTCTGGAGGGGCTGGAGCCGGTGCGGCGGCGCCCAGGCATGTATATCGGCGGCACCGACGACAAGGCGATGCATCATCTCTTCGCCGAGGTGATCGACAATTCGATGGACGAGGCGGTGGCCGGCCACGCGACCTTCATCGACGTCGAGCTTTCGGCGGACGGATTTCTTACCGTCACCGACAATGGCCGCGGCATTCCGATCGACCCGCATCCGAAGTTCAAGAAGCCGGCGCTCGAAGTCATCATGACGACGCTGCATTCGGGCGGCAAGTTCGACTCCAAGGTCTATGAGACCTCCGGCGGTCTGCACGGCGTCGGCGTATCCGTCGTCAACGCGCTGTCCGATCACCTCGAGGTCGAGGTCGCGCGCGGGCGCCAGCTCTATCGCCAGCGCTTCTCGCGCGGCGTTCCGGTGAGCGGGCTGGAGCACCTCGGCGAGGTGCACAACCGCCGCGGCACCAGGACCCGCTTCCATCCCGACGAGCAGATCTTCGGCAAGGGCGCCGCCTTCGAGCCGGCCCGGCTCTACCGCATGACGCGCTCGAAGGCCTATCTGTTCGGCGGCGTCGAGATCCGCTGGACCTGCGATCCCTCGCTGATCAAGGAAAAGGATCAAACTCCGGCCAAAGCCGAGTTCCATTTCCCGGGCGGCCTCAAAGACTACCTCAAGGCCACCCTCGGCGACGAATTCCAGGTCACGCGCGAAGTCTTCGCGGGCAAAAGCGACAAGCAGGGCGGCCACGGCTCGCTGGAATGGGCGGTGACCTGGTTCGGCGGCGACGGCTTCCTCAACTCCTACTGCAATACGATTCCCACTCCCGAGGGCGGCACCCATGAGGCGGGCTTCCGCAACGTGCTGACGCGCGGGCTTCGCGCTTATGCCGACCTCATCGGCAACAAGCGCGCCTCGATCATCACGACCGAGGACGTCATGATCTCGGCCGCCGGCATGCTGTCGGTATTCATCCGAGAGCCGGAATTCGTCGGCCAGACCAAGGACAGGCTGGCCACCATCGAGGCGATGCGCATCGTCGAAACCGCCATCCGCGACCCGTTCGACCACTGGCTGGCCGACAACCCGCAGGAAGCCTCGAAGCTTCTCGAATGGGTGATCGCGCGCGCCGACGAGCGTGTGCGCCGGCGCCAGGAAAAGGAAGTGTCGCGCAAGAGCGCGGTACGCAAGCTGCGCCTGCCGGGCAAGCTCGCCGACTGCACGCAGAACGCCGCGGCCGGCGCCGAGATCTTCATCGTGGAGGGCGACTCGGCCGGAGGCTCGGCTAAGCAGGCGCGCGACCGCGCCAGCCAGGCGGTGCTGCCGCTGCGCGGCAAGATCCTCAACGTCGCCAGCGCCGGCAACGACAAGCTTGCCGCCAACCAGCAGATTTCCGACCTGATCCAGGCGCTCGGCTGCGGCACCCGCTCGAAATATCGCGACGAGGACCTGCGCTACGACCGCGTGATCATCATGACCGACGCCGACGTTGACGGCGCGCATATCGCTTCGCTTTTGATCACCTTCTTCTACCAGGAGATGCCTAACCTGATCCGCGGTGGCCATCTCTATATGGCCGTGCCGCCGCTCTATTCGATCCGTCAGGGCGGTAAGGTGGCCTATGCACGTGACGACGCGCACAAGGACGAATTGCTGCGCACCGAATTCACCGGGCGCGGTAAGGTCGAGATCGGCCGCTTCAAGGGCCTTGGCGAGATGATGGCCTCGCAGCTCAAGGAAACCACGATGGACCCGAGGAAGCGCACGCTTCTCAGGGTCGACGTGATCGATGCCGAGCAGGCGACCAAGGACGCCGTCGACGCGCTGATGGGCACCAAGCCCGAGGCCCGCTTCCGCTTCATCCAGGAACGTGCCGAATTCGCCGAGGCCGACGTGCTGGATATCTGAACGCGGACTGGTCCATAACAGGCTCCGGCACGGAGACTTGCATGTGACCTGGACGCGGCTGAAGGATCTAGCCGGGACACCGTTAAGTGAGTTGACCCAGCCGACGCGTTCGGACTGGATCTTCGCCCTGCGAACGGTTTCTGCCGGGCTGATCGCGCTGCTTGCCGCCTACGCCTTGAAGCTCGATCATCCGCAATGGGCGATGATGACGGTGTTCATCGTCGCGCAGCCGGTCGCCGGCATGGTGCTGGCGAAAGGCTTCTACCGCCTGCTCGGTACGCTGGCCGGCGGCCTGGCGGCGATCGGCATCACATCGCTGTTCGGCACCAATCCCTGGCTCTTGGTGACGGTGCTGGCACTATGGATCGGCGTCAGCACCCTCGTTTCCTCGCTGCTGCGCAATCCGGAAGCCTATGGCGCCGCCCTTGCCGGCTATACAGCGATGATCATCAGTCTGCCGGCATTCGGGCAGGCGCATCTCGTCGTCGATCTCGCTGTCGCGCGCTGCGCCGAAATTGTGCTCGGCATCGTCTGCGCCGGCGTCACCAGCCGGCTGATCCTGCCGAAGCTCGCGGCGGACGCCATCATCTCCAGGCTGAAACGCAGCATTCTCGATCTCGCCGACTACGCCTCAGGCGCCTTTTCCGACGGCGATCCGGCCGGTCTTGCCGCTCTCCAGCGCAAGCTGATCACCGATGCCCAGACACTTGCCGAAATGCGCACCTATGCGCGCCTCGAAGCGCCGAGCTTCGCGACCCGCGCCCATCCGGTCCGGCGCACGATCGGACAGCTCCTGTGGGCGCTCTCGGCGGCCCGCGCGCTGCATACCCATGCCGCGCCGGAGAATGCGACGCTCATCCCTGTTCGCAGCGAGTTGAAGGCAATCGTCGGGGAACTCGCTACGACGCGCGACGCGTTGGACGACACCGGCCCATGGGTGGCTCGGCTCGAGGCAATCGCGATCAGGGCAAGAGAAACGGCGCCGGTGGCCACCGATCCCGGTGAAGACAAGGTCGGCACCATCACCCGCCTCACCATTGCCGCCGATTTCGCGGAGGCGCTGAAGCAGGTGATGCGCGGCTTGGATGCGCTTCGCTCGCCGGTTTCCCGAACGTCTCGTGAGCGGCAGCAACCGGCCCTGGTCGTGCACCGCGACTATCATGCGGCCTGGCGCAATGCGGTGCGCGCCGCGCTCGCCACGCTTCTGGTGGCCGCCTTCTGGCTGACCACCAAATGGTCGGAGGCGGCGGGCACCGTCATTCTCGTCGCCGTCGTCTCCAGCCTGTTCGCGGCGCGTCCCGATCCGGTTCAGTCGGCCTGGGGCTTCTTCACCGGAACGCTCCTCGCTTTGCCTTTCGCTTTCCTCGTCGGCCAGATCGCAATGCCGGCGCTGCCCGGCTTCGGCTGGTTCACCCTCTTTGTCGTGCCGATCCTGGTGCCGGCAGCGCTCGGCATGGCCAATCCGCGGCATGTCGGCGTGGCCACCGCCTTCGCCATCAATTTCCTGGCTTTTCTCAGCCCGCACCAGATGATGACCTATGATCCCGGCCCGTTCTTCGCCGGATCGACATCGATCCTGGTCGGCATCCTGATCGCCATCGGCGTCTTCATCGTCGTTCTGCCGGCCAATCCCTCGGCCAGTGTTGAGCGCATCTCGCAGGCGATGCGCGAGGACCTGGCGCGCCTTTGCCTGCATGAGCGCGTCCCCAGGCGTTCGGCCTTCGAAAGCCTGGCCTATGACCGGATCAACCAGTTGATGCCGCAACTGCAGCAGACCGGGAGGAAAGGCGACCCTATTCTTGGCGGCAGCATTGCCGCCGTGACCGTCGGCCTCGAAGTGCTCCGGCTGCGCCAGGCGCAACTGAACTCCATCGTGCCACGCGAGACGGTCGAGTCGATCGGCAGCTTCCTGCGCGGCCTGGCGCGGGAATTGCTGTTCAGGAGGCATGGCGAGCCGCAGACCTCGACCATCGCCGTGGCGCGGGAATATGCGGCGAGCATCGCCGGTCGCAGCGACCGGCCGGAAATGCTTCAGGTCGCGGCCTCACTGCGCATCATCGCTGCCGCGATGCAGGATTATCCGGATTTTTTCGCGAAGGGGGCACCCTTAGACGGGCCGGGCCGGGATACGTGAGCATCGAGCAGGAAGCCGCCAGGCCGGCCACACCTGGCACCGACGTGCGCTAGGCGGCGGCAATTGCCAGCGCATGCCCGCGCGCGTTCTCGCGCAGCGCGTCGAGATGGATCGACTTCACCAGTCCGGCGAGATCGCCCTCGGCCGATTGCCCGCCGAGTTCCTTCAGCATCAGCCAGCTCACCTCCTGCACGCCGGCGACACGCTTGCCGTTGGCGACCTCGCGCCAGATCTTCAGCGCGCGCAGGATGATGCCGTGCGTGGCGGCGGCGAGGCCTGCGCTGCGGAACAGCGCCTGCAACGCAACGTCGTGCCCGCCGGCCAGCAACGCCCTCACCCGCTGCTCGGATTGCTGGGCAAGCGCCACCAGCGCCGAGCCGAAGAAGTCGACCTTGCCATGCGCGACGGTGCGGATGATGAAGCTCGCGGTGAGGTCTCCGCGCAGTCTGAGATGCTCGATCAGCGCCGCGTGCTCCTCGGCGCGCGTGCCCTCGATCAGGGTCACCGAGGCCTTCACGCAGGCGTCGCGCATCACGCGGTCCGCTCGTGCCGCCCCCATCAGCGCCAGCACCAGCGGCGATCCCTTCAGCGTCTCGCCGAGCTTGACCAGAAGCATGTGCCGGCAGTCGGCGGGAAGCCGCGCGTCGGCGATCAGCGCCTCACGGACCAGCGGCAGGTGGCCGTGCCGTTCGGCCATGCGGCGGAAGCTCAGCGATGCAATATCGGCGCCGCTGTTGGCGATCAGCGTGGCGCAGGCTTCCGGCTCGCCGATCTCGGCGATGGCTGCCGCCAGCGACATCGAGACGACGGGACGGTTGGCTATCAGCTTTTGGGTGGCCTTCTGGCCGCAGGCGACGCGGTCGATGAGATCGGCATCGGTAAGCAAAGGCGAACGCGCCAGCACCAGCGCCGCCACTTCCGGCTGGTCGGAAGCGAGTGCTGCGATCACCTGCGGCGGGGCGTGATGGCTCATCGACAGCGCTTCGGCGAGCGCCTGCCGGACCTTGGCGGAAACGTCGTCGAGCAGCAGCGTGAGCGCCGCCTCGGCGGCGCAGCGATCCTCGAACGGCAGGTCGGAATTGATGTAGGCGCGGGCCAGCGCGCTCGCGGCGGCGGCGCGCTCGGAAACCCTTGCCTTATCGATCCACTTTAGAAAATGCGAAACAACCATGCCGATCAGCTACGCCCTTGCCGAAACGTTTCGGCCCCGTTGGGAACGGTAAGCTGGAAATGGTTTACGAACGGTTCACCATGTTTCTTAACCGGCTTGATGGCTTTGCAACCAACACCTATCAAACAGGAATAGCGAGGAGATCGACCATGGCCGGGCTTTATCTGGAGGAGTTCGTCGTCGGCCGCGTCTTCCGGCACACGCTGCGCAAGACCGTCACCGAAAGCGACAACATGCTGTTCTCGGTGATGACGCTGAACCCGCAGCCGCTCCACATCGACTTCGACTTCGCCGCGAAGAGCGAATGGGGCAAGCCCTTGGTCAATTCGCTGTTCACGCTCGGCCTGATGATCGGCATCTCGGTGAACGATATCACCGTCGGCACCACTGTCGCCAATCTCGGCATGAAGGAGACCGTCTTCCCGCACCCGGTTTTCCACGGCGACACCATTCGTGTTGAGACCACGGTCGTTTCGGTGCGCGAGTCCAGGTCGAAGCCCGATCGCGGCATCGTCGAATTCGAGCACCGCGCCTATAATCAGAACGATGTTCTGGTCGCCAAATGCACGAGGCAGGCGATGATGATGAAGAAGGCGTCCTGATGCGCTCGCTGCTCTTCGTGCCGGGCGATTCCGAGCGCAAGCTGGAAAAGGGCTTTGGCGCCGGCGCCGACGTGGTCATCGTCGACCTTGAGGATTCGGTCGCTGCCGGCAACAAGGCGGCCGCCCGCAAAGTCGCGGCGAACTTCATCGCCGGCCACCGACAGCAGACCAGCTCCGACATCTACGTACGCGTCAACGATCTGTCGACCGGCCTGACCGACGATGATCTTGCGGCGCTCGTCCCGGTGAAACCCGACGGCATCATGCTGCCGAAGTCGAACAGCGGACAGGATGTCCAGCAGCTCGCGGCCAAGCTTCGGGTGCACGAGGCCGAAAGCGGCTTGCCGGATGGCGGCATAAAGATCCTGCCGATCATCACCGAAACCGCATCCGGCCTGCTGGCTGCCGCGAGCTACGCCGGAGCAAGCAGCCGGCTTGCCGGACTTACCTGGGGCGCAGAAGATCTGTCGGCCGCAATCGGCGCGCGTTCGGCGCGCGACGAGAGCGGCCGCTACACCGACGTCTTCCGCCTGGCGCGCGCGACGACCATCCTGGCGGCCGGAGCGGCGGAAATCGCCGCGATCGATACCGTCTTTCCGGATTTCCGCGACATGGCCGGTTTCGAAGCCGAATGCAGAGAAGCCGAGCGCGACGGCTTTACCGGCAAGATGGCGATCCATCCAGCGCAGGTGCCGGTCATCAACACCGCCTTCACGCCGTCGCCGGAAGCGGTCGAACGATCGCGGGCGATCGTCGACGCCTTCGCGGCGGCGGGAAATCCGGGCGTCGTCGGCATCGACGGCAAGATGTATGATCGGCCGCACCTGCGGCTTGCGGAGCGGCTGCTGGCGCGCGCGAGGGCGGCGGGACTTTCAGCCTGAACCGCCAATCACCAGACCATGGGGATCAGCTTGCAGCGGACGTGAGCCGTGTACCCCTCCCAGTTAATCCTTGCTCCAGCGCGGCCGCCGCATCGAGAAAATCTCGTTCACGCTGGCATAGTCCATATAGCCGAGCCTGGCGACATTGCCGGCCCTGACGATGTCGAACAGGCCGTCCCTGAGATAAGCATCGTCGATGTGGACCCCGACGACCTCGCCGGCGACGACGATGGCGCTGGTCTCGGCGCCGTCCAGCGCCCGCGGCCGAAATATCTCGGTCACCTTGCATTCGAGGGCGGCGGGCGCTTCCGCCACGCGCGGCGGCGCGACGAGGCGCGACGGCGCGATGGCGAGATCGGCATAGGCGAACTCGCTGACGCCGCGCGGTGCATCGACGGCGGTGCGGTTCATTTTCTCGGCAAGCTCGCGGCTGACGAGATTGGCGACGAATTCGCCGGTTTCTTCAGCGAAGGTGGCGCTGTCCTTCGCGCCTTCGGATGAGAACCAGACGATGAAAGGACGCGTCGAAACGGCATTGAAGAAGGAATAGGGCGCCAGGTTGATCTCACCGGCCTTGTTCAATGTCGAGATCCATCCGATCGGGCGGGGTGCAACGATCGCCTTCGACGGATCGTGCGGCAGGCCGTGCCCCTTGGATGGCTCGTAGAACATCTCAGCCGGCCCACGGCCCGGCATAATCGGCATAGAGCTTCGCCGGATCGGGTCGGGGCCGCTCCGGCGCCGGTCCCTGGTACGAGCCGATATGGACGAAGCCGATGACGCGCTCCTGCGGCGACAGCCCGAGGATCGCCCTGCCTTCCGCAACGTCGGAATACCAGTTGCTGATCATGTTGGTGCCATAGCCCAGCGCGTTGGCCGCGATCATCAGATTCATAGCCGCCATTCCGCCCGACAGGAACATCTCCCATTGCGGGATCTTTGGGTTCTCCCGCGGCACGGAGACGACGCCGATCACCAGCGGGGCGCGCGAGAAGCGCGCCAGTTCCTGGTTGCGGCGCCCCTCCGGCAACGGTCCTTCGCGCTGCTCGGCAAGCGCCGCGAGCTTCTTGCCAATCTCGACCCGCGCCTCGCCGCGGTAGACGATAAACCGCCACGGCTCGAGGCGGCCATGGTCTGGCACCCGCGACGCCGCGGCGATCATCGTGGCGATTTCCGCATCGCTCGGCGCCGGCTCCTTGAGGTCGGGAATCGGCGCTGAATTGCGGGTCAGCAGGAAGTCGATGATCGGCGACGCCATGGGCGCAAGTCTCCTAGCATTTCAATTTTGAGCTGAAGCGCGCCATCGGGAGGTCGGGCGGCTCGGGCAATGGCGCAATTATACGCCGGATAAAGAGCCCTGGCGGAGGGCGGCAGGCTCTTGAGCCTTGAAATTGCCACCGCCTTGGGCTTCAACGCAAGGCATGTTTGAGGAGACTCTGCGCCTTTTCGTGATCGGGCTCGTCGCCGCGTTGTTTGCGGTGCCGGTTTCGTTCGCGCTGGCCCAGAACGCCAACGATGTCGGCAATATCAAGGTGCCGGGCATTTCGAGCTATGCGACGCCGAAGAGCGAGCGGTCGCTGGCGCTTGGCAGCGGCGGAGCGATCACCCTTTCTGCGCAACTGACCGACAAGGGCGCCGACATCACCCGCGGCATCGTCTGGCGCGTCTTCAAGCCGGAACCGGCCAGCGACGGCAAGCTGCCGATGGTGGCGTCCGCGCATGGCGGCACGGCGGTGTTCCAGCTCGACCCCGGCAGCTACCTAGTCCACGCCTCTTACGGACGGGCCGGCGCCACCAAGCGCATCACCGTCGGCAAGGACGCAAAGCGAGAGAGCCTCGTTCTCGATGCCGGCGGCTTGAAGCTCGATGCGGTGACGTCCGGCGGCGCGCACATCGCGCCAAAGAAGCTCCGCTTCGCGATCTATGAGGGCCAGGCCGAGACCAATGGCGACCGCGCGCTGATCGCCCCCGATGTGGAGCCGAACACGGTGGTGCGGCTGAATGCAGGCACCTACCATGTCGTCTCCACCTATGGCGCGGTCAACGCCGTGATCCGCTCCGATATCCGCGTCGAGGCCGGCAAGCTGACCGAGGCCACCGTCGAGCACCGCGCAGCCGAGATGACGATGAAGCTGGTGCGCGAACCCGGTGGCGAAGCCATTGCTGACACCTCTTGGTCGCTGCTCAATGAATCGGGCGATCCGATCAAGGAAGCCGTCGGCGCCTTCGCCTCGATGGTGCTGGCCGAAGGCCAATACACCATCATCGCCAAGAACCGCGACCGTATCTACCAGAAGGATTTCACCGTCGTCGCCGGCCAGAACCAGGAAATCGAGGTCGTGGCCAACGAATCGTCCGCAATCGATCCCGAGGAGGGCGCGGACTAGCTGCTCAGGCGGCTTTGCGCATCCGCTTGCTTAGAAACGGTACGCGTCCGCGCCGCGCAGCCGCCGGAGCGAGATCGAAAACCGCTTGGTAGAGCTGGTCGAGCAACGCCTTGCGGTCGCGCAACGGTTCGAGCTCGCTCCACTTCAGCACATCGCCGATGCGCACCTCGATCGCCTTGCCGGACAGCCGGGCGAATTCGCGGATGAGCAGGGAGGTGCGCAGCGTCAGCGACGCCTTGCCGACGAATTTCGCCACGCGGTTGTCGCGCTCGGCCATGTTCATCGGCCCACTGACGAGGTGGAACAGACGGCCGTTCTGGCCGGAGAAATGCAAAGGGATGACCGAGGCCTTGGCCTCCTGGATGAGCTTGGCCGGAAACATCTTCCACGGCAGGTCGATCGCCCGGCCGAACCCCTTCGGCGCCGTGGCGACGCCGCCGGCCGGAAAAACGACGATGGTGACGCCTGCCTTCAACAGCCGCACCGCCTCGTGGCGCACGGCCATGTTGTTCTTCAGCGCTTCCTTGGTCTCGGAAAAATCGATCGGCAGCGAATAGGCTTCCATCTCGCGGATCCTGAGCAGGTCCTTGTGGATCATGACCCGGAACGGACGGCCGAGCTGCTCGGCGAGCGACAGCACTGCAATGCCGTCGCCGATGCCGAAGGGATGGTTGGCGACGATCACCAGCGGACTAGCCGGCACATTTGCCGGCGGCCAACGGCCGGCGTGGTGCACCCTGACGTCGATCAAGTCCAGCATGCGGCTGAACACACGTTCGCCCGTTGGAGCGACCTGGCGCCGCCACAAGTCGTAGAGCACGGCAAAGCGGTCGCGGCCCGACAGGCCTTCGACGGAATGGATGAACCACCGCGTCAGCGCCGGCTGATGCCGGTTGGCGTAGGAGAGCTCGGGAAACGGCCTTCCCCGCGGTTTCAGCTTGAGCATGGCGGCTCGGCTACAAGGTTGGCGTGACAGGCGTGTGAAGATGGCGGTGGACTATGTGCCACCGCCATTCGAGAAGCGATTGGAGATTAACGATTTTAGGCCGCGCGGCGCTTGCGGTCCGGAGAGACGGCCTCGTCCGCCAGCAATTTCACGGCGTCGTCGAGCTTCAGCGATTCCTGGTCGCGGGAGCCGAGACGGCGGACATTGACGGTTTCCTCTTCCGCCTCCCGCTTGCCGCAAACGAGAATGACCGGAACCTTGGCCAGGCTGTGCTCGCGCACCTTGTAGTTGATCTTCTCGTTGCGCAGATCGGTTTCGGCGAGCAGCCCCGCAGCCTTCAGCCGCTCGACCACTTTCGTGGCATACTCATCCGCGTCGGAGGTGATCGTCGCCACCACCACCTGCAGCGGCGCGAACCACAGCGGGAAATGGCCGGAATAGTTCTCGATCAGGATGCCGAGGAAGCGTTCCATCGAGCCGCACACCGCGCGATGCACCATGACCGGCTGCTTCTTCTCCGAATCCGAGCCGATATAGAAGGCGCCGAAGCGTTCCGGCAGGTTGAAGTCGACCTGGGTGGTGCCGCACTGCCATTCGCGGCCGATGGCGTCCTTCAGCACATATTCGAACTTCGGCCCGTAGAAGGCACCCTCGCCCGGATTGACCGAGGTCTTGATGCGATTGCCGGAGCGCGTGCGGATCGTCTCCAGCACATTGCTCATGATCGCCTCGGCATGATCCCAGGCCTCGTCTGTGCCGACGCGCTTGTCGGGCCGCGTCGACAGCTTCACCGCGACCTCGTCGAAGCCGAAATCGGCATAGGTCGACAAGATTAGATCGTTGATGCGCAGGCATTCCGCGGCGAGTTGCTCCTCGGTGCAGAAGATATGCGCATCGTCCTGAGTGAAGCCGCGCACACGCATCAGCCCATGCAGCGCGCCCGACGGCTCATAACGGTGCACATTGCCAAACTCTGCAAGCTTTACGGGCAGTTCTCGGTAAGACTTCAACCCATGCTTGAAGATCTGCACATGGCCGGGGCAGTTCATCGGCTTCAGCGCGAAGACGCGGTCGTCGTCGGTGTCGTCACCGGCAACCGTCACCTTGAACATCGCGTCGCGATACCAGCCCCAGTGGCCGGACGTCTCCCACAGGCTCTTGTCCAGCACCTGCGGCGCGTTGACTTCCTGGTAGCCGTGCTCGTCGAGGCGGCGGCGCATGTAGTTGACCAGGTTCTGGAACATCTTCCAGCCCTTGGCGTGCCAGAAGACGACGCCCGGTCCCTCCTCCTGAAAATGGAACAAATCCATCTCGCGGCCGAGCTTGCGATGATCGCGCTTCTCGGCTTCCTCCAGCAGCATCTGGTATGCCTCGAGCTGCGCCTGGTCGGCAAAGGCGGTACCGTAGATGCGCGTCAGCATCGGGTTGTTGGAATCGCCGCGCCAATAGGCGCCCGCCACCTTCATCAACTTGAAGGCGTTGCCGATCTGCCCGGTCGAAGCCATGTGCGGACCGCGGCAGAGATCGAACCAGTCGCCCTGCGCGTAGATCTTGATATCCTGATCCTCGGGGATAGCGTCGATCAGCTCGACCTTGTAGCGCTCGCCCTTGTCGGCAAAGACCTTCTTCGCCTTCTCGCGCGACCACACTTCCTTGGTGAACGGCCTGTTGCGGGCGATGATCTCGCGCATCTTCTTCTCGATCACCGGGAAATCGTCCGGGGTGAACGGCTCGTTGCGCGCGAAGTCGTAATAGAACCCGTTCTCGATCACCGGCCCGATGGTCACCTGCGTTCCTGGCCAAAGTTCCTGCACCGCCTCGGCCAGCACGTGCGCCGCGTCGTGGCGGACGAGTTCCAGCGCGCGCGGATCCTCGCGGGTGATGATCTCGACCTTGCCGGACCCGCCGAGCGGATCGGAAAGATCGCGGACGGTGCCGTCGAGGCTATAGGCAACAGCCTTTTTCGCCAGCGATTTGGAGATCGATTCGGCAAGGGCGGCGCCGGTCATGGCCGCGTCGTACTCGCGGACGGAACCATCGGGAAATGTCAGGGACACGGAATTCAGCATCAGAGTTGTCCTATCCAGTCCCGCAAACGAGCGCGGGTGGTGAATGCATGTCGCAGGAAGTGTGCTGGAGCATGCAGGGTTGGCCGGAGGCGCCAATCACTTGGACGCTGGCGGGCGGCAGTCTTTTATGAGGAGTTTCCGCCGCCGTAAAGCCGCAAGCCGTTCTATTTGATGAGCCCGGGAAGATCGTTCAGGAAGCCGCCCGCGTCGCGAGCCCCTTCGGCAAGATCGAAGCCGGGCTGACGCGCTCGTCGCGGAAGCCATCCTGGCAAAGCGTCGAGCCGCTCGCCGAGTCCTCGATCAAAGTGCAGTGGATGTCTTTGAGCGGCGCCGACTGCGCCCGCATCGGCAGGCCGAGCATCCAGGCCAGCAGGAACAGAATAATGGCAATGAAGAACGGATAGCGGTCTATCTGGCGCATCGAAGTTCACTCCGGGAAAGGGATTATGCGGAGCGGCTTAGCGAGGCCTCTTGTCTCGATTTTGTCTCAAATTGGCAGTGTTTGTGCAGGCTGACGTTAACCCTACCGGATCGTAAACACCGGCTGCGAAGCGCTTACATAGTCAGCCATCTGCGTCGCCGTGCTTCCTGCCGATCTGCCAATAGCGCCACGGCATGAACCAGACATAGCGCGGCGCAAGCGTCTCCGGCACGCGGTCGATGCCATGCGTCCCGAACGGCCCACAACGCGAGACCCGGAACAGCGCCAGCCAGCCCCCGGTCCACAATCCATGGCGGGCGATTGCCTCATGCGCGTATTCGGAACAGGTCGGCAGATGCCGGCAGCTATTGCCGACGAAGCCGGAAAGCGTCAACTGGTAGAGGCGCACGAGCGACGTGCCGAGGACGCGGCCCGGCGTCTTGCGCCAGGGTCCCTGCCAGTTTCGCCCATGCCGGACCGGCCGGACACCATGGATATGTCCTGGATGGTCTCCCATCCGCACTTCTCCGCAGCCAGCTTCCTTGTGCGTTAGATGTGGGTTTCGAGCCGGGAACGCAACGACCTTTTATCGGTCATCGCCGGGAAGGCCGGACGGGACGCCGGTCGGTCCACTCGACATGGCGCCGGGATACCAAGCGAGTTCGCCATAACAGGCAAGCAGCTCAGGAGATCGCCCTCAAGCAGCCTCTCCGGCGCGCTTCTTCTCGATCTGGCCGATCGCGTCGACCACCGCATCGAAGGTCAGCATGGTCGAGGCGTGACGTGCCTTGTAGTCGCGCACCGGCTCCAGATATTTCAGATCGGCGAACCGGCCTTCCGGCGGCGCGCCGTTTTCCTTGAGCATCTTCAGCATGGTCTCGCGCACTGCGCGCAGCTCATCGGCGTTCGCGCCGATGACATGCTGGGCCATGATCGAGGAGGATGCCTGACCAAGCGCGCAGGCCTTCACGTCATGAGCGAAATCGGTCACCACGTCGCCATCCATTTTGAGGTCGACTGTGACGGTCGAGCCGCACAGTTTGGAGTGCGCTCTGGCGGTCGCATCGGGGTGGTCGAGCCGGCCGATCTTGGCGATGTTTCCGGCGAAGCTCAGGATTTTCGCATTGTAGACGTCGTCGATCATATTTTTCCAATCCGTCGCCGCCAAGCGAACAGGCTTTGCCGCTGTTGCGTCTTCCTTTCGCTGTGCACGACCATATATAATGATGGCAGCCGGGCATCGACAAGGCAAACTCAAGCCATTGTCATTGCTCATCTGTTCACGCCGCTTACGGGCTGGAAACCGGGCGAGTTTCACCCGAAAGGTCGTGGTCCGTTCAACTCGTCCCACCTTTGAGTGGGACTACGGGAGACGCCTTTATGGATGCCGTCATCAAGAAACTCATGCCCCCTTCCTCCTACATGGAGAAGCCTGTCACCGATCGCCCAAGCGAGGCCGAGGTCGAAGCCGCCGTGCGCACGCTTTTGCGCTGGACCGGCGACAACCCTGATCGCGAGGGCCTTGTCGACACGCCGAAGCGCGTCACCAAGGCTTTTCGCGAGATGTTCAACGGCTATGACATGTGCCCGGCCGAGGAGCTTGGCCGCACTTTCGAGGAAGTGGCCGGCTATGACGATCTCGTCATCGTCAGGGACATCAAGTTCCACTCCCATTGCGAGCACCACATGGTGCCGATCATCGGCAAGGCGCATGTCGGCTACCTGCCGGACGGCAAGGTCGTGGGTCTGTCCAAGATCGCGCGCGTCGTCGACATCTTCGCCCATCGCCTGCAGACGCAGGAAGCAATGACGGCGCAGATCGCAGGCGTCATCCAGGACGTGCTCAACCCGCGCGGCGTCGCCGTCATGATCGAGGCCGAGCATATGTGCATGGCCATGCGCGGCATCCGCAAGCAGGATTCGACCACGCTCACCTCGACCTTCACCGGCGTCTTCAAGGACACGCCCGAGGAACAGGTGCGCTTCGTCACCATGGTGCGTGCCTGATCGCCGCCTGCTGCCGGCCTTCAGACCATGGTCCCGAAAAGCGGGACCCGGTTTTCGGATAAGATCATGGTCCAACAAAAAGACGAACCGGCAATGTCGGCACTGCAATTTCCCAAAGCCCCGGCAGACAAGAAGGCGCTGGAGGAAGGCACCGTCCTTTCTCCGCGCTTCGATGCTGCCGGCCTCGTGACCGTCGTCGTCACCGACGCCGGCGACGGCATGCTTTTGATGGTCGCGCATATGAATGCCGAGGCGCTGGCGCTGACGCTCGAAACCGGCATCTCCCACTACTGGTCGCGTTCCCGCAACGCGCTGTGGAAAAAGGGCGAGACGTCGGGCAACGTCCAGCGCGTCGTCGAGATGCGCACGGATTGTGACCAGGACGCGATTTGGTTGAGCGTCAAAGTATTGGGCCAGGACGCAACTTGTCACACCGGTAGGCGTTCCTGCTTTTATCGGACGGTGGGGCTCAGCGACGGCAAGGCGGTGCTTGCCGACGATGGCAGCAAGCCGCTGTTCGATGCGCAAGAAACGTATCGGAAGCCGGTGTGAACCATTCGATATTCACAAACCACTCATATTCACTATTCTCAAACATCCTTGTGATAGAAGGGACACGGGACAAGGGAGATCATGATGCTCGAATGGGCGTCATTGCGCAGCAGACCTGACGTTCAGGAGGCCAACGGCCTTGCATCGTCCGGCGGCGTGCTCGATCCGAAATCGGCGAAGAAGATGGGCATCTCGCTGGCGCTCGGCGGCGGCTGTGCGCGTGGCTGGGCCCATATCGGCGTGCTGCGCGCGCTGGACGAAGCCGGCATCGAAGTTTCGATGATCGCAGGCACGTCGATCGGCGCGCTGGTCGGCGGCTGCTATCTTGCCGGGAAATTGGACGAACTGGAAGAGTTCGCCAGAAGCCTGACCAAGCGGCGCCTCTTCGGACTGCTCGATCTCAATCTGCGCGGCAGCGGCCTGTTCGGCGGCATGAAGCTCGATGCGCGGCTGCGCGAACATGTCGACGGTATCCGTTTTGAGGAACTGTCGAAGCCCTTCGTCGCCGTCGCTTCCGAAATCCGCACCGGCCACGAAATCTGGCTGTCGAAAGGTTCGCTCATCACCGCCATGCGCGCGTCCTACGCGTTGCCCGGCGTCTTCGAGCCCGTAAACTGCAACGGGCGCGTGCTGGTCGACGGCGCGCTGGTCAATCCGGTGCCGGTCTCGGTCTGCCGTGCTTACGAACAGCCGCTGGTCGTTGCCGTCAACCTCCACTACGATCTGTTTGGGCGTGCCGCGGTGATCAAGCACAGCGCGGGCGAACTCGTCATCGAGAACGACGCGCCGCGTCCCGGTCAGGTCAATCCCCAGCACCCGCCGCACCAGACCCGCCTCGGCATCACCGGCGTCATGGTCGAGGCCTTCAACATCATCCAGGACCGGATTTCGCGCGCCAGGCTCGCCGGCGATCCGCCCGACATGTCGCTGCAGCCGAAGCTCAGCCATATCGGACTGACCGAGTTCCACCGCGCCGACGAGGCGATCCGCATCGGCTATCAGGCGACCATGTCCCAGATCAGCGAATTGCGGCGGCTGCAGACGGTGCTCGCCTGATCCGAAGCGTCAGTCAAGCAATCGCGGCATCTGTGATGCGGAATTGCACTGAGCGGTTGCCGTTCCAGTAATTGCCCGACAGCGAACCGGCTATGTGCACGGTCTTGCCCCTGTTCTTGAACAGGAATTCGCCGAGCGCGGTGTCGACGGCGCGGAACGCGATCGCCTGGAGGTTGCCGCCGCTTTGCGACTGCAGGTCGGCGCGGATGTGGTTGGTGCCGATCGGCCGCGCATCGATAAGTCTGTGGCGCGGCAGCACAAACACCGGCGCGATGTGTCCGGCGCCGAACGGGCCGGCTTTCTCCAGCGCGTCGAGAAGCGCCAGCGTCGCGCCCTCGGCGGCTAACGCGCCGTCAATCGCGAGGCTTTCCTCGCTCTGCAGCCGGAACACATCCGCCGCAGCGCGCTCCTCGAAGAAAGCCCGAAGCGCGCCGAGCTTGGCACGTTCCACGGTGATGCCTGCCGCCATGCCGTGACCGCCGCCCTTGGCGATCAGGCCGGCCTGCGCCGCCTCGCGCACCAGCCGGCCGAGATCGAAACCGGAGACCGAGCGCCCCGAGCCGGTGCCGATCCCATTGGCATTGAAGGCGATGGCGAAAGCGGGACGGCGCGCATGTTCCTTGAGCCGCGAGGCCAGCAGCCCGACGATGCCGGGATGCCAGCTGTTGCTGGCGGTCACGACGATGCCAGGGCCGGTGCCGCCGGCAAGCTCCGCGTCGGCCTCGGCGCGCGCCTGCGCCAGCATCTCCAGTTCCATCTGCTGCCGTTCCTGGTTCAGCCGGTCGAGCGTCTCGGCAATGCTTGTGGCTTCAACGAGATCCTCGGTGGCAAGCAGCCTGCTGCCGAGCGCGGCATCGCCGATGCGCCCGCCGGCATTGATGCGCGGCCCGATCAGATAGGCGAGATGGAAGGTATTTATCGGCTCGCCGATGCGCGAGACCCGCGCAAGCGCCGCCAGCCCCTCATTCTTCTGCTGGCGCGCCACCTGCAGCCCCTTGACTACGAAAGCGCGGTTGACGCCGGTGAGCGGCACCACGTCGCAAACGGTCGCCAGCGCGGCGAGGTCGAGCAGCGAAAGCAGATCGACCGGCGCGGCGTTCGGCAAGCGTTCACGAAGCACCTTCGCCGTCTGCACTAGGCACAGGAAGACCACACCGGCGGCGCAGAGATGCCCCTGCCCCGAAAGGTCGTCCTCCCGGTTCGGATTGACCACCGCATCCGCCGCCGGCAGCGGTCCGCCGACCTGGTGATGGTCGAGCACCACGACGTCGGCGCCGGCATCTTTCGCCGCCTCGATCGACACGGCGCTGTTGGTGCCGCAGTCGACGGTGACGATCAGCTTCGCGCCGCGCGAGATCAGCTCGCGCATAGCTTCCGGATTCGGGCCGTAGCCTTCGAAGATGCGGTCGGGGATATAGATCTCGGACGGCACCGAAAAATGCGCCAGAAAGCGCTTCAGCAGCGCCGACGACGCGGCGCCGTCGACATCGTAGTCGCCGAAGATCGCCACCCTCTCGCCGGCCACGACCGCATCCGCGATGCGCGCCGCCGCCTTCTCCATGTCGGTCAGCGAGGCCGGGTTCGGCAAAAGCTCGCGAATGGTCGGATCGAGGAAGCGCTCGGTCTGCTCGACCGTCACGCCGCGCCCAGCCAGCACCCTTGCGACGATGTCCGGCACGCCATGGCCCTGCGCGATGGCCAAAGCGGCCATGTCCTGCCGCTCGGTCAGCCGGTGCTCCCAGGAAACACCGGTCGCCGACTGCCTGACATCGAGGAAGAAGCGTCTCTCGCCCATCATGAGACGCGCCGTCTGCACACCATCTTTCGGCAGATATCAAGATGCGACAGCCCTAGCAATTCCGGGAAAGCGAACCACCCCGGAAAACTGTGGAAGGGCGCTCCGACCGTAATTGCGCGAAAGTGTCTACAAGGACGAAATCAGAACTTTTCCAGATCCTGGTGGCGCGCCTTGATCTCGCGCACTGTGCGCGAGGACGAGCGCAGCACGATGGTGTGAGTGGTGATGAAGGTGCGCCCGAACTTCACCCCGCCGAGCAGATTGCCGTCGGTGACGCCGGTCGCCGCGAACAGCACGTCGCCGCGCGCCATGTCCTGCGCGCGATAGACCCGCTTCGGATCCGAAATGCCCATCTTTTCGGCCCGTGCAATCTTCTCCGGCGTGTCGAGGATCAGCCGGCCCTGCATCTGTCCGCCCGTGCAGCGAAGCGCCGCCGCGGCCAGCACCCCTTCCGGCGCGCCGCCGGTGCCGAGATAGATGTCGATGCCGGTCTCTTCCGAATCGGTGGTGTGGATGACGCCGGCGACGTCGCCGTCGCCGATCAGCCGGATGGCGGCGCCCGTGGCCCGCACCGCGTCGATCAGCTTGGCATGGCGCGGCCGGTCGAGGATGCAGGCGGTGATGTCGGGCACCGCCACGCCCTTGGCCTTGGCGAGATTGGCGATGTTCTCGGCCGGCGGCGCGTCGATGTCGATCAGGCTGTCCGGGTATCCCGGCCCGATGGCGATCTTGTCCATGTAGACGTCGGGCGCGAACAGCAGGCTGCCCTTTTCCGCGATCGCGATGACGGCAAGCGCGTTGGGAAGGTTCTTGGCGCAGATCGTCGTGCCTTCGAGCGGATCGAGCGCGATGTCGACCGCCGGGCCTTTGCCGGTGCCGACCTCTTCGCCGATATAGAGCATCGGCGCCTCGTCGCGCTCGCCCTCGCCGATGACCACGGTACCCTTGATGGCCAACCGGTTGAGTTCCTGGCGCATCGCATCGACCGCGACCTGGTCGGCCGCCTTCTCATCGCCGCGACCGCGCAGCCTGGCAGCGGCGACCGCGGCCCTTTCGGTCACACGCACCACTTCCATGGTGAGGATACGATCGAGGCCGGCTGCGATGTTTTGGGCCATGTTCATGGATGGGCATTCCTCGTTGAAACTGCGCTTTGCCTCCCGCCAGAAGCGCGCTTCTTCTGGCAAAGCTCCATGACAACGGCAAGACTTGCCATTTCAATTTTTGAAATGGCAGCAATATCAATCGATTAAAGGTGAAGTATGACTCGAACTATTCCGCCCGCTCGATACGGATCACCTGCGGCTTGTCGGTGAGATGGCCGTCCTTGGTGACGCCTTCGACCGCCTTGCGCACCGCCGCTTCCGTTGTCTCGTGGGTGACGAGGATGACGGTCTTCTGCGCTTCGGTAGCCGGCCCGGCGGCCTGCTGGACGATCGATTCCAGTGAAATATCGTTGTCGGCCATGCGCTTGGCGATCGCCGCGAAGACGCCGATGCGGTCGTGCACGGTGAGCCGGATGAAATAGCCGCCGGCATGGCTGCGCATCTGCGCTTTCCTGTAGGGCTTCAATTCCTTCGCCGGCCAGCCGAAGACCGGCCCGTGCTGGAAGCCCGGCCGGCTCTTGGCGATATCGGCAATGTCGCCGACCACCGCCGAGGCGGTGGCATTGCCGCCGGCGCCGGGGCCGGAGAGCAAAAGCTCGCCCAGGATGTCGGTCTCGATCGCCACGGCATTGGTGACGCCATGCACCTGCGCGATGACCGAGGCCGTCGGCACCATGGTCGGATGCACGCGCTGCTCGATGCCGCTGTCGGTGCGCTGCGCGACGCCGAGCAGCTTGATGCGGTAGCCGAGCTCGGCTGCGGCGCGAATGTCGGCCTGGGTGATGTTGGAGATGCCCTCCATGTAGATGTCGTTGGCGGCAATCTTCGTGCCGAACGCAAGGCTGGTCAGGATCGACAGCTTGTGCGCCGTGTCATGGCCTTCGATGTCGAAGGTCGGGTCGGCTTCGGCATAGCCGAGGCGCTGCGCGTCCTTGAGGCAGGCATCGAAAGAGATGCCTTCGGCCTCCATGCGGGTCAGAATGTAGTTGCAGGTGCCGTTGAGGATGCCGAAGACGCGACTGACTTGGTTGCCGGCCATCGCCTCGCGCATCGTCTTGATGACCGGGATGCCGCCGGCCACCGCAGCCTCGTAGTTGAGCAGCACGCCCTTCTTCTCGGCGATCTCGGCGAGTTGCACGCCGTGCTTGGCCAACAGCGCCTTGTTGGCCGTCACGACATGGCGGCCGGCCTCGAGCGCCGCCTTCACCGATGCACGCGCTGGCCCTTCGTCGCCGCCGATCAGCTCGACGAAGACATCAATGTCGGCCTTCTCGGCCATCTTCGCGGCATCGTCGAACCATTTGGTGTCGCCCAGATCGACACCGCGGTCCCGCTTCGGATCGCGCGCCGAAACCGCTGTGACGACAATGTCGCGACCGCACTGGCGGGTGAGCTCGGCGGCCTTGTCGTTGAGCACGCGCGCCACCGAGGCGCCCACCGTGCCAAGGCCGGCAATTCCAACACGCAACGCTTCAGCCATGTCCGGCGACGCCCCTCAAAGATTGGTCGGTGTGATGTGCGGTGAATTCAGCGGCGCGCGGTGAGCGGCACAACATTGTTGGGCTGCTTGGCGGTCGAGGCCAGGAAGCGCTTGATGTTGCGCGCCGCCTGGCGGATCCGGTGCTCGTTCTCGACCAGCGCCACACGAACGAAATCGTCGCCGTGCTCACCGAAGCCGATGCCCGGCGCCACCGCCACGTCGGCGTGCTCGATGAGCAGCTTGGAGAATTCGAGCGAGCCGAGCTGGCGGAACTGTTCCGGGATCGGCGCCCAGGCGAACATCGAGGCCGCCGGCGCCGGAATGGTCCAGCCGGCACGGCCGAAGGAATCGACCATCACATCGCGCCGCTTGTGATAGACCTCGCGCACCTCGGCGATGTCGGCACCGTCGCCGTTGAGCGCATGCGCCGCCGCCACCTGGATCGGCGTGAAGGCGCCGTAGTCGAGATAGGATTTGACGCGCGTCAGCGCCGCGATCAGCCGCTCGTTGCCGACCGCGAAGCCCATGCGCCAGCCGGGCATGGAAAAAGTCTTCGACATCGAGGTGAACTCGACGCAGACATCCATCGCCCCTGGAACCTGGAGCACCGAAGGCGGCGGATTGCCGTCGAAATAGATCTCGGAATAGGCAAGGTCCGACAGGATGATGATGTCGTTCTTCTTCGCGAAGGCGACCACGTCCTTGTAGAAATCGAGCGAGGCGACAAGCGCCGTCGGGTTCGACGGATAGTTGAGGATCAGCGCCAGCGGCCTCGGAATCGAGTGGCGGATGCCGCGCTCGACCGCCGGGATGAAGCCGTCATCCGGTTCCACCTGCAGCGACCGGATGACGCCGCCCGACATGATGAAGCCGAAGGCGTGGATCGGATAGGTCGGATTGGGGCACAGGATGACGTCGCCGGGCGCGGTGATCGCCTGCGCCATGTTGGCAAAGCCCTCCTTCGAGCCGAGCGTCGCCACCACTTGCGTGTCGGGATTGAGCTTCACGCCGAAGCGGCGGGCATAGTAGTTCGCCTGGGCCCGGCGCAGGCCCGGAATGCCGCGCGAGGACGAATAGCGATGCGTGCGCGGATCGCGCACCACTTCGCATAATTTGTCGACGATGGCCTTCGGCGTCGGCAGGTCCGGATTGCCCATGCCAAGGTCGATGATGTCGGCACCGCGCGAGCGGGCGCTGGCCTTCAGCCGATTCACCTGCTCGAACACGTAAGGCGGAAGCCGGCGGACCTTGTGAAATTCTTCCATTGGAGTTCCAGACGATCAAAGGGGGCGCTTTTCGGCGCGCGATATAGACCTAATTGCAGTTAGGGTCGAGGGCAGGATCGCATTTGCCTTCGATCTGCTTCAGCGCGTCGTCGCCATGCGTCCTGGCGAGCGTGTTCAGCGCCGCCGTATTGGCGGCTGGCTTCGCGCGGCCGCCCTTGGCAAGCTGCGCCTGCTGCTCGGCCTTGAGCTGGGCAAGCTTGGCGGCAGTCTCTTCCTTCGTCAGCTGCTTGGCGGCTACCGGCGGCGGAATGTTGAGGTTCGGATAGGAGCCGGTGTCCTTCGGCCCCTCGGTCACCGCGGTCGGCCTCGCATTGTTGGTGTTGCTGCTGGTCTCGCAGCCGCCCGCAAGCAACGGCGTGCATAGCACCGCGGCTGCGGCGGCGATGCGGCAAATCGAACCGGCGCCGAGAAAATAAGTCCCGCCAACATTAATCGTCATATTGTTTTCCTGGCAGCCGGGTTAGAGCGTGTTGGACCCGGTCAGATGTCCCATGGTAATATGTCAAGAAAACGCTCCGGGAGGAACCCCGCGAACCATGTCCAAAGCGCCCGATTCGGACAAAGCGGAAAATGGCGGACCTTCGACCGTCGAGCAATATCTGGTGAAAGATCCCGAACGCTTCGCGTTGAACATGGCGCGCATGATCGAGCAGGCCGGCAAGGCGGCCTCCGCCTGGGCCGAGCCGCGCGAAAAGGGTGAGGTGCGCGACCACGTCGCCGAACCCGTGGTCGACATGGTCAAGACCTTCTCCAAGCTCTCGGAGTACTGGCTGGCCGACCCGCAGCGCGCGCTTGAAGCGCAGACGCGGCTGTTCGCCGGCTACATGACGGTCTGGGCGAACGCCATCCAGAAGGTCAGCCCCAGCCCCAACGCCGAAGCCCCGGAGGACGCGGTCAAGCCCGAGCGCGGCGACAAGCGCTTCCAGGATCCGGAATGGGGCCGCAATGCCTTCTTCGACTTCCTGAAACAGGCCTATCTCGTGACCTCGCGCTGGGCCTCCGATCTCGTCGATCATGCCGAGGGCCTCGACGAGCACACCCGCCACAAGGCGAGCTTCTACGTCAAGCAGGTTTCCAACGCCATCGCGCCGTCGAATTTCATTCTGACCAATCCCGAGCTGTTCCGCGAGACCGTCGCCTCCAACGGCGAGAATTTGGTGCGCGGCATGAAGATGCTGGCCGAGGACATCGCCGCCGGCAGGGGCGACCTGAAGCTGCGCCAGGCGGACTACGCGCCGTTCGAGATCGGCAAGAACATCGCCACGACACCCGGCAAGGTCATCGGCCGCAGCGATGTCGCCGAGATCATCCAATACGATCCGACGACGGAGACGGTGCTGAAGCGCCCCCTGCTCATTTGCCCGCCGTGGATCAATAAATACTATATCCTCGACCTCAACCCGCAGAAATCCTTCATCCGCTGGGCCATCGAGCAGGGCCACACGGTCTTCGTCATCTCCTGGATCAACCCGGACGAGCGCCACGGCGCCAAAGGCTGGGAGGCCTATATCCGCGAGGGCCTGCAATATGGCCTCGACATGGTCGAGAAGGCGACCGGCGAGAAGGAGGTCAACGCCATCGGCTATTGCGTCGGCGGCACTCTATTGGCCGCGGCGCTCGCGCTGCTGGCGCAGGAAGGCGACCACCGCATCAGGTCGGCGACCTTCTTCACCACTCAGGTCGACTTCACCTATGCCGGCGATCTCAAGGTCTTCGTCGACGAGGACCAGGTTGCCGCGGTGGAGCGCTCGATGGGCGAAAAGGGCTATCTCGACGGCACCAAGATGGCGACCGCCTTCAACATGCTGCGCTCGGGCGACCTGATCTGGCCCTATGTCATCAACAACTATATGCGCGGCAAGGATCCCCTGCCCTTCGACCTGCTCTACTGGAATGCCGATTCGACCCGCATGGCGGCGGCCAACCATTCCTTCTATCTGCGCAATTGCTATCTCGAGAACAATCTCTCCCGCGGCACGATGGAGCTTGCCGGCCGCACCGTCTCGCTGGCCGACATCACGATCCCCGTCTACAACCTCGCCACGAAGGAAGACCACATCGCGCCGGCGCTCTCGGTGTTCCTCGGCTCGCGCTATTTCGGTGGCGACGTCGAATATGTCATCGCGGGCTCCGGCCACATCGCCGGCGTCGTCAATCCGCCGGCGGCGCACAAGTACCAGTACTGGACCGGCGGCAAGCCGGTGGGGGATTTCAGCACCTGGTTCGCCGGCGCGCACGAGCATGCCGGCTCATGGTGGACGCACTGGCAGCACTGGATCGAAAGCCAGGACAACATCCATGTGCCCGCCCGCAAACCGGGCAAGCGTATGAAAACCTTGGGGGACGCGCCGGGCACCTATGTCAAGGTGCGTGTGTAACCGGCTGTAATGTCTGGTGAGTTGACGGGCCGCCCAAACAGGGCGAAATGGTGCTGTTAATCGTTTTCGTAGCCTCAGCTCGCCTGCAGACAAACAATAAATCCGAGGCTTTGCAGATCGATACAGATCCCGTTTCCGGTTCGGGAACAGGAGGTCGCCGCCAGAGGCACTGGAGTGCTGCGGCGACGATGTACGGACCGGATGCCAAGGGGGAATTTTATTTTGAAATCAGCAGGTTGGCGCCTCGCACGAAGGGAAAGCCGCAGCATCGTGGCAGCGCTCTTATCCGTGCTTCTGGCCTCCTGCACCTCGACCGGCGACCCGACGATGTCGGTCGTCACGCCCGCCTACAATTCAACCGCCACCGAGATGAGCGCGGCTTCCAGCGCCCAGTCCGAGGCGTCGGCCGATTCGACCTCGCAGGCGGCGTCGACCTCCCCGGCATCCCCAGAGGCGGCATCGACCGTGATGGGCGAAGACGACAAACCGTTGCCGGAAAAAGTTGCCTATGTGCCGGAAACCCGGCCCGGAGCAGCCTTCCCCGCGGTAGCGGTTCCTGCTGACGCCGGCTCGATCGCCGGCAACACGCCGCAACCGCTGGTACATCCGCCGCAGACGGCAGAGGAGACGAAAGCGGCCACCGACAAAGTCGCTGCCGGCGATGCCGCCGCGGTCGCATCGCAAGCGCAGGCGACCGTGCAGGCGATGAGCAAAGGCGTCTACGTGACAGCGGGCGAGCCCCAGCAGCAGCCGATCGCCGCGCCGAAGAAGGGGCTGTTTGCTTCTCTGTTCAGCACCACGCCGGCCTCGGCCGCGCCTGCCCCGCTGATCAACACGCGCTCCAGCGACCAGCCCGCCGCCCAGGCCAAGACCACGTCGCCGGCGACAAAGCCGATCGTCACCCTCGCCTCCGCGACCCCGGGCGACAAGCCGGTGCAACTGGCTTCCCTCGGTGACGACAGCAGCAACCACATCACCGGCGCCGATGCCTTGCCCGGCGTGCGCCAGACGGCGCTGTTCGAGATCAAGCGCAAGTCCGGCATCGACGACGAGAGCGACGTCGATCTCAACGAGGACGAAGGCGGCGGCTCCTACCAGGTGGCGTCCGCCGCCGGTATGGCAAGGCTCGCGCCCAACGGCCTCTTGAGACAGAACGAAAGTGTCGACGTCGCCTGCCTGAAGCCTTCGCTGGTGCGCGTGCTGAAGACGATCGAGGGTCATTTCGGCCGCAAGATGATCGTCACCTCCGGCTATCGCGACCCTGCCCGCAACCGCCGCGCCAACGGCGCCAAGAACTCGCTGCACATGTATTGCGCTGCCGCCGACATCCAGGTTCCCGGCGTCTCCAAGTGGGAGCTGGCGAGCTATGTGCGTTCGATGCCGGGCCGCGGCGGCGTCGGAACCTACTGCCACACCGAATCCGTCCATGTCGACGTCGGCCCCGAGCGCGACTGGAACTGGCGCTGCCGCCGGCGCAGCGGCGGTGGCGACAACTAAGCGGCTTACCTGCTTCGGTCGAACTGTTTTCCGGTTGCCAAACATGCGTTTTGCAGGCTCGCGAAAAAAGTTGTCGCATGTGGCGGCAGATGGGTTGCCGGTTGCGAACAACGCAATTATAAGCCGCTTCGTCTGAGCGCGCCCATCGTCTAGCGGTTAGGACACCGCCCTTTCACGGCGGTAACAGGGGTTCGATTCCCCTTGGGCGTACCAGCAGATGTCAGCGACTTAGCACCCTCTCCCGGCAAATCATCCAATAAGCGTCAAATAGCGACTGCGTATTACGGCCGACGGTGACCGCGAAATGGCCCGCTCTGAGAATCCGTGGCGGCTCCTGTCATCCGTTCGCGCTTTTCATAACGTGAACGCCTTCCAGCGCTCCATCGAGCCAGACATTATGGCTCAAGGAGTGCGAAACCATATAGCGCCCACAACTGCTCACATTCTCTCGCCCTGAGGCTCGGTGTTCCTGCTTTTCCGTAAAACACCATCGCTCCGCGAACTCCGTATCCAAGCACGGATGCATTCGCAACGAACTGGATAGCTTGCCCCAGGCGCATGGTGCCGATCTTGGCATCAGTCTTGTTGGCGAGGTCGACGATTCTAAGGATCTCAGCGTCAGTGTTCCTGGCTTCGAGAACAGCATCCGAAGTCGCACTGGTGACGCTAAAAGGCATCGTATTAGCCTCTGCTAATAATAACAGCGAACTAACGCGTCTTGTTCCCGAGGATCGACAGGCCCGGCCACCGAGGTCGCCGGGAATTGCCTCGTATTTTAGCGACATCTGAAACAAAGGGATTTCGCGAGCGTTTAAAGCTCCACAAAGGAGCTTCGACGATGGACCCGGCTACGGCAGCGGTGATGGTTTTGCTTTTGTGCAGCCCAGGCGAGGCTTCGATCTGCAAACCGCTTAATACGGCGCCTCGGGTTTTCGCCTCCCTCAACGAATGCCGTGCCTCATTGGCAGATGAACTCGCCGGCGCTCCTAGCGCAAGAATGGTCGGCCGATGCCAGGTCGTCGATCCGACCATCACGGGCTCTTTGCCAGCCGGCTATACGACAGTTACGGTTACGCGCGGCGACAGCAATGTCAGGTATATTGTTCCGTACAAGGAATAGCCGGGCCACCTGAGCAGCCGAGCCTCGTCCGAAGAGTATCGATGAGCAGCCCGTCTATTTCCGCCGCCAAACATTCTCCACCCGAACCAAGACGAAGCCAGTAGCGTGGGTCGATCTCAATCCGGTAGGAATCGCCGTGCAGGGTTTCGCATCGTATGGGCCAGGAATCGCGCAGCAAGATCGACTTGGGCCAGCTTCGCCTTGACCTCTGCGGCTCCGTCGGCGACGGCATCGGCACGCTGCGGAATTGTCCTCCTGCCGAACAAGGGCGGCTTAGCCGGCTCTACGCTGAAACTTCGTCAGATACCGTCCCAAGTGTTGGAAGAAAGATATTTGGTGGTCGGCATAACTGCCCAGCCAAAATCCATTTGCATTTCGCGCGGCGGGCTGTTCAGCATCCGCGTCGTTTTTTGGGCATCATGCGCATATTTCAGGGCCGCTCCCATGCGGTTGAGCGTTTTTAAAATCGACATGGCTCATCATCCTTCCATGTGCCGAAGCCGTCCCGCGAGCGATCTTCGGCTGCTTTCGATCGGTACTAGATGGTCGATGATTGTTTCCGCCGCGTCGCACGCAAGCTCACGGGCTGTAACCAAACAGTTGCCCCTGAAACGCTCGCACACAACCAAGCTGGTCAGAAGGTTTTGAGGTGATCGGAGTTGTCCCAGGCATCCCACGCACAGGGAGCGTGTGCCGTTGCCTCCTCGAAACAAAGCCGAAATTGCACACCATCAGATCGAAACATGATCGCTGCAAAAACGGCCTCGACCGGCACTGCCGGAAATGAGAGCAAAGGGAAACTCAAATGACCAACATCATTCGTAATGCAATTCTGGCTACTGTCGCGGTTTTCAGCTTGGCCGGTGCGGCTTATGCTCAGCAGCAGATTATCACTTCTTGCAGCAATCACGATGGCTACTGGAACCAGTGCCTGGGTGCCGCAAACAACGGCCACCAGAGCGGCGGCCGCGGACACGATCGCCACTGATTGACGATCGGGTTCCAACAAATGCCTCGCTGGCAAGTTGCCGGCGTGGCTTTGTGCGTTCTGGCAATTTTTTTGACACAGCACTCGCGGCCCAATCGCCCCCAGTGTCCTGAGTTGCACGACAGCGCATGCAGCCGACCAGCCGCAGGCGGTTGAGACGGCACGATCGACAGCACGACGCCCGAAGTCATCGAGGCGTCACGACTGGTCCCGCAGATGACATCCAAGACGCAGTGATACAAAACCGAACCTCTGCCTGACGCCTCGGAACAAATCTCCGTGACCCATAGCTGAAAGCAATCGTGCACTATATTATAACATGGTCGAGGCGATGCGATGTCGAACGTCTACGATCTTGGAACCGATCTGGTGCGTCGTATCTATGAAAAACGCATAGATGCACCGGCGATTCTTGATGCCTCCACGCATTTTCCCAACGCGACGAAGTTCGCAGCCGTCTGGCAGAGTATTCGCGATGAAGCGCTGTCGGTGCAGTTGAACCGGGTTCCGCGTTTTCACGACATCATGCCGGAACAGGCCGAGATTTCGGCCAATGACGGCCTCGATTGGCGCATGTTCGTGCTCAAGGCCTACGACATGACGATCCCGGAAAACCTTGGGAAGATGCCTACCCTCAGCCAGTTGCTGTCGGAATGCCCCGAGGTCAAATCGGCGGCTGTTTCATTCCTGGCGCCGCGCAAGCACATCCCGCCCCACCGCGGCCCCTTTCGCGGCATCATGAGGTTTCATCTCGGCCTTGTCATTCCGAAACTGGCGGACGGCCGCCCGGCAACGATCATGATGATCAACCATCAGGAAAAGCGGATCGCCGACGGCGAATGCCTGCTGTGGGACGACACTTTCGAGCACGAGGTCATGAACAGCGCCGATCAAGCGCGTATCGCCTTGTTGCTTGATGTGTGGCGCCCGGAGATGCCGCTGGACATGGAGGTCCTGTCCAGGTTGATCGTTCGCGGCGTGCAGTTGGGAATGCACTACAGAGGAGTATCTTTCGCCGGGTGAAGCGTCACGCCCTCGCTTCCCGAAACCCTCTTGCGCTGCCGCCGCGCTTCAGCGGCAACATCATGTCCCTTGCGAGCAAACCGCTGACCCGGCAGAAGACCATGAAGGCCCGGCACGCCTCCTCGGCGCTCGCCACATCGACGGTCGCGCCGAAGCAGGCGTTAAACGCGGCGTCATAAAGCTTGCCCTGCCGGCGCTTCGGCCAGTTCTGCAGGAAATCGAGCGCCTGCTCGACGCTGTAAATTTCCTCGACCGGCAGGCCGGGCGCGGGCGTGATGCGCACCGGCACCTCGAATTGCAGCCTGTCCATTCCCTGTCTCCCGAACTGGCGCAGCGGAGCAACGCCGTTCGTTCTGAAAAGTTCTCTGACCGGCTTTTGACGCAGGAATGTGACCTCAGTGGGGTGCGGGCCCGGCGACTGCCACTGCAAATCGGCGCCCCAGCCACATCGTTCGACCGGGCGATGCAACCGGCATCGCCCTGTCGAGGTTGCGTCTACTGGTTCGGCTGGTCCGTCTCCGCCTCATAGGCCATGCGCGAGACCACCACCAGCAGATAGGCGGACGGCACGGCGAAGATGACGCCGAGCACGAGGGCCTGCGCCTTGCCGGCGATCCTCAGCCAGGCAAGCGTTACGCCCTGCCGCATCGCGCTGATGCCGGCGCCGCCCGGGGCAGACGCTGTCGAGGCGGAGACCTCGGCCTGGGCGAAGCTCACCAGCGCAAGCGCAAGCAGCGCCATCAGGGCCGAGCACGCGGTCCTGCTTGCAGCAGCGTCGATCTTGCGCGTTCCGGTGCCGTCAACGGGCGTAAATCTCCTGCATCCTGACCCGGCTACCTCAAGGGATGGCAAGGAAAGCTTTGCGACACCCAGACGCGCCCGCCCAGCGAATATTCCCTCGACAAACCGGTTGCAGGCACTTCGTCCTTGAACCTTGCGGCTTCCAGTGCCAAATCTGAAGAAAATTTCCGCACCGGCTCGCGTCAGGAGCCAACCCGCGAACGGACAAGAATGGTTACCTATCTCGACGCCGCAACGGCCCCCTTGAGAAACACCGGCCAGATCCGCCTCTATGGCGAGGAAGGGTTCGCGGGCATGCGCAAGGCCTGCGATCTCACCGCGCGCTGTCTCGACGAGCTTGTGTCGATGGTGAAGCCCGGCGTCACCACCGAGACCATCGACCGTTTCGTCTTCGAGTTCGGCATGGATCACGGCGCGTTGCCGGCCACGCTCAACTATCGCGGCTACACCAAATCGTCCTGCACTTCGATCAATCACGTGGTCTGCCACGGCATTCCCGACAACAAGCCGCTCAAGGACGGCGACATCGTCAACATCGACGTCACCTACATCCTCGACGGCTGGCACGGCGATTCCTCGCGCATGTATCCGGTCGGCACGATCAAGCGCGCCGCCGAGCGCCTGCTCGAGGTGACTTACGAATGCCTGATGCGCGGCATCGCCGCAATCAGGCCGGGCGCTCGCACCGGCGCGATCGGCGCCGCTATCCAAACCTATGCCGAGGCCGAGCGCTGCTCGGTGGTGCGCGACTTCTGTGGCCACGGCGTCGGCCAGCTTTTCCATGACGCGCCGAACATCCTGCATTACGGCACCGCCGGCGAAGGCGTCGAGATGCGGCCCGGCATGATCTTCACCGTCGAGCCGATGATCAATCTCGGCCGCCCGCATGTGAAGGTGCTCTCTGACGGCTGGACGGCGGTGACGCGCGACCGTTCACTGTCGGCACAGTACGAGCATACGATCGGCGTCACCGATAGCGGCTGCGAGATCTTCACGCTGTCGCCAAAGAAGCTCGACCGCCCCGGCTTGCCGGATTAGTCTGCCGCAGGCACGGCATCGGCAGGATTCCCAAGCCCGGCTCCGGCCAGAAGCGCGGACCTGAGGCACCTGGCTGCTGGCAGCAAGGGTTTGTCGAGCCGTCGGGCAAGATAGACCCAGCTCTTCGTTGTCCCATTTTCACCAAGCGCAGCGGCTGAAAGCTGCACGAGCCGCTCTTCGACAAGATCTTGCTCGATCAACCAAAGTGGAAGCCGCTACCAACCGATGCCTGCTCTGATCAACGCCAGTTTCGCCTCTTGGCTACCCACCCGCCACTTGCGCTGGGAGAGCACGCCATAGTCGCGGCCATGGGAGCGAGGAGAAGGGTCCATCAGGACGATCTGGATGTGATCGGCCAGCTCTGGCGTACTCACCCGGCCTTTCTTCGCTATCAAGGCCAGAGCGTGCCCAGCACCGACGACCGCCGCCATCGACAGCGGCGCGAGGGAATCGAATTCCAGGCGCGGATCGCGCAGGTCTTCGCCCACCGTTATCGCGAGGTCGACCGTGCCCTGCAGGAGGCAATCGATCGGTTCCCCAAGGGTACCTATCTGCAACCGGACGCCAACCGTCGGATAGGTGGCGTGGAGGGCTTCAAGAGCCCTGCCGACGGCCGGCAATGGAACAAGCGTGTCCACCATCAGCGCAAGCTCGATTTCAATGCCGCTGCCCATACCCTGCGCCTTCGCGCGCAGCAGATCGGCGCGTAGAACCAGCGAGCGACAGTCGTCCAGCAGGGCCCGTCCGTCCGAGGTCAAGGTCGGCCGACGAGTCGACCGGTCGAACAGGACCGTCTTGAGTTCGGTCTCCAGATTGGCAATCGCGTGGCTTACCGCCGACTGGGCGCGACCGAGCCGCATGGAGGCCAGGCGAAAGCTACCCGCGTCCGCCACGGCCAGGAACATCCGCATCTGATCGAGAGTGAGCGCGTCGAGCATGATCGATCAATTAGATCAGAAAGCGCCAACTTTTAGCAATCCCATCGATCGCCCCGATGTGTCATCAGTTTCCTGGCCTGAGACAGGAGAGCGAAGTGACTGAACGGCTCAAGCTCGCAGCGCTGATCGGCAGCACGCGGGAACGACGCTATGGCGACAAGGTCGGACACTGGTTTGCCCAGGAGGCGCAGAGACTGGGCGATTTCGAGCTTTCCCGCATCGATGTTGCAGACATTGATCTGCCCAGCCGGCACTTGGCGGAGCCGACACCGGCGATGAAGGCATGCACGAGTAAGCTCGCCAAGGCAGACGCCTTCGTTGTCGTCACCCCCGAATACAATCACAGCATGCCCGGTCATCTTAAGCACGCTATCGACCAGGCTACTGAAGAGTGGCACGCCAAGCCGGTCGGCTTCGTTTCATACGGTGGCGTTTCCGGCGGGTTGAGGGCCGTCGAACATCTTCGGCAGGTATTTGCCGAGCTCCACGCCGTCACCGTCCGGGACGCAGTAAGCTTTCACGGGGTGTGGGAGCATTTTGCTGATGGTGCGGGCCCGCTCGATCCGAAGCGCAGCTCCGGCGCTGTCAAAACCATGCTCCACCAACTCAAGTGGTGGGCTCTTGCGCTGAAGGAGGCGCGTTCGCGCGCCCCCTATACCGTAGGCTAACACATGGATTCGCAACGCATCATTGCAGGCGCCCTCATGACCATAGCCATGACGCTGGTCGGATCCGGCGTGGTGGCCTCGAAAATCATTGCCGGCGGCATGCACCCTTTCCTCGCCGTTCCCCTGCGTTTCCTGATTTCGACGCCGATCCTCTGGGGACTCGTCTTCCTGACAAGCACGCCGCGGTCGCGGCTCTTGGCAAAGGAATATATGATTGTGATGATTCAGGCGGCCGCGGGCAGCGCCGGCTATAGCATTCTAATGATCCTCGCCTTGACCTTGACGACGAGTGCCAATGCCAGTGTCATCCACGGCCTTTTGCCTGTATTGGCTGCCCTCGTTGCAACGCTGGCCTTGAAGGAGAGGCTTGGCGCCAAGCTATGGATCGCCATCGGCGCTGTCACGGCAGGCGCACTTCTTGTCAATGTCGCCTCTGCCAAGGGCTTTGGCCTCGATCTGAAGCTGCTGGCGGGTAACCTGCTGGTGGTCCTCGCTGTTTCCGGCGAAGCACTGTTTGCTATCCTGAACAAGAGAATCAGCAAGCCGCTGGCGCCGCTCTATCTCGCGGCGCTGATGAGCAGCATTTCACTGGTGCTGACCTTGCCGCTCGCCGCTGCCCTTGTCGCGTTTAGCACCGTTGCAGCAGCACCTGCCGCCCTATTGGCGACAGTCTATATCAGCATTTTTCCCACCGTGATCGGCTTCTGGCTCTGGTATTCAGGAGCCGCGCGCGCCAGCGGCGGAGAGGCTGGCGTGTTCATGGCAGTGCTGCCGGTCGCGGCACTCGCGCTCTCGTTTCTTCTTCTCGGTGAGACCATCACGACGATCCACATTCTCGGAACCGCCCTTGTCGTCCTCGGCATCGCTGTTTCGGTCAGCGGGGCAAGAACAGTGAAGAAGCAGGCTGCCGAGGGTGCTCATGTTTAACGTTCGCCAATAGGCGATGCAGCCCTCATCGTCACGGCGTCTTGATATGTCCCAGCAACGCTCCCGGCTACTTTCTTGAAATGATCGAGAACCGTTTCGCGTTTCAGAATCATGCTTTAGTCTCTGGCAAAGGTCTTCTTTCGATCAGCGATGTGGGCGGGCGATGGGAAAAGTCGAGGACGAGCGGGCGTTTTTCTCTGAAGCCTGGGTAGAGCCGCCGAAGAAAGAGGTGGCGCCTGTTGAGAAGCCGCACTACCACGGCCATCGTGATCGTCTGCGCGAACGCTTCTTGGCCGGCGGTCCGGACGCCCTGCCCGACTATGAACTGCTTGAGCTGCTTCTCTTCCGGCTGATCCCGCGCGTCGACACCAAGCCGATCGCCAAGGCGCTGATCGCGCGCTTTGGTTCGCTTGCCGAAGTGCTCGGCGCGCCGGCGTCCCTGCTCGAGGAAGTGAAGGGCATCGGGCCGACGGTGGCGACCGATCTCAAGGTCATCGCCGCCACGGCGCAGCGCATGGCGCGCGGCGAAGTGCGCGGCCGCGAGGTTCTGTCGAACTGGACGCAGCTTCTCGATTATTGCCGCTCGGCCATGGCCTTCGAGGCCCGCGAGCAGTTCCGCATTCTCTTCCTCGACAAGAAGAACGGGCTGATCGCCGACGAGGTGCAGCAGACCGGCACGGTCGACCATACGCCTGTCTATCCGCGCGAGGTGGTCAAGCGCGCGCTCGAACTTTCCGCCAGCGCGATCATTCTGGTGCATAACCATCCGTCCGGCGACCCGACGCCCTCGCGCGCCGACATCGACATGACCAAGCAGATCATCGACACGGCCAAGCCGCTCGGCATCGCCGTTCACGACCACGTCATCATCGGCCGCAAGGGCAATGCCTCGATGAAGGGCCTGCTGCTGATCTGACAGTCCCGAAAATCAGCTGGACACCGATCAGGAAATCATCCGACGGCGGGCACCTCGCGGGCAATGGCTCGATCGAGACGCGCGTTGACGTTAGTTCATCAAAAGCACCAGAGCGGGATGCAGCTTCTTCAGGTTCGGCAATGATTTCGATTGCCAGGGCATGTCGGGCGTTCCGCGCACGACAAATCGAACATCGGGATGCTTGCGCACCTCGATGGTAAATTTCGCCAGCAGGTTGATGCCGGAAGAGTTGAGAAAGTGAAGGTCCTTCAAATTGAGTGTGATGGAAGCGGGATTTGAGGCAAGAACACTGGTCGCCAAAGCCGTGATCGGGGCACCTGCCTCGGAACTGGCAAGCCGCATTGCACCGTCGAAAAAGATATCGCTTCCCTCAGTCCCTCAGGGTCTCGCAGCTAAGAATCGCTGTCGCCCACGTTGATCGGAGGCCTCCGTGCGCGGGAGTAGAACCAGCGGACATAGCCGGATAGAAATAGGTTGTCTGCTGGCGAACCCGACCATATGCGACGAATGGAAGGCGCGGCTTAGCGCGCCTTTAAGGGTTGTTTTTTGCTGGCCGTAGTCGTTGCGTCGGCCGCCAAAGCCGCCAGCGTAGGTGGGCATCCGCGACGTCATCCAGAACGTGAAGCGCGAGATTGACGAGTTCCGGGTGTAGGCAAGCCCCCGTCCCCCATCAGGCCTGCATGGATTCACGGCCTTTGCTCTCACGTTTGCGTGATCCCCAACCTCAGCCTGCGTCATTCGCAAGCGAGTGTTGCGGTCGGGGTACAGCCAATCCCGAACGTTCTGCTAAAACAACCACTGCTTGTAACAACCTGGGCGGGTCCGACTTTGAAAAAGCTAATAGGCTCTATAGCTCTCTACTGTGCATTTAGTTCGTCAGCGTTCGCGGCGGATGCCCTCTCGGTTGGAGGCCCTGCTTCATACAACTGGAGTGGCGGCTACATCGGCGCCGTCGCCGGTGTAAACTTTTTGCAGGGGGATGTGACGATACCTGCGTACGACCCCACTGGTTATGACGGAGATAGTACATCCGCGTCGATCGGCGGGCAGATCGGCTATCAGTACCAGTTCGACAACAACGTCGTCCTCGGGGCCGAAGCGCGACTGGTGGCAGTGTTCAACAGGAAGACTGTGCCGACCCACGACGACGAAACCTTTGAAACCGGTGCCAACTGGCAAGGCAACATCGTGGCGAAAGCCGGCTACGGTATGGGCAATTTTCTCCCTTACCTCAAGGGCGGCGTAGCTTTCCTGCACCTTCACGACACTGGCTACGAATCGGGTTTCGGGATTGCCAAATTTGACCGTACCTACACCGGCTGGACGGTTGGATTCGGAGCCGACTACGCTTTGAACGAGAAATGGGTGGTGGGCGTCGACTACGCCTATTCGCATTTCGCAAAGCACGACTTCTCGGAAGACAGCGCGGCCGTGGGACCGACGATCGTGAAACCCAGCACGCACACTGTGTCGCTGAGCCTCAACTACCGTTTTTAGATCGTCGATCGCGTGAGGCGATTTGGGAAGCCCGTTGGCTATGGCCGGCGGGTTTTTCTTTTTAGTCATCCAACTGCAAACATGGAAGACAAGGCCAACAACCCCGCGATGTGGATGGCATTCTACGAGCGAAGCCGAAACTAGCTTCGAGAGAACACGCGACAGTTCGGACAAGCAGGTTAGTTCATCAAAAGCACCAGAGCGGGATGCAGCTTCTTCAGGTTCGGCAGTGATTTCGATTGCCAGGGTATGTCGGGCGTTCCGCGCACGACAAGTCGAACATCGGGATGCTTGCGCACCTCGATGGTAAATTTCGCCAGCAGGTTGATGCCGGAAGAGTTGAGAAAGTGAAGGTCCTTCAAATTGAGTGTGATGGAAGCGGGATTTGAGGCAAGAACACTGGTCGCCAAAGCCGTGATCGGCGCACCCGCCTCGGAACTGGCAAGCCGCATTGCACCGTCGAAAAAGATATCGCTTCCCTCAGTCCACACGCGGTAGTCGTCTGTCTTGATTTCCATATCTGGCTTCGTTTCATCTAGTTGTGAGTTTGCGAGATCGGAATGGAGGCATATGTTTCCAGGCAAATACGGTCGTTTTCATCGGCCGGGCTGAATATCCAGGCCAGACGTGCGCCATAGTCGCTCATCAACGTCAGCAATCCAAGCCCGGAGCTCCCCACGTCGGGGTTCGCGGCATTCGCCTCAATCCGCTGTATCAGCAGGTCCTTTGGGTCGCCAACCGTGATGTCCGCCAGCAGGCGTTGGAACTCGGACGCGATTTCACCATCGACGTCATTCGACACCTTGAGCTTGAAGCACTCCGAATCCATCGACGCCTCAACCACGATTTCGCCTGGTGCGCGGAACTTAACGGCGTTTTCGATGAGTTCGTTGACCAGATATCCGATGCTATGCCGCACCTCCATGTAGTCATTGCGCGACGACTGAAAGCGCAACGCGAAAAGATCGGCAATGAAGTCCGAGGTCGTGGCGCAATGACGCCAACTCAAGTCGAGAGGTCCGTCGAACAGCCGCACGCGACTGACGCTCCCCTTCATCCCTATTGCAATGTCAGGCGTACCGAACAGCGCTGTCATCCTACGTATGCCTTATGATCACGAGTGTGATGTCGTCGTGGATCTTCTGGATTCCGATATGAGCCATCAAATCCTCGATGATCCCGGTCTTGATGTCCTCGGCGCTCCTGCCATGGCGCTTTTGCACGCTCTTGCAGAGGCGATCGAACCCGAACAGTCTTCTGTCTTCATCTTCCGCCTCGGTCACACCGTCGGTGTGCAACACGATTACGTCGCCGCTCCCGAACACGATGTCTCGCGTGTCAACGAACTGCGAGATGTCGTTCTCCAGGCCAACGGGCAGACCCAGATCAAGCGTGTCGATACGTTCGACGTCCCCATCCGCACGCACGACGAGAATGTCCTCGTGCTGGCCGGATAGCGTTACCCGCCCGTCCTCAAAGTCAAGAAAGGCCAGCGAGAGATGCTTGTCGGTGTTCGTCCGCTCGATGTTCTTGTAGATGGCCCTGTTCAGACGAACCAGAAACTGATGCGGATCGCCTTCGTTGGCCTCCTGCAGCGCGCGTGCAACGGATTGGACCATCAGCATCAGCACGCCGCTCTCGAGACCATGACCGGTCACGTCGCCGATGCCTATCTTGACCCGTGATCCGTTCTGCAGGACGTCGTAGTAGTCCCCGCCCACCTCGTCGGCCGGCCGCATGTAGGCCGCGATCTCCAGCCCCGGAATCGCTTCGAGTTCGAACGGTTTCGGCAGGACCATCATCTGGATTTGCCTGGCGACCGCGAGTTCGGCGCCGAGACGGACGTTCTCGTCCCGCAGCTTTTCGTTGAGCGCGGAAATCTCCTGATTTGCGTCGCCGAGTTCCCTGGTGCGTTCGTCGACGAGTTGCTCGAGGTTTTCTGTGTGAAAGCTGATCTGCTCGGCCATGCGGTTGAAGGCGACCCCGACCGCTCCAACCTCGTCGCGCGTTGGAACGCGAACACGGACCGAATAGTCTTTGGACTGCAGCCTCTGGGCGGCGCTGGCAAGCGCCCTGAGGCCGGCCGTGATCCGCTTCGAGATGCCGAGCACTGCCGCAAATACAATCAGAAGCGAAACGACGATGGCGGCGACCTGAAAGAGCAGAATACGATTGGTCGCGCGAGAAATACTCTTTTGCGCGGCGACCAGGGACGCATAGATTTCGCGTTCTGGAACGACGATTCCGACCGACATCGTTTCAGACTTGATCGGTCCCGAGCTCCACAGATTGGTCGGCTTCAATCTTTTGAGGACAACTATGTAGGGTACGTGTTCGCCCTTGTTGTCGAGCATGATATGCTGAATGACACCGTCATTGTTCTGGTCGAGCGGCAGCGACGCGATGGCCGGCTGCGTGCTTCCCCGCAGCGACCTCTCCAGGCCGGTGACGCCCTGCGTGCCCGCATCGTTGGATGAAGTCAGGCCGATGATCGCCTCGCCCGATGGATTGATCGCCACTACATTGCCGGTCGACATCGTGAGGAAGCCGAACCCGGTTTCGGCGATCTTGACGCGCTCGACGACTTCCGCGAGTTGATCGAGAGTGATGTCTGCACCCGCTACACCGGCGATACCGGTACGGTCGCGCGTCCACAGCGGGTGGAAAAAACTGACGATCAGCTTTCCCGTGATCGCATCGGTGTAGGGCGCTGTCTGAGTGATATCGTCGGGGACTGGACGTGAGGCTGGATCACTCGCCCATTGCTGCCATGACCCGTAGATCCCCGGAAAGAAGAACTCCCAGAACTCCGCCTTGTTGTGGCCCGGATAGAGTCGGTCGAAGGTCTGTGCCTGGTCCGTATACGGTACCGTCCTGAAGATCGGGCGTTCCTTCGGACCAATATAGTACATCTGCAGTTTTGGCGATCCGCTGGCCATAAGGGTCGGCGCGACGAGATCCAGAACGGTACTGTCTTCGATTTCCCGCTCAACGCTTGGCAGCGGCGTGTGGTCGGCGCCCAGCAGGTAGCCCCAGACGCTAATCACGGAAGGCGCGCCCGGCAGGTTCTGCGCCCAATCGCCCTTCGCGTCATAGACGACCTTCACCGAGCCGGGTGCCTCCTGCGAAAGGGTTGCTCCGACCTGTCGCTGCCGGCTCGGATGGTCGGTCTGGGCCTGCAGAACGCCGGCCAGCGCCTTCACGTCCCCATGAACTCGATCGAGCAGGAGGTCGACGCTTAACGCTGTCGAGTCGGCATAGGAGCGAATGTATTCCTGGTTTGCGGTGGTCAGGCCCTCACCGACTTCCGACGTGGCGTCGCGCGACAGCTTTTGAACGTTCCAGAGCGCAAGGCCACCGCTCAGCAAGAGGTCGAACAACACGGCGCCGCCGACGACCAAGACGAATTTCGCCCGGAAGGAGCGCAGGCCGAAGCGCGGTGTAGGCTGATCGTCGGCTTTCATTGCGGCCTTCGCCCCGATGCGACCCAGATCGGCCAACCCGCATAACCCTTGGGGTGTAGCGCAGCGAATATGTGATCCTGGAAACCCTGCCGGAACCGTGCAACGAACTCCGGCCCGTCGCCGCGTTTGATGGCCATCTCGCCGGCATAGACATCGGCCCAGGCGACAATGACATCGGCGAAGTCCTGCGGATCTCCGTCCAAGTTGGTGACGGTGAAGGTCTCGACACGTATGTCGTCGAATCCGGCTTCGATCAGATATCGCCGACTCTTGGGCCCGAGCTCGACGTCCATTTCGAAATGCGCGAACAGCTTCGCCACTTCATTGTATGTCCAACGGATGCTTTCGGCGCGCGGCTCGCCGAGGCAATGCGAATTCTTCTCGTTGGTGATGTAGACCCGCCCGCCTGGCTTGCATATGCGGTAGAGTTCCTTGAGGATGAGTTCCGGTCGATTGAAGATTTGAAGCGAATGTCGGCAGGTGACCAAGTCGAACTGCTCCTCGTCGAGCAGCATTTCCGAGGCATCGCCATAAGTATATTCGATGCCCCGGATATCGAACTCCCGCATCACGCGTCGGGCGTAGTCCAGGCTTGATATGGAGTGGTCGAGGGCGACAATCCGCGACGGCTGGAACTCTTTCTGCACGAGCACGGCGAAATCGCCGATCCCGCAACAGATGTCGGCCATAACGATCCCGGGTCTCATGCCATGTCGCGGCAGGATTGCACGCTCGTGGCGCCAGGTCATCTTTGTCTGCGTGCGCAGGATTGGAACGAACCCGCCTTCCTCGAGGAAGCCCTGCCCTGGATAGAATTCGCTGTCATACTCCTCGACCGTGATGTTCGGTTCGATTCCGCTCAGCCGACCGAATTTTCGCGAGGTCCATCCGACGACGCTCGACGTGATGACAACAAATTTGAGATCGGGTCGAGCGCGACAGGCATCGATGATGATCCTCGAAAAGGCGTAAAATGCAGCGTTGTTCATCTGCGCCAAGCGCCTGACATTGACGTAGAGAACGCCGCGTACTCGGCCGATCGCATCGCGAAGCAATGCTAGGCTAGGCCCAAGCTCATCGATCGCCTGAGGCCGGACCACCCCAGATATTGAGAACTCCTGGTTGTTCGCATCGTACTGCGCCTTGAAGCGCGCGTGCAGGTTGTAAGGGCTCAATGTTGCAGGCCCTCAAGCGGAAGATCCACGACGAGCTTGATCGCATCGCCGTCGGCTTCCTCGACCCTGAGTGCCGCGTTGTAGTCGACAGCCAGTTCCAGGAGTACCACCTCCCGGCTGGGCGCCAGATCCCCAGACACAGAATTGAGATATCGCTCCTTGGCCTCAAATCCCGCGACTTGCGAAACGGCTTCTTCGTAGAATTGGCGCTCCTCCGGCATGCAGGGAAATGTCAGCTCGATCCTGTCCGTGGCGCCATAGCGAGACACCCTGCATGCCAGTTCGCCGTCGGCGTGGCGGGTACGAAAGGCGACTTCCAGTAATTCGTTGAACGCAGAGGAAAAGAGATTCGAATGCCGCACCGAGTCTGATCTGTTTTGACTGATCATCCGGGCGATGTACGTCGAGACATAATCGCAGTGTTTCCAAGCGGAGACAAAAGTCTTGATTTCCATGTCGATCTGGATCATCGGCTCAAAAGTCGGTTCGCCAACCGGGTCATGATGAACAGATCCCATCCGCATCCTCTCCTATTCCATCCGTATTTGAGCCCAGATGACGCGATGAACTCCGGGACGGAAGTTTGACCGCCTCGTGATGAGCCAGTCCCGCATTGCGCGGCATCTAGCTCGATCGTTTTTACAGCCCTCCGATTTACAAACGGTGCAAGTGGCTAGCGCGCCCGATTTGATTCCTCCATCGCTACCAGCCCGTTCGGCGGCGACCGCCTGATGAAATCGCCGGTTGCCTCGGATCCGAGCGGCCGTCCCATGAAATTGCCTTGCAGGTAATCGCAATTTTCCTTGATCAGCCACCGTGCCTGCGCCGACGTCTCGACCCCCTCGGCGGTGACGCTTATTCCCAGGCCGTGCGCCAGACTTATGATCGATCGCACAATCGTTTGACTCTTCAGATCCGTCTCCAGGTCCGCGATGAAGTATTGATCTATCTTCAAGGTATCAAACGGAAAATTCTTAAGGTAGCTCAAGGACGAATAGTATGTTCCAAAATCGTCGAGCGAGATTCGTATTCCCAGGACGTTCAACGTATTCAATGTATCTATATTGTCGATAGTCTTCTCAAGAAGAACCGTTTCGGTTATCTCGAGTTCAAGCCTTTCAGCCCGGATTCCAACTGCGTCGATGATCTGAGCGACCGTGTCCGTCAGCGAACCGCTTAGGAACTGAGCCGGCGACAAGTTGACTGCGACTGTCAGCGCGGAAGGCCACGCCAATGCCTGGCGACAGGCTTGCTCGAGCACCCATCGTCCAATTTCGTCCATCAGACCGTCGGCTTCGGCGATCGGAATGAACACGCCGGGCGGAATGATTCCTATCTCGGGGTGCCGCCACCGCAGCAGCGCTTCGAAACCAATCACCGACGAAGGAGGCCTGATGAGCGGCTGATAGTCCAGGTAAAGCTCGCCCCGCTCCAGCGCGGTTCGAAGGCTGCGCCTCAGATTTTCGCGTTGCTCGAGCAACAACAGCATCGAGCGATTGAACGTTCGAGCGCAGCCGCGACCATCCGTCTTGGCTGCGTAAAGAGCAATATCTGCGGCTTTCATCAGCTGCTCGCCATCGGTCCCGTGCTCCGGCCCGAAAGCGATTCCGATACTTGAACCGACGAAGACGGGAATGCCGTTGATGACGAAAGGGTCCTTGAACGAGTTGACCAGCGATGTTGCGAGGCGCTCGGCTTCCGCGGGCTGCTCCTTGCCCAATTGGATGACGGCGAACTCGTCGCCGGCATACCGGTACGCAGATTCGCCGTCCTCCAGCGCGTCGCGGATTCGACCTGCCGCGAGTTGCAGAAGCGTGTCGCCTGCCCCATGGCCGAGCGTGTCGTTGACCGCTTTGAAATCGTCAAGATCGATTTGCAGCAGGGCGGCTTTTGGCTGAGATCCGCCGATGGCCGCCAGCGCTTGCTGCAGCCGCTCGCCGAATCGCCGCCGATTCTGCAGTCCGGTCAGCACGTCGTGCGTCGCTTGATGGAGCAGAATCATATGCTCCTGCTCCTGCGCCGCGCTGCGCTCCCCCTGCTCCCGGGATTCGATGATTCCCACACCATCTGCAGTGCCGAAGACGAAAACGGAGCGGGGCGCTTCGCCCGATGATCGCGGCAGGTCAATGCTTGCCGCAGAGCCGCCCTGGAACACCCGAAGAAATTCGTCGCGGCACCTCGTATCGAGGAAGCTTGGATAGATCTCCCAAATGGCTGCGCCTAGCACAACCGCACCTCCGTACAGACGTTTAAGCCTGGCGGCGTAGTGAGTTAGGCGGAAGTCGCTATCATAGAACGATAGAAGTTCGGTCGTATTCGCCAACAGGTTAGCGAGAAGCGCTTCGCCGGCACGTGAACCATCGCTTGAGGACGACTCCTCATTCTGCGTGCCGACGCCTGATGCCTCTGAACGCAAAAGCCACCTCCGTAGGCGGTGAAAATTAGCGTCCCCCAGTTTAGAAATAGCATAAGTAACAAGCTTGGCAAACTTTCAACTCGCTATTTCAACAAGCGGTGCATGCGCTGTAATTGCAATGGATCCTCCGCTGTGATTGGCGGGCAGGTTATTCCACGATGGACGTTCATTCATTGTTAATAAATCGCGAATCGACAGATAATCGGCGTCGCGCCCGGCGTGATTCGAAATATTGCGATCCACAGGACAGAGCGGAATTCGCGGCCTGGGCTCGATCACAGACCTAGTGTTTCGAGATCGGCTTTCTCAAAAATTTGGTTTTCAGCCACGTTTTCGACGGTCCGCTCTGGTAGGGGCTATCGGCGCGTTTCGAGATGACGCCGTCGAGCTCGGTTTTCTCGGTGGCGCGAAAGATCGCGAGCGCGTCGCCCTCAAAATGCTCGCTGTATTGGATCTTGCCGAGGCCAGGCTCAACCAGTCGCCACAGCGCTTGCTTGCGTTGCAGCAGGGGTAAGGGAATAAGATTGCGACCGTCGAGATGGAGGATGTCGAAAGCGACGAACACCAGCCGGCTCGGCTCGTTCCAGATCGCGGCTTCCAGCTCAGGAGAACCGGGCGAGCCACGCCCGCCTGAGACAATCACCTCGCCGTCGAGAATGGCAGCCCGGCATGGCAGGTCGACAGCTAGCGCGATGGGCCAGTATTTAGTCGTCCAGTCGCGCCCGTTCTTGTTGTAAAGACGCGCGCCGTTCTTATCAATGATGATTTGCGTGCGGTAGCCGTCGAATTTGGCCTCGTGGACCCACCCTTCATCTTCGGGCGGCCGCTCGACAAGAGTTGGTATCTGCGGCGGAATGAACTCCAGCCGTTCGTCGTCGACCTTGTCACGATGACTCAACTACGCCACCATCTTTGCCGGATAGCGGTGGCGCGAGCGGCACCGGCGATCTGGTATCCATTTGGACACCTGCCGCCTGTGCCTTGCCCCCACTAAGCCATTCTGCGACGGAATGAACACCGGCCAGCCGCCCCCCGGCCATTGGCACGCTTACTCAATTACGCCACACCTTCGACGGATAGCGGTAGCGCGAGCGGCACAGGCGATCCGATGTCCCCCAACTTGGACATCTGCCGCCTGTGCCGAGCCCCCACTAAGCCATCGAGCCCCCACTAAGCCATTCTGCGGCGGAATGAACACCAACCGGCCGCCTCGGCCTTGGCACGCTAACTCACTTACGCCTTTGACGGTTTGCGGCGGCGCGGTCGGCACAGGCGGTGCGATATACCCCCCAACTTGGAAACCTGCCGCCTGTGCCGAGCCCCCGCTAAGTCACAGCGAACATCTACGAATATGACCGCGCTGTCGTTAGCTGCGCATCCAGATACTTATCCGGGCGTACATATCTCGATCGGCACGGCATCTCTCGCCAGGGATTTTGCCAATGGGGTACCGCCAGCCAAGGATCGCTTGCCCGGCAAGGATTGTCGCCGGATCCAGTATCACTCCGGGCATACTGATGAAACGTCCGCCGCGGATGCTATGATCAGCTTCCAAGTGCCTTGAGCCATCCTTCAAACGAGGAGGTCTTCTCGTGCTCGCCAAGCGAAACAGAGTGGGCGGGGCGCGGCAACACCGTCGTCCTGCGCCCTTCGCGGGGGCTGTAACCGAACTCCTTGCTGAACGCCCGGCTGAAATTTGCCGCTGAACTGAACCCGAAGGCCTCCGCAATTTGAACGATGCGCCGGCTGTCCGCCGGATCGCTGAGCGCAACATGGGCCGCTAGAAGTCGGCGACTTTGAATGTAATGGAGCACCCCACCGCTCGGTTCGAACAGCTGGTAGAGACGAGATCGCGAAACACCGAGCGCCCGGCACATTGAATCCGGCGTCAGATGAGCCGCTTCCAGGTTGTTTTGGACGTATCGACGGGCCCGCTCCATCAGCGCGACACTCGCCAGTTGTTCGGCCGCAGCCGCATGTTCGGCCGGCGGCGCTAGGCACGCAATGATCATGCTGCGGGTTGCGTGTACGATGCGAGGCAGGTCGTCAGCGGTGAGGCTGCGCAGTCTTGTTACCATGCCGTCGACATAGTCGATCAAAAGGTTTGCAAAATTGCCGGAAAGAATTGAGTTGTTGTTTGCGTCGAGGGTTGCCGCCGCGTCGGCGAACAAATCACGCGGCAAATATAGAACGAGACTTTCGGATTCGGTCATCCTCCCGCGAAACGGGTAGCCTAGCGACCTGATCTCAAGTTTGCCCGGCTGGCCCTCCGCGACGCGGCGATTGACCTCCGTCCACGACCGGCCGGTATGTGGCAAGACGACATACCAATGATCGATCGAGCTGGACCGAAGCTTTGCGGCGGAACGGATGTAACTGTGCGCCGGCGTCCGCTGTTCGACGATCAGCATGCCGCCGAGATTCCAAGCCTTGTGCGCTGCGGGGAAGCCGTCGTCCAGCGATTTGTCATCCGGCAGCCTGACCTCGACAAGCGGTGCCACATGCGCTTGCCAAGCGGGGAATTGATCCTCTGCTGCCAGTTCGAGCGTTGAAAAGGACAGCGGTTCCAGTGCCGGCGCGATTGGCCGAGCCGCCTCATTGTCGGGTTGAACGTCGCGAGGCCAACGCCGTCGCTCGCGCTCCGGTACAGGCCCGGTATGCGCCTCGTCTTGCTCCTTAGCGTCCATCGCGCGTGGTGCCATATCCGATTCCGGTATGCCCATGCCCCCGCAATCATGTGGTGTATCCCGGGATCTGGCAAGCCTGTGGACCGCATCGTCGATCACGCTGGGTTACAATAAGAAATGCATCCCGAGATAAGTTTCTGGATACGAGGCTAACGACACACTTCAGACCGGCGCCTATAGATTCCGACATCGTGAAAGCGACGTTGAGGAGACCAGGTAATGAATGAAAAAGTCAAAGGAGAAGCTCGCCGCAAGATAATTCTTGATGGATATGTCAACAACGAGCCATTAAAAGACATTGCGGCAAAGCTCGGATGCTCACTGGCGAGTTTGAAAGTCAGCGCCAGCAAACTTGGCTGCACTCGCGCCCCGAAAGAGGCGGCTGACTTTCGACGCGGCTTCCGTATACCCGACAACAAACGGCAAGACTATTACCAGCTCATGCGGGCCGGCCAATATAGATCTCGGGACTGCGCACAGATTTTGGGATTATTGACAACACAATCGCCGAGCATGGAGTAACGTTACTAGAAGCTGGGGACAACATCTTTTCAAGCCTCGGTGACAAGGCCCCGCCGCAAAGCACGGGCGGCGGGCGCTGAAAGGTTCGCTCAAATGCTGCGTCGGCGTTTCAATCGCACCTGCCTTAGCCCTCTCGATCTGGCCGTTTGCGAACGCGTGTTCAATCAGGTCTGCGCAGATGAACAGCTCGATCCTTTGGACCCGGACGCCGAAATTCTAGCGGTATTGGTTGTGGCCATCTTTCGAAATGCTCACACCAGCGAACGCGAACTGCTGGAGGCGGTCAAATCTCGCCGGCAAAAGGCCAGGGCAGCCGTCCGCACGCCTAAAATGAACTAGTTGATCTACCCGCCAGCGGCATCAAGCCGGCCATTCAGCCCTCTGCACATCGTCCGTAAGGGCAATGCTTCGACGAAGGGCCCGCTGCGCCAAGGCCCGCCGCCCCAAAAGGTCCGGGCGCGCAGCAACGTTTTGCACATCAGCTAGTCGGCTCTGGAATTTCAACCGGAAATCGAGCATGATGCGGCTTGGTATTGGCGTTGGATGCTTCGCGCTCCCATGAAATACCGGAGGACGGGACATGGCCATCGCGCTTGTACTCGTTTTGATCGTCGTGGGCTCGGTGTTGTTCCACTTCCTGAGCCCATGGTGGTGGACGCCGATTGCCTCGAACTGGGACTATATCGACCACACCATCATCATCAGCTTCTGGATCACCGGCGTCGTTTTTGCCGCCGTTGTTCTCTTCATGGCGTATTGCGTGTTCCGCTTTCGCCATCGCGAAGGCAATCGCGCGGTATACGAACCGGAGAACAAGCGTCTCGAATGGTGGTTGACGATCGTCACTGCGATCGGCGTCACCGCCTTGCTCGTTCCCGGCCTGTTCGTCTGGAGCCGCTTCGTCAACGTGCCGAGCGATGCGACCGAAATCGAGGTCGTTGCTCAGCAATGGCAGTGGAGCTATCGCCTGCCAGGCAAGGACGGCAAGCTCGGCACTTCGGACACCCGTGAAGTAGCCGCTGAGAACCCGCTAGGCATCGCCCCAAAGGATCCCAACGGCCAGGACGACGTCGTGGTCGAGGCGGCGGACCTGCACTTGCCGGTCGGCAAACCGGTCAAGATGCTGCTGCGTTCGATCGACGTGCTGCATGATTTCTACATCCCGGAATTCCGCGCCAAGATGGACATGATCCCGGGATCGGTCACCTATTTCTGGTTCACTCCAACAAGGACCGGAACCTTCCAGGTCCTGTGCGCCGAGCTCTGCGGCCAGGGACATCCGCTGATGCATGGCATGGTGATGGTCGACACCGAGCAGGATTACCTGACCTGGCTCGGGCAGCAGCAGACTTTTGCGCAACTGTCGGCGCCTCAGCAAACGGGCTCGGCGAACCCGCTGCCAGGAAAGACAATGGCGTCCGCTTTGGACGTCGGGACAAAAGTCGAAACTGTCGAGGCCCGCTGAACAGGGAGGTGCTCCCATGGTCGACGTCACACCCGCAGATGCCGTTCCCCCCGCCGAAGTCGGGGAAATGGAACTGTACCATCCGCACAGTTGGTGGACGAAATACGTCTTCTCGCAGGACGCCAAGGTCATAGCGATCCAGTATTCGGCAACGGCAACGGCGATCGGCTTTGTAGCGCTGTTCCTGTCCTGGCTGATGCGCCTGCAGCTCGGCTTCCCCGGCACGTTCGATTTCATTACTCCGGAGGCCTACTACCAGTTCATCACCATGCACGGCATGATCATGGTGATCTACCTGCTCACCGCACTCTTCCTCGGCGGCTTCGGCAACTATCTCATCCCGCTGATGGTCGGCGCCCGCGACATGGTCTTCCCCTATGTCAACATGCTGAGCTACTGGGTCTACCTGTTGGCGGTGCTCGTTCTCGTCGCAAGCTTCTTTGCGCCCGGCGGACCGACCGGCGCCGGCTGGACGCTCTACCCGCCGCAGGCGATCATGACCGGCACGCCGGGTGGCCAGGACTGGGGCATCATCCTGATGCTCTCTTCGCTCATCCTGTTCATCATCGGCTTCACCATGGGTGGCTTGAACTATGTTGTGACGGTGCTGCAGGGCCGCACGCGGGGTATGACCTTGATGCGCCTGCCGCTCACCGTATGGGGCATCTTCACCGCCACCGTCATGGCTCTGCTCGCCTTCCCGGCGCTGTTCGTTGCTTGTGTGATGATGCTGCTCGACCGCGCGCTCGGCACCTCCTTCTTCATGCCGGCGATCGTCGAGATGGGCCAACAGTTGCAGCACAGTGGCGGCAGCCCGATCCTGTTTCAGCATCTGTTCTGGTTCTTCGGCCATCCGGAAGTCTACATCGTGGCCCTGCCGGCCTTCGGCATCGTGTCCGACCTCATCAGCACGCACGCGCGCAAGAACATCTTCGGCTACCGAATGATGGTCTGGGCGATCATCGCCATCGGCGCGCTGAGCTTCGTGGTCTGGGCGCACCACATGTATGTCAGCGGCATGCACCCCTATTTCGGCTTCTTCTTCGCCACGACGACGTTGATCATAGCCGTTCCGACCGCCATCAAGGTCTATAACTGGGTGCTGACCCTGTGGCGCGGCGACATCCATCTCTCGATACCAATGCTTTTCGCGCTCGCCTTCATCGTCACCTTCGTCAATGGCGGTTTGACGGGGCTGTTCCTCGGCAATGTCGTCGTCGACGTTCCCCTGTCGGACACGATGTTCGTCGTTGCCCATTTCCACATGGTGATGGGTGTCGCCCCGATCCTGGTGATCTTCGGCGCGATCTATCACTGGTATCCGAAGGTCACCGGACGGATGCTGGACGAGGCGCTCGGCCAGTTTCACTTCTGGGTCACCTTCCTCGGCGCCTACCTGATCTTCTTCCCCATGCACTATATCGGCCTGATTGGTGTACCGCGCCGCTACGCCGAACTGACCGACATGACGATCATGACGGAGTCGGCCCATCATCTGAATTCGTTCATCAGCATCATGGCCTTCTTGGTCGGCTTCGCCCAGATGATGTTCCTGTTCAACCTGATCTGGAGCATCCGTCACGGCCGTGAGGCCGGCGGCAATCCGTGGCGGGCAACGACGCTCGAGTGGCAGACGCCGCAGACGCCGCCGGCGCACGGCAATTTCGGCAAGGAACTGCCGATCGTCTATCGTTGGGCCTATGACTACAGCGTGCCGGGCGCGAAGGAGGATTTCATTCCGCAGAACGTGCCGGGCTCCTTCATCCCATCGAGGGAGCCGGCATGAGCGTCATCCTGGTCTTCCTGCTGGTGATCGCCGGCTTTGCCGGATGGTGGCTTTCGCACCAGCGGCTGACCGCGAAGCCGTGGCTCGAGCAAGGCTTGGCCGGGGATTTCGTCGGCCTCGAGCGATCGCCCCTGCCCACCGCCAAGATCGGCCTCGGTGTCTTCCTCGCGGTTGTCGGCTGTCTGTTTTCGCTGTTCACCAGCGCCTATTTCATGCGCATGGGTCTGCCGGACTGGCGGCCTCTGCCGCTGCCGCGCCTGCTCTGGCTGAACACCGGCGTGCTGGTGCTGAGCAGCGTCGCGCTGCAATGCGCCGTGATCGCGGCGCGCAGAGGCCAGACGGACATGGTCAGGCTCGGTCTTGCGACGGCCGGGCTGACCGCCCTCGCCTTCCTCATCGGCCAACTGATCGCGTGGCGGCAGCTGACCGATGGCGGCTACCTGCTGGACTCCAACCCGGCCAACAGCTTCTTCTATCTGATCACCGCCATGCACGGCCTGCACATACTGGGCGGGCTGGTCGGCCTTGGCAGGACGAGCATCGGCGCCTGGACGGGCGCCCGGCCGCAGCGGCTTCGCCTCGGGATCGAGCTCTGCGCGATGTACTGGCATTTCCTGCTTTTCGTCTGGCTCGGCATCTTCGCCGTCCTGGCCGGCTGGGCGGCGACATTCGTGAGCATTTGCCAACGGCTGCTGACCTAGGAGGCTGGCGATGGCCGAGACGACACTGACGGATAGCAGCCAGTTGGATCGCCCCCAGGGCTGGCGCGGGATTGCCGCCGACTGGGCCTCGGATCAGCGCGCGTTCAAGAACGTGTCCTGGGGCAAGGCCATGATGTGGATCTTCCTGCTCAGCGACACCTTCATCTTCGGCTGCTTCCTGCTCTCCTACATGACCGCCCGCATGTCGACGCGCGTGCCGTGGCCCAACCCAAGCAAGGTCTTCGCGCTGCACATCGGCGGGTCGGAGGTCCCGCTGATCCTGATCGCCATCATGACCTTCGTGCTGATCTCCAGCAGCGGCACCATGGCCATGGCGGTCAATTTCGGCTACCGCCGCGATCGCCGCAAAACCGCGATCCTGATGCTTTTGACCGCCGCGCTCGGCGCAACCTTCGTCGGCATGCAAGCCTTCGAATGGACCAAGCTCATCACCGAAGGAGTGCGGCCCTGGGGCAATCCCTGGGGAGCCGCGCAATTCGGCTCATGCTTTTTCATGATCACCGGCTTCCACGGCACGCACGTCACCATCGGCGTCATCTTCCTGATCATCGTGGCGCGAAAAGTCTGGCGCGGCGATTACGACATCGGGCGTCCAGGGTTTTTCACCAGTCGCCGGGGCCACTACGAGAATGTCGAGATCATGGGACTCTACTGGCACTTCGTCGACCTGGTCTGGGTGTTCATCTTCGCCTTCTTCTATCTTTGGTGAGAGGCAGGCTTTGCTGAGAGGACGAAATGGCTGAAGCAACCGCAAACGGTCTCGGACAACAGGCGCTGCACTCCACCAACGATGCAGCGACCGCCGGCAAATCGGACACGCACCAGGAACACCCGATCAAGCTCTATCTGGTGGTCTGGGTGTGGCTGTTCATACTCAGCGCCTGTTCCTATATGGTCGACTATTTCGGCCTGCACGGCTATCTCAGATGGTCGCTGATCCTGATCTTCATGATGCTCAAGGCAGGACTGATCGTGGCCGTCTTCATGCACATGGCCTGGGAACGGTTGGCGATGATGTATGCGATCATCCTGCCGCCGATATTGGTGCTGGTCTTCGTGGCGATGATGGTCTTCGAGGCCGACTATACGCTGCTGACCCGCATCGCGTTTTTCGGGCCCGGCCCCTGACGCGCGGTTCGGATAAACCGCAGCCTAATCAGCCCGAAATGGCCGGTGCCTCGAAACAACCGGCGGTTTGGTTTTGATATGCGTCGTGAACTCAAGCAAAGGACGCGGAAAATGACGATAGCGAACAGACTGAGGAATTTCATAGACGGCAAGGGAATCCCGTACGACACCGTCGCGCATCATCGGACTGCAACCAGCAGGCAGGCCGCCATTGCCGCCCACGTGCCCGGCAGCATGATGGCCAAGTCCGTGGTCGTTCACCACGAGCTCGGCTATGCGCTGGCCGTGGTCCCAAGCACCCACAGGATCGAACTCGCCAAGCTCCAGGACGTCATGGACAAGCGCCTCGGGCTCGCTTCCGAGGACGAGGTGGTCTCGCTCTTCGACGATTGCGATATCGGCGCCGTACCGCCGATCGGCGCGGCCTATGACGTGCCGGTCATTTTGGACGAAAGCCTCGGCGACGCCGCCGATATCTACTTCGAGGGCGGCGACCACAAGACCCTTGTGCATGTCAGCGGCAAGGATTTCCGCGACCTGACCACAGGCGCGCGTCGGGCACGCTTCAGCCACCCGGCCCTGTGAGAGCACCGGCACTCCAGCCCGTGCTCGACAGGGTTTGCTAGTTCGCCGGTCTTGGGGCGGCGGCCGGCGCTTCCACGACCTTACGATACACGTGCCAGGTGGCATGGCCGAGGACTGGCAGCACAACCGCCAGCCCCGCGAACACCGGCAGCGAACCGACGATCAGCCCAACGGCGACGATCAGTCCCCAGACGGCCATTACGATGGGGTTCGCCAGCACTACGCGTACCGAAGTGTGAATGGCTTCGTAGGCGCCGACATCGCGATCAAGCAGCAGCGGAAAAGCCACCACGGTGGTGCACAACACGACCACGGCGAAGACGAATCCGATGGCGTGACCCAGCACGATCAGGGTCCAACCGCGCCCGGTGGCGAATATCTCAGCGATGAAACTGGACAGCGATGCCGGGGGCGCGGGACCGAACAGCTGCTCGTAGAAGATTTTGGCGGTCAAAAGCCACGCGATGAAGATCGCGAACAGCATGATCCCGACCGCGGCGATGGCCGGCAGCGCCGGGGAGTTCCTGACCTCGAAGGCATGGCGCCAGGATGCATCGAGCCCGGCTTCCCGTCTGCGGCTGATCTCGTAAAGACCGATCGCCGCGAATGGGCCGATCAGCGCAAAACCGGACACCAGCGGAAACAGCAGTGGCAGCGCGTTCGCTCCCGATGTCCAGGTAGCAAGCACCACGCCGACGAGCGGATAGATCATGCACAGAAACACGATATGCGAGGGTTTCACCATGAAATCGTCGACACCGCGCCTGAGCGCGTCGAAAAGATCGGAAAGGCCGATCTTTCTCACTCTGGTATGCTCGAGCGTTTCGCTAGCGCCTGCAATGACGTGAAAGCTTGCCATGACCATTCCTCCAGACCAGGGTCCGGCAAGGTCGCGGATTCGCGGTGCTACCGCTCTGCATGGTTGGCCACGCAAAACCGCGACCTGCACCGGCAGCCAACATACTCCATTGCGCCTGATTTGTCTCTTTTCATTGAAACGAGGGTGCGGTGGCCGGCCAGAGCTCCACGCTGGTTCGAGAGGTTTTTTTGCGGTATTCTTATACAGCTACAACGCAGCGCCTCCGGTACGCGCAAAGGAGGCTGGATCACTTTGATTGGCCCGTGATCCTTTCCCGATTTCCGGGTCATGCGCCTGGTCGAAGGCGAACGTCATGGACACGCGAACGCTTCTCATACTCGGCCTTGGCATAGCCATTCTGTTGGTGCTGGGATTTTTTGCGCTGCCTGCATGACGGCGCCGGCGGCCACACTTCAGCAGCGTCATGCCGGCCGCCTTCGGTCGGGGCGAGCCGGCGCCACCGAAAGGGGCCTGGAAGGGCCCGCTTACTTCGAAAACTGTTTCAGGTAAGCGATGACGTTGGCTACGTCCTGATCGTTCTTGAGGCCGGGAAACACCATCTTCGTCCCTTTGATCATGCCCCTGGGGTCTTGAAGATACTTCGTCAGCGTGGGCTCATCCCATTTGATGCCGGATTTTCCGGCCTCGATCATAGCAGGAGAAAAAGTGAAACCGGGATGCGTGCCCGCCGTGCGCCCGATGACGCCGTGCAGAGACGGGCCGACCTTGTTCTGGTCCTGGTCTGCAATGTGGCAGACCTTGCACTTGGTGAAGACCTTCTCGCCTGCGGCTGCATCCTGCGCCCGCGAAGGGCTTGCAATGAAGATCGTGGCCGCCGAGGCGATGAAAAGTGCGATTGCGCGCATGGCATTCCTCCCTGATCGATCGTCATCTGCGCCGGACGATGCGCACCACGCCAGCTGCGCTGGGGCGGCCTGCACGGTACAGCGGAATATCCGTGGTCCCACCAATGGAATTGCGGCATCTACATACCACAGTATCAAGCCAATGGGTAGAAACGGCAATTTGTGCGAAGGTGCACGTCGCCCAAGCTGCGCAGCGGTTCTGGCAGAACGACATGCATCAAAACAAGGACCTAAAGCGCGTCGCCTGAGTCCGGCTCCTCGCGACGCCCTTTAGGCCGTGTACTGAGACTCACGGCGGATCGGTATTGCAGCTTGCAGCCATCTGTCCGATCGCCTCGGACAGTCCGGCGAGTTCGAAATCGGCCTCGCCGCGTCCCGACAGCAGGCCGAAGCGCCATGACAGCAACAGCCGGCTCGCCGAAACCAGCCGCTTGATGCCATCGGCTCCGTCCCTGACCAGCATTTTACCGCGTGGGCCGACAGACCAGCTTTCATCGAACTTGCCGCCGCCATCGACCATGACCGACATGGTGATCTTGCGGCTGGCGGAGACTGAATCGTTGAGTTGCAGCCATTCGCTCCAACGCGGTTCGCCGCCCGGTCGACAAGCCAGCGTCAGCACCGGACTGTAGCCCAGCGCGCCGCCGCCGGTGATCAGCTTGTTGGTGGCGTATAGCGACGCAGTGACCTGGCCGTCGTTGCCGGCGTCGACGCGCCAGTTGCCGAGATCGGGTCCGGCCTCTGCCACACCGGCCGCGGCAAGCAAGAGCGCCGCGGTAACGACCACGCCCCTCATCGTGAATGCCACACCCACCGACGCCTCCAAACGACCCTGCGCAATGTGATATCGAGCAGATAATCATCAATGTTCGGTATCGCCAGCAGCGTGCATTCATCTGAAGCGGGTGGTGTTGCCCCGCAGCAACAACAGAGAACATGAACGAAAAAGGCCGCCTCGTGGGCGGCCTTTCGAAATCAGCTTATCGCCGGGTTTACTCGGCGTCCTTGGCGGCCTTCTTCTTCGGCGCGGCCTTCTTCTTGGGCTCTTCCGCCTCACCGGCTGCTTCGCCGGCCTTGGCCTCGGCTTTCTTGGAGGAAGCCTTCTTCGCCGGCTTCGCCTTGCTGGCGCTCTCGGCCTCCTCGTCGTCCGCCATCAGCTCTTCCTTGCTGACCTTCACGTCCTCGACCGAAATCTGGCCCAGCAAATAGTCGACGACCTTTTCCTCGAACATCGGCGCGCGGAGCGAATTGATCGCCTCGGGGTTGCTGCGGTAGAACTCGAAAGCTTCCTGCTGCTGGTTGGCCGGGAAGCGGCGAACCTGCTCGAACAGGCCGCGCTGCAGTTCATCGTCCGACACGGTGACCCCGGCCTTCTCGCCGATCTCGGCAAGAACCAAGCCGAGACGCACGCGACGTTCGGCCAGGCGCATATATTCGGCGCGCGCCTCTTCCTCCGTCGTTTCTTCGTCGGCAAAGGTACGGCCGGCGGCTTCGAGGTCGCGGTTGACCTGCGCCCAGATGTTGTTGAACTCGGCCTCGACGAGCTTCGACGGCGCCTCGAAGGAATAGGCGGCATCGAGCTGGTCGAGGAGCTGGCGCTTCACCTTCTGGCGGGTCATGGAACCGAACTGGTTCTCGATCTGGCCGCGCACGATCTCGCGCAGGCGCTCCAGCGATTCCAGGCCAAGGTTCTTGGCCGTCTCGTCATTGATCTCGAGCGCGCCCGGCTTGGCCACTTCCTTGACTGTGACGTCGAAGGTGGCTTCCTTGCCGGCCAGATGCGCTGCCTGGTAGTTCTCCGGGAAGGTCACCGTGACCTGCTTCTCATCGCCCGCCTTGGTGCCGACCAGTTGGTCCTCGAAGCCCGGGATGAACTCTTTCGAGCCCAGGACCAGCGGCTGGTCGGTGCCGGCGCCGCCGGCGAACGCCTCGCCGCCGATCTTGCCGACATAATCGATGCTCACGCGATCGCCTTCGGCGGCCTTGCCCTCCTTGGGCTCGTAGCTGCGAGCCGATTCAGCGACCCGCTTCACCTGGTCGTCGACCTCCGATTCCGGCACGTCGTAAACCTGACGCGTCACCTTGATGTCGGAGAAATCCTTGACCTCGATGGCCGGGATGACCTCGTAATTGAGGCGGAACTCGAAGTCGGCGCCGCCGGCCAGGATCTTCTCCGCCTCCTTCTCGTCCTCGGTCATGATGACTTCAGGCTGCATGGCGGCCTTTTCGCCGCGGCCCGAGATGATCGAGCGGGTCGAGTCGTTGAGGATCTCGTTGACCACCTCGGCCATGAACGACTTGCCGTACATCTTGCGCAGGTGCTGCACCGGCACCTTGCCCGGGCGGAAACCGTTGATCCGCACCTTGCCGCGGGCGTCGTTCAGCCGCGCCATCAGCTTGGCTTCCATGTCACCGGCCGGCACGGTGATCTTGATCTCGCGCTTGAGACCGGAGTTGAGCGTTTCGGTGACCTGCATCCTAAAACCTTTGTTTTCACCAACGAGGCTGCCAAACGGTCCTTAGCCGTTTACAGCCTGCCGGTATATTCTTGCCGGAAATGGCTTTGGTACGGAACCTGGTGATTTGACCGCCAATGCGGCTCAAACTCTCCTGAACTGCGCTTCCAAAATGTGAAGAAGTCTTTGTTTTTCCTACTTCTTCTTACATTCGGCAGAAGCGGATAGTCGCGTCCCGTCACATTCGACACGCCTTTTGTCACAGGCTAGGCTAATTTTCAACCATCTTCGCGATTACGAGAATGACGGTGACTTGGACCCCGACATTGACAGAATGATGGCTACATGGGATTGCCGGGGAACGCGGATGTGGCGGAATTGGTAGACGCCCTGGATTTAGGTTCCAGTGCCGAAAGGCGTGGGGGTTCGAGTCCCTTCATCCGCACCACCCTTCGCCTTGGCGAGCTTCTGGTGTAGGTCACCCTATGGTCGTCAGAGCGAAGCGTGTCCCCGAACCTTTGCAAGGAAGGACCGGAGCCATCAACTTCTGGCGGCGCACGCAAGGCTCGAGCAGACAATCCGCTTTTTCGTGTGCAATTCCCTTGAAATAGCGCGTCAACAGGTTCTTAGTCGCAGCAACAGGCAGGTTGGGGCTCTGTCAGGTTGTGCGCGTAGTTTCTCTGGTCCTGGCGGTTGGGTCGGCTGTCGCGGCAGCGACGTGTCACGTTGAGGCCTTAGAGTACACTTCGGTTTCCTCTCCGAGCCAGCAGCCAATGCTTCTTGTATCCGGTGAGTTTGGCGCAAATGAACCCCTGAACGCCTTCAGCAACGCGGTCGCGAGCAGCAGGGCCAGGATGATCGTCTTCAACTCCCCCGGCGGCAACGTCGGCAGTGCGATTCGCTTGGGGAGAATGATCCGCGCGGCGGGGTTGGATACTTTTCAGCTTCGCCAATTGCAGTGCGCTTCAGCCTGCTCACTGGCCTTCCTGGGCGGCGTCCACCGCGTTGCCGAACCAGGTTCCATCGGCGTTCATCGGCCGTCCCTCAAACCGGCCGACGGGATGTCAAATGAAGACGCGGAGGCCCGTTTCCAGTTCGGCACGGCCGCAATCATATCCTATGTGGTCGAGATGGGAGCGGATCCCAAGCTGATGGAATTGGCTTCGAGCTATGACAAGCATGAAATGCGGTACCTGTCGGCCAGCGAAATGGCAGAGTTGCGTGTGACCAATGCCGCAGCGAACCAGCCGCAAGCAGATGCATTGCAGGTATCAACGACGCCGGATCCTGCGTCCGTGTCCGCTCCTGCGCCCGACGCCAGGCAACAGCCGGAAGGCGTTGCGGTCACCTTCGTCAGGGACCTCATCGAGCATCATGGCAATAACAACGATTTCGCTCTTGCTCAGTCTCAGGCGTCCTACGCTCCCACGGTCGACTATCATGGCAAGTTGACGAACCTAAGTTCGATCATTGAGGACAAGAGGAGCTATTACCAGCGATGGCCTGAACGCGGATACAACGTCCGCAATGACAGCATTGCGGTCAGCTGCGCCAACGATCGCTGCAAGGTCTCAGGCATCTACGACTGGATTGTGCGCAGCCCCTCGACACACAAGCAGGAGAAAGGCGTAGCGGACTTCAGCTATACGATATCGATCGGTCCCTATCCCAAAATCATCGCCGAGACGGGCGATGTCCGGCCATAACCAGGACCGTCGTTAACGCGGACCGTCGCGCTGACGCCCAGGCCCGAACACACTAATAAAGCGGCTCCTCGAACAGCGTCTTGTCGCCGTCCATGAGCGCCTTGATCTGCGCCTTGCCATTGGCGGAGAGCGCCAGCTTGACGCCGAACGGCCGCACGCGCATGTCGTTCTGGATCGCCATCCCCTTGCCCTCCGGCAGGTAGAAACGCTCGATCCCGTATTCCGGCGTGATCGTCATCTCGGGTGAGCGCAGATCCCAGCCATCCGCTACATGCCCGACAATGTCGGCCTCATCGGAAGCGGCAGGCGCCGGCGCCTGATCGAACCATGCCGCGCTCGGCTGCCAGTAGCCGTCCACAGCCTTCTTCAACCTGACGACGATCTCGGAGTCATTGCTGGTGAACTTGCCCGGCGGAATGTTGGCGATAAGCTTCACCGGGATGCGCGAGATGTCATAGCCAAGCGAAATATAATCGCCGCGCAGAAGATCGCGCGGGTCAACGGGCTCAACCTTGAGCAGGACCTCCTTGCCGTTGCGCAGGATCGCCGCGCGTCCGGCGATGATCCAGCCCAGCAAGCCGATTTGGACAAGCGCCGTCACCAGCGCCGCGATGATCAGTCTTTTGCCGCTCATGCCGCTGCTCCTCCGGCGGGCGTCTTCATTCGTTTTTCAACGCGGATGATGACCAGCGCCAGTATTCCCAGCAGCACGGCCGCGGACAGGAAGAAGCCCGCCGTGTCGAGCATCGACTGCAACATCACCACATAGATAATGGCGAGCTCGAAGGCAAAGCCGGCATACGCCACCCAGCGCAAGCCTCTGCTTTCACGGCCGCCGAGCATGATCGCCGCGACGATGCCGGCAAGCGCGGCTGCCGAGGCAATGGCAAAGCCGCTGTTGTAGCTCGCCTCATCGGCCAGTTCGAGCTGGACCATTGCGAGGCCGGCAAGAAAGCCGATGAGCGCATGCAATGGCAGCCTGCCGCCGAGTTGCACGACGCTGTCGACGGGTTCGGCGACAAAGATCGCTGCCGCGAACAGCAGCATCGAGACGAGCACAAGCGGAATCGCGACCTGGAGCGTGTTGTGGTCGATCGCCAGCAGCAGGAGATAGAATACGATCGAAAGGATGATGACGTGCCGCGCCGCCTGGCTGCGTGTCCAGAATGAAATGGCGAACAGCACCAGCACGATAGCGGCGAAGAGATGCGGGAACTCGGCCCGGCGGAAAAATCCTCCCCATTTAAGGAACAGCCAGGCATCGGCGATGCCGACGGAGGCGACGGTGAGCGGGTTCGAGCGCAATGCGACCGCCGCCAGCGCCGTGCCGGCGCACCACGTCAGCAATGCCGAAGCCTCGTCGCCCGACAGATGATACATCTGACCGATCAGCGCGATTGACCCGCCAAAGGCCGCGGCGGCGATGATCCATAGCGCCTCACCGATCGCCGCATGGTCGCGTGTCTTCAGAACGGCGCCAGCGACATAACCGCCGAGGATGACAGCAAACAGCGCCGTCACACGCGCCAGGCGCGGAATGGCTTCCCAGTTGGCGGCGACGAAGATCAGGATCGCGGCACCGAACAGTAACGCCGCCATCATGGCCAGGATAGAGCCGAAGCTCAGCGAGGCGCGATCGTTGGCGGCAACGTCACGCGTCAATGCGTCCGCAGTCGGCGCGTCGATCAGGCCCGCCGCCCGCCAGCGGGCGATATCGGCCCTCACCTTCGTCGCATAGCCCGCCATCCGTTCCCCCGAGCTTGGCCATTTTTACTACCTCGCGCCGCAAATCGTTGACGCAACGGCATTTTCCGATTCGGTCTTTCCTTATGGCGCAAGCGTGAATCGCCGTTAATGTTGCATTGCACAATTTGCATTGCTGCCATGCACCAATGGCACTTTTAAACCGATATGACCCTGCCTATTTTTCCGTTCGTACACAAACGGAATGATCCGAACCAAAGACGAAACGAGCACTACCATGAACCTGATCCGCAACTACCGCAACTGGCGCCGCTACCGGGACACCGTTTCCGAGCTGAGCCGCCTGTCGAACCGTGAACTGACCGACCTCGGCATCAGCCGCAGCGACATCCACTACGTCGCTCGCAAGGCGGTCTAATCCGCTTCGGACCGCGAATGGTCCGAACCAGTTTTTGAGAAGAGCAAGACAATGGACCTGATCCGCAGCTACCGTAATTGGCGCGTTTATCGCGAGACGGTTTCTGAGCTGGGTCGGCTTTCGAACCGCCAGCTCAATGATCTCGGCATCGTTCGCGACGAGATCAAGATGATCGCCCGCAAGGCGGTTTGACAAGGAATCTCGCCAGGGTCGACCTCCTCCCCGACCCTGACGGATACGGTCAGCCTTTACCTCCTCCCGAAGGTTGACCACCGAAACGGCGCCCGCCGGACCTCCTCCCCCGGCGGGCGTTGTTCTCCGAAAGGATCCGCCCCTTCAATTGGCGGAAGGAATTTCGTCAAAGCCGACCTCCTCCCCGGCAATGACGAATATGGTCGATCTTCACCTCCTCCCGAGGATCGACCCCCAAAACGACACCCGCCGGACCTCCTCCCCCGGCGGGTGTTGTTGTTTTGGAGGTAGTCGGCCCGTCGAAGCCGGCAATTGCATTCGCCGCGCCAAGCGACTATCTCGGCGCTCATGAGCAAAGATCCCGTTCACGTCATCGGCGGCGGCCTCGCCGGCTCCGAAGCCGCATGGCAGATCGCAGAAGCCGGCGTGCCGGTCGTGCTGCACGAGATGCGCCCGGTGCGCGGCACCGACGCGCACAAGACCGACGGGCTCGCCGAGCTCGTCTGCTCCAACTCGTTCCGCTCGGACGACGCCGAGACCAATGCAGTTGGCTTGCTCCATGCCGAAATGCGGCTCGCCGGCTCGCTGATCATGAGCGCCGGCGACGCGCACCAAGTCCCGGCCGGCGGCGCTTTAGCCGTCGACCGCGACGGTTTTTCCGACGCAGTAACCGCAAAAATCGAAGCGCATCCGCTGATTGCCATCCAGCGCGAGGAAGTGCCTGGACTTCCGCCGGCGGATTGGGACCAGGCGATCATCGCCACCGGTCCGCTGACCGCGCCTTCGCTTGCGCAGTCGATTGCCGAAGCAACCGGCGCCGATGCGCTCGCCTTTTTCGACGCCATCGCGCCGATCGTGCATTTCGACACCATCGACATGAACACCTGCTGGTACCAGTCGCGCTACGACAAAGTTGGCCCCGGCGGCACCGGTAAGGACTACATCAACTGCCCGATGGACAAGGAGCAATATCTCGCCTTCGTGGCGGCGTTGCTGGAGGGCCAAAAGACCGAGTTCAAGCAGTGGGAAGGCACGCCCTATTTCGACGGCTGCCTTCCGATCGAGGTGATGGCCGAGCGCGGCGTCGAGACGCTGCGCTACGGGCCGATGAAGCCGATGGGGCTGACCAACGTCCACAATCCGTCGGTCAAAGCCTATGCAGTGGTGCAGCTTCGCCAGGACAATGCGCTGGGCACGCTCTACAACATGGTCGGTTTCCAGACCAAGCTGAAGCATGCCGAGCAGGTCCGCATCTTCCGCACCATTCCCGGACTGGAGAATGCCGAATTCGCCCGCCTCGGCGGCCTGCACCGCAACACTTATATCAACTCGCCGACGCTGCTCGATCCGTCGCTGCAGCTGAAGTCGCGCCCCGGTCTGCGTTTTGCCGGCCAGATCACCGGTTGCGAAGGCTATGTCGAAAGCGCCGCGATCGGCCTGCTCGCCGGCCGCTTCGCCGCGGCCGAACGGCTCGGCCGGGCGGCCTCACTGCCGCCGTCGACCACGGCCTTCGGCGCGCTGCTCAACCATATTACCGGCGGCCACATCGTCTCCGACGACGAGCCGGGCAAGCGCTCCTTCCAGCCGATGAACGTCAATTTCGGCCTGTTCCCGCCGGTCGAGGCTCCAAAGTCTGAAGGCAAGCGCCTGCGCGGCAAGGACAAGACCGTTGCCAAGCGCCGCGCGATCACGGCGCGCGCATTGGCCGATTGTCGCGTGTGGTTGGGCCTGCCTTCGCAGGCGCAGGCAGCGGAATAGCTACTCCGCCGGCTCGGCACTCGCCGCCGGCAATCCCGACTTTCCTGCTTCGGACGGATTCCTCCGCACATAGGCCGCCTTCAACGTCTCCGACGTATCGCGCGAGCCGTCATGGCTCCAGCCTGGCGGCCGGATCAGATAGCTGAGACGCTGGCCGAGCGTCAGTCCCGGCATCATCGCATCCTTGAACATGCCGATCCATTCATGGAAGGCGACCTTCAGCGGGTTGAAGGTGCCGATGTTCTTGACAATGCCGTAGCGCGGCCGGTCCTCGTCCAGTTCCGCAACGAAAGTGCCGAACATGCGGTCCCAGATGATCAGCGTGCCGGCATAGTTGGCGTCCAGATAGCGCGGATTGGTGGCGTGGTGGACGCGGTGGTGCGAGGGCGTGTTGAAGACGAATTCGAACCAGCCCCACATCTTGCCGATCGTTTCGGTGTGGATCCAGAACTGCCAGACGAGGTTGAAGCCGAAGACGAACGCAATGACGGCCGGATGGAAGCCGAGCAGCACCAGCGGCGCCTGCAGCACGAACATGAAGGTGAAGAGACCGGTCCAGCTTTGCCGGAGCGCGGTCGAGAGATTGTAATGCTGGCTGGAATGATGGTTGACGTGCTCGGCCCAAACCCAGCGCACCCGATGCGCGATGCGGTGGTAGAAATAGTAACGCAAATCATCGAGCAGGAAGGCGGCGACAAACACCCAGATCGACAGGCCGAGATTGAAGAAACGGAACTGCCAGAGCCACAGCAGCGCCCAGTAGGATACGACACCGAGCAGCAGGCCGGCGACGACATTGCCCGTCCCCATCATCAGGCTGGCCAGCGTGTCGCGCGTCTCGAACGATCCCTTGGCGCGGCCGGTGCGTACCAGCCAGAGCTCGATCAGGATCGCCGTGACGAAGAACGGGATGGCAAGCTGGGTGACCTGCGGGAAATTGTAATCGTCCATCACGCCGCCTCTCGGATCTGATCGTGCCTCAGCAGCACCGCCGCCACGGTCAGCGCGTCTGCCTCGTCGGCGAGGGCAAACCGCCCGCCTTTCCAGGTGAAATCATCCATTCGCAGCGACAAGACATTCCCTTGCCGTACCAGGGCGAGCACATCCCGCGGCGTGACGATGCGGGTTAGGAAACGGTCGCCGATGCTCTGGACGATGCCGCAGCGTTGCGGGTCGAGTTCCAGGACGGCGGCTTGCCTGTCCGATGTCAGCCTGACCGCCCGAGGCTTTTCGTCTGGAAAATCTTCGGCAAAACGCGCGAGCGCGTGTTCAGCCCCGGCAAGCGTCGCGGTCGTCGTACCGCCGGTGAAATGCACGGCCGCCACCGACAGCGCGATGCCGAACACGACAAGGACGACCAAAACTGGCAGGCTCATGGAAAGGCGGTCCTCCGCTGGCTCGCATTTCTCTGATGCGAGTCCACGCGCAGAACCCCTAGCATGGTTGACGTTTACGTCAAAGGGGCGTCCAGCCGCGCATGGCATGACGCAAGAGCAGCCAGTGCCGGCGCAGGGTTGAGAGGGTCGAAGTGCCCCCGAGTGGAGACCGACCCGGCTTTTCCATCCTGTCGAGATAGGCATGTGTGAGCGCCAGCGGCAGGAAGGCGGGGCGCAGCGACGCGGGGAGAGCCGACGCGCCCTTCTCGAAAGCGCCGAGATGCTCTCGCGCCAGCGCGATCATCGCCCCGACCGCGCGCTCCGCGGCAGCATCGCCGTCGCCCTTGACGAACTCTTCCGGCGAGGTGCCGGCGGCTGCTAGGATATCGGAGGGGATAAAGCACTGTCCACGGCGACGGTGCAGCGGCAACAAAAGCAGCAAGCCGGTGATGGCCTGCGCGCAGCCCGCCCTGCCCGCCAGTTCGGCAAAGCGTGGCGCGGCATTCGGATCGAGCACCATGGCCGCAAGCTGGATCATCGCCGCGGCCGTCTCGCCGCAATAACCCTCAAGGTCGGTCCGCGACGGCATCGGATCGTTGTAGAGATCGAAGATACGCGCTTCGAGCATGTTCTCGAAAGCGGCCTTCGGCAGATGGTTGGCGGCGATCGCCGCCCTCAGCGCGTCGGCGGTCGGATGACCTGTCTCCGCCTCGCCCTCGGCCAAGAGGACATCGCGCCACCATTGCAGCCGGACCTCGCCCGGCAGCGGCTCGTGGATGCGGTCGCGAACGCCGGCGACCTCGGCATTGAAGGCATAGAGCGCAAGCAACGCGTCACGCCTGTCGGCGGGCGCGTAGAGCGCGGACAGATAGCGATCATGGTCTGCGGCACGCACCGCATCCATGACCATGTTGGGCATGCCGGCCATCAATCGACGGCGATCAGCGCTGCGGCCACGGCACGGTCCTCGGCCAGCAGCACGTTGTAGGTGCGCACGGCCGCGCCCGTCGACATCGGGTCGGCCGAAATGCCGGCCTCTTTCAGCGCGGAGCGGAGTGCAGCCGGCAGCGGCCGCAGATCCTTGCCGGTGCCGACCAGCAGGATTTCTACCTTGTCGGCCTGGGCGAACAGCTTGTCGAAGTCCGAAGCTTTTAGCGCCAGCGGATCGGCCGGCTCCCAGCCATGGATACCGGACGGCAGGCACAGCAGCGAGCCTCGATGCGACATGTCGGCAAAGCGGAACCCGCCATTGCCATAGGCCTCGACCGGCGCCCTGCCCGGGAAATGCGCCTCTCGGATGACGATGCCTTTGGCCATGGGGCTAGAGCATGATGCCGAAAAGGGTGGAGCGGTTTTCGGACGACATTATGCTCTATCTCTTTGATTTAGAGCGGATTCAGATCTCAGTTCGACTCGACCTGAGATCATCCGGCTCTGACGGCTTCAGGTCGCCACGGCCTTGCCGTTCGCCGGCTTGGTCTCTTCGGCGGCTGCGGCCTGCGGCCTGAGCTTGAAGAGGATCAGCAGCGGCGCGGCGATGAAGATCGACGAATAGGTGCCGAACACCACGCCGAACAGCATCGCCAGCGTGAAGGAGCGGATCACCTCGCCGCCGAACAGCACCAGTGCCAACAGCGCAAGGATGGTGGTCACCGAGGTCAGCGTGGTTCTGGACAGCGTCTCGTTGATGGCGTTGTTCAACAGCTGCGGCAACGGCATCTTTTTGTATTTTCTTAAGTCTTCGCGGACGCGGTCATAGACGACGATGGTGTCGTTGAGTGAGTAGCCGATGATGGTCAGGATCGCCGCGAGCGACGACTGGTTGAATTCCAGTCCGGTTATGACGAAGAAGCCGATGGTCATCACCACATCGTGCACCGTGGCGATGATGGCGCCGACGGCGAACTGCCACTCGAAGCGGAACCACACATAGAGCAGGATGCCGACCAGCGCGATGAGCATGGCGATCGTGCCTTGCTTGGCGAGCTCGCCGGAGACCGTCGGTCCGACCACCTCCACGCGGCGGAAGTCATACTGGTCCTGCAGTTCGCCGCGCACCTTGTCGATGACGGTCTGCTCGGCATTCTCGCCGGCGTCCTGCGTGCCGACGCGGATCAGAACGTCGTTCGGCGCGCCGAACTGCTGCACCTGGATCTCGCCGATGTTGAGCTCGGAGAGCCTGTTGCGGATGTCACCGAGATCGGCGTCGCCCTGCTTGGACTGCACCTCGATCATCGAGCCGCCCTTGAAGTCGATGCCGTAATTGATGTCGATGGTGAGGAACCCGACAACTGACAGGATCGACAAGATGCTGGACAAAGCGAACGTCCAGCGGCGGATACCCATGAACGGGATCCTGGTGCCGGGCGGAATGAAGGTGACCGGCGCGCGCGGCAATTCCTTCGGACGGGCGCGGCGCAGCCAGATCGACACCAGCATGCGGGTGAAGGTGAAGGCGGTGAAAACGGTGGTCAGAATGCCGATCGCATAGGTGATGGCGAAACCCTTGACCGGTCCTGTGCCCAGCCAGAACAGCACCACGGTGGCAATCAGCGACGTGACATTGGAGTCGACGATCGTTGCCAGCGCCTTGGCGAAGCCGGTGTCGATCGACTGGATCACCGAGCGGCCAAGTCGCCGCTCCTCTCGAATGCGTTCATAGATCAGAACGTTGGAGTCCACCGCCATGCCGATGGTGAGCACGATGCCGGCGATGCCGGGCAAAGTGAGCGTGGCGCCCAGCAGCGACAGCAGCGCAACGATCATCGCCACGTGGACGGCCAGCGCGATGTTGGCGAGGAAGCCGAGGAAGCCGTATGCGACGAACATGAAGGCGACGACGAGGATCGAACCGATCACGCCCGCCACCTTGCCGGCATGGATGGAATCCTGGCCGAGGCCTGGACCGACCGTTCGCTCTTCGATGACCGTCAGCGTTGCCGGCAACGCGCCGGCGCGCAGCAGCACGGCAAGGTCATTGGCGCTCTGCGGGGTGAAATTCCCGGAAATCTGCCCGGTACCGCCCAGGATCGGCTCACGGATCTGCGGCGCCGAAATCACCTGGTTGTCGAGGACGATGGCGAACAGCTTGCCGACATTCTGCGCCGTCGCCTGGCCGAACCGTGTCGCGCCCTTGGAATCGAAACGGAACGAAACCACCGGCTCGTTGGTCTGCGAATTGTAGGTCGCCTGCGCGTCGACCAGATTTTCGCCGGAAACGATGACGCGGTTTTCGATGAGATACGGGACCGGCGGATCGTCTTGCGAGTAGAGGACGGAAGAGCCCGCGGGCGGACGGCCCTTCAGCGCATCCTGCACAGGCATCGACTGGTCGACCATCTGGAAGGTCAGCTTGGCGGTCTGCCCGAGGATCTCCTTCAGCCGCTGCGGATCCTGCAGGCCCGGCACCTGGACAAGGATGCGGTCGTCGCCCTGCCGCTGCACGATCGGCTCGGTCGTGCCGAGCTCGTTGACGCGGCGCTCGACCACTTCGATCGACTGCGACAGAGCCGTTGAGGTGCGGTATTTCAGGCCGGCGTCGGTGACCGTGAATTTGAGCAGGCCGGGCTCGGAGTCATCCAGCGACATTTCCTGGATGGAGCCGCCGCTGAACAGTCCCGCCGCCACCGGATCGGTCAGCGGTTTCAGGACCTTCTTGGCCTGGTCGAGTTGAGCCTGGTCCGTGATGCGAACCTGCACGGTGCGGCCGGAACCGGAAAGGCCGGTGTAGTTGATCTTGGGATTGGCCTCGCGCAGCAGCGTCCTGATCTCGTCGCGCGTCGTCTCCATCCTATCCTTGATCAGATCGTTCTGATTCATTTCAAGCAGGATGTGCGAGCCGCCCTGAAGGTCGAGGCCGAGCGTCATCTGCCGCTTCGGCACCCAGCTCGGCAGTTGCGCCAGCATGCTTGCCGGAAACAGGTTGGGCGCGGCGAGGACCACTGTCACGGCCACGGCCAGCCAGATCAGGATCATCTTCAGGCGCGAGAAATAAAGCATTAGTTCTTATCCGTTCAGGCGTACAAGCGGCAGCGTTCCGCCATCGAGGTGGTGATTACTTCTTGGCGTTCTGGTTCGCCACCGGCTCGCCCTTGACGCGCACGTCGGAGATCGTCGAGCGCAGCGCCGTCACCTTGGTCCCGCCGCCAAGGTCGATCTCCAGTTCATTGTCGTCGATCACCTTGGTCACCTTGCCGACGAAACCGCCGCCGGTCACCACCGTATCGCCGCGGCGCACTGCGGCCAGCATTTCCTGGCGCTTCTTCAACTGCGTGCGCTGCGGCCTGATGATCAGAAAATACATGATCACGAAAATCAGGACAAACGGCAAAATGCTGATGAACATATCGGGCGAGGTGCCGACGCCTTGGGCGTATGCCGGTGTGACGAACATCAAGAAACTCCTGGATGGTGAAATACCGCCGGGACGGCCCCGCGAAATTTTGGCCGGAATATAGTCGGTAAAGTTGCCAATGCAACTGCGCGACCCGCCGAATCCGTTGCTTTTCCGGCCGTTTGGCGCGTGCTAGAGCGTCGCAGCCGGAAGCCGGTTGGAGCCGGCCGAAAAGATCGTGCTACAACAGAAGCTTGCAGTTGGTTCTTGGTGCGCAGCCGCGGATCCGTTTCACGTTCCGTGATTGCCAAGTTAAAAAGACCGGAAATGACCGATAGCCTGGATGCCCTGAACAAAAAGCTCGACCGCCTGATCGACGCGGTCTCCCGTCTCGGGCCGCCACCGGTTCCCGAGACCGACCTCGGCGTGGCCGATTGCTTCGTCTGGCAGGCCGATCCCGGCTACCTGGAGCCGGTCCATAAGGTCAATCGCGTCGACATCGGCCTGATCCGCGGAGTCGACCGGGTCCGCGACATCCTGCTCGACAACACCGAGCGCTTTGCGTCCGGCTTCGCCGCCAACAATGTGTTGCTCTGGGGCGCGCGCGGCATGGGCAAGTCGTCGCTGGTCAAGGCCGTGCACGCCAAGGTCAACGCCTCGGACAAGCTCGACCGGCCGCTGAAGCTGATCGAGATCCATCGCGAGGACATCGACACCCTGCCCAAGCTGATGAGCTTGTTGAAGGCGGCGCCCTACCGCTTCATCCTGTTTTGCGACGATCTTTCCTTCGACCATGACGACACTTCCTACAAGTCGCTCAAGGCAGCGCTCGAAGGCGGCGTCGAGGGCCGCCCGGCCAATGTCATCTTCTACGCCACGTCGAACCGGCGGCACCTGCTGCCGCGCGATATGATCGACAATGAGCGCTCGACCGCGATCAACCCGTCGGAAGCGGTGGAGGAAAAAGTCTCGCTCTCCGACCGCTTCGGCCTGTGGCTCGGCTTCCACAAATGCTCGCAGGACGAATATCTCGACATGATCGACGGCTATGTCCGTTACCATGCCCTCGCGATTGATCCCGAGACGTTGCGCGCGGAAGCCTTGGAATGGGCAACGACGCGCGGCAGCCGCTCCGGCCGCGTCGCCTGGCAGTTCACCCAGGATCTTGCCGGACGGCTCGGCAAGCCGCTCAAGGACTGATAGCCCATCACCGGCTGCACTGAAAAAGCCCGCTCCTGGCGGAGCGGGCTGAAGCCGGCGGGCCGGACTGGAGGTCAGGCGGCCCGCAATTTGTTCTTGTTCTATTCGAGATAGCCGCTCGGATCGACCGGAGCAGAGTTCTTGCGCACCTCGAAGTGCAGCTTCGGCGAGTCCGTGGTGCCGCTCATGCCGGACAGCGCGATCTCCTGGCCGCGCTTGACCTTCTGGCCGCGCTGCACCTCGATCGAGCTGGCATGGCCGTAGACGGTGACCAGGCCGTTCTCGTGGCGCACCAGCACTGTGTTGCCGAACTCCTTGAGGCCGTCGCCGGCATAGATGACGACGCCGTTTTCGGCCGCCTTGATCGGCGTTCCTTCCGGCACCGCGATGTCGACGCCGTCCTTGCCGGAGCCGAAGCCGGAGATGACGCGGCCGCGCACCGGCCAGCGCATCTTGCCGATGCCGGTCGCATCCGGCGCCACTGCATCGTCGTCCTCGGCCTGCTGGATGACCTTGGCGTCCTTCTTCGGCGGCGTGTAGGAGGCGAGCGTCTCCGACGGTGTGGTCTTTGCCGGCGGCTGCGTGGTTGCCGTCGTCACCGGATCGACGGTCGGCTTGGTCGCGACAGGCTTCGCGGCAGCGACGGCAACGGTGCCGCCGGCCGGAACCTTGAGCGTCTGGCCGATCTTCAAGAGGCCGTCCTTCATGCCGTTGGCCTGCTTGAGCGCCGTGACGTCGACGCCGGTCTTGCGGGCGATCGAAGACAGGGAATCGCCCTGCTGAACGGTGTAGGTACCGCCGGCGCCGGCCGGCTTTGCCTCGGCCATCTGGGCGGGCGTGGCGCTCTTCGAACCGCTGGCCGCCGCCGATGCATCGACCTGCGCGGCGGATTTGCCGTCCTTGAGTTTTGGCTGCTGCGGCAGCACGGCAACCTTCTCCGGCGCGCCGGCGGGCTGCTTCGGTGTGTTGGCGGGCTTGGTGCTGTCGGCAACCTTCGGCCCGCCCTTGCTCGAATAGGCATAGGCCGGAATGACGATCTTCTGGCCGGTTCTGATGCCCTTGTTGGCATCGAGCCCGTTGACCTTGATGATCGCATCGGCCGGCACATGATATTGGCGGGCCAGACCGGAAATCGTCTCGCCTTCCCTCACCACGATCTCGGTCGCGTGCGGCGCCGCGCTTGCGTTGCGCACCGCGTCGGGTTCGGCGGTCTTGAACGGCTTCGCGGCCGGGGCGACTGTGTTGGTGGCCGTCCTGTCCAGATGAGGCGCGGCGGGGGCCGGCGCGAGTGCCGGGGCCGAGGCGGTGCGCATCGGCTTGGCGGCGGCCGGCGCCGAGGGCGGCGGCAATTGCTGGGACGTCACCGGCTCGAGACTGGAGCGGCTCACCGACTGGGTGTGACTGCCGTCGACTGGGGCCGGCGCGACCGTATCGCCCGGATAGGGCTGGTCGACATTCTGCTTGTTGATGATGGCGCGCTGATTGTTGGTGGACGATGTGAAGACGTCGTCGACACCATTGAAGCGAATCGCCTGGGAGCTGCAGCCTGCCGCGGCACCGGCGATCATCAGGACGGCGCAGCCGCGCGCCAGATTGCGTCCGTTTGCCTTCAAACCATTGAATTGCATCGCACTAACCCGCACAGACCCGGTACAAACTGGTCATGATTAAAGCGCGTTAATGTTACTGGCCGGTTAACCCATTAGAATCCGCCGAAAATTTTCTTAAAACATTTTTCGACAGGCGTGACGAAGTCCGGACAGATCGTGCCGGCCGAGACGAGACGGACGTCTCGGGAACCGGCGAATCGCACGAAATGAGACCGGGCGAGCAGCGGCACCACCCTCACACGACCACGCCTTCGCTTGGTTTGGCTTGCTGACCGCCCAAGTCGGGTACAGCGTCGACAACGCCCTCTTCTACGTCAAGGGAGGCGCGGCCGTGACTCACGACCGTTTCGATGTTCTCTTTTCCCCGACACGCCCGCCGGCGAGACAGACGATCAGACCCGCTGGGGCGGTGCCTTGGGTGCCGGTCTTAAATATGGCTTTGCTCCGAATTGGTCACTCGCGATCGAATACGATCACCTGTTCATGCCCGACAAGACCACCTTCACGGTCGTTGGCGCGCCGGGAGGCCCCTTCAGCACCGAGCGCATCGATCAGGATGTCGATCTCGTTGGTTTGCACCTGAACTACCGCTGCGGCGGCTGACTGGAGTGATGGTCTGCAGGCGCGTTCGGCGCGGTTAGCCGTCGATCGCAGGGCTGGCGCGCTAGATCACCGCGGCGACGCTGCGCAGGACCGGCTGCAGCCTGACCAGGCCGATGTCCTCGCGCTCGAAACGGCTGCCGACCTTGGTGAGCTTGGCCAGCACCTGCTCGCCCTCCTCCGGGCCGATCGGCGCGATGACGACGCCACCGCTCGACAATTGATCGAGCAGGAAGCGCGGAAGACTGTCGAAGGCCGCCCAGGCGATGATGCGGTCGAACGGCCCTTCGTTGGGCAGGCCGTTGGAGCCGTCGGCCTGGCGTACGATGACATTGCTGATGCCGAGCGCCTCGAAACGCTGCTTTGCCTGCTCGGTCAAGGTCTTGTAGCGGTCGACGCTGACGACTCGCGCGGCAAGCCTGGACATCACGGCTGCCGTATAGCCGGACCCGGTGCCGATCTCGAGCACGCGGTTGCCCGGCTCGATGGCCAAAGCCGCAACCACCGCCGCCTGCAGGTCCGCGCCCTCGATCGCCTCGCCGCATTCGATCGGCAGCATGCCTTCCGACCAGGCCATCGAATGGAACTGCGCGGATAGGAAGCCGCGCCGCGGAGTCGCCTCGAAAGCAGCGACCAGTGCCTTCGGCGCCGTGCCCCTGCCGCGCAGCCGCAGCAGGAAAGCGGCGAAACCTTCACGGTCGTCGATAGCCATGGTCATGACAGCGCCTTGGTCAGCTGGTCGCGGAGTTCATGGGCGGTGAGGTCGAGCTGCAGCGGCGTCACCGACACCAGCCGGTTGCGCAGCGCGTAAAGATCGGTGCCCTTTTTGCCTTCGACCGGCTCCCGGCCGAAGCGCAGCCAGTAATAAGGCAGACCGCGACCGTCGCGGCGCTCGTCGACCCAAAGGCTGTGCACGAGCTTGCCCTGCGCGGTGACGACCGTGCCCTCGATTTCGTCGGGTGCGCAGTTCGGGAAATTGACGTTGAGCAGCACGCCTTCCGGCAGCGGCGTTGCGATCAGCCTTTTGAGCAGCGCCGGCGCCAGCGCTTCGGTCGTCTCGTAAGGGACGACGCGGTCCTCGCCGAGATAGGAATAGGCCTGGCTGACCGCGATCGAACGGATACCGAGCAGCGCCCCCTCCATGGCGCCGGCCACCGTGCCCGAATAAGTAACGTCGTCGGCGATGTTGGCGCCGGAGTTGACCCCCGAAAGGATGAGGTCAGGCGGCCCGGGGAGGATCTTTTTCGTGCCCATGATGACGCAGTCGGTCGGCGTGCCGCGCACGGCGAAATGCTTCTCGCCGACCTTCCTCAGCCTGAGCGGTTCCGAAATCGAAAGCGAATGCGCGTAGCCGGACTGGTCCTGCTCGGGCGCCACCACCCAGACATCATCCGAGAGCGTTCGGGCGATGCGTTCGAGCGACGCAAGGCCTTCGGCGTGGATCCCGTCATCATTGGTCAGCAGGATGCGCATGAACTCATTTCGATTCGATCTTGGCGAGACCACCCATGTAAGGCCGCAGCACTTCAGGAATGGTTACGCTGCCGTCCTCATTCTGGTAGTTTTCGACCACGGCGATGAGAGCGCGGCCGACCGCGGTGCCGGAGCCGTTCAACGTGTGCACGAAGCGGTTGCCCTTGCTGTCCTTGTCCTTGTAGCGGGCATCCATGCGCCTCGCCTGGAAGTCGCCGCAGACCGAGCAGGACGAGATTTCGCGATAGGCGTTCTGGCCCGGCAGCCAGACCTCGATGTCGTAGGTCTTGCGTGCGCCAAAGCCCATGTCGCCGGTGCAGAGCGTCACCGTGCGGAACGGCAGGCCGAGCCGCTTCAGCACCTCCTCGGCGCATTGCGTCATGCGCTCATGCTCGGCGAGCGAGCTTTCCTGGTCGGTGATCGACACCAGCTCGACCTTGTAGAACTGGTGCTGGCGCAGCATGCCGCGCGTGTCGCGGCCGGCCGAGCCCGCTTCCGAGCGGAAGCACGGCGTCAGCGCCGTGTAGCGCAGCGGCAGCTTCTCATGCGGCGTGATCTCCTCGCGCACCAGGTTGGTGAGCGGCACTTCCGCGGTTGGGATCAGGCCCAGCCGTCCGTCGCCATGCGGCGTGAAGAACAGGTCCAGTTCGAATTTCGGCAGCTGGTTGGTGCCGAAGAGAACCTCGTCGCGCACCATCAGCGGCGGCTGGATCTCCTCATAGCCGTGCTCTGTCGTGTGCAGGTCGATCATGAACTGGCCGAGCGCGCGCTCCATGCGCGCCAGATGGCTCTTCAGCACCGTGAAGCGCGAGCCGGACAGCTTCGCCGCACGCTCGAAATCCATCATGCCGAGCGCTTCGCCGATCTCGAAATGCTCCTTCACCCAGTTCGGGCGGGTCGGCACATCGCCGACGACGCGCTTGACGACATTGTCGTGCTCGTCCTTGCCGACCGGCACGTCGTCGAGCGGCACGTTGGGCAGGACCGCAAGCGAGTCGTTCAGCGCCTGGTCGAGCTCGCGCTCGCGCGCCTCGCCGTTCTGGATGAACGCCTTGATCTCGCCGACCTCGGCCTTGAGCTTTTCAGCAAGCGCGGCCTCGCCCGAGCGCATGGCATTGCCGATCTCCTTCGAAGCGGCATTGCGGCGCTCCTGCTTGACCTGCAATTCGCTGAGATGGGTGCGCCGCTCCTCGTCCCTGGCGATCAGATCTTCGACGGCGGACTGGGCGTCCTCAGCAGACCACGAGCGCTTCACCAGCGCTTCGACAAGGGCCTTCGGGTTGTCGCGAATCCATTTGATGTCAAGCATGGCTTTCCGTCCTCGAGTAAGGTTCGAGGGCGTAAACCGCATCCCTGATCGATGCAAGACAGCAGCAGCCGGCAGCCGTGTTTTTCAGGCCTGGGACCAGGTTTTAGCGCTAGGTTGACGGCGCGTCCGGCGTCTTTCCGGCGACAGCGCTGCCTGCCTCTTCCTGCCTGTCGCGCGCCAGACGGTCGCGCTCCCGGCTGCGCTCGATCAGGCGCGAAGTGAAGATCGCGACCTCGTAGAGCACGATGGTCGGAAGAGCGAGGCCGATCTGGCTCATCGGATCGGGCGGGGTCAACACCGCGGCGACGACGAAGGCAATGACGATCGCCCATTTGCGCTTCTCGGCCAGCGCCTGCGACGACAGAAGGCCGACGCGCGTCAGCAGGCTGGTCACCACCGGCAGCTGGAACACCAGGCCGAAGGAGAAGATCAGCGTCATGATCAGGCTGAGATATTCCGACACCTTCGGCAGCAAGGAGATCTGCACCTGGTCGTTGGTGCCGACCTGCTGCATGGCGAGGAAGAACCACATCACCATCGGGGTGAAGAAGAAATAGACCAGCGAGGCGCCCATCAGGAACAGGATGGGCGACGCAATCAGGAACGGCAGGAAGGCGCTGCGTTCGTTCTTGTAAAGACCCGGCGCGATGAATTTATAGATCTGCGTGGCGATCAGCGGGAAAGCGATGACCATGCCGCCGAACATGGCGAGCTTCACCTGGGTGAAGAAGAACTCCTGCGGCGCCGTGTAGATCAGCTCGACCTTGTGCGGGTCGAGCCCAGCCCATTGCGTCGCCCATTTGAACGGGACGACCAGAAGGTTGAACAGGCGCTTGGCGAAGAAGAAGCAGGCGAGGAAGGCGATGAAGAAGCCGCCCAGCGACCAGATCAGCCGCCGGCGCAGCTCGACAAGGTGCTCGATCAGCGGCGCCGAGGATTTTTCGATCTCTTCCCTCTCCTTGTCCGAGACGCTCACTTGGCGGCTCCTGCCGTCTTCTTGGCATCGGCGGCCTTTTTCACGGCCGGCTTCTTCGCCGCGGGGTTGGCCTCAACCTTGGGTGCCGCTTCCTTAGCAGGCGCTGCGGCCTTTGCCGCCGCCGGCGCAGATTTTGCCGGGACTTTAGGCGCCGGAGCCTTGGCCGATGCCGCTTTCGCCGCTGCACCGGCGGCTTTCGTCTTCGACGCGGCCACTTTTTTCGCCGGCTGGGCGGACCCGGCGGTCTCCGCAATGGGCGTGGTCACGGAGGCCTCATTCAAGGCCGGGGAGATCGGCGCAGCTGGCGAGGACATCGGCACAGCCGGGGCGACGTCGGTTCCGTTGATGCCCGGGATCTCCGTCGCGCCGTTCTTCAGCGGCTCGGCAGGCTGCGGGGTCGTTGCATCCGAGGGCGCCTGATCGGAAGCCGGCTTGGGCTTCATCATCGTATCGACGCCGGCCCGAACGTCGGCCGCCGCCTGCTCGAACGGATTGAGCTGCTTGCGGATTTCGTTCATCGGGCTGAGCCCACGAAGGCTGTCGACCGAGTCCTTGACATCGTCAAGCTCGGCTTCCTTCAGGGCGTCGTTGAACTGCTTCTGGAAGTCGCCCGCCATGGCGCGCAATTTGGCCGCGGTGCGGCCAAACGTGCGCAGCATGTTGGGCAAATCCTTCGGCCCGACGACCACGATCATGACGACCGCGATCACCAGCAGCTCGCTCCAGCCGACTTCGAACATGGCAATCTATTCCAACGAGAGCCTGTCGCCCAAAAACACGAAAGGGTTCTGGGACAACGACATGCTCAAAGCAACAACCGGACTCAGCTCTTGCTGACCTTTTCCTTGCCCGGCGATACGGTCTCGTCGGCGCGGTGCTCGACGGTCCGCTTGTCGTCGGTATCGTCCTCAGCCATGCCCTTCTTGAAGCTCTTGATGCCCTTGGCCATGTCGCCCATCAGCTCCGGCAGCTTGCCGCGGCCGAACAGGAGCAGCACGATGACCAGAACGATCAGCCAGTGCCATATCGATAGTGAACCCATAACAATCTCTCTCGAATGTTTTCCCTCGGCGATGATCTATGCGTTTTCGCTCGGGGATTCAAACACAACCGCAATGAAGTTGGTAAAATGGCTAGCGGATGTCACGCACTTTCGGCGTGAGCGCCTTGCTACGAATCCGCGCAGCCCCTGCTAATAAACCATTCGTATCGGTTTCGCACTCACTCTTCGGTGACGCGCGGCGTGAGCAATCCGAGCTCCTCGAGGTCGATATCGGTCAGCGCATCCTCGTCCTCGGCCAGCGCGTCCGGATCGGCCGGTGGCACCGGCATCGAGAAATTGGACGGCATGCGCGTCGAAAGCAATCCGGCGCCCTTCAGCTCTTCCATGCCGGGCAGGTCGCGGATCTCCTCCAGCGCGAAGTGATCGAGGAAAGCGTCGGTCGTGCCGTAGGTCACGGGACGGCCGGGCGTGCGGCGGCGGCCGCGCATCCTGACCCACTCCGTCTCCAGCAGCGTGTCCAGCGTGCCCTTCGAGGTCTCGACCCCCCTGATATCCTCGATCTCGGCGCGGGTGACCGGCTGGTGATAGGCGATGATCGCCAGAACTTCGAGCGCCGCGCGCGAGAGCTTTCTCTGCTGGACCGAGTCCCGGCTCATCAGGAAAGCCAGGTCGCCGGCGGTGCGGAACGCCCAGGCGTCGCCGACCCGCACCAGGTTGACCCCCCGCTTGGCGTAGATTTCCTGCAGATCGGCCATTGCGGCCGCAATGTTGACGCCCTCGGGCAGGCGCGCCGCCAGTTGCCTGTCACTGACCGGCTCGGCGCTGGCGAAGATGATCGCCTCGGCCATGCGGACTGCTTCCGACAATTGCAGCCGCTCGGCGGGGTTCTCGATAGAACCCTGCTCGGCCATCTCGGCTTCCGGTTCGACCTCGACCTTGAACGGGATGACCGAAGCGTTGGCGCGTTCACTCATGATGCCACCTCGACTGCCTTGACCCCTCGTGCGCGGCCGCGCAGATAGATCGGCGCGAAGACCTGATCCTGCCGCAGATCCAGCTTGCCCTCGCGCACCATTTCGAGTGTCGCGGCGAACGAACTGGCGATTGCCGTGCGCCTTTCTTCCGGCGCGGCCAGATATTGGATCAGGAAGCTGTCGAGCGCCGTCCAGTCGCCAATCGTTCCAACCAGCCGTGCCAGCACGTCGCGTGCGTCCTTCAGCGACCATACGGCGCGCCTGGCGATCGTCACGTTGCTGATCGCCTGCCGCTGGCGCTGCTGCGCATAGGCGGTCAGCAGATCGTAGAGCGAGGCCGAATAGGCATTGCGCTTCTCGACGATCACCATTTCCGGCATGCCGCGCGCGAAGACGTCGCGGCCGAGCCGGTTGCGGTTGACCAGGCGCGCAGCGGCATCACGCATCGCCTCCAGCCGCTTCAGCCGGAACTGCAGCACCGCTGCCAGTTCCTCGCCGCTCTCGCCCTCTTCGCCCGGCTGTTTCGGGATCAACAGCTTCGACTTGAGGAAGGCAAGCCATGCCGCCATGACCAGATAGTCGGCCGCGAGTTCCAATCTCAGCGCCCTCACCTTCTCGATGAAGGCCAGATATTGCTCGGCGAGCGCCAGGATCGAGATGCGGGCGAGATCGACCTTCTGGTTGCGCGCCAGATGCAGCAGAAGATCGAGCGGGCCCTCGAAGCCGGCGACATCGACCACCAGCGACGGGTCGCTGGTCAGACGTGACTCGTCGTTCTCGGCCCACAGACGGTCCATCGGTGCGGCCTTCGCGGCCTTGCTGTCCAATGTTTCCGCCACTTGCCTTGCTTTCCCTTCGGTTCAGGCCACCGCGTCGAAATAGGTGGCGAATTCCGCGCGTATGGTGCTTTCGTCCGCGACGTCGCGGTCCTTTATATAGGCCAGCGCCCGCTCCGCTCTCGCCAAGGACTTGCCTTCGAGCATCGTCGTACGCGACGCGATCCCCGACATTTCCTCGAAAACGCCGTTGCAGTGAAGGACGAGATCGCAGCCCGCCGCAAGGATCGCGGCCGCCTTTGTCGGGAAATCCCCAGAAAGTGCCTTCATCGAGGTGTCGTCGCTCATCAGGAGCCCGTCGAAGCCGATCTCGCCACGGATCACCTCGTTGACGACCTTGGCCGAGGTCGTCGCCGGATTGTCCGGGTCGATCGCGCTGTAGACGACATGCGCCGTCATCGCCATCGGCAGGTGGTTGAGCGCCTTGAACGGGGCGAAATCATGTTGCCGCAACTCGGCGAGGGGCGTGTCGACCGTCGGCAGCGCGAAATGCGTATCGGCAAAGGCGCGGCCGTGGCCGGGAATATGCTTCATGACCGGCAGGACGCCACCCGACATCAGACCCTCGGCCGAAGCCCGGCCAAGCTCGATCACGGCATTGGGCTCCATACCATACGCGCGCGCGCCGATGACATCGCTGGCGCCCGCAATGGGGACGTCGAGCACCGGCAGGCAGTCGGCGGTGATGCCGTGGCGCAGCAGATCGAAGGCGTGAAGCCGCGCGAGCAGCCACGCGGCACGGCGGCCGGCCTCGCGATCGTCGCGCCAAAGCGCGCCGAGCGCTCCGCCTGCAGGATAGTTCGGCGCCAGCGGCGGTCGCAGGCGCTGCACCCTGCCGCCCTCCTGGTCGATGAAGACCGGGGCATCCGGGCGTCCGACGCTCTCGCGCATCGAGGCGACCAGGTCGCGGATCTGCTCGGTCTCGCCGACATTGCGCGCGAACAGGATGAAGCCCCAAGGACGTTCGTCGCCGTAGAAGCGGATTTCATCTTCAGTGAGGGATTTCCCGGCGCAGCCGAGGATCATGGATTTTGATTCGGTCATGGATCGAAGCTTAGAGCAATTCCAGGAAAAGTGTGTAACGGTTTTGCGTCCGGAATTCCGTAAAAACAAGGAGTTATGCGGGTTCGGTGATTCTGCCGGCGCTGAACCGCTCTAAGATTTTGCGAACCAAAGGGGAATCACCCCTGACCGGTGCCGCATGAATGACGACAGCCGTCCACAACGAAAAAGCCGGCGCGGCCTCGCGGCGACGCCGGCTCTGAACGGTGGTAAATGATCAGCGCGACACGAAGCAGGTGCCGCCGGCCGCCTTGTAGTTGGTGCACAGATTGATCGCGTCGTTGCGCGACTGGGCCGGGACCCGGACTCGGTAGAAAGTGCCCTTGCCGGCGATCTGCGCCTTGACGATGTTGGCTGTGCGTCCGGCGAGCACACTTCCGTAACGGCGCTGCAGGTCCTGGTAGGTGGACTGGGCGCTTTCAACCGTCGGCTGCGAAGCGATCTGCATCGACCACGAGCCGCCGCCTGCCGCCGCCGGATCGATGGAGGCGACCTGGTCGGGCTTGACCTCGCCGACGATATCGACCGGCTGATCGGACGGACGCGGCGGCGCCACCGGCACCTTCGCCGGCGTGTTGGCGGACTGGACCCTGGCTTCGGTCTTCGCCGCGGCGGCTGGCTTCACCGCGGCGGCAGCGCTTTGGTCATCACCGCCTTGGTCGGCAGCCTGATCGGTTGCCGGCGTGACGGCGCCTGTCGGCTGGGCATCGCCCTGCCCGGCGGAAGCGACGTGCTGCGGCGCCGGATCGGTCGGTTCGGTTGCCGCGACCTGCGGCGCGGGAGCCGGATCCTCGCGCGGAACCAGCGAGCCGTCAGGCTTCACCATCATGGTCTTCACCTTGCGCGGCGCCACGGCGACGACATCGTTGTTGGTCCCCTTGTCTGCCTCCTGCAGAACCTGGGCGATGCGGTCTTCCGATTTCGGCGCCGGAGCGGCCTGCTGTGGGGTTGCGAGGGCGGCGGCCTGGGCGTCAGCCGGCGCTGCTGCGTCCGGTGCGGGCGCTGCGGCCTCCGGTGCCGGCGCTGCGGCTTCCGGAGCCGGCGCTGCTTCGGCCGGTGCCGGCGCGGCTGCGGCCGGAGCTGCTGTGTCCGGAACCGGCGCTGCCGCGGCCGCATTGCCGGCTGAGTTGGTGCCAGGCGCGGCGTCGGTGTCGTCAGGCGAAAGGTCGACGATCCGGCTCTGCGGGGGTTCCTTCGACGCCACGTCGATAGGTTCCTCGGTGTTGGTCACCAGTTTCTGCTGCGCCGGTTCGGCGGGCTTGGCCGCCCCACCCTTGGCCACGGCGTCATAGACTTTGTTGTCCTGGTTCGGCACCACGGTGCCGCCCGGGTTTTGCGGCTTGACCTTGATCGGCGAATTGTCCGCCTTCACGATCACGGGCGCTTCGCTGCCGCCCTTGCCGCCAAAGGAGAAGGCGAGAGCGCCGAGACCGCCCGCGACCACAACGGCGCCGACGAGCGCGGCAAGCATCATGCCACGGCTTCGCGGCTTCGCGGCTTCGCGCTCGGCAAAGCCGGGCACAGTCATCGCTTCGTCGAGCTCAGGATCGTAGTCAAGTTCGTCGACGGCGAAGTCGTCCGCCTGCGAGACCGGCCGGCTGCCGGGCAAATCGTCTGCATCGAATTGGCTTGCAGCTGCGGCATAGGACAGGGTCGCCGGTGCAGCGGCCGTCTCGGCCCGCAACTCGCGGCGGTCGTAGCCGGTCTTGAGTCCGGCATTGTGGGAGTCGTCCTCATAGCCCCGGCTCTGCACAGGCGCCTGAGCGATCTCGGTTGCGTTCATCTCGCTAAGCAGGCCGGCAAACTCGGCATCGAGATCGTCATAGGCAGCCGCCGCAGGCTGATCCTCCTCGAAGCTGAGCTCCGGAATGTCGAGGTCGTCGGCCAACGCCACCACGCGCTCCGGCACGTCGACCGTCTTGACATCGGGCATTTCCTCCTGCTGGCGAGACTGCGGCGCCGCGGCTGGCTTGGCGTAAGCGGAATAGTCCCTCGCCGGCTCCTCACGATAGGCAGGCGCCGACATCTGCGGCGCCGGGGCCGGCGTGGCGTAAGCGGAATAGTCCCTCGCCGGCTCCTCACGATCGGCAGGCGCCGACATCTGCGGCGCCGGGGCCGGCGTGGCGTAACCGGCATAGTCCTTCGCCGGCTCCGCACGATAGGCAGGCGTCGGCATCTGCGGCGCCGGCTTGGCGTATGCAGAATAATCCTTCACCGGTTCGTAGGCAGGGGCCGCGGTTTGCGGCGCCGTAGCCGCAGGCTGGGTGGCATAAGAGGCGTGCACCGGCGCTGCGACCGGGGTCACGCGGCTCCACGACTTTGGCGGTTCGGCAGGCGCGACAGGCGCGTCCATCTCGATGCCCTTGGCGAAGGCGGCGTCGAAAGCCTCGTCATCGAAATCTATACTCGGTTCGGCATCCTGTTCGGAAGCCGCGCCTTCGAAGCCCTGCCGGTCGAGTTCGCCGGCGAGCAGCCTATCGAGATCGGCATCGGCGGACTGGGCGATCTGCGTGCCGTAGGCGGGCTCGTTGCGTGCGTCGAGGTCCCAATCGAGCTCATCGCCCACGCCAGCCTTCTGGTCGGTGTCGCCAGCCGGCTGAACGACCGACCGCGGCGCCGATGCGGCGGCCGGCACGGGAGCAACCGGGACCGGCGCAACCGGAATTGGCCGCGCCGTCATGGCGCCAAGCAGCGCATTGAGTTCGTCTTCCAGGCTGCGCTCGCCTGCGGCCGGCTTAGCCGGGTCGACTGCCGCAACCGGCGGAACCGGTGCCGATGCAGAAGGAGCAGGCTCGGCAAATGGCGGCTCCGCCGCGGCGACGGCCTCGGCAGCCGGCGCTTCCGGATCCCCGAACGGCACGTTGTCGAAATTGAGTTCGAAATCGTCTCCGAAGACCTCCTCGGCCGCGGCCTCGTGACCGGCGACCGGTTCAGGATCGACAGCCGGACCTTCCGGCTCCTCGGCAAGCGCGTCACGGAAGCTGAGCTCGAAATCGTCTTCGAAGACCTGATCGGCTACAGGTCCGTGATCGGGTTGGGGATCGAAGGCGGGCTCGGGATCGGCGGCGAAATGCTCGGCCTCGACAGGCGCCTCGAGGGCCGGCGATGGCTCGTCGTCGACCGACAGTTCCTGTTCCAGGATCAGGTGCTGCGGCTGATCGATATCCATGGCGATATCAGCCGTCGCCTGCTCAAATTGGGCCTGATCAAAATGAGCCTGATCGAGATGGGCCTGATCAACTGCGGCCCGAACGAATTCGGCCTGATCGGACCCACTCTCGTAGTCTTTAGCGGCGATCGGCTGGTCGACAGCGGCGTGAGCCTCGATCGGCTGCACGTCGGCGCCTTCGGGCTCAATATCACGGTCATCGAAGGCCAACTCGTCCTCGAGCGACATCTGGACCGCAGTGTCGAAATCGGCGTCGAACGCCGTCTCGTCCGCAGGCTCAAGGACAGCAGGCTCGACAGCCGCAGGCTCGGCGGCCGCGGCGGCGCTCTCGTCCGTGTCAGGCTGGTCGTCGATCCAGAAGCCCTCATCCAGCGAGGCCGCCATTTCCTGGTCGACGGAAAGCTCGTCCTGCACGGGCGAGACTTCCAACGAACGCGCGACCGCCTTCTCGAAATCATCGTCGTATGCCGTGTCCGCGGCCGGCTCCGGCGCTGGGGGCGTGGCAACAGCGGGCGTGGCAAAATGGGCGTGATCCGCCGCATCGTCAAAGACGAAATCCCGTTCGAGAGAAGCGGCGAGCTCGTCGTCGGTGAGAGTGGCAGCCCAGTAAGCCGGCGCAGCCTGGGCAGCCTGCTGCGCCACCGGCTCGCTTTCCTCGGCAATGTCGAAGTCGCCCATCAGCTCCTTTTCGAGGTCGATGTCGAAGTCGGCCCCATCGGCAGCCTGGTTCGCGGGCGCAGCCTTTGCGGCCGCCGGCGACTGCGGCCTGACCGGTTGACGCGGATCGAAACCCATGATGCGGGTCAGTTCGGCGAACGGATCGTCGTCGGCGATATGATTGCTTGCGGCTACTTTCAGCTGGGTTCTGTCTGCCATTATTGTTCCCGAACTCGCACACAGTCGGACGCCATGGACGTCGCGCAGGGTTGGCCCTTACCAGCGCAATGTGGGCAAAAGGTGACAGGCTTTTTAGTCAAACCTAACGCATTTCGGTAGGCGCATCAGCTCCTATCAGCGTCAGGCCGGAGGTCAAAACATCCGAAACAGCCTGCACCAGCCCCAGTCTGGCATACGTCAATTGTGGGTCGTTAACCTTAACAAAACGTAAGTCTGGGTTGTCGGTGCCCCGATTCCAGTGTGCGTGGAAGCTCGACGCCAGATCGTAGAGGTAGAATGCCAGCCGGTGCGGCTCCAGCGCAAGCGCCGCGGATTCGATTAGCCGTGGATATTCAGCGAGTTTCCGGATGAGGCCGATTTCGCCCTCGTCCGTCAGCGACGCAACCGAAGCCACAAGCCGGTCGCGGTCGAAATTCGCTTCGCCCAATTGCTCGCTCGCCTGCCGGAACACCGAGTGGCAGCGCGCGGAAGCGTATTGCACGTAGAACACCGGATTGTCCTTGGACTGCTCGGTGACCTTGGCGAAGTCGAAATCGAGCGGCGCATCATTCTTGCGGTAGAGCATCATGAAGCGGATCGGGTCGCGGCCGACCTCCTCCACCACGTCGCGCAGCGTGACGAAATCCCCTGACCGCTTCGACATCCGGACCGGCTCGCCGTCGCGGAACAGCTTCACCAGTTGGCAGAGCAGGACCGTGAGCTTGACCGTGTCGCCGGCGACCGCGCGCGCCAGCGCTTCGAGCCGCTTGACGTAACCGCCATGGTCGGCGCCGAGCACATAGATGAGATCGACGAAGCCGCGCTCGACCTTGTCCTTGAGATAGGCGACGTCGGCGGCGAAATAGGTGAACGAGCCGTCCGATTTCACCAGCGCCCGGTCCATGTCGTCGCCGACCGCGGTCGAGCGGAACAGCGTCTGCTCGCGGTCTTCCCAGTCGTCCGGCTTCTCGCCCTTCGGCGGCGGCAGCTTGCCCTTGTAGATATGGCCCTTCAGCGTCAGGTCGGCGATTGCCGCGCGGATCTTCTTGGCGTTGTCGGCATGCAGCGTGCGTTCGGAGAAGAACACGTCATGATGCACGTTGAGCAGCGCCAGATCCTCGCGGATCATCGCCATCATCGCGTCGACCGTGCGATCCTTGACGATCGCCAGCGCCTCGTCTTCCGGCATCTCCAGCAGGCCGAGGCCGAACTGTTCGGCCAGCGCCTGCCCGACGGGTATCAGATAGTCGCCTGGATAAAGGCCTGGCGGAATCTCGCCGACGGCTTCGCCGAGCGCCTCGCGATAGCGCAGCATGGTCGAGCGTCCAAGCACGTCGATCTGCGAGCCGGCATCGTTGATGACATATTCCTTGGTCACGTCGTAGCCGGCGAAGGCCATCAGGTTGGCTAAAGTGTCGCCGACGACGGCGCCCCGGCAATGGCCGACATGCATCGGGCCGGTCGGATTGGCCGAGACATACTCGACGTTGGCCTTGCGGCCGCCGCCTATCTTGGAGCGGCCATAGTTGCGGCCCTCGCCGAGCAGCACTGCCAAATGCGCCTGCCAGAAGCCGTCCTTCAGCCGGAGATTGACGAAGCCCTGGCCGGCAACATCGGCGGAAGCGATGTCGGCATCGCTGCGCAGCGCTGCGGTCAACTGCTCGGCCAGCGCGCGCGGGTTCTGGCCGGTGGGCTTTGCCAGCACCATCGCCGCATTGGTGGCAAGGTCGCCATGACTGGCGTCGCGCGGCGGCTCGACCGCGATGCGCGACAGATCCAGCGCTCCGCCATCCTTGTCCTTCAGATCAAGGGCTTCGACGGCTTTTACGATCCGCGCGTTGAAATCGGCGAAGATATTCATCGGGTATGCTCTGGGCTTTAAGAGGGACCGGCTGCTTGGCCGACAAAATCGTGGCTCGCCCTAGCCCAAATCCGGCGTATGGTCAAACAATCGCCTATGCTCCTTGAGCGCATAGGTATCGGTCATTCCGGCCAGGAAATCGGCGACGCTGCGCGCCTTGATGCGATCCTGCGCCCTGTCGAGCCCTTCGCGCCAGCCGTCCGGCATGGCACGCGGGTCGGCGAAATAGACCTCGAACAGGTCGCGGACGATCTGCTCGGCGTCGGCCCGCACGCGCATCACTTCGGCATGCCGGTAGAGATGCTTGTAAAGAAAGGCCTTCAGCTCCTTTTCGGCTGCCGCCATTTCGGCCGAGAAGGTGACCATCGTCTCACCCGCCGCCCTCACCGCATCGGCGCTGTCCGGCTTGAGGCGTTCGATATTGGCGGCAGCGGCAGCAATGACATCCTCCACCATCAGCGTGATCTGCCGCCGCATCAGCTCGTGGCCGGTGCGAACGTCGTCGAGTTGCGGGTAGCGGGCGCGCACGCCACTCAGGATCGAGCCCGGCAGGCCGATGCCTTCCAGCATGTCCAGCGTCAGCAGGCCGGCACGCAGGCCGTCGTCGATGTCATGCGTGTTGTAGGCGATATCGTCGGCGATCGCGGCGCACTGCGCCTCGATGCCGGCGAAGCGGTCGAGCTCGAGGTCGTGCAGCGCGGAATAGTCGCGGATCGCCTGCGGCACGGGGCCCTTGAGCCCCTTCCCGCTTGCATCGGTAAGCGGCCCGTTATGCTTGACCAGCCCTTCCAGCGTCTCCCAGCTGAGGTTCAACCCGTCGAACTCGGCGTAGCGCCGCTCGAGCCGGGTGACGACGCGCAGCGACTGCGCGTTGTGATCGAAGCCGCCCCAGCCGGCCATCTTTTCGTTCAGCGCCTCCTCGCCGGTATGGCCGAAAGGCGTGTGACCGAAATCGTGCACCAAGGCCACTGCCTCCGCCAGATCCTCGTCGCCGCGCAGCGCGCGTGCCAGGGCGCGGGCAATCTGCGCCACCTCGATCGAATGCGTCAGCCGGGTGCGGTAGTGATCGCCCTCATGCGAAATGAACACCTGCGTCTTGTGCTTCAGCCGGCGGAAGGCGGTGGAATGGATGATGCGGTCGCGGTCACGCTGGAATGGCGTCCGGGTCGGACTTTCCGGCTCATCGAACAGGCGGCCGCGCGAGCGCGCCGGATCGCTCGCGTAAACGGCGCGCGGCCGGTAGCCGAAACCGATCTCACCGAGAGCATCCTTGCCCATTCGCCCACCAGTTGACTTGCCCCCGTCCGCTTCATACCTATCATGGGAAACCGAAAGCAAGGTGACGCCGATGGGCGCGGATGCCAAGACTGCCATGAAGGTCGAAATGACCGAAGCGGCCGCGAAGCGGATCGCCAGGATTCTGGCCGGCGAGCCGGGCAAGAATGCCTTGCGCGTTTCCGTCGAAGGCGGCGGCTGCTCCGGCTTCTCCTACAAGTTCGATCTCGTCGATAGTCGCAACGACGACGACGTAGCCATCGAGAAGGATGGCGCCACGATCCTCATCGACGACCTCTCGCTGGTCTATATGGGCGGCTCGGTGATCGATTTCGTCGATGACCTTATGGGTCAGTCTTTCCAGATCCGAAACCCGAACGCCGTCGCCTCCTGCGGCTGCGGCACCAGCTTCTCCGTCTAGCGGGCCGCCAATGCCCACGGTCGGCGCGGTCCGTCAGGTCGCGCTGTCGGCCGGGCGCGATCTCGATAGAACGCTGGCTTTCTGGCACGATGTGCTCGGCATGAGCGTGCATGCGCGCTACGATCCGCCGGGCATCGCCTTCATCATCGCGGGCGGCGTGCGGCTGTTTTTTGGCGACGGCGTGCCCCCCGGCACCGTCTATCTCGATATTGCCGGCCTCGAGGCCTTCCATGCCGAGGCGAAAGCCGCCGGTGTTCCTTTCACCGCGTCGCCGGCGCTGGTCCATCGCGACACCGAGGGCCGGTTCGGTCCGGCGGGGGAAAGCGAATGGATGGCCTTTCTAAAGGATCCGGCAGGCAATACGATCGGCCTCGTCGAGCGCCTTGCGCCGGAAGAACATTGAGGTCCGCATGAAGATCGTCACCTGGAACATCAACGGCGTTCGCGCCCGCATCGGCAACCTCACCCACTGGCTGACCGAGAGCGCGCCGGACATCGTGTGCCTGCAGGAGATCAAGACCGTCGACGACCAGTTCCCGCGGGCCGAGATCGAGGCGCTGGGCTATAATGTCGAGACCAACGGCCAAAAGAGCTTCAACGGCGTCGCTCTCCTGTCGAAGCTGCCCTTCGACGAGGTCAATCGCGGTTTGCCTGGCGACGATGCCGACGACCACGCGCGCTTCATCGAAGGCGTCTTCTCGACCGATAAGGGCGCGCTGCGGGTCGCCTCCCTCTATCTGCCGAACGGCAACCCAGTCGATGACGAGCGGAAGTTTTCCTACAAGCTGTCATGGATGGCGAGGCTAGAGCGCTGGGCGGAAGAGCGGCTGAGGCTCGAGGAAGCGCTGGTGCTGGCCGGGGACTACAACGTCATCCCCGAGCCCGCCGACGCCAGGTTCCCCGAAAACTGGCGCAGTGACGCGCTATTCCAGCCTCAGACGCGGCAGGCCTTCCGGCGCCTGAAGAATCTCGGGTTCACGGAGGCCGTGCGCGCCGTGACCGATTCGCCGGATGTCTATACTTTCTGGGACTATCAGGCCGGCGCCTGGCAGAAGAACAACGGCATCCGCATCGACCATCTGTTGCTGTCTCCCGAAGCCGCCAACCGCTTCTCGTCGGCCTCGGTTGAAAAGCACGTCCGCGCCTGGGAAAAACCTTCCGACCACGTGCCGGTGGCCATCGATCTGCGCTTGCAGCCGGCCTGAAGGCGCTGCTTGCGGACTCTTGCCGAACCCTGATGTCGCCACAAATCGTGTGTCTGATGCGGGATTGTTGCGGGGTTCGATGGCGATCCGATTTGTTCTTTGCCCGGTCGGCCTTGCGCTGGCATTTGCCGCGCCGGCGCTCGCGGCGCCGGAGTGTCTTGCCAACGGCAAATCGTTCAAGCTCGGTGAGACGGCCTGCCTGACCATTGCCGGCGAAAGTCACCTCGCCCGCTGCGACATGGTTCTCAACAACACGTCCTGGACTGAGGTCCAGGACGACTGCCCCGGCGAGAATCAGGCGCCGAAACTGCACCCGATCTCAATCACGGCGCCGACGGAACCTACCGAAAATTGAAGCCGAAGCTGCGGCCTACTGGTCGCCGTTGTTGCCCTTGGTCAGGATGTCGTCGGCGAGCGAAATCGCCGTGCGACGGTCGGCTTCGCCAGCCGCGGCGAAGGCCTCTTCCTGCATGCTGCGGATCCAGGGCTGATCCGCCGGCGGGGCACGCTCCAAGGCAGCCGTCATCATCGCCAGGCCGCGCACGATCTTGCCGCTCTGGAACAACAGATTGCCGAGCGTCGCCTGCGCGCCGGCATGGCCTTTTTCGGCCGCGAGTTGCAGCCAGCGCCCGGCCTGCTTGACGCTGGCCTTCACGCCGCCCTCGCCTTTGAGGAACATCTGACCGATCTCGAACTGCGCGTTCGGGTTGCGGTAGTTGGCGGCGGCGCGCATGTAGTATTCCTGCGCCGCAACCTCGTTCTCCTCGACCGGGCTGCCGGGGATACCTTTGCGCAGATAGTCGCCGAGCGCGACAAGCGCGTCGGAGACATAGCTTTCCTCGGGCGAGCCGGGCTCGACATCCTGATCGACGATCTCGGAGAAGAACTTGAAGGCCGCATAGTCGTCGCGGGCCACGCCGTCGCCCTGGGCATACATTCGCGCTAGCTTCCAGGTGGCGCCGATCTGGCCGTTCTCGGCGGCATATTTATAGGCCTCGACCGCTTGGTCCTTGTGGCCGTTCTTGTAGGCGGAGAAGCCGAACTGGAACACCGCCCACGGACTCGACTGCGGCTTGACCCCGGTCTTGTCGTCGAACACCTTGTCATCGAAGGCCATGGCCTGCCCGACGGCGCCCAAGGTCGCCACCGCGACCAGTGCCGGCAAGACAAATGACCTCAACACCTCAAATGTCCGCATAGCAGTGTGTTTCTTTTGCGCCGCCCGGATGGGTGACCGCGCCGTCGCGGGCCGACCCTACGGTCTGCGCATATTTCCAGATCGCGCCGGACTGATAGTCGGTCTTGCGCGCCTTCCATTTCTTGGCCCGGGCCGCCAGTTCGGCATCCGACAGCGCCACCTCTATCGTGCCATTAACGGCATCGATAGAGATCACGTCGCCATTCTTGATGAGCCCGATCGGCCCGCCGACCGCCGCCTCCGGCCCGACATGGCCGATGCAGAAACCACGTGTAGCACCGGAAAAACGGCCGTCGGTAATCAGCGCCACTTTGCCGCCCATGCCCTGGCCGTAGAGCGCTGCCGTCGTCGACAGCATCTCGCGCATGCCCGGACCGCCGCGCGGCCCCTCGTAGCGGATGACGAGAACCTCGCCCTCCCGGTAATTGCGCTGCGTGACCGCTTCGAAGCACTCCTCTTCCGAATCGAAGCAGCGCGCCGGGCCTGAGAATTTCAGCTCCGACATGCCGGCGATCTTCACGATCGCGCCTTCGGGGGCGAGGTTGCCCTTCAAGCCCACAACGCCGCCTGTCTTGGTGATTGGCCGATTGGCGGGACGCACAACATCCTGGCTCTCATTCCAGGCAACGTGCTCCATGTTTTCGGCCAAAGTGCGGCCAGTGACCGTCATGCAGTCGCCGTGAAGATAGCCGTGGTCGAGCAGCGTCTTCATCAAGAGCGGAATGCCGCCGGCCTCGAACATGTCCTTGGCGACATATTTGCCGCCGGGCTTGAGGTCGGCGATATAAGGCGTCTTTTCGAAGATCGCCGCCACGTCGAAGAGGTCGAACTTGAGACCCGCCTCATGCGCGATCGCCGGCAGATGCAGTGCCGCGTTGGTCGAGCCGCCGGTGGCCGACACGACCGTCGCGGCATTCTCCAACGCCTTGCGGGTAACGATGTCGCGCGGCCGGATGTTTTTCGCGATCAGCTCCATGACCTTTTCGCCGGAGGCGAAATTGAACCGGTCGCGCATTTCGTAGGGCGCCGGCGCGCCGCAGGAATAGGGCAAGGCCAGCCCGATCGCCTCGGCGACCGTGGCCATGGTGTTGGCGGTGAACTGGGCGCCGCACGACCCTGCCGACGGACAGGCGGCCTGCTCGATCTCGAGCAGCTCGGCATCGGAGATCGTGCCGACCGAATGCTGCCCGACCGCCTCGAACACATCCTGCACGGTGATCTGCCTTCCGCGGTAGCTGCCGGGCAGGATCGAACCGCCATAAATGAAGATCGACGGCACGTTGAGCCGCACCATCGCCATCATCATGCCGGGCAGCGACTTGTCGCAGCCGGCAAGCCCGACCAGCGCGTCATAGCAATGGCCACGCATGGTGAGCTCGACTGAATCGGCGATCACCTCGCGCGACACCAGGGACGACTTCATGCCCTGGTGGCCCATGGCGATACCGTCCGTGACGGTGATGGTGCAGAATTCGCGCGGCGTGCCATTGGCGGCCGCGACGCCCTTCTTCACCACCTGCGCCTGGCGCATCAGCGAGATGTTGCAGGGTGCGGCCTCGTTCCAGCAGCTGGCGACGCCGACGAGCGGCTGCGCGATCTCGGCCGCCGACAATCCCATGGCGTAGAGGTATGAACGATGCGGCGCGCGCGCCGGACCTTCGGTCACGTAGCGGCTGGGCAGCTTGGCCTTGGAGATTGCCTTGGCGTCCATCGTCGTCCTTGCCGCACACCCCGCGGCCGGTCCCATCGCCGGGCCAACCTGGCACGCGTCCCGAGACCTACTCGAGTTGCTCCGGGTTTATGGCGGGAAATGGGCAGTTCCCTCGGCTAGCCTTTTAGCTTCGGGGTTGTTCATAAACTGTTGCTGAAACGTCACAATCGTCTGAAGCGCCGGCTGTGCAGCTAATTTGCAACACAGGATCGGCCAACCCGCCCAGGCCGTTGATTGCCCAATAGAAAAAGGCCGGGCGGTGCCCGGCCTTCTTCGCGGAATTGCGGGAGCGGCTTAGAACTTGATCTTTATGCCACCCGAGATCGCCGTGACCAGATCGTTGCCGAAGTCGTAGCTGGCGTCGGTGCCGGCCTGATAACCGTTGTCTCCGGTCACGATGCCGGAATGCCCGCTGGTCAGCACACCGAATGCACCAGCCAACCGAACCTCGATGTTCGGCCGCGGCGTGTAGGCGACGCCGCCCCCGAGTGTCCAAGTATCGGTCTGCGCGCCATAGCCGTGCGAAGTGCCGCGATCCCAGGTGAGCTGACCGGCGGCGCTCCACTGATCGTTGAACTTATGGCCTATGCCGCCGGACACCGTCCAACCGTCGCGATACATCAGGTCCAGCGAGGTGGCCTGAAGAGAGCCGGAAGCATCATTGCCCGTAAAACATGCGGCGGTGGGAGTCCCGACAATACAAATGGGAACGCTCTGCAGCACGCTCCAGTTCACCCATTTGATCGAACCGAAAGCAAGCCAGCCTGGCGCGATGCCGGATTGCAATTTCAACTCCACGGAGTCCGGCATGTACTGAGTGCTGCCGTAGATCGGCGCAGAACCCGTGGGTAATGTCGGTGACGTCAGGGTGCCGGAGATGTTGTCGAGCTTGACCTGGGAATTATAGACCAAGCTGGCGCGGAGTGCGATCTCAGGGATTTCGTAGGCAAGGCCAGCGCGCCAGCCCCAGCCGCTGGCCTCCAGGTCGACGCGGCCAATCGGTGACGGCCCAACTGGATTGAAACCCACTAAGCTTTGCTTGAAGCCTGAAATATCCTGGTAGAACGCGCCGCCGATAAAGCGGAGCTGGCCCTTACCGACATCGAACTTGTATGAACAGGTACCAGCGTAGTTATTGCTCTTGATGTCCGTTTCAACGTTGGAAAAAGCGCCATTCCACGACGCGCCAGGGGCGGTGTGAGCGCCCCACGGCTGTGAATAGTCGATCATACAGTCGACGCCCGGCACAACCTGAACCTTGCCCCCGATGCGCGGCACCCAATAACCCTCGGCGCCATCCGCCGTGGAACTGAGAAAATTGAATGTCCCATTCAGACCAGTCGCATTCTTGTACTTGCGATCCGGCATCACATAGGTAGCTTCCGCTTCCGTCGCGAACGGCGCCGGGTCGAACAGCAGGTCAATGTCGTAGCCGCCGCGCTCGAGCCCACCGGCATGCGCCGGGTGCATCGCCGCTCCGATCAAAGCCAGCGAAAAGCACCCTGCCCCCAGCAGTGCTTTGAGCCGCAAAACGTTCATGGAAATCCTCCCCGAAACACGAAGTGGGGCAAGCTAGAACCAATTCAGGTTAACGGCGCAACAACGAATTCGTGAGCTGTACATGTACACCTTGACAGCTCGTATTTTCGCCATGGTCATCGACCGCCCATTGAGCCTTAAAAGCGGCCCACTCGGCATCGGACTGAGAGAAAAAATTGCAAAAACGGTCCGAAACAGCTCAAAACGGGCCATTTTGATCGGACTGGGCTCCATTGTTACATTACGGCAACAATGGGGCCAAAACTTTCCGTTTACGTCAAAATTAACCCAACGGCAGGCCCGTATACGAGCGTGGTGACGCTTCGTAAAGCGCCCTCCAGTGAAGCCGAATCTTGCCGGTCACCCGGCGTCTCGGACCCTGGTCAGGGCAACTGAAAGCTTCTCTTGCGCCTCGCGATATTCGGCGAGCTTTTCGCGCTCTGCCTCGACCACCTCCTGCGGCGCGTTGGCGACGAACTTCTCGTTGGAAAGCTTCTTGTGCAGGCGGGCGATCTCCTCGGTCACCTTGGCCAGTTCCTTCTGCAGCCGCGTTGCTTCGGCCTGAAGGTCGATCAGGCTGCCGAGCGGCAGACAGACGGTCGCTTCGTTGAGAACGATCTGGGCCGAGCCTTTCGGAGGCGCATCGACCAGCGCGATGTCGCCGACGCGCGCCAGCCGCTTGATGGCCTGGGCGTGGCGATCCAGCCTTTCCTGCGTGATGGCATTGGCGCCGATCACCACCAGCGGCGCGATCGCCGCCGGCGGCACGTTCATTTCCGAGCGCACCGAGCGAATGCCGGAGACGAGCTCGACCAGCCAGTTGATGTCGGCGGCAGCCTCGTCATCCTCGAAATCGGGCGCGGGCCAGGCGGCGTGGCAAAGCAGGGAGGTGCGTTCCTTCCCCTCGCCCGCGGTCTGCGCCCACAGCTCCTCGGTCATGAACGGCATCATCGGGTGCAGCAGCTTGTAGATCTCGTCCAGCACGAAGGCGACACAGGCCCGGCTCTCCGCCTTGGCCGCCTCGTCCGTGCCCATGAACACCGGCTTAAGCAGTTCCAGATACCAGTCGCAGAACAAGTTCCAGACGAAGCGATAGGCGGCGCCCGCCGCCTCGTTGAAGCGGTAGGTGGTGATGCCCTCCGTGATCGCCCGCGCCGCCCGCGTCAGCTCGGTCAGGATCCAGCGGTTGACCGCGAGCTTGGCGTCGTGCAGCCAGAAATCGTCGTTCCTGGCGACCTCGTTCATTTCGGCGAAGCGCGTGGCGTTCCAGAGCTTGGTCCCGAAATTGCGGTATCCGGCGATACGCGCCGGGTCGAGCTTCACGTCGCGCCCCTGCGCCGCCATCACCGTCAAGGTGAAGCGCAGCGCGTCGGCGCCATACTCGTCGATCAGGTCGAGCGGGTCGATGACGTTGCCTTTCGACTTCGACATCTTCTGCCCGTTCTTGTCGCGCACGAGCGCATGAACATAGACCGTGTGAAACGGCTCCTCGTTCATGAAATGCAGGCCCATCATCATCATCCGGGCCACCCAGAAGAAGATGATGTCGAAGCCGGTCACCAGCACGTCGGTCTGGTAGTAGGTCTTCAGCTCCGGCGTCTGGTCAGGCCAGCCGAGCGTCGAGAACGGCCACAGCGCCGAGGAGAACCAGGTGTCGAGAACGTCCTCGTCGCGCGTCAGGATCTCGCCCGGCTTGAAATTTTCAAGCTTGTCCTCGACCCAGGCCTTCCACGGGCCTTCCAGCGCCAAATAATATTCGACCGCCGCAGCCAGCGCCTCCTCTTCGGTCTTCTCGACGAAGACGCGTCCGTCCGGTCCGTACCAGGCCGGAATCTGGTGCCCCCACCACAGCTGCCGCGAGATGCACCAGGGCTGGATGTTCTCCATCCAGTCGTAATAGGTCTTCTCCCAGTTCTTCGGCACGAAGTTCGTGCGGCCCTCGCGCACAGAGGCAATGGCCGGCTTGGCGAGCTCCGCCGCGTTGACGTACCACTGGTCGGTGAGGAACGGCTCGATCGGCACGCCGCCGCGATCGCCATGCGGCACGGTGTGGCGATGCGGCTCGACCTTTTCCAGGAAGCCGCCCGCTTCCATCAGCTCGACGATCTTCTTGCGCGCCACGAAGCGATCCAGCCCGTCGAGCTCATCCCAGACGGCCTGGCGCTGCGGCGTCACTTCAAGACCTGCAAGGAACTCCTCGTTATCCTTGAGCTTGATGTAGGCTTCGACGGTCAGGATGTTGATCGCCGGCAGCTTGTGGCGCTTGCCGACCTCAAAGTCGTTGAAGTCATGCGCCGGGGTGATCTTGACCGCGCCGGAACCCTTTTCCGGATCCGAATACTCATCCGCAACAACCGGTATCCTGCGGCCGACGATCGGCAGGATGACGTTCCCGCCGACCAGGTCGCGAAACCGCTCGTCGTCGGGGTGAACCGCCACCGCCGTGTCGCCCAGCATGGTTTCCGGGCGTGTCGTGGCGACGGTGATGAACGTCTTCGGATTCTCGGGATCGAACGCGAGGCCTTCGACCGGGTAGCGGAAATGCCAGAGATTGCCGTTGACCTCATGCTGTTCGACCTCGAGGTCGGAAATAGCCGTCAACAGCTTCGGATCCCAGTTCACAAGGCGCTTGTCCTTGTAGATCAGCCCCTGTTTGTAGAGGGTGACGAACACCTCCAGCACCGCCTTGGACAGACCCTCGTCCATGGTGAAGCGCTCTCGGCTCCAGTCGGCCGAGGCACCGAGCCGCCTCAGTTGATTGAAGATGGCGCCGCCGGATTCGGCTTTCCACTCCCAGACCTTTTCGATGAACTCCTCGCGCGACAGGTCGCGGCGATGGATCTGCCTCTCCATCAGCTGCCGCTCGACCACCATCTGCGTGGCGATGCCGGCATGATCCATGCCCGGCTGCCACAGCACATTCTTGCCACGCATGCGCTCGAACCGCACCAGGATATCCTGCAGCGTGTTGTTGAGCGCGTGCCCCATATGCAGCGAGCCCGTAACGTTCGGCGGCGGGATGACGATGGTGAAGGCTTCCGCCCCTTCCTCCGCGCCGGCGCCGGCGCGGAACGCATCGGCCTCTTCCCAGATTTTGGCGATCTTCGGCTCGACGGTCTTGGCGTCGTAGGTTTTATCAAGCATGGAGGAAGTCCGAACTGTCGGGAACAAGCGTCCGGTGTAAATCGGAAGCTCTTGGCCGAGTCAACCGCGAGAAGGATGAGCCCGCCTTGCCCAGATAGGCTTGCGGCGATCAGCGGCAAGCCCACTACTCATCGCAAGACAAATCGCGCGGCCGCATTTTCGCGGAAATAAAAAGCACCGCCTGAGGGTGGCGCTTTTTGCGCTGAAAGCCCAGACGAAATCACTGCGCGCCGCGCGCCACGCGTTCGATTTCCTCGCGCACCAGCCGTTCGACCAGTGTCGGCAGGTTGTTGTCGAGCCAGTCCTGCAGCATCGGCCGCAGCATCTCCTCGGCCATCTCGTCGAAGCTCTTCTTGCTGCGGCTGGCGAAGGCATCGGAAAGCTCGCCGAAGGCCGCCGCGACCTGACGGCCCGCATGCTCGGACAGGATTGCCGGCCGGGCCGGCGGCAGGTCGGCCGAGGATGGTGCCGAAACGTTGCCGGGCGCCGCGGTTTCGGCCGTTGGCGCGGCAAGATCCTCCTCGTCGATCTCGACTTCGGGCGCCACTTCCGGAGTTGCTACCTTCGCCTTGACGGAACTTCCGCCAACGGCGGCGATCTCGCGCCGCCAATCGGCGACGATGGTATCGGCGCTTTGCGGCACGCTCGCCGCGCTCCCCGCAACCACCGGGATGTCCGGCTCGGCGGCTACCCTGGCCCCGACTTCCGCCAGGGTGGTGGGAGCAGGCGCGGCCTTCACCGGTTCAGGGCTCGTCTCGGCGATCATCGGATCGGACGCCGCAAGCTGGGCCTGTATCTCCGCCAGACTCACCGGCTTGCTGGGAGCGGATCCGGCGCTGAGCTCGGAACGGAAGTCATCGAGGTCGGCTGTCTGCGCCGCCGGCGTCGGCCGGAGGTCCTGGCGCACTTCACCATTGTCCGCCGCCGGTTGCTTGCGGCCGGTGTCGCTGTCCTCGATGATCCTTCGGATGGAAGCGAGTATCTCTTCCATGGAAGGTTCGCGCTGCGCGCTGCTCGCTGTCGCCATCGTCACATCCGCCGCCTTTGTGACTTGTTCAAGATTCCCATTCAGGCAAGACCGGAATTCGAATCAATGCGGACAGCGTAACCGACCGATCGCCATCCGAGAATCCCCAATCTGGGGAGACGTTGGATTTCAACAGATTAGCTCGCTACGCCGCCGGCAGCCGACCGTCTGGTTCCAATGCAAAAGCGCCGCGCATCCATTGGACACGCGGCGCTTTTGGAAATGCCAAAGGTTCAGCGGCCGTCCGGCGTGCGCAGCCCGATCCACTTGTCCTTGACGGCGTTGTAATGCTCTTCCGGGTTGTATTTCGTGACCGCCAGGCCGAGTTGGCCGGCGGACAGGCGGCCAATCGCCGACAGGATGGCGTAGCTCGCCACGACGACATCGCGCTCGGAGCTCGCCTGGTTGATCTTGGCGGTGATGACGGCGTTCTGCGCGTTGAGCACGTCGAGCGTCGTGCGCTGGCCGACATTGCGTTCCTCGATGACGCCGTTGAGCGCCAGTTGCGCGGCGGCGATCACCTGCCTGTTGGCATCCACGCTTTCGCGCGCGGCGGTGTATTGCGTCCACGCCGAAGCCACGGCCTGGCGCACCTGGTCGCGGCTGACGTCGACCTCGATGCGGGCCTGGCTGAGCGATTCCTTCGATTGGCGGACCAGCGCAGAGGTGCGCCCGCCCGAATAGATCGGCACGGTAAGCGTTGCACCGATATTGGCCGAATTGGTCGTTCCTTCGGAACCCGCCGATGCAAAAACGCCGGGCGAGGTGTTGCGATACTGGCTCGAAATCCCGGCACTGGCGGAAAGTTGCGGCAATAGCGCCCCTTCGGCCGACTTAACCGAAAAGGCCGCGGCGTCGACGAGATGCTCGGTGGCAAGGATGGCCGGATGCTCCGCGGCGGCGATGGCGAAGGCCGAATCGAGGCTTCCCGGCAGCAGCTTTCCGACCGGCGCGGCCGCCTTGAGCTTGCCCGGCTCGTCGCCGATGATCTGGTGGTAGGTCGCAGCGCTTGCCAGCGCCGTCGCGCGAGCGCTGGCGAGTTGCGCCACCGAGGTCGCCCGCGAGGCATCGGCCTGTGCGACGTCGGTGCGGGTGCCCTCTCCGACCTCGAAGCGCGACCGCGCGGCGCGCGCCTGCTCGGTCAGGAATTGCAGGTTCTGTGCGGTCAGGACCGCGATCTGGCGATCGCGGATCACATCCATGTAGGCGCTTGCCGCGTTGAACAGGATGTTCTCTTCGGTGTTGCGGAGACTTTCTTGCGAGGCCCTGACCTGCGCTTCGGCGGCGGCGACATTGTTCTTGGTTTGAAAGCCGTCGAACAGCGTCTGGTCGATCTCAACCCCGAAATTGCCCGTAGTGATATTTAAGGTTTGACCAAGGTTGTTGTTGCGGCTGCTCGTGTAGTCGATGCTAGCCGATCCCCTGATCGTCGGGCGGTAGCCGGACTTGGCGATGGCCACGCCCTCGTCGGTGACACGGGTGCCCGCGCGGGCGGAATTCAGCTGGGAATTGTATTGATAGGCTTTGGCGAGCGCGCCGGTGATGGTTTCGGCGGATGCTGCCAGCGGCGAAAGCGCGGTCGCCGAAACAAGTATGGCTGATAGAAAAGTCTTGTGTAGGGGCGGCACGTATTATCCCTCATTCGTTTGCATGGGAACCACGCCGCGCACCTTTTCCTTCCGGATCAGCTAGCGCCGCGTGTTTATCGTCCCCCGCTGACAGCCCCCGAAAATGCACGTGAAGCAAATCAGCAACGATTGTTCAAGCGCAAGCGATCATGTCAGCGCCTTCGCTGCAAGGCAAAACCGCTCAAAATTCGAACGCATGAGCACGTTCGAACCCCGGTAGTGGCTTAATTGCCGCATTAAATGCGCGTCTGCCGGTTACAACCCCCCCGGCCTTGACAAAAAGACGCGCAACGCCGGAGTTGCCCTGCCCCTCGACCACAACCAGCCGTCCGTCCTCGGCGAGCTGGCCGAGCAATGCCGCGGGCACCTCCTCGACGCTGCCGCCGATGAAGATGACGTCATAGGGCGCCGCGGCGGCATGACCCTGCGGTAACGGCCCGATCACTACGGTGGTGTTCTGGCAATCCAGTGCGGAAAGGGTCGACTTCGCGGCTTCGGCAAGCGCCGGGTCGCTTTCGAGCGCAACCACCGATTTTGCGATTCGGGAAAGCAGCGCGGCCGAATAGCCGGTGCCGCAGCCGACATCGAGCACCGAATCGGTGTCGCTGATTTCGGCCAGTTGCAAAAGCTTGGCGAGCGGTGACGGTTCCATCAGATAGCGGGCACCGCCGCCACTGACGCCATCGGTGATGCGGATGTCCTCGTCGATATAGGCTAGGTCCCGCTGCCCGGCGCCGACAAAAGCCTCGCGCGGCACGGAAAGCATCGCTTCGATCAGCGGCGCGCTGGTCACATCGGTGGTGCGGATCTGGCAATCGACCATCTTCACGCGGCGTTCGGAGAAATCAGCGTTCATGTCCCAACCAACCCGCTTCCCGCGCCCAATTCGCTGCCCGCGCCCGATCCGATTTCCAGGCAAATGACGCGGGCCAATTCGACCGGAACCTAGCGCCCCGGCGCGACAGCGCCGGAGCCCGGGCATTGGAGGCCTCGCCCGGAATCGAACCGGGGTGCAAGGATTTGCAGTCCTCTGCGTAACCACTCCGCCACGAGGCCTTCCATGCTCCCGGCGTTCCGGGGCAACTCAATATGTTGGCGGTGAAAGGTCGTCAAGCACCGGCAAGTCATTCCCGATGCTTTCCCATTCCTCATCGAAGGCAGTGGTTGCCGATTGCTTGCGGCCGATCCCGATGGTGTCGGCAGCACCTGCCGGACCCTCTCCCTGCAAAGCTCTCAATCCGGCCGGCGGCGGCGTTCCCACCAGACGACGAAGCGCCGCCTGTGACGTCGCACCAGTGCGAATTCGTAGGACAGGACCAGCAGGCCGATCGGAACCATCCAGAAACCGAGAATCGGCAGAAAGCCCAGAATCCCGCCGATTGTGAGCAGCACGCCGATCGCGATCCGCAATCCCCGCGAGCGCGGCATCGAGAAGTCGCGGCCGAAGACCGTGATCTTGCGCGCCGGTGGGTTATCGTCGTCAGTTGCCGTCATTCAAAGCCAGATCCCATCTGCGCGGCCCATGTCATAAATACCAAAGGACGACCAGCCGCATTGTTCCATGCCGGTGTCAAGCCGCTCATATGTGGGCACGCCGAGACGATGCCACAAATCGCCGCACGAAAAACTGCAGAAAAATTGCGAATTGCTGCTTTGCAAAGCCGAAAGGTGTTTGCTATAGGCTGCGCCACTCACGTCAGAGCCTCCGTTCCCCGGTAGCTCAGTGGTAGAGCAACCGGCTGTTAACCGGTTGGTCGCTGGTTCGAATCCGGCCCGGGGAGCCAATCGCCATTGAATTTCACTGAATAGACTTCCGATTCTACAAGCGCGCGGCGCTGGATCCGGCAGCATGCGGCAACGGTCAAGCCGGGCCGGGTCAGTCTGAGAAAATTTCGTAGTGAAGGATTTCGGCGTCGCCGAGGGACGATCTCCGTCCGGGCGAGATGACGCCGGAGCCGAAGAGAAGAATATCTTCGCGGCGCACGAATACCTCATGGTCGGGTCCCATCGACACAAAGGTGCCCGACGAGCTTCGCTCGATAAGCACGGCCTTGCCATTCGAAATGGTGAAGGTCGCGTGGTGCCTTGAGACCCAGGGCCGCTGGATGACGATGTTGCATTCCGGGGATCGGCCGATCGTCACCAACTCGTTGTTTCGGCAGGATCGCAACTGATCTCCATAGCGGATGACCAGATTGATCTGCCGCGGCGGGGCGGAGCGTCTCTCGATAACCGTGCCCCGGCTGACGATTTGCGTACTGAGGGCCCGATCCTCGCTCCCCAGGGTATAGACATCGAAGAGTTCTTGCTTTCCCTTGAAAGCCATTTTGTCGAGGAGCCGCAGGGCACTGCGGCTATCCGCGCAAAGGGCTTCGAAGAAGCTCTGGCTGATCAGCACCTCCCCGGGGTTGGCCGTGGTGGACAACCTTGCGGTGACATTGATAACGTCTCCGAATACCGCGCCCCGCGCGCGAATGACCGCCCCGAAATGCAATCCGATCCGGGCGTGCAACGGCCCTTTCGTCAGTTCGCTGCTGATTTGGAAGACGGCCCTCAGCGCCGCCTCCGAACTGTCGAACAGGCTGAGCACGTCATCGCCCTTCGAGTAAATGAAGTCACCGCCGTGCCGGGCGACGATCTCGCGTATCGCGTCGAGGCAATCCGAGATCTGCTGCAGAGCTGCATCGTCGCCGATGCGCTCATAGAGCGGCGTGCTGCCCACGACATCAGCTAGGAGGACTGCGGCCAGAAGTCTTTCCTGATCCATCGGCTCGTATCCGACCAAGAACGCGACGTATATAGCATAACTCACCCTGCTTGCCCGCCTGGGAGCCGGTGCTGTGGCGTGAGCATCTTGCACGGACAGGCCTTGTTGCCGCCTCGGCAACTGCACAAGACTTTCCACGGCTATGACCAAGGCTGCCAAGCGCACGTTGAAGCGCAAGCGGACGATGCGGTCCGGAACAGCATTCCGAAAGCGACGATGAGGATAGCGACGAATAGGCGCGGCATACGGGCCGGTTCAGGGTAATGCTGAGCGGCGCCCGTGAGACGAACGGGTGGAGTGTATCATTTTAATACAATCCTCAATTTGTAGACTCCTGCGATGCATCGGCAGCTAGTGTTCTCCCGTCCAGGCTAGTGGAGGGAAGACCGCGGACCGGGAGGAAAAAGATGTCCATCCAAAAGGAAGACTATCGAACGAACCGAGCCGACTATGCCCTTGCCGCGAAAGGCCAATCGGCCGTTGATGGGGGCCGCAACGAGATTCTGGAAAGAAGAAAGAAGACTCTCTGGCTAAGAGATCCGCGAATCGCCAGATTGGCCGCAAATCCGTGCGAAAGCCTTCCAGGACCAAAACCCAGACCGCGCGGGAATTAGCGACGTTGCTTCACTTATGGATGCGTGCCCCATCATAGCGGCAGGAGCGTATAGCCGGTGCCGTATTTCGTTTCCTAGGCCCGCCGGCTAGGCCCAGCCCTGTTGGCCTGCCCGCTTTGTGAAGACGAAATCACGGACGCGTTCCTTGCTGCTCCAAGTCCTCCGAGTTTTGTAAGTTGTCATGCTGTTTCGCTGCGCGATCGAGATCGCCAACGGTATAGCCGGTGGATTGGATGCGGTAGAGTCACGAACGTTTTGGTCTAGATCTCGGGCCTTGCATCAAAGGGGAGATGGTTCCAGGCCGAGCCCTGTGGTCCGCGCCGGCGATCGCGCCTGCAGCGAACCGAGTCTGAGATAGATGGCGGGCACGACGAAGAGGTTCAGAAGCGTTGACGTGATCAGCCCGCCCAGAATGATGATGGCCATCGGATGTTCGATTTCCTGCCCGGGAATGTTGCCGGTAACAACCAGTGGAACGAGCGCAAGGCCGGTCGCCAGCGTCGTCATGAGAATGGGCGAAAGGCGTTCACGCGCGCCGCGCAGGACAAGTTCCGGTCCGAAGGGCTCGCCCTCCTCGCGCTCCAGATGCAGGAAATGGTGGATCAGAAGCACCCCGTTGCGGGCCGCGATGCCCAACACCGTCAGGAACCCCACGAGGCCGCCTAGCGAGATGATGCCGTCGCCCAGATAGGCGGCGATGACCCCGCCGACCATAGCGGCCGGCAGTGACAGGAAAACCAGGGCAGCGAGCCTCCAGCTTCTCAAGGAGGCCTGCAGCAGCATGAAGATTACGACCGCGGCGACAACAGAGGCATAGACGAGCCTGCTTTGCGCAGCCCTGCGTTCCGCCGCCTCGCCCAGCAGCTGGGCATGATAGCCGAGCGGAAACTCGAACTTGGCCAGGCGCTCCTCAACCTCATGGACGACCGAGCCCAGGTCGCGGTCGCGCACGTTGGCATGCACGTCATGGCGGCGCGAGGCGTTCTCACGTTTTATGGTGCTGGCCACCGGGGCAATCTTGACTTCGGCAACGTCGCCGAGCCGGACCTGACCGCCGTCGGGGGTATCCAGGAGAACGTTCTGTACGTCGTCAAGGCCGCGCCGCGATTTGGGCGTCGACCATACCATGACGTCATACACCTTTCCGATGCGATGAACGTCGCTCACCTCGTGACCGGCGAAGATCACGGCAGCAGCGCGACGAACATCGCCGGGCTTGAGACCCCTGGAAGCCGCCTTGGCGATATCCACGGTGACCTGAATTTGCGGTACCGTCTTCTGCGGCTCCTCGTGTAGGTCAATCAGGCCCTCGATGCCGGTCAGGGCGTCGCGGACCCTCACCGCCTGCTCCCGCAACATCGCCGCGTCAGGCCCGAAAATCCGAACCACTATCGACTCGCCCGACCCGGTGAGCACTTCCTTCACGCGCTCGCGAAGGTAGGTCTGGACGTCGCGATAGATACCGGGATAGCCGCCGACCGTGTCCTGAACCGCTTTAAGGGTCTCGTCATAATCGACCTTCGGATCGACGCTGATCCAGTTCTCCGTGAAGTCGATGCCCACCACCTCGTCGGCCACCAGCGCCCGGCCGATGTGAGCGCCGAAGTTGCGCACCCCGGGAATGGATCTCAGTTCTTTGCTGGCAGCCACCGTCATCCGGTACATCTCTGCATGCGATGTCCCGGGCGGCGTCAGCCAGTGCATGAGGAAGTCACGTTCCTTGAAGGAGGGCAGGAGCGAGGTTCCGAGCAGCGGCCAAACGGCCAATCCCGCGACCACGACGAACGCGGTGATCCCAAAGATCGTGCGAGGAGCCGCGATGATCCGCGACAGCATGGCGGCATAGCCTCGCTGCAACCGCCCGACAAGCGGCGAGACGCGCTCGATCGGCGCTCCTTGAAGCAGGATAAGGCAGAGTGCCGGCGTCACCGTCAGCGCCACGGCCATCGAAGCGAGGAGCGCGATGGAATAGGACGTCGCCAGCGGTACGAAGAAAGTGCCCGACAGACCACCCATGAAGAACACAGGGACGACCGAGATGACGATGATGAGGGTCGCGGCGACGATCGGGCTGCGGATCTCGAGCGATGCTTCCAGGATAACTGATGCCACCGATTTGCCAGCGCCGCTGCGGCGATTCTCGCGCAATCGCCGCGTGATGTTTTCAACGTCGATGATAGCGTCGTCCACCACCGATCCCACCGCCACGACGAAGCCGGCCAGCACCATCGTGTTGATGGTCGTTCCGAGCCAGTAGAGAACAAGTCCCGCCGCGACCAGGGAGAGCGGGATCGCCAGCAGGCTGATGAGCGCCACCCGCCACTCGAACAGGAAGGCGCCGAGAACGCAGACCACCAGGACCGATCCCACCAGCAAGGCCATTGTCAGATTATGGATCGAGAGCTCGATGAACGTCGCCGGGCGGAAGATCTGCAGGTCGACGTCGATGCCCTTGAGGCCGTCCCTCATTTCGGCGAAGGCGGCCTCGACGCCGCGCGTGACCTCCAGCGTATTCGCCCACGGGAACTTCTCGACGATCAGCATCATGCCGGGACCGTCATTGATCACAGCGTCGCCGATCGGCAGCGGTTCCCCCCAGGTGACGTCGGCAAAGTCCGCCAGTACCAGTCGCTCGCCGGCTTTTGACTCGACCGGAATTCTCTTGACGTCCTCCAGCTTCACGCTGGACGCTATGTCGGCGCCGACATACAATCGCTGGTTGTCGGTGTCGATGAAGCCTACGGTCTGGCTCTTGGCTGAGCTCGACATCGGCAGCAGGCCGAAGTCCAGCGCATCGGCCGAAGCCTCCATGACCTCGTTCAGCGTCACGCCGTGTTTCAGCATGCGTGCGGGATCGACCTGGATCTGCAGCTGTTTGAGCTTTTCGCCCCACATCGCCACGTTGGCGACGCCGGGCACGCGCAGCAGGCGGAAGCGAATCTTCCAATAGGCGGTCATCGACAGGTCGAGCTGAGTGAGCTCCTTCGACGAAAGGCCGATCTTCATGGTCCTGCTGGTCGACGACAAGGGCTGCAGCATGACGGGCGGGCTCGAGCCGAACGGCAGTCTGGCCGACGCAAGCTGCACGCGCTCCTGGACGAGCTGCCGGGCGTGCATGATGTCGGTTCCCCGCTTGAAGATCATGACAATGGAGGACAGCGACATCACGCTCTTCGAGCGGATGACGTCGAGTTCCGGTGTGCCGCGCAGTGCATCCTCGAGGGGAATGGTGATCAGCTCCTCGACCTCGGCGGTCGACATGCCGATACCCTCGGTCTGAATCTCCACCAGTGGCGGGGAGAATTCGGGGAAGACGTCCACGGGCATCTTGCGGAACACGTCCAGACCCAGCAGCACCATCAGCGCTGCCGCGGCCAGTACCAGATACCGGTATTTCAGATTCGTGCCGATGATCCAGCGGAACATGGCCCTGTCCTTTGTTCGGATGATTGGACGCCGGCTAACTCAGGCGTTCGCAAGCGACGGAATGTCTTTCACGCCCGCTCAGTGGCCGCCAAACTTCAATTCAACCCCCATCAGCTCGACCGCGCCGACCGACACGACCGGCGTACCGCGCGCTGGTCCGTCCGACAGCACTGCTATGTCGCCAAGGACGCGCTCGACAGCCACTTTTTGGCGGACGAAGACGAGCGGCTCCGGATTGGAGTAGAGCCAGCTGTCCCCGTGCTCGTCATAGACAACCGACGAGTAGGGCACGATCTTCGCCATGCTGCCGCTCTCCGGCGCCTTCATCGCCACGAACGCATGATCGCCTGGCTTGACGCCGCTGCTTGCCTCGAGGAATTCAAAGAACCGCCCGTCGTCCCGGTCCTTCACCGCCACCGGCCGCGCCGTGTAATATTTACCGGAGCGGCCTTGGCCGGTCAGCAGCACGACCACTAGACCGTCCTTATCCTCGTCCGCCGGGTTGGCGACGCCGAAAATCTCGGCAAACTCGTCGTGGTCGCCGGTCTCGTCCTCGTCATCCTCGTCGTCGACAACCGCGATCAACATCTGGCTTGCCGCGTCCACAGGCACCTTGATCAGGGATTGCCGTGCTTGGCCGCTTTCACCGGCCGGCGCGATGGAAGCCGTCTCCGTAATTGCATTCACCGACGGTTCACCGCTCGCAATCTCGACCTGGGCGTTCATCATCATCCACCGCTTGGCCGTCTCCTCCCGCAGCGCTTCGGTCTGGATGCTCAGTCGTTTGGCAGCCTGTTCGGTCAGAACCACGCGTGGAAATGGGGAACCTGCGACCTCTACCAGCTTGGCAGGCGCGCCTGCGGGCGACTCCGCGACTGCGAGGGGTCCCGTGGCAACGACGACGAAAGCCACACCGGCGACGAGGGATGACTTAAGAAAAAGCCTATTGCGAAGCATGTGCAACTCCTCCAAGGCGTCGTGAAACCGGGCCGGAATGGAGCATCATGGCCGGTAGGACGAACAGATTGATCAGGACTGAAATGACTGCGCCTGCGATCACGACCCATCCCATTGGATGCAAAATCTCCAGACCGGCGGCGCTGCCCATGACCACTGCGGGAAGGAAGGCGAGGCAGGTGACCAGCGTGCTCGTCAGCATAGGCGCAAAGCGCTCGCGCGCGGCCGCCGCGACACGGTCCGGCCAGGATTCGTCACCCTCCCCGGTCTGATCGACGCGGCTGGCCAGAACCAGACCGTTGCGGAGTGCAAGCCCGAGGACGGCGAGAAGTCCGGCAAGCGCCCCAACCGAAACGGTGCCCGTTACCGCCACGAGGATCGCCGCGACGCCACCCGACACTGCCACCAGCGAAAGGAACATGCCGGTCGCCAGTCGCCAGCTTTGCAGCGCCGCCTGCAGCAGGAAGAAGATCAGCACTGCCGCCGACGCTGCGAAGAGCGTCACCTGCAGCATGGCTGCACGGCTCTCGGCATACTCGCCCCGAACGTAGGCATGGTATTCGAAGGGGAGCTGCACCTTCTTGAGCTCTGCCGCCACGTCTTCCGCCACTGCCGTGACGCTGCGGCCTGCGACGCTGGCGTGAACGTCCATGCTGCGCGTGACGCCGTCACGCTCGATGGTGCTCAACTGCGGCACCATCCGCACCTCGGCGATATCGCCAAGGCGTGTATGCGGGCGATCAGGCGTTTCGATCAGAAGATTCTCGACGTCGGCGATGCTGCTTCGTGCGTTGGGAGCCCCCCAAACGACCACTTCGAAGACCTTTTGCTGCTCGAACAGATTGCCAACCTCGAGCCCGGCGAAGACCGTCGCTGCCGCGCGCCGGATGTCTCCCGGTTTCAGTCCACGTGCGGCAGCCTCCGCAACGTCGACCTTGACCTCGATTTCGGGCGAGAAAGCGTTCTTGTCGATGCGTACGGAGTTGATGCCGTCAACGGCGGCGATTCTCGCCGCGACGAGCTTTGCCTGCTCTTCAAGCACGGCCGTCTCGGCCCCTTCGATGCGGACCACCACTGGTTCGCCGGCGTCGGCGAAGATCCGCCCGGCCGTACTGGCCAGATAGCCTTCAACCTTCACCTCGAGGTCCGCGAAGCCTTCCATCGTGTCGCGAATTTGCGACAGTGCGGCGGCTCGGTTCCCCCGCTCGTCGAGCCCAATCCAGAGCTGCCCGGATTCGATGCCGGTGACCTGGTCGCCCGTGATGGCCCTGCCGAGATGGCCAGCGACAGAGCTGACTCCATCGATTGCGCGGACTTCGGATTCCAGTCGCGCCATCGTGCGGATCATGGCGGGCAAGGATGCACCCGGCGCGGCCTTGAACGAAACGCGGACGGTGCCTTCGTCAAAGGACGGCGACGGCGACCACTTCAGGGCGGGCGTCGCCGCGAGTAGCGCCAACGCTCCGAGACCCACGATCGCATAGGCAGGACCGGTCGTCGCCGAGAACCTCCCCAGCAGCCGCCCATAGGCCGCACCGAACAGCCGCGCCACCACAGGTTCGGACCTGTTTCCTGCTGCGCTGCCCGAACGGAAAAAAACCATCGCGAGGGCGGGCGCCGCCAAGAGCACGACGACCATGGCAGCGGCCACCGTGACGCCATAGGCCTGAGCCAGCGGCCGGAAGAATGCCGCGGTTTCGCCGTCGAGTCCGAGTATCGGAGCGACCGCCAGCAGACCGATCACCGCTGCATAGATCATTGGCTTGCCGATTTCGCCGATCGCATCGAATAGAGGCGCGGCGAGCGGACGGCCGCCACCGGCGCGAAGGCGTCGCCCGAGGGCCTCGGCAGCCACTACCGCAGTGTCGACCACGAGGGAAAGCGCGGCCGCGAGGCCGGCCAGGTGGATCAGGTTGAAGATCGGGCTGCTGAAATAGAGAGCGACAAGTGCCGCGACATACGACAGGACGATCGCGACGACGGCGACGCTCGCCGTGCCGACCGGCGTCAAGGACAGGAAGAGGGCTACGGACACGACCACCATGGCGGCGATCACCATCCGGACCAGATTGGCCAAGGCGCTGTCGACATAGTCGGAGGCGCGGTAGAGGGAGGCGTCGATGTCGATGCCCGGCATGCCTTGGCTCAACTCCGCGAGCGCAGCTTCGACCCCCGCTACGACCGCTTTGGTGTCGACGTTGGGAAGCTTCTCGACGACGAGGATGAGGCCAGGCTGTCCGTTGATCATCGCATCGCCGATCAGCGGCGGATGGCCTTCGACGACCTCGGCCACGTCTCCTAGCCTGAGCGCGGAAGACGGGACAGCAACCTTCGTCAGGTCGCTGGCCTTGCTGATCGGTTGCACATGCTGGATGCCGAGCCTCTGGTTCGGCGTGTCGATCCAGCCTCCGCTTCCGAGTACTGACGCTTCCAGATAACTGAGCGGCGAGACCCAGAGCGAATCCCCGGCGCTCTCTACGGCTTCATCGAGCGAGACGCCTGCCGATTCGAGGCGCTGAGGTTCGATTTGCACCTGAAGCTGGCGAGCGCGCTGGCCCCAGATCGCGACGTTGGCGACGCCCGGCACGCTGAGCAGCTTCGGCGTCATCGTCCACCGGGCCAGCACCGACATGTCGATCAGCGACACGGTCTTGGACGACAGTCCGACGATCATGGCGCGGCCTGCCGCCGACTTCGGCTGCAGCATGGTGGGCGGCTTCGAGACATTGGGCAGGGCCCAAGCCATCGTAAGACGCTCCTGCACCATTTGTCGGGCTTTCATCGGATCCATGCCGGGCTCGAAGGTGAGCAACACCGAAGCCATCCCCGGCACCGACTTGGAATGAATTGATTTGAGGAACGGCGTCGCGGTCAGAATCTCTTCGAGATTGATGGTCACCAGGCTTTCGACTTCGCCTGTCGACAGCCCGAGCGCCTCGGTCTGCACCTCCACGACCGGCGCCCCGAACTCGGGAAGAGCGTCGATTCTGGCCTTGGGAAGAAGAACGGCACCCGCCGCTACCAGGAGTATCGCGGCTGCTATGACCAGATGCCGAAATTCCAGACTCAGCTTGACGAGCGTTTGCAGCACGGCAATCCCCCACGATTCCGCGGCGCGCGAAACCGCGCCTGCGACAGATCAGAGACAGTCCCGAAGCGTATCATGCGGGAGGGCGCCGCATAATTAATCAATATTGCAAGGCGCTATTACCGTATATCCGGCGGGTCTCTAACTTTTGGAGTAGAGAAATAGTTCATACAAATTTATTAGGATAGCCACTCACGCCGTGAGTGCTCGCGTCGGTTGCATGCGCGTGTGTCTGTTTCCAGCGAAAGGCTGGACGTGCTCTGGCGCAATTTGCCTCGGTCGGGGAGTGCCCGAATATTCATTCGAGGAAGGCGAAGCGGGACCGCCAATTTGCTGCGCCGGCGGTCCTCGGGGGAGCGTACCGGGCGCGGAATAGCGAAGAAGTGTTGTAGAGATGCGACACGTTTGCGTTTGTATGAGACAAGTCGCGTTTGTAAGGGACAAAATGACGAAATCGCAGTTGCCACAGTGGACTCATCGGATATCATCGACGCGTGGTGCATCTCATGGGGGCTCGACGGTCATTCGTCTTTTTATCTTAGCGCTTAGTGGCATATGGCTGCTGTACTCTTCGGCTTCTGCACTGGCGGAGGAGCACGAACGGGCTCTGGCCGAAGAAACGATACCGGCTCTGGCCGAAGAATGCGCCGCGCCCTGCGCGGGGTACGAGGCTACCGCGGAGTTGCAGAACGACTGGATATTTGGCGCACATCCGTCTTTCCTGAGATCCAATGTGTTGTTTCCGAAGTTCGAACTCGATCTTTTCTACGCGCCGACGGATTATCTTCGGTTCGTGAGTGCCATCGTTACCGAGCCCGTGGTCGACCCGGAACCCGGGGAGGATGCGGCCTTTCAAGGGATCGGCACCTATGTCGGTGAGCTCTACGCTCTCGCTAAGGTCGATCCCCTGACCGTGAGGGCCGGAAAGTTCGACACGGTGTTCAGCCTGGCCAGCGAAGCCCTGCCGGGGATACACGCCCCGGATCTGGCGTCTGTTTTTGACGCTGACGAACGTCTGGGTGGCGAAGCTGTTGTTGGCTTCGAGGGCTTTGGGCTGAACAATGCCTTGGCCGCGACGGTATTCACGACCGACCGGACGTTCCTCAGCGAGTCGCTCTTTACCAACCGTGGACGGACCACGCTGGCGGATGGCGGTGCCGGCAACACCACCGGTTTATCCTCATTCTCGGTTACCCTTGATGGCTGCAAAGGGGCGGAAAAGGGCGATTGTTACAAGGACGGTGAATTCGGCTATCGCCTTGGCATCCGATACCAGAAGCCCGGGCTATCCGCCGACACAGGGGAGGAGGAGGAAGAAGAAGAGGAACCGCTGCCGGGGACCGGCAATGAATTGGCCTACCTTGCTGCCGCCACTGGAAGCTTCGACCTTAACGGGAACACACTGAGGCTTCTCGGCGAATCGGCCTACCTCAAGCATTTCGACGGCGGTCCGGACGACGCTCTGCTTCTCACCGGCTCTGTCGCGCTGGAAGTGCAACCTATGACCTACATAGCCACCTACACGCAGCAGCGGAACTTTGTCGCCGACGGTCCGGACACCCGCGAGCAATTGGCGGATTTCGAAGTGATTTATGCGTCCGGGGAAGAAGACGCGCCGTCCGGCGCGGCGAAATGGAACCTCGGCGCCGGCTACACATTCGCGGAGAATGCTGAGGACGAGAGAACGCACACCTTCAGTGTGCGCGCGACGCTCCAGTTCGGTGGACACGTGAAGTTAGGCAAGTAGGCTCGATCGTCCGGATGTCCGACGCTTGTTGACAGCTGCCTTCTGCTGAACTCGAATGAGGTCCGCAAGCCCGTCTGCATGCGCCGAACTTGTTCCTTCCCTCAGGCTGATTGAAGCTATTTCAGCGGCCCTTCAGCACAAAAGTTGCGTCCATCAGCCCTTCACTTCCTTTCCATCCGGATCGAAGACGGGCTGCACGTTCTTGCCCTTGAAGCTTATCTGGAACTCGTAACTCACCTTGCCGTCGCGCATCAGCTTCTCCGCAAGCTTGATCTTTCCACCTGCGAATTTCGTATCAACGGCCGCACGCACCGATTGAGGCACCGCTTCCATCGGAATTGATTCCTCGACGACGATGATCTTACCGTCTTGATGGTAGAGCACATCGCGCGTCATTGCGCCCTCGACGCTTGCTATCTCGAAAACCAGTTCTCCGTTCTCGACCTCGCGGGCGCATGCCTTGACCTTAGCGACGGGAAAATCCTTGTGGAACCTGTCCCGCACCACCAACGGCACCTTCTTGCAGGCGATCGGCTGTTCCGCGGCCGACGCGCCGGTCGCCCCGGCAAGCACGAGGACGAACGCGCCGGGCGCTAGGTAGTAACCAGCAGGTTTCATGGGAGACCTCCTTCATATGATCTCATCGGAGCACCAACACTGGACTCGACCAGACAAGCACGCAGTGCCGCTTGCCGCCTCTGCCGGGGGCCGAGTTCGCGTACTCCTTGCTTATGGCTCTGCTGGCGGTGTGCGGTTTGTACGTATTTGCGCGAGCTTCGCCTGCAGCACTGCGACCCATCAAGTTGACAAGTGTTGCGCAACCGACCCGCCGCGCCAGCGGAGCGTAGGCTGGCTAAGGGAGCCAGTGCGACCGTTGCCCGACGTTGGAAACCCAAGATAGGACAAAGCGCGCCGGCGGACCGATAGCCCAAAACGGCTTTGCCGGCCTAACCGAAAGCCGTAGCGGCTCATGCGAAGTTCCGGACGCCCCCAGCGGGAGGTGGCGCCGTTCCGGTCGTCGCTCCCGTCGCGAGCATGCTCTTTTGCAGCCGCAGCTCCGGCGCCTGCTCGGCGACGACTTCCTTCAAGCGCTACAATGAGCCGAAATCCCGCTGTCGGTTAAGCCCACTCTGGCGTTGATGTCGGACACCACGGACGAGGCCCCTTCGCAAAAAGGGGTAATCCCGTCGCAAGCGAGTCAGCTCAACTGCCGAATCGTAAAGCCTAACGACTGCAGCGACAAATAGGCGCGTCAACCTGAAAGCATGCTGGCAGGCACGAGGGAGCCTGCACTGAATGTCTCGCGGAAGTGTCGCCGTAGCGCCCGGCTCATCTGCTCACGTCTTCGCGCCCGAAGACCCTAACAAGTCCTATGGGTCACGAAAGGCGTTTTGCCTGCAGCGCCGTTTGGGTCGAGCAAGCCAAGAACCCGGCCGGCGCGCAGGGGGAACGATCGACACAGAAGCGACCTCCATCCGCATCCTGACGACCATTCTGCAGCCTATCACGGGACATTTTGTCAATGGAGACGCGGGCTGGCTGCGCGTCGAGCTTCTTGATCCGACGAAAACACCTCCAAGCCGCCAGCTCAACAACGAAATCCCGAACGTCCTGATCCGCGCCGAGATGCCGATCCTCGCCTTCGAGGCCGAGAGCGGGCGGCTCCAGGACGTCTTCCTTCAGCTTACCGAGGAGACGATCCAATGATCGATACCCCTCCTGTTCAACCGCACGGCCAGCAAAGCCTGGCAAGCGCAAGCGAGCCGCATATCGGGGGGTGCCGTCAAAATGCGGAGCCCAGAAACGCGGCCCCTTCATTCCCGGGGGCCTCGATGAGAGTTCAGTCAGTCAATCAAAGGATGCGGATAAACGCCGCTCGGGCAGCGGGGCTGGTTGCTGCAACCGTTATCCTGTTTTCGCACCCCGGATTGGGTGGGGGCGTACATGAACTGATCCAGATGGCGGGTCTCGGCCTGGTCCTCACCTGCTTCGTGGGCAGGATGTGGAGCATTCTCTATATCGGTTCAAAGAAGAATCTGGAGTTGATTACCTCCGGCCCCTACTCGTTGACCAGAAACCCGCTCTATCTCTTTTCTACGCTTGGAGCAGCTGGAATCGGATTGATCCATGGATCGATCGCCGTCGCTCTGGCGCTGGGATTTTTCAGCTATTGGATCTTGGTCATCACGGCAGCCAAGGAGGCCGAACACCTGAAGACGATCTTCGGCTCGCAATACGATTCCTATGCGCGCTGTACGCCGCTGTTCTGGCCGAAACTGTCCCAATATACGGACTCTGCCGAAGTTGTCTTCTCCCCGAAAGCGCTCAAGCGCAACTTCCAGGATGGACTGTACTTCCCCGCAGCCTATCCCGCCATCGAAGCAATCGAACAATTGCGAGCAGGCAGTTACCTCCCGATCCTCATGACGATCTACTGAGATCCGCCAAGTGCCAGATCCTCTCTCGGCAGCAGGACCAAATGGCCTGCCGATTTCGGCATCGTCAGCAGTTCGTCGAGCTTGATGAGGTAGCCGCGGGAGTCTTGGCGCTCGTGCCGGGCACCGCGATGGCCATTTTGCATGGCCGAACTGTCGCCCAGATGGTTGACCACCGAGGTCTGTGACCTAGCTTAAACTTTACGATGGAGCGTCCAGACTCCGAAATGGTGGCATGGCGTGCACCGTGGGAGAACTCCCCGGGACGTTGAAGATGGAGAGGCGCGAGCTGGCTTTCGACCGGCGCCCAGCCATGCATCGACAACATTCCCCCAGTACTGGGGCCGAAGCGGTGACAGCTTCGAAGGCAGGCAGCAAAGTTAGCCAGGGCGAGGAGCCACACACCACTTCACGAGCTTAAAGTTACATCAGAAATCGCGCAGGTACGGCGATGTCAGATCTTGCCGGGTTTTACGCAGACGACACAGGTCTCGCTCTCCTGGGCGGGATGACAATATTTGTATTGGTAGGCTTCTTCCTTGTGGTCCGGCGTATCCTCATCGCAGCGAGACGGCGTCACCAGTATGGCTACCTGAGCGAAAGCACGCCTATTCCCCTCGATGAGGCTTCTTGGGCCTGGGATCGCCCACGCAATCTTGCAGCCAAGGCGGCTTCTTCCCGGGCCGCCGTGGCCCCGGCCCCGGATGTTCAGGGTCTAAACTCCGGTAAGTCCGGGGTGCGAAAGGATTATCTCAACACGACGCCCGAAGCGGGCGAGAACTCGCGCGAGGACCTGCCCGATGCTTTCGCTCCGGCGACAAGCTTCGCCATGGCCTTACCTCCCCGTGTTCGCAGGCCGACGAGCCCCTTGTTACGCTTGAGCGTCGCCGCAATTTGTCTGGCCGTGCCGCTTGGCTATGCGTTGACGAGACAAAAGCCGGTCGAAAGCGCCCCCGCTGTTTCGCGGGCCGATAGCTACTCCCTTCCCGATCTTTCACACCGCTTGGAGATTCCTGCCAGCACGGCATCAACCGACGCACCCACGAACGGCGAATTGCCCAAACCGGATCTCACCGCTGCCGAAGCACAGGTCGAGGCAGCTCGTGCTCAGGCAGCAGCTGCAACGGAATTGGCTGGCCAGGAGCACCGAGCGATGGAGGAGGAGCGCGCCAGGAGTGCCTCTCTGGAGAGTGCGCTCGCTGAGACGCGCAAGCAGATCGAGGTGCTGAAGACAAGCATGGCAGCCGCGGACGACGCCAGCGAGGAGCGTTTGCGCAACGAACTTGTGGCAGCCCGCACGCTCGAGGCATTGCGGTGGATTGCGCAAGATATCCGCGCGCGGATCAGCGAAACCATCGACCATGTCTTTATACAGATGCCCGCTGCTCGCCTCGAACGGGAGCGAACCGAACAGATGGCGCGCGACCTAGCGCAAGCGCGAGCGCAAATTGAACAGCTGGAAGCCAAAGCCGCCGGGGATCGCGCCAAAGCCGAGGCTTCGCTGGCGCAAGCGAGCGGGATGCTTGACGAGGAGCGCCGGAAGTCGGAGGACCTTCGTGGCGACATCGCTGAAATGGAGCAGTCCAAGGCCGCGATCGCGGACACGGCTGAGCGGGAACGGACCGGTGCCGCCGCGACGCGAGCAAGGGTTGAGCAGACTGCTGCCGAGACGGCGCAGGCATTGGCGCGGGAACAGGCTTCAGCAGTCGCGGCCCGTGCGGACCTCGACAAAGCCCGGCTCGAGCGCGACGCGGCCGAACAGGAGCGAGCCAAGGCCGTCTTAGCCAAAGAGCGTGCCGAGCAGACTGCCGCCAAGACGGCGCAGGCTCTGGAACGCGAACGCGCTTCAGCAATATCGGCCCAAGAGGACGTCAACAGAGCCCGCCTCGAGCGCGACGCGGCTGAGCAGGAGCGAGCTAAGGCTGTCTCGGCGAAAGTGCATGCCGAGCAGGCTGCAACTGAAACAGCGCAGGCGCTGGAGCGCGAACGCGCTTCGGCAGTCGCGGCCCGTGAGGACCTCGACAAAGCCCGGCTGGAGCGTGACGCGGCGTTGCAGGAGCGAGACAGGGCTGTCGCAGCGAGAGAACGTGCGGAGCAGACTGCTAGCGAGACGGCGCAGGCGCTGGAGCGCGAACGCGCTTCGGCAGTCGCGACCCGGGAGGACCTTGACAAGGCCCGCTTGGAGCGTGACGCGGCGTTACAGGAGCGCACCAAGGCGGTCGCAGCGAAAGAGCGCGCGGAGCAGAGTGCTGCCGAGACGGCGCAGGCTCTGCAACGAGAACGCGCTTCAGCAGTGTCGGTCGGAGAGAACCTCAACAAAGCCCGCCTCGAGCGTGACACAGCCCGCCAACTTTTGGGACAGGCCGCCATGAGGCTGAAGGAGGCTCTGGACAAGCAACGTGAAGCGACGGTTTCTTTCGCCCGCGAGCTGGCCGCCGCGCGTGCCGATAATGATAAGCTTCGGGCTCAGCGCCGCGACGCTCAGATAGAGCCGCCGCTGAAGCCGCGCACTGGCCGCGCATCGGCCGGCGCAGGCCAGACGAAAGCTGTCAGCCAAAAGAAGACTACGTCCAGCAAGGTTCGCAAACCGTCGCGCGAAATCCGTGTGCGTGCCATCACGCTTCCGTTTTCCCTCCGGCCAAGCCATTCGACGTTGGACTGAGCTGGAACGACTGCCCTGGAAAATCGGGGCTGGGCAGCCTGAACTCGACGTCTACGGCGAGGGCTCCCACTGTGCGCTATGTCAGCCCGATCACGCTGCCTTTCGCGTTCAATTCGCAGCCGACCGGCGCCTGGCGCGTCTCGACGCCGCCTTGATATCCGTAGTCGATGCTGACCTGGACGGGAGCCGATATCCTCTGTCGGCTCAACCGCCGTACGGAACCTGCACTGCTGACGCGCACACTGGTCGCGCCAAACTGAGCTGCGGCCTGCTCGATTGCCTCACGGCAGGCACGAACGATGTTGTCCGGGACACCCGGCAGCACTTCAATTGGATGGACTGCCAGTGGAATAGCGCTTTCTTCGAAGGGCAGCAGGGCGGGCGGAAGGTCGAGCGACCTTCCGCCGTTGCCGCCTACGCCCGGCGTTGACCTCACTGACCCGGTTGTGGTGGGGCTGCTTCCGTCATCGTTAGACGGTGGGGACGGTGGGTCAGACGGCGGACTGCCGCCGGAGCCACCGGGATCGCCGCTAGTTCCGTTGTGCTGACCGTTGTTGCTGCCAGCGCCATGACCGCCGCTATTCCCGTGATCGCCACCAGCGTTATCACCTTGGCCGCGCTCGCCGGCGGCCGCGGCTCCCGCGCAAGCTATCGCGACAGAGCACGCGAACGCGAGATGGGCCAAGCTGGATCCCAGATATTGACGCACGGCACCCTCCAAAGGCGCTTCGGCCGGCCGTCCTTCCGCCGCATGCCGTCAGAACGGCGCAGCACCCCCAGGCAACTCGCGACTACGCCAGGGAAACTAACTAGGGGATGATTCCGGTCTATCAAGGGACTGGGTGCGGCAGCACCCAAGTGGGGGGCAGATTTGAAGGACCTGGCAGCTGATAGTTCATACAGCCCGGGAAGCCCCAAAATCCTTTCTCCTTGCGAGTCGACAGCGCTTAGGCGATTCTGCCGATCATTTCGGGAGGAAATCGTGCGAAACATTCCGGCATCGGCGCTGCTGCTGGCGGCCGCTTTTTATGCAACCACCGCCGACGCTCTGGACAGTTCGGCCACACCTGTTGTCGTGACGCCATTGGCGTCGAAGACGACCACGGCATCCGGCCAGCCGATCAAGCTGCCGCAGAAGAATGTCGAGGTCCAGGTCTCGGCCTATCAGATCGCGCCCGGCGCGACGCTGCCGGTGCACAAACATCCCTTCCCGCGCTATGCCTATGTCGAGGCAGGCACCCTCAAGGTCACCAATGTCGAGACCGGCAACAGCAACACCTACCAGACCGGCGATTTCATCGTCGAGATGATCGGCCAGTGGCATCAGGCGACCAATATCGGCAGCGATCCGGTGAAGCTGCTGGTGATCGACCAGGTCGAACAAGGCGCCAAGAACACAATCCTGAAGCAGTAGCGAGGCAACGGGGCTCAGCTGTTCCGCGGTAGGGCGGGCGCTCCAAGTCTTGAGCAATCATAACTGCGCGCCGAACAAAACCGGAAGCGCAAAGTGACCGCTTCGCTTGCTGGACCGATTGATGCGGCTTTCGCCTCGATCGCTCCAATGCTAGGGCTGCGCTTTCTCTTCAACATGGATGGATGATGGTGACCGACGCTCAAAGGCCCCTGATCGAACTCTGCGTCGAAGGCATTGACGGGCTGCTTGCCGCGCAGGCCGCCGGCGCCGACCGGGTCGAGCTTTGCGCCAGCCTCGTCGAAGGCGGCATTACGCCGAGCCTCGGCACGGTGCGCGTAGCCCTCGAACATGCGACCATCCCGTTTCATGTTATCGTGCGCCCGCGCGGCGGCGATTTTCTCTACAGCGAGGCGGAATACCAATCGATGCTGGCCGATATCGGCGCGCTGCGCGATCTCGGCGTCGCCGGCATCGTCGTCGGCTGCCTGACCGCTGACGGCGCAATCGATGAAGCGAGGATGAGCGAACTGGTGCGCACCGCCGGTCCCCTCAATGTCACCTGCCACCGCGCCTTCGACATGACGCGTGACCCGGCCGAGGCGCTCGAAGCGCTGATCCGCTGCAAGGTCGGCCGCGTGCTGACTAGCGGGCAACGCGACACGGCGCTGGAGGGCGTCGATCTGCTCGCGCGCTTGGTTCGCCAGGCCGGCGCACGCATCATCATCCTCGGCTGCGGCGGGCTGGCGCCCGACAATATCGGCGAGGTTCGCCGGCAAACCGGACTGACCGAGATGCATTTCGCCGCCCTTGCCGACGTGCCGAGCGCCATGCGCTACCGCAACCCGCATGTCGGCATGGGCGGCACCGATCTCGATCGCGAGTACCGCAACACGGTGACCGACCAGGACTTGGCGGCGGCAACGATCGCGGCCGCGAGGGTCTGATGCCGGAAGTGACGATGTCGAAAGATCGCTCGCCGATCGAACGCGTTTCGCCTGCCGACGAGGCCGCCATTCTCGCTCTCAACAACGAGCATGCCGCCGAGTTGTCCTGGCTTGAGCCGGAGCGCCTGTCATTCCTGATCGGGCAGGCTTTCTACACGCGCCGCATCGGGGCGCTCGAAGCCTTCATCATGTGCTTCGATCAGGATGCCAGCTACGAAAGCCCGAACTTCCTCTGGTTTCGTGAGCGCTACCCCCGCTTCGTCTATGTCGACCGGGTGGTGGTCGCGGCCGAAGCGCGCGGCCGCGGCCATGCCCGCCGGCTCTACGAGGATCTGTTCGCGCATGTCAGGCGCGCATGCCACACGATCGTAACCTGCGAGGTCAATGCCGATCCCCCGAACCCCACATCGGATGCCTTTCACGCGGCGCTCGGCTTTGCCGAGGTCGGCGATGCCGTGATCCACGGCGGCAGGAAGTCGGTGCGCTACTACGCCAAGCCGATCGACTAGCGCATGGCCCTGGAAGCCAGAGGCTTTCAACCATGAGCCAAACAAGGTCTCATGCGGCCGCCGCACTGGCCACAAACAGAAGCTGCAGCTAATGTATCGTCTTCGCGTGCCGGGGGCGTGACATCATGCCAAGCAACGTCTTCCGCTTCGACGAGAGTTGGAACATTCCCGATGCCACGCCGCAGGAAGTGTGGGACGTTCTGTCCGACGCCGAGTTGCTGCCGCTCTGGTGGGGCGACGCCTACAAGGAAGTCGAGCCGCTCGACAAGAAAGGCAAGGCCGTCGTCGGGTCACGGGCAAGAGCCAGGGCGCGAGGCGCCCTGCCCTACGAGCTGAACTTCATCATCGAGGCCGCGGAGCTCGAGCCTGGCCGACTGGTGGTGGTGAAGACCTTTGGCGATTTCGACGGCCTGTGGCGGGCTGAGCTGTCGCCAGCCGGAAGCGGAACGCATGTGAAGCTCACCTGGCAGGTCATCGTGGAGAGGCCGATCCTCAAACTCCTGGCACCCTTGCTCAGACCGGCTTTCGCGTGGAATCACCGCTGGACCACACCTCGCGGCGAAGCCGGGCTTCGGCGCTATCTCGCCGCACAAAAAACCGGCAAGGCCTGACCTCCTCACCAATTGCGGTTGAGCCAGCCGCGCGCCGGTTTCTCGACGATGTAGTAGCTCGCCAGGGCGCAGGCGAAGACCGCGCCCAGCATCGGGATCGGCGCCACGTCGCGGTCATGGACGAATTTGTAGAAGGGCTGCTGCCACAGATAGAGCGAGTAGGACCACAGCCCCAGCATCACCATCGGCCGCGATGACAGTAGGCCGGTCAGATAGCCGCCGGCGAAGTCGAGCGTGTTGACGGCGAGCGCCAGCAGCGGCACGCCCAGCAGATAGTGCAAGGGCGTCGGCACCGGATCGAGGAACAGCAAGATTCCCCCCACCGCGGCCGCCAGCGCCAGATGCCGGCTCCTGAGGAATGCCGGCAGGTGTCCATCGGCCTTGAGCAGGCAGATCGCCGCCGACAGCAGGATCGAGGCGATATGCACGTCGGTTCGCCAATAGCTGGTTTCGTAGTCCATGCCGAAGACCCAGTAGGAAATAGCGCCGTTGGCCATAGCGAGCAGCGACAGCACGACAAGCAGGCGCACGACATTCGCGCGCCTGGAAACCGCCACGCTGATCAGCGCCAGGATGACATAAGAATGCTCCTCGATGGCAAGCGACCAGATATGGTCGAGCGCGCCCGCGCGATTGATGAGAATGCCGGCATAGTTGTAGGTGAATGTCAGCGCGGTAAGCGCCGCCTTCCATTTGAAGGCAATGAAGGTGCCGGAGAGCCCGATCATGACGGCAACCACGAACACCAGCAGGGCTGGATAGACGCGGGCGAACCGGCGCTTGAAGAACTTCTTCAGCGGAAAGCGCTCGACGAACAGGATTTCCCCCATCAGCCGGCCGCTCAGCACGAAGAAGAACTCGACGCCGAGCACGCCGAGATTGATGCCGCGAATCGGAAAGACATGGCCGATCAGCACGAAGGCGATCGACAGGCCGCGCCAGCCGTCGAGATAGGCCAGCCTTGCCCGTGCCGCCTTGTCGGCTGCGGCCCGCGGCAGGACGCCGGCCGTCGCGGAGATGTCGGTCATGCCCGTCCCTCGCAACTCGAGGTCCCGGCATAGCCGTGCCTGGAACCGCTTCGTTTTCCCCGCCGCAGTTATTTTGCAGTGCGGGATAATCTTGTGCAAGTGCGAAGCAGCGAATTCACAGGCAGTTCCTGCCAACCGATTGCGAACACAAAAGAAAAAGGGGCCGCGGCGGGTCCTGCCGCCGCTTGGTGAACCCGCCATGGTCGGCAATGTTTCGTGGCCTCATCCCTTGCCCGCCTGCCGAAATCGGCCGAATGTGCGGATAGATTCATTTCCAACGCAGAGACCGCCTATGGCAGACTTCGTCCTCCCTCCGCCCGCGATCGCTTCGGTCGCGGTGACCGGCTCGGCGGAACGGTTTGCCGTGCGCCGCATCTTCTGCGTTGGCCGCAACTACGCGGCGCATGCGCGAGAACTCGGCAATGACGAGCGCGATCCGCCCTTCTTCTTCACCAAGCCGGCCGACGCCGTGGTCGACAGCGGCGCCGAGATCCCCTACCCGCCGCTGACTGGCAATCTCCACCACGAGATCGAGCTGGTCGTGGCGATCGGCAAGGCCGGCTTCCGCATCCCTCGCACCGAGGCGCTCGCGCATGTCTGGGGCTATGGCGTCGGCGTGGACCTCACTCGCCGCGACCTGCAGGACCAGGCAAAGAAAGCGGCCCGCCCCTGGGACTGGTCGAAGGCCTTCGACTTCTCCGCGCCTTGCGGCTCGCTACTTCCGGTCGCAAGGTCTGGCCATCCCGAAACGGGTCGCATCTGGCTCGCTGTAAACGGTGACGTAAAACAGGACGGCGACCTCGCCGAGCTGATCTGGCCCGTCGCCGATGTCGTCTCGATCTGCAGCGAGTCGGTCGAGCTCCAGCCCGGCGACCTGATCTTCACCGGCACGCCGGCCGGTGTTGGCGCGGTTCAGGCGGGCGACAAGATCACTGGTGGCGTCGACGGCATCGGCGCCGTCGAGGTCACCATCGGGCAGCCGAGACGATGAGCGACCTCGTCCTCCATAACTATTATCGATCCTCCACCTCATACCGGGTGCGGATCGCGCTGGAGATGAAGGGGCGTGCCTACACCTATGTGCCCCACCATCTGCGCCATGGCGAGCATCTCGAGCCCGCCTATCTCGCGGTCAATCCGCAAGGGTTGGTGCCGGCGCTGGTGCTCGACGACGGAACGCTTTTAACCCAGTCGCTGGCGATCATCGAATATCTCGACGAGATCGAGCCCGAGCCGCCGTTGTTGCCCAAGGATGCGCTGGGACGCGCCAGGGTCCGGATGCTGGCGCAGATGATCGCCTGCGACATCCATCCGGTGAACAATCTGCGCGTGCTCACCTCGCTGCGCACTTTGTTCGGCGCCGGCGACGAGGATGTCGTCAACTGGTTCCGGCATTGGGTGAATGAAGGTTTCCAGCCGCTTGAAAAGATTCTGGCCGCCTCGCCCGAGACCGGCAAGTTCTGCCATGGCGATACACCGGGGCTCGCCGATATCTGCCTCGCCGCGCAGGTCACCAACAATGCCCGCTTCGGCGTCGACATGGCGGCCTATCCGGTGATCTCGCGCATCCACGCCGCCTGCATGGCGCTGCCGGCGTTCCAGAAGGCTGCGCCGCAGAACCAGATCGATGCCGAATAGGGAAGCAAGGGATCCCGACGAGGCTAAGACGCTCGCCGATATCGAGGAGTATGGCTGTCATATTCTCTACGTGCTGGAGGACGACGAGCACCCGCCATTCGCTTACTCGGTGGGGATAGAGTACAATTTCAAAGCCCCTGAGCTGGTCGTCATCGGGCTCAAGCCGGAGCTTTCGCAGACCATCATCAACGAGTATTGCCGACGAGTGCGCAGCGGCGAGAGGTTCAAGGTTGGAGAGCGGGCGTCGGGTTTCCTGGGAGGTGGCTGTCAATTCGGTGCGGTCCATCCCGCCCACTACCCTGAATATTTCGGTTGGGGCATATGGTTTTACGACGGGCCCGTTTTCCGGATTATGCAGCTTATCTTTCCGACAACCTCCGGTGTTTGGCCATGGGATGCCGAAGCCGGCGAGTGGTTTTGCAAGCGGCAACCATCGCTCGACCAACCACCATTGCCGACCTAGCTTGGGACCTACTACCCAAAACCGCACTGCCTTTGAACTGGATAGAAAGCACTCCCATGAAAGCTGTCGTCTTCGAAAAATTCGGCGAAGCTCCCACGATCCAGACCGTGCCTGACCCCAAGCCGGCGGGGGATGGCGTCGTCATCAAGGTCGAGGCGACCGGTCTTTGCCGCAGCGACTGGCATGGCTGGATGGGTCATGACGACGGCATCACGCTGCCGCATGTCCCCGGCCATGAACTGGCGGGCGTCGTCGTCGCCGCCGGCAAGCAGGTGAGCCGCTGGAAGGCCGGCGACCGCGTCACCGTGCCTTTCGCCGTCGGCTGCGGCCGCTGCTTCGAATGCAACTCCGGCAACCATCAGGTCTGCGAGCACCAGACCCAACCTGGCTTCACGGGCTGGGGCTCGTTCGCCGAATATGTCGGCATCGAGCATGCCGACACCAATCTCGTACGCCTGCCGGACGAGATGGAGTTCGCCACTGCCGCCAGCCTCGGCTGCCGCTTCGTCACCTCCTTCCGCGCCATCGTCGACCAGGGCCGGGTTACGCCCGGCGAGTGGGTGGCGGTGCATGGCTGCGGCGGTGTCGGTCTCTCGGCGATCATGATCGCCAGCGCCATGGGCGCCAATGTCATCGCCATCGACCTCACCGACGAGAAGCTGGAGTTTGCGAAAAGGATCGGGGCGGTCGCGACCATCAACGCTTCGACCACGCCCAATGTCGTCAAGGCCGTCAAGCAGATCACCAACGGCGGCGCGCATATGTCGATGGACGCGCTCGGCCATCCAACCACGTGCTTCAACTCGATCGCCAATCTGCGCCGGCGCGGTCGCCATGTTCAGGTCGGGCTGATGCTGGGCGACCATGCCCGGCCGCAAGTGCCGATGGACAAGGTCATCGCCTTCGAGCTCGAAATCCTCGGCAGCCACGGCATGCAGGCCTACCGCTATTCCGCCATGATGGACATGATTCGCACCGGCAAGCTGAAGCCCGAACTGTTGGTCGGCAAAAGGATCAGCCTCGATGAGGCGCCAGCCGCATTGATGGCGATGGGCGGCTTCGAGGGCATCGGCATCGGCGTGGTGACGAAGTTTTGAGTAGGCTCCCTACCTGGCGAACTTCTTCGCCCCGAACACGCAGGCCACCACGCCGAGCGTGACCACCACCATCAGCGGGCTGACCTGCTCGTGCAGCAGACTCGCCGCGAGCGCCAGGCCGAAGAAGGGCTGCAGCAGTTGCAATTGCCCGACCGCGGCGATGCCGCCCTGCGCCAGGCCGCGATACCAGAACACGAAGCCGATCAGCATGCTGAACAGCGAGACATAGCCGAGGCCGATCCATGCGCCGGAGCCGACAGCGGCAAAAGACGGCGGCAGGGTCGCAAAGCTCAGCGCTAACATGACCGGCAGCGACAGCGCCAAGGCCCAGCAGATCACCTGCCAGCCGCCGAGCTTGCGCGACAGCGCCGCACCTTCCGCATAGCCCAGCCCGCAAGCGATGATGGCTGCGAGCATCAACCCGTCGCCGACCGGTGAGGCGGTCACGCCTTGCGACAGCGCGAAACCCGCGACTAGCGTGCTGCCCAGGCAGGAAAACAGCCAGAAGGCCGGGCGCGGACGGTCGCCGCCGCGCAGCACACCGAAGATCGCCGTCGCCAGCGGCAGCAGGCCGACAAAGATGATGGAATGCGCCGCCGTGACATGTTTGAGCGCCAGCGCCGTCAGCAGGGGAAAGCCGACCACGACGCCTAGCGCAACGACGACCAGCGAGACCAGATCGCCGCGATCCGGGCGCTTCTCGCGGAACAGGAACAGCACCGCGATGCCGAGCAGACCGGCGATCGCCGCACGGGCCGACGTCAGGAAGGTCGGGTCGAAATCAACCACGGCCACGCGCGTCGCCGGCAGCGAGCCGCTGAAGATCAGCACGCCGATGAAGCCGTTGAGCCAGCCGTTGAAACTCTTATACATCATCCGCTCCGTTTGCGCTTCTGTACCGGCAGAGCGCATGGCATTGCCAGAGACAATGGGGTACAATTCCGTAAAACTGTATTGGTCGACAGGGAAGTACAGATGGACACGCCCGACCCGAAAGCCACGAATGCCGGAACGCTCGTCGAAGCCGTCATGTCGGCAATCCGGCAGCGGATCGCCGCGCGCATCCTGACGCCGGGCGCGCGCTTGCCTTCGATCCGCGCCTTCGCCGGCACGATGCAGGTGTCGAAGTCTACCGTGGTCGAGGCCTATGAGCGGCTTGCGGCGGAAGGCACGATCCGCTCGCGGCCGGGCTCCGGCTTCTTTGCTGCCGGCCCGCTTGCGCCGCTGTCGCTGGCCGAGATCGGCCCGCGGCTCGACCGCGCCGTCGACCCGCTCTGGGTCTCGCGGCAAGCGCTGGAGGCAGGCGACGATATGCTGAAACCGGGCTGCGGCTGGCTGCCGGCTTCCTGGATGCCTCAGGCCGCGTTGCGGCAAGCACTGCGCGGCGCCGCCCGAGCCGACGATGCGACGCTTGCCGACTACGGCACGCCGCTCGGCCTGCCGGCACTGCGGCAGCTGCTTGCCCGCCGCCTGTCGGCGCACGGCGTCGAGGCTTCGCCGGACCAGATCATGCTCACCGAGTCCGGGACGCAGGCGATCGACCTGCTGTGCCGCTTGCTCCTCGAGCCGGGCGATGCGGTGCTGGTCGACGATCCCTGCTATTTCAACTTCCATGCGCTGCTGCGCGCGCATCGCGCCAAAGTGGTCGGTGTCGCGATGACACCCTCGGGGCCCGATATCGACCTCTTCGCGCAAGCGCTCGCCGAGCACCGGCCGCGCCTCTACATCACCAATTCCGCGCTTCACAACCCAACCGGCGCGGTGCTCTCGCCGGTTATAGCGCACCGGCTGCTCAAGCTTGCCGATCAATCGGATCTCGCCATCGTCGAGGATGACATCTTCGCCGATTTCGAGCACGCGCCGGCGCCGCGGCTGGCGGCCTTCGATGGCCTCGGCCGCGTCGTCCAGATCGGTTCCTTCTCCAAGACGCTGTCGGCTTCGGTGCGATGCGGCTTCATCGCCGCGCCCCGCGACTGGATGGAACGGCTGATTGACCTCAAGATCGCCACGACTTTCGGCGGCGGGAGGCTCTCCTCGGAACTGGTGCTGACTCTGCTGAAGGACGGCAGCTACCGCAAGCATGTCGAGCAGTTGCGCACCCGCCTGTCGCGCGCAATGGCCGAAACAGCCGGCAGGCTGAAAGCAATGGACGTTATGCCCTGGATCGATCAGGGGGCCGGCATGTTCCTGTGGTGCCGCCTGCCCGACGCCATCGACGCCGCCGATGTCGCCCGCCATGCGCTGGCGGATAATGTCGTGCTGGCGCCCGGCAACGCCTTCAGCCTGTCGCACTCCGCCGGCCGCTTCATGCGTTTCAACGTCGCCCAATGCGCCGATAAGCGCAACTTCAGAGTGCTTGAAAGGGCAATGGCCGCGTCCCGCCGCAAAGGCGCGTCGCAGCCCGGCAGCGGCAGAGCTTAGGCGCCTGCCCGCTTGCGGCGCTCATACATCATCACCAGCGTCTCGGCAGTCAGCGCCGGCTTCTGCTCGCCCTCGATCTCGACGGTGTTCGCGGCCTTCATCAGATATTGGCCGGGGCCGCGGTCTTCCATGGTGAGCAGCGTCGTGCGCAGCCGGATACGTGCGCCGGACTTCACCGGCGCCAGGAAGCGCACTTTGTCGAAGCCATAGTTGAAGGCGGCTTGCGTGTTTTCCGGCACGATGCCCATCTCCAGCGCCAGCGCGCCGATGATCGACAGCGTCAGATAGCCATGCGCGATCGTAGTGCGGAACGGGCTCTGCCGCTTCGCGCGCTCCGGATCGACATGTATCCACTGGTGGTCGCCCGTGCATTGGGCGAACTGGTCGATGCGCTGCTGGTCGACCGTCGTCCAGTCCGACACGCCGATCTCCTGGCCGGCCATTGTCCGCAACTGTTCGAAGGTCGGCGGCGTCCTCGGCCGATTTTCCGTCATTCCTGCTTTCCTGCTGGCTTCTGCCAATCTCCCGACCATGAACCGGCGGCTCCTGTCAATTCGCGGCGCCTCGATTTCACCCTCAGACTTGACGGTTTTACGGCAAGCCGCGAACGCGCAGCCGCACGCGCCGATTGCTCAGCCGCCTGAACCCGATCCGGAAAACCCGAATAGGCGCCCTGGATTGCTCACTTCCCGTCGTAGCCGGCCCGGATTTCCGCCATCGCGTCCTTGATCCTGTCGCGCAGGATTTCGACCGATTCGGTGCCGGATTTCCGAACCAGGTCGGCGACCTCGCCGGCATTCTTCAGCGTTGTCTCGAAGGATTTCCTGGCGAAATCCACCTGCTTCGTCATCAACTCCTGCGGATTGCCCGGAGGCTGGTAGTTGCGTGCCATCCGGGTAATTTCGCCGAGCGCCTCCTGCACCATTTCGTGCTGTCTCGACAGAATGGATGACGCGCCGGCGGCGCTTGCCCGGGCCGACTTCTCCAGAGCCTCGAGATTCCTGCGGTGGTGATCGAGGATCGCCTGGATGTCGACCTTCGGCAGCTTCAAGTCGCGGCCGAACCTGCTGAAGATGTCCAGAAAAGAGTCGGATTCCGGTTGTCTTGCCATGTCGTCGCCTCCCGATCTGCCGCTCTTACAGCGCCCACTAGGGAGAATAGTGCGCGCCCGGTCCGCGTCAATTGAGGAGAAGCAGCCGCTCCGCCGTATAGAGTGCCAAGCCGGCCAGACCGCCGATTACCATGCCGTTGAAGCGGATATACTGCAGGTCCTTGCCGATATTGATCTCGATCAGCCGCGTCAGCTGGGCCAGATCCCAGCGCTTGACCTGATCGGCGATGAATTTCGACACGCCGCTCTTCTGGCTTTCGACGAAGGAGGCGAGCGCCACAACAAAACCCTGGTTCATGTCGGCCCTGATCTGGGCATCGTCGGCCAAATGCCGGCCGACCTCGACGAACAGGTTGGCGAGGTGCTCGCGGATCGTCGAATTGGCCGCGTTGGCGTCCTGCTCGATGAACAAGCGCAGGCTTGCCCAAGTCTCGCCGGCGAGAGCCCTGACTTCCGGACGGCCCAGGAAATCGCGCTTCAGCCTTTCGGCGCGTCTTGCATATTGCTTCGAGGTCCTGAGCCGCTCGACGAAGCCAAGTACGAAACGGTCGAACTCGGCGCGCGCCGGATGATCGGGATCGGCCCGCACCTCCTCCAGCAGCAACCCGGCGGAAGCGACAATCTTCTTGAGCAGATAGGCGTCGGCGCGAAACAGGTTGAACAGCGACGGCAGTTCCTCACGGATCTTTTCGCGCATCGTCGCCAGCGCCTTCTCGTCGTTCAGGAAGCGCCCGACCACCCTGGTGAACTCGTCGAACAGTTTCTGGTGGCGCCGGTCGTCGGTGAGCGCCGACAACAGCTCCGCGGCTAAAGGCGCTAGCGGCACTTTTTCGATCTGCTCCAGCAAGCGGCTGGTGACGAAGTCGCGCAGCCCGGACTGCTCCACGGCGGTCAGCGTCTGCGGCACCAGGCGGGCGACGAATCGCGACAGGTCGGCGGCGCGTTCGGCGTCGGCCAGCCAGTCGGCGACGAGGGCGGCAAAGTCGACCTCGGCGAGCTTTTCCCGCACGGGCTCCGGCGCAAGGAAATTGGCCTCGATGAACCGGCCGAGATTGTCGGCGATGCGGTGCTGGTTCTCAGGAATGATGGCCGTGTGCGGGATCGGCAGGCCGAGCGGGCGCCTGAACAACGCCACGACCGCATACCAGTCGGCCAGCCCGCCAATGATCGCCGCCTCGGCGAACGCGGCAACAAAGCCGAGCCACGGATGGGTGATCTCTAAAGACTTGGCGAGCGCGAAGACAAGGATGCACAGGCCAAGCGCTGCGGCGGCGACGAACTTGGTCCGCCGCAATGCCGAGAGCTTTGCCTGCGCATCGGCGTCGAATCGAACCGGCGCGAGGGCCTGAGCTGATTGTGACATGGAAAGGCCTTCCCTATTGCACCCGGACTTATCTAGGGCCTGCGCCGGGGAAACGCTCGCTCAAAGCGCATTGCGGCGCGATGCGGCGGACACGCACAAAAAGTTGATAAGTTTATTCAGCTATGTAGCGGTCCAGTCTGGAATTGTTCCAAACTATGGGCCATATTCGGCCCAAGCTCATTTCGCGAGGATACCATGCGGCTCACGCGCCAGACGAACTATGCGATGCGCATACTGATGTATTGCGCCGCGAACAGCGACCGCCTGAGCCGCATCCCCGAGATCGCCACCGCCTATTCGGTTTCGGAGCTGTTTTTGTTCAAGATCCTGCAGCCGCTTGTCGAGGCCGGCCTGGTCGAGACGGTGCGCGGCCGCAATGGCGGCGTCAGGCTCGGCCGCCCGGCGGAGCAGATCAGCCTGTTCGACGTCGTGCGCGTCACCGAAGAGAGCTTCGCCATGGCCGAGTGCTTCGAGAACGACGCCGCCGAATGCCCGCTGGTCGACAGCTGCGCCTTGAATTCGGCACTGCGCGAAGCGCTCAATGCCTTCTTCGCCGTGCTCTCCCGCTACACGATCGCCGACCTCGTCGCCGCGCGCCCGAATGTGCGCCACCTGCTTGGCATCGATCTCCTGGAGCAGCGCGCCCCGGCTGCCTAAGCTGCCGATTGCGGCAACACGAACGGAACGCTTCCAGCAGGCAGTGCGCCGACCTTGAGCCGGCAGTCGAACACCTTTTCGATCAGCTCGTCATTGAGCACCTCTTGAGGTGAGCCGGCGGCAGCCAGTTGGCCACGAGAGAGCACGAAAATCCGGTCGGCATACATGGCCGTCAGATTGAGGTCGTGCAGGATCGCCACCACGCCGCCGCCGCGCCGCGCGAAATCGCCCGCAATATTCATGATGATCAGTTGGTGCTTGACGTCGAGGCTGGAGACAGGCTCGTCGAGGAAAAGGTAGCGCGGCCTGCCCTCGAGAACCGGCGCCCAGACCTGGCAAAGTACACGGGCAAGCTGGACGCGCTGCTGCTCGCCGCCTGAAAGCTCCTGGTAGAAGCGCCCGGCAAAGCCGTCGAGATCGACACGCGCCAGCGCCCGCTCGGGCAAGCGCGCATCCTCGCCGGGCAGCACCCCGGAACGCCCGCCGATCAGGCCGAGACGAACGATCTCTAGCACCGTGAAGGGAAAGGACAGCGTGGTGGACTGCGGCAGCACGGCGCGATGCGTCGCTGCCTCCACCGGCTTCATGGAAACCAGGTCTCGGCCATTGAGGATGACAGTGCCGGTATAGGAGAGCTCGCCCGTCAGCGCCTTGAGCAGCGTCGTCTTGCCCGAGCCATTGGGCCCGACGATTGCCGTTACCTCGCCCGGCCGCGCGGTGAAATCGACATGCGACACGATGCGCCTGGAGCCGATCGCTACGGAGATGTCCCGGGCTTCGATCATCGGCTGCTCACAGATCAATGACGCCGCGCTTGCGCAGCAGGATCCACAGGAAGAACGGCGCGCCGGCCACTGCCGTGACGATGCCGATCGGCAGTTCGGCGGGCGCGACGACGGTACGGGCGACCGCGTCGGCAAGCAGAAGCAGCGAGGCGCCGAGCAAGGCCGAGGCCGGCAGTAGGTAGCGGTTATCCGGACCGATCGCGAGGCGCAACAGATGCGGCACGACGATGCCGATGAAGCCGATGCCTCCGCTGACGGCGACCGACGCACCGACCGCCGCCGACACACCGACGATGGCCGTATATTTCAGCCGCTGGACCGGAATGCCGAGATGGCCGGCGGTCGCCTCGCCGAGCGCCAGCGCATCGAGGCCGCGCGACAGGAACGGCATCGTCGCCAATGCCAGCAAGATCACCGGCCCGACAGTGCCGATTTTCGGCCAAGTGGCGCCACCAAGCGAGCCGAGTTGCCAGAAGGTGAGGTCGCGCAATTGGCTGTCGTCGGCCACGAAGACCAGTATGCCGGTGAGCGCCATGGCAAGGGCGGCGATCGCCAGGCCGGCGAGCAGCATCGTGGCGACTGACGTCCGGCCGTGGCGCGTCGCAATGGCATAGAGCAGCAGCGTCACCGCCAGGCCGCCGAGGAAGGCTGCCAGCGGCAGGGCGAGCGTGCCAAGGGCGAGCGTGACAGGCGCAAGCCAGGTTGTGCCGAGCACGATGATTGCCACCGCGCCAAGGCTCGAGCCGGCCGAGACGCCGATCAGGCCGGGATCGGCGAGCGGGTTGCGGAACAGTCCTTGCATCACCGCGCCGGAGACGGCGAGCGCGGCGCCGATCAGCACGCCGAGCAGCACGCGCGGCATGCGGATGTCATAGACGATCAGCCGGTGGCGCGCGGCGAGCGCCGTATCGGCCGGCACGCCTCCGGTCAGCCAGTCGCGGATGACGCGAACGGCGGACGCGTCCGAAGCGCCCGAGGTCAGCGACAGGAATATGGACAGCGCAAGCGCGACAGACAAAAGCAGGATGACGATCCTTGCCCGCGCCGAGCGGTCGCCATCGGATGCCCTCACCCTGCCCGCCGGCCCCGCAATCGACTGTTCAGCCATCACCGCTCAGTCCGTGACCTGATTGCCGTAAAGCGAGACGGCGAGGTCGTGGATGGCCGCGGCCGTGCGCGGCCCGAAGCCCAGCAGGTAGCCGCCATCCATGCTGATCAGCTTGCGGGCAGCTCCCGCGGGCGTCGAAGCGATCGATGGATTGGCGAACAGCTCATCTTCCGAGATCGGTGGACCGGCGTTTTTCATGGTCAGGAGCACATCCGGCCTTGCGGTGACGATCGCCTCGTCGGACAGCTGCTTGTAGCCCGAAAAACCCTCGACCGCGTTGACGGCGCCGGCAAGCCTGATGATGCCGTCGCCGGCCGTATCGCTGCCCGCGGCCAGGATCTTGCCGCCCTGCATCGACAGCACGAACAGCACGCGCTTGCGCTCCTTGATCGCGGCCGTCTGCTTTTCGGCCGACTTCAGCTTCGCGTCCGTCTCCGCAGCGAGCTGCTCCGCCTTAGCCTCGACCCCCAGCGCCCTCCCGACGGTGCGGATCTTTTCGAGGATGCCTTCATGGCTGTAGCGCTCTGGCACCTCGATAAAGGGCACGCTCGATTTCTTCAACACGTCGACGGTTTCCTTCGGGCCGCTGCCATGCAGGGCTAGAATCCCCGATGGATTGACCGACAGAACGCCCTCCGGCGACAGCGCGCGCATATAGCCAACATCAGGCAATTTCTGCGCGGCTTGCGGGAAAGAGCTGGTCGAATCACGGGCGACGAGATGACCTTCCTCGCCGAGCGCATAGACGATCTCGGTGATCGAGCCGCCGATGGAGGCAATCCGCGAGGTGTCGGAGAAGACGGCCCTACCTTCATCGGCTCCGGCAGGCAGAGCGGCGGCGGCAAGCAGAACGCCGATCAGCGGCGCAAGCGTAGAGCGGAAACGGTGAACGACACGCATCGAGTCTCGCTTCATGCAGCGGTCGGGCTGGGGATACGGGGCAGGTTCTCGGCCAGGAAGCGCCAGTCTTCGCGCTCGCCCTCGCCTTCATGGCGCTTGCCGAAGAACTGGATGATCATGCCCCCCTTCGCGTCATAAGCCTCGAGCGACGTGACATGGCCATCCTTGGTCGGTTTGCGCACCGCCCAGACTTCATGGATGTGATCGGTCCTCAGATGCAGGTGGAAGGTCTCGTCGAGCACGTTGATCCACGGTCCCATCGGCTTGACCGACGTGATCGGGCCGGAGTGGATCTGGATGCAGCCGCGGTTGCCGACGAAGCACATGATCGGCATCTCGCCTTCCGCCGCGTGGTGGAACATGGCGCTGACGGCATCATTGTCGAGCAGCCATGCATAGTCCTGGCCCACCATGCGCACCGCCTCACGGCGGCTGAGCTTCAGCGTCTTCAGCATGCCGAAGAACTGATGCACGTCGGTCATCCGGCTCCAGCGGTCGCGGAGGTCGTCGATGCTGGCTACCGAGGCTTGCACCTCCACTTCGTCCTCCGGCGCGCTTGAGGCGATTGCGATCGTCGGCTCCTGGTTCGACGATTCAAGGCTCGCCATCAGCTTCTGGTAAGCATAGAGGTTCGAGGCTGCCCGCAGATGCACCTTGTGAACGGCCTCGCCGGCCGCATCGAAGAACTGCAGGCTGCGGCGGATCTCGCCCCCGTCGCGTTTCTCGACGGCAAAGCCATGTGCCCACACTTTCGGGAAGATGCGCAGGTCGATGTTCTCGCCGAGCACCATGGCGTTGTGATTGCCAGTGACGACCTTGTCGTAGACGCCGATCTTTTCGTGCACGGCGCTTTCGTTGCGGGTCAGCGCCATCACTTCGCCGACCGCTTCGAGGCCGCTCAGCAAGTCATTGACGCGCGGCTCGACGCGCACGGCGCCATGGCCGCAATGTGCCGCGACCAGCTCTGCTTCCGAAATGCCGAGTTGGGCCGCCAAATCGCGCTCGCGCATCTTCGGATTGTCTTCCCGCGAACCCCGGATCTCGTCCGGCGACGGCTTCACGCGTTGGTCCATATCGTCCACCTGCCCACTTTTTGTCTGCCCTGTTCGTCTGCCGATCGTGCTTACTTGTTGAGGATCAGCTTGCCCTGGCGGGTGATCTTCAGACGGTAGAGAGCACCATGATGTTCGATGCCGATCTCATGCTCGCCCTGGAACAGCGCGTTGCTGGAGAGCGTGCGCACTGACATCGCCACGCGGTCAAAACGCGCGGGCACGTCGTCGGAGCGGCGGCCGCGGTAGCGAAAGTCGCTTGGATTATGGCTGTTCATCTCATTCGGTCCCTTTTTCCTGTGCCGGCCACCGGGCCGGTCGCCTCGTCAAATGCCGATTAAATTCTTGACTCGATTTCTCATGTTTAATAGTCGTGCATTACCGGACTAAATCAGTCAACATTTAAGACGCCGGACGCGATCAAAAATGCGAGCGAGCCCCGCGCCAGCCAGCATCGAGCCTGAGAATCTGGAGTTGGGGCATGGGGTTGGTGAATTGGGGACGGCCGACAGATCGGCCGATGGCGAAGGAAATGGCGGCCTTGCTGGCTGGCGCGGCGGCAATCGCGCTCTGTATGCCGGCGGCCAAAGCGCAACAGGCCACCCAGCCGGCGGCTGACCAGCAGAGCGACCAGACAAAGAAGACTGACCAGAAAAGTGCAGGCGACTCGACGCTGCTCGACAAGATCCTCGTCATTAGCCGCACCGGCGAGACGGCGATCCAGTCGCTGGCCTCGGCCAGCCATGTCGACAAGGAACAGCTTGAGCGCCGCATGGCGACGACGCCGAACGAGATGCTGCTTGGCGTGCCGGGAGTTGCAGTGCAGGCCGACGCGCGACGCGTCAGCTCCAGCATCAACATCCGCGGCCTGCAGGATTTCGGCCGCGTGGCGGTGATCGTCGACGGCGCCAGGCAGGATTTCCAGCGCTCCGACCACGGCACGCAGTCGACCTTCTATGTCGATCCCGAGCTCATCAAATCCGTCGACGTGATCCGCGGCCCGGTCGCCAACACCTATGGCTCCGGCGCCATCGGCGGAGTGGTGTTCTTCGAAACCAAGGACGCCGGAGATTTCCTCAAGCCGGAGGAAAGCTGGGCGGCTTCCGCCACCGGTCGCTATGAAACGAATGGCAAGGGCTGGACCACCAGCGCTAGCGGCGCCTATCGCTTCAACGAGAACTGGGACGTTTTGGGCAACATCGTCTACCGCGACTACGGCGACTACAAGAACGGTGGCGGCGAGACCGTTGCCGGCACCGGCTTCGACGTGCTGAGCGGCCTGCTCAAGACCACCATTCGCCCGACCGAGAACAGCGAGTTGAAGCTCGGCTGGGTCGGCTCGAAGGACGGGTGGACGGAGACCAGTGGCGGCGTTCCGGCCAACGATGTCGACCTGAAATCGAATACCTTCACCGCCCGCTACAACATCACCGACGATGCCAAAAGCTGGCTCGATCTCCACATCAAAGCCTCTTACAACAAGACGCTTCTCGATCTGACGACGCTCGTCCCGCAGAACCGTTTCGATCCGACGACCGGCCTGCCCGTGGTGCTGCCCGCCGGGTCGCTCTCGACTTTCGATGTCGGGACGACCGGCATCGACATATGGAACACGTCGCGATTCGAGACCGCCGGCATTGCGCATGAGTTGACTTACGGCGGTGACTGGGTCGGCGACGACGTTGAAACCGGGGGCACAGCCGGCGGCGACAGCTTCTACACGCCGTCAGGTAAGCGCAACGTGTCCGGCGCCTATGTCCAGGACAAGCTGACCTGGGAATGGCTGGAGGTCATCACCGGCCTGCGCTACGACAATTACAGCCTGAAGGACTCCGAGCACGAGACATCGGGCGACCGGCTGTCGCCGCGCATCACCGTCGGCGTATCGCCCTTCGAAAGCGCTGACCTCGCCGGCCTGCAGTTTTACGGCACCTATGCGGAAGGCTACCGCTCACCCTCGCTGACGGAGACGCTGATCAGCGGTAACCATCCGGCCGGCGTCACCTTCCCCTTCCTGCCCAATCCAAATCTCAAGCCTGAGACCGGCAAGACCGTCGAGTTCGGCGTCAACTACAAGCAGAACGATATTTTCGAAGGCGGCGACGCTCTGCGGCTCAAGGCCGCCTATTTCAACAACAATGTCGAAGACTATATCGACGGCGTCACGCTGTCGGCCTTCGACCCGACCAGCGGCTGCCCGTTCGGCCCCGGCATCCCGATCTGCTTCCAGTACCAGAACTTCGCCAAGGCCAAGATCAACGGTTTCGAACTGGAAAGCGTCTATGACGCCGGCTGGGGCTATGCGGGCTTCTCGGCCTCGATCATCAACGGCCACACTATTTCGTATGAAGGCGAGCGGGCCGACCTTGCCACTATTCCCTCCTCGCAGGTGACGGCGCAGCTCGGCCTTCGCTTCCTCGAGGACAGGCTCACCGTCGGCGGTGAAGTGCAATATAACGGCAAGCCCAAGGGCAATCCGGTGGCCAAGGACTATACGCTGGTCAATGCCTTTGCCAGTTACCAGGCGACCGACAACCTCAAGCTCGACGTCCGCGCCGACAATCTGTTCGATGTCAAATACACCAATCCGCTCAACGCAAGCACGACTGCCGTCCTCTACGAACCGGGCGTCACGCTGAAGCTTGCGGCAACCATGCGCTTTGGAGGCTGAGAACCATGAACTTGACGACATCGCTCTGTCTCTTGACCTCGGCGCTGGCGATGTCGCTCGGCCCGGTGCCGGCGCGCGGCCAGTCCGCGCCAGCGCCGGCCCTTAATCTCGAACTCAACGCCGTGCAGCCTTCGGACAAGGGCTGCCGGCTGACCTTCGTCGTCAACAACGCGCTCGGCGCCGACCTGTCGAAGTCCGCTTTCGAAATCGCGCTGTTCAATGAGTCCGGCGTTGTCGACCGCCTCACCGTGCTCGATTTCAAGGACCTGCCGGTCGGCAAGACGAAAGTCACGCGCTTCGATCTCGCGGGCGCCGACTGCGGCAAGCTCGGCCGCGTGCTGATCAACAGCGCGACGGAATGCGCTGGAACCGGCGTCGAGCCGACGGCCTGCATGCGCGACCTGAAGACCTCGACTAAAACCGCCATCGCCTTCGGCGTATAGAGGTGGGGATTGCATCCGGCCCGCCAGGAGACGCCATGGCGTGGGCCATAGGCGGCAACCGATCTTGATTTGACAATTTCTTATCGCGTACAGCAGGTCTCGGCGCGAGACATGCAGGACATCAATCACTCCTCCGATGCAGGCAGCGAACCGGCGATCACGCCGGCCGAGCCGCTCATGCAGCCGCGGCACTCGGCCGGGCATCGCAAATGGCCGGTGGCGATCATCGCTTCCGGCCTGCTCCATGGCGCTGCGGCGGCCGCGTTCCTGTTCGCGCCTGCCGGGATATTCGACTCCATGGACGCGATTCGGGCCGAGGGCACAGATCAGTCCGGCGCCAACGTCACCGGCAGCGCCCTGGACGACCAGTCGTCCGGCGCCGTGGATGTCACCTTGGTGCCCGAACTGCAGCCGGTGAAACGCCAGGCCGCGCAGCCCGCACCGCCGGTCGAAGCGCAGGAACCAGCAAGCGAACCCTCGACGCCTCAGCTTCCGCCGCAAGCCGTCAAGGAAGCCGCTTCCGCGCCGGATATCGTGGCGGCCACCAGCCCACGCCAGGATGACCAGACTGTCCCCGACGACAGCAAACCTACGCCCGCGACCGAACTGCAAAGCGCTGAAGCGCCCCTTGCCGAGCCTCAACAGCCACCGGTCCCCAGTGCGACATCGAGCGGCCCAGCCCCATCGGCAGCGGCAGACCAGACCAATGCAACCGGCGGCACGGCGGATGGCGATACACGCGACGCGCCTGTTACCGCCAGCAAGGGCAAGAAACAGGTCGCTGCCGGCAATGCCCTGGAATCCCACTACAGCGGTGAAATCCAGAAGAAACTTGCGCGCGCCAACCGTCGCGTTTCGAAATCGATCCAGGCCAAGGCTCGCAACAACGCCAGGGTGGTTTTCGTCGTAGCGGCCGACGGCAGCGTCAGCGACCTGCAGCTCACTGAAAGTTCAGGGTCCGCCGAGCTCGATCAGTTCGCTTTGACGCTGGTGCGCAAGCAAGCCCCGTTCCCTCCCATTCCACCCGAGACCGGAAAATCAAGTTGGGTGTTCAAGGCGCGGATCGGCCCTTTTTAAAGCCTCCGCCACCCTAAACCTCAGAATTCGTCCATCTCGAAAGGAAGCCAATGTACATCGCCATGAACCGCTTCAAGGTCCAGAACGGCTCAGAGGAGGCTTTCGAGAACGTCTGGAAGAGCCGCGATTCCAGCCTCTCCGACATGAAAGGCTTTAAGGAATTCCACCTGCTGCGCGGCCCGGTCAACGAGACCGAGGGCTATCCACTGTTCGCCTCGCACACCGTCTGGGCAAGCCAGGACGATTTCATCGCCTGGACGAAGTCGGAGAACTTCCGGGCCGCCCATCGCAACGCCGGCACCGCCAAGGTGCATTATCTTGGCCACCCCCAGTTCGAAGGGTTTTCGGTCGTCGAGGGCGCCTGACCGCCGCTAACGCGGCGGCCTTCCCGCACCTGATTAGGCCGCAGCAAGCAGGCTGGCATTGCCGCCGGCCGCCGTCGTGTCAACGCAGACCGCGCGCTCATGCGCATAAGCCGCCGGATTAAGCACCTCGCTGATCAGCGGCACGATCGGCCCGGCGCGCTCGGCAACCACCTTGCGCACGATGCGCGCCGCTTCCGGCGTGCCGGAGAAGGCAACGACGTCGACGCGCAGCGAGCGCGCTTCGACCGGGTCCGGCCGACCGTCGATCGCCGCCAGCGGCAGGCCCTTGCCGGTCAGCGCCGACAGCGCCGCCGGCGCGCCTGGCGCCACTGCCAGAACGGCATTGCCGGCGGCTAAAGCCTGGATTGTCTGCGCAAGCAGCGTCTCGGCATCCGGCCCGAGGCAGAGCACCCGTCCGCGCGGCGCCAGCGACAGCGTGTTGGCCTCGCCGGTCGGGCCCGGCAGGTCGACCTGCCCGAAATCGAGGCCCGCTGCGGCGGCGATGGCCGCAACCCCCTTGCCGCGCAGATGTTTTCTCAGAATCGCCACGCGATCGGGTCGCGTCGACCAACCGCCAAGCGTCGGGTCCGGCAGATTGTCCGCGAGTTCCGTCGCCGTCACCTTGTGGCCGTCGCCGACTTCCGTTCCGGCTTGCGGGCCCTTGCGGAAGCGGCGCAGATAATGCGGCCCGCCGGCCTTCGGCCCGGTGCCGGACAGACCCTCGCCGCCGAAGGGCTGCGAGCCGACGACGGCGCCGATCTGGTTTCGGTTGACATAGATGTTGCCGGCATGGATGCCGTCGACGAAATGCTGGACGCGGCCCTCGATGCGGGTGTGCAGGCCGAAGGTCAGGCCGTAGCCCTTGCGGTTGATGCCGGCAATCACCGCGTCGATGTCGTCGGCGTCGAAGGTGGCGACATGCAGCACCGGACCGAACACTTCGCGCTCCATCTCCTCGATGCCTTTGACCCGAAAGACATGCGGCGCGACGAAGCGGCCGGCAGCCGGCGCTTCGAGCTTGGCGATGAGGCGCCCCTCCAGCCCCTTTTTCTTGCAGTAGTCGCCGATCGAGGCCTGCGCCTCATCGTCGATGACCGGGCCGACATCGGTCGAGATCAGCCACGGATCGCCGACATTGAGGGCTTCCATCGCGCCCTTCAGCATGGCCAGCATCTTCTTCTCGACATCCTTCTGCACGTAGAGCACGCGCAGCGCCGAGCAGCGCTGCCCGGCGCTCTGGAAGGCGGAGGCGAGGATGTCGCGCACCGCCTGCTCGGGAAGCGCCGTGGAATCGACGATCATGGCGTTCAGCCCACCCGTCTCGGCAATCAGCATGGCATCGGGCGCCGCCGTTTCGGCCAGCTGTTTTTCGATCAGCTTGGCGACCTCGGTCGAGCCGGTAAAGCAGACACCTGCGATGCGCGGGTCGGCGGTGAGCGGCGCTCCGACCGACGCACCGTCACCCGGCAGAAGCTGGATGATATCCTCCGGCACGCCGGCCTCGCGCAGCATCTCGACGGCGCGGAAGGCGATCAGCGGCGTCTGCTCGGCGGGCTTCGCGATCACCGAATTGCCGGTGACGAGCGCCGCCGCGATCTGGCCGGTGAAGATGGCCAGCGGGAAATTCCACGGCGAGATGCAGACGATTGCGCCACGGGCTTCAGTGCCCGCTTCGGCATTCGCCGCCTCGGCCGCATAGTAACGCAGGAAATCGACCGCCTCGCGCACTTCGGCGACGCCGTCGGCCAACGACTTGCCGGCCTCTCGAGTGGCCAAAGCGAAGAACTCGGCGGCATTGGCCTCGTAGAGGTCGGCGGCGCGGTTGAGGATCGCGGCGCGCTCGGCAACCGGGCGTTTTGCCCAGGCCGGCTGCGCCTCCACAGCGATACGCACGGCGGTCGCGACCTGCTTGGCCGCCGCCTCATGCACTGTGCCGACGACCTCATCGGGCTTGGCCGGGTTGACGATCTGGCGCGGCTTGCCGTAGCCGGCGGCGGGCGTGATCGGCTTGGCATGCCAGCGATCCGCTCCCGCGAATTCCGCCCGTGCCCTGTCGATGGCTGCAAGAGTCACCGCATCACTGATGTCGAATCCTTTTGAATTGCGCCGGTGGGCGCCGAAGATCGCGGCGGGCCGCGCGATCGCCGGATTGGCGGCGGGGCCTTGTTTCTCTACAGCCTCCAGCGGGTCGCGGGCGATTTCTTCCGGCTCGACCTCCTCGTCGGTCAACTGGTGGACGAAAGAGGAGTTGGCGCCGTTTTCCAAGAGCCGCCGCACCAGATAGGCGAGCAGGTCGGAATGCGCACCGACCGGCGCGTAGATGCGGCAGCGCGTCCTTTCGGCCTTGCGCACCGTCTCGTGCAGCGATTCGCCCATGCCGTGCAGACGCTGGAATTCGAAGGAGTCGCGATCCTTCGCCATCGACAGGATGGCAGCCACCGTGTGCGCGTTGTGGGTGGCGAATTGCGGGTAGATGCGGTCGGTCATCGACAGCAGTTTTCGCGCGCAGGCCAGATACGAGACGTCGGTGTTGGTCTTGCGGGTGAAGACCGGATAGCCGGCAAGCCCAAGCGTCTGTGCCCGCTTGATCTCGGTGTCCCAATAGGCGCCCTTCACCAGCCGCACCATGATCTTGCGGTCGTATTTTTTGGCAAGCGCATAGAGCCAGTCGATGACGAAGGCCGCGCGCGGGCCATAGGCCTGGACGACGACGCCGAAACCATCCCAACCGGCAAGCTCCGGTTCGGCGAGCACGCGTTCGATGACGTCGAGCGACAGATCGAGCCGGTCGGCCTCTTCGGCATCGATGTTGAGGCCCATGCGCGAATGCCGCGCGGCAAGCGCCAGCGACAACAGCCGCTCGGCCATTACCGGCAGCATCTTCTCCTTCTGCGCCACCTCATAGCGCGGATGCAGTGCCGAAAGCTTGACCGAAATGCCGTGGTTGTAGCGAATGTCCGGGCCATTGGACCCCGCGTCGAGCGAGGAAATCGCATCCGCATAGGCGCGGTGATAGCGCAGCGCATCAGCCTCGGTGCGGGCCGCCTCACCCAGCATGTCGAAGGAATAGAGATAGCCCTTCTGCGTCATCGGACGGCCGCGCTTGACCGCTTCGGCGATGGTGCGGCCGAGCACGAACTGCTCGCCCATTTCGCGCATCGCCGCCGCCACGGCCTTGCGGATGACCGGCTCGCCGAGCCTGCGCACCATGGCGCGCAGCGTGCCTTCGATACCGCCCTCGCCTTCATCGAGCACGCGGCCCGTCAGCATCAGCGCCCAGGTCGAGGCGTTGACGAAAATGGAACTCGAGCTGCCCGAATGCGCCGACCAGTCATGGGGCGCGATCTTGTCGGCGATGAGATCGTCCATCGTCTCGGCATCGGGAACGCGCAGTAGCGCCTCGGCGAGACACATCAGCGCCACGCCTTCCTTGGTCGACAGGCCATAAGCCGAAAGAAAAACCTCCATCAGCCGAGGGTCGCTCGAGCCGCGCACCGCGCGCACCAGATCGGCCGCACGCGCCGAGATCGCCTTGCGCTCTTCCGCCGAAAGCCTGGCAGCCGCGGACAGTCGCCTCACCGCCTCGTCTTCGTCGGGCAAATAGTTGGCGCGGATCTGCTGGCGGATGGCATCGAGCGGCATGTCGGATCCTGAGAGCAAGCGTTAGCGAGCAGGTCTGGCGGTCGCCGGACCGATTGGCGCAACGCTAGCACAGCTGGGAGCCCAGGTCGGTCCAAAGAAATCGACGAGACAGTCCATTCGAGCTATCGTATAGGCTTAGCTCCCGCCATTTTGACCGTAAGACCGATGAGCGAAGACCAATTGGACCGCATTGACCGCAACATCCTGGCCGCGCTCGGGCGCGACGGCCGGCTTTCAATGTCCGAGCTGGCTTTGAAGGTCGGGCTGTCGAAGACCCCGGTGCAGGCCCGTGTGAAGCGTCTTGAGAAGGAGGGCTACATCAGAGGCTATCGCGCGATTATCGACCGGGAGCGCATGGGCGAAGGACATGTCGCCTTCGTCCAGGTGAAGCTGTCGGATACGCGCTCGGCGGCGCTCGACGCGTTCAACCGCGCGGTGCAGGGCGTGCCGGAGATCGAGCAGTGCCATATGATGGCGTCGAGCTTCGACTATCTCCTGAAGGTCCGCACCACCGATATCGCCGCCTACCGCCGCGTGCTCGGCGAGCGCATTTCGGCCCTTCCCCACGTGGCACAGACTTCCACCTTCGTCGCGATGGAAACGGTGAAGGATCGCTAGCGCAATTCCAGGAAAGGTGCGCAGCCGTTTTCCGTCCGGAATCGCGCAAAATTAAGACTCTACTCCGACAGAGTCTTCAGGAACGCCACCAGAGCCGCGCGCTCGCGATCGGAAAGCTCGAGCGGGTGGATCTCCGAAACGCCTTCAACGCTGGGCGCCGCTTTCGAATAGTGCGCCACCACCTCGTCGAGGGTCGAGAACTGCCCGGCATGCATGTAGGGCGCACGCGTAGCTGCCCCCCTGAGCGACGGCGTCTTGTAGGCGCGCACGAGTTGCTGCCCGTCCTTCACCATGAAGCGCAATTCGCGGCAGGCGCTTTCATCGCCGTCGCGGAACTTGCCGAAGCAGTTGAACGGGTCCGCCTGCACTTGAGCCACGGCATCGACCCGGCCGCGGTCGGGCGGCAGATCCTTGACCGGCGGCACGCCGGTGTTGTGGAACGAATTGTCGGTGAAGCGCGGCCCGTTATGGCAGGTCACGCAATTGGCCTTGCCGATGAACAGCTTCAGCCCGAGGATCTCTTCCGGCGAGAAGGCAGCATCGCCTTGCGGCTTGGTGCCGGTCGCGAGGTCGATCGCGAAGCGGTCGAAACGCGTCTGCCCAGGTTCGATCGAGCGCTCGAAGGCCGCGATTGCCTTGCCGATATTGGCAAAGACGCGGTTGACGTCTTCGGCCTGCCTGGCGGGCATGGCGTTCCATGCCGCCTTTTCGGCCTCGGTGCCGAGCGGGCTGGCATTGGCCGGCACGGTGGAAAGATCGGGCAGCGGCCCGAAAATGCGCTCATAGCGCTCGCCGAACCGCTCCTTGATGTAATGCGCGAAGGCCGCGCGGTTGCCGGCCTGCTCCAGCGGGTTTTCGAGCGGCGTCAGCGCTTGCGCCCACAAACTGTCGCGGCGTCCGTCCCAGAAGAACCAAGGATCGCGCGCCACGCCGGCCAGCGGCATGGTTCGGCGATTGGTGTGGCCGACGCCGACCGCCCGCGGCAGGTCGTCCTGGAACTGACGGTCGATCTTGTGGCAGGTCGAGCAGGACACGGTGCCGCCGCGGCTCATGCCGACATCGAAGAACAGCGTCGATCCGAGCGCCGCAGCGGCCGGCACATCGGCATACTGGTTCGTCATGTCCGCTTTGAGCGCCGGCAGCGTGTTCAACGCCAGCGAGGCGATGGCCTTCTTCTCGGCGTCGCTGAACTCGGGCTCGCCGCAACCGCCAAGCCAAGCGAGCGCAGCCAGAGCGGACAGGTTTGCGAGGCGGAGAAGACGCTTCATCGGCCGCTCACAACACGATGTTGAAGACGACGGAATCGGAACCCGCCGCCGCCGAGATCGCGAAGCGCAATTGCCACCAGCCGGTCATGGTGAATTTCACGCCGTCGATGCGGTAGCGTCCCGCCCCCATATAGTCGGTCGCCTGCGGGCTGGTCGGCAGGCCGTGATTGTGCTGCGGCATGCCGCCGGAAACGGTGATCGCGGCCCCCTCCACCGGAGCGCCGGCGGAGGTCTTCAGCGTCAGCAGCCAGGATTGCAGCTCGCCCTGCCGGATGACGCCGCGCTCCGGCTCGAAGCTCGCAACGAACAGGCCGCTCGCCGTCTTTTTCGAACGCGACGTATCGGGGCCCGGTGCCGAATGCGGCGCCGTCAGGTAGACGACAGTCAGAATGCCGACCAGCAGGGCAGCAAGACCGAGACCCGCAAGAATGTAACGCCATATCGATGCCAAACCGGCTCCTCTTCGGCTGATAACGTCACGGGCTGCGCGCAGCATCCCTCCCGCCTGTGGGAAATCGCTTCTGGCGCAAAAATCGGCCTGCGCCAAGCATGGCGCTGCTGGCTGCAAAAAGCTACAGCACCAAAGCTTTAGGAGGACAAGTCATATGGAAGCCAATGGTGTCGCGTCGATCGGCGAATGCATGCTCGAACTGTCGGGCCAGGCAGGACCGAACTGGCGTATGGGCTTTGCCGGCGACACCTTCAATACGCTATGGGCGCTGCATGCGCTCAGCCCCGGCCGGCCCGCGACCTATGTCTCGGCCTTCGGCGACGACCCTTTTTCCCGCGATCAGATCGCGTTCTTAGCCCAGAACGGCATCGGTATCGGCAGCAGCCCGGTCATTGCCGGCGCAAGACCGGGCCTTTACGCCATCACGCTCACTGGAGCCGAGCGCGCCTTCACTTACTGGCGAAGCGATGCTGCCGCGCGCCAGCTTGCCTCCGATGCAGCGGCACTGGCGAAAAGTCTTGAAAACCAGGCGCTTGTCTATTTTTCCGGAATCACTTTGGCAATTCTGGATGATGCCGCGCGCAAAACCCTGCTTTCGGCCGTCGCGACAGCACGCGCGGCGGGTTCGCTGGTCGCCTTTGACCCGAATTACCGTCCCAGGCTGTGGCCGAGCCGTGAAACCGCGCAGGCTGCGATCTTGGAAGCGCTCGCCGTCGCGGATATCGCATTGCCCACTTTTCCGGATGAGCAGATGCTGTTTGGCGATGAGGCGCCGGAAACAACTGCCAGGCGTCTCGGAGGAGTGGTCGGCGAGGTTGTCGTCAAGAACGGCGAGCAGCCGGCATTGATTGCCATGGACGGCGCCTCGGAAACAATCGAGGCAGTGCATGTCGCCTCGCCTGTCGATACAACCGGCGCCGGCGATTCCTTCAACGGCGGCTATCTCGCCGCCCGGCTTGCCGGTCACGCCCCAGTCGACGCGGTTCGGCGCGCGCATCGGGTGGCTGCGGCCGTCGTACAGGTGCGCGGCGCGCTCGCGCCGTTCGAGATTCTAAGAACAGCCTTTGGGATCTAGCTAGGGAGCCGGAACCTGTATTCCGTCACCTGATGGTAGATCTGGCCCGGCCAAAGCGTGGCCTGTGGGAAATAGGGCCGGTTCGGCGCGTCGGGCCAGGTCTGAGCTTCGAGGCAGAGGCCTGAAAAGGCTTTGTAGCCGCGCCCGTCCAGCCCAGGGGAGGACGGCGCGACATACTGGCCGATATAGAGCTGCAGGCCGGGCTCGGTGGTCCAGACTTCCATTTCGACGCCGGAACTGGCGCCCTGCACCCAGGCTGCCTGGTGCAGCGGTCCACGGCTGGAGGCGAGGCAGTAATTCAGATCGTAGGGAAGCTGCTCGCCTTCCGATTCCATGCGCAGCGGCCGCGCCTGGCGGAAGTCATAGGGCGTGCCGTCGACGGGCTTCACCGCGCCGGTCGGGATCATCTCTGCGTCGACGGGCGTATAAGCGCCGGCATTGAGCATCAGCCGGTGGTCGAGAGTGTCGCCCGCGCCCCCGTCGTCGAGATTGAAGTAGGAGTGCTGCGCAAGATTACAGAGCGTCGGCTCCTCGCATGTGGCGGTCAGTTCCATGCTGAGCGTGCCGGGGATCTTCAGCCGATAGGTGCAGGTGACGTCCAGCGCGCCTGGAAAGCCCATCGTGCCGTCGGGATCGTGCAGTGTCAGCGTCACGAAATCGCGCCCGTGCAGCGAGACCGACCATGGCCGGTGGAAATAGCCCTGCGAGCCGCCATGCAGCGTGTGTTTCCCTAGAAAATTGCGCTCGGTCTGGTAGCGCTTGCCGGCGATGGTGAAGCGACCGTCGCGAATGCGGTTGGCGAAGCGGCCGACGACGGCGCCGAAATAGGCGCGGTCGGTCTCATAGGGCTCGAACTGGTCGTAGCCCAACACCAGCGGCGCATCATGGCCGGCGAGCCGCAGATCCTGGATGATCGCGCCAACCCCGATGATGTTGGCCGTGAGACCACCGCCACGGATGGTGAAGCGGCGAACAGCCTCGCCCGCCTGCGTCGTGCCGAAGACCTCGCCGTCCTTCATCGCTGTGCCCGAAAACGTCAGTTCATTGATCTGTGGACTACGCCGGCCATCTCCGGCAAGGGCAGGCCTGATGCCTGCCCCGCCAGTCAAGCGGTGTCAGAGGCCGAGGCCACCGAGGCAGACATATTTGGTGTCGAGATAGTCCTCGATGCCCTGATGTCCGCCTTCCTTGCCGAGGCCCGATTCCTTGACGCCGCCGAACGGCGCCTCGGGCGTGGTGATCAGGCCTTCATTGACGCCGACCATGCCGTATTTCAGCCCTTCCATGACGCGGAAGGCGCGGCCGAGATCGCCGGTGTAGAAATAGCAGGCGAGGCCGAACTCGGTGTCGTTGGCCAATGCGATCGCTTCTTCCTCGGTCTCGAACTTGAACACCGGGGCGACCGGCCCGAAGATCTCTTCCTTCATGAAGCGCATCTTGGGCGTGGCGTCGGCGATGACCGTCGGCTGGAAGAACGAGCCGCCGAGCGCATGGCGATTGCCGCCGGCAACGACCTTGCCGCCCTTCGAGGTGGCATCGGCGATCAGTTCCTCGACCTTCTCGACCGCTTTCTCGTCGATCAGCGGCCCCTGCTGCACGCCTTCTTCCAGGCCGGAGCCGACCTTCAGACTGTTGCTGGCAGCGGCCAGCTTCTCGACGAACTTGTCATAGATACCCGCCTGGACGAGGAAGCGGTTGGTGCAGACGCAGGTCTGGCCGGAATTGCGGTACTTCGCGGTGATGGCGCCGGTGACGGCGCGATCGATGTCGGCATCGTCGAAGACCAGGAACGGAGCATTGCCGCCGAGTTCCATCGACACTTTCTTGACCGTCGTCGACGACTTCTGAATCAGGATCTTGCCGACCTCGGTCGAGCCGGTGAAGGTGATCTTCTTGACCAGCGGGTTGGCGCAGATCTCGTCGCCGATCTCGCCGGCCGAACCGGTCAGGATGTTGATGACGCCCTTGGGGAAGCCGACCTCTTCGGCGAGCGCGCCCCAGGCGAGGCCCGAATAAGGCGTCTGCGAGGCCGGTTTGACCACGGCCGTGCAGCCCGCGGCCAGCGCCGGTCCGAGCTTGCGGGCGAGCATCGAGGACGGGAAGTTCCAGGGCGTGATGGCGGCAATGACGCCGACCGGCTCCTTCGTCACCAGGATGCGGCGGTCGCCCCAGGGCGACGGCACGATGTCGCCATAGATGCGGCGGCCTTCCTCGGCGAACCACAGGATATAGCTCGCGGCCGAGCCGATCTCGCCCTTGGATTCGAACAGCGACTTGCCCTGCTCGATGGTGAGCAACTCGGCCAGCACGTCCTGATTGTCCATCATTGCGTCGTGCAGCTTGCGCAGAAGCTTCGAGCGCTCGAGCGCGGTGGTCTTGCGCCAGCTCTTGAATGCTTCATCGGCGGCCTCGATGGCGCGACGGGTTTCGGCCTTGCCGGCCTTCGGCACAGTGCCGATCTTCAGCCCGGTCGCCGGGTTGTTGACGTCGATGGTCTGGCCGCTGTCGGCCTGCACCCATTCGCCGTTGATGAGATTGGCCTGGCGCATGAAATGACTGGTTTTCTGAAGCATGGTCTGGCCTCCGTTCGGCGCGCTGATCGGCCGTTTTTCTGGATATTCGGGGGCGTGCAAGGCTGCACGCCGGCGCATTGCTCTTACCTAGGGAAAGCCCGGCAAGCAATCACAAGATGGCATATAGGGGTTGGGCCAGCAAAAACGAGCGCTAGCCGAACACGTGCAGGACCACCGTCAGCCAGAAGGATGTGGTGAGCACCGCGCTGGCCGTGGCGATCGTCATCTGGTTGGACGCCAGCGCCTGGCCGGTGTTGAATTGGACGGCGATGAGATAGGAATTGATGCCGGAAGGCAGCGCCGCCACGACCACGGCGACCTTTGCCGTCAGCGGCGGCAGGCCGAGCAGCCAGACCGCGAGCAGCACCAAGGCCGGCATCAGGAAGAGTTTCAGCGCCGACAGCGCGAGCGCTGGGCGCACGTTGCCGGAAATGCCGAAGCGGCGCAGGCTGAGCCCCATCGCAAACAGCGCCACCGGCCCGGCCGTATCGGCCAGCGCGTCGACCAGCCGCTCGATCAGCGGCGGCAGCGGCGCGCCGATGAAGCGCCAGGCGAGCCCCGCGAGAATGCCGATGATCAGCGGGTTGACGAACAGCCGCCTGAGGAAATTCCGGATGACGCGCAACGGATGCACAGACTCGTCGTCGCGACGACCGAACATCTCGAACAGCACGATTGACGCCATCATCATGACAGGCAGGTGGATCGAGACCAGCAGCGACAGCACCTCGAAGCCGCTGGTGCCGAATATGCCGAGGATGAAGGGCGCGCCAAGCAGCACGACATTGGAATAGGCCGAGGACACGCCGCCGACGATGCCGGCGCGGGCATCGCGGCCGAAGAGGCGCGTCATGACCAAGTGCCCGGCGGACCAGGTGACGGCAACCGCCGCAAAATAGGCGCTCCACAGCGACCACGGCGCCACGCCATGGAAATCGGAGTTCACCATCGTCTGGAACAAGAGCAGCGGCTAGCCACGTTGACGGCGAATTCGGATATGCCCTCACCACTTGCCGGCTTCAGATAGCCGGTAAGGCCGGCGAAATAGCCGAGCGCAACGAGACTGAAGACGAAGAGGACGGTTTCGGTGAGCGGCGTCATTGTTCGGGCGGAGACATCTTTCCCGTGATAGGCAAGCCCCGAGCGCCGTGCAATCGGCCGTTCTCCGGCCGACCGTTGGTCCTCTGCTTGTTTTTCAGCCGGCTTTGCGGTCCCTATATGCCGATCATGGCCCCGGCCTCTCCGGCCGCCATAAGGACTTCACATGCTGCGACTTGCCCTGGCGCTTTTCCTGCTTGCCGTTCCCACCCTCGCCCACGCAACCGACGCCGGCTGGGCGCTGCTGCGCGATGGCGGCCATATCGTCCTGCTTAGGCATGCCTTCGTCACCGGGACCACCGATCCGGCGAATTTCGACATCGGCAATTGCGCCACCCAGCTCAACCTGTCCGAGCGCGGCAAGCAGCAGTCAAGCCGCATCGGGGCGCTGTTTGCGGCGCGCGCGGCGCCCATCGAGCGTGTGCTCTCCAGCCGCTACTGCCGCTGCCTCGATACCGCCCGCATCGCTTTCGAGGCCGAACCGAAACCATTTGCGCCGCTCGACCTGCTCAAGACCGACTCGGCTGAGAAGGCCGCTCAGATGGAGGCGGTAATGAAGGAGATCCGGGGCTATTCCGGCTCTGACAATCTGGTGCTGGTCACGCATCTGGAAAACATCCAGGCGCTCACCGGCGTCGCGCCGCGCGAGGGCGAGGCCGTGGTCGTGGCGCCTAATGGAGACGGCCTCAAAGTGCTCGGCCGCGTCACCTTCTGACGGCATAGGTCTGCCCAGCTCAGCACTGTGGCCGAAATGCCACAGACGCAAGAAGCCGCAAGCCCCCGCGATAATGCCGCTTGCGACAAGCCGTCGCAGGGTCTATAGGCGCGCTCCCGGTCACGAAAAACGAAGCGAGCACAACGGTTGGAGCTTTCGTCTCCGCCCGCGCAGCCGGCTTGCCGCGCTGTGTACGGCGCCGTTTCGGAGTGTTGGAATCGCCGATGTAGCTCAGAGGAAGAGCGCCGGATTTGGGTCCGGAGGTCAGGGGTTCGAGTCCCTTCATCAGCACGGATAGCTCAGTTTGGTTAGAGCGTCAGACTCATAATCTGATTGTCGAAGGTTCGATTCCTTCTCCAACGGCCTGTTAAGCCGACACCTTTGGGTGGTGTTATCCAAAACGGTCCGGGGACCGGAATGCAGAAGACCTGACAGACGGCTAAGCCTTCGGGCCGAGGCCGTATCGAACGGTCCGATGCCATCGGCTCGCGGCCAGGCTCGCGGTGACGATCAAGGCGCGGCAATGCCGGCAAAGGAGCCTTCGGGCGCCGGCGCCCGCCTTGCCGCCCCGCGATCCGCTCCCGAAGGCCCGCCGCCTGGCGATGCCACCGGTCTCCGGATCATCCGTGCCGGGAAACGAAACGAGAAACGAAAGGACGATCGACGCATGACGTGACGCCTCGCACGGGGCCATGCCCGACAGGAGTAACGACAATGAAGACCATTCTCGAAAAGGTTCTGGGACGCCAGCGCGTCCTCGTGAAGGAAAATGAACGTGCCGTCGCCCTCTACAAGGGCGAGATCCAGGCTGTCCTGATGCCGGGCGAACATTGGCTCGACAACCGGCGCGGAAACCTGGAAATCTCCAGGCACGACCTGAAGAACCCGGAATTCGTTTCGGCCTACGAGAAGGCATTGTTCGACAAGCTCCCGGATGTGGCCGCGCGTCACTTCACCGTGGTTCGCACCGGGCGCACCGACATTGCCGTGATCGAGCGCGACGGCGCCCTTCATGCCGTTCTCGCTCCGGATCGCAAGCTCGTGCTGTGGACGGATGCCGGCCCGTGGGCGGTGACCTCCGTCGACGCGGCGGCCGATCTGGCCGTCGATCCGGCCTTGATGCGCTGGATCGGCCAGGCCCGAAAGACGGAACACATGTTCCTGCATCCGGTCGTGGACGGTCAGGTCGGTCTGCTGTTCGTGGACGGCGTCTACACCCGCACGCTTGCCGCGGGGGTGCACGCCTTCTGGAATGTCGGGCGCATGGTCCAGGTGAAGGTCGTCGATCTCAAGCGGCAGTCGCTTGATGTCGCCGGGCAGGAAGTGCTGACCAAGGATCGCGTGACGATCCGCGTCAACATCGCCGCCGAATACCGGGTCGTCGATCCGGTGACGGCGGTGAGCACGGTGAAGGACTTCTCCGAAGCCCTCTACCGCGCCCTGCAGTACGCCTTCCGGAAGACGCTCGGCGCGCTCACCCTCGACCAGATCCTCGACAAGAAGATCACGGTCGATGAGGAGGCAGCCGCCAAGGTGCGTTCCGACATGGCCGCGATCGGTCTCGAGGTCAGCGATATCGCGCTCAAGGATGTGATCCTGCCGGGCGAGATGCGCGAGATCCTCAACCAGGTGGTTTCGGCCGAGAAGCAGGCCGAAGCCAACGTCATCCGCCGCCGCGAGGAGACGAACGCCACGCGTTCGCTGCTCAACACGGCCAAGGTGATGGCCGAGAATCCGGTGATGCTGCGGCTGAAGGAACTCGAGGCTCTCGAGGCCATCGCCGGCAAGGTCGAGCGCCTGACTGTCCACAACGGGACGGGCGGGCTGCTCAACGATCTGGTCAAGCTCCGCGAAGGCTGAGCTTACGCCACGTAAAATGGGAAGGGCCGCCGGTTGCCCGGCGGCCCTTCTTGCGTCCACAAAGCCGGCATCCCATCTGCGCCCGGCGTGTCAGGCCTTTTCCTGCCCGGAAAAACCGATTAGACAGCGCCAAAACAAGATGCGGACAGATTCCGCCCGCAACCGAAGGAAGAGCCCTTGTCCACCACGTTCGAGAAAGTCGCCAAGATCATTGCCGACACCAGCGAGATCGATATCGACACCATCACGCCCGAAAGCCATACCATCGACGATCTCGGCATCGACAGCCTCGATTTCCTCGACATCGTCTTTGCCATCGACAAGGAATTCGGCATCAAGGTGCCGCTCGAGAAGTGGACGCAAGAGGTCAATGACGGCAAGGCTTCGACCGACGACTACTTCGTCATGCAGAACCTGTGCGCCAAGATCGACGCGCTGGTCGCGGCCAAGGCCGCCTGAAGAGCGCGACCTTGCCCCGCCTCCAGCCTGACCAGCAAAGCCGCTCATGAGCAGCCCGCGCGACGTCGTCATCACCGGCATCGGCCTTGTCTCTTCGCTGGGAGAAGGACCGGACGCGCATTGGCAGAAGCTGACCCGGCCGGGCGTTGAGCCGGTGCTCGATGCGACGCGCTTTGCGCCCTACACAATTCATCCCCTGCCCGAGATCGACTGGAACCTGCAGATCGCCAAGCGCGGCGACCAGCGCCAGATGGAGACCTGGCAGCGGCTCGGCACCTATGTCGCCGGCCTGGCGCTGGACGACGCCGGCATCAAGGGCAATGACGAGCTTTGCGCGACCATGGACATGGTTGTGGCGGCCGGCGGCGGCGAGCGCGACGAGGCCGTGGACAGCGCGATCCTGGCGGCGTCCGAGAGCCGCAACGACCGCGACGTGCTGCTCAACGAGAAGCTGACCACGGAATTGCGGCCGACGCTGTTCCTCGCCCAGCTTTCCAATCTGCTCGCCGGCAACATCTCCATCGTGCACAAGGTCACCGGCTCGTCTCGTACCTTCATGGGCGAGGAAGGCGCCGGCGTCTCTGCCGTTGAGACGGCCGCCGCGCGCATCCGCTCCGGCCAGTCGACCCATGTGCTGGTCGGCGGCGCCTTCCAGACCGAGCATTCAGACATGCTGCTCGGCTATGAGCTCGCCGGTTATCTGCATCGCGGCCCGTGGAGACCGGTCTGGCAAAGACAGGGCGCGGAAGGCGGCGGCGTGGTGACGGGCTCGGGCGGCGCTTTCTTGGTGCTCGAACAGCGCGAGCATGCGCAGAGCCGGGGTCGCAAGATCTATGCTGAGCTCGGTCCTGTGGTTTCCGGCCGGGCGAGGCGCCGGCGCGGCGAGCTGAATGCCGAAATCGCCGCTTCGCTGAAGCAGGCGGCGCTGCCCGCCGGCGAATTGCTGACGATTTCCGGTGCCTCCGGCGCCCATGCCGCCACGGCGGCCGAAAAGGCGGCACTCGATGCCGACCCGGCGCTTGCAGTGCGCGCCTTCTCGACGCTCACCGGCCACATGAAGGAAGCCCAGTTCCCCTTCGCCGTGGCGCTTGCCGCGCTCGCCGTCGACCGCAAGGCCCCCTACCCTGTCTTCGATGCCACAGTGGAGCAGCCATTCGTAGGCGTCCCCAGCTCCGTCCTTGCAACGGCGATCGGCTATCACCAATTCGAGGGCCTGGGGCTGATCAAGGCCGCTTAGAGCGAGACAGACAGAACATGGCCAATCTCCGCGATCACATGGGCAGGCCTATCGTCGCCGTGACCGGCATCGGCGTGGTGACTTCGCTTGGCGTCGGCAAGGCCGACAACTGGGCGGCGCTGACCTCAGGCAAATCCGGCATCCATCCGATCACCCGTTTTCCCGTCGATCATCTGAACACCCGCATCTCCGGCATGGTCGATTTCCTGCCGTCGAGCTCCAAGGGTGCCAGTCCCCTCACCTACGAGCTGGCCGAGACGGCCGCCCAGGAAGCGGTGTCGGAGGCCGGCCTCGATTCCGGCGATTTCGGCGGCCCGCTCTTTCTCGCCTCGCCGCCGGTCGAGCTCGATTGGGCCGACCGCTTCTCGCTCTACAATTCCGACAAGAAGGAAAGCGGTTCCGAGAGATTGCTGCGCGTGGCGCGCGGACTGAAGGAGCTCGGCATTTTCGAGACCACCCAGTTCGGCTCGATCGCCGATCGCCTGGCCGATCGTTTTGGCACGCGCGGCCTGCCGATCACGCTGTCGACAGCCTGCGCGTCAGGCGCCACCGCCATCCAGCTCGGTGTCGAGGCGATCCGCCGCGGCGAATGCGACAAGGCGCTGTCGATCGGCGCTGACGGCTCCGCCACGGCCGAAGCCCTGATCCGCTTCTCGCTGCTCTCGGCGCTTTCCACCCACAACGACATTCCCGAAAAGGCCTCGAAACCCTTCTCCAAGGACCGCGACGGTTTTGTCCTTGCCGAAGGTTCCGGCGCGCTGGTGCTGGAATCGCTGGAGGCGGCACTTACCCGGGGAGCCACCATCCTCGGCATCATGCGCGGCTGCGGCGAGCGCGCCGACGACTTCCACCGCACCCGCTCCAAGCCTGACGGTTCGCCGGCCATCGCCGCGGTACGCGCCGCCCTTGCGGATGCCGGCTTGAGCGAGGACGAGATCGACTACGTCAACGCGCACGGCACCTCGACGCCGGAAAACGACAAGATGGAGCATCTGTCGCTGTCGACCGTGTTCGGCGAGCGGATCGGCTCGATGCCGATCTCGTCGAACAAGTCGATGATCGGCCACACGCTGTCCGCTGCCGGCGCGGTCGAGGCCGCGTTCTCGCTGATGACCATGCGCGAAAGCGTCATCCCGCCGACCATCAATTACGACAATCCTGATCCGGCAATCGTGCTCGACGTGGTGCCAAACAAGAAGCGCAACGCAGAGGTCGGCACGGTTCTGTCGAATTCCTTCGGCTTCGGCGGCCAGAACACCTGCCTTGTCATGGCGCGGGAACCGGTCTAAGCGGACGTTTTCCCGCTTCCAAAGTACCGACAGGCCAAATGCGCGCATTGCAACTTATCGAGGACCGCCGCCTTGAAACGGTGGACCTTCCGCCTCCCCCGCCGCCTTCGCAAGGTGAAGTGACGCTCCGCATCAAGGCGGTGGCGCTCAACCATATCGACGTCTGGGGCTGGCGCGGCATGGCCTTCGCCAAGCGCAAGCTGCCGCTGGTCGTCGGCGCCGAAGCCTCGGGCGAGGTCGAGGCTGTCGGGCCAGGCGTCTCCACCCTCCTGCCGGGGCAACTGGTGTCGATCTACGGCGCGCGAACCTGCGGGCTCTGCCGTGCCTGCCGCGAGGGCCGCGACAATCTTTGCGAGCACGTCTCCGGCGTCCACGGTTTTCATCTCGACGGCTTCGCGCAGGAAAAGATCAACCTGCCTGCCCGTCTCCTGGTGCCTGCGCCGCCCGGTGTCTCAGAGATCGGCGCTGCCGTCGCACCCGTCACCTTCGGCACGGTCGAGCATATGCTGTTCGACAACGCGAAACTGGAGCCCGGTGAGACCATCCTCGTCCATGCCGGCGGCTCCGGCATCGGCTCCGCAGCCATCCAATTGGCGAAGCGCATGGGCTGCACGGTCATCACTACGGTCGGCTCGAACGACAAGATCGACAAGGCGAAGGCGCTTGGCGCCGACCATGTCATCAACTATCGCGAGGATCGCTTCGAAGGCGTGGTGCGCAAGCTAACGAAGAAGAAGGGCGTCGATGTCGTGTTCGAACATGTCGGCGCCGACACTTTTGCAGGTTCGATGCTATGCCTGAAGCGCGGCGGCCGCCTCGTCACCTGCGGCTCGACCTCCGGCGTCTCGACGCAGGTCAACCTGATGCAGCTTTTCCAGCAACAGCTGAAGCTGCTCGGCTCCTTCGGCTGCCGCATGGAGAACATGGCCGATGCCATGCAGAAAATGGCGGCCGGTCTCGTCGCGCCCGTGATCGACACCGAAGTCGGCTTCGACGACATCGACGACGCGCTGAAGCGCATGGAAGGCCGCGACGTCTTCGGCAAGATCATTCTTCGCGTTTCCTAAGACAAGATGGTCGGCAAGGTGCTCAAGAAAGCCCGCCGGGACTTCATGTTCCGCTATGCCCGGCGGCTACGCCAAATGGAGCACTGGCTGGTGGCGCGGCTTGCCATGGCGGTCATCGGCCTGCTGCGCCTTTTGCCGCCTGACAGCGCGCTCAACTTCGCCGACCGCGTCGCCCGCCGCATCGGGCCGATGGTCGGACGGCACAGGGTAGCCGTCAACAATCTGCGCCTTGCCTATCCGCAAAAGAGCGATGCCGAAATCGAGGCCATCGCGTCCGACATGTGGGGCAACATGGCCCGGCTTGCCGCCGAATACATCTTCCTCGATGCACTCTTCGATTTTGACCCGAATGCCGCCAAGCCGGGCCGGGTCGAGGTCAGCGGTATCGAGCATTTCGTCGAAATCGCAGGCGAAAAGAAGCCGCACATCCTGTTCACCGGCCATCTCGGCAATTTCGAGCTTTTGCCGGTCGCCGCCGCCACCTTCGGCATGAACATCACGGCACTGTTCCGCCCGCCCAACAATCCCTACCTTGCCGACTACATCCACTCGACACGCCGCTCGAGCATGGGAGGCCTGCTGCCGTCCTCGACCGGCGCATCGTTCGCCCTTGCCGCCATCCTGGAAAACGGCGGCAATATCGGCGTGCTGGTCGATCAGAAATTCACGAACGGCGTCGAGACGACCTTCTTTGGTCGCCCCTGCCAGAGCAATCCCGTGCTGGGCATGCTCGCCCGCCACTATGACTGCGATGTCTATCCGGCGCGCTGCGTCAGGCTGCCGGGAAACCGTTTCCGATTGGAAATCGAAGACAAGCTCGACTTGCCGCGCACCGAAACCGGCAGCGTCGATGTTCACGCCACCACGCAGCTGCTCGCCGACGTCGTTGAGCGCTGGGTGCGCGAGGATCCCGGACAGTGGATGTGGTTCCACAAGCGCTGGGAGATGAGCGGCCGGCGACGTAAGCGGCGTGAGCGGGCCAAGATCAGCTAAAGCGGCCCAGAACGTTCAGATCGCTTTCGTCTGGATCAAACGCTAAACCGCTAGGAGATAGCTTTCTGCTAGCCGTGTTGCGTGCCATGCGCAACGAAGGGCCGCGAGGACTAAGTCCACGCGGCTCCAGGTTCTGCTGTCTCAAAGCGGAGCGGGGATGGTGAAGTTCGGCCGGAACGTATCCATCGTGGCACCGTTGCGATCCTCGGAAAGCAGTGTGTCCGAGCCGAAGCTTGCCCGCAGGCCAACCACGTATTTGTGGATGTTCACGGTGCCTGAAGCTTCCGAGAAGGTTAGGTGATCCAGCTGATAGCGGCCAAATACCGACCAAGGGGTCCCTGAGAACCGATAAGTAGCCTGCAAGGCCGCCGTTACCGTATCGAAATGTCCGCCAAAACCGGACAGCCGCGAGAAGCCGAGTTCACCGTCGAAGCGGAGATTGTCTTGCGCGAAATACCGCACGACACCCCGGCCGCCCCAATTGTCGAAATGTTCGGACTCGCCGCTGGCCCGCAACTGCCCGTAGTAGGCCTGCCCGTAGATCGTCACGTTGCCGAAATAGGCCTGAGCCTCTGGACCGACAGTGAAGGTATAAAGGTCTAAGTCACCGATGCCGTTATCGCCGCCAAATCCGTTTATCGTCGCAAATCCACCCAGCGCATATGAGCTCGGATCGCGCCAGTAACCGTGGATCGCACCGCCGTAGCTGTAGATGTTCGTGCCTTCGACCCAAAGCGAATCGATCACCCCGTCAGTCTGGATGTTCCAGCGGGCGTCGATCGGGAAATTCACCCGAACAGCGCCGCCGGCAGTCGTGCCATCCGAGTCGTCCCCAGGGGTCGCGAAATAGAGACCTCCGAGATAGATTTCGCCATAACCTGATATATGCGGCTGCGCGAGTTCCTGGTCCAGAAGAACGGGTGCATCGGCAGCAAAAGCCGAGGTTGCGGTTGCCGCGATCGCAGCGCTCAATAGAAATCGATACATTAAAGTCCCCAAGCAGCCAGAACAACGCTTCGTACTTACCACTGCGCCGTCATGCAAACCAGCTCCGGCGATGCTCACGCTAGTATAAGCTGCTTGTTTTTGAAGCATGTGCGGCATTGCTGCAACGCTCCGAGCAGGCGCAGCCATCAAATGCTGCCTGCGGCCTAGGCAGCCCTCTCCGGCCCGTTTCAATCGGTGACGACGATTCGCGTGTTGCCGTAGCCGGCTTCCTTCACCATCGAATAGAAAGTCGCGGCATTGGCCGTATGCAGGCGCACGCAGCCATGCGAGGCCGGACGCCCGAGATATTTCACGGCGCCGGTGCCGTGAATGGCGTAGCCGCCGCGGAAGAACACCGAATACGGCATCGGCGAATTGTCATACTTGCGCGAGTACCACATCCGCGCGGTCCATTGCGGCCGGTAGCTGCCGCGCGGTGTGAAGTAGCCCCTTCGGGCCGTCGATACATTCCAGCGATACAGCACCTGGCCGTATCTGCTGACGGTCATCGTCTGCGTCGAGACGTCGATATTGGCGACCAGCGAAGCCGCCCGGCTTGCGATCGACGTGCCGAGCAACGTGGTTGCCAGCACGGCCGCCATGAGGCTGGATTTTTTCATGCGATGAACCCCTTCGATTGCCCCCTGCCATCACGTGGTCTCTTTTCCATCATTTTCGCCGGCAGGTGCGTTAAGTACCACACACTCCTTGACAAATTCGCCAATTCGATTTCGCGAATTTGAATGATTTCCCGTCATAGTTGCTGGGCCGCTGCCCACTCTCAACGGTTTAAGCGCGAGCCTGCCCTCAATCATTGTCCGGCAACCGCGAAAGGCAGCTTGCAAAAGCGCCGCGTTGCTTCTTCAATCAGCAGGATGAATGAACGACTCCTCCGGGCCGTCGATGACCGGGTCGACGACCTGATCGCGCTGACCGCCGAGCTCATCCGCTTTCCGACCGTCAATCCGCCCGGCGAGGCCTACCGGCCATGTGCCGAGTATCTTGGCGCACGCCTCAAGAAGCTCGGCTTCGAAACCGAATTCATTCGCGCAGAAGGCACGCCCGGCGACACCGACCGCTACCCGCGCGTCAATGTCGTCGCCCGCTTCGACGGCCGCTCGCCCGGTGCCTGCGTCCATTTCAACTCGCATATCGACGTGGTCGAGGCCGGCGAAGGCTGGACCGTCGATCCTTTCGCCGGCCTGGTGAAGGAAGGTAGGGTCTACGGCCGCGGCGCCTGCGACATGAAAGGCGGGCTGGCGGCTTCTGTCATTGCCGCCGAAGCCTTCATGGAGGTCTATCCCGACTTTCCCGGCGCCATAGAGATATCCGGCACGGTCGACGAGGAATCCGGCGGGTTCGGCGGCGTCGCCCATCTGGCGAAGCTCGGCTATTTCTCGAAGCCGAAGGTCGACCACGTCATCATCCCCGAGCCGCTGAACAAGGACCGCATCTGCCTTGGCCATCGCGGGGTCTGGTGGGCCGAGATCGAGACCAAGGGCGAGATCGCGCATGGCTCGATGCCGTTCCTCGGCGACAACGCGGTGCGCCATATGGGTGCCGTCGTGCAGGCCTTCGAGGACGAGCTTTTCCCGGCGCTCGACCGCAAGGTGACGCGCATGCCGGTGGTGCCCGAGGGCGCCCGGCGCTCGACCATGAACATCAATTCCGTCCATGGCGGCCAGACCGAGGATTTCCGGCCGGGACTGCCCTCGCCCAACGTGCCGGATTCCTGCCGGCTGACCATCGACCGCCGCTTCCTGCTCGAGGAAGACCTCACCACCGTCAAGGGTGAAGTCACCGGCATCCTCGACCGGCTGAAGCGCGAGCGAGAAAAGTTCGACTACGAGATCCGCGACCTGATGGAGGTGCTGCCGCTGATGACCGAGCGCGACGCGCCGGTGGTGAAAGCCGTCGCCAAGGGCATCATGGAAATCTTCGACCGCGAGCCGGAATACGTCATTTCGCCCGGTACCTACGACCAGAAGCATGTTGCCCGCATTGGCCAGATCTACGACTGCATCGCTTATGGCCCCGGCATCCTCGATCTCGCGCATCGGCCGGACGAATGGGTGGGCATCGCCGACATGGTGGACGCGGCCAAGGTGATGGCGATCGGCCTCGACGTGCTGCTGCGCGGTACGACCGGCTGATCGGGAAAAACATTTCGCTTGGCGCCACCCGGCAGCACGAAACGCAATTTACTCACAGGCCAAATCACGCTTCTATCCGCTGGGCTTGTCCGTTTGACCGCATGGGAGTTCGGCAATGAGATTGTGGAAGACCATTTTGGCCGCCGCTGTGCTTACTTTCGCGGCCGCCACGTCGGCATTTTCGGCCCGCACCGACCTCGTCATCGGCATTCCGCTCGAACCCCCGCATCTCGATCCGACCGCGGGCGCCGCCGCCGCCATCGACGAGGTGCTCTACGCCAATGTCTTCGAAGGTCTCACCCGCATCGGTCCGAACGGCGAGGTGATCCCCGACCTTGCCGAAAGCTGGACCATCTCGGATGACGGCAAGATCTACACTTTCAAGCTGCACACCGGCGTGAAATTCCACGACGGCAGCGATTTCAGCGCCGACGACGTGAAATTCTCTCTCGACCGTGCCCGGGCCGACAATTCGGTCAACGCCCAAAAGGGGCTGTTCGCGCAGATCGACAAGGTCGATGTCGTCGATCCGGCGACGGTGAAGGTCACGCTGAAAAACCCGCAAGGCTCCTTCCTGTACAATATGGGCTGGGGCGACGCGGTGATGGTGTCGCCGAAATCGGCCGACACCAACAAGGAAAAGCCGGTCGGCACCGGCCCCTTCAAGTTCCAGAACTGGGCCAAGGGCTCGTCGATCACGCTTGTGAAGTCGGATAATTACTGGGGTGCCCCGGTTGCGCTCGACAAGGTCGAGTTCCGCATCGTACCCGACGCCGCCGCCGCCGTGCCGGCGCTGCTTTCGGGCGACATCCAGGCCTTCCCCTTCTTCGATCCCGACAGCGTCTCTCAGGTCAAGGACGATCCGCGTTTCAAAGTGGTGATCGGCTCCACCGAAGGCGAGACGATTCTTTCGATCAACAACAAGAAGCCGCCCTTCGACAAGCTCCAGGTGCGCCAGGCCATCTCCTTCGCGCTCGACCGCAAGGCGATCATTGACGGCGCCTCGGCGGGCCTGGGAGTGCCGATCGGCTCGCATATGTCGCCCGCCAACAAAGACTATGTCGACCTCACCGGCCTCTATCCGCACAATGTCGACAAGGCCAAGGAACTGCTGAAGGAAGCCGGCCTAGAAAAAGGCTTCAAGGCGACGCTGAAGCTGCCGCCGCCGTCCTATGCGCGGCTTGGCGGCGAGATCATCGCGTCCGAGCTGCGCGATGTCGGCATCGATCTGGAGATCATCCCCGTCGAATGGGCGCAATGGCTGGATCAGGTCTTCACCAAGAAGGACTACGACCTCACCATCGTCTCCCACACCGAGCCGAACGACATCGATATCTATTCGCGCAAGGACTATTACTTCAACTACGACAACCCGGCCTTCGATGCCATCATCGCCAAGCTCAACCTGACCTCGGACGAGGCGAGGCGGAAGGAGCTGCTGGCAGAGGCGCAGAAGATCCTCGCCGACGACGCCGTGGTCGGCTTCCTTTACGAGCTGCCGAAGGTCGGGGTCTGGGACGCGAAGCTGCAGGGCCTGTGGGAGAATGCACCGATTCAGGCCAATGACCTTACCAAGGTGAAGTGGACGGAGTGACGCCGGCGCGGTCGCCTGATCGCCTCCCATGGCCACCTATCTCCTCAAGCGCCTCATCATCGCGACCATCACGCTGGTGCTGGCCTCGATGGTGGTGTTTGCGGTGATGGAAATCCTGCCTGGCGACCCGGCGCGCCTGATGCTGGGCTTCAACGCCAGCGCCGACCAGGTCGAGCTGTTGCGCAACCAGATGGGCCTGAACGCGCCGCTTGTCCTGCGCTACCTGCACTGGGCGGGCGGGTTGCTCAGCCTCGATTTCGGTCGCTCCTACACCTATTCGGTTCCCGTCATCGACCTCGTGGGTGAGCGCGTCGTCGTTTCCCTGCCGCTGGCGCTAATCGCGCTGGCGCTGTCGACCGTCATAGCCATTCCGGTCGGGGTGTTTTCCGCCGGCCGCCAGGGCCGGGCCGGCGACACATTCGCCATGGGCGCTGCCCAACTCGGCGTTGCCGTGCCGAATTTCTGGTTCGCGCTGATGCTGATTTATCTCTTCGCCGTATGGCTGCAGCTGGTGCCGGCGGGTGGATTTCCTGGCTGGGACGCCGGGATCTGGCCGGCCGTGAAATCGCTGCTGCTACCGGCCATCGCGCTGGCGCTGCCGCAGGCGGCGATCCTGGCGCGCGTCGCCCGCTCGGCGCTGATCGAGGTGCTCAACGAAGACTATATCCGCACCGCCCGCGCCAAAGGCCTGCCCTACCGCGCCGTGCTCTGGCGCCACGCGCTGCGCAACGCCATGATCCCGGTGCTCACCATTCTCGGCCTGCAATTCGCGTTCCTGCTTGCCGGCACCATCATCATCGAGAATGTCTTCTATCTGCCGGGGCTTGGACGGCTGGTTTTCCAAGCCATCACCCAGCGCGACCTGATCGTCGTCGAGAGCGTCGTCATGCTGCTGGTCGCCGCCGTGATCGCCGTCAATCTGCTGGTCGACTTCTCCTACGCCGTTGTCGATCCGCGGCTCAGGGGCCGGCAATGATAATGCGCGTCGACCTGCCCGAGGAAACGCTTGCCGGGGTTCTGGCCAAAGCCTTCGGCAACCGCTCTTTTCTGATCGGCTTCGCCATCACGCTGCTGGTGGCCGCGATTGCGCTGCTCTCCTTTGCATGGACGCCCTACGACGTCACCAAGCTGGTCATCGCAGACAAGACGCAGGCGCCCTCGTGGACGCATTGGTTCGGCACCGACCATTTCGGTCGCGACATCCTTTCGATGATCATGGTCGGCGCACGCAACTCGATCGCGGTAGCGCTGGTGGCGGTCGGCATCGGCATGGGCATCGGCGTGCCGCTCGGCGCCTTCGCGGCGGCGCGGGGCGGCCTTGCCGACGAGGCGCTGATGCGCATCAACGATCTCGTCTTCGCCTTCCCGGCACTACTGTCGGCGATCATGATCACCGCCATCTTCGGGCCGGGCGCCGTCAACGCCATCATCGCCATTGGCATCTTCAACATCCCGGTCTTCGCGCGCGTCGCCCGCGCCGGCGCCTTGGCGATCTGGCCGCGCGAATTCATCCTCGCCGCGCGCGCTGCCGGCAAGGGCATGACGCAGATTTCTGTCGAGCACATCCTGCCCAACATCGCGACGCTGCTGCTGGTACAGGGCACGATCCAGTTTGCGCTGGGCATCCTCGCCGAAGCGGGGCTTTCCTATGTGGGCCTGGGCGCGCAGCCGCCAATGCCGAGCTGGGGCCGCATGCTGTTCGACGCGCAGACGCGGATGGTGACGGCGCCGTGGATGGCAATCTTTCCCGGCATGGCGATCATCGTGACCGTGCTTGGGCTCAACCTGCTCGGCGACGGCATCGCCGACATCCTCGATCCGAAATCGCGGCGGCGGCGATGAGCCTGCTCCAGATCGAGAACCTGTCGCTTGTCATCGGCGGAACGCGGATCCTGAAGCAGGTCGAGCTTGCGATTGCGCCTGGCGAGGTGGTCGGCCTGGTCGGCGAATCCGGTTCCGGGAAATCGATGACGGCGCTGACGATCATGAGCCTGCTGCCGCATCTAGCTCAAACCAGCGGACGCGTCACTTTCGACGGCATCGACCTCCTTGCAGCGAGCGAGGACCAGATGTGCGCGCTGCGCGGCGACGACATCGGCATGGTTTTCCAGGAGCCGATGACGGCGCTCAATCCAGTCAAGACCATCGGCGAGCAGGTGGCCGAGGGCATTCGCTGGCACACCAGGGCGGGCCGCGCCGAGGCCGAGGATCGCGCGCGAAAAATGCTCGACCGTGTCGGCCTGCCGGAAGCCAAGTTCCCACTGTCGCGCTACCCGCATGAGCTCTCCGGCGGGCAGCGCCAGCGCGTCGTCATCGCCATCGCCTGCGCGCTGAAGCCAAAATTGCTGATTGCCGACGAGCCGACCACGGCGCTCGATGTGGTGCTGCAGGCGCAGATCCTCGACCTGCTGCGCGATCTGGTCAGCGAAAACCGCATGGGCCTGCTGCTCATCTCGCACGACCTTGCGGTAGTGACCGAGATGGCCGACCGCCTGACCATCCTGCGCGGTGGCGAAGTGATGGAAGCCGGCGACACCGCGCGCACGCTGTCGGCACAACACCACCCCTACACGCGCGAGCTGGCGCTGGCTTCCATGCATGTGCCGGCGCGGCCCAAAAAACACCTTGCCGGTTCGGCAAAGCCGCTGCTCGAAGTCGAAGGCCTGAGCCGCGACTATCCGGGTCGGCGCAAATCCCTGTTCCGGGCGGCAGAGCCGATCCGCGCCGTCGACGATGTATCGCTAACCATCGAGCCGGCCCAGTCGGTAGCCCTCGTTGGCCGTTCCGGCTGCGGCAAATCCACGCTCGCCCGCATGATCCTGGCATTGGACAAGTCGACGGCGGGCTCAATCCGCTTTCGCGGCCAGACCATCACCGGCAAATCAGAGGCCGAGCTGAAGCCGGCCAGGCGCGACATGCAGGTGGTCTTCCAGGACCCTTACGGCTCCTTCGATCCACGCCAGAAGGTCGAGAAGCTGGTCGCCGAGCCGTTGCATCTCCTGGAGACCCAGCCGTTGAAAGCCGAGCGGCGCGAGATGGTCGCGCATGCGCTGCATGAGGTCGGACTCGGCCGGCGCGACATGGACAAATACCCGCATGAATTCTCGGGCGGCCAGCGCCAGCGCCTGTCGATCGCCCGCGCCATCATCACCCGCCCGAAACTGGTCGTCGCCGACGAGCCGGTCTCGGCGCTGGATGTGTCGATCCGCGCCCAGATCCTCGACCTCTTCGCCGAGCTTAACCAGAAGCTCGGCATCGCCTATCTGTTCATCACCCATGACCTGACGGTTGCCCGCGCCATGTCGGACGAGGTGCTGGTCATGCATGAGGGCAAGATAGTCGAGCGCGGCAGGACGGCCGATGTGCTCGACAGCCCGCGCTCGGAAGCCGCGCAGGCGCTGGTCGCGGCGGCGCCGGACCTTCACCGTGCGATCGCGCGACGCATGCAGGAACAAGGGTAAGCGGCGAGCCCGCGCTCAGCCCTCCGGTTTGACCAAATCCACCGGGCTGATGTCGAGTAGGTCGAGCGTGCGACGCAGCAGCTTCACCTCGCTCTCGGCAAGCTTGGAATCCGCCTTCGCGATCTCGGCCATGTGACGCGCAAGCAGCTTTCGCCGCTCGACATCGAGGTCGCGGAACAGCGCGATCGCTTGTGAGCCGTTGGTCTCGTAGCCGTAGTCGTTGAGATATTCGACGACGCTGTCGATCGAGGCTTCGGGAATGCCGAAGGCTTCCTTGCAGATGTGCCGGAAGGCGACCATCTCGCTCTCCGACACCGCGCCGTCGGCCAGGATCATCCGGAACAGCATCAGAAGCTCGGCCGACAGCACCGGATCGTCCGCTACCTTGCGCACGCCGGGGTCGCCGTCGAAGATCGAGCGTATCTGGTCGAGCAGCGCCATCGCCGTAAGCCTCCCCTTGCGATTCCGTTGAAATTGTTAGCGTGGAATCGGTCTTGCGCAAACTGTCTAAGCATGATGGAAGCAGCCGTCCCCCGCCTTGACCCACAGCCCGATGATCGACCTTACCTTGCAGACTGTTTTCATGCTCACCGCTGCCGCTTTCGCGGCGGGCTTCGTCGACTCGATCGCCGGCGGTGGCGGCCTGATCACCATCCCGGCGCTGCTCCTGGCGGGCTTCTCTCCGGTGGCAGCGCTCGGCACCAACAAGCTGCAGGGCATGTTCGGGTCCGGCTCGGCCACGATCCATTATGCCGCCAATGGCCAGGTCGATCTGCGCCGACAACTGCCTCCCGCGCTGCTGGCGCTGGTTGGCGGCGCCATCGGCGCCTTGCTGGCGACGATCGTGCCCGGCGACTTCCTGCGCGCCCTTTTGCCGGTTCTCTTGATCGCGATCGCTCTCTACTTCGCGTTCAAACCCAACATGAACGACGTTGACCGCGCAGAGCGTCTGTCACCGCTCCTCTTCGGCCTAACGGTTGTGCCTGCCATCGGCTTGTACGACGGTCTGTTCGGCCCAGGCACGGGCTCGTTCCTTATGCTCGCCTTCGTCAGCCTTGCCGGCTATGGTCTGCTCAAGGCGACCGCGCACACCAAGCTGCTCAATTTCGCCTCCAACATCGGCGGCTTCGTCGTCTTCGCCGCCGTCGGCGTCATCGACTGGAAGATCGGCCTGATGATGGGTGTTGCCCAGTTTCTGGGCGCCCGCCTCGGTGCAGGCCTCGCCATCAAAATCGGCGCAAGACTGATCAAGCCGCTGCTGGTGATCGTGTGTGTAGCGCTGGCGGTGAAGCTGCTTGCCGACCCGGCCAATCCCCTACGCCAACTCATTGGTGTGTGACTGTCCTGCTGGTAGAATTCGGGTGTTGCGAATCATGTTGGAGGGACCAGACATGAATCTTAGTGCGCCCACGCAGATCGTGTTCATTATTTCGTTGGTCATCGCCGCCATCGGCCTTCTCGCCGCTCTCGGCGTTCTTGCGTTCATTCCTCTCGCGTCGGTGTGGATCATGCTCATCGCCTATGTCGTGCTCGCCGGCGGCTGCCTGATGCGCGGCGCCTAAAGCAATCCAGGAAAAGTGTGGAGCAACTCGGAGCGCCCGGCCCTGCCGGGCGCTTTTGATTTTTGCGAGCGTGTTCTGCTAGGCTTGCGGCATGTCCGACGAGACGGAGCGCCATCGGGAGGATACTCGCTCTCCCGCCCTCCATTCCGAGATGGTGCGGCGCAAACCCGCCGCCCCGCTCGCAGGCATCGTCACGGATATCTGCGGCTATCGGGAAATATTGCCCGGCCATTTCCGCATGGTCGAATATGCCTCGCTGACCGTACCCCTGGTGATCAGCTTCGCCGAAGCCTTCGCCATCGGGCTCGGCCGCAGCCCGGGCGACAACGATCGCTACGCCAGCTTCGCCGCCGGTCTCTATGCCGGCCCGGTCATGATCGAATCCTTCGGCGCCGCCTGCTGTGTCCAGGTCAATTTCACGCCGCTTGGCGCCAGGCAATTCTTCGGCCTGCCGATGAGTGAGTTGCGCGACCGCATGGTCGGGTTGGACGATGCGATGGGCTTTGATGGCATCGCGCTGCGCGAACAGCTCGGCGAAGCGTCGGATTGGGACAAGCGCTTCGACATTGCCGAGGGTTTCATCGCAGGCCGACTCGCGGACGCGCATGCGCTTTCGCCCGAAATCGCCTGGGCCTACCGGACGGTCATCGCATCGGGCGGCCGCACCCGCATTTCGGCGCTCGCCAGCGAGATCGGCTGGAGCCGCAAGCATCTGGCGGCGAAATTCACCGACGCGACCGGCATCGGCCCGAAGACATTGTCACGCATCGTGCGCTTCAACCGCGCGCTGTCGCTGTCGAAGCGGCAGGACGACAACTGGGCCGGCATTGCCGCCGATTGCGGCTACGCCGACCAGGCGCATCTGGTGCGCGAATTCCGTCAGCTTGCCGGCGAAACGCCATCCGGGCTCGCCACGTGGATCTAAGCTTCAGGCGAGGTAACCTTTCTTCAAGACGTGGAAACCGCCTTCGCACAGACTGGCATCCATTCAACCAGCACAGGGATATTGTCATGCCAGCAACAAACGAAGCACCCCGTCTCTATCCAGCCCTGCGATACAGGAACGCCGCTAGGATGATCGACTGGCTCAGCGAGGCCTTCGGCTTCGAACTGCGCGCCCGTTATGGCGATGGCGACATCGTTCACCACGCGGAACTGACCTTTCGGTCCTCGATGATCATGCTGGGCACCGCGCGCGACGACGATTACGGCAAGATGGTCGGCGAGCCCGGCGGTGGCGGCGGCAAGTCCATCTACATTGCCGTCGATGACGCCGATGCCGCCTATGCCAAGGCGAAGAAGGCCGGCGCCAGGATCACCCAGGAACTGGTCGACCGCGACTATGGCAGTCGCGAGTTCATCTGCCTCGACCCGAAGGCAATGTCTGGTCCTTCGGCATCTACTGGCCGAAGGCGGGCGAGAAGGCGTAGTTGCTATCCGCGCCGGCATTTGCGGCTGGCGAAAACGCCTGAACTTCGTCATCCACGGGCGGAGCGGGAGCGAAGCGGACGCGAAGACCCGAGGATCCATTCCGTGACCTCGATCGAAGGGCGCAGAGGAGCAGAATTCTGCACGGTAGCAACGCCTTACCGTCACGGAATGGATCCTCGGGTCTGCGCCGCGTCGCTTCGCTCCTTGCTCCGCCCGTGGATGACGATGCGGCGGAAGCTTTCGCTAATGGCAAGCGTATGCGCATCGACGGGAGGACCTACCGCGCCAGCCCGAAAATCGCATCGCAGTCGAGATGCTTCTCCAGCTCGGCCGCGACCTCGTCCAGCGCCTTCTCGACCTCGGCGCGATAGTCGATGCCCCCATCCTTGACCCCGAGGCTCGCAAGGTAGGCCGCGCGAAAAGCGTCCGCTGCAAACAGCCCATGCAGATAGGTACCGATAACCTTGCCATCGGCGGAGACCGCGCCGTCCTCGAGGCCGTTGATGATCGCCGAAGGCCGCGCGGCGTCCGGGCCGGTGGTGCGGCCGAGATGGATCTCGTAGCCTTCGAGCGGCAGGCCGAATTGCACCGAATGAGCGCTCGAGTTGCGCACCGTCTTTTCCGGTTCCATCACCGTCTCGATGTCGAGCAGGCCAAGGCCCTCCGTCTCGATGACGCTGCCTTCGATGCCATCGGGGTCGCGAACCTTGCGGCCGAGCATCTGATATCCGCCGCAGATGCCGACGACATGGCCGCCGCGTTTGCGGTGCGCGGCAAGGTCGCGATCCCAGCGATTCTCGCGGAATTTTATCAGATCGCCGATGGTCGATTTCGAGCCCGGAATGACCACCAGCCCGGCATCTTCCGGGAGCGGCTTTCCCGGCGGCACGAACACCACCTCGACCTGCGGCTCGGCCTTGAGCGGATCGAGATCGTCGAAGTTGGCGATCCGCGCCAGCATGGGCACCGCCACCTTCAGCGCCCGCCTTTCGCCCGAGGCAAGTCGCTCGAGCACAACCGAATCTTCGGACGGCAGCCTTGCCGCGGACTTCAGCCAGGGCACGACGCCGAAACAGCGCCAGCCGGTAAACTTGCCGATGGCGCTGACCCCATCGTCGAACAGCGAGACATCGCCGCGGAACTTGTTGATGAGATAGCCGGCGATCATGCGCCGGTCTTCCTCCGGCAGGATCAGATGCGTGCCGGCGACGGAAGCAATGACGCCGCCGCGGTCGATGTCGCCGATAAGCACCACCGGGACGTTGGTACGCGTGGCAAAGCCCATATTGGCGATGTCGCGGCTTCTAAGGTTGATCTCGGCCGGCGAGCCGGCGCCCTCGACGATGACGAGGTCGGCGTCCTCGCCGACCTTCGCCCAGGAATCGAGCACCGCATCCATCAGCCTGGCCTTCATTGCCTGATAGTCGCGCGCCCGCGCCTCGCCAAAAACCTTGCCCTGCACCACCACTTGCGAGCCGATGTCGCTTTGCGGCTTGAGCAGCACCGGGTTCATGTGCACGGTCGGCCTCACCCCGCAGGCCAGCGCCTGCAGCCACTGCCCGCGGCCGATCTCGCCGCCGCCGGTCTTGTTGTTGCCGGGGATGTCGGCGACGGCGGCGTTGTTGGACATGTTCTGCGGCTTGAACGGCCTGACCTTCAGTCCGCGTTTTTTTGCTGCCCGGCAGAGCCCCGCCACCAGCACCGTCTTGCCGACATCCGAGCCGGTGCCTTGCAGCATGATCGCCCTGGCCATCAGCCCCTGCCCTCCGCGCCGATGATAGATTTCTGCGCGAGCGGTCCACCTCGCCAGATATAGAGCGCCATCAGTGGCTCCTTGCCGGTACGCATGGCGTGATTGACGTTGGACGCATGGTGGATGATTTCGCCCGCCGCTCGAACCCGAAAGCCGGCCCCGCCCATGCGCCACTCGGTGCTGCCGGTCAGCGGAATGTAGATCTCCTCGGCGGTGTGGTGGTGGTCTGGGTAGACACTGTCGGGCCCGAGGATCAGCACGCCGCCCGCGACCTCGTCATTGGCGAAATGCCCCCACGTGCCGAACACCTCCAGCCAGCCGTAATTGTCGATGAAGAGCTGTCCGAAATCGGCAGCGGTATAAGTCTGGCCCCAGCACAGCTCATTGCGATGGTCCGCGATGAACCGCGTCAGCGGCCCGACGTCCCGCGGCGCAAGCTCCGCAATCCGATCGAGATGGTGAAGGCAACGAAGCGCACGTGGTTCGCGCGAACGAGAGGGCATGTGCCAATCGATGCGCGCGACGGCGTCCGCAACCAGATCGCTGTCGATGCCGGCGAGATAGAAGTGGAACCGGTCCAGCAGCTGATCGAAAATTGTCGGCACGCAAGACTCCGTTGATCAATCCATGCACAGCCGGTCCGCGGCGGGCTGGGTTGCGCGGCGGCATCATTGGTCTAGATTGATCGCTGCGCAAAGCCAAAAACGACAGGCCACAAGGCCTGAAACGACAGGGAGCACGCCATGGACGCGGCAGTCGATGCGGGCACTGGCCAATTCGAACTCACCGAGCAACAGCGCGCCATGAAGGAGATGGCTGAGGCCTTCGCGGCCGATCGGGTCGCGCCGAACGCGCTCGACTGGGACCGGGCAAAGCACTTTCCGGCCGACGTGATCCGCGAAACCGGGCCGCTCGGCCTGGGCGGCATCTATGTCCGCGACGATGTCGGCGGCTCGGCGCTCGGTCGGCTGGATGCGGTGCTGATCTTCGAGGCGCTGGCGCATGCCGATCCGGCCTTCTCCTCCTTCATCTCCATCCACAACATGGCGGCGTCGATGATCGACCGCTTCGGCAGCGACGAGCAACGCCGGCGCTTCCTGCCGAAGCTGACCTCCATGGAATGGCTGGCGAGCTATTGCCTGACCGAGCCCGGCTCCGGCTCCGATGCCGCCGCCTTGAAGACGAGAGCGGTGAGGAGCGGCGGCGACTATGTCTTGTACGGCGCCAAGCAGTTCATCTCCGGCGCTGGCGACAGCGACCTCTATGTCGTCATGGCGCGCACCGGCGGCGACGGGCCCAAAGGCATTTCGACCCTGGTGGTGCCCAAGGATGCGCCCGGCCTCTCCTTCGGCGCCAATGAGCACAAGATGGGTTGGCATATGCAGTCGACCCGCCAGGTCATCTTCGAGGATTGCAAGGTGCCGGCCGAGAACCTGCTTGCCACCGAAGGCGCGGGCTTCGGCATCGCCATGGCCGGGCTCGACGGCGGCCGGCTCAACATCGCCGCCTGCTCGCTGGGCGGCGCGCAGTCGGCGCTCGACAAGGCGCTCGCCTACACGAGCGAGCGCAAGGCCTTCGGATCGAAGATCAACCAGTTCCAGGCCCTGCAGTTCAGGCTGGCCGACATGGAGACGGAGCTGCAGGCGGCCCGCATCTTCCTCTATGCCGCCGCCTCGAAGCTCGATCGCAAGGCGCCGGATGCCGGCAAATGGTCGGCGATGGCCAAGCGCTTCGTCACCGACATCGGCTTCGACATCGCCAACGAGGCGCTGCAGTTGCATGGCGGCTACGGCTATCTGCACGATTACGGCATCGAGAAGCTGGTGCGTGATCTGCGCGTCCACCAGATCCTCGAAGGCACCAACGAGATCATGCGCGTCATCATCGCGCGAACGCTGATCGGCCGCTGAAGCAGCAAATTTCGGGAGACGACGATGGCAACGATCGCCTTCATCGGAATTGGCAATATGGGCAACCCAATGGCTGCCAACCTCGTAAAGGCGGGGTATGCGGTGCAAGGCTTCGACCTCGTGCCGGAGAACCTCACGATCGCAAAAGAGCATGGCGTCACCGTCATGGCCAATGCCGTCGCCGCGGTGAAGGACGCCGACGTGGTGATCACCATGCTTCCCGCCGGCAAGCATGTGTTGTCGGTCTACGAGGACATCGCGCCCAAGGCGAAGAAAGGCGCCTTGCTGATCGATTCCTCGACCATCGATGTCGAATCGGCACGCAAGGCTCACGCCATTGCCGCCAGGCACGGCTTGCCTTCGATCGACGCGCCTGTGTCCGGCGGCACCGGCGGCGCCACCGCCGGCACGCTCACTTTCATGGCCGGCGGGTCGGATGCAGCATTCGCCTCTGCCGAGCCGATCCTGAAGCCGATGGCCGGCCGCATCGTTCATTGCGGCGGTGACGGCGCCGGCCAGGCCGCCAAGATCTGCAACAACATGATTCTCGGCATTTCGATGATCGGCGTCGCCGAAGCCTTTGTGCTCGCCGAGAAACTCGGCCTGTCGCACCAGGCGCTGTTCGACGTCGCCTCCACCTCCTCCGGCCAGTGCTGGTCACTGACCACTTACTGCCCGGTGCCCGGCCCTGTTCCGGCGTCGCCCGCCAACCGCGACTACAAGCCGGGTTTTGCTGCCGCCCTCATGCTCAAGGACCTGAAATTGTCGCAGGAAGCCGCGCAAAGCGCCGGCGCCGTGACGCCCCTGGGCGCCGAGGCGACGCAGCTCTACGCTCTGTTCAATGCGCAGGGCAACGCAGGCGCCGACTTTTCCGGCATCATAAATTTCCTGCGCGGCGATCAAACCTAAGCAGCTGCTTGCAAAGGGTTATTAGCAAATTTTTTCGACAGAAATCCGGCAAATTTAGATTTGCTTAAGGTCTCGCTAACTCACCGGTAACGATGTGCCTTTAAAACGGACTGCGAGGCGGACATCGCAACCGCCCGGCGCTCCGGATCAGGTCTCGCGTACCGGAGCCCGTAAGTTTCGCAGGTCTCGAGTAGCGAAACGCCATGCGTATCTGGCAAAGCCGCGTTCCCTTCTGGGACGCGGTTTTTGCGTCTGGGCAAGGCTTCGCTGCAGATTCGGGTCGCCGGGCACCCTCCAGCAAGGGCGCCCGGCTGTGTTTTCTCAGCGCTTCCGCAAATCCGCCTCCGCAAGGTCGAGCGCCTTGGCGATGCGCTCGCAGGCCATGTCGATGGTGTCGCGCGTCCAGATCAGCGGCGGCGACAGTATCATCGTGTCGCCGGTGGCGCGCAGCATCATGCCCTGCGAGATCGCGTGATCGCGCACGACGACCGCCGCACTTCCCGACGGCAGGTATCGTTCCTTGGTCGCCTTGTCCTTGACGATCTCTATCGCACCCATAAGACCGATCGAGCGCACCTCGCCGACCAGCCTGTGGCCGGCGATGCGCTCCTGCAGCGCCTGCGCGAAATAGGGACCGGTGTCGGTCCTGACGCGCTCGACCAGACCTTCCCGTTCAATGATCTCGAGGTTCTTCAGGGCCACCGCGCACGCGACCGGGTGACCGGAATAGGTGTAGCCGTGGTAGAACTCGCCGCCCTTTTCGACGAGCGTCCTGCTGATGCGGTCGCCGACCAGGAGCGCCGACAGCGGCTGGTAGCCGGAGGTCAGCGCCTTGGCGGTGGTGATGGTGTCGGGCTGGACGTCAAAGGTCTGCGCCGCGAACCATTCGCCGGTGCGGCCATAGCCGGTAATCACCTCGTCGAGCATCAAGAGCACATCGTATTTGCGGCAGATGCGCTGCACCTCCGGCCAGTAGCTGATCGGCGGGATTTTCACACCGCCCGCACCCATCACCGGCTCGCCGATAAAGGCGGCGACCTTGTCGGCGCCGGCTTCGAGGATGGCGTCCTCGACGGCCTTGGCGGCGCGCAGGCCGAAATCGTGGTCGCTTTCGCCGGCCAGCGCGAGCTCATATGCATAGGGCATCATCACACGGACGATGTTCGGCACCGCGCCGCCGAGCTGCTTGTGCATGGGCTCCATGCCGCCGAGCGAGGTGCCGGCGATCGTCGAGCCGTGATAGGCCATCTTGCGCGAGATGATCCGATTCTTCTCAGGCTTGCCTTCGAGCGCCCAATAGTGGCGCACGAGCCGCAGCGCTGTGTCGTTGGCCTCGGAACCGGACGAGCCGTAGAAGACCTGACCGACATGCTCCGGCGCCAGTTCCGCCAGCTTCTGCGACAGCAGCACCGGTGTAGGCGTCGAACACTTGAAGAAGGAGTTGTAGTAGGGCAGCTCCTTCATCTGGGCGCAGGCGGCCTCCGCCAGTTCGTCGCGGCCGTAGCCGACATTGACGCACCAGAGGCCCGCCATGCCGTCGAGGATTTCCGTTCCGTCGGAATCATAGATGAACGGCCCTTTGGCGTGGGTGATGATGCGAGAGCCCGCTTCACGCAGTTCCTTATGGTCGGTGAAGGGATGAAGGTGATGCGCGGCATCGATCTGCTGAAGCTGCTTCAGCGAATAATTCTGATAGGTCATGGGTTTAGTCATCCTCTTAGAATCAATCCGGCGGTGGCCGGGGCGGATTCGTCAGAGGATACGGGGCGGCGAATAGCCGATGCGGGCGCACAGCCGCAACAGCTCGGCGCGCAGCGTGCGCGGTGACGGCGTCACCGCGACCCCGAAGGCGCCTGATGTGCTGATGCTGACCATGGCGGCACATTAAGCCGCCAACGGCCAGCAATTCAAGCTAGACCGGCAAGCGTGCGCTGCAGAAAGACGTAGCGCATCGCCGTTTGCGCGGCCTGGGGCCGGCGATCGCCGCGCCCGCCATGGCCGCCTTCGGTCTCCTCGAAGAACAGCGTTTTGCCGTGACCGGCGGCCTGCAGCCGCGCCGCCATCTTGCGCGCATGCCCCGGATGGACGCGGTCGTCCGCGGTCGAGGTCATCAGCAGCACCGGCGGATAAACGGCACCTGTCGCCACACGCTGATAGGGCGAATAGGCGGCGAGCCATGCCGCCTCCTCCGGCTTTGACGGATCGCCATATTCCGCCATCCACGAGGCACCGGGCGGCAGTTCGGTGTAGCGCAGCATGTCGAGCAGCGGCACGTCGATGATGACGGCGCCGAACAGCTCCGGACGCTGTGTCAGCGAGACGCCCGTGAGCAGGCCGCCATTCGATCCGCCCTGGATGCCGAGTTGTGCCGCCGTGGTGATACCGCGCCTGACCACATCCTCGGCGACGGCGGCGAAATCATCGAACGCTTTCTGGCGCTTGCCCTTGAGTGCCGCCTGATGCCAGGCCGGGCCGAACTCGCCGCCGCCGCGGATATTGGCCTGCACATAGGCATTGCCCTTGTCCAGCCAGAGCCTGCCGCGGATCCCGGCATAGCCGGGCAAGAGCGGCACTTCGAAGCCGCCATAGCCATAGAGCAGCGCCGGCACCGGTCCCGTCTGGTCGCGCCGCCTGACGACGAAATACGGGATCATCGTGCCGTCCTTCGAGCGCGCCTCGAACTGCTCCGAAGTATAGGGCGATGCATCGAAGCGCGCCGGCTGCGATTTCACGGTTTGAAGTGTGTCGCCATTGTCGTCCGACCATATGATCGAGCTCGGCGTCAGGAAATCGGTGAAGGAGAAGGAGACGCTGGAGCCGAAATGCTCGGCATGGCTGATGCCGACATTGCCGTTGTCGGGCAGGTCGACCGGCTTCACCGACCAGCCATTGCCGGTGCGGTCGCAAACGACGACCTTGCCGCGCACATTGTCCGTCAGGTTGATGAACAGCCGGTCCTGCGTCCTCGAGAGACCTGCGATTGAAACGCGGTGCTCCGGTTTGAGCAGCGTCTCGACCGGCTCGAACGAACCGGTTTCAATCCAGCGGTCGAAATCCACGGAATAGAGCCCATCCGGCAGGCAGCGCGTGCCGTCCGGCGCCGTCCACGGGCTGCGGACGCCAAAGACGAGCTGTCCCTTGAAGATCGCGGTGTCGGTCGCGTCGTCGGGCAGCGGGATGCGCCGGTTCTCGCCCGAAGCCAGCCGGAGAAAACTGTGCGAGGTGAAGAAGTCGATGGTCTTGCCGAGCATGACATGTTTCTTGTCGCCATCGAACTCCACGCCGCCGCCGACCGCGAGATGATTTTTTTCGCCCTCGAAGATCGGCGTCGCCTCCTCCAGCTTCGTGCCACGCCGCCAGAGCTTGATCACCCGCGGATAGCCTGACTGAGTTTTGTCGTCGTCCTCGAAAGCCGCCGAGACGATCACCGTATCCCTGTCCAGCCAGGAAAACCCCGACTTCGAAGCCGGTGCCCGGAACCCGTCCTCGACGAAGGATTTCTTCGCAATGTCGAACTCGCGCATCTCGCTGGCGTCGCCGCCGTCCGGCGACATGAACAGCAGGCAGCGGTCGAAATCGGGATAGAGCCGGCTCGCGCCGCCGAACACCCATTTCACGCCTTCCTTGGCCGAGAGCTGATCGAAATCGAGGATCGTTTCCCAATCCGGCTTGTCGGTCTTGTAGGAGGCGACTGTCGCGCGGCGCCACAAGCCCAGCGCGTTGGTCTTGTCCTGCCAAAAATTGTAGACGTAACCGGCGAGCGCCGATCCGACCGGGATATTGTCCTCGGCCGTCATCAGGTCGAGCGCGGTCTCGAATGCCGCCTGATAGGATGGATCGCCCTGCAGTTCGGCGACAGTCGTCGCATTCTGGCGATGGACCCACTCAAGCGCTTCCTTGCCGTTGCGATCCTCCAGCCACAGGAAAGGATCCTCGACCGGCAATTCAGGCTGGGTTTGGGTCATCGGGCTGGTCATGCTGGTCTCCGGGTCTGGCGGCCCTGCCTACATCGCGTTCGCCGTGCCAACATTCAAGAGCAGCGCTGCCTGCGCTCAGCCAGCCGGCTCTACATCACCCGCCGGCGAATGACGGTGGCTACAGCCAGCGCCGCGCAGATCGCGCCGAGCGTCACCGGAAGCCCTGCGGCGCCGATCAGGTCCATCACACCGCCGGTCAGCGGCGGCACGAGGATGCCACCGACGCCCCACATCAAGGAGAAGGAGGCATTGCCCGCGACCAGCGCCGAGCCGGTAAAACGCTCGCCGAGCTCGATGATCGACATCGTATAGATCCCGTAGGACACCGCGCCCCAGATGAAGACGCAAGGCCAGATCAGCGGCGTCTCGATGAGCGCCGGCAAGAGCGCGCAGCCAAGAACCGTCACCGAGACACAGCCGAATCGCACGAGGCGCGCCGTCAGTCTTTCGGCGAGCAGGCCGAGCGGCACCTGCATGGCGATGTTGCCGGCGATCATCGTCGACAGCAGCGCCGACATGCGCGTCTCGGGAATGTCGAAGTGGGTGCCATAGACGGGAAGCAGCGCCAGCACCGACTGCTCGAAACCGGCGGCGGCGACGACCGCCGACAGGAGCAGCCAGGCGAGCGGCATGAAGCCCAGCACAGAAACTTTTTCACCTGCCTCGTCGACCCTAGGCAGACGTTTCACCACGACCGCCAGGCAGGCGCCGCAGAAAAGAAAAGCAAAGATGCCGACCAGAAAAGGCGGCCAACCCTCCGTGCCGACCGCCAGCAGGCAGAGCGGTCCGGCCGCGAACCCAGCCGAGATGATGGTCGAATAGATGCCCATGACGCGCCCGCGCCGCGACGGCGGCGCCAGCGCGATCACCCAGATTTCGCTGAGCACATAAAGCGGATTGGTGACCACGCCGACCAGGAAGCGCAGTGGGAACCACAAATAGACGTCCTGGGTCCAGCCGATCAGCGCCAGCACCAGGGCCGAGAGCCCGGCGCAGATGAGCGCAGTCCGCCCGGCTCCGAACCGGCGCGCCAGCCCCGGGATCAGCGGCGAGGACAGGATGAAACCGACCGGCGTCATCGCGGCCGACAGGCCGATCACCGCCGGCGACACGCCCTGACGCTGCAGGATGAAGCTCAGCAGCGGATAGGAAAGCCCCTGCGCGATGGCGAACACCGACACGGTCGCGATCACGCCGGTAATCGCGGCCCACTGCACCGTCTCGCCGGTCTCTGATTTCGCCAGAGCCATCATTCCTGCTCCATTCAACGCAGGCTTAGCCGCTGCCGGCGACAGCCGTAAGGGCCAACTGACGGCAAGGGCGCATGTTCCAGCCAATCCTTGTCAGGAACGCCGGCAGGGAATGCTTTGGCGGCGGCAATTCGGCGGGCAATCTGCCCTTCCGTCATGTCGCTTCCCTCGCCCTAGTGGTCGCCGCCTCCTTACCGGCAGCATTGCCGCCGGTCCATTATGCCGACCACTTTCGCATCCCCACGAGGCCTCTCATGACTGCCGCACTTCACCCCGCCGAACCGGCATTGGCAACAGATCGCGCCCGCCGCGGCGGCCGTGCTGGCAAACGTGCCGGCGGATCGGCAGCCTTCGAGCAGCCGCCGTTCCGGCAGCTTAAGAACCCGCTGGTGCCCACCAGGCTGGTGTCCGACGACGAACTGGAATCGATCCACCTCGCCTCGCTGCGCGTTTTGAAGGAGATCGGCGTCGACGTGCTGCATGACGAAGCCCGCCGCATCATGAAGGCGCATGGCGCCGACGTTCGCGAAGGCAGCGAGCGCGTTCGCTTCGACAGCGACATGATCCTCGAGCTCATCGCGTACTGTCCGCCGGAGTTCACGCTGCACGCCCGCAACCCGGCGCACAATCTGCGCTTCGGCGGCAACAACGTTATCCTGTCGATGATGGCCTCGGCGCCGAACTGCTCCGACCTCGACCGCGGCCGCCGCCCCGGCAACCAGGTCGACTATCGCAATTTCCTGCGCCTGGCGCAGATGCACAACATCCTGCAGTGCACCGGCGGCTATCCGGTCGAGCCGATCGACATCCATCCCTCGGTCCGGCATCTCGAATGCATCCGCGACCTCGCCACGCTGACCGACAAGGTCTTCCACATCTATTCGCTCGGCAAGGAACGCAATGTCGACGGCATCGAGATCGCCCGCATCGCGCGCGGCGTCAGCCGCGAGCAGCTGATGGAGGAGCCGTCGGTCTTCACCATCATCAACACCAATTCGCCGCTCAAGCTCGACGTGCCGATGATGGAAGGCATCATCCAAATGGCGAGCATGGGCCAGGCGGTGATCGTCACGCCGTTCACGCTCTCCGGCGCCATGGCGCCCGTCACCATCGCCGGCGCGCTGGTGCAGCAGAATGCCGAGGCGCTCTCCGGCATCGCCTTTGCCCAGATGGTGAAGAAGGGCGCGCCGGTCGGCTATGGCGGCTTCACCTCCAATGTCGACATGAAGTCGGGCGCACCGGCCTTCGGCACGCCCGAATACATGAAGGCGCAGCTCGCCGGCGGCCAGCTTGCCCGCCGTTACAATATCCCCTACCGGACCTCCAACACCTGCGCCGCCAACACGGTCGACGCTCAGGCCGCCTATGAAAGCGTCTTTTCGCTCTGGGGCGCCATCCAGGGCGGCGGCAATCTGATGATGCACGGCGCCGGCTGGCTGGAAGGCGGCCTGCGCTGCTCCTATGAAAAGACCATCCTCGACATCGACCTCTTGCAGATGGTGGCCGAATTTCTCACCCCGCTCGATCTCTCCGAAGACGCGCTCGGCTTCGACGCCATCCAGTCGGTCGGCCCGGGCGGCCATTTCTTCGGCACCCAGCACACGCAGGAGCGCTACAAGACCGCCTTCTACTCGCCGATCGTCTCCGACTGGCGCAATTTCGAGACCTGGACCGAGGCGGGCTCGCCGACGGCGCTGGAACGCACCAACAAGGTGTGGAAGGAGCGCCTCGCAGCATACGAAGAGCCGTATATGGACCCGGCCATCCGCGAGGAGCTCAACGACTTCGTCGAGAAGCGCCGCGCCGAAGGCGGCGCGCCGACCGATTTTTGATCTTTCACGCCCCGCTCACTCGATTCAGTCTCTGCAAAAACGGACCTATCTTCATGAAATCCCACGTTAAAGCGGTTGTCATCGGCGGCGGGGTCGTCGGCTGCTCGGTGCTCTACCACCTCGCCAAGGCCGGCTGGACCGACATCATGCTGATCGAGCGCTCGGAGCTGACCTCCGGCTCGTCCTGGCACGCGGCGGGCGGCTTCCACACCCTGAACGGCGACCCGAACGTCGCCAAGCTGCAGGCTTATACCGTCCAGCTCTACAAGGAGATCGAGGAGCTTTCCGGCCAGTCCTGCTCGCTGCATCTGACCGGCGGCGTGATGATGGCCGATACCCCCGAGCGCATGGATTTCCTGCGGCTCGCCCACGCCAAGGGCCGCTATCTCGGCATGGATACCGAGCTGATTACGCCGTCCGAAGCCAAGGCGATGTTCCCGCTGATGGACGAGAAGAATTTCGTCGGCGCCATGTGGGATCCCGTCGAAGGCCATCTCGACCCCTCCGGCACGACCCACGCCTACGCCAAGGCCGCGCGAAAACTCGGCGCTGAGATCGTGCTGCGCAACCGCGTCGTCGAGCTGACGCAGGAAGCCGACGGCACCTGGAACGTCGTCACCGAGCAAGGCACGGTGAAAGCCGAGCATGTCGTCAATTGCGGCGGGCTGTGGGCGCGCGAGATCGGCCGCATGGTCGGCGTCGAGCTGCCGGTGCTGGCGATGGAGCACATGTACCTGCTCACCGAGCCGATGCCGGAGGTCGAGGAATTCAACAGATCGACCGGCCGCGAGATGATCGGCGTGCTCGACTTCAAGGGCGAGATTTACACCCGCCAGGAGCGCAACGGCATCCTGCTCGGCACCTATGAAAAAGCCTGCAAGCCATGGTCGCCGGTCAACACGCCCTGGGATTTCGGTCATGAACTCTTGCCACCCGACATCGACCGCATCGCGCCGTCGCTGGAGATCGGCTTCAAGCATTTCCCCGGCATCGAGAAGGCCGGCATCAAACAGATCATCAACGGCCCCTTCACCTTCGCGCTCGACGGCAACCCGCTGGTCGGCCCAGTCCAGGGCCTGACCAACTTCTGGTGTGCCTGCGCCGTCATGGCCGGCTTCAGCCAGGGCGGCGGCGTTGGCCTGGCGCTGTCCAACTGGATGGTGCACGGCGATCCGGGCTTCGACGTCTGGGGCATGGATGTCGCCCGCTTCGGCGAATGGGCGACGCTGCGCTACACCAACGCCAAGGTGCGCGAGAACTATTCGCGGCGCTTCTCGATCCGCTTCCCGAACGAGGAACTGCCGGCCGCCCGGCCGGCGCAGACGACGCCGCTCTACGACACGATGCTCGCCAACAATGCGGTCATGGGCGACTCGTGGGGACTGGAAACCCCGCTCTGGTTCGCGCCCAAGGGCACCGAGCCAAAGGACATCGTCTCCTTCCACCGCTCCAACGATTTCGGCCCGATCGGCGAGGAAGTTCGCGCGACGCGCGAGCGGGTCGGCGTCACCGAGATCGCCAACTTTGCCAAGTACGAAGTTTCCGGGCCGGGCGCCGAGGATTTCCTCAACCGGCTGATGACCAACCGGATGCCGAAGACCGGCCGCATTGTGCTCACCCCGATGGTCAACGAGTTCGGCAGGCTGATCGGCGACTTCACCATCGCCAAGACCGGTGAGGACCGTTTCATGATCTGGGGCTCTTCAGCCGCGCAGAAATACCATATGCGCTGGTTCGAGAAGCACCTGCCCAAGGATGGTTCTGTGCGCATCCACCGCTTCGACCAGACGCTGGTCGGCCTGTCCATCGCCGGACCGAGCTCGCGGGATTTGCTGCAGAAACTCGTGGACGTCGACGTCTCGACCAAGGCCTTCCGCTTCATGGACTTCCGCGAGATGGCGGTCGGCGGCGCGCCCTGCATGGTCAACCGCATCACCTATACCGGCGACCTCGGCTACGAGATCTGGATGGCCCCCGCCTATCAGCGCCTCGTCTACAAGGCGATCAAGGAAGCAGGCGAGGAATTCGGCCTCGTCGATTTCGGCATGCGCGCGCTGCTGTCGATGCGTCTCGAAAAGAACTTCCCAACCTGGTTCCGCGAGTTGCGTCCGATCTACGGGCCGTTCGAAGGCTCGATGGACCGCTTCATCAAGCTGGAGAAGAACGACTTCATTGGCCGCGAGGCGGCTGCCAGGGAGCAGGCGCAAGGGCCGAAGCTGCGCCGCGTCTCCTTCATCGTCGATGCTGCGGACGCCGACGTGATGGGCGACGAGCCGATCTGGGCCAAGGTCAGCAAGGATTATGGCACGGTGGAGAAACCGCATGGCTACGGCGCGCCGCGCTTCGACGAGACGGGCAAGGAAGTGCGCGGCTCCGAAGCCGCCGAAGGCGCTTCGGCCGTGCGCGGCATCGTCGATGGCGAGTGGCGCGTTGTCGGCTGGGTGACCTCGGGCGGCTATGCGCACTACGTGCAAAAGTCGATGGCGCAGGGCTATGTGCCGGCGGCCCTTGCCGAGGACGAGAGCGCCGGCCTGTTCGAGATCGAGATCCTCGGCCACCGCCGCCCGGCCCGCATCAACGTCGAACCGCCCTTCGACCCGAGCGGCGAGAAGATGCGCACCTGATTCCAGGAAGCCGCAATGTACCGCTTTCGGATCGTGTTGGTGGCCGGCTATATAGCAACCGGCCACCAACGCATCAGATGAGAAGACGACCCTTGCGGCAGCTGGAGAAATGGACCGACTGGCTCTGCGATGAACGGGTCGGCCCTTTCAGTGCCGCAATCGCGTTTGCACTTGCCTATTGCCTGGTCCAGATCGTGGTTATGCCGCTCTCGTCCCATTTCGTGGGCACCGGCGTCGGCGTCGACGACGCCGAACAGTTGATGGCGATGCGCTTCCTCGCGGCCGGCTATGGCGGCTCGCAGCCGCCTTTATACACCTGGTTCGGCATCCTCACGGCCTCGCTGGTTGGAACCAGCATTCTCGCGCTCAAGATCGTCAAATACACGCTGCTGGCCGGTGGATTGGTCGCGTCCTTCGCCACAGTGCGCCGCCTGGGCTACTCAGCCCGCGCGGCGACCGCCGCCATGTTCGGCCTGCTGCTGTTTCCACAGATCGTATGGGAGATGCAGCATGCCCTCACCCACTCGGTCGCGGTTTTTTGCTTTTCATCGCTGCTGCTCCTGGCAGTCGCCGAGTTGCAGAAACGGCGCTCGACTACCGCGTATGTGCTGCTTGGCTTGGCGACCGCCGCCGCAATGCTGTCGAAATACAATGAGGTGATCTTTCTCGCTGCGCTGTTCCTTGCGGCGCTGTCCGTCCGCGAAACACGTGAGGCGATCTTCGATCGCCGTTTCCTGATCAGTGTGGTTGTGGCGATCCTCGCCTGCCTGCCCACATTCTACTGGAGCCTCACGCATCTGGGAGACCTGCTGGCGCACAGCGGTGGCCTGGGCGTCGCCGAGGGGGGCAGCGCGGCAAAGACCCTGTCTCGCGGCATCCGCGGCTTGGGCAATGCGATACTCAATTTCGCCGGGCTGCCGGCCACGATCTTTGCCGTCGCGTTTTTCCTGGCGCGCAAGCAATCCGCACCACCGCCCGAGGCCGCAGCGTGGCCAGAGACGCTGGTCTGGCGAGCGATAGGCTTCGCCTTGCTGATCACGCTCGTGGTGGTGCTGGCGGGCGGCATCACACAGTTTCGCGATCGCTGGATGCTGCCCGTATTCGTGCTGTTGCCAGTCGCCATTGCCATGCGGCTGGACGCGATGGGGGAAAGGGGCAGGAAGACGCAAGCGACAATCGTCTTCGTCGGCGCCATGATGGCCATCCTGGTGCTTCCGGTAAGCTGGTACATGCAGGTCCACGGCGGCGATAACCGCGGCAGCATCGTGCGCTTGGATTACGCTTCGCTCCATCGTCAGCTGACAGCCGACGGACCGGTCGGCACTGTGGTCTCGAGTTGGTTCTGGATCGGCAATCTCCGCCTCGTCGATCCCGATCTCATCGTGCTCGACGACGAGATACCCGATTTCGCCAAATCGATCCGCGAGCCCGCGGTGCTTGTGCTCGCGGATGACGAGGAACCGGCTTCCGTCATCTTCAAGAGGATCACCGAGGCCGGCTATGTGATGGACACCGTCCATCGGCGCATCGCGGTGCCGCAGTTGGGGAACGCACCGCGCCAGGTCACGATCACCAGGCTGCACAAGATGACGCCGCAATAGACAGCCAGGGGACCGCATGGACACACAACGTTTCGGCCGCCACCGCAAGATCATGCCGTTCGAACCCGGCTCCGTCGAGGCGCTGCGCGCCGCCTCCCGCGAGAAGGCTGCCGCGCTCAACCAGCACGCTCTGGGCTATGGCGCGGTAGCCGAAGCCGAATGGGCGGCGGCAGGCATCGCCTCTCCAGACCTGCCTGCCATGCGAAGCTATCGGCTCGAGCGCATCCGCGCTGAGCTCAGGCGCCGCGACTATGCGGGCGCCCTGCTCTACGACCCGGTCAACATCCGCTACGCGACGGATTCGACCAACATGCAGCTCTGGGTCGCGCACAATCCGACCCGCCACTGTTTCGTCGCCACAGAAGGTCCTGTGGTGCTGTTCGACTATTTCTCCTGCGAGCATTTGTCGGATCACGCCGGCGTCGTCGACGAGGTGCGGCCGGCGGTGTCGTGGATGTATCTTTATAGCGGCGAGCTGACCGACAAGAAGGTCCGTCGCTGGGCAGCCGGCATCGCCGAGCTCCTTGCCGAGCAGGGCGGCGGCAATCGGCGGATCGCCGTCGACCACGTCAACCCGGAAGGCGTCGAAGAGCTTGCCCGCCACGGCATCACGGTCGGCAATGGCGAGGCGGTGATGGAGAATGCGCGCCTCATAAAGTCGCCCGACGAGATCCTCGCCATGCGCCGCGCCATTGTCGCCTGCGAGGCGGCGATGGGCGAGATGGAAGCGGCGCTGAAGGCGGGCATTTCCGAGAACGAACTCTGGGCGGAACTGCATCGCGGCAACATCGCGCGCGGCGGCGAATGGATCGAGACCCGGCTTCTGTCGTCCGGGCCGCGCACCAACCCCTGGTTCCAGGAATGCTCGTCGCGCATCGTCGAGGACGGCGATCTCGTCGCCTTCGACACCGACCTCATCGGTCCCTATGGATTCTGCGCCGACCTCTCGCGCACCTGGCTCTGCGGCAATGGCCGGCCGTCCGACGAGCAGCGTGATCTGTTCCGCATCGCCGCCGACCAGATCGCCCACAACACAGTATTGATGCGGCCGGGCATTTCCTTTCGCGATCTCGTCGAACGCTCCGCCGTGCCGCCGGGAGACTGCTTCCCGGCGCGCTACGGCGTGCTCTACCACGGCGTCGGTCTGGCGGACGAATATCCGACCCTGCCGCATGCCAGCGACTGGACGGACGACACGCCGGATGGCGTCCTGGAACCCGGCATGGTGCTGTGCGTGGAAAGCTATATCGGCAGGCTCGGCGGCCGCGAGGGCGTCAAGATCGAGGAGCAGATCCTCATCACCGAGACCGGCAACGAAAAACTCTCAGCCTACCCGCTCGACGAAAAGCTGCTTGGCAACTGACCCGTCCAAGCCAAGCTCGGCGATGGCCTCGCGCATGGACGCAACGACGTCCGCCGATGTGGCCCTGGCCGAGATAAACGGCAATCCCTTCCGCCTGGTCGTCCAGCCGACCACTTTCACGCGCCGCGCCGCCGGCTCGAATCGCTGCGCCAATGCCCAGCTCTGGCAGTCGATGGCGGCGATATCGGCCCTGCCCTCGGCGATGGCGACGATCGACGACCGGTGGCCGCCGCTTTCGCCGCACGAGGCGAAGACGCCCAGACTTTCGCCGATCGCCTCCAGGTCGCGCGTCAGCCCGAGCAGCCCGGACATCGAATCCGGATTGTTGAAGATGAAGCGCTTGCCGCGGATGAGATCGAGCGGGATGACGGCCTTGCCATCCGCGGGCGAGCCAACCGACGGCCCGCCATCAGCCGGCATCACCAGCGCGCTGGAATAGAGCTCGCCCTGCCCGCCCTCGAAGGCGTCATAGCTTGGCTGAGCGACCACCTGCACATGCCTGGCCAGGCCGAGCTCCATCGGCCCCCAGCAGGTCTGTCCGAAAAGCAGCGCCGGGCTCAGCCAGAGCTGGTGAAAATCGAACTCGTCCGGGGGCAATGTCGCGGGGTCGGGCGCTATCAGCTTCCCGGCGCCGTCTTGGATGCCGCCGGACACCGGCGGCAGGTCGCGATTGCTGCGCGCCATTCTTTCCGGCGCGTCGATACCCCTCCGTCGAAAAGCGTCGCGGAGCTGCGCCCATTGCGCGTCGATCTCGCCGCGAACTTCCGGCCAGTCATACATCGGCAGAGCCGCAATCAACTTGCTCATGACGAACAGCTTTCAAAACAGGCGGTCATCGGCGCCTGAATTCCGCGGCGATAAAGCAGTCGCGAAAGTTCGAAATTACTCTTTCGGCGGCTCAGCCGGCACCGGAGCCGTGCCAAGTCCACTCACATTACGCGCTCTGATGCGCGGCTTGAAGGCACGGCCGGGTTCGGGCGCGCGGCGCAGCACCGGATGCACCACCGGCTCCTTGGCCTTGAAGGCAAATGATTTGATCAGCGCGAAATAATTCGGATAGACGTAGCCGTTGTTCATCCGCAGCCATTCTTCGCGGCGATCGCGAAACATCTTCGGCAGTCTGTACCAGGCGACGGTCGGGCTCTTGTGGTGCACGAAATGCAGGTTGTTGTTGAGGAACAGGAAGGAGAGCGGCGACCGCTCGACGATGATCGTGCGGCCCTCCGGGTGTTCCGACCACTGATGCTCGGCATAGGTGCGCACCGAAATCAGGGACTGGCCGAGCCACACCGGCCCCAGTATGTAGAGCCAGAGCGGGATGCCGAAGCCGAAGGTCACGATCGGCACGACCACTGCAAGTCCGACGGCATGCAGCAGCCAGGCTTTGCGGATCGCCTTGTCGCCGGCGGCCATCTGTCTGGCGTCGTCGAGGAAGAAGCCGATCGACGACAGCCAAGGTCCGAGAACGAAGCGGCCGACCATTGTGTTGTTGATCTTGAGCAGGACCTTCATCGCCGGCGGCATTTCCGCATGCATCCAGAGCGCCTGGTAATAGCTTTCCGGATCGTCGAGCGGGTCGGTCAGCCGCTCGTCGGCGTGGTGCCGAAGATGGATCGCCTTGAAACGGCGGAACGGCCAGACCAGCCCGATCGGCAGGATGACGAAGGCTTCGTTGATGCTGGCGTTGCGCGTCGGATGGCCATGCAGCACTTCGTGCATCAGCGAGGATTGCAGGGCCAGTATCAAGGCCAAGGCGACAAGGGCCAGCAGCGGATAGGAAGGCCAAAGCAGGAAGCCGGTGGCAAGCCAGGCGCCATAACAGAACAGGGTGAGGAATACTGTCGGCCATTCCACGGCCGGTGTGCTGCTGTGTCTCTTGCGTATGCCAGTCATGCTATCGACCACTGCCTTCCAGTCGCCGGAACCACTTTGATTCCTGACAGCATTGTGTCAGGAGCCTGTCGTTGTCGCAACGCGACAAAGTGAACAATCTGTTGCGAATGCGCATTTTTGGCTGCAGATATTATATATTGTAAACAGATTTGGGGATTCATTTGCGCCTGAGCACCTAACCAGCAGGCCTGGGCGCAAATTTTTCCTCCACTGGAAAGGAGCGGCGTGATGGACAAGCGTGATCTGTCGACGGTTTTCCGAGAGCGCCTAAAATTGCTCTTGACACGCTCGGACTTGAACCAGTCGGCCTTCGCGAGCGCCGTCGGCATCGATCGTTCGGCGCTGTCGCAACTCCTGTCGGGCGCCTCGACGCGCCTGCCCCGCGCCGAGACGCTTCTCAACATCGCCGCCGAGTTCAAGGTATCGCTCGATTGGCTGCTGGGCCTTAGCCAGGACGAAGGCGTCACCGGCGAGATTCGCGAAAGCCTCGAGATCGAGGAGGCGCCGGACGGCTTTGACCGCACGCTACTTGCCAAATGGCACGCCGAGGCGGTCGGCACCAAGATCCGCTACGTGCCGGCGGGCATTCCGGACCTCCTGCGCACCGAGGCCCTTGTCGAATACGAGGCCGGCATTACCAACAAGAGCCGCGAGGCGCAGGCCGGCGAAACGCAATACCGCATCGACTACAACAGGCGGCCCGAGACCGACATGGAGGTCTGCATGCCGCGCCATACGCTGGAGATTTTCGCACGCGGGCTCGGCGTCTGGGACCGGTTCCCGGAAGCCGAGCGCCGCCGGCAATTGCTGCACATGGCAACGCTCCTCGACGACCTTTACCCGACCTTCCGCCTGTTCCTCTATGACGGCCGCATGCGCTATTCGATCCCTTATACGATCTTCGGGCCGTACCGCGCCGCAATCTATGTCGGCGATATGTATCTGGTGTTGAACGCCACCCAGCCGGTCCGTACCCTGACCAGCCACTTCGACAATCTGATCCGAGCCGCCGATGTCAACGCGCATGAGGCTGCGAGCTTCACGCAGAAACTGGCCGGCATCTCCTTCACCTCAGGCTCTGTCTGAACGCGGCCGCTATCGCCATGCTGGCATGCGGCGACCAACCTGGCCGACCGTCGTTTTAGGAAACTCACGCAAGAGCGGGCCTCATATTCGTTGACTAGATATAAAGACTTCTTTATATCGTTATTTGAATTCAGGATACGAAAGCCAGAGCCATGACCGCCACCAATCCGATCGACGCATTGCTTGCCGAAAAAGGCGTGCTGCTGGCCGACGGCGCCACCGGCACCAATTTGTTCGCGATGGGACTTGAGGCCGGCGAAGCCCCCGAGCTGCTCAACGAGACGGCGCCCGACACCATCGCCGCGCTGCATCAGAATTTCGTCGATGCCGGCGCCGACATCATCCTGACCAATTCCTTCGGCGGCACCCGTCATCGGCTGAAGCTGCATCACGCTCAGGACCGCGTGCATGACTTGAACAAGCGCGCCGCCGAAATCGCCCGTTCGGTGTCCGACAAGGCAGGCCGCAAGGTGATCGTTGCCGGCTCCGTCGGCCCGACCGGCGAGCTTTTGGTGCCGCTCGGCGCTATGTCCTATGAGGAAGCGGTGGATGCCTTCGCCGAGCAGATCGAGGGCTTGAAGGCCGGCGGAGCCGAAGTCGCCTGGATCGAGACCATGTCGGCGTCGGATGAGATCCGCGCCGCGGCCGAAGCCGCGATCCGTGTCGGCCTGCCCTACACCTATACCGGTTCCTTCGATACGGCCGGCCGCACCATGATGGGGCTGTTGCCCAAGGATATCCACGGCGTTGCGGATGGACTGTCGCAGGCTCCGCTTGGGGTGGGCGCCAATTGCGGCGTCGGCGCAGCCGACATCCTGGCCTCGCTGCTCGACATGACCGACGCGAAGCCGGAAGCCACCGTGATCGTCAAGGGCAATTGCGGCATTCCGGAATTCCGCGGCAGCGAGATCCACTATTCCGGCACGCCCGAACTGATGGCCGACTATGTCCGGCTGGCAGTCGATGCGGGCGCCAAGATCGTCGGCGGCTGCTGCGGCACCTCGTTCGCTCACCTTGCCGCGATGCGCAAGGCGCTCGACGCGCACACCAAGTCGGCGCGTCCGACGGTCGAGTCCATCGTCGAGCGCATCGGGCCGATGCGCAACAAGATAGCGAGCGCTGCCGAGGCAGGCGAAGGCCGTCGCGAACGCCGGCGCAGTCGCGCCTGAAGTTGGCCTGCTCTATTCGCTGTTTTCAGCGTAGCGCGACAGCGCCGTACCGAGATCGGTGGCGGCGCTGTTCTTGCCGTCGCCGCCCATCGTCATCAACGCGCCGGACGCGCGCGGGTCGCTGATCTGCTCCAGCATCACGCGAAAGCGGTCGTTGTTGAGCGCAGAGAGCGCCGTGTCGCGGGCCGCATCGACATTATTCCTGATCCGCGCGGATTCCGCCGACGGAGCGGACGGTGCTCGCGTCTGAAGATTGCCCGCAGTCGGCGTCACGTTCCCGGTGATATGCAATTCCAGCCCCTCACTTCTATCAGCTTTGACTAACAGGAGGGCATTGCGATCAAGTTCCGGAAAAGCCGCGCAATTTAACGATCGGCAAAAGCCGGCAGGTCCTCCGCCGGCTTTTTGTTCCATGGACGGCACCCGCCCTATCTGTTGGTGCCCAGCGACGAGGCTAGCCGCACCAGCGACAGGAATTCCGCCCTGTAGCCGAACGGATCAGCGCCGCGCGCGGCGTTGGCGATCTCCAGGATCCGGTCGTAGCCGAAATTCGCCGTCTGATCCGCGTCGCGCAGCTTCTGCCCGAAAGCCGCGACCGCGACCGAAAAGCGCTGGTCGACGCCGGCTTCATCGAAGGACGGCACCTCGTTGGCCGCGGTCACCGGTGTCGTGATCAGTTTCGAGACATTCTCGTTCGGCAGCTTGTAGCGGATTTTTACGAAGGCATATTCGCCCGCATTGGCAACGCCGCCATTGTCGACCTTCGCCTCGCCATAGCGCAACGGATCGACCTGCTCGGCGCCGCTTCCCTTGGGCGTGACCTCGTAGATCGCCGTCACCGAATGGCCGGAACCGATATCGCCGGCGTCGACGCGGTCATTGTTGAAATCCTCGCGCTTGAGCGCCCGCGTCTCATAGCCGACCAGCCGGTATTCCGAGATCTTGGCCGGGTTGAACTCGACTTGGATTTTCACATCCTTGGCAATGGTGAACAGCGTCGAGGACGCGTCCTCGACCAGCACCTTCTCGGCCTCGGCAAGCGTGTCGATATAGGCGGCCGTGCCATTGCCGTTCTGGGCGATGGTCTGCATCATCTGGTCGTTGAGATTTCCGCGGCCGAAGCCGAACACCGAGAGAAACACGCCGGTCTTGCGCTCCTTCTCGATCAACCGTTTGAGGTCGTCGTCATCGGTCTGGCCGACGTTGAAATCGCCGTCGGTGGCAAGCATCACGCGGTTGATGCCGTCCTTGACGAAAGACTGCTGCGCAAGTTTGTAGGCTTCCTTGATGCCTGCCTCGCCGGCGGTCGAACCGCCTGGCTCCAGATTGTCTATCGCTGCAAGAATCTTCTGCCTTTCCGCGGCCTTTGTCGGCATCAGCACCGTGCCGGCATTGCCGGCATAGGTGACGATGGAGACGGTGTCGTCGGCCTTGAGCTTGCTGACCAGCAACCGGAACGCCGACTTCAAGAGCGGCAGCTTGTCCGGCTCGTCCATCGAACCCGAAACATCGATCAGGAACACCAGGTTTGCCTTCGGCGCCTCGACCGGCTTCACGTCAAAACCCTTGATCGCAACATGCATCAGCTTGGTGCGCTCGTTCCAGGGCGTCGGCATGACGGTGATAGTCGAATTGAACGGCGTCGCGGCCGAGTCTGGCCCCTTCCAGTCATAAGGGAAGTAGTTGATCATCTCTTCGACCCGGACCATGCCTGGGTCGGGCAGAATACCTTCCTTCAGCGAGCGGCGGACGAAGGAATAGGACGCCGTGTCGACATCGATCGAGAAGGTCGACACCGGATCCTGGGCAGCTTGGTGCACCGGATTGGTCTTGAAGGTCTCGATGCGGTCGCGGTTTTGCTCTTGCGGCTGCATTTGATCGGCCGGCATGGGCGCCGGCTGAACCATCGGCCCGAAACCAGCGACGGCGCCAGCCGGCATCTCTGCAGGCTGCATGGCGGTTGCCGGCGCCTGGGCATTCGCGCGTCCGCCGGCGGCCAGCTGGTCAACCTCCGCAGGTGCAGGCGGCGGCGCAGGCAGCGCCTGTGGTACTTGCTTGGCAAAGTCCTTCAACGCCCCGTATTCCTGCCTGGTCCGATCATCGGATCGGCTCAATTCAGTTTTCGGCGGCGATGCCGGTGCGACCTGCGCCTCGTCTTCGACACGCCTCTCGCTATCGGCGCCGGTCTTCTTCTCCTTGGCAGGCGCGGCCGCCAGCGGCTCGCTGATCGCGGGCTGGTTCGGTATCGGCTTCTGCGCAACCGGCTTGTCGGCCACCGTTTCGGTGACCTTCCCGTTTGAAATAACGGGCGGCTGCTCCCTCAGCATCTCAAAAGCGGCATAGCCGGCGATAGGCAGCGCGACCAGCGCGGTCAGGGCCGGGGTGGCAATGAGTTTCCGTTGCATGATCTCTCTCCAGAGCCTTTGTGCTCGCTCCGTGAGACGAAGACCTGCCGGCGATCCTTGGGGGGCGGTCGAAATTTTTTCGTTCAAGTCGAAGGCGTGCATCGCGGCGGCCAACGCACGCGTTTGCGCTTCGCTGTCCGGCGCCGGAACTGCCAGATTGCGCAGCCTTTCGAGTTCGTTGTCGTCGACCATGGTCACACTTCCCCGGCTGAGCGCATGAGCAGCTTCAGCCGTTTCTTCGCTTCATGGATGTGCCAGGAAACCGTCGCCTCCGAGATCGCCATCACCTCGGCCGCAGCCGCGTGGCTCAACCCTTCGCCATAGACGAGCAGCACCGCGTCGCGCTGCTTGTCCGGCAGCATGCGCACCGCCGCCCACAGCGCCTCGGCCGGGTCCTGGGCTTCCGCCGAGCCCTCCCCCGCGATCAGCGCATACGTGCCGAAGGCCTCGGTCTTGGCGCTGTCGCGGGCGCGCTTGCGCATCATGTCGCGCGAAGCGTTCAGTGTCATGGCGTAGAGCCAGGTCGTGAACGCGCCATTGCCCTGATAGTCGCGGATTGCCCGGCCGAGCCGCACGCAGACATCCTGGGCGATGTCTTCGGCATCGGCCTTGCGGCCGCACCAGCGATAGGCGGCGCGATAGACGAAGCCATAGTGCCTTTCGAGCAGTTTGCCGAAAGCCCCCCTGTCTCCACCCCTCGCCCGCCCGATCAATTCGGCATCGGAGGCTTCGCTGTCGTCCAGCATCATCGCCGTCATTTGCCTGTTGGACGAAGGCTAATGGCGATTCCTTGGGACGATGGAAAGATTTTTTTGCGGCGGCCTCCGCACCCTACCCCAAGGTTTCGGCGAACAGCGTGATCAGCCGCTTCCAATGGCGCTCGGCGCCCGCTTCGTCATAGACGCTGTGGTCCTTGACGCACCAGCCATGACCGACGCCGACATAGTTCTCGATCGTGTGGTCGACTTCGGCGACCCTGAGCGCCTCTGCCAGCCGGGCTGATTGCTCCGGCGGAAAGCTACGGTCCACGCCGGCGACCCCGACGTAGATGCGTGCCTTGATCGACGCCGCCTTCCGGTGCGGGCTGTCGGGCGCGTCGCTTGCCAGATTGCCGCCGTGGAAGCTGGCGGCGGCAGCAATGCGGTCGGGATAGGCCGCGGCGGCATTGAGAGCCCGCGCGCCGCCCATGCAATAGCCGACGACGCCGACCGGCCCGTCCAGGCCTTCGGCAGTGAGCGCATCGAGGAAGGCCGCGCTGTCGCGGATGGTCATCTCTTGCGTGGTGCCACCGCTCAGCGCCGTCAGTTGAGCCCTGGTCCTATCCTCAGCAAACGCAGTCTTCGGGTCGAACGGTCCATAGGGCACGCTGCGATAGAAGAGATCGGGCACCAGCACGGCATAGCCACGCCCTGCGAGGCGTTCGGCCATCTGGTCGAGCGTCGGCCGCGGGCCGAAAATATCCATGTAGAGGATGACGCCGGCCCTGGCCGCCGCCGCCGGTCGGAACAGCCCGGCCTTGGCCTTCCCGTCCCGGGTTTCGATCTCGATCTCTTGCTTGGCCATGCTGCGCTCCGTCGTCTGTCCGCGCGATAGATATCCGGCTGGAGCAGCCCGGCAAGACAATCCCGGAGCCTGGCGTTCAAGATTTCGTGCGGTTTGGCCTTCATCTTACAGCCGAGCAAAGGCCGCCATATGAAAGGCCTGCACCTCTGGCGGATAGCGATAGTCCGCCCCGTAGGGACATGCGTTGCGGTCGAGGCAGCCGCTCGTGCGGCACAGGCCGCCTCCGGGGCCGCGCACATGCCCAAGACAGGCTTCATGGGCAAAACCCTGCTCGGAATAGGCATGGACCGGACAGGAATTCATGCAGGGTTTTTCGACGCATGTGTCGCAGAGATGAATCGCTTCTCGAGGCTCGGGGAGGAAAATCTCTTCCTCGAACAGCAGCGCGCCGCGATAGGCATGCCACGACCCATACTGCGGATGCATGAGGATGCCGAGCGGCGACGGCTTCAACCCTTCCGCCCGCATCGCCCATTGCTGGAACGGCAGATAGGGCCTGTCGGAGGGCGACACGGCGCGAGCGCCGAACGCTTGCGCCACCGCGCCGATCACCTCCCGCGACCAGGTGTCGAGCGGGTTGACGATCCCGCTGGCCCGCTGCCCGAGCCAGCGCTGGAAGTGCGGCCAGGGTGCGGCGCCGGCCTGCCCAACCAAGAGGGCGGACTTCGCAGGCGCGCCTGAAAGCCCCGCAGGCACGGCTTCACCACTAGCGAAGCGAAAGCCGCCCCGAAGGATCAGGCCGTGGGCGGCAAGCGCCGCCGCGGTCCCTTCGATCGTGCCGCGCGAAAAAGTCATCCCTTCTTGTCCGGGTCGGAGAACGCGCTCCGCCAGACTTCCTTATGGATGATGTTGGCGACTTTAGCCCGGCCTGACTCGGGCTCCTTTCAAGTGAAGGCGTCGGCCATCGAGGCCTTCTTCCTGTCGATGAAATCCTTCAGTGCCTCGTCGATCGCCGGATCGAGATGCGGTGCCTCGTAGCTTTCCAGCCAGCGGCGGGCGAGCTCGTTGGCGCGCTGCGGCGCTGTCTTTTCGCCTTCGGCCAGCCACTGCTCATAGGAATTGTTGTCGGCGATGTTGGAGCGGTAGAAGGCGGTCTGGAAATTCGCCTGCGTGTGGTCGCAGCCGAGATAGTGGCTGCCCGGACCGACCTGGCGGATGGCGTCCATCGCCTGGCCGTTCTCCGACAGGTCGACGCCCTCGGCGAATTTCTGCGTCATGCCCAGCTGGTCGATGTCCATCATGAATTTCTCGTAGCAGGACGCCAGTCCGCCCTCGAGCCAGCCGGCCGAATGCAGCACGAAGTTGGTGCCGGCAAGGATGGTCGAGTTCAGCGTGTTGGCGCTCTCATAGGCCGCCTGCGCATCCGGGACCTTCGAGGCGCAGAGCGAGCCACCGGTGCGGAACGGCAGGCCTAGCCGGCGCGCGAGCTGCGCTGCGCCATAGGAAACCAGCGATGGTTCCGGCGTGCCGAAAGTCGGCGCGCCCGACTGCATCGAGATCGACGAGGCGAAAGTGCCGAACAGCACCGGCGCGCCGGGCCTGATCAGCTGCGTGAAAGAGGCGCCGGCAAGCACCTCGGCCAGGATCTGGGTCAGAGTGCCGGCAACGGTCACCGGGCTCATCGCGCCGGCCAGGATGAACGGCGTGACAATGCAGGCCTGGTTGTGGCGCGAATAGACTTTCAGCGCGCCGAGCATGGTCTCGTCGAACACCATCGGCGAGTTGGCGTTGATCAGACTGGTCAGCACCGTGTTGTTCTCGACGAAATCCTCGCCGAACACGATCTTGGCCATCGCCACGGTGTCCTCGGCCCGCTCCGGCGCCGTCACCGAGCCCATGAACGGTTTGTCCGAATAGCGGATATGCGAATAGACCATGTCCAGATGGCGCTTATTGACCGGCACGTCGACCGGCTCGCACACCGTGCCGCCCGAATGGTGGATCGACGGCGCCATATAGGCGAGCTTCACGAAATTCTGGAAATCCTCGAGCGTTGCGTAGCGGCGGTTGCCGTCGAGGTCGCGCACGAAGGGCGGGCCATAGACCGGCGCGAACACCGTTCCTTTGCCGCCGATCTGCACCGAACGCTCCGGATTGCGCGCATGCTGGGTGTAGATCGAAGGCGCGGTCTTGAGCAGCGAGCGGCAAAGCCCCTTGGGAAAATGCACGCGCTCGCCTTTCACATCGGCGCCGGCCTCTTTCCACAGCGCGAGCGCCTCGGCGTCGTCGCGGAAGATGATGCCGATCTCTTCCAGCACCGTGTCTGTGTTCTTCTCGATCAGCGCCAGGCCTTCCTCGTCGAGGACCTCGTAGACGTTAATCTTGCGCTTGATATAGGTGAGCTGGGTGCCCGGACCGCCGCCTGCGCGCGCCGCGCGCCTGGCCGCCGCGCCGCCGCTGGCGCCGCGTCCGCGTCGTCCGCCCGACGCTTCCTGCTCGACTGCCGCGTTATCGCTCATGATCGTTCTTCCTATAGATTTTAGATTTGGGCCTGAATTGGCTCGCGGCCGGTTCGCCGCCGCTTCTTTCCGGATCGTAGCCATGCACCCTATTGGAAACGGCCCGCCAGCGCCAACGCCTGTCGCAAAATCGACAAGAAAACCGCCAACTTTTCAGTCGCTTTCCTTTTGCGGGAAGTCGCAAATCAGCTATGGCTACCTTGCCCTCGCGGGTTAGGTATTGGCGCATCGATTTTTGAGCTGCAGCAAGCATTCCGAGCAGCAAGGAGCCCGAGGAAAAAATGTCCGACGACGAGATCATCCTTTCCGAGCTTTCCGACGAGGAACTCGTGCAGCAGATGCATGACGACCTTTATGACGGGCTGAAGGAAGAGATCGAGGAAGGCACGCATATCCTTCTTGAGCGCGGCTGGCAGCCCTACACGGTGCTGACCGAGGCGCTGGTCGAAGGCATGCGCATCGTCGGCGAAGATTTCCGCGACGGCATCCTGTTCGTGCCGGAAGTGCTGCTCTCGGCCAATGCCATGAAGGCCGGCATGGCCATCCTGCGCCCGCTGCTTGCCGCCACCGGCGCGCCCAAGCAGGGCAAGATGGTGATCGGCACCGTCAAGGGCGACATCCACGACATCGGCAAGAACCTCGTCGGCATGATGATGGAAGGCGCCGGCTTCGATGTCATCGACCTCGGCATCAACAATGCGGTCGAGAAATATCTGGAAGCGATCGAGCAGCATCAGCCCGACATCATCGGCATGTCGGCGCTGCTCACCACGACCATGCCCTATATGAAGGTCGTCATCGACACGATGAAGGAAAAGGGCATTCGCGACGATTACGTCGTGCTGGTCGGCGGGGCGCCGCTCAACGAGGAATTCGGCAAGGCCGTCGGCGCCGACGCTTATTGCCGCGATGCCGCGGTGGCGGTCGAGACCGCCAAGGACTTCATGAAGCGCAAGCACAACGTTCGCGCTTCCGCCTGATCCCAGGGCATCAGGATGGATCGAAAAAAGCCGCGCCTTGCAGCGCGGCTTTTTTGTTCCCAGATGATGATGAGGCTGAACGATCAGTTGGCGACAGTGTCTTTGACCGCCCTCGCCGTCGATTTGACGTCCTTGCCGACGCCTCGAATGGTGTTGGCGCAGGCGGTGAGTGCAAGCGCGCAGGCAAGGATGGCAATCGGCGCGATGCGTAGCAGTTTCATGGGTGTCTCCCTCAACAGATAATTAGCCCCGCAGCGAAAACCGGCTCGACTGGTTCATGGTCAAAACGCAAAAAACGAAACCGAATCAAACAGACAGGCTGCTCGTCATCGCCTGCGGGATGATTGCGCGCGAAGTTTTGGCCGTCAAGCAACAGCTAAAGCTCGATCACCTTGAGTTGACCTGCCTGCCGGCCGAGTTCCACTTCTATCCGGACCGCATCGCGCCGGCCATGGACAAGGCCATCGAAAAGGCCAAGGCGGAAGGCTACAAACACATCTTCGTCGGCTATGCCGATTGCGGCACCGGCGGCATGCTCGACCGCGTGATCGAGAAGCATGGCGTGGAGCGCATGGCCGGCCCGCATTGCTTCGCCTTCTACCAGGGCATGGACCTCTACGCGAAGGTCGCCGACGGCGACATGATGTCGTTCTACATGACCGACTTCCTCTGCCGCCAATTCGACGCCTTTTTCATCAAGCCGCTCGGGCTCGACAGGCATCCCGAGCTTATCAAGGACTATTTCGGCAATTACGAGAAGCTGATCTATCTCGCGCAAACCGACGATCCGGATCTCGACAAGATTGCCGAGAAAGCCGCCGCCATGCTCGGCCTCGCCTACGAGCGCCGCTCGACCGGTTATGGCGATCTGACGAGCGAACTGGCGCGGGCGGCAGCCAACGCTTGAGGCTCGAGCAGGGCTGCTTCAACGGCGGCCAGCGGAACGGACGATCGACTTGCAGACGAAGCCCCCTCGCCTCCGCTGGCAAGCCGGATGACAGCGGCCTGCGAACGGGTAAGTTGTGCCCCAAGCAGACTAAACAGCTATTCCAGCCACCGATTCGGGAAACGCCCATGATCCCTCGCCTGCTGCTTGCCGCCCTTTGCCTTATCGGCTTCGCCCTGCCCGCCTATGCCGACGGCGAGTTGCAGAAGCTGATCACCGCCGCAGACAAGGCGCGACTGGATAAATATGGCGAAACGCGCAAGGCGGCTCTCGAAGAGGCAAAGGCCGGCGATCCGGCTGAGGTCAAGCAACTCGATGCGCTGCTCGCCAAGCCGCTGGTCGCTTTCTCCGACAAGGATCTGACCGGCAACTGGAAATGTCGCACCATCAAGGCCGGCGGCTTGAGCCCGCTAGTTATCTATGGCTGGTTCAAGTGTAAGGTCACCGGGGACGGCTCGGGTTGGCGGCTGCAGAAGATCAGCGGCTCGCAGCGCACCACCGGTCGCTTCTTCGACGACGGTGAGAAGCGCGCCATCTATCTCGGCTCGTTTTCGGTCAATGACGAAAAGGCCAAACCCTATGGCAGCGGCGCCGAAAGCGACCAAGTGGGCTATGCCTTCCGCAACAGTGCCACCGAGTGGCGCATCGAATTCCCCGCGCCCTATTATGAATCGAAGCTCGACATCATGGAATTCAAGCGCTGACTGAGCCCGAAAAGTTGCAGAGTTTTCGGACCAGGATCATGCGCGACCATTGGCTCACTAAGGGTTAACCCGCTCTCCCTAGCATGCGCCCGACTTTGAGAGCGGGTGCTTGCCATGGCAACGTCGGAATCCGGTCCGCGGCGGACTGTTGTCGTCACCGAAGGCGGTCCGCATATCTGGGCAATCGTTAACGCCATCGCCGATCGCGTCGGCCCTGTGAGTGTCATCCTCGAAACCCCTGAATCAAAAAAGCGTTTGCTGCTCGGCCGCGCCCGCCGCCAGGGCTGGATCTCGGCCATCGGCCAGCTCGGCACGATGGTGCTGACCAGGCTTGGCAAGCGGTTCTTTGCCGGCCATGCTGCACGGCTGATTGCCGAGGAAAAGCTCGAGACAGAACCTCGCCCGACCCAGACGATCATCCATGTGCCTTCCGCCAACGGTCCGGAATGCCTTCAGGCGATTGAGAAGATCGGGCCGGGCGTCGTGCTCCTCGCCGGCTGCCGGCTGCTGTCGAGGAATATGCTCGCGAAGATGCCTTGCCCGGTGCTCAACTATCACGCCGGCATTGCCCCGAAATATCGTGGCATGAATGGCGGCTACTGGGCGCTGGCCTCCGGTGATCGAGGGAATTTCGGCACCACTGTGCATCTGGTCGATGCCGGCGTCGACACCGGCGGAGTGCTGAAGCAGGCGCGCGGCAAGTCGAAACGCGGCGACACCATCGCCAGCTACGCGCTGCGGCAGGCGGCATTTTCCCGCGACATCTGCGTCCAGGCAGTGGCCGAGGCGCTGGCGGGAAAACTTACGACGATCGATCCCGGCCTGCCCTCGAAACAGTGGTTTCACCCGACGATTTGGTCCTACCTCTGGACCGGCCTGACGAAGCGCGTCTGGTAATCTGCCGGCGTCGGAAATTCAGCACTCGCTTTGCGTCATCGCCAGCGTCGCTTTTGAAGGCGCGCGCGTCGTCCCATAACAAGCGGCACAAGGGCGCATGCGGCAATGCTCCCAACATCGAGGAGTTGAGAATTCATGGCCGATCTGATCGTCGTCTATTGGCGCGATATCCCTGCGCAGGTCATCGTCAAGAAAGGCCGGCAGAACGCCAAGCGCGAGCTGCCGCTGCGCTTCACCGAGGCGATCGACATGTGCGCCATGCGCACGGGCGCCGGCGGCACCGACGATTACCTCGCCGAATGGCGTAAGGCCGATCCGGTTCCGGTCGGCGACGACATCGAAGCCGAGGTCGAGAAGGCCTACCAGGAACTCGATACGAAATATGACCGCGAGCGGCTGGTCGCTCTGGTCAAGGCTGGCGGGAAAGAAAATGTCTGAGAAGCAGCCGGCGGTCACCCAGGCCACCCTGGTCAAGAAGGCGGCGCCGAAGTCCGACTACAAGCCTGCGGACGTGTCGCCGCAACGCCGCGTTCAGCGCACTTTTGCCGTGAGGTTGTGGTCCATCCGCCATTCGCGACTGCTCGAATGGTTTTATGGCAGGTTCGCCGATGTCTTCCTGCTCTTGCATCCTTTGTGGAAGGGCATCGGCTACGGCCGCGTCGAAGCGCCGGTGAAATTCGTCGAGAAACGCGTCAAGGGCTTCATGTTCGACTGCCGCATGTGCGGCCAGTGCGTGCTCTCCTCCACCGGCATGTCGTGCCCGATGAACTGCCCGAAGCAGCTGCGCAACGGCCCCTGCGGCGGCGTGCGCGCCAACGGCAATTGCGAGGTCGAGCCGGACATGCCCTGCGTCTGGGTCAAGGCCTGGGAAGGCTCCCGCAACATGAAGCATGGCGACAAAATCCTCACCGTGCAGAAGCCGGTCGATCAGTCGCTGCGCGAAACCTCGGCCTGGCTCAGGGTGACCGCGCAGGCGGCCGCGGCGCGTGAAGCCGCCCAGAACCCGCAGAACCCCGGAGCTTCAGCATGAGCATCCGCCACCAGCGCGACGAGAACCCGGCCGGCGTTCACCTGCCGCTCGATCCCCTGCCCGGCCATTCGTCGCGCGGCCGGCTGGAGCGCGTGCTGCGCCGCGGCGAGTTCGCGGTGACGACCGAGCTCAACCCGCCCGACAGCGCCGACCCTGAAGACGTCTACAACCGAGCCAAGATCTTCGACGGTTGGGTCGACGCCATCAACGCGGTCGACGCCTCCGGCGCCAACTGCCACATGTCGTCGGTCGGCATCTGCGCGCTTTTGACCCGCATGGGCTACGCCCCGATCATGCAGATCGCGTGCCGCGACAAGAACCGCATCGCCATTCAGGGCGACGTGCTGGGCGGGGCGGCAATGGGCGTCGCCAACATGCTCTGCCTCACCGGCGACGGCGTGCAGGCCGGCGATCAGCCGGGCGCCAAGCCGGTCTTCGACCTCGATTCCATGTCGCTGCTCGAAACCATCCGCATCATGCGCGACAACGGCAAGTTCCTGTCCGGCCGCAAGCTGACGACGCCGCCGCAGATCTTCCTCGGTGCTGCCGTAAACCCCTTCGCGCCGCCTTACGATTTCCGTCCCATCCATCTCGGCAAGAAGATCGCCGCCGGCGCGCAATTCGTGCAGACGCAATATTGCTTCGATGTGCCGATGTTCCGAACCTTCATGCAAAAGGCGCGCGACCTCGGCCACACCGAAAAAGTCTTCATCCTGTGCGGCGTCGGGCCGCTCGCCTCTGCCAAGACCGCCAAATGGATCCGCTCCAACGTGCCGGGCATCCATATCCCCGATGCGGTGATCAAGCGGCTCGAAGGCGCGCAGGACCAGAAGAAGGAAGGCAAGCAGCTCTGCATCGACATCATCAACGAGGTGAAGGAAATTGCGGGCGTCGCCGGCGTCCATGTGATGGCCTACCGCCAGGAAGAGTATGTCGCCGAGATCGTCGATGAATCCGGCGTGCTGAAAGGCCGCCAGCCCTGGAAACGGGAGATCCGCCGCGACGACCAGATCGTGGCCGAGCGGCTCGACCACATACTGCACGACGAGATTACCGAAACCCAGGTCGACATGGTGAAGACCGCGCATTGATGTATGTCGCCCAAAGTGGGAACCGGTTTGGGACAACGACATACATGAACTTAAAATCCAACGCGCGGCCGGCACCCGTCCGCTTGAACAAGACCAGATAACGATATAAAGAACTCTTTATATCCCGACGGAGAGATTGCATGACCCGCACCATCGTCGCCTCGGCGACCCGAGAAATCGTCATCGGCTTCGATCAGCCCTTCTGCGTGATCGGCGAGCGCATCAACCCGACGGGCCGCAAGAAGCTGGCCGCCGAGATGGTGGCCGGCAACTTCGAGACCGTCATCAAGGATGCGCTGGAACAGGCCGCCTGCGGCGCCACCATGCTCGACGTCAATGCCGGCGTCACCGCCGTCGACCCCAATGCGACCGAGCCGGCGCTTTTGGTGCAGACGCTGGAGATCGTGCAGAACTTGGTCGATCTGCCGCTGTCTATCGACTCTTCGGTGACCGCCGCGATCGAGGCGGCGCTGAAGGTCGCCAAGGGGCGCCCGCTGGTCAACTCCGTCACCGGGGAGGAAGAGAAGCTCGAAGCCATCCTGCCGCTGGTCAAGAAATACAACGTTCCGGTCGTCGCCATCTCCAATGACGAGACCGGCATCTCGATGAATCCGGACGTCCGCTTCGCGGTCGCCAAGAAGATCGTCGAGCGCTGCGCCGATCACGGCATTCCCGCGCATGACGTCGTCGTCGATCCGCTGGTGATGCCGATCGGCGCGCTGGGCGATGCCGGCCGCCAGGTGTTCGCACTGCTGCGCCGGCTGCGCGAGGAACTCAAGGTCAACACCACTTGCGGCCTTTCCAACATCTCGTTTGGCCTGCCGCATCGCCACGGCATCAACGCCGCCTTCATCCCGATGGTGATCGGCGCCGGCATGACGAGCGCCATCATGAACCCGGTCCGCCCGCAGGAGATGGAGGCCGTGCGCGGCGCCAACGTGCTGAACGGCACCGACGAGAACTGCACCAACTGGATCCGCACCTACAAGGACTACAAGCCGGCCGAAGGCGGCCATGCGGTCGCGTCTCCGGTCGCGGTCACCGCCCCCGGCGATGGCGCCGCCGCTGCCGGCGGGCGTCGCCGCGGCGGTCGTGAAGCCCGCATGGCCAGGGGGTAAGCGCGCAATCGTGAGCCGCATTGCAAACAGCCCTGATCCGGTCGCATCGTCGATGCGGTCGGAGAAGTCTGCTTTGCGGTCAGGCGACGCCCAATATGGCGTCGAACAACGCCATTCCAGCCCAGGATCCGAAGATGCCTGTGCCGCCGCCGACGATGACATCATCGTCGTAGGCGGGCCAGAATGCGTGGAGCAGGAGCGCTCCGACGATCGCGCCGAGAATTCCGGAGGCCAGATATTGCGGATTGCGCAGCCATGGGCCTTTGAGCACGCGCACCATGGTGAAAGCGGTGAAGATGGCGGGCAGCAGAATATCCGACATGTTTGGCCCCTGGACCAACGTACACTCCACCCAACAGTAAAACGATCCGTTAAACGGTATCGGCAATTGCCATCGAGACGCGTGCCAGCATGAATCCCCCGCCCAACATCACCGATCCGCTTGTGCTGTTCATGCCGTCAGGCAAGCGCGGGCGGTTTCCCGTTGGCACGCCGGTGCTGGACGCCGCGCGCCAGCTCGGCGTCTATGTCGAGAGCGTGTGCGGCGGCCGCGCCACTTGCGGGCGCTGCCAGATCGAGGTGCAGGAAGGCAATTTCGCCAAGCACAAGATCGTCTCTGCCAACGACCACATCTCGCCCAAGGGCGCCAAGGAAGAGCGCTACGAGCGCGTGCGCGGCCTGCCCGAGCGCCGCCGCCTCTCCTGCTCAGCGCAGGTACTCGGCGACCTCGTCATTGACGTGCCGCAGGACACGGTCATCAACGCCCAGACCATCCGCAAGGCAGCCGACACTAGGGTGATCGCTCGCGATACGGCAATCCGCATGTGCTATGTCGAGATTGAAGAGCCCGACATGCACAAGCCGCTCGGCGACCTCGACCGACTCAAGATCGCCTTGATGAAGGACTGGGGGTTCAAGAATGTCGAGTTCGACTTCTATCTCATGCCGCAGGTGCAGGGCATTCTGCGCAAGGGCAATTGGACCGCCACCGCCGCCATCCACAAGGATGCGGACAGCGACATCGCGCGCGTCATCGCGCTGTGGCCGGGCCTGAAGAACGAGGCCTACGGGCTCGCCTGCGACATCGGCTCGACGACCATTGCCATGCATCTCGTGTCGCTGCTGTCGGGCCGCGTCGCCGCCTCTTCCGGCACCTCCAATCCGCAGATCCGCTTCGGCGAGGATCTGATGAGCCGCGTCTCCTACGTGATGATGAACCCGGACGGCCGCGAGGGCATGACGGTCGCCGTGCGCGAGGCCGTTTCCGGCCTGGTCGACAAGGTCTGTGCGGAAGGCAATGTCCAGCGCAACGACATCCTCGACGCGGTGTTCGTCGGCAATCCGATAATGCATCATCTGTTTCTCGGCATCGATCCGACCGAGCTCGGTGGCGCGCCGTTCGCGCTCGCCGTTTCCGGCGCCGTGCGCATCAAGGCCTCCGATCTCGGCTTGAAACTGAACCAGGGCGCGCGCCTTTATATGCTCCCTTGTATCGCCGGCCATGTCGGCGCCGACGCAGCCGCGGTCACGCTCTCCGAGGGTCCGCACCGCCAGGACGAGATGATGCTGATCGTCGACGTCGGCACCAATGCTGAGATCGTGCTCGGCAACAGCACGCGCGTCGTTGCGGCCTCCTCTCCCACCGGCCCGGCCTTCGAGGGCGCCGAGATTTCCGGCGGCCAGCGCGCGGCGCCCGGCGCCATCGAGCGCGTGCGCATCGATCCCGACACGCTTGAGCCGCGCTACCGGGTCATCGGTTCGGAACTCTGGTCGGATCAGCCGGGCTTTGCCGAAAGCGTGCAGGCGACCGGCGTCACCGGCATTTGCGGCTCCGGCATCATCGAAGTGGTGGCCGAGATGTATCTCGCCGGTATCATCTCCGAGGACGGCGTCGTCGACGGATCGCTTGGCGCGCGCTCGCCGCGCATCGTCGCCAACGGCCGCACCTTCTCCTATGTGCTGAAGGACGGCGAGCCGAAGATCACCATCACCCAGAACGACGTGCGCGCCATCCAGCTCGCCAAGGCGGCGCTCTACGCCGGCACCAAGCTATTGATGGAAAAGCAGCACACCGACCATGTCGACCGCATCCATTTCGCCGGTGCCTTCGGTTCTTTCATCGACCCGAAATACGCCATGGTGCTGGGGCTCATTCCCGATTGCGATCTCGACAAAGTCTCGGCCGTCGGCAACGCCGCCGGCGCCGGCGCGCGCATGGCGCTCCTCAATCGCGGCTACCGCCGTGAGATCGAGGAGACGGTGAGCAGGATCGAAAAGATCGAAACCGCTCTGGAGCCAAAATTCCAGGAGCACTTCGTCTACGCCATGGCGCTGCCGAACAAGGTCGACCCTTTCCCGAAGCTCGCGGCCGCAGTGAAGCTGCCGCCGCGCAAGACGGTCGGCGAGGACGGCGCCGCAGGCGACGCCACCCCGCGCCGGCGCTCGCGCGAAGAACGGGCGGCGCGGCGTGGGCGCGAATAGGTCCCCTTCGCCCGACGCCTCTCTTTAGTTCGTATGCATGCAAATGTTTCCGGATCCATCGATCCGGAAACCGGAACGCTGTTTTCGTGAAATCCGCCGGAAACATGCCGGGCGCATTTAGCCCGCCATCGAAGGGCTGGCGCGAAATGTCTTCGAGCTGGCGCGACCTTCCGGAGGAACCCACTATGTCGATGTTCGATAACCTCGGCCGCTTCGGCGTGACCATCAGGCAGGCTCATGCCCGGAGCAAGGCGATCCGCGCGCTCAACGACCTGCCCGTGCATGTCCAGAAGGATATCGGCTGGCCGGCTTCGCCGCCGAGCGACCCGCAGGCAGCCCTGCACGCGCTGCTCCTGGGAACCGCCCGCTGATGACCTTCGCCGACAAATGTAAGCTGCTCGGCAAGCGCCGAGGCCGGCAAGCGGCCTCGGCGATCGGCGACAACAAGTTGCGCGCCGCGCTGCTGCCAGGGCGCCGTTGACGCGACCGCCGTCGCATCACGCCGATGTGCCCGCTGCGAACCTTGACATTTTCAACCTAACTACAATCTTCGCATAGCAGGGGGAATTTCTCTTAGTCGGCTCGACCGATCCGTGTTCCGTATGCCCAGTTTGAAAAGCCACGTCGTTTCGTTCATTCTCAGGCACAGCCGCAAGAAGGCCTTTTCCAGTCCCGAGAATCTGCAGCGCTGGATCGCCTACGCCCGCAAGACCGAAGACTATCATCCGCCGGCTCTTCTGAAGGCGCGGCTGGATATCGCCGAGACCAGCGTCGATGGTTTCCCCGTCTATGAGATCGCACCGAAATCGGGCGAGCGCCGGCGTATCCTCTATTTGCATGGCGGCGCCTTCGTCTTTCAGATCACGTCCTATCACTGGGTGCTGATTGCCGAGATGGCGGAGCGGCTGGGCTTCGGCATCACCGTGCCGATCTATCCGATCGCGCCGGAGTACAATTTCCATGACATGTTCGGCATGGTCGGCGACGTATACCGGCGCATGCTGCAAGAGACCAATGCCGAGAACATCGTCTTCATGGGCGATTCCGCCGGCGGCAACATGGCAGTCGTGCTCACCATGATGGCCGCCGAGGAAGGCCTGCCCTCGCCGGCGCGCCACGTGCTAATCTCGCCCGGCCTCGATATGTCCTTGTCCAATCCGGAAGTGTTCGAAGCCGAACGCAACGACCCCTGGCTGGGCATCCCCGGCGGGCTCGAGGCGATCCGGCTCTACAGCGCCGGCATCGACCGCTCCGACTGGCACATCAGCCCGCTCTACGGCGATCTCTCGGTGCTGCCGAAGACGCTGCTGCTCACCGGCTCGCGCGACCTGCTCAGCCCCGACAATCTGAACTTCGCCGAACGGGCGCGCGCCGCAGGAATCGAGGTCGAGGTCGTCTACGAGGAAGGCATGTTCCACGTCTGGCCGCTGATCGATATGCCGGAAGCGCGGCGCGCACGTGACAGCATCGTCGACTTCCTCACAGCCGAGATCCTACCGCAGCGAGCCCATGCATCACGCGGAACCACTTATGCGGCGCGACCTGCGCCGGCGGCCGAATAGCTCAGAACTTGCCGGTTTCCCGGAACAGTTCGAAGGTCGCGCGGATGTGGTCGGCAACCGCCTTCACCGGCGCGCTGGCATCGGGTGCCACCACCATGGCGAGATTGTAGGTGCCGATATCGGGCATGCCGTCCTTCGCGCCCAGCGAAACCATCTCGTCGCCGAGGAAGGACTTCGGCAGCGGCGCGACGGCAAGGTCGGCCATGATGGCGGCGCGCTGGCCGGCGGTATGAGCGCTCATATAGGCGATGCGGTAGTTGCGGCCTTCCCGGCCGAGCGCTTCCAGGGCGCCGGCCCGCCAGGCGCAGCCTTCTTCCCAAAGCGAAACCGGCAGCGGTTCGCGCAGATGCGCGCAGCCGCCCTTGGCGCCGGCCCAGACGATCGGCTCGGTTAGCAGCACCTCGGCGCCGACCGCGCTGGTCTTGTAGGAATTGGTGAGCAACGTGATGTCGAGCGCACGGTCGTCCATGCGGCGGCGCAGATTGACGCTCTGGTCGATGGTGACGTCGACGGCGATCGACGGATGCGATTGCGCGAAGCGCTTCAACACGTGGGGCAGCACGCGCTCGCCATAGTCGTCCGGGGAGCCAAGCCTGACCACACCGACAATGTCGGGAATGATGAACTTCGACACCACTTCGCGGTTGATCGACAAAAGCCGCCGGGCATAGCCGAGAAGCATCTCGCCGTCCGTGGTCAGCGTCACCGAGCGCGCGTCGCGCGCGAAGACGGAACGGCCGAGAATGTCTTCGAGCTTCTTGATCTGCATGGAGACGGCCGAGGGGGTGCGGAAGACCGCATTCGCGGCGGTGGTGAAGCTGCCGGTCTCGGCGATCGCCACGAAGGTGCGCAGCACGTCGAGATCGAGCAGCGGCAAAGGATGGTTGAGTGGGGCGTTCATCGGAGCTTGCCTTCAATTTTTCTGATGCAAGTGATCATTCCATTTCGTTTGATTGAACATCACTTCGAGCGCATAGTCAACTCGATCGATGCAGGATGCTGCCAAAAGCAGCCATCGAACGACCATGATACAGGCCTGCACTCGACATGAAATGAAGCTGAAACAGACCTGACGTAACCAATTGCCGGGCGCCTCCCTGCCCGAATCGAGGAGAAAGAAAATGTCTATCCTGTCGTCTATCGGTCGGCTCGCGACCGAATTCAGTGCCGCCCGCGCTCGCTACCAGACCGAACGCGCAATCCATGCGCTGCCGATCGAACTGCAGAAGGATATCGGCTGGCCGGAAGCCGCCGATGCCAAGACTGGACTGCGCTACGGCGTGGGAACCTGGGCCGGAGCCAAGTAAATAAGTGTGCATCACGTGCTAAGGGCCTGCCGCGTGTCAGACCGGCAGGCCCTTTTGTTTGTACTCAAATGACTTTTCCAGCCATGCGGCCGTCGCATGACGCATATGAAGCACTCGCATAGCGACGTCCGTTTCGAATAAAGCGCTGTAACTAATAGTAAATTTCGAGCGCAGAGCTCAAAAAAGTCGCATGGGATGTCGGTTTTCATAACAAGCGCTTCGTTTTTGCGATTTAGTTTTGGCTGGAGCAGGCCTATATCACCGCCAGCAAAAACGAGCTGCCCCACTCCATCAAGCGAAGGCGACCCGTCTGAGCAACCAAATGGAGATGATGATGAAGCTCTTTGCCCGCCTGTTCCCCCGTCGCGAAATGAACCTGACGACCGCTCTTGAGCGTCAGCGTCTTGCCAAGACCATGCCCGGCCAGACCGGCGCCATGGCTGCCGCTCGCCTCGGCTTCGTTGCCTGACACAGCAGTTTCGAACGGCACCTGGTTGCCGTCGCGCTGAGTGAAATTCAACGTCGCCCGGCTCCGCCGTGGCGGCGTTTTTCTTCTGACGGCGCATTCGTTGGAACCTGAAGTAGCAACCTTCAGTCTCGCGCCATCGACGATTGCCCGTTTGCGACCCGTGTCGCAAATTTAATCGTCGCTTAGCCGTCTAGCCGATTGACAGGAATGATTTTTCCTGATGTCGCTATGCTATTAGCGACATTCTGTTCGCGTCATGGCCGCGTGAGGTTTCCCGTGAATGCCGTCAAGCACCCGATCAAGAGATCGTTTGTGTTCTTCCTCATCCCCGACTTCACCATGATCGCCTTCGCAACGGCGCTCGACCCGCTCCGCTCGGCCAACCGGATGCTCGGCTACGAGGCCTATAGCTGGCGCCTGGCCAGTATCGACGGCAAGCCCGTGCGCGCGTCGAACGGCGTCGAATGCGCCGTCAACACCTCGCTCGAGGAAGAGCGCAAGAAGATGGCCGGGCCGGACCGCCCGAACATGGCGATCGTTTGCAGCGGCATGAATGTCGAGCGCTATCATAACAAGTCGGCCTTCGCCTGGCTGCGCGAGGAATACAACCGCGGCGTCGCCGTGGGCGGCCTGTGCACCGGCGCGCACATCCTGGCGGCCGCGGGCCTGCTCTCCAACAAGCGCTGCGCCATCCATTGGGAAAACCTGCCGGGCTTCTCGGAGGCCTTTCCCAAGGCCAACGTCTTCGCCGACCTCTTCGAGATCGACCAGAATGTCTACACCTGCGCAGGCGGCACCGCGGCGCTCGACATGATGCTGAAGCTGATCGGCGACGACTTCGACGAAAGCCTCGTCAACCGCGTCTGCGAGCAGGTGCTGACCGACCGCGTGCGCAGCCCGACGGATCGCCAGCGCCTGCCGCTGCGCGCCCGTCTCGGTGTGCAGAATTCCAAGGTGCTGACCATCATTGAATTGATGGAGGCGAACCTCTCCGAGCCGCTGTCGCTGATCGAGATCGCCGACCACGTCGATCTGTCGCGCCGGCAGATCGAGCGCCTCTTCCGCACCGAGATGGGCCGCTCGCCTGCCCGCTACTATCTCGAGATCCGGCTCGACCGCGCCAGGCATTTGCTCATCCAGTCGTCGCTGCCCGTGGTGGAAGTGGCTGTCGCCTGCGGTTTCGTCTCGGCCTCGCACTTCTCCAAATGCTACCGCGAGCTCTATGCCCGCTCGCCGCAGCAGGAGCGCGTCGACCGCAAGCAGTTGCTGGCCGCCTAAGCGACAAGGCTACGAAAACCTGCGCGGACTGCGTGTGCGCGGTCCGTATCGCCTCGATGCGGATTGTCCTCGGTCAACTTCGCCTTCAGCGCCGAGAATTCCGGGCTGGTTTTCAGCCTGGCGTTATGACCGCTCACCGGTTTGACGACCTCAATATCGGTCGCAATAGCACTCCGCGGACGAGATGCGGTCGTTCCAGCCGGAACCTCCGAAATCGCGGACCCTGCGATTGAGCTCGATCGAGCGGCCGCGCCTTCCTGCATTCTCATAGGCGACAAGCGTGCAGCCCCGCCGCACCAGCACCGAGGAAACGCGGTCGTTCCAGAAGCCGCCCCGGAAATTGACGGCGTCGTCAGGACCCATTGCAAGCGAGCGCCCGCGGAAGTTCGCATTCTCGAACAGCACGCAGGCGGCCTCGCCGTAAAATTGGGCGCTGGCGCTTCCGGCAAATATTGTCGACGCAAGCGCCGCCAGGATGACCAAACGTTTCATGCAATATTTCCTCATTTCATCGCGTTGCGCGATGGCGCGGGCCCGATCACATTTTGCCATTGTGCTACACGAGGAAGCAAGTCCGAACCCCGCTCCGGCGGAGCTTGCCGACCGTCACCGGCTATCCATCATCCAGCCGCGGTTGCGCCACATCTTCTCACCGGCCAGGCAATCGGCGGCCGGCCTGTCGTCGGCAAGCACGACCGGCGGGTGAGCCGCCTCTTCTGCCGCCCATTGCCGCGAGGCCGGGCCGGCGAGCTCGAGCACCAGCTTGCGGCGGATCGCTTCCGGGAATTGCGTCCAGTCGTTGACCGGGATCATGAAGGCGCCCGGCCCGCCGATCACGCAGTCGCTGTAGTAGCGGTCGAGATTGGCGACGTCGAAGGCGCCGCCGTACCCGCCCCTTGTCATCAGCGGCAGTCCGTTGATGGTGATGCCCTGCCTCACCACCTCGTCGCGCGTGATGTCGACCGGCGCGCCCTGGTTGTTGGGTCCGTCGCCCGAAACGTCGATGACGCGCTTGGTCCCCTGAAAGCCGCTTTCGGCGAAAAGGTCGCTGCCGAAGGCCAGCGCGCCGGAGATCGAAGTACGTCGCGCGCTGTCCGGCGGACGTGCGTTCATCTGCGCAACGACCCGTTCGGCGTCGGCGCGATTGGCAATCGCTGTCCACGGTACGACGACCCGCTGCCATCTAGTGCCGGCCCACTCGACATAGGTGACCGCGATCTTGCCGTGGACGCCGTCGGCGATAGCCTTGAGCACGTTGTCATCCGTCAGTGCCGCCGCATAGCCACGGCGCTGGATCTCGAGTTCGGCCGGCGACATGGAGAGCGAAACATCGACTGCGAGCACCAGCTCGACATCGACCGGCTCTATCGCACTCGATCGCGCGGGCAGGCCGAGGAGCAGCGCCAGCGCGGCGGCGCCGGAAAGCCAATGCCTTGTTCGGCCCAAAGCGGACATGACGCAACGGTAAGCGATAATCGCGCATGAACAAAGCAAAAAGGCCCGGCGTCGACCGGGCCTTCCACCAATCCGGACGAACGCGCGCTCGCTTAGCTGCGCGGCTTGAGATTCTCCGGGTCGTAAAGCGGCTTGTAGCCGACGCCGGCCACCTCGACCGGATAGGTCTCGCCGAAATACTCCACCTGCAGCTTGCGACCTTCCTGGCAGTAGGCCCAGGGCAGATAGGCGAGCGCGATGTTCTTGCCGATGGTCGGGCCGTAGGCGACCGACGTGGTGAAGGAGCGCCGGCCGAGCTCGTCGACCAGCGTCTCGCCGGTCGCGGGATCCTGCACCGGCATGATGCCGACCGGATAGCGCGCGACGCCCTTGGAATCGGTGTTCTCGGTCATCACCAGCGTGCAGAGCATAGCCGGCTGATGCTCGCGGGCGCGATATTCCAGGTGCTTGGCCTTGCCGCAGAAGTCGTTCTCCTTGACCTTCGGGCGGGCAAGATCTGCCTCGAGCAGATTGTATTCGGTCAAGAGGTCGGCGTTCTGCAGCCGCAGGCTCTTCTCCATGCGGCGCGTGTTGGCGTAGGTCTCTACGCCGAACGGCATGACACCGGTCGAGCGCAGCGCGTCCCAGACGGCGAGCCCGTCCTCATAGCGCATATGCAGTTCCCAGCCCTGCTCGCCGACATAGGAGATGCGGAAGGCCGTGACGTCCTTTCCGCCGATCCTGATCGGCTTGATCGCCGCGAACGGGAAATTGTCCGGCGTCAGCCCGTTCGGGTCCTCGACCACCTTCTGCAGCGTCGTGCGCGCATTCGGTCCCCAGATGCCGATGGTGACGTATTTTTCGGTGACATCGGTGACAGTGACATCGAAACCTTTGTCCTGCGCGGTGCGCTGCATGTAGCGGAAGTCGCGCGGCCCGGCGTCGGCGCCGTCGATCACGCGGCAGCGATCGGCCATGCGGATCACGGTGAAGTCGGCGCGCACCATGCCTTCCTCGTCGAGGAAGTGGGTGTAGATGCCCTTGCCAATATTGTTGTCGCCGCCGATCTTGGCCGCGCACAGCCATTCCAGCAGCGCGACATGGTCCGGCCCTTCCACGTCGTACATCGAAAAATGCGAGAGGTTGACGATGCCGCAATCCTCGCTCATCGCCAGATGCTCGGCATTGGAGACGCGCCAGAAATGGCGGTTGTCCCACTCATTCTCGCGCACCGGGACGCGGTTGGCGTATTTTTCCAGGAGATGCTCGTTGGCGGCATAGCCATGGGCGCGCTCCCAGCCGCCCAGCTCCATGAAGTAGCCGCCGAGTTCCTTCTCGCGCTCCCAGAACGGCGAGCGGCGGATGTTGCGGCCCTTGGAGAACGGCTCGCGCGGATGCACCGCCGGATTGTAGACCTTCATCGCCGTCTCGGTGCAGCGATCCCAGATGAACTCTTCTTTCGTCTGGTGCGGGTAGAAGCGCGCATAGTCGATGGCGTGATGATCGATCGCGGTGCGGCCGTCGGTCATCCAGTCGGCGATCAGCTTGCCCATACCCGGGCCGTCCTTGACCCAGATGGCGACGGCGTACCAGAGGCCCCTGACCTTCTGGCTTTCGCCCATCGAAGGCCCTCCATCGGTCGTCACCTGCAGCAGCCCGTTGAAGGAATGGCCTTCATTGTAGCCGAGCTCGCCGAGGATCGGCGTCAGTTCCATGGCGCGCTCCAGCGGCGCCATGATCTGCTCCATGTCGAGGTCGCGCTGCGAGGGCGAGAGCCGCGCCTGGTCTTTTTCCAGCAGGTCGCGCGGATGGCAAAGGCGCGGATTGGTCTCCTCGTAATAGCCCCATTCGATCTGCCCGCCCTCCGCGGTCTTGGGATCCCCGGTGTCGCGCATATAGGCCGAGTTGCCCTGGTCGCGCAGCAGCGGCCAGCCGATCTCCTTGCCGGTGCCGGCGAACTCGTTATACGGGCCGAAGAAGGTCAGCGGGTGGTCGATCGGCATGACCGGCAGGTCTTCGCCGACCAGTGCCGCGGTCAGCCGGCCCCAGATGCCGGTGCAGACGACCACATAATCGGCTTCGATCGTGCCGCGCTCGGTCGCGACGCCCTTGATGCGGCCGTTCTCGACGATCAGGTCCTTGGCCGAGGTGTTGGCGAAAGCCTGGAGTTTGCCGGAAGCGACACCCTGGTCGACGAGCTTGCCGGCCACCGTCTGCGAGCGCGGGATGACGAGACCGGCGTCGGGGTCCCACAACCCGCCCTGCACAAGATGCTCCTCGATCAGCGGGAACTTCTGCTTGATCTCGGCCGGCTCGATCAGGCGCGCGCGGGTGCCGAATGCCTTGGCGGAAGCAATCTTGCGCTTGATCTCGTCCATGCGGCCGTCGTCGCCGACGCGCGCGACTTCGAGGCCGCCGATGCGCGCGTAATGCCCCATCTTCTCGTAGAAATCGATGGAATAGAGCGTCGTCCAGCAGGAGAGAAAATCGTGGCTGGTCGTGTAGCAGAAGTCCGAGGCATGCGCGGTTGAGCCGATATCGGTTGGGATGCCGGACTTGTCGATGCCCACGATGTCGTCCCAGCCGCGCTCGATTAGGTGATGGGCGACCGACGCGCCGACAATACCGCCAAGACCGACGATGACGACCTTCGCCTTTTTCGGAAACTCTGCCATGCCCGCGACTCCAAAGTGCTAAAGCGGGCGCGCCGGCGCCCGTACGAATTGCGCCACAATATGCAGAGGACGCGGATTGAGCTACCGCCTGTTTGCGACACGTCGCGGATGCCGCGCGACCCGGCGCGCCAGCTCGGCTCCACATGCGATTTCGCTCAGGCGAAAGCCCCGAAGTCCTCGGCCTGGAAGCCGACCTGGCAGCTGGCAGTCTTGAGCTTAACCACGACGGGAACACTTCCGGCGTTATCGTTAAGCAGCGGCTACCGGAACGATAAAAGGCCGGACAAACGCCCAGCCTTGCCGATCATTTCAAGGAGTTCTTACTTGATCCGCGCGACGCCGCCGGAGATCTCGACCGTTTCCGAACCGGTCAGCGCTTCGAGATCACCATTGGGCAGAGTGACGAAGCAGCCATTCGGGCAGAACTCCACCGTCTCGCCGGCGGCCAGCGCCAGCTCGGTCTTGCCGCCGCCTTCGGTCACGATCAACGTCCGCGTCTGGGCGTCCTTGTTGACCGCGCTGGCGGCAAAAGCCGAACCGCTAAGGGCCAGGAAAGCGACGGCGGCAACGACAGACTTCCACATTGCAATTCCGGTGTTTCCACACCGCCTCTGTTCAATTTCGCAAGGCATTCTCGCACTTTGCGTGAGAGCTTATATGAGATGGAACGTGAACCGCAACTGAATGCCGCATTCATGCCACAATCGGCTTCGGCGGCCGCCAAAGCTAGTCGGGGTCGGGCTTGCGGCCTCTTCTCTTGGTTTTAGCCAGACGCGCCTGCTCGGCCGCGGCCTCCGCTTCCAGCCGCTCGCGTTCGGCGAATTCGGCCTCGATCTTGTCGTCGTCGATCGGCCATGGCTCATGCTTCTTGCTCTCGACCACGGCGCGGGGCGCCGACGGGATCTCGATGTGCTCGTCTTCGAAGATGTCGAAGATCGCGAATCGGATGTCGTTCTGGACGATGCTGCCGTTCAACACGTCGGCCACGAACACGCGGATCTCGAATTCCAGTGCAGCCGGGCCGAAATTGGCAAACAGCACAAAGGGCTCGGGGTTCTTGAGCACCATCGGATGGGCGCGGGCAATGCCGAGCAGGACGGCGTGGACGCGCTTGACGTCGCTGCCATAGGCGACGCCCACCTTGATGTCGACGCGGCCAAGCTTGTTGCGGTGCGTCCAGTTGCCGACCGCATTGTTGATGAGGTTCGAGTTCGGCAGGATCACCGACTGGCGCTGGAACGTCTCGATCTCGGTGGCGCGCACGCTTATCTTTCTGACCGTGCCGCTGATGTCGCCGGCGACGATCCAGTCCCCGACTTTGAACGGTCGCTCGGCAAGCAGGATCAGCCCGGAGACGAAGTTCGAGACGACGTTCTGCAAGCCGAAGCCGATACCCAGCGAAAGTGCGCCGGCGACCAGCGCCAGATTGGAAAGATCGATGCCCGCCGCCGATATGCCGACCAGCGCTGCAAGCGCGACGCCGGCATAGCCAACCGCCAGCCGGATCGAATTGCGCACGCCGGTGTCGACCTTGCCGCGCGCCATGACCGAGCCGTCGAGCCAACCCTGGAACCAACGCGTGAGAAAATAGCCGATGGCGAAAACGACGATGCCGGTGAGGATGCCGAGCACCGAGATGGTCACCGACCCGATGGTCACGCCCGTTGCGAGCTTAAAGGCCCAGGTTTCGATATCGCCGGGCTGGAAGCCCCACATCAAGAGGATCAGCGGCAGGAACACCAGCACGATCATCAGGTTGATGGCGATGCTGACCACCAGGCCGAGCTGGTCGAGCGCGGTGTCCTCATAGCTGGAATTGGCTGACAGCCAGCGCCCGACCGAAGTGTCGGCGAAGCCGCCCTCCTCGCCGATCGCCCGCGCCGACAGAAAGCCGATATAGGCGGTGATCAGCGTGGTGCCGGTGACGACGACCTGAATAGAGACGAAAAGCGCAAGACCGATATAGCCGAGCAGTGCCGCGGCGATTGTGGAGACGCCGAGCCCGATGGCAATGAAGCGAAGCCAGGCCGGCCACGGGCGCCACGAGCCGTCCTTCGCCCTGAAAGGCTTCAGCACTCCCATCAGGATCAGGATGACGCCCACGATGACGGTGGCAACGAAGCTTCTGGCGATTGTCAGCGAAAGCGGCGAGCCCATCTTCTCGTTGACGACGGACAGGAAGTAGTTGAAGCCGAGGACCACGGCCATGGCGGTGGCCAGCCGCACCAGCCAACGCGCCGGTCCGGTTGCGACTGGAATAAGCCGCCAGTTCGGCAGCCGCGGCTCAAGGGCGGCATTGGTCAGCCGGTTGACGCAGAAAGCCACCGCAACGACCGAGAGCAGCGCGTTGAGGAATTCGCCGATGTCGCCGCGCAGGACGTTGTAATAGTTGAAGAAGAACACGGTCGAGGCGAGGAACGCGCCGAGCGCCACGGTCGGCAGCAGCGTCGACCAGAACGCCACCGAAAGCCGGCTGAGGTACGACGGCTCTTCGACCGAAGGATCGGCCTCGAAGATGCGGCCGAAGAGACGCCTGCCCCCGATCAGCAGCACGGCCGCCAGCGCCAGCGCCATCAGCGTCGCCGCAAGCATCGCCTGGAACTTGAACTTCAATGCGAAGGTGAGCCAGGACGCCACCGCCTTATAGAGGCCGGTGAACTGGTCGTGCGCGTCGGAAAAGGCCTGCGGGCTCAGCGCATCGCTCAACTCGTAGCGTTTCGTCAGAACGCTGCGGAAAAGCTGACTGCGTAGCGTGGCGATCCTGTCGACCAGCCCGCTGATGCGGATGGACAGGTTCTGCGCGCTGGCGACCACGGCATTGATCTCGGCCTTCTCGGCCGTAAGCGCCGCGCGCTCGTTGGCGACGATCGCCGGCTCCGGCGGCTGCCCCTGGGCCGGCGGCGGCCCTAATACCGCGATGCGCGCGTTGATGTCGTTGAGGCGTGAACGGAACGCGAGCGCGCTGTTCAGCGCCGCCCGTGAAATATCCTCGAGCTGCAAGCGGATATCGACAAGGCCGGCGTCGTCCTGGTCTGGGGCGCTTAACTTCTTCTCCAGTCCGTCGGTCTTGGCCGTCAGATCCTGGATGGCCTTGGTCTGGTCGGCGATGAGCTGCGTGGAGCCCTGGCCGATCGCCTGCGCCATCGCGCCGGGCGAGGGCTGCGCCGCGACGGCGACAATGGCGATCAGGATCAGGCGGAGCAGTCGGAAAATCATGACGTGACGGGCGACTCACGGCCGAAAAATCTTCGAAAATCCTGCCTTTGATAAAGACCGGCCTATCAGGCGGCAAGACGTCTCCATCCGCGGGCCTCGGCGCGGATCGAAGTCGGCCTGTCGAAAAGCGATGGCGCAATCTTGGCTTTGCGCTTCTCGCCTGCTCTATAGTCTGCCGGCTCGCACCAAAAGGACGACAGGAAGAATGGCGGAATACTCAGCCTTTTCGCTGCTCAAGAACGCGCTCAACGGCAACCAGGACTGGAAACCGGCCTGGCGCAAGCCGGACCCCCAGGCGTCCTATGATGTGATCGTCATCGGTGGCGGCGGCCATGGGCTCTCGACCGCCTATTACCTCGCCAAGGAGCACGGCATCACCAATGTTGCGGTGCTGGAAAAAGGCTGGCTGGGCTCGGGCAATGTCGGCCGCAACACCACGGCGGTGCGCTCCAACTATCTTTTGCCGCAGAACACCCGCTTCTACGAACATTCGATGAAGCTGTGGGAGAACCTGTCGCATGACCTGAACTACAACGTCATGTTCTCCCAGCGGGGCTGCCTGAACCTCGCGCACACGCCGGCTCAGCTCGACGACTACGCAAGGCGCGGCAATGCCATGCGTCATCTCGGCGTCGACGCCGAACTGATGAGCGTCAAAGAGATCAAGCGCCTTGTTCCGGCCCTGGACGTTTCGGGCTCGGCGCGATTTCCAATCCTTGGCGGGCTGATGCAGCCGCGTGCCGGAACCGCGCGCCACGACGCCGTCGCCTGGGGCTATGCGCGCGGCGCCGACCGGCGCGGCGTCGACATCATCGAGAATTGCGAGGTCACCGGCTTCCTGCGCGACGGCGACCGCATCACCGGTGTGACGACGACGCGCGGCGATATCCGCGCCAAGAAGGTGGCGCTTGCGGTGGCCGGCAGCACTGGCCAAGTCATGCAGCTTGCCGGCATTTCGCATATGCCGATCGAAAGCCACGTTCTGCAGGCCTTCGTCTCGGAATCGCTGAAGCCGATCATCGGCACCGTTCTCACCTTCGGCATGGGCCACTTCTACATCTCGCAATCCGACAAGGGCGGCCTCGTCTATGGCGGGGACCTCGACGGCTACAACAGCTATGCCCAGCGCGGCAGCCTGCCCGTCGTCGACGAGGTGATGAGCGAGATGCTGGCACTCTTCCCGGGCCTGGCGCGGGTGCGCATGCTGCGCTCCTGGGGCGGGCTTTGTGACATGACGATGGACGGTTCGCCGATCATCACCACCGGCCCGCTGCCCGGCATGTATCTCAATTGCGGCTGGTGTTATGGCGGCTTCAAGGCAACGCCAGCCTCAGGATGGTGCTTTGCCTGGACCATCGCCAAGGACGAGCCGCACGAGTTCAACGCGCCCTTCACGCTCGACCGTTTCTATCGCGGCCTCATCATCGACGACAAAGGCCAGGGCGCGACGCCGCGGCTGCATTAGGTTTCGAATCATATGCTGATCACTTGTCCCTATTGCGGCCCGCGCGATGTCATTGAGTTCACCTACCAGGGCGACGGCAACCGCGAGCGGCCGCAGCCTGCCTCGCAGGATCTCGACGCCTGGAATGCCTATGTCTACGACCGGCTGAACCCGGCCGGCGACCACAATGAGATCTGGCAGCATTCCGGCGGCTGCCGCGCGCATCTGCGGGTGGTGCGAAACACCTTAACCCATGAAATCTTGAGCACTGCCTTTGCCCGTGGCGGACACAAGTCCGCGGGCCACAAAGCGGGAGGCCACCAGTGAGCCCTCGCCGCACAGAAACCGGCGGCCGCATCGACCGGCTGCGCACCATCCGCTTCACCTTCGACGGCGCGCGCTATACCGGACACGCCGGCGACACGCTGGCTTCGGCGCTGCTCGCCAATGGCGTGACGCTGTTCGGCCGTTCGTTCAAATACCATCGCCCGCGCGGCCTGCTCGCCGCCGGCGTCGAGGAACCGAACGCTCTGGTGACGGTGCTGCGCGGCGAGGTGCGCGAGCCCAACATTCCCGCCACCATGGTCGAGATCTATGACGGGCTCGTCGCGGTCAGCCAGAACCGTTCCCCCTCGCTCGCCTGGGATATCGGCGCGCTCAACCAGCTCGGCGGCAAGCTCCTGTCGGCCGGCTTCTATTACAAGACCTTCATGGGACCGGTGATCGGCCCGTTGAAAGGCACGCGCTTCTGGATGTTCTGCGAGCATTTCATCCGCCGCGCCGCCGGCCTCGGCAGAGCCGGCACCGCGCCCGATACCTCGCGCTACGAGCGCATGAACGCCTTCTGCGACGTGCTGGTCGTCGGTTCCGGCCCGGCCGGGCTGATGGCGGCGAAGGCCGCGGCCGACCAGGGCGCCCGCGTGATCCTGGCCGAGCTCGAAGCAAAGTTCGGCGGCTCCGCCAACTGGTCGGGCGAAACCATCGACGGGGCGTCGGCAGCCGACTGGGCGGCGCGCATCGTCGGCCAGCTCGAAGGCAATGACAATGTCCGCCTTCTGCCGCGCACGACGGTGTGGGGCTATTACGACGGCAACACGCTGGCCGCGCTCGAACGGGTGACGGACCACAAGGAAGTTCCGGCCAAGGGCGAGCCGCGCCAGCGCTACTGGGCGATCCGCGCCAAAACGGTGGTTCTCGCCACCGGCTCCTTCGAGCGTCCGCTGGTATTCCCCGGCAACGATCGTCCGGGCGTCATGCTGGCGCATGCGGCCGAACGCTACGCCAATGAATATGGCGTGCTGCCCGGTGAACGCATCGCACTGTTCACCAACAATGACAGCGCCTATCGTTCCGCCGTTGCACTGAAGAAGGCCGGGGCCGCCGTCGTCGCCATCGTCGATGTCCGCAGCGACGTGTCGAACGAGATGAGCAGGCTGGCGAGCCAGGCCGAAGCAGAGCTGCTTGCCGGCCATGCCGTGGTTGCGACCGAAGGCGGCAAGGCGCTCACCGGTCTCAAGGTGCGGCGCTTCGAATTGATGAACGGCGCGCTGAGCGGCGATGAGCGCAGCATCCATGCCGACTGCCTGTTGATGTCGGGTGGCTGGTCACCGACGATCCATCTCGCCAGCCAGGCTGGAGCCAGGGCCATATGGAACCCTGCCAGGCAGGCCTTCCTGCCGCCGCAGCCGACGCAGCGCTGGATCGGCGCCGGCGCCTTCACCGGCAGTTTCACGACCGCGGAAGCCATTGCCGAAGGCCGCGCGGCTGGCCTTCAGGCCGCCGGCGGAAGCGCGTCCTCCGCTCCGCTAGTCCTCGTGGAGGCCGTCCCCGGCGAACCGGATCCGGCACCGGTCTTCGAGATCAAGGCCAAGGGCAAAAGCTTCGTCGATTTCCAGCACGACGTGACCGCCGAGGATGTGCGGCTCGCGCACCGCGAGGGCTTCGTCTCGGTCGAGCATCTGAAGCGCTACACCACGCTCGGCATGGCGACCGACCAGGGCAAAAACTCCAACGTGCCGGGCCTCGCCATCATGGCCGAGGCGCTGGGCAAGCCGATCCCCGAAGTCGGTACGACGCGGTTCCGGCCGCCCTACACGGCCGTGTCGATCGGCTCGCTGGCGGCCGAGCGCTTCGGCGACCTGAAGCCCGAGCGGCTGACGCCGATGCACGACTGGCACATCGACAACGGCGCGACCATGTATGCGGCCGGTCTCTGGTACCGCCCGATGATCTACGGTCTCGCCGGCGAGACGGTCGAGCAGGCCTATGTCCGCGAGGCCGCGGCAACGCGTGAGAGCGCCGGCATCGTCGATGTCTCGACGCTTGGGAAGATCGCCGTTCAGGGCCCGGATGCGGCGGAATTCCTCGACCGCGTTTACACGAACATGTTTTCCACCCTCGCGGTCGGCAAGGCCCGCTACGGTCTGATGCTGCGCGAGGATGGGCTTGCCTTCGACGACGGCACCACATGGCGGCTTGGCGAACAGGATTTCCTGATGACGACCACCACCGCCAATGCCGGCAAGGTGATGCAGCATCTGGAGTATTTCCTCGACGTGATCTGGCCGGAACTGAAGGTCACCGTCACCTCCGTCACCGACGAGTGGGCGGGGGCCGCGATCGGCGGACCGAAAGCCAGGGCGATCCTCGCTGCCTGCGTGAAGGGCACGGCCGTCGACAACGCCGCGCTTCCCTTCATGGGCATTGTGCACGGTGAGATCGCCGGCGTGCCGGTGATGATCTGCCGCCTCTCCTTCTCCGGCGAGATGGCTTTCGAGGTCTATTCCGGCGCCGGCTATGGAACGCGCGTTTGGGAGGCTCTCATCGAGGCCGGCAAGCCTTTCGGCCTGGTCGCCTACGGGCTCGAGGCGCTTGGCACCATGCGCATCGAGAAGGGCCACGTCACCGGCGCGGAGATCGACGGCCGCACCACGGCGCGCGACCTGCATCTCGACTGGATGCTGTCGAAGAAGAAGCCCTTCATCGGTTCCGCCATGATGGATCGCGAAGGCCTGATCGCCCCGGACCGGCTGGAACTTGTCGGCTTGATCGCTCTCGACATCCGCGCGCTCAACGGTGGCGGACATATCGTCGAGGAACTCGACGAAGCGAACCCGCACGATTCGATCGGCCATATCACCGCCTGCTGCTATTCGCCGGCGCTCGGCAAATACATAGCGCTTGCGCTTGTCAAAGGCGGCAAGGCGCGCCACGGCACGCGCGCCTTCGTCTCCGATCCGCTGCGCAACCGGTTCGGGCCGGTCGAGATCGTCTCCAACCATTTCTACGATCCGGACGGGAGCCGCATGCATGGTTGAACGACAACTTCCCGAGCGGCAATTGCCTGAGCGCCTGTCGCCGCTTGAACCGGTCTATCATCCAGGCTCGCACGGTAATTTCGAGCATGGCGTTGACGTTATCCTGTCCGAAACGCGGCCGGGCTCGATCCTGCAGCTCGCAGCATGGCCGGGCGAGGAGAAGCGGCTGATGTCCGGCATATACAAGGTGACAGGCCTTGCCCTGCCGGATGGAGCCGGCGGCGGCGTCGTCAACGGCGCGAAAGCCGCGTTCGGATTCGCGCCGGGCAAATTCACCGTGGTTGACGAGGCCGAGGGCCTGGCTTCCGCGTTCACCGGCCTGATCACGCCGTCCATCGGCACGATTACCGATCTCTCGCATGGCCGCACCGCGATTCGCATCGCCGGGCCGAAAGCGGAGTGGGTGATGGCGAAATTCTTCGCTATCGACTTCGCCTTGCCGGCCTTCCCGCTCGGCGCCGGCCGCTCGACCAACCACCACGATGTCTTTGCACAGATCCAGCGCACCGGTGGCGACCAATTCGACATCTATGTGTTCCGCTCCTTCGCGCGCTCCTTTTGGAAGGCCTTGTGCCACGCGAGCGAGGAAGTCGGCTACGAGGTGCACTAAGCGCAATTCCAGCAAACTGCGCGGCGGTTTTCCGTGCCGAATTTGCCTCTAAGCAGGCAGCACTCGGGGATTGGTTCAGCCGGCGCGTGGCACTATCGACGGCCACAACTGCCGCTTGAGCCTTGGGCCAGCGAAGACGATAGATAAGGAACGCGGCTCTCGGAGCCCTCAGGCAACCGGTTCGACAACATCCTTCCATGACCGCAGAGACTACGGCGACAGCCACGACCCGCTTTGCTCCGGCGGGTGACCCGTCGCTGCTGTTGCCGGCGACCGTCGCCTGCGGTGTGTTCATGACCAGCCTCGACCAGAATGTCATTGTGACCGCGCTGCCCGGCATCGGCGAAAGCCTGGGCCGCCCGCCGAGCCAGCTCGGGCTTTTGATCACCGTCTATGTCGCGAGCCTCATCGTCACGATGCCGCTCGGCGGCTGGCTGGCCGACCGCTTCGGCCTGCGCAACGTCTATTGCTTTGCGCTGCTGGTCTTCGCCAGCGCCTCGGCCCTGTGCGGCCTGTCGGAAAACATCTGGATGCTGGTCGGCTCGCGCGCGCTGCAGGGCTTCGGCGGTGCGCTGATGGGCACCCTCGGTCAGGTCGTAATCCTGTCGAGCTTTCCGCGCGACCGCACGCTCAGGATCAACATGTATATTTCGCTCGCCGGCCAGTCCGGCCCGCTGGTCGGGCCCCTCGTCGGTGGCGCGCTGACCACTTACGTCTCGTGGCGGTGGATCTTCTACATCAACATACCGATCGCGCTGACGGCCGCGTTGCTCGCGGCCTCGCTGTTCCCCACGACCACCAAGCCGGTCCGCACGCCCTTCGATTTTCCCGGCTTCCTGCTAGTCGGCGGCGGCATGGCGCTGCTCGTCTTCGGCATGGATTCGCTTGCCGCGAAGGACGTCGCCGCCAGCATCATCGGCGTCGAGCTCGGCCTGGCAATCGCCATCCTCACTGTCGCGGCCTTCTATTGTCTGGGGGCCCGCAATCCGTTGCTCGACCTCAATCTGCTGCGCATCCGCACCTTCCGCATCAGCTTTCTGACCGGCGGCGGGCTCGACACGATAGGGCTAAGCTCCGTTGTCTTCCTGCTGCCGCTGATGTTCCAGCTCGGCTTCGGCATGAGCGCGGTGCAGGCCGGATCGCTGACCTTCGTCGCGGCGATCGGCTCGCTGCTGATGCGCTTCTTCATGCCGCGCATCTTGAACCGCTTCGGCTTCAAGCGGGTTCTGATCGTCAACACGCCGATCGCCGCCCTGCTGGTCGCCGGTTTTGCCTTGATGCAGGAAAGCACGCCTACCTGGATCGTGCTTGCCTACATCTTCGCCTTCGGCCTTTTCCGTTCGGTGCAGTGGGCCTCGACCGGCAACCTCGCCTACTCGGACATCGCGCCCGAGCAGCTCTCGCGCTTCAGCGCCCTGTACTACATCCTTTGGCAGCTGGCGGTGGCAATCAGCGTCGGTCTGGCCGCTGCCATGCTCTCGCTGCTCGCCGGCGGCGGCCAGGCGAGCGTCAACGACTACCGGCTCCTGTTCGTTGTCGAAGGCTTGATCACGCTTTGCGCGCTGCTCGCCTATTTCAGGCTCACCCCGCAGGACGGTGCCCATGTCAGCGGCCATGGCGGGCATATCGGCACGGATTAGCACATCGGGCTGCGATCCGCGCCGGAGCTACTTCGCGAACGTCACCCAGTCTTCGAGCGGCGCGCGGTCGGTGCGGAATTCGTTCTCGGGCTTGGACGTGTCCTCATAGCCAAGCGCCATACCGCAGACCACGATCTCCTCGTCTGGTATGTCGAGCACCGGGCGGATCTGCCGGTGATAGGGCGCGAAAGCCGCCTGCGGGCAGGTATGCAGGCCCCTGCCCCGTGCCGCGACCATGATGTTCTGCAGAAACATGCCGTAGTCGATCCACGAGCCCTTGTTGAGCCGCCGGTCGACCGTGAAGATCAGGCCGACGGGCGCGTCGAAGAAGACGAAGTTGCGGTCGTGCTGCGCCCGCATCCTGTCGACTTCGCGCCGGCCGATGCCGATCGCGCCGTAGAGGCCGAAACCGTTGGCGCGACGCCGGCTGAGATAGGGCTCGAAGAACTGGTCGGGATAGTAACGGTACTCGTCCCATTCGGCCTTTTCGGCGCGGATGCCCGAATTGAGGATGGCGTCGCTGATGCGCTGCTTCACCTCGCCTTTGGTCACATAGACGCGCCAGGGCTGCATGTTGGTCCCCGACGGTGCCCTTGCCGCGACCGTCAGGATGGCGCGAATTGTGCTGTCGTCGACCATGTCGGGCAGAAAGGCGCGTACCGACCGGCGCGACATGATCGCCTCGTCGACGATCGCTGCGTCGAGCGCGCTCCGGTTATTCTTCTCCAGCATGGGCCGTCCCTTCACGCATGGCTGGACCCGGCAACCCGATTCCCGCAACGACCATAGGCAGACACAAATAACTAACTGGTCCTCGACTGGACGCCCCACTCGCCATTCGATGGCGAGGCTTTGCATCAACCGCCAAAATGGCGCAAGCAAATCTTGCATAGCATGAAAATTCACTTGATTTTTTCATGCACTTGCTTTCTCATGAAATTTGAGCAGATTTTTTCACGAGGAGCGGGTGACCTCGACCGCCATCAGATCGGAGCAGGACAATGGCGAGCGGCTGCTGGCCGGCGACATCCGTGCACTGCGCAAGGCCCGCGGGTTGACGCTAGCCGAGATCGCTCAGAAGCTCGACCGCTCGGTAGGCTGGGTCAGCCAGGTCGAGCGCGGCTTGTCGATCCCTTCGCTTGGTGACCTGCGGGCCTTCGCCGAACTCTTCAGCGTGCCGCTCAGCCTGTTCTTCAGCCATGACGTGCCTGCCGAAGAGGAGCGCGGCGTGGTTGTGCGCGCCGGCAGCCGCCGCTCGCTTGGCACAAGCGAATCGGGCCTCGTGGAGGAGCTTCTGTCGCCCGATCTTGGCGGTAGCTTCGAGATGCTGCGCTCGGTCTTCGCGCCGGGCGCGGAATTGAAGACCGAAGCGCGCCGCCCGACCGAGGAAGCGGGCTACGTCGCGTCGGGCACTTTCGAGCTCGAGATCGGCGGCGTCTGGCATCGGCTCAGCGAAGGCGACTCGTTCCGCTTCGAAGGCAAGCCGTTCCGCTGGCGCAATCCTGGCGCCGACCCGGCGGTCGTCATCTGGGTGGTTTCGCCACCGGTGTACTGAACCAATGCATGCCGCCCAAAACTGTGCCGCGGTTTTTGGGACAAGGCCTGCATGAAACAAAGAATCAAAAGCGCGTCCTGACGCGCTTTGGACGTTGGAGGAGAACATGGCCGGTTTGCCGACCACGGCACGCGTGGTGATCATCGGAGGCGGTGTCGTTGGCGCCTCCTCACTTTACCACCTTTGCAAGGCGGGCTGGACCGACTGCGTGCTCTTGGAAAAGAACGAGCTGACCTCCGGCTCGACTTGGCACGCGGCCGGCAACGTGCCGACCTTCTCGTCGTCCTGGTCGCTGATGAACATGCAGCGCTATTCTACCGAGCTCTACCGGGGCCTCGCCGACGCGGTCGACTATCCGATGAACTACCATGTCACCGGCTCGTTGCGGCTCGCCCACACCAAGGAGCGCATGCAGGAGTTCCAGCGCGCCAAAGGCATGGGCCGCTATCAAGGCATGGACATCGACCTCGTCGGCCTCGACGAGATCAAGCGCCGTTACCCCTTCATCGAGACGCATGAGCTGAAAGGCGCGCTCTACGACCCGAGCGACGGCGACATCGATCCCGCGCAATTGACGCAGGCGCTTGCCAAGGGTGCGCGCGACATGGGCGCGAAAATCATCCGCTTCTGCCCGGTCACCGGCGTTCGCCGCGAAAACGGCGAATGGGTGGTGGCGACGCCGCAGGGCGAGATCCGCTGCGAGATCGTGATCAATGCCGCCGGCTATCGCGCCGCCGAAGTTGGAAAAATGTTCGGCCGCGAAGTGCCGATGATGGTGATGAGCCATCAATATATCCTGTTCGAGGAAATCCCCGAGCTGGCCGCATGGACCAAGGAACAGGGCAAGAAACTGCCGTTGCTGCGCGACGTCGACACCTCCTACTACCTGCGCCAGGAAAAGACCGGCATGAATCTCGGTCCCTATGAGCGCAATTGCCGCGCGCATTGGGTCGGCCACAACGATCCGATGCCGGAGGATTTTTCATTCCAGCTTTTCCCGGACGATCTCGACCGTCTCGAGCATTACCTTGCCGACGCCGTAGCCCGTGTGCCGATCCTCGGCACCGCAGGCCTTTCCAAGGTGATCAACGGGCCGATCCCTTATGCGCCGGACGGCAATCCGCTGATCGGTCCGATGCCCGGCGTGCCGAATGCTTTCGAGGCCTGCGTCTTCACCTTCGGCATTGCGCAAGGTGGCGGCGCCGGCAAGGTGCTGGCCGAATGGGTGACCGAGGGCCAGACCGAATGGGACATGTGGTCCTGCGATCCGCGCCGCTTCACCGCCTTTGCTTCGGCACCCGACTATTGCGTTGCCAAGGGCATGGAGATCTACGGCAACGAATACGCCATCCAGTTCCCGCGCCACGCCTGGCCGGCCGGCCGCGACCGCAAGCACTCGCCGCTGCATGAGCGCGTCAAAGCGCGGGGTGGCCAGTTCGACGCTTATAACGGCTGGGAGCGCGCCACCTGGTACGCGCAACCGGGCGACGACATTTCGGAAGAATCAACGCTGACTTTCCGCCGCGACGGGCCATGGCAGCAGCGCGTTCGCGAGGAATGCCTGGCTGTGCGCGACGCAGCCGGCATCCTCGACCTGCCCGGCTTCTCGCGTTTCAACCTCGAAGGTCCGGGCGCCGCCGAATGGCTGGCCCTGCAGGTCACCGGCCTCGTGCCGAAGCCCGGCCGCATCGGCCTGGTTTATTTCGCGGACGATAAGGGCCGCATCGTTACCGAAATGTCGGTCGTGCGCCATGGCGAGGACCAGATGACGCTAATCACCGCGGCCGTCGCGCAGTGGCACGACTTCGAATGGTTGAAGTCGCGCATGCCGGCCGATGCGGCCTTCAGGCTGACCGATCGCACGGAGGAATACTCAACCCAGATTCTCGCCGGCCCGAACTCGCGCGCTATTCTTGCTGACGTCTGCGACGCCGATCTTTCCCTGCCTTGGCTGACGCATCAGGAGACGACCATCGCCGGCCGCTGGGCGAAGCTGGTGCGCGTCTCCTTCGCCGGCGAGCTCGGTTGGGAGATCCACACCAAGGTCGCGGACACGGCTACCGTCTTCGACGCGGTCTGGGCCGCCGGCCAGAGGCATGGCCTAAAGCCCTTCGGCATGTACGCGCTGGATTCGCTTCGGCTGGAAAAAGGCTACCGCGCCTGGAAAGGCGACCTCTCGACCGACTATTCGATCCTGCAGGGCGGGCTCGAACGCTTCGTCAAATGGGACAAGCCCGACTTCCGCGGCAAGGCGGCGCTGCTCAACGAAAGGCAGCAGGGCGTGAAGAAGCGCTTCGTCACGCTGGTCGTAGAAAGCCCCAGCGATTGCGACGCGCCCTATATGTCGACGCTCTGGCATGACGGCAAGATTGTCGGCGAGACGACGTCGGGCGGCTGGGGCCATCGCGTCGATAAGTCGATCGCGCTCGGCATGCTGCGTTCCGACCTGACCGAGCCCGGCACGGCGGTCGAGGTCGAAATCTTCGGCGACCGTTTCAAGGCGGTGGTGCAGAAGGACGAGCCGTTGTGGGATCCGAAGAACGAAAGGTTGAGAGCATGACATCCGTCATTCTTACCGATGGCGGCATGGGCCAGGAGCTGGTCCGTCGCAGTCAGTCCGAACCGACGCCTTTGTGGTCGGCCAGAGTGCTGATCGACGAACCGGAACTGGTGCGCGACCTGCATGCGGAATTCATCCGTGCCGGCGCCCGCGTCATTACCATCAACACCTATTCGGCCACGCCCGAGCGCCTGGCGCGCGAGGGCGCGGAAGAGCTGTTTAAGCCTCTGCAGAAGCGCGGCATCGAGCTCGCCCGGCAGGCGTGCGACGAAGCGGGTGAAGCCGCCATCGCCGGCTGCCTCTCGCCTCTCTTCGGCAGCTACGCGCCGGCGCTGACCATCTCCTTCGAGGAGACGCTCGGCATCTACCGCCGCATCGTCGCCGAGCAGGCAGAAGGCGTCGATCTGTTCCTGTGCGAGACCATGGCTTCCGCCGACGAGGCCCGCGCGGCGGTCACCGCGGCATGCGAGAGCGGCAAGCCGGTCTGGGTATCCTGGACTATCGCCGACCACGGCACGCCCCGCCTGCGCAGCGGCGAGAGCATTGCCGCCGCGGCTAGCGCCCTCGGCGATCTCCCGGTGGCGGCACGGCTGCTCAACTGCTGCCGGCCCGAAGCCATTGCCGCCGCATTGCCGGAACTGCTGGCCCTCGGCGGTCCGGTTGGCGCCTATGCCAATGGCTTCACCTCGGTCGAGGCGCTCAAGCACGGCGGCACGGTCGACGTGCTGCACGCGCGCCATGATCTCGATCCGAACGCCTATGCCGACCAGGCGATGGGCTGGGTCGAGACTGGCGCCAGCATTGTAGGCGGCTGTTGCGAAGTCGGGCCGGCGCACATCGCTGCGCTACGCGACCGGCTCATTCAGGCCGGCCATCACATCTCGGGAGCAGCCTGATGCCAAAACCATCGAAGCGCATTACCGGCATCGTGCCATCGGGCAAGGACGGCTGGGAAGTCCATTTCGCCGCCTGGACCCGCAGGGCAGCCGGCGAGGACATCATCGTGCTCTCGGTCGGCGACCATGATTTCGACACGCCGTCGCAAACGATCGAGGCCTGCGTGAACGCCGTCCGCGGCAGCAACCACCACTACACGCCGCTTCCCGGCCTGCCGCGCCTGCGCAAGGCGATGGCGGCGGCCTCCTCCGCCTGCACCGGCGTCCTGACGGAGCCCGACGAGATCATCGCCACGGCCGGAGGTCAGGGCGCGCTCTATGCCGCCGTGCAGGGTGTGCTCGACCCCGGCGATCACGCGATCGTCGTCGCGCCTTACTATGCCACCTACCCCAACACCTTCAGCGCCGCCGGCGCCAGCTTCACCGTGGTCGAGACGCCGGCCGAGGACGGTTTTCAGCCGCGCGCCGACAGGATCCGCGCGGCGCTCAGGCCCAACACGCGCGCCATCCTGATCAACACCCCGAACAACCCGACAGGCGCAGTCTATTCGCGCGAACGGCTCGAGCAATTGGCCGAAATCTGCAAGGAGCACGATCTCTGGCTGCTGTCCGACGAGGTCTACTGGACGCTTGGCGGCGGCGAGCACATCTCGCCGCGCTCGCTGCCCGGCATGTCCGAGCGCACGCTGGTCATCAATTCCATGTCGAAAAGCCACGGCATGACCGGCTGGCGCATGGGCTGGCTCACCGGCCCGAAGGCGATGATCGCGCTGATGACCGATCTCAACCTTGTGACCACCTACGGCCTGCCGGCCTTCATCTCGATTGCCTGCGCCGAGGCGCTTGAAAACCACTACGGCGTGGACGAAATAGCCGAGCGTTACACCGGGCGCCGCGCCGTCTTCCTCGACGCCATTCGCGGCGCAAATGAGGTCACCGTGCGCGGCTCCGAAGGCGGCATGTATGTCATGCTCGACATATCGGCCATCGAGCCCGACGACGAAAAATTCGCCTGGGCGCTGCTCGACAAGGAGAAGATCGGCGTCATGCCTGGCTCCAGCTTCGGCGAGGCCGCCGCCGGCCACATCCGCATCAGCCTCTGCCAGCCTGAACCTGTCCTTCAGGAAGCAGCGCTTCGCGTGCGCCGCTTCGCTTCCAACTACCGCCGCGAGGCCGCATGACCAAAACCATTCCAACCAAAGCTCGCGCGGTCATCATCGGCGGCGGCGTCTCCGGATGCTCGGTCGCCTATCATCTGGCCAAGCTCGGCTGGACCGACATCGTGCTGCTTGAGCGCAAGCAGCTCACCTCAGGCACGACCTGGCATGCCGCCGGCCTGATCGGCCAGCTGCGCGCCTCGCAGAACATGACCCGGCTGGCGAAATACTCGGCTGACCTCTACGTCAAGCTCGAGGCGGAGACCGACGTCGGCACCGGCATGCGCCAGGTCGGCTCGATCACGGTGGCGCTGACCGAAGAACGCAAGCACGAAATTTATAGGCAGGCCTCGCTAGCCCGCGCCTTCGATGTCGACGTGCGCGAGATTTCGCCCAGCGAAGTCAAGGAGATGTACCCGCATCTCAACGTCTCCGACGTAGTCGGCGCGGTGCATTTGCCCCTAGACGGCCAGTGCGACCCGGCCAACATCGCCATGGCGCTGGCCAAGGGCGCGCGGCAACGCGGAGCGACGGTTATCGAAAACGTGAAGGTCACCAAGGTCCACACCAGGAACGGCCGCGTCTCCGGTGTCTCCTGGGCTCAGGGCGAGGACCAGGGCACGATCGAGACCGACATCGTCGTCAACTGCGCCGGTATGTGGGCGCGCGAGCTCGGCCGGCAGAACGGCGTCACTATCCCGCTGCACGCCTGCGAGCATTTCTACCTCGTCACCGAGCCCATCCCCGGCCTCACCCGCCTGCCGGTTCTGCGCGTGCCGGACGAGTGCGCCTACTACAAGGAAGACGCCGGCAAGATGATGCTCGGCGCCTTCGAGCCGGTGGCGAAACCCTGGGGCATGGACGGCATCCGCGAGGATTTCTGCTTCGACCAGTTGCCCGAGGACATGGACCATTTCGAGCCGATCCTCGAAATGGGCGTCAACCGTATGCCGATGCTGGGCGCGGCCGGCATCCACACCTTCTTCAACGGCCCCGAGAGTTTTACTCCCGACGACCGCTACTATCTCGGCGAGGCGCCGGAACTCTCCGGCTACTGGATGGCGACCGGCTACAATTCGATCGGCATCGTTTCCTCCGGCGGGGCCGGCATGGCCCTGGCGCAGTGGATCAATGACGGCGAGGCGCCTTTCGACCTCTGGGAGGTCGACATCCGCCGCGCCCAGCCCTTCCAGAAGAACCGTCGCTACCTCAAGGAACGCGTCTCCGAAACGCTCGGCCTGCTCTACGCCGATCATTTCCCCTACCGCCAGATGGCGACCTCGCGCGGCGTGCGCCGCTCCCCCTTGCATGAGCACTTGAAGGCGCGCGGCGCCATCTTCGGCGAGGTGGCCGGCTGGGAGCGCGCCAACTGGTTTGCCCGCGAAGGACAGGAGCGCGAATACCGCTATTCCTGGAAGCGGCAGAACTGGTTCGACAACCAGCGCGAGGAACACCTCGCCGTGCGCAACGGCGTCGGCCTGTTCGACATGACCTCGTTCGGCAAGGTCCGCGTCGAGGGCCGCGACGCCTGTGCCTTCCTGCAGCGGCTCTGCGCCAACGACATGGACGTGGAACCGGGCAAGATCGTCTACACGCAGATGCTCAACGCCAAAGGAGGCATCGAGAGCGACCTCACCGTGACGCGGCTGTCCGAGACCGCCTATTTCCTCGTCGTGCCGGGAGCCACCTTGCAGCGCGATCTCGCCTGGCTGAGGCGGCACGTCGCCGACGAATTCGTCGTGATTACCGATGTAACCGCTGCCGAAGCGGTCATCTGCCTGATGGGCCCCGATTCGCGGAAACTGATCCAGAAGGTGAGCCCCAACGATTTTTCCAACCAGGCCAATCCGTTCGGCACCTTCCAGGAGATCGAGATCGGCATGGGGTTGGCCCGTGCCCATCGGGTTACCTATGTCGGCGAGCTCGGCTGGGAACTCTATGTCTCGACCGATCAGGCCGCCCATGTCTTCGAGGCGATCATTGAAGCCGGCGCCGATGTCGGGCTGAAGCTCTGCGGCCTGCATACTCTGGATTCCTGCCGCATCGAAAAGGCCTTCCGCCATTTCGGCCACGACATCACCGACGAGGACCATGTGCTGGAGGCAGGCCTTGGCTTCGCGGTGAAGACGGCCAAGAGCGACTTCATCGGCCGTGACGCGGTGCTCAGGAAGAAGGAAGCCGGGTTGAGCCGCAGGCTGGTGCAGTTCCGCCTCAAGGACCCGCAGCCGCTGTTATTCCACAACGAGGCGATCCTGCGCGACGGCATGATCGTAGGGCCGATCACCTCGGGCAATTACGGCCATCATCTCGGCGGCGCGATCGGGCTCGGCTACGTGCCCTGCGAGGGCGAGAGCGAGGCGGATGTGCTGGGCTCATCCTACGAGGTCGAGATCGCAGGCGAGCGTTTCGCCGCGGAAGCCTCGTTGAGGCCGATGTACGACCCGAAGGCTGAACGGGTGCGGATCTAGCGCAGTGTTCCCTTCTCCCCGTTCAACGGGGAGAAGGTGCCCGAAGGGCGGATGAGGGGCAGCGCCACACCTCTGCGACGCCGCCCCTCATCTGCTGCCGCCATCTTCTCCTCATTTAACGGGGAGAAGAGGGCTATCCTCAAAAGCTTTCCAGCCTCGCCCTTACCTTCGCGAGAAACGCCGTCCGGCTCTTCGGCGTCGAGGAATCCATCAGGTAGTGCGCCAGGAAGAATGTCTTGCAGCGGGGGGCGCAGATGGCGCGCATGCCGCGCAGGATCGTCTTGCGGCCGGGCTGGCCGACAACGACGCTCCACCACGTCGGCGCGCCACAGGTGGTGATGACGCCGACCTTGGTCACATGGGTCATCAGCGATTGGATCCGGCCTCTGCCGCGCGGCAGCTTGAAGGCGATGTCGGTCGCCCACACGCGATCGAACCAGCCCTTCAGCATCGCCGGCAATCCGTACCACCAGGTGGGGTAGATGAAGAGGATCGCCTCGGCCCATTGCAGATGCTCGAAATGCGGCCGGAGCGCCGGATCCTCAGGCGCGCGCTCGTTGTAGGAGCGCCGCTCTTCGCAGCTCATCACCGGATTGAACTTCTCGGCATAGAGATCGAGCAGCCGCACGTCCCAGCCTCGTCGCGTCAGCACCTCTATCGCCATGTCGCGGATCGCGGCGCAATAGCTCTCCGGCACCGGATGGCAATAGACCACCAGCACGCGCACTAGAATTGATCCATGCTCGCGGCCACCTTCGCCATGAAGGCCTTGCGCGTCTGATCCGTCGAAAGGTTCATCGAATAGTGTGCGAGGTAAGAGACGGGAGCGCCTGGCTTGATGGTGGCCCGCAGCGTGCGCTTCACCATTTTGCGCGGCGGATCGCCCATCAGCATGGCGCGAAAACGGCTGCCGCCATAGGTGGTGATGGCCGCGAGCTTGCGGACGTTGTGCAGCGTCGGCCGAACCTTGCCGTCAACCAGCTTGAACGATACGCCGGGCAGGAAGACGCGATCGAAGAAGCCCTTGAGGATCGCCGGATAGCCGTAATTCCAGACCGGAAACGACAGCACCAACGCTTCCGCCTTCTGAAGCCTTGCGATGTAACCGGCGACCGCCTCGTTCGGCCCGCGCTGATCGTGGTAGCCGAGCCGCTCTGCGCGCGTCATCCGCGGATCGAAGTCCTCGGCATAGAGGTCGCAGTCGTCGATCTTGTGGCCCGCCGCGCCGAGCCGCTCGACGATGGTCCGATGCAGTCCGGCGTTGAAGCTGGTCTCCACCGGATGTGCGTAGAGCACGAGGATGTTCACGGGAGTGGATCCCGCAGGTCAGCTCGACAAATCCCTGTTGTCCCATGCCACATCTCCTCCCTTATGGGGGAGATGTCGCCAAAGGCGACAGGCCAGAGGAGGGTGCAGCGCCGGGCGCTCATCGCGATCACCTCGCCTTTTGCAGCCCCTTGAACAGGAACGGCTTGCCCGAGCGATAGTCATAGCCCGGATTCTCCCAGGCAATCATCTTGCCGGGGTTGAGCAATCCTTGCGGATCGGTCTCGCGCTTGAAGGCAAGCTGGACCTCGTCGGTCTGCTTCATGCCGCCCTCTTCCAGCGTGTAGCGATGCGGGTTGAAGATCCAGCAGCCATTGTCTTCGTGGATACGGATGATCTCGTCGAGCCTTTCTTCCGTGGTGAAGCGGACCAGCGGCAGCCCGGCGGCGCCGATCGCGCCGTCGAAGCGGATGAATTCGAGATGCGCCGGCACCTCGTCGCCGAAGCGGTCGACCATCGCCTTGACGTGTGCGAGATGGTCCGGCGACGGATAGCGCGCCTGCAGATAGGTGATCGTCGGATCGACCCTGATGGCGCGCAGCGTCGTGTGGTTCCAGGTCAGCTCGTAGGCCGGCGGCAATCCCTTGAGGTCGGTCTCCTGGTCGGCCCGGAAGACGATTTCGCCTTTGCTGGCCCGGACGAACGCGAGGAACCCATCCATCGCGTGCGGCGCGATCATGCACACCACGATGCTCTGCTCGCGCCGGAAGAACTTCTGGTGTCGCTTGAAATAATCGTAAGGAATGGGTGCCGCGATCGGCGTGATCAGCTTCGCCAATATGCCGTCCTGCTCGGCGAGGTCGTTGCCGAAGCCCGCGGCACCCATAAAATCGTCGAAGCCGACGATGACATCGACCCAATCGTAGGACGCCGTCAGCGGCATCTCAACCTCGGTGATAATGCCGTTGGTGCCATAGGCATGCATGACCTTGAGCACGTCCTCGCCCGAGAGGTCCATGACGCGCGGCTCCGCCTCCATAGTCACGGTCCGCAGCCGGATGACATTGCCGAGATCGCGCAATCCGCCCCAGCGGATCGAGCCGACGCCGCCAGAGCCGCCTGCGACGAAGCCGCCGATGGAGGCGGTGTTGTAGGTGGAGGGCGACATGCGCAGTTCCTGCGCGGAATGCGCCCGCGCGGCGCGATCGATGTCGGCCAGAACCGCTCCGGGCCCGGTCACCACGCGGCCCGGCGCGATCGCCTTCACTTCATTCATTTCGGCGAGGTTGAGCACCACGCCTCCTGACAGCGGCATCGCCTGTCCGTAATTCCCGGTGCCGCTGCCGCGCGGTGTGACTGGAACGCCGTGCCGGTGGCAGGCAGCCAAAACGCGGATCACCTCGTCCTCGTTCTTCGGCGTCACGATCAGGTCACCGGTGACGTGGTCGAGCTGTTGTTTGAGGACGGGGCTGTACCAGTAGAAGTCGCGGCTCTTCTGCTGGACGATGGCCGGATGGTCGTCGATCTTGAGGCCTTCGAGATCGCGCTTCAGCGCTGCGATATCCATCATCACACCATCAATTCATCGAGTTCAGCATAGTCGGGCAGCCGGCGCTCGATCGCCCTGCCCTCGCGCACCACGATGCGATCCGATTCGGGCCGCGACAGCAATTCGGTCCAGCTGCGTCCCTTGAAGACGATGAAGTCCGCGCTGCCGCCGGCGGCGAGAGTGCCGACACCTTCCAGCCGCATCACCTCGGCCGGCGTCGCCGCTATCGCTTTCGGCCAGTCACCGACAGGGTGATCGAAATGCAGGATGCGTGTCGACATGCGGTAGACCTCCAACATATCGAGGTCGCCATAGGCGTAGAACGGGTCGCGCGTGTTGTCAGAAGCGACAGCCACCTTGATGCCGCGTGCCTTCATCTCGTGCAGCAGCGTCACGCCGCGCCAGCGCGGCGTGGTGTGGTTGTTGCGCCGGTCCTGCAGATAGAGGTTGCACATCGGCAGCGACACGACCGCCAGTCCGGCCTTCGCCACCTTGTCCAGCGTGTCGAAAACTTCGAGGTCGGGCTGGCGCGCCAGCGAGCAGCAATGGCCGACCAGGATGTTGCCGTCAAAACCGTTCCACAGCGAAGCTTCGGCGATCTTCTTCAGCGAGATCGCCGCGGCATCGTCGGTCTCGTCGGCATGGAAATCGAGGTCGAGCCCATGCTTGAGGGCTTCAGCGAACACCTTGTCGAGCAGTTCCTCGAGGTCGGGCACCATGTAAGTGACAACGCCGAGCACGCCCTTGGCCGCGGCGACGCGTTTTGCCAGACGCTCGAACCAGGCCTTGTCGCGCACGCCTTCGATGCCAAGCAGACAGGCGGCCTGCAGCTCGATCCGGCCTCGCCATTTTTCCCGCATCGTCTCGAACACCGGCCAGGAAATTTCCTCCTGCGGCGCCACGCTGTCGAGATGCGTGCGCAAGGCCCTGGTACCGTGCGCGTAAGCTGAGCGCAGCGAGAAATCCATGCGCCTCGCCACGTCCTCCGCGCTCCAGCGAGCGGTGCGATCGGCGGCAGTTGCGTTGAGCGCGCCTATGAAGGTGCCGTCGGGATTTGGCTTGCGCGGCCAGATATGGCCCTTGTCGATATGCGTATGGCAGTCGACGAAGCAGGGCAGCACGATGCGGCCGCCAAGGTCGATTGCGTCGAATGGCGGCTCGGCTTTGCCGTGCGCAATGATGCTAGCAATCTTGCCGTCGGCGACGGCAATGTCGGCGAGCGCAAAACCATCGGCATCGAAGCTTGCGGCAAGACCGGGCGTCAGCCATTGATGAACGCGGACGTTGGCGAGTTGGTAACGACCAGAGGCTGGGATCAACATTCAGGCACCCTAGCGCTCCTGCTTCAGCGCGCTCTCGTGCCAGCGGCGCAGGATGAGATGCGACACCAGCGACAGCACGAGGAAGATCAGGATGCCGGTGAGCGAGATCAGGATCAGCGCCGCGAACAGCCTGGGAGCATTGAGCCGGTAGCCCGCCTCGATGATGCGCGAGGCAAGCCCGGACGATTGCCCCTGCGCGCCGGCGACGAACTCGGCCACCACGGCGCCGATCAGCGACAGGCCGCCGGCGATCTTCAGCCCACCGAGGAAATAGGGCATCGCCGCCGGCAGGCGCAGATAGCGCAATTGCTGCCAGCGGGTCGCGCCGTTGAGCTTGAACAAATCGCGCAGGTTGCGGTCGACCGAGTTCAGCCCGAGCGTGGTGTTGGAGAGGATCGGGAAGAAGGCGACGATCCAGGCACAGAGCAGGAGTTTGGTCGTCTGGTTGTTGATGTAGATGTTGATCAGCGGGAAGATCGCCACGATCGGCGTCACCTGCAGCACGATGGCGAAGGGGAAGAACGACATCTCCACCCATTTCGACTGCGCGAACAGCACCGCCAGCCCGACGCCGCCGATGACGGCAAGCAGCAGGCTGAGGAAGGTGATCCTGAGCGTCACCAGCAGCGAAGAGAACAACAGCCCGGCATCGTCATGCAGCGTCTGCAGGACCACGCCCGGGCGCGGCAGGATGTATTGCGGGATCCCGTTCCAGACGCAGATGCGATCCCACAGCCAGATCGCAAGCACCATGATCGCCAGCGGCAGTACCCATTTGCCGATCCGCTCCAGCCGCTCCTGGCGGACGCGGCGCGCCTCTTCCGGGTCGAGCTTCAGGGCATTGTTTTCAATGGCCGTCATGATGAGGTCCGGCGGTTGAGTTGATGGCATTGACCAGCACGTCCGAGGCCTGCCGGCAGAGCGCCGCATAGTCGGGCGAAGTCCGGAATGCCTCGTCGCGCGGGTAAGGCGCTTCGATTGCAAGCTCGCCGTGGACGCGGCCCGGTCGTGCCGCCATGACGACGACACGGCTGGAGAGGAACACGCTTTCGAAGACGCTGTGGGTGACGAAGACGACGGTAAACCGCTCGTCCTGCCAAAGCTCGAGAAGATCGTTGTTGAGCTTGAAGCGGGTAATCTCGTCGAGCGCCGCGAAGGGCTCGTCCATCAGAAGAATGCGCGGCTTGGTCACCATAGCCCGTGCGATCGAGACACGCATCTTCATGCCGCCGGAAAGCTCGCGCGGCACGGCATTCTCGAAACCGGTGAGGTGCACGCGCGACAGCATTTCCATCACCGCGGGCTTGGCCTCCGCGCGCGATACGCCTTTCAGCCTGAGCGGCAGCCAGACATTGTCGAAGACGCTGGCCCATGGCAGCAGCGTCGGCTCCTGGAAGACGAAGCCGATATTCGAGCGGTCGATCGAGCCGCGCCAGTCGAGCTGACCGGAGGTCGGCGTCGACAGGCCGGCGATCAACCTGAGCGCCGTCGACTTGCCGCAGCCCGAGGGCCCGAGCAGGCTTAGGAAATCGCCTTCGCGGATCGCCAGGTCGACCTTGCTCAGCGCCGTGACGCCGTTGGAAAAGACCTTGCCGACATTGCGTAAGGAAAGCAGCATCGGGCTCTCACCCGATGCCGTTGCCTGCGCCACTTTCTCGATCATCTCAGGCAGGCCGCCTTACTTCTTCAGCTCCCGCCCGACCCCCTTGTTGATGAAGGCGAGCGTATAGGCCTTCTTGATGTCGATGCCCGGCTGCGCGACCTTGGCCTTGACCATCTTGTCGTAGAAGCTCTGGATGCGCGCTTCGGTCATGCCGCCGATACCGAGCTTTTCCGTATCGCCGGAATCGACAATGCCGAACTTCTTCAGCTGTTCGATCGAGAAGGCGATCTGCTCATCCGTCATGTCCGGATTGTCCTTCTTGATCATCTCGTTGGCGGCCTTGTTGTCGCCGTAGAGGTAGTTGTACCAGCCCTTGGCCGAGCCATCGACGAAGCACTGCACCACCTCCGGCCGCTTGTTGATGGTGTCCTGCATCACTTCGATGGTCGTGGCATAAGTATCCCAGCCATTGTCGGCGAGCAGGAACTGGTTCGGCACGAAGCCGCCCTGTTTCTGCACCGCGTAGGGCTCCGACGTGACATAGCCCTGCTGGATCGACTTCTTGTTGGCGATGAAGGGCGCCGGATTGAAGGTGTATGGCACGCGCTTGGCGGCATCGAAGCCGAGATCGGTCACCATCCACTGGAAGAAGGTCTGTGCGCCCTCGTCGCCGAGGATATACTGGTCGGCGTTCTTCAGGTCCTCCCACTTGTCCAGCCCTTCGCCCGGATGGGACATGATGACCTGCGGGTCCTTCTGGAAGTCGGCGGCGACGACGCGCATCGGAATCCCCTGCTGCACGGCGTCGAAGGCCGAGAGCAGGTTGCCGCCCATGTAGAAATCGATCTTGCCGGCCAGCAGCATCGGCCGGCCGCTGACCTGCGGGCCGCCCTGCATGATGGTGACGTCGAGGCCGCAGGCGGCGTAGGTTCCGTCGGCGATCGCCTGGTAGTAGCCGCCATGTTCCGGCTCGGCCAGCCAGTTGGTGCCAAAGGTGACCTTCTCGTTGGCCGCAGCGCCCAGCGTGCTGGCAGCAAGCAGCGCGATCGCACCCGCCAGGATTTTTTCTTTTCCGTACATAAACATCACCCTCTCTTGGCTCCGGCGCGCTGCGCGCTGGGCTCCACTCCATTGGTTCAAGAAGCAAGACACATGCCACCGCCTTGGGCCGCCTGCTTGCGCGGCAGTCATTGCCGAGACCGGACGGGTCATGCTGTACAAATGGCATCGTGCCCATTTTTTGGACGCCTGTCCATAATCGCCCGAGCGGCATGCACCGCATCTTGAAGCTTTCATGAATCCGGCCTTAGTCTGCCTGCCGACAGGAGAATGCCATGCTCAATTATCTCGCCCCCAAGTCGATCAAGCCGCCCTTTGCCCGTTATAGCCATGGCGTTGAAATTCCAGCGGGAAAGCGCCTTGTGCTATGTTCGGGTCAGTTGGGCATCGCGCCGGATGACGCCGTCCCGGAGGATGCCGGCGCGCAGACCGAGCTTTGCTTCAAGAATATTGCCGCAATCTTAAGCGAAGCCGGGCTGACGCTGAACGATGTCGTGCGCATCAACGCCTTCGTCACCGATCGCGCGCATCTGCAGGCCTATATGGACGTTCGCAATCGCCTGTTTTCCGATCCGGCGCCCGCTTCGACGCTGATGATCGTTTCAGGTTTTGCCCGCCCGGAATTCAAGGTCGAGGTGGAGGTTCTGGCAGCAGGCTAGCTGTTGCCCGGAATGCCCAGGCGCTTTAGACCTTCGGGCCGAACAGCAGACCATCGGGAGACGACAGTGACGACAAGACGTGTGTGGTGGGGCGACTATCGGACGACCGAATACGCCTCGATCGACGCGGAAGCGACGATTGCCGTTCTGCCGGTGGCGGCGGTCGAGCAGCATGGCCCTCACCTTCCCGTCTCGACCGACACCTGGATCATGATGGGCATGCTGGAGACGGTGATTGCGCGCCTGCCCGAGGACATCGACATCCGCATCCTGCCGGTGCAGGCGGTGGGCAAGTCGAACGAGCATTTGCATGCGCCGGGAACGCTCACCTTGCCGGCCACCACCCTGGTCGACGCCTGGACCGAGCTTGGCCTCTCGGTCGCCCGCGCCGGGGTCAGAAAGTTGATCGTCGTCAACTCGCATGGCGGCAACGAGGAGATCATGGGCATTGTCACGCGCGAATTGCGCGTGCGCGCAAAGATGCTGGCGGTGAAGACGAGCTGGCAGCGCTTCGGCCGTCCCTCCGGCATGTATACCGAGCTCGAGGACCGTCACGGCATCCATGGCGGCGATGTCGAGACCTCGTTGATGCTGCATTTCCGGCCAGATCTCGTCGATATGGGCAAGGCCGACAACTTCGTCTCCAATGTCGGTCGCGCCGAAAAGGAATTCGCCCTGCTGCGGCACACCGGAACGCACGCCTTCGCCTGGATCGCCAGCGACCTCAATCCGAACGGCGTGGTCGGCGACGCCAGCATCGCCACCGCCGAAAAAGGCCGGCTCACCGCCGAGCATCAGGCCGATGGCTTCATCACCCTGGCCAGGGATGTGCGTAAGGCGAGGCTTGCCGACTGGCTGGCGTAGCGGAACAGTGCGAGCTCAATCTCTAATGCTGAGTTCGAACGGAATCCCTTCAAAGGCATCTGCACCGCGCCCGATTGCTTCGACTGCCGCGATCATCCGGCCTTCTCGCCCAAGCAACATATCCGCAACGGCAATCAGCCTTGGATTGGGCGTCGCTGACGGCGAGAGAAAGCGCAGCGTCTTCGCCAGCTCCGCCTCGTCGCGTTTGGGCGCCAGTGCCGCCGCGATAATATAAGCCGACGCCGTGGATCGGCTGATACCGGCATAGCAGTGCACGACCATCGGTTTGGCCCTGTCCCAGCGATAGGCGAAGTCGAGCAGCGCGCGCACATGCTCCTCGCCCGGCATGGTCATGCCTTCCTGCGCGGCGACGATGTCGTGCATGACGAGATGCAGATGGTTTTCGGCCAGTATCGAGGCCGGACGGATCATCCCGGTGCCGTCGGCGAGCAGCGACAGCAAGCGCTCCGCGCCGGTTCTCGCAACGGTCTCCTCCACCTTCGACAGCGAACAGACATGGATCATCGTCAGCACTCCTTCGGCGCATCGTCGCGCCGCGAGGCCCACGCTGCAAGCGCGCTCTCGAGCCGCTGCCACTCCTCTTCGCTGCCGGGCAGACCGACGCGCAAGGCGTGCGGACGATCGGCAAAATGGCGGACCAAGATACCGCGTTCGCCAAGAGCGGAGAACAGGGAGGCAGCATCGGAGAACGACAAATAGCGGAACAAACTGGTGCCGCCGGCGACCGCGATACCGAATCGGCTGAGCAGCGCGTCGAGGCGCTTGGCATCGGCTGCCAGGCCCTGTCGCATGTCATCCTGCCACCCGGCATTCGCCAATGCGCGGATTCCGTATTCAAGTGCAGGACCGGCGACAGCCCATGGCCCAAGCTGCGCCTCCAGCCGCTCGGCTGTCAGTTGGTCGGCCAGCGCGAAACCAAGCCTGACGCCGGCAAGGCCGAAGAATTTGCCGAAGGAGCGCAGCACCACCATACCACCCTGGCCCACATCGCCGGCAAGGCTGTGTTGGACCGGGCCGACATCCATGAAGGCTTCGTCGACCACCAGCAGGCCGCCCTTCGCGCGAAGCCGCGCAGCAAGGCCGACCAGGCGGTGCCTTTCGATCACTCGCCCATCCGGATTGTTCGGGTTGACCAGCACGGCAAGGTCAGCGTCCGCCAAGGCGTCGAAGTCGCCCACCTCCACAATCGCATGGCCTGCAATCGCGGCCGCCCTGGCGTGCTCGGCATAGGTTGGACCCAGCACCAGTGCCTTGCCGGGCCTCACCAGCGAAGCGACCCGCGGCAACAGGATCTGCGTGCCGGGCGCGGCCACGACATGCGCCGCCGACCGCGCGCCATACGCCTTGGCCGCAATTTCGGCCAATTCGCGCAGTCGTCCTGGCTCGGGCAATCGTGACAGGGCGGTGGCGGGCAGATCGAAAAGCGGATAGGAGTGCGGATTGATACCTGTCGAGAGGTCAAGGAAAGGCTGTGGCGCATGAGGAAAGAGCGCGCTTGCCCGGCCAAGGCTGCCGCCGTGATCAACCGCTGCAACCGCTCCGCTTAGAAGCTTCATGTCGATACTGATCGCTTTCCTGTCACTCGCCATCGAACGTGCCCTTGGCTACCCGGACTGGCTGTTTAACGCCATCGGTCATCCGGTAACCTGGATCGGCAGGCTGATATCCTTTCTCGATCGCAGGCTCAACCGCGCCACCGATTCCGACGAATTGCGTCGCCGCCGCGGCCTCCAGGCGCTTCTGGTCGTCCTGCTGGTGCCGGCGGCCATAGGCCTGGCGCTGCATGTCCTGCTCTGGCTGATCTTTCCGTCCGGCCTGGTCATCGCGGCCATTCTCAGCTCCTCGCTTCTGTCGCAGAAGAGCCTCGCCGAGCATGTCGAGGATGTCGCCGATGCGCTGGAGACCGGCGGCCTCACGCTCGGCCGCATCGCCGTTTCGCGCATCGTCGGCCGCGATCCGGACAAGCTCGACAGGGCGGGCGTTGCCCGAGCCGCGATCGAAAGCCTGGCAGAGAATTTCTCCGATGGCGTCGTCGCGCCTGCCATATGGACCGGTGTCGGTGGTTTGGCCGGGGGTGCTGCCTACAAGGCCGCCAACACCGCCGATTCCATGATCGGCCACCGCACGCCGAAATACGAGGCCTTCGGCCGGGCGGCCGCTCGCTTCGACGACCTGGTCAACCTGCCGGCATCGCGGCTCACCGGCCTGCTGATTGTGCTGGCGGCCTTCATCGTCAAGGGCGCCGACCCCCGCAACGCCTGGCAGGTCATGCGGCGTGACGCGAAGAAGCACCGTTCGCCCAATGCCGGCTGGCCGGAAGCCGCCATGGCCGGCGCGCTGGGGCTCGCCCTGGCCGGACCGCGCAGTTATGGCGGCGAGGTCGTCGAGGATGCCTTCATGGGCGAAGGCGGCAGGCGCGAGGCCGAAAGCACCGACATAAGGCAGGCGCTGGAACTCTATCGCGTCGCCGACGGGCTGCTGATCGGCCTGTTCGCGATTTTGTCGGCGACGGTGATCTATCTGACCATTTTGATCGGCGGCTAAGGCGCCTCAGAACTCGATCCCCTGCTGCGCCTTCACGCCGGCCGCGAAATGGTGCTTGGTCAGCCCCATCTCGGTGACGAGATCGGCCGCCTCGACCAGCAGCGGCTTGGCGTTGCGGCCGGTGACGACGACATGCAGGCCCTCGCGGCGCGCCTTCAGCGCCGCGACCACCTTTTCCAGCTCGAGATAATCGTAGCGCAGAGCGATGTTGAGCTCGTCGAGGACGACGAGGCTGATCGAAGGGTCGGCAATCAGCTCGAGCGCCTTCGCCCAGGCAGCCTCGGCGGCGGCTATGTCGCGCTTCAGGTCCTGCGTCTCCCAGGTGAAGCCCTCGCCCATCGCGTGCCAGACGACGCGATCGCCGAAGGCGGCGAAGGCATCCTTCTCGCCCGTGTGCCATTTGCCCTTGATGAACTGGACGACGCCGACGCGCTTGCCGTAGCCAAGCATCCTCAGCGCCAGGCCGAACGCAGCCGTGGTCTTGCCCTTGCCCGGCCCCGTATTGACGATCAGCAGTCCCTTCTCGATCGTCTTGCCGGCCACCTCGGCATCCTGCACCGCCTTGCGCTTGGCCATCTTGGCTCGATGGCGTTCGGCATCCTTGTAGTCGATGATCGTGTCTTTGATCTCGCCCATGTCACTTCGCCTTGAGCGGCAGCCCCGCCACCATCATCAGCACGCTGTCGGCGACAGCCGCGACCTGCTGGTTGAGCCGCCCGGCGGCGTCGCGGAACCGGCGCGCCAGCGCATTGTCCGGCACGATGCCGAGCCCGACTTCGTTAGACACCACAAACCACGGTCCGCGCGGCTGCGAAAGCACATCCGAGAGCCGCCGGCACTCGGCCTCGATATCGTGGTCCGCCAGCATATGATTGCTCAGCCACAATGTCAGGCAATCGATAAGCACCGGCTGGTGATCGGGCAAGGCGTCGATCGCGCCGACCAGGTCGAGCGGCGCATCGACGGTGACCCAGCCTTTGCCGCGGCGCGAGCGATGCAGCGCGATGCGCTCGCGCATCTCCTCGTCATAGGCCTGCGCGGTGGCGATATAGGCCCAAGGCGACGGGCTTGCCGCCACCAGGCACTCGGCATGGGGGGGGGGGGGCGGGGGGCCCCCCCCCCCGGGGGCCCGCACCGGGGGCGCCCCCCCCGCACGCCAACAAGATGGCCCCGCGG
>NZ_JARTVP010000001.1:690241-1444757 GCF_029625865.1 Mesorhizobium sp. WSM4887
CCCTCCCCCCCGCGCGGGGGGGCGCCCCCCCCCCCCCGGGGCCCGGCCCGCCCCCCCCCCCCCCCCCGGCCCGCCGCGCCGGCCCGCCCCCCCCCACCGCCGATGATGAAGGTCAGATGGCCCTCCGCGCGATCAGGCAAAGCTGTCGCGCAGGCTGGTCGACGTACCGGTGAAGCGGCCGCGCACCACACCGACGGCCGCACCGAGCACCAGCCAGAAGACCAGATCGGTGAGGGTCACCGCCACCACGAACTGATGGTGCAGCCCCTCGGGAATCGCCGTCTCGAAGCTGACGGGCTGCGGCGCGCCGACTACGTGCGGAGCGACGATCAGCACGACCGCCAGAATTGCCAAGGGCAGCGACTTGCGAAAGGCGATCAATCCAAGGCCGACCGCGGTTGCGGCCACCGTCGAAATCCACCAGATCTGGCGCGGCAGAAGTTCCGCCGCCGGCATGGCCGGCAGTTCCGGCGGCAGGCCGAGGCCGGGCGCGAGCGTGAAAACCGCAAAGCCGGCAAGGCCCCAGAACACGCCCTGGCGCCAGCTGCCGATGCCACCGGCGAATTCCGAGACCGCGACCAGAATCAGCGCGAAGCCGATGCCGGTGACGATGTTTGCGACAACGTTGAAGGCGAAGCGCTCGAAGCCGTCGGCCGGAGCCCAGCCCTCGTCCTCGGTCGGAGCCGCCGCTTCCGTCGACGCAGGAGCGGCGCTGCTCATCGCATTGCCCGCCGGTTCGGCCGAGCTCATGGCAGCGCTAGTTCCAGTGTTGGCGGCATGGTCGTGGTGATGACCGCCGCCCGCCTTTTCATAGACTTCCGCTTTGAGGATCAGCGGCACGGTCGCATAGGCCTGCATGCAGGCAAGCGCGATGCCCGCCACGAGCCCTGCGATCGCCGCGACGAACACGACGTTGCGAAACAGATTCATGATATCGGGCCTTCGTCAGTGGCAGGGAAAAGCCATCGAGTGACGATAGTCGTGGGCAGCGTTGTGGACCGCATCGATGTGCGAGAAGCCGACAAAACCGACGACGAAAATGCCGAGCAGCGCGGCGAGAGCCAGCTGCATGATGCGCAACTGCGAGGAGACGGAGGCGCCGAGGGCGACGGAAGCGGTATTCATGTCTTGTCCTTTCGCCCTCCACCCGAGGGCATCGAAGTCAACTTTCCTGTCGCCGGCAGGTCTCCTGGCTCGCGGATTCGCACCCTTCCCCACCTTCCCGAGGACAAACCTCAGTGGTCTATGGAGAGGACTACCGCACACAGTTGCGGGGGCAGCCACGGCTTAGGGCAAAGACTCCACCCTCACCGCATTCCCTCTTGGCTCCAAAAACGGAACCGACGACGCCAGCGACTATAGGCAGAATCGTCGCGACCGGCAAACCAAATTCCGTCACGCCGCAGCGTGATTGCGGCACCGGTTTCGGACTAAGATCCGGCGATCCGCTCGGCGACGAGCTGCTGCAATCGCCACAAATGGCGGTCGTGAATACCGCGCTGTTCGAGGTTCTTCACCGTGTTGTAGAGATAGTCGGCGCCTGAACCCCAGTGGCCACACGAGGTCGCCAGCCTTTCGACCACCTCGTCTTCGTTGAGTGGGCCGGCATAGGTCGTGCCTTTGCGATTGATGACGAAGGCAAGCGCTCTCAACGGCCCCTTGTCGGTTGCGAGTTGCAGCAGGCGCGGTCGGTAGCTGGTCGGCTTCAGCGTCATCTCGCGGCGAAAAAGCCTGTCCAGCGCCTGCCGGCGGTCACCACCGTTCAGGCGGAAAGCAACGCCCTTGCATTGGCCGCCACGATCCAGCGCCATCATCAGGCCGGGCCTTTGCTTGGTGCCGCGCCAGCGCGTCATCTTCATGCAAAAGGAGCGATGCCAGCCGCGTGCCACAGCGACGCGCTCCTCAAAATGCTCGATTTCCGGTTTCCAGATCAGCGAGCCGTAGCCGAACAGCCAGAGAGGCTCGGTTGCAGGTAGCTCGGCCTCGAATGCATCCAGCATGGCTTCATAGTCGCTGTCCACGAGATGCTCGGCATCTGGGTCGGGCCCCGGGTCATCGACCGCGCGAAAACAGCGGGCGACCAGTTCCACGGTCAGCGACATCGTTCTTGCAGGCATACTTTGCAATCCTGGGCAGCCGGCGAAACCGCAGGCGATTACGAAGTGACCTTAAGGGCAGCACCCGGAAGCGACAATGGCCGCGCAATTGACAACGGTCCTGCTCGGGTGTCGGCTGTCGCCAGCCAAGGGGAGCCGCTCATGCAGCCAAATCCTAGCGAACACAGCCGCTACAATGGCCTCACCAGCCTCGAGCCGACATTGCCTGCAGGTGCCTATCGGGAAGCCGACGCTTACCGGCTCGATCTCGAAGCGATCTGGTATCGGAGCTGGCTCATGGTTTGCCGCGAAGCCGATCTCGCGGAACCTCTTGCCTTTCGAACCGCGCGTATCGGCTCGCAGGAGGTCGTCGTGCTGCGCGACGAGACCGGGAGCTTGCGCGCCTTCCACAACACCTGCCGGCATCGCGGCTCGCAGCTCTGCCAGGAAAGCGAAGGGCGGCTGAAGGCAAGGCTGCTCACCTGCCTCTACCACGCCTGGACCTATTCGCTGCGCGGCGATCTCGTCCGTGTCCCATCGAAATCGCTGCCCGAAGGCTTCAACAAGGACAATTATCCGCTCTACCGGGTGGCGCTGTCAGTGTGGCGCGGCCTCGTCTTCATCAATCTCGCAGAGGATCCCGATGGCTCGGCGGAAGCCTCCTTCGACTCCGCCTCCCGCGATCTTTCGAACTGGCCGCTGGAGACGCTCGTCCCCGGGCACCGGCTCATCAAGGTGATGAACTGCAACTGGAAAATCTTCTGGGAGAACTTCAACGAATGCCTGCATTGCCCGGGCGTGCACAAGGACCTGTCGCGGCTGGTGCCGATCTATGGGCGCGGCCTGATGGCGAGGCATGACGATCCGGAATGGGCGCGCTATGCGGATAATGATGCGCCGGAGTTTTCCGGCGGCCTGCGCGCGGGCGCCGAGACCTGGTCGCGCGACGGACGCGTCCATGGGCCGGTCTTTGCCGGGCTGACGCCGGCCGAGCGAGCCGCCGGCCAGACCTACGCTACCTCGCTGCCCTCAATGTTCATCGTCGGCCATGTCGACTATGTCCGCACGGTGCGGTTGACCCCACTCGGGCCGGAGCAGACGGAGCTCACCGCGGAATGGCTGTTCGCGCCCGATGCGCTGGCACAAACCGATATCGACAACATCGTCGCCTTCGGCACCCAGGTGCTGGAGGAGGACGCCGCGATCTGCGAGATCAACCAGAAGGGCCTACACTCGATCCGCCACCAGGCCGGCGTGCTGATGCCCGAGGAGTACGATTTGCGCCGCTTCCACGAGTGGGTGCGTGGGCGCCATGCGGCGTTGCAGCCGATCAAAACGACTTCGGCAGATAGCGCCAAGTGAAGAAGCCGCAGAAGGCGGCCAACAGGCCGAGCGTGACGAACACCGAGCCGAGACCGAAAAAGGAGAGCACCACCGAATAGACCAGCGGCGGCGTCAGTTCGGAAAAATCGAGATAGGTTCGGTAGACAGCCGCCATCTGCGCTCGTTCATAGGAACGCACCGAGCGCATGAAGGCGGTCGAGCCCAGCGCGTCGAGCGCGATGGTGAACAAGGCGCCGCCGAGCAGGAAGGCGGCGGTGAGCAGCGCGCGGCCACGCCGACGCCGCCAGCCACGAAAAGCATCGCCGCCATGGCGAAATAGGCGAAAGCCATGGTCCGACGGCCGCCGAAGCGCTTTCCCGCCCTGCCCCAGAAGATCGCCATGAACAGAAGCGCATTGCCGGCAGAAACCAGCAGCCCGCCGGCAAGCTTGCCCTCGCCCGTGATCACCATGAACAGCGGGCCATAGACGAAGAAGGTCGTCCAGAAACACGAGCGGCCGAAGGCGATCAGCCACGCGAGGCGCAACCGCGGCTGCGCGACGAAGCGGCCGATATTGGCGAGCGGGTTGATCGGACGGCTCTTGCCGGGACGGATCGAAGGGTTGTCGCCCAGCCGATAGGTCCAGAACAACGCCAGCAGCGCCAGCGCGAAAGCCACGACTGCGCCGTGCGCGGCATAGATGCCAAACTGCGTATAGAGGAAAATGCCAAGCGTCGGCCCGCCGGTCCAGGCGAACATCGACCAAGCCATGCGCAGCGATTCCGCCTGCATGAAGTCGGTCTTGCGGATGTGGTCCATGATGTAGAGGTTGAGCGTGATGGACAGCGCGCTCGCCCCCATGACGCGGCACAGCATCCCGGCGAGTTGTCCCGGCAGCGTGTGGGTAACGAAGAACACCGAGCCGATCGCCAGCATCAGGCAGCCGGCCGTGTAGATCCAGCGCCGCGCGAAGCGGCGGATCAGCATCGGCATGAACAGCGTCACCGACAGCCCGAGCAGCGACACGATGGTGTAGAGGATCGAGACGATCTGCTCATTGTGCAGGATCTCGTAGGCCTGAATCGGGATGACGCTGGAGATGGTGGCGCGAGCAAAGGATTCGACCGCATAGAGCGAAGCGAAGGTGCGCGCATCGGCGGGCCTGAGAGCCGGAAGCCAGATCGGATGGCGCACATGGGTGGACATCGGCCCTCCGAAAAGTGAATCGCTCGCCAAATCTGGCCGGACCAGTAGCGGACCGGTAGCAGGAAACCGACTCCGAGAGGCCGAAAAGCGAAGCCGGCCAAAGGCTTTCCGCCGCTGGCCTAAAGCGGCTTGCCATGCCGCCGGAATGGCAACAGCCGATCCACCCTCTGTTGTTCGCCCGAACCGTGATAGTCGTTTGGCACGACTGAATCGGATTGCGAGATCAATGACCCTTCAGACGACCGGCGTCGCCGTTCAAGACGCGCCGAAACACGGCCGCATCGTCGCCATCGACGTCCTGCGCGGCATCGCGCTGATCGCGATGGCGAGCTATCATTTCACCTGGGATCTCGAAAACTTCGGCTACACCTCGCCGGGCCTCACCGCCTTCGGTTGGTGGAAGCTCTACGCCCGCTGCATCGCCTCGACTTTTCTGTTCCTGGTCGGTGTCAGCCTTTTCCTCGCACATGGCCGCCATATCCGTTGGCCTGGCTTCTGGAAGCGCTTTGCGATGGTTGCGGGTGCGGCGATCGCCATCTCGGTCGTCACCTATATCGCCACGCCGGACGGCTTCATCTTCTTCGGCATCCTGCACGAGATCGCGCTGGCAAGCCTGCTCGGCCTGGCTTTTCTCAGGCTGCCGACATTGCTGACGGCGATCGTCGCCGCGGCCGTGATTGCGGCGCCTTATTATCTGCGGTCGGAAGTCTTCGACCATCCGGCGCTGTGGTGGGTCGGGCTGTCGCCGACCAACCCGCGCTCGAACGACTATGTGCCGCTGTTTCCCTGGTTCGGCGCAGTGCTTGCCGGCATCGCGGTCGTCAAGCTCGCTTCGGCATCCGGGCTTCTCGCCCGGCTGGCGACCTGGATGCCCGGACGCTGGTCGAACCCGCTGACTTTCATCGGCCGGCACAGCCTCGCCTTCTATCTCATCCACCAGCCGCTTCTGTTCGGCTCGGTGTGGCTGTTCTCGCAGGTGATGCCGGCCGCGCCACAAGACAAGGACGCTGGTTTCCTGTCGGCTTGCCAGACGCAGTGCGAACAGCAGCGGGACAGCAAGTTCTGTTCCAGCTATTGTGGCTGCATGCTGGACACGCTGAAGGGCGAAGCGTCTCTCGACAAGCTCTACAGCAACGACCAGTCCAGCGCCTGGAAATCGCATCTGGCCTATCTGGCGAGCACCTGCACCGCCGGGACCGAGGACGAAATGGAGGGAGGGCAGCAATGACCGGTATCGCAAAGCCCGGACACGGGATCATTCCCTGGCCGCCTGTGATCTATGTCGTCGCGATCGCGCTGAGCGTCGTGCTCGGCATGCTCTACCCGCTGCCCTGGATCGGGGATATATTCGGCGCTATCCTCGTCGGCGCCGGCTGGGTAGCGCTCTTTGGCGTGGCAGCGCTCTGGGTTACCGCGATCCGCTCCATGGTGCGCGCCAGGACGACGCTCAATCCCAATGCCGAGCCCGACCATCTGGTGACATCGGGGCCCTTCGGCATCACCCGCAACCCGATGTATCTTGCCAATACGCTGCTGTTGATCGGCGTCTCCTTCATCACCGGCATCGTATGGTTCCTGCTGTTCGCCTTCCTCGCTGCCTTCGCGACGCAGAAAATGGCGATCGAGAAGGAGGAAAAGATACTGGCGGCAAAGTTCGGCAAGAAATACCGCGATTACGCCAAGCGGGTCCGGCGCTGGATCTGAGGCTGTATCGACAATGAAGGTTGCTGGGTGCGAGCAGGCCCCGCACCTCTTTAGCAGAAGCATCCGCCACGAAGTTCGAAAGCTCCGGCCAATCTCGAACGTCTGCGACGGTTAGCCTAGCTGAATTCTTTGGCTGTCAGCGGGCTACGTGTTCACGCCCAGCTCCGCCAACCGCTCCACGCAGGACTCCTCGGCCTGGTCGAGCTCGGCAAGCGTCTCCTCGAGGTCGCGCCGTTTCTGGCGCAGGTCCTCGCGCTTTTCCTCGATGCGCTTGATCATCAGCTTGAGCTGGCCGACCTCGCCGGGCGGTTCCTTGTACATCTGGATGATTTCGCGGATCTCGGCGATCGAGAAGCCGAGCCGCTTGCCGCGCATGATCTGGCGGATCAGATGCCGGTCGGACGGGCGAAACAGCCGCGTGCGCCCGCGCCGGATCGGCTGCACCAGCCCCTCGTCCTCATAGAACCGCAACGTCCGGGTGGACACGTCGAATTCGCGCGTCAGCTCTGTGATCGTGTAATATTCCCGCATTCTCGCTCCCACGCCCAAACGTCCAGGCATCGCCACGCAGAAGCGTCGCCCTTTCTCCGATCAACCCCGTCTGTGCCGGAATCGGCATCTGACCCCAGGCCAACGTCGCACGGCATTTACGTAAAAGTCAATTATAGCACTGTCTCAGGGAACGCCAAACCACCACGTGGCCAATCCGAGGAATGCAAAGAAGCCGACGCAGTCGGTGACCGTCGTGACGAAGACGGCGGAGGCTACCGCCGGGTCGATCTTGAAGCGGTCGAGCAGCAGCGGGATGAGAATGCCTGCCAGGGCCGCCGCGAACATGTTGATGATCATCGCCGCCGCAATAATGCCGCCCAGGTTGGGGTCGTGGAACCACAGTCCAGCAACCATGCCGATCAGCACCGCAAAGACGATGCCGTTGATGAAGCCCACTCCCACCTCACGGCGGATGATCCGGGCGGCGTTGTAGATGTCCAGATCCCTGGTCGCCAGCGCCCGCACCGTGACGGTCATCGTCTGCGAGCCGGCATTGCCGCCCATGCCGGCAACGATCGGCATCAGCACAGCAAGCGCCACGATATGCTCGATGGTCTGGTCGAACAGGCCAATCACCGAGGCCGCGAGAAACGCCGTGACCAGATTGACGAGCAGCCACGGCACACGCGATCGCGAGGTCGCAAGCACGGTGTCGGATAGCTCTTCGTCGCCGACGCCGCCCATGCGCAGAAGGTCCTCCTCTGCCTCCTGCTGGATGACGTCGACCACGTCGTCGATGGTGAGCACGCCGACCAGACGCTCGTTCTCGTCGACCACGGCGGCCGAGAGCAGGTCGTACTGCTCGAATTCCCGCGCCGCCTCTTCCTGGTCCATGGTGGCGGGGATGGCATGGCGCGTCTCATGCATCACCTCCTCGACCTTCACCGCGCGCTTGGTGCGCAGGATCTGGTCGAGATCGATGGTACCGAGCAGTTTGAAGCTCGGGTCGATGACGAAGATCTGGCTGAAGCGATCGGGAAGGTTCTTGTCCTCGCGCATGTAGTCGATCGTCTGGCCGATGGTCCAAAACGGCGGCACGGCGACGAACTCGGTCTGCATGCGCCGGCCGGCCGTCTCTTCCGGATAGTCGAGCGCGCGCCGCAGCCGGATGCGCTCGGTGAACGGCAGTTGCGACAGGATCTCGTCCTGGTCCTCCTGGTCGAGGTCTTCCAGGATGTAGACGGCGTCGTCGGAATCGAGTTCCTGCACCGCCTGCGCGATCTGTTCGTTGGGCAAATTGTCGACGATGTCGAGCCGGATCGCCTCATCGACCTCTGTCAGCGCCGAAAAGTCGAAATCCGAGCCAAGCAATTCGACCAGCGCGCGGCGCTGCTCGGGATGGAGTGCTTCCAGCAGATCGCCGAGTTCCGACTGATGCAGGTCGTCGACTTCGCGTTTTAAGATGAGCGTGTCGCGATCGGCGATGGCCGCGCCGATCTGCGCAAGGAAGGCAGAACGGACGGCGCCGTCCTCGCCATAGATGTCGGCGCCGCCTTCCTCGACGGTCCTGGCGCCGGTCGTCTCTCTGTCCTGGCCTTCCACCAGCGCCTCCCGCCAACAGCAATCCGGAAAGGGTGTGAATCAGGTCTAGAGCATGAGCCCGAAAAGTGGAAACCGCATTTCGGGAAATCCGATGCTTATGCGGCAGATAGGGTCGAGACACGATTCGTCCTGAGAAAATATAGCCGTAGCGCGCGGAATATTCAGAGAAATGTCCCCGCGACGCCTCCCGGTAAAGGCGGGTCGCGCCGCATTTGCGGGTTCAGCCGCCGCGACAGCGCATGTCGCTGCGGAAAGAGCGCCCTTTTGCTGTTGGGGCAGAATTGCCATGATGCAGGTCCAGGTGGATCGGCAAGCGCGAGATCGACAGGACAATCGGCAGGCCTTGAACCTCAAGTCCCGGAAAACGAACGAAGCAGTTGGCGAGCAGCGCGTGCGTGTTATCGTCGCCGAGCGCAATCCGCTTGTCGTATCTGCGCTTCGCGAGATGCTGGAATGCGACGGGCGTTTCGAGCTGTTGAGCTCCGTGCCGAGCGGCAAGCAATTCTTGGAATTGGCGGCGAACACCGGGTTCGACGTCGCCGTCATCGGCTGGAAGCTCGCCGACATGGATGGCGCCGATGTCCTGGCGGAAGTCCAGATCCGCAAGCTCGACCTGCGCATCACGGTCTTTTCCAATGATCATGACATCGGCATCCTGAAGCAGTGCGTGCGGCTCGGCGCCCAGGGCTATTGCTTTCAGTTCGACGATCCCTCGATCATATTCGAGACGATCCTGGCGGTCGCGCATGGGCGCATCTGCATCCCTTACATCGACATCAACAAGGTCAACGATACGCCGCTGTCGCAACTCACCGTGCGTGAGCGCGAATTGCTTGCGGTGCTTTCCGACGGCTGGACCAATCTCCAGATCGCGACCCGCACCGGGATCTCCGAGAACACGGTGAAGTACCATCTCAAAAATCTTTACGACAAGCTCGATGTGCGCAACCGCGCCATGGCTGTCGCGCTCTATGCCAACGAGAGGAGACGCGGCTCCAAATCGCCTTTCGGGTAGGCGGATCGGGTAGGCTCGACCTACCCGCGCGTGGCGACAACTTACCCGGCAAGGTGTTGTCGCTCGGCGCCATCGACATGAAACTTCCTCCAGCATCCCAAAAACGCAGGAGGAGTTTGCGCATGGCCGGGTTTACCCATCTTTTCATCCCTGGACCCACCAACATTCCTGAAGAGGTCCGGCAGGCGATGAACCTGCCGATGGAAGACATGCGCGCCGCCTCCTTCCCCAATCTCACGCTCCCGCTGTTCGAGGACATCAAGAAGGTTTTCAAGAACGAGACCGGCCGCGTCTTCATCTATCCGTCGTCCGGCACCGGCGCCTGGGAGGCGGCGATGACCAACGTGCTCAACCCGGGCGACCGGGTGCTTATGTCGCGCTTCGGCCAGTTCTCGCATCTGTGGGTCGACATGGCCGAGCGCCTCGGCTTCGACGTCGACGTCATCGATTGCGAATGGGGAACCGGCGTCCCGCTCGACCTCTATGCCGAAAGGCTGCGGGCGGACAAGGCGCACCAGATCAAGGCGGTCTTCTGCACGCAAAACGAGACCGCCACCGGCGTTACCAGCGACGTCGCCGGCTGTCGCGCGGTGCTCGATGCAGTGAACCACCCAGCGCTCCTCTTCGTCGACGGCGTCTCGTCGATCGGCTCGATCGACTTCCGTCAGGAGGAATGGCGCGTCGATTGCGCGGTAAGCGGCTCGCAGAAAGGTTTCATGCTGCCCGCCGGCCTCGGCTTCCTGTCGGTCAGCAAGAAGGCGCTGGCGGCGTCGCGAGTCGCGACCCACCGGCGCTGCTACTTCTCCTTCGATGACATGATCCGCGCCAACGACGCCGGCTATTTCCCCTACACACCCGCCACGCAGCTGCTGCGCGGCCTGCGCGCCTCGCTCGACCTGATCGCCGAGGAAGGGCTGGACAACATCTTCGCGCGCCACCATCGCCTGGCCGAAGGCGTGCGCAAGGCGGTCGACGCTTGGGGGTTGAAGCTGTGCGCCAAGGCGCCGCAATGGCACTCCGATACGGTGAGCGCGATCCTGGTGCCGGAAGGCATCGACGGCGGCGACGTGGTCAAGCGTGCCTACCGCACCTATCAGACATCGCTCGGCGGCGGCCTCAACAAGGTCTTCGGCAAGGTCTTCCGCATCGGCCATCTCGGCTGGCTGAACGAGGTGATGGTCTGCGCCTCGCTGTCGGCGGCCGAAATGGCGCTGCTTGATTGCGGCGTGCGCCTGGCGCCGGGCTCGGGCGTGGCGGCTGCGATCGAGCATTTCCGGCGCACGGCCGCAATGCCGGTCGCCGAGGCGGCGTGAGGAACGGACGATGAGCCACACCATCAACCACCTCAAGAAGCTCAGGCTCCAGCGCAGCGAGCTGGCGGTTCCCGGCTCCAGCCCGGAAATGATCGACAAGGCGGCGAACAGCGCCGCCGACTTCGTCTTCCTCGACATCGAGGACGCAGTGGCGCCGCCCGACAAGGAGCGCGCGCGCAAGAACATCATCCAGGCGCTGAACGACATCGATTGGCGCGCCAAGGGCAAGACCGTGTCGGTGCGCATCAACGGCCTCGACACCCACTACATGTACCGCGACGTGGTCGACGTCATGGAACAGGCCGGCGACCGGCTGGACACTATCCTAGTGCCGAAGGTCGGCGTGCCGGCGGACCTCTATATGGTCGAGGCCATGGTCAACCAGATCGAGATGGCCAAGGGTTTCAAGACCCGGGTCGGTCTCGAAGCGCTGATCGAAACCGCGCTCGGCATGGCCAATGTCGAGGCGATCGCCGCCACGCCCGGCCGGCTCGAAGCGATGCATTTCGGCGTCGCCGATTACGCCGCCAGCAACAAGGCGCGCACCGTCAACATCGGCGGCCTCAACCCTGACTATCCCGGCGATCAGTGGCATTTCGCCCTGTCGCGCATGACTGTCGCCTGCCGCGCCTATGGCTTGCGCGCCATCGACGGACCGTTCGGCGATTTCTCCGACCCCGAAGGTTTCACAGCAGCCGCCAGGCGCGCCGCCGCACTCGGCATCGAAGGCAAATGGGCGATCCATCCGTCGCAAATCGCTCTGGCCAACGACGTGTTCTCGCCGCCGGAAAAGGAGGTCACCCGCGCTCGCCGCATCCTTGAAGTGCTCAAGGAAGCGGAGGCGCTCGGCAAGGGCGCGGCGGCGCTCGACGGCAAGATGATCGACGCTGCCTCGGAACGCATGGCACGCAATGTTCTGGTGGTGAGCGAGGCGATCGAGCGCGCCAGCCAGGCGCATAGCGCAGCGCATTAGATTACCGGGAGGACAAGATGGACATTCACGAATACCAGGCCAAGGAACTGCTCGCCCGCCACGGCGTGCATGTCCCGCGCGGCGGCCTTGCCTACAGCCCCGAGCAGGCGACCTACCGGGCGCGCGAGATCGGCGGCTCGAAATGGGTGCTGAAGGCGCAGGTCCATTCCGGCGCGCGCGGCAAAGCCGGCGGCATCAAGCTCTGCTCCAACGACGAGGAGATCTCCAACGCCGCCGAGGGAATGCTCGGCCGCAAGCTGGTCACCCAGCAGACCGGCCCGCGCGGCAAGCTGATCTCGCGCCTCTATCTCGAGGAAGCCGTCGACATCGCGCAGGAGCTCTATCTCGGCTTCGTGCTCGACCGCAAGGAAGAGCGCGTCATGATCGTGGCATCGGCCGCCGGCGGCATGGAGATCGAGGACATCTCCGAAAAGAAGCCGGATTCCATCATCCGCGCCACCGTCGATCCGGGCGTCGGCATGCAAGGCTTCCAGGCGCGCGAGATCGCCTTCGGCCTCGGACTTGAAAGCAATCTGATCGGCAAGGCGACCGAGACCATCCTCGGCTGCTACCAGGTGTTCCGCGACTACGACGCCTCGATGCTGGAGATCAATCCGCTGGTGGTGACCCGCGACGGCAGCCTCGTCGCGCTCGACGCCAAAATGTCGTTCGACGAGAACGCGCTGTTCCGCCGCCCGGAAATCTCGGAACTGCGCGACAAGAGCCAGGAAGACCCGCGCGAGACTTTTGCGAGCGATCGCGGTCTCTCCTATGTCGGGCTGGACGGCAATATCGGCTGCATCATCAACGGCGCAGGCCTTGCCATGGCGACGATGGACATGATCAAGATCGCCGGCGGCGAACCGGCCAATTTCCTCGACATCGGCGGCGGCGCTTCGCCCGAGCGGGTGGCGAAATCCTTCCGCGCCGTGCTCGGCGACAAGAATGTCGAGACCATCCTGGTCAACATCTTCGCCGGCATCAACCGGTGTGACTGGGTCGCCGAAGGCGTCATCAAGGCGATCCGCGAGGTCGGCGTCGACGTGCCGCTGGTGGTGCGCCTCTCCGGCACCAAGGTCGAGGAAGGACGCAAGATCCTGGCCGACTCCGGCGAGGCGGTGATCGTCGCCGACACGCTGGCCGAAGCCGCCGAAAAGGCCGTCGCCGCCTGGCGCGAAGCCACCAAGAACAAGAAAGCAGCCTGAGGGAGGTCGAGAAATGGCAATCCTGCTCAACCGCAGCACGCGCGTCATCGTCCAGGGTTTCACCGGCAAGATCGGTAGCTTCCACGCCGACGACATGAAGCGCTACGGCACCAAGCTGGTCGGCGGCGTCACCCCTGGCAAAGGCGGCCAGTCGCATCTCGGCCTGCCCGTCTTCAACACCGTCAAGGGCGCTGTACGCGAGACCCGGGCCGAGGCGAGCATCGTCTTCGTGCCGCCGCCCTTCGCCGCCGATTCGATCATGGAGGCGGCGGACGCCGGCATTAAGCTTTGCGTCTGCATCACCGACGGCATCCCCTCCCAGGACATGATGCAGGTGAAGCGCTACATGCGCCGCTACCGCTTCGAGGACCGCATGCGGCTCGTCGGCCCGAACTGCGCCGGCGTCATCACGCCCGGACAGGCGCTGATGGGCATCATGCCCGGCAGCATTTATCTCCCCGGACGCGTCGGCATCGTCGGGCGCTCGGGCACGCTGGGCTACGAGGCCGCCTCGCAGATGAAGGCGTTGGGCATCGGTGTGTCGACCAGCGTCGGCATCGGCGGCGATCCGATCAATGGTTCGTCCTTCAAGGATATCCTTCAGCTCTTCGAGCGCGACGAGGACACCGACGCCGTGGTGATGATCGGCGAGATCGGCGGACCACAGGAAGCCGAAGCCGCGATCTGGGCGCGCGACAACATGCGAAAGCCGCTGATCGCCTACATCGCCGGACTTTCGGCGCCGAAGGGCCGCCGCATGGGCCATGCCGGCGCCATCATCTCCGCCTTCGGCGAGTCGGCGCAGGAAAAGGTCGAGATCCTGAAAGACGCCGGCGTCGTCATCGTGCCCACGCCTGCCTCCTTCGGCGAGGTCGTGGCCGACACGCTGGCGCGGACCAAGAAGGCGGCGTGACGGCCGGGCGACGGCCGCATATTCCACAAAATGTGAAGTCTGGGCCGCCGTAAACGCCGCGGCGGCCCGTCGATCAGCAGGAAACTCGATGAAACCGCGTTTGATTGTCACCCGCAGATGGCCGGCCGCCGTCGAAGCGATCCTGGCCGAGCGCTTCGACATGACGTTCAACGACAGCGACGAGCCGCTGAGCCCTGCCGCAATGACTTGCGCCTTCGCGCATTTCGACGCGATCCTGGCGACGGTCAGCGACCGCTTGCCGGTTGCGGTGTTCCCCGAGACCGCCGCCCGCACCCGCATCATCGCCAATTTCGGCGTCGGCTTCAGCCATATCGATGTCGCGGCAGCCCGCGACCGCGACATCGTGGTGACCAACACGCCTGGCGTGCTGACGGATTGCACCGCCGACCTTGCGCTTAGCCTGATGCTGGCCGTCGCGCGCCGCACCGGCGAAGGCGAGCGGCAGCTGCGAGCCGGAGAGTGGCGAGGCTGGTCGCCAACCCACATGGCCGGGGCAAAAGTGTCGGGCAAGACCTTGGGTATTGTCGGCATGGGGCGCATCGGCAAAGCGACGGCCAGGCGCGCGCATTTCGGCTTCGGCATGAAGATCGTATTCTTCAACCGGTCGCCGGTCGATGATGACGAGACGCGCGCTATGGGCGCGGAGCAGTTGCCGACTTTGGACGATGTGCTTACGGCATCCGATTTCGTCTCGCTGCACTGTCCGGGCGGAGTGGAAAACCGCCATCTCATCGATGCTCGAAGCCTGGGGTTGATGAAACGCGGCGCCTTCCTGATCAACACCGCGCGCGGCGACGTCGTCGACCAGGATGCCCTGATCGGTGCACTGCAACGGCGCGAGATCGCAGGTGCAGGTCTCGACGTCTTTGCCGACGAGCCCGCCGTTCCGGAAGCGCTGAAGCAGTTGGAGAACGTCGTGCTATTGCCGCATCTCGGCAGCGCGACCGAGGAAACGCGGGTGGCGATGGGCATGAAGGTGGTGGAGAACCTGACCGCCTTCTTCGAAGGCCGCCCCGTCCCCGATCGGGTCGCCTGACAGCCGGCGCCGCCCTCCATTCAAGGCGCTGCTGCAGTTGCAATCGATGCAGCCGAGGAAAGCGGTTTGGAACAGAGCAGACGCATCAAATTTCGCGAGGACGAGCGCAGCCTCCTGTTGCGCCTGCTGCTTCAGGTCGCAAGCGCTCGTGAGCCCGAGGTCGCCGCCGTACTGAGCGGGCGTCGGTCGCTTGTCTCGCTTGCCGCGGAACAATGCATCCCGGCGCTTCAGGCGAGCGGCGTGTGGTTCCAGTTGTTGACGATTGCCGACGAGTTGCTTGCCATGCGGGCGCGGCGCGAACTCGAACAAGGCGCGGGCGCCGACGAGGTGACCGGGTCCTTCGCCAGCGTGGTCGCGCAGATGGCGGCGAACGGCCGCTCGGCGGGGGAAGTCCAGGCCACGCTCGATGAGCTATGTGTCGGGCCGACCATGACCGCGCACCCCACTGAGGCCAAGCGCGTCACGGTGCTGGAGATCCATCGCCGCATCTATCGCAAGTTGACCGAGCTCGACCAGCCGCGCTGGGCGCCGCGCGAACGCGACCTGTTGGTCGCCGATCTGGAAAGCGAGATCGAGCTTCTGTGGATGACGGGCGAGCTGCGACTTGAGCGCCCGACGGTCGAGGGCGAAATCGCCTGGGGCCTGCACTTCTTTCGCGAGGTCATCTTCGAGGCAACGCCGCAGCTCTACGGCAAGCTTCAAGGCGCGTTCGAGCGCCACTATCCGGGAGAGCCGATCAGAATCCCGTCCTTCATGCGCTATGCCTCGTGGATCGGCGGCGACCGCGACGGCAATCCGAATGTGACGGCCGCAGTCACCGCTCATGCCCTGGCCGAATACCGCAATACTGCCGTGGGCTGGTATCTGACGCAGGTGCAGCGGCTGGTGACGGTGCTCAGCGCCAGCTCCAACGTCATCGACCTGCCGCCGGGCTTCAAGCCGGTGCTGCAAGCCGCGCTTGACAAAAGCGGGCAGGCGCAAGCGATTGCCGCCCGCAACCTCGATGAACCGCTTCGCCAATTCGCTTCGGCCATGCTTGACGGCTGGCGGCGACGCGCGACGGCGGCACGGCGGCATATCTCTCGGCGGAGGCGTTTCGTGCCGATCTCAACGCACTGTCTTCCGTTCTCGAAGCGATCGGTGGGCGCGCGGTCGCCAGGCGCTTCGTCCAGCCTCTCATCTGGCAAGCCGGAAGCTTCGGCTTCCGTACGGTCTCGCTCGACATCCGGCAGAACTCCACGGTCGTCAACCGGGTGCTGGCCGAGCTGTTTGCGCTGACAGATCCGGCCGACCCGGTCTCACCCGGCACGCCGCAATGGTCGGCGCACCTCCGCTCAAGCCTCAGCCAGGGCGAGCAACCGAAGATCCACGCAGGCCGGCTCTCGCCTGAGGCGGCCGAACTGCTTTCGACATTCTCTGTCATCGCCAGGCACAATTCGGGCGCGGATGCCGACGCCGTTGGCTCGTTCGTGCTCAGCATGACCCGCTCGGCCGACGACCTGCTCGCGGTGTATCTGCTGGCGCAATATTGCGGACTTTCGACCGCCCCTGGTAGTAGCGGCACGATCAGGCTGCGCATCGTGCCATTGTTCGAGACCATCGCCGATCTGCAGGCCGCTCCTGCCGTCCTGAATGATTTGCTCGGTGTTTCGCTGGCGCGGCGGACTGTGCGCGATTTTGGCGCGCGCCAGGAAATCATGCTTGGCTATTCGGATTCCAACAAGGACGGCGGCTTCCTCGCCTCCAATTGGGAACTGGCGAAAGCACAAAAGCGCCTTGCCGCGATCGGGCGCAAGCACAAGGTCAGGATCAGTTTCTTTCACGGTCGCGGCGGCTCCGTCAGCCGTGGCGGCGCGCCGACCGGCCGGGCGATCGCGGCGCAGCCGGCGGGCACTGTCGCCGGCAGGATGCGGGTAACCGAGCAGGGCGAGGTCGTTTCTTCGAAATTCGCCAATCGCGGCACCGGCCTCAACCAGCTCGAGGTTCTCGCCGCCGGCGTTCTGGCCCACAGTGTCGGATCGCCCGCTGATGTCGGGCCGAAGGAAACGCCGGAGTTCGACGAAGCGCTCGAGGCTCTGGCGGGCATGTCGCAGGCATCCTATGCCCGGTTGATGGCCGAGCCCGGCTTCCTCGATTATTTCAACCAGGCGAGCCCCGTTGCGGAACTGGCGCTGCTGAAGATGGGCTCACGGCCGGATCGCCGTTTCGGCGCCAGCGGCATTGCCGACCTGCGCGCCATTCCATGGGTGTTCGCCTGGAGCCAGAACCGTCATCTGTTGACCGGCTGGTATGGCATCGGCAGCGCGCTGAACGCCTTTGTCACGGTGCGCGGCGAGGCCGGGCGCGAGCTTCTGGCCCGCATGTTCGAGCGCTCGCGCTCTTCCGTCTGATCGTCGACGAGGCCGAGAAGACGCTCTACCAGTCCGACATGGAGATCGCGCAGCTCTACGCCGGCCTGGTAGCCGACGCCGATGCAGCTTGGCGAATCTACGGCCGCATCGGAGCCGAATACGAGCTGACGCGACGCCTGATCGGTGACCTCACCGGCGGCGATCTTTCCGCGCGCTTTCCGATGTTCAAGCGGCGTTTCGACAATCTGCGGCGACAGATGGACGACATCCACCGCCTGCAGGTCGATCTGCTGCGCGAGGTTCGGACCAGTCCCGGCACGGCGGATCGAAGGCGGACGACCGACGCCCTGCTCGTCTCGATCAATTGCATCTCGGCCGGCCTCGGCTGGACGGGATAGGCCCGGTTTTTTTCAGAACGGAAGGGCTTGAAACCCAAAGCGGCGGCGCGGTCCGCAGGATCTGGCGCCGCTTTTGTTTTGGCCCGCAGAACGTCGGACGCGCCGCCTCACGGGCTCATCCAAGCAGTGCCTTTTTGGGGGAGAATGGTGCGGTCGAGAAGACTCGAACTTCCACGGGTTGCCCCACAGCGACCTCAACGCTGCGCGTCTACCAATTCCGCCACGACCGCACGTGGTAGGAGCCGGAACCGTCCGGCCCGGGGCCTGTAGCAAATCGTTTCCGGCGAAACAAGGGTGCCGTGCGGAATATTCGCTAATGCATGTCGCCCAAAAGTGCATGACGGTTTTGGGAGAACGACATGCATCAGACAAAGCTCCTGGCGCAATGCTCCACAGCCTCGACACGGGCCGGCCGAAACTGGACGTTTCAGCTAATTGCCGCCATATGAGGGGAGCATCGAGAAAGTTCCATGACAGAACGCAGCCAGATCGCCACGTCGTTCCTGCCCCTTCCCGGTTCGGCGCCGGTCGAGTGGGTCATCGAGCCCGGCCTGACGTCTTATCCCGACGCGCTCGCCTTCATGGAATCGCGCGCCGAGGCCATCCGCAATGGCGCTGCCGGCGAGATGGTCTGGCTGGTCGAGCATCCGCCGCTCTACACCGCCGGCACCAGCGCCCGTATCGAGGACCTCATCGACCCTGACCGCTTTCCCGTCTTCGCCGCAGGACGCGGCGGCGAATACACCTATCACGGCCCCGGCCAGCGCGTGGCCTATGTCATGCTCGACTTGAAGCGCCGGCGCGAGGATGTCCGCGCCTTCGTCGCCGCGCTCGAAGAGTGGATCATCGGCACGCTTGCCGCCTTCAACGTGCGCGGCGAGCGCCGCGAGGATCGCGTCGGCGTCTGGGTGGTGCGGCCGGATCGCCCTGCCATGCCTGACGGCAGGCCCGCCGAGGACAAGATCGCCGCCATCGGCATCAGGCTCAGGCGCTGGATAAGCTTTCACGGCATTGCCATCAATGTCGAGCCGGAGCTTTCCCACTTCGGTGGCATCGTGCCCTGCGGCGTTTCGGACCATGGCGTGACCAGCCTCGTCGATCTCGGCCTTCCGGTCACCATGGCCGATCTCGATCTCGCGCTGAAATCCGCCTTCGAGGACGTGTTCGGGCCTGCCGCGGCCGCGGTCGCCGAGCCGGCCCGAAATGCAGGGTAATCCGGCGCGGCTACATCAGTTGCGCGGAGGCCCAGAGCACGCCATAGCCGTGAATGGAAAAGACCGCCAGCAGCGCGCCGGCCATGGCCAGGCGATCGAAGGCGTGGATCGACTTCAGCTCGTGACGCGGTTTCACGCCGCTGCCGACCGTGAGCAGGCTGAGGACCGAGAACACCGCGCCGGCGACGAGCAGGAAGCTGGGCGAGAAGCCGGCGCGCCAGCCGAGCGCCAGCAAGGCGAACAGCAGCAGGAAGGAGGCAAGCGCCAGCGCGATCGGACCCGGGCAGATTTGGCGCAGCACCTGGCCGCCGTCGAACTTCCACACCGGCACCAGATTGGCGATGTTGAACAGCGACGTGCAGCCGGCAAGCGTCGCCAGCAGCACTGCCGCCGGGCGGTGTCCTTCGCTGCCGGCAAGGCCGCTGGCGGCGATCAGCAGAGGCACAAGGAAAGCGGAGAAGCCCGCCCCCATCAGCGCCACGAACGCGACCTCGAAGCGGCTGTCATACGGCCTGCCGCCCATGGCGATACCGCCGAGCAACGGAATGAAGATCATGCGCACCCGGCGATGCCCCGTCAGGCGGAATGCCGCCATGTGGCCAAGCTCGTGCAGCGCCACCACCGAAGTTAGGATGACAGCCAGCGCCAGTCCCCCGAGGTTGAGGCCGAAGAACGGCCACAGGATGAAGGCCGAAAGCACGGCAAAGCCTATCTGGCTCACCGGATGCTCGAACCAGCCGCCCCTGCGATACGTTCCGGTTCTCGCCCAGACCTGCAACTTGGCGAGCTCGCGGCGCATGGCGAAGTAGCGGAAGATCAGGAAGGCGACGCCGCGATAGCGGTCGGTTTGCGTGAGCGTAACGCGCGTCGCATCGCCTTCGGGCGCGAGCGCGGTGGTTTCGCGATAGTCGGCCCAGAACGAGGGATCGAGAGCCGTGTCCTCAACGACGCGCATCGAGAAACGGCTGCCTTCCACCACATCGTCGAACCGCGCCTTGCGTTCGATCGGCCGCCCGTCGCGCCCTTCCCAGGACAGTTTGATCAGCGCCGTCCCCTCGCCGTCCAGCGGTTCGACGGAAAGGATTTCACCCGACCAGCCGGCGTCGCTGCCCAACGGCCACAGCGCCTGCCACAGGCGATTCCGGTCAGCCTCGATCACGCGGCTGACCGTAACCGTGCGCAGCCCGAGCGGCACCGTCATCAAGAGAAAGATCAGTCCGAGATTTCCGGCCACGAGTGTGACCGTGGCGATGACCGACACTGCCCTTGCTCCCTGTCTTTGCGAGCCAAGCTAGCGGGGGTGCGGCCAAGAAAAGCTTAACAATGGGCGAGCTCGTGCCCGTCCCAAACAGAGAGCGGACCCTTCGTCCGCCCAAGGGGCGGCGCGAAGCCGCCTGCTCACATGGCGCCAATCCAGATCGCCATGGAAATGAGAAAGGTGCTCATGCAGACCAGCGAGACGACATCCTGAACCAGATCGGCCATAACTCTCTCCTGTTGTTAATATGTTCGCAATTTGTTCTAATTCTGTTCGAATGTCAACGACCGAAGAACGGCATGCCGAGTGAATTCAGGCGATCCGTTTGGGCACGGTTAAGGAAAGATTGACGAGACGATAGGCTCTTTTGAGCGCGCGGAGGGCAAGTCGAGATCAGGCCGAGCCGAGGATGGCGGCTTTTGAGAACCGGAACGGCGGGTACTTGTTCGTAGGTGAGTACGGAAGCGCAGAAGCTGCGGTCGATAGGCCGGCCTCAGCCTACTATCGGCTTGCCTTAAAGCGGCACCACCTTGCCTTCTGCCAGCGTCACCCGCCGGTCCATGCGCCCGGCGAGCTCGTGATTGTGGGTGGCGATCAGCGCCGCCAGCCCCGACTGCCTGACCAGCGCCTCCAGCGCATCGAACACGTAGGAGGCGGTGGCCGGGTCGAGATTGCCGGTAGGTTCGTCGGCCAGCAGCACCAGCGGCGCATTGGCGACCGCGCGCGCGATCGCCACGCGCTGCTGCTCGCCGCCGGATAGCTCGGCCGGCCGGTGCTGCGCCCGCTTGCCGATCTGCATGTAGTCGAGAAGCTGCGCCGCCCGCTCGGATGCCTCCTTGCGGCCGAGCCCCTTGATCAGCTGCGGCATCATGATGTTTTCGAGCGCGGTGAACTCCGGCAGCAGATGATGGAACTGGTAGACGAAGCCGACATCGTTGCGGCGGATAGCCGTGCGCTCGTCATCCGACAGCCGGCCACAGGCGCGGCCGCTGAGGATCACGTCGCCGGCGTCCGGCCGCTCGAGCAGCCCCGCCGTATGCAGCAGCGTCGACTTGCCGGTGCCCGACGGCGCCACCAGCGCCACCATCTCGCCACGCCTAAGCGAGAAGTCAGCGCCGTTCAGAATGGTCAGCTTGCGCGGCCCCTGGACATAGTGCCGCTCGACGCCCTTAAGCTCGATAATGGCTTCGGCCATCACTCGTACCTCAAGGCTTCGACCGGATCGAGCCGGGCTGCCCGCCAGGCCGGAAACACCGTGGCCAGGAAAGACAGGGTGAGCGCCATGATGACGACATAGGTGGTCTCGCGCGGGTCCATCTTCGCAGGCAACTGGCTGAGGAAATAGAGCTCGGGATTGAACAGGATCCTGCCGGTCATCCAGGAGAAGAACTGGCGGATCGATTCGATGTTGAGGCAGATGACGACGCCGAGCAGCACGCCGGCGATGGTGCCGGTGACCCCGATCGCAGCCCCCGTCATCAGGAAAATGCGCAGGATCGCGCCGCGCGACGCGCCCATGGTGCGCAGGATCGCGATGTCGTGCCCCTTGTCCTTCACCAGCATGATGAGGCCGGAGATGATGTTGAGCGCCGCCACCAGCACGATCAGCGTGAGAATCATGAACATGACGTTGCGCTCGACCTGCAGCGCCGAGAAGAAGGTCTCGTTGCGCTGGCGCCAGTCGACGAGGTCGACCGGCCGCTGCGCCGCCTGCTCGACCAACGGCTTCAGCGCATCGACATTGTCGGGATTGTCGACATAGATCTCGATGGTCTGCGCCCGGCCGTCCATGTTGAAATAGAGCTGGGCTTCCGAAAACGGCATGTAGACGATCGAGCTGTCATATTCCGACATGCCGACCTCGAAGATCGCCGCCACCTTGTAGCCCTTCATGCGGGGCGTGGTGCCAAGCGGGGTAACGTCGCCTTCGGGTGAGATCAGCGTGATGGTGTCGCCGAGCACCAGCCCGAGATTCTCGGCCATGCGCTTGCCGATCGCCACTCCATCGCCGGTGTCGAAACCGTCGAGCGTGCCCTGCTTGATGTTGCTGGACACAATCGAGATCTTGTTGAGATCCTCGGCGCGAATACCGCGCACCAGCGCGCCGGTGCCGCCGCCGACATTGCCTTGCGCCAGCACCTGCCCGTCGATCAGCGGGATAGCGTATTTGACGCCGGCAACGCCGTTGATGCGGCTCGCCACCTGCGCATAGTCCTCCAGCGGCGAATCAAGCGGCTGCACGATCAGATGGCCGTTGACGCCAAGGATGCGGGTGAGCAGCTCGGCGCGAAAACCGTTCATCACCGCCATGACCACGATCAGCGTGGCGACGCCCAGCATGATGCCGAGGAACGAGATCGAAGCGATGACCGAGATCACCGTCTCCTTGCGCCGCGAACGCAGGTAGCGCCACGCCACCATGCGCTCGAAGCCTGAAAAGGCGCCTGCCGGCGATCGAGCTGCAGCCGCCTCGCCCATCAGGCGATACCCAGGCGTTTCTGGGCCTCCGCAATCGGCAGCGTCTCGCGCTCGCCGCTCCGGCGGTGCTTGATCTCGACCTCGCCGCTAGCCACCCCGCGCGGTCCGACGATCACCTGCCAGGGCAGACCGATCAGGTCGGCGGTTGCGAACTTGCCGCCCGGCCGCTGGTCGGTGTCGTCATAAAGCACGTCCTTGCCGGCCGAGGTCAGCGCTGCGTAGAGCTCGTCGCAGACGCGGTCGCATTCGGCATCGCCGATCTTCATGTTGATCAGACCGATATTGAACGGCGCGACCGCTTCCGGCCAAATGATGCCGTTATCATCATGGCTCGCCTCGATGATTGCCGCGACCAGCCGCGACGGGCCGATGCCGTACGAGCCGCCCGAAGCATAATGGTCCTTGCCATCGGGACCGGTGACCTTCGCGTTCATCGGCTTGGAATACTTCTCGCCGAAATGGAAGATATGGCCGACCTCGATGCCGCGCGCCGAGAGCCTCTCGCCTTCGGGCACCTTCTCCCATGCCGCTTCGTCATGCATCTCGTCGGTGGCGGCATAAGGAGTCGTCCATTTCGTCACGATGCCGCCGATCTCGGCATCGTTGGAGAAGTTCGTATCCGCGCTGGGCACGTCGAGCGACAGATAGGCGCGGTCGCAGAACACCTGGCTCTCGCCGGTCTCGGCCAGGATGATGAATTCGTGGCTGAGGTCGCCGCCGATCGGGCCGGTATCGGCGCGCATCGGAATGGCCTGCAGGCCCATGCGCGTGAACGTCCTCAAGTATGAGACGAACATGCGGTTATAGGCGGCTCTGGCGCCTTCAAAATCGAGATCGAAGGAGTAAGCGTCCTTCATCAGGAACTCGCGCGAGCGCATCACGCCGAAGCGGGGGCGCACCTCGTCGCGGAACTTCCACTGGATGTGATAGAGGTTGAGCGGCAGGTCCTTGTAGGACTTGACGTAGGCGCGGAAGATCTCGGTGACCATTTCCTCATTGGTCGGACCATAGAGCATGTCGCGGTCCTGCCGGTCCTTGATGCGCAGCATCTCCTTGCCGTAGTCATTGTAACGGCCGCTCTCGCGCCACAGATCCGCCGACTGGATGGTCGGCATCAGGATTTCCAGCGCGCCGGCTCGATTCTGCTCCTCGCGGATGATCTGGCAGACCTTGTCCAGCACGCGCTTGCCGAGCGGCAGCCAGGAGAAGCTGCCCTGCCCCTGCTGGCGGATCATGCCGGCGCGCAGCATCAGCCGATGCGAGACGATTTCGGCCTCACGGGGGTTTTCTTTGAGAATGGGCAGGAAGTAGCGCGACAAACGCATGGACTGGTCCGTGAATGAAAAAATGGCGGCGCGGGGAATCGGCGCAACCGAGGCTGCTTGCCCGGGCTTCATAGCCATTTCATGACCGAATGGAAACCCGAGCGCTCCAAAGTGTTGCGGCGTTCTGCGCATGATCAAAAGGCCCGTTTTGGCCACCAAAGTGCCGCATCTGGCCTTTTGATCGATTCATAAGCAAGCGCTGCCCCACTATTGTGCAGTGCAGCACGATATTGCCTATTCGGGGGCAAAATTCTTCGTGACATTTTCACCTGCCTTGGTCTAGTGTGCGCCGATAACCGAGAGGGCGGAGAAAAATCTGCTCTCCTACGCGGTCAAAGTCTTGGGAGGATGCGATCTAGGCGCGGTTACTCGCTGCCGCCGGACACCGGAAACAGATCGGACGCGTTTAAATTGCAAGGCCTCGTGCCTTGCATTTTTTTTGTGCAATCATCTGCTTAGGACCACGGCCTGCCAAACAGCATTATGCTGCGTTAGCCCTCAAAATCGGAAGTCGGCTTCCGATTTCAACCAGCACGGGCGCGGGTTGATCAATACTTGCGGAACTGTGCAGGGCTAGCGGCCGGCAGTATGAGTAAAGTCCGGCACGATGTGCGGGATGTCGTCGAAGCCGAAGCCGAGCCCCCTTGTCAGGCCGTAGAAAATGCCGATCACGATCGCGGTGACGACCGTCGTGCGGATCGCCGCGCGCAGCATGTGCGGTCCCTTCGGCGCGCTCGAGACCGTGCCGAGCGTCACGTCCTTGTCCTCATCCTGGGTGCGCAGGCTGAAGGGCAGCACCGCAAACAGCACCAGCCACCAGGTGACGAAGAACAGTGCGACAAAGGAAACCCAGTTCATGCCTGCTCCAATTCGACCAGCGTGCCGAAGAAATCCTTGGGATGCAGGAACAGCACCGGCTTGCCATGCGCGCCGATCTTCGGATTGCCGTCGCCGAGCACGCGCGCGCCGCTCGCCTTGAGCTGGTCGCGCGCGACGAGGATATCGTCGACCTCGTAGCAGACATGATGCATGCCGCCCGACGGGTTCTTCGCGAGGAAAGCCGCGATCGGTGAAGCGTCGCCCAGCGGCTCCAGCAGCTCGATCTTGGTGTTGCCGACATCGACGAACACAACCGTGACGCCATGTTCCGGCAGCGCCTGCGGCTCGCTCAGCCGAGCGCCCAGCGTATCGCGATACGCAGCTGTCGCCGCAGCCAGGTTCGGCACGGCAAGCGCGACATGATTTAGGCGTCCGAGCATAAGCGCTCCGAAAGTTAGGGGAGTAGGGGGGTAGGAAAAACTCCGAGCTATTTGCTATTCCCTTCTCCCTTATTCCCGTACTCCCCTACTCCCCTACTCCCTTATCTAGTGACAAACACCGTCACCAGCGGCTTCTTGCCCCAGGCTTCGTTGGCGGCGCCGCGGACGGCGCGGCGCACGGCCTCCTGCACAAGGTCGAGGTCTTTTCTGCGCTGGCGGGGGATCGAGTCCACCGCGCCGATTGCCGCATCGAGCATCAGGTCCTCTAGCGTCTCGCCGCTGGCATCGGCCTCGGCGACGCCGATCGCCACCAGATCGGGATCGCCGGCTAGCTCGTATTTCTCGTCGAGCACGACGTTGACCGCGACATGCCCGGCATAGGACAGCTTGCGCCGGTCGCGTATGCCCATCGCCTGGTCGGTTCCGATCAAGTATCCATCCTTGTAGAGGCGGCCGAACGGCACCTGGTCGATGATCGTGGCCGGACCGGGCCAGAGCCTCAGCATATCGCCGTCGCGCACCTGTGCCACCTGGCCGATGCCCGACATCGACATCAGCGAGCCCTGCGCCACCAGATGCGCCGCCTCGCCGTGCACCGGCACGCCGATCTGCGGCCGCACCCATTCATACATCTTGCGCAATTCGCTGCGGCGCGGATGGCCGGAGACATGCACCAGCGCGTCGCCGTCCTCGATGATCTTCATGCCGAGGTCGATCAGCCGGTTCTTGATCTCCAGGATCGCCTTCTCGTTGCCGGGAATGGTGCGCGAGGAAAACACCACCGTGTCGCCGGCCGTCAGCGCCACCGACTTCATCTCGTCGCGCGACAGCTTCGCAAGTGCGGCCAGCGGCTCGCCCTGGCTGCCGGTGCAGATGACCACCAGATTCTCGCGCGGGATATAGCCGTAATCCTCCTCGGCAATGAATTCCGGCAGGCCGTCCATGTAGCCGAGTTCGGTCGCGACATCGATCACGCGCTTCAGCGAGCGGCCGAGCACAAGGCACTGCCGGCCGGCGTCCCGCGCAGCCTTGGCGATCGAAACGATGCGCCCGACATTGGAGGAAAAGGTGGTGACCGCGACGCGGCCCTTGGCGTTTTCGATGACGCCTTTCAGGCCCTCGCCGACCGCCACTTCCGACGGCGACTCCCCTTCCCGCAGCGCATTGGTGGAATCGCAGATCAGCGCCAGCACGCCCTTGTCGCCGTAAGCGCGGAAGCGCGCCTCATCCGTCTTGGGGCCGATCGTCGGCGCCGGATCGATCTTCCAGTCGCCGGTGTGGATTACCGTGCCGGCGGGCGTAGCGATCGCCAGCGACATCGGCTCGGGAATGGAATGCGCAACCGGGATGGCTTCGATCTCGAACGGCCCGATAGTGAACGTCTCGCCGGCCCTGTAGATCATTGCCGGGATTTTTGGCGCGTTCTGCTCGCCCTGCCGTTTGGCCTCCAGCAGGCCGGCGGTGAACGGCGTCATCCAGACCGGGACTTTGAGCTTCGGCCAGATATCGAGCAGCGCGCCGTAATGGTCCTCATGCGCATGGGTTACGACCACGCCGCGCAAGCCGTCGAGGTTCTCCTCGATGAAGCGTGTGTCGGGCAGGATCAGATCGACGCCCGGATGCGCGCTGTCCGGAAATGTGACTCCGACATCGACTACGATCCATTCGCGCGCGTCCGCGGGCCCGTAGCCATAGAGGGCGAAGTTCATGCCGATCTCGCCGACGCCGCCGAGCGGCGCGAAGACGAGTTCGGCGTTCTCAGTATTCGCCATAAATCCTTTCCTTCCTGGCCAGTCAGGCCAAGCCAATCAAATCAAGTCGTCAAAGACGGGCCGACGCGACCGCGCCGAAATGCACGTCGCCGGCCGCGATCGTCAAAACAGTTCCGTCATCGTCGCGGATCACGAAACGGCAGTCCTCGTCAATGGTTTCGAAGACGCCGCGCACCACATTGCCGTCAATTCTGACAGCAACCTCGCCGCCGAGCCCCGCGGCGCGCGCCAACCAGCGTTTCCTGATCGCGCTAAGTCCCCGCCCGTCGTCCCACAATCTGAAATTCTCGCTCCAGGCATCCGAGAGCGCCAGGAACAGCATCTCGGCATCGCAATTGGCACCCAGCGCCTGCAGCGACGTCGCCGGATAAGGCAGATCCTCGGGGTATGCCACGACGTTGACGCCGATGCCGACGGCAACCGCGAAACGGCCGCCTTCGAGCAGGGTCGATTCCAGCAGGATGCCGGCAAGCTTGGCGCCGGTGGCGAGCACGTCGTTCGGCCATTTCAGCTCGAAGCGGTTGCGTCCTTCGCTGGCTCCGTCCAGGCCAACGGCGATCCGGCCTTGCGGGACGACGGCATCGAGCGCGTCGGCCAATGCAAGCCCGGCGACGAAGCCAAGCGTCGCGGCGAGCCGCAGCTCGCCATTCGGAACCAGAAGCAGCGTCGCCGCCAGATTGCCTTCAGGCGTCGCCCAGGCGCGGCCGCGCCGACCGCGTCCGCTTTCCTGCTTCTTCGAGACGACCCAGAGTTTTCCCGGATCGCCCGCGCGCGCGTGCTCCAGCGCCAGCGCGTTGGTCGAGCCGACGCTGTCATGGGCCTCGAGCCGGAACCCCTCCGACGCCGCGGTTGGAGCCAGCCGAAATGCCATCCCGTCAGAAGAAGGTCTTGGCGGCGGCTTCGGCATAGCTGCCGATCGGCCCGCCGATCAGCACATAGAACAGCACGAAGGCGCCGCTGACGCCGAGCACGAGGCGCAATTCGCTGGCCATCGGCACAAAGCCGCCGACAGGCTCGTCGAACCACATGATCTTGATGATGCGCAGGTAATAGTAGGCGCCCACCACCGAAGCCAGCACGCCGATGATCGCCAGGGCATAGAGATGCGCGTTGATGGCGGCGAGGAACACGTACCATTTCCCCCAGAAGCCGGCGAGCGGCGGAATGCCGGCCAGCGAGAACATCAGGATGGTGAGGATGGTGGCCATGATGGGATTGGTCGAGGCGAGGCCCGCCAGATCGCCGATCTGCTCGACATTGCCCTCCTTGCGCCGCATGGCGAGGATGAAGGCGAAGGTGCCGAGCGTCATCACCAGATAGATCAGCATGTAGATCGCCACGCCGCGCACGCCGGCCTGGCTGTTCGCGGCAAGGCCGACCAGCGCGTAGCCCATATGGCCGATCGAGGAATAGGCCATCAGCCGTTTGATGTTGGTCTGGCCGATCGCGGCGAAGGCGCCGAGCGCCATCGAGGCGATCGAGATGAAGACGACGATCTGCTGCCAGTCGGCGGCGATCGGCTTGAAGGCGCCCATGGTGACGCGCACGATCAGCGCCATCGCCGCCATCTTCGGGGCGGCGGCCAGGAAGGCGGTGATCGGCGTCGGTGCGCCCTCATAGACGTCCGGCGTCCACATGTGGAACGGCACCGCCGAGATCTTGAAGGCGAGGCCGGCGAGCACGAAGACCAGGCCGAAAACAAGGCCGAGCTGACGTTCGCCGCTGCCCAGCGCCGTCGCGATCTCGTGAAAGCCGGTGTTGCCGGTATAACCGTAGACCAGCGAGATGCCGTAGAGCAGCATGCCCGACGACAGCGCTCCGAGAACGAAATATTTGAGGCCGGCCTCGGTCGAGCGGACATTGTCACGGTTGATCGCCGCCAGCACATAGATCGCCAGCGACTGCAGCTCGAGCCCGAGATAAAGGCCGATCATGCCGTTGGCCGAGATCATCAGCATCATGCCGAGCGTGCACAGCACGATCAGCACCGGATATTCGAACTTGTCGAAATGCTCCTGCCTGGCAAACCGCATCGACATGACGAGCGTGACGGCCGAGCCGATCAGCGCCAGCATCTTCATGAAGCGGCCGAAGGAGTCCTGGACGAAAGCGCTGCCATAGGCAGACCCCTCGCCGCCGGAGAAAGCCAGCCAGAGGCCGGCGATCACAAGCACCGCGACCGCGAGCCCGGTCACCGTCGTGGTGTTGTTGGAGCGCGAATAGGCACCCACCATCAGAAGCGCCAGCGCGCCGATGGCGAGGATCAGTTCCGGCGTTGAGAGCGAAAGGCTGGAGAGAAGGTCCGGCGTCATGGTATTTCCCCGGTCAGTTCGCCGCCGCGGTCTGCGCGGAATTGATGGATGCGGTGACGTTGGTGACGAGCGCCTTGACCGACTGCGTGGTGGCATCGAACACAGGCGCCGGATAGACGCCGAAGAAGATCACCAGCACCACCAGCGGGTAGATGATCGCCTTCTCGCGCGTCGACAGATCGAGCAGGTTCTTCAGGCTCTCCTTGGTCAGCGCGCCGAAGATCACGCGGCGGTAGAGCCAGAGCGCATAGGCTGCCGACAGGATCACGCCGGTAGCGGCGAAGAACGCCACCCAGGTGTTGACCCGAAACACGCCGAGCATGGTCAGGAACTCGCCGACGAAGCCGCTGGTGCCCGGCAGGCCGACATTGGCCATGGTGAAGATCATGAACGCGGTCGCGTATTTCGGCATGTTGTTGACCAGCCCGCCATAGGCGTCGATTTCGCGCGTATGCATGCGGTCATAGATGACGCCGACGCACAGGAACAGCGCGCCGGAGACGAGCCCATGGCTGAGCATCTGGAACATCGCGCCCTGCACGCCCTCCTGATTCATCGCGAAGATGCCCATGGTGACGAAGCCCATATGGGCGACCGACGAATAGGCGATGAGCTTCTTCATGTCCTCCTGCATCAGCGCCACCAGCGAGGTGTAGATGATGGCGACGACCGAGAGCGTGAAGATCAGCGGCGCGAACATCTCCGACGCCAGCGGGAACATCGGCAGCGAGAAGCGCAGGAAGCCGTATCCGCCCATCTTCAACAGGATGCCGGCCAGGATGACCGAACCCGCCGTCGGCGCCTCGACATGCGCGTCGGGCAGCCAGGTGTGCACCGGCCACATCGGCATCTTCACCGCGAAGGAGGCGAAGAAGGCGAGCCACAGCCAGGTCTGCATGTTGGCCGGGAAGTTATGCGTCAGCAGCGTGGTGATGTCGGTCGTGCCGGACTGGAAGAACATCGCCATGATGGCGAGCAGCATCAGCACCGAGCCGGCAAGCGTATAAAGGAAGAACTTGAACGAGGCATAGACGCGCCGCTTGCCGCCCCAGACACCGATGATGATGAACATCGGGATCAGGCCGCCCTCGAAGAAGACGTAGAAGAGCACGATGTCGAGCGCGCAGAACACGCCGATCATCAGCGTCTCGAGGATCAGGAAGGCGATCATGTAGGCCTTGACGCGCTTCTCGATCGCATCCCACGAGGCCAGGATGCAGAGCGGCATCAGGAAGGTGGTCAGGATGACGAACAGCATCGAGATGCCGTCGACGCCCATATGGTAGGAGATGCCCGAATCCAGCCAGGCGTGCTTCTCGACGAACTGGAAGCCGGCCTGCGAATTATCGAAGCCCTTCCAGATGAACAGCGACACCACGAAGGTGAACGCCGTCGTGATGAAGGCGATCGAGCGGATGTTGCGGCGCGCGTTTTCGCTGTCGTCGCTGATCGGCAGAATGAGCAGAACACCAACCAGCGGCAGGAAGGTGACCAGCGAGAGGATTGGCCAGTCGGTCATCAGAGCATCATCCAGGTGACGAGAGCGGCCACGCCGATCAGCATGGCGAAGGCATAGTGGTAGAGGTAGCCGGTCTGCAATTTGACGACGCGATTGGTGACGTCGACGACGCGCGCCGAGATGCCGTCCGGGCCGAGCCCGTCGATGATGGCGCCGTCACCGGTCTTCCATAGGAACCGGCCGAGGCGCTTCGCCGGCCGCACGAAAAGGAAGTCGTAGAGCTCGTCGAAATACCATTTGTTGAGCAGGAAGCCGTAGAGCAGGCGATGGTTGGCGGCGACGCTCCGGGGCAGTTCCGGCGAGCGGATGTAGAACTTCCACGCGACCGCAAAGCCGATGACCATGGCGATGAACGGAGCCAGTTCCACCCACAACGGCAATTCGTGGATCTCGTGCAGGATGTGGTTGTCCGGCAGCGTGAACAGCGAAGCCTTCCAGAACTCGGCATAGCCCTCGCCGATGAAGGCGCCGTGGAAGATGATGCCGGCAAACAGCGCGCCGGCAGCCAGCACGTAGAGCGGCACCAGCATCACCGGCGGCGATTCATGCACGTGATGCATGACCTCGTGGCTGGCGCGCGGCTCGCCGTGGAAGGTCATGAAGATCAGTCGCCAGGAATAGAAGCTTGTGAAGGCGGCGGCGATCACGAGCAGCACGAAGGCAAAGCCCGCGACCGCGTTGTGGCTGGCAAAGGACGCTTCGATGATGGCGTCCTTGGAGAAGAAGCCGGCGGTGCCGATCACCGTCGCCGGGATGCCGACGCCGGTCAGCGCCAGGGTGCCGATCACCATCATCCAGTAGGTCTTGGGGATGAGCGTCCTCAACCCGCCCATCAGGCGCATGTCCTGCTCGTCGGAGACGGCGTGGATGACCGAGCCCGAGCCGAGGAAGAGCAGCGCCTTGAAGAAGGCATGCGTGAACAGATGGAAGATCGCCGCGCCATAGGCGCCGACGCCAAGCGCCACGAACATGTAGCCGAGCTGCGAGCAGGTCGAATAGGCGATGACGCGCTTGATGTCGTTCTGGACAAGGCCGACGGTGGCCGCGAAGAAGGCGGTGAAGGCGCCGATGAAGGTGACGACGGTCAGCGCCGAATGCGACAGCTCGAACAGCGGCGAGAGCCTCGCCAGCATGAACACGCCGGCCGTCACCATGGTCGCGGCATGGATCAGCGCCGAGACGGGCGTCGGGCCTTCCATGGCGTCGGGCAGCCAGGTGTGCAGCGGCACCTGCGCCGACTTGCCCATGGCGCCCATGAACAGCAGCAGGCAGACCACCGTCAGCGCCGTGTGCTTGTCGAGCGCATGGCCGAGGAAGGTAAGCACCGCGGCCCCCTCCGGCGCGCCTTCGGCCGGAAGGAAGGAGGCTGCGTTGGCAAAGACTGTGCCGAGATTGACCGAGCCGAACAGCACGAAGACGCCGAAAATGCCGAGCGCGAAGCCGAAGTCGCCGACGCGGTTGACGACGAAGGCCTTGATCGCAGCGGCGTTGGCGGAGGGCTTCTTGTACCAGAAGCCGATCAGCAGATAGGAGGCGAGGCCGACGCCTTCCCAGCCGAAGAACATCTGCACCAGATTGTCGGCCGTCACCAGCATCAGCATCGCGAAGGTGAACAGCGACAGATAGGCGAAGAAGCGCGGCCGGTTCGGATCGTGGTGCATGTAGCCGATCGAATAGATATGGACCAGCGCCGACACGGTGTTGACGACGACCAGCATCACCACCGTCAGTGTGTCGATCCTGAGCGCCCAGGCGACGTCGAGCCCGCCCGCCTGGATCCAGCGCAGCACCGGCACGGTGAACACTTCGCCATGGCCGAAGCCGACGGTGAAGAAGGCGATCCACGACAGCACCGCCGCGATCACCAGGAAGCCGGAAGTGATGTATTCGGATGCCTTGGCGCCGAGCGAATTGCCGAACAGGCCGACAATCAGGAAGCCGAGCAGCGGAAGGAAGACGATGGCCTGGTACATGGTTCTTCCCGTCAACCCTTCATCTGGTTCACGTCTTCGACCGCTATCGAGCCGCGGTTGCGGAAGAAGACGACAAGAATGGCAAGTCCGATCGCGGCTTCCGCCGCGGCGACCGTCAGCACGAACAGGGCGAACACCTGCCCTACGAGGTCATGCAGCGCCGCCGAGAAGGCGACGAAGTTGATGTTGACCGCGAGCAGGATCAGCTCGATCGACATCAGGATGACGATGATGTTGCGGCGGTTCAAAAAGATGCCGAACACGCCGAGCGTGAACAGGATCGCCGATACGGTCAGATAATGCGCGATGCCGACGACCATCTCAGATACCCTCGCCCGACTTGACCTTGCGGATTTCCATGCCCGTTGCCGGCGTGCGGCCGACCTGGGCGGCGATCGACTGCCGCTTGACGCCTTCCTTGTGGCGCAGCGTCAGCACGATGGCTCCGATCATGGCGACCAGAAGCACGAGGCCGGCGATCTGGAAATAATAGAGATAGTCCGTGTAGAGGATGTCGCCGAGCGCCGCCGTGTTGGAGCGCGCGGCGAGGTCCGGCGTTGCCTTGGCCACCGTCGAGGCAAGCTGCGGCGCGAAGCTGTAGCCGCCGAGCACGACGATCAGCTCCGCCGCCAGGATCAGCCCGACCAGCGCGCCGATCGGCGCATATTGCAGCGCGCCCTGCTTCATCTCCGCGAAGTCGACGTCGAGCATCATGACGACGAAAAGGAACAGCACCATCACAGCGCCGACATAGACGACGAGCAGGATCATCGCCAGGAACTCGGCGCCGGTCAGCATGAACAGACCGGCGGCGTTGAAGAAGGTGAGGATCAGGAACAGCACCGAATGCACGGGGTTGCGCGACGAAATGACCATGAAGGCCGACGCCACGGCGATAAAGGCGAAGAGGTAGAAAAAGACCGCCTCTAGTCCACTCAGCATGGGGTTCCCTCGGGTTCCTGTCCGAACACTGGGCTCAGCGCCCCTGCTCGATGTCGCCGCCGCCTCCGGCTGGCAAAGTTGCGTGTTCCTATCGCATGTTCCGATCGGGTTGAAAGTCCCGATCGAAAGAAACATGCGACACTCTTTTCATTCCGGAGGATGATCTGGCCCGAAAAGTCTGCAACTTTTCGGGGACCATCCTTTGAACGAGGCCCTCGCCCCGTCCATGCGTCCAATGTCAGCGATAGGGCGCGTCCAACGCGATGTTGCGCGCCAGCTCACGCTCCCAGCGATCGCCGTTCGCGAGCAGCTTTTCCTTGTTGTAGTAAAGCTCCTCGCGCGTCTCGGTCGCGAATTCGAAATTCGGCCCCTCGACGATGGCGTCGACCGGGCAGGCTTCCTGGCAGAAGCCGCAATAGATGCACTTCACCATGTCGATATCGTAGCGCACGGTGCGCCGCGTGCCGTCGTTGCGGCGCGGGCCGGCTTCGATTGTGATCGCCTGTGCCGGACAGATCGCCTCGCAAAGCTTGCAGGCGATGCAGCGTTCCTCCCCGTTGGGGTAGCGGCGCAGCGCGTGCTCGCCGCGGAAGCGCGGGCTGGTCGGTCCCTTCTCGTGCGGATAGTTGATCGTCTCCTTCGGCGCAACGAACTGGCGCATCGACAGGAAGAAGGCGCTGACGAAATCCTTCAGCAACAGGGCCTTTGCGGCTTGGGCAAGAGCGGACATCACGCAAACCCCGTGATCTTGAGGAAGGCCGCGGTGGCGACGACCATGAACAGCGAGATCGGCAGGAAGACCTTCCAGCCTAGCCGCATCAGCTGATCATAGCGGTAGCGCGGCACAAACGCCTTCACCATCGAGAACATGAAGAACACCAGGCAGACCTTGAGCACGAACCAGATCAGGCCCGGCACCCAGGTGAAGGGCGCGAAGTCGAACGGTGGCAGCCAGCCGCCGAGGAACAGGATGGTGGCCAGCGCGCACATCAGGACGACGGCGACGTACTCGCCCAGGAAGAAGAGCAGGAACGGCGTCGACGAATATTCGACCATGTGTCCGGCGACGAGTTCCGATTCCGCTTCCACCAGATCGAAGGGCGGACGGTTCGTCTCGGCCAGCGCCGAGATGAAGAACACGATGAACATCGGGAACAGCGACAGCCAGTGCCAGTCGAGGAAGGTGTTGGGCAGGCCGAGCTTGGTGCCGAGGCCATCCTGCTGCGAGAGCACGATGTCGGAGAGGTTGAGCGAGCCGACGCAAAGCAGCACGGTGACGATGACGAAGCCGATCGACACCTCGTAGGACACCATCTGCGCGGCTGAGCGCAGCGCGCCGAGGAACGGATATTTCGAGTTCGACGCCCAGCCGCCCATGATCACGCCGTAGACCTCGAGCGAGGAGATGGCGAAAACATAAAGGATGCCGACATTGATGTTAGCGATAGCCCAGCCTTGATTGACCGGAATGACCGCCCAGGCCGAGATCGCGAGCACGGCTGAGACCAGTGGCGCCAGCAGGAAGACGCCCTTGTTGGCGCCCGACGGGATCACCGGCTCCTTGAAGACGAATTTCAAAAGGTCGGCGAAGGCCTGCAGCGTGCCCCAGGGACCGACCACGTTCGGGCCGCGGCGCAGCTGCACCGCAGCCCAGATCTTGCGGTCGGCATAAAGCACGTAAGCCACAAAGATCAAAAGAACGACGATCAGCACGACCGACTTCAACAGGATCAGCAGCGCCGGCAGCACGTAGAAGGAAAAGAAGGTGTCCATGCTTATTCCGCCGCCTGCTTGAAGCCGCTCTTGGCCAGCGCCGAGCACTCAGCCATCACGGCCGAGGCCCGCGCGATCGGGTTGGTGAGATAGAAGTCCTTCACCGGCGAGGTGAAGGTGCCCTTGTTCAAGCGTCCGCCGAGCTTCGCCGCCCTGGCAACGCCGTCGGCGCTGCCCGCCGCGACATGATCGACGCGGGCAAGATGGGGGTATTCGCCATAGAGCTTCGCGCGCAGCTGCGCCAGCGAATCGAACGGCAGCTTCTTGCCGAGCACATCCGACAGCGCCCGCAGGATCGCCCAGTCCTCGCGCGCTTCGCCCGGGGCGAAACCGGCGCGGTTGGTCTGCTGCACGCGGCCTTCCGTGTTCACATAGGTGCCGGACTTTTCGGTGTAGGCAGCAGCCGGCAGGATGACATTGGCGCGGTGTGCGCCCGCATCGCCATGCGTGCCGATATAGACGACGAAGGCGCCGCCGGTCTTGGCCATGTCGATCTCGTCGGCGCCAAGCAGGAACAGGAGATCCGTCGCGCCCAGCATGCCGGCGACATTCTTGCCGCCCTCGCCCGGCACGAAGCCGACGTCGAGCCCGCCGACTCTGGCCGCCGCGTTGTGCAGCACCGCGAAGCCGTTCCACTCGGCGGTGACGGCATTGACGGCCATCGCCAGCCTTGCCGCCTGGCCGAGCACTGCCGCGCCGTCCGAGCGCGCCAGGGCGCCCTGGCCGACGATGATCAGCGGATGCGCTGCATTCTTCAGCACCTCGAAGAACTTGCCGTTGCCGTCGGCCAAGTCCTTCAAGGACTCTGGGCCGGCGCCGATTAGCTCGTAGTCATAACGCGTGTCGCCGATCTCGCCGATGACGCCGATCGGCAGGTTGCCGACGCGCCAGCGCTTGCGGATGCGGGCGTTGAGCACCGAGGCCTCGAAGCGCGGATTGGCGCCGACGATCAGCACCGCGTCGGCCTGCTCGATGCCTTCTATGGTCGGATTGAAGATGTAGCTCGCGCGGCCGAGCGACGGATCGAGCGCAGCGCCGTCCTGGCGGCAGTCGATGTTCTTGGAGCCGAGCGCCGCCATCAAAAGCTTGAGCGCATAGATTTCCTCGACCGCGGCGAGGTCGCCGGCGATCGCACCGACGCGCTCAGGGGCGGTCTTCGACACCTCGTCCTTGATCGCCGCGAAGGCTTCCGCCCAGCTTGCCGGAGCAAGCTTGCCGTTCTTGCGAACGTAGGGACGATCGAGGCGCTGGGTGCGCAGGCCATCCCAGATGAAGCGCGTCTTGTCCGAGATCCACTCCTCGTTCACGGCCTCGTTGACGCGCGGCAGGATGCGCATCACCTCGCGGCCGCGGCTATCGACGCGGATCGCCGAGCCGACGGCGTCCATGACGTCGATCGACTCCGTCTTGGTCAGCTCCCACGGCCGCGCCTGGAAGGCGAACGGCTTGGAGGTCAGCGCGCCGACCGGGCAAAGATCGATGACGTTGCCCTGGAGCTCCGAGGTCATCGCCTGTTCGAGATAGGTGGTGATCTCGGCATCCTCGCCGCGGCCGATCAGGCCGAGTTCGGAGATGCCGGCGACCTCGGTGGTGAAGCGGACGCAGCGCGTGCAGTGGATGCAGCGGTTCATCACCGTCTTGACCAGCGGACCGATATACTTGTCTTCGACCGCCCGCTTGTTCTCATGGTAGCGCGAGGAGTCGACGCCGAAGGCCATCGCCTGGTCCTGCAAGTCGCACTCGCCGCCCTGGTCGCAGATCGGGCAATCCAGCGGATGGTTGATCAGCAGGAACTCCATCACGCCTTCGCGGGCCTTCTTGACCATCGGCGTGTTGGTGAAGATTTCCGGCGCTTCGCCGTTCGGGCCGGGGCGCAGGTCGCGCACGCTCATGGCGCAGGAGGCCTGCGGCTTGGGCGGGCCACCCTTCACCTCGATCAGGCACATGCGGCAATTGCCGGCGATGGACAACCGCTCATGGAAGCAGAAGCGCGGCACTTCCGCGCCGGCGTCCTCGGCCGCCTGCAGCAGCGTGTAATGGTCGGGTACCGTGATCTCTTTCCCGTCGACCTTGAGCTTTGCCATTCGCCTCAAACCCTCGCGGATTTCCCGCAATCTTTCGTTCCGGGGCGCGACTGCGCCCGGCATTTCATCTCACTATTTGGCGGCCAGCGCCGCCGCTTGGCCAGTCCAGTCGTCGCGGCCGACGCGGCCGGCGAGCGACAGGTAATCCTCGACCCAGGCGATCTCTTCCGCGGTCCAGGCAGCGATCTGGTCGTAGGACCAGATGCCAAGACCATTCAGCACCTTCTCCAGCTTCGGCCCGATACCCGATATCGCCTTCAGGTCGGACGGCTTTGCCGGCTTGTCGATCGCCTTGGGCTGCCTGAAATCTTCCGGCATCAGACCGGTCGCGGCCGTTCCGGCTACCGTGTCGCCTCTCGCGTCGAGCGCCTTCTCAGCGCTGGCGTTCGCCGCGATGTCGGTCACATCCCTGGCGAAGGTCTGCGCCTCGGCGATCAGCGTCTCGGTCGCCTTGCGCGCCTTGGACGAATTGTTGGCGGCTTCGGTCCGCGCCTCGAGATCGTCGAGGAACGGCTGGAGCATGCGCTGCGAGGCTTCGACGGCGCCGGAGAAAGCGCCCACCCAGACACCCAGGGCATGGTTGGCGAAACCGATGCCTACCGCCGATAGTGCAGCCACGCCCGCGACAGGATGCGCCATCAGGTTGACGGCGCTGGCCATCTCCCTCGGCATCATCTTGGTCAGGTCCGGGTTCATCTTCTCGAGTTCGTCCAAATAAGGCATCAGCGGGTAGGCTATCGAATACGGCGCCATAGACATCTCCTGGTCGTTTCTTCGTACGCCCCGCCCCTGCTTTCCGTCCCGGGCAATGCCCGTCTTGCAAATCTATTCCGCCGCCGCCATCACCGGCTCGACCCGGTGCGCGTTGCGCGAAAACTCGTCGATGCGGCGCTCCACCTCGCCACGGAAATGCCGCATCAGGCCCTGGATCGGCCAGGCCGCGGCATCGCCCAGCGCGCAGATCGTGTGACCTTCCACCTGCTTGGTGACATCGAGCAGCATGTCGATCTCGCGCTTCTGCGCTTCGCCGCGCACCAGCCGTTCCATCACCCGCCACATCCAGCCGGTGCCTTCGCGGCACGGCGTGCACTGGCCGCAGCTCTCATGCTTGTAGAAGTAGGAGAGCCTGGCGATCGCCTTCACGATATCGGTCGACTTGTCCATGACGATGACAGCCGCAGTGCCGAGGCCGGATTTGAGGTCGCGCAATGCATCGAAATCCATCGGCGCGTCGATGATCTGCTCGGCCGGCACCAGCGGCACCGAAGCGCCGCCCGGGATGACCGCGAGCAGATTGTCCCAGCCGCCGCGAATGCCGCCGCAATGCGTCTCGATCAGTTCGCGGAACGGGATCGACATCGCCTCTTCGAAGGTGCACGGATTGTTGACGTGCCCGGACACGCAGAAGAGCTTGGTGCCGGCATTGTTCGGCCGGCCGAAGGACGAGAACCAGGCAGCACCCCGGCGCAGGATCGTCGGCGCCACGGCGATGGATTCGACGTTGTTGACCGTGGTCGGGCAGCCATAAAGGCCGACATTGGCCGGGAATGGCGGCTTCAGTCGCGGCTGGCCCTTCTTGCCCTCGAGACTTTCGAGCAGCGCCGTCTCCTCGCCGCAAATATAGGCGCCGGCGCCGTGGTGCATATAGACGTCGAAGTCGTAGCCGGAGGTGTTGTTCTTGCCGATGAGCTTGGCCGCATAAGCCTCGTCGATGGCGCGCTGCAGCGCCTCGCGCTCGCGGATGAACTCGCCGCGCACATAGATGTAAGCAGCGACCGCGCCCATGGCGAAACCGGCGACCAGCGCGCCCTCGACCAGCGTATGCGGATCGTTGCGCAGAATGTCACGGTCCTTGCAGGTGCCAGGCTCGGATTCGTCGGCATTGATGACGAGATAGCTCGGCCGGCCATCGCTCTGCTTGGGCATGAACGACCATTTCAGGCCGGTCGGGAAGCCGGCGCCGCCACGGCCGCGCAGGCCGCTTGCCTTCATTTCGTTGATGATCCAGTCGCGTCCCTTGGCGATCAGGCCGGGTGTATCGTCCCACATGCCGCGCGCCTGCGCTCCGGCCAGCGACTTGTCGAAGAGGCCGTAGATGTTGGTGAAGATGCGGTCTTTGTCCTGAAGCATTGTTCGTCCCTCAGACCGGCTTCTTGCCGAAGACGCGGATGTACTCGGCGACGCCGCCCTTGGCGAGCGCCTTGGCCTGCTTCGCCCAGTCGTCGCGCTCGATACGGCCGCGGAAATTGAGATAGCCGTCGACCCATTCGCGCTCGGCCTTCCTCCACGCAGAGACCTGCGCGAAAGTATAAATGCCAAGCGAATGCAGGACGCCTTCGATCTTCGGACCGACACCGGAGATCAGCTTCAGATCGTCGACCGTTGCCGGACGCGCGATCCCGGCCGGGCGGTTCTTGTCCTCGAGCGAAGGCTTGGCCGTCTTGGTCGCAGGCTGCTTCGCTTCCGGCGACTTGAAGGCGGACGCCGGCTCGGCCTTGGCCTTCGGCCCGCTGCGCGGCTTCGAAACCGCCTCGACTTCCGGAGAAGCCTTGTTGGCATTGGCTGCGGAGTGGCGCGGCGCCCTGACGCTGGCCGCCTTCTCGGTGGCGGGCGAAACCTTGACCGGCGACGGTGTCCTTAGTGCCGGACTGGTTTCGGGCGCGTCGGTTTTCGGCTTGCCGGATTTCGATGGCCCGACAGGGGCCGAGGGCGGCGCGGCAGGCGCCTGCGAGACGACGGCGGCGGATGCAGTAGCCGGCGCTGCGGCAGCGGCTTGTCTGGCTGCCTTCGCGGCGGCCTTGGCTTCCTTGTCGCGGGTGGATTTCAGGATTGCCTTCTCGCTCTTCAGCGTCGTCAGGCCCGTGGCCGGCTCCGAACCGATGCGGCCGTTCTGCGGACCGGGCTTCACCTCGGCGCCTTTGCCGGCTTCATAGAGATCGATGATCTCGGCAAGGCGCTCCGGCGTCAGGTCTTCGAACGTGTCCTTGAAGATCATGACCATCGGCGCGTTGACGCAGGCGCCGAGGCATTCGACTTCCTCCCACGACAGCGTGCCCCTGTCGTTGGTATGGAACTGGTCGTGATGGATCTTAGACCGGCACACATCCATCAGCGCTTCCGAGCCGCGCAGCATGCAGGGCGTGGTGCCGCAGACCTGGATATGGGCGCGGGTGCCGACCGGATTGAGCTGGTATTGCGTGTAGAAGGTGGCGACCTCGAGGCCGCGGATGCGCGGCATGCCGAGCATATCCGAGATCGTCTCGATCGCCGCTTTCGTCACCCAGCCTTCCTGTTCCTGAGCGATCATGAGCAATGGGATGATGGCCGACTGCTCGCGTCCCTTCGGATATTTGGCGATCCACTGCTGCGCCGCCGCAGCGTTCGCCTCGTTGAAGGCGAAGGAGGCTGGCTGGACGCTGGCATCTGCGAGACGGCGGACTGACATTTAGCGATCGACCTCACCAAACACGATGTCGAGGGAGCCAAGCACGGCGGTGACGTCGGCCAGCATGTGGCCGCGGCACAGGAAATCCATGGCCTGCAGATGCGCAAAACCCGGCGCGCGCAGCTTGCAGCGATAGGGCTTGTTGGTGCCGTCGGAGACGAGATAGACGCCGAACTCGCCCTTCGGCGCCTCGACAGCCGCATAGACCTCGCCGGCCGGCACGCGGTAGCCCTCGGTGTAGAGTTTGAAGTGATGGATGAGCGCTTCCATCGAGCGCTTCATCGCCGCGCGCTTCGGCGGCACCACCTTGCCGTCGAGGTTCGATACCGGGCCACCGCTTTCCTTGCCGAGCAGCAGATCGACGCACTGGCGCATGATCTTCGCCGACTGGCGCATCTCTTCCATGCGCACGAGATAACGGTCGTAGCAGTCGCCGTTCTTGCCGATCGGGATGTCGAAATCCATCTCGGAATAGCATTCATAAGGCTGCGCCTTGCGCAGGTCCCAGGCCGCGCCCGAGCCGCGCACCATCACGCCCGAAAAACCCCAGGCCCAGGCGTCGGCGAGCGACACCGTGCCGATGTCGACATTGCGCTGCTTGAAGATGCGGTTGCCGGTGAGCAAGGCATCAAGGTCGTCGACCGACTTCAGGAACGGATCGATCCACTTGCCGATATCCTCGATCAGCTTCTGCGGCAGGTCCTGATGCACGCCGCCTGGCCGGAAGTAGGCCGCATGCATGCGCGAGCCGGAGGCGCGCTCATAAAACACCATCAGCTTCTCGCGCTCGACGAAGCCCCACAGAGGCGGCGTCAGCGCGCCGACGTCCATCGCCTGCGTCGTCACATTGAGGATGTGCGACATGATGCGGCCCATTTCGGAATAGAGCACGCGGATCAGCTGGCCGCGCTTCGGCACCTCGATGCCGAGCAGGCGCTCGGCCGCGAGCGCGAAGGCATGCTCCTGGTTCATCGGCGCGCAATAGTCGAGCCGATCGAGATAGGGCACCGCCTGCAGATAGGTCTTGGCCTCGATCAGCTTCTCGGTACCGCGATGCAGCAGGCCGATATGCGGATCGACGCGGTCGACCACCTCGCCGTCCAGCTCCAGCACGAGACGCAAAACGCCGTGCGCAGCAGGGTGTTGAGGCCCAAAGTTAATGTTAAAATTGCGGACGGAGGTTTCAGCCATTGTGGCGCCTCAATTTGGCTTCGCCTTTTCATCGCCCGGAAGGACGTAATCCGTTCCCTCCCATGGGCTCAAAAAGTCAAAGTTTCTAAATTCCTGCTTCAATTCCACCGGCTCATAGATGACCCGCTTGGCCTCGTCGTCGTAGCGAACCTCGACGAAGCCGGTCAGCGGGAAGTCCTTGCGCAGGGGATGCCCTTCAAAGCCGTAGTCGGTGAGGATGCGGCGCAGGTCCGGATGGCCGGAGAAGAGCACGCCGTAGAGATCATAGGTCTCGCGCTCGAACCAGTCGGCGCCGGGATAGACGCCGGTCAGCGACGGCACCAGCGTCTCCTCGTCGGCCTGGACCTTGAGGCGGATGCGGACGTTCTGCTTCGGCGACAACAGGTGGTAGACGACGTCGAAGCGCTTGGCACGCGACGGATAGTCGGCGCCGCAAATGTCGATGATCGAGACGAACTGGCAGCGCGGGTCGTCGCGCAGGAAGGTCGCGACCTCGGTCAGGTTGCCCGGCTCGACGCAAACCGTCAGTTCGCCATAAGCAAGCACCGTTTCGCCGATGCGGCCGGAGAGCTTCTCGCCGAGATAGGTGGAGAGTTCGTGCAACGCCAAGGCCATTGGTTCACCGTTCGATCGTGCCGGTGCGGCGGATCTTCTTCTGCAACAGGAGAATGCCGTAGAGCAGCGCTTCGGCGCTCGGCGGGCAGCCGGGGACATAGATGTCGACCGGCACGATGCGGTCGCAGCCGCGCACCACCGAATAGGAATAGTGATAATAGCCGCCGCCATTGGCGCACGAACCCATCGAGATGACGTAGCGCGGCTCCGGCATCTGGTCATAGACCTTGCGCAGCGCCGGCGCCATCTTGTTGGTCAGTGTGCCCGCGACGATCATGATATCGGACTGGCGCGGAGACGCGCGCGGCGCGACGCCGAACCTCTCTGAGTCATAGCGCGGCATCGAGGTGTGGATCATCTCGACCGCGCAGCAGGCGAGACCGAAGGTCATGAACATCAGCGAGCCGCTGCGCGCCCAGGTGATCAGCGCCTCGGTCGAGGTGACAAGGAAGCCCTTGTCGGCCAGCTCATTATTGATCTCGAGGAAGAAGGGATCGTCCTCCCCCACCGGCCTGCCGGTGTTGGGATCGATGATGCCCTTGGGCTTCGGCGCGACGAGGGTGCCTGAACTGTCGTTCAATCCCATTCCAGCGCTCCTTTTTTCCATTCATAGGCAAAGCCGATGGTCAGCACCGCCAGGAACACCATCATCGACCAGAAGCCGAGCATGCCGAGCTTGGAGAAGGACACCGCCCACGGGAACAGGAAGGCGACCTCGAGATCGAAGATGATGAACAGGATCGACACCAGGTAGAAGCGGATGTCGAACTTCATGCGGGCGTCGTCGAATGAGTTGAACCCGCATTCATAGGCGGAAAGCTTTTCCGGATCGGGATTGCGGTAGGCAACCAGGAACGGCGCAACGATCAGCGCCAGGCCGACGACCATCGCCACTGCGATGAAGAGCACGATGGGCAGATACGAACTTAGGAGTGCGCTCATGCGGCGGCTTTCCTTCGGCGGCCAGTTCACTTTGATTACAGCAACGGACTCTAAGGCGGAAGCGTGACAGTTTAACCCGCTGAACCGTTTTAGGTGGCCTATGCTGCGACGCGGCGAGGGTTAGCGCAGCGGTTTCGGCGACGCAAGTCAAACCTTCTTCAAAATCCGGCCCTGGACGCCATATCGGAAGAAACTGGTCCGATCCGCTCCTGTTTGATTTCCTTCATGTTTTACTCCACTTTTCTATCCTGACATATCTCCCGCCATTTGCCTGCTAGCATGGCCGGAATCACCGACTGGAAACCCCGGCAAAGGATCAGGGCAAGGTAGCTGGATGAAAGAAAAGATCTCGCTCGCCGCAGCAAGGCGCATTGCGCTCGGCGCGCAGGGTTTTACCGATGCGCGGCCTGTCGGCACGCCCGATCGTCGCCATCTCGCCCGCGTGCTTTCCCGAACTGGCCTGCTGCAGATCGATTCCGTCAGCGCCGTGGTGCGCGCCCACTATATGCCGCTCTACTCGCGCCTCGGCCCCTACCCGCTTGCGCTGCTCGACAACGCGGCCGTCACGCGCAAGCGAACCGTCTTCGAATACTGGGCCCATGAGGCTTCCTTCCTGCCCGTCGAGACCTATCCGTTGATGCGCTGGCGCATGCAGCGGGCCGAGAAAGGCGAGGAAATGTATCTCGGCCTCGCCAAATGGGGCCGCGAGCGCAAGGCGATGATCGAGGAGATCTACGGGCAAGTCGCGGAACGCGGGCCGATCGCCGCCTCCGACATCGAAGGCCACAAGGGCAATGGCGGATGGTGGGGCTGGAGCGAGGCCAAGCACGCTTTCGAATGGCTGTTCTGGGCCGGGCGCATCACCACCGCCTACCGGCGAGGATTCGAGCGCTATTACGACCTGCCCGAGCGGGTTCTGCCGCAGGCCATCCTCGACCTGCCGGTGCCCTCGGTCGAGGACGCGCATCGCCAATTGCTGCGCATTTCCGCCCGCGCCCATGGCATCGCAACCTATGGCGATCTGCGTGACTATTTCCGCCTGGCGCCTGGCGATACGAGAGCCAGAATCGAGGAACTGGTCGAGATGGGCGAACTGCTGCCGGTGAAGGTCGAAGGCTGGGACAAGCCCGCCTATCTCCACAAGGACGCCCGCTTTCCGCGCCGGATCGAGGCCCGCGCCCTGCTCGCGCCCTTCGATCCGGTGGTATTCGAACGCACCCGGACGGAAAAACTCTTCGGCTTCCGCTACCGCATCGAGATCTACACGCCGGCCGAGAAACGCCAGTACGGCTACTACGTGCTGCCTTTCCTGCTCGGCGACCGGATCGTTGCCCGGGTCGATTTGAGAGCTGACCGGCCGGCCGGCGTGCTGCGCGTCCATGCGGCTTTTGCCGAAGCCGGCGCTCCCGCCGAAACGGCCGCACAGCTCTTCGATGAGTTGAAACAGATGCAGGCATGGCTCGGCTTGGAAACCATCGAGGTGACGCCGGCCGGCGACCTTGGGCCGGCGTTGGCCGACATTTCGGTGTCGTAGCCGCGCGTTGACATGCCAGCACCTCTAAGCCTAAATCCGCCGCAGACGGTCTCCTCCCGGCAAGGGGAGGAGCCAAGAGGGAATGCGGTGCGGGAAAACCCAAATCCGCGGCTGTCCCCGCAACTGTGAGCGACGAGCCTCAGCCGAAAACCACTGGGATGTTTCCCGGGAAGGCGGCGTAAGGCGACGACCCGCGAGCCAGGAGACCTGCCGTCTGAGACATGAGAATCCGATCGCTCGGCGGGTTTTCCGGGCAAGGAGCCTGGTTTTGGATCGCAACGTCAGTTTTCCGGCTAATACCGCGGACACTTCGTCCGAACCCCGCGACGCGCTATCGGAAGTGACCGTCATCGTCTGCTCCTCCTGCCGCGATGAGACCGGTTCGGACGCGCATCCGCGCGCCGGCGCCCTCCTTGCCGAAGACGCGCGCCGCGCCGCGCCGGACGAGAAAATCCGCATCCGCATCGTCGAGTGTCTCGGCAATTGCAAACGCCGCCTGAGCGCGGCGCTGCTGCGCGACGGCTGCTGGAGCTATGTCTTCGGTGACCTGGAAACGACCAGCGGCGCCGACCTCGTCATCGGCGCAAAGCTCTTTGCCACCTCGACCGACGGCCTCATCCCCTGGCGAGGCCGGCCCGATTCCCTCAAGCGCGGCCTGGTTGCCCGCATCCCTCCCCTCGACCTGCTGAAGGACTGACATGACCGCATCCCTCTCCCGTGTTCCCTGCACTGTCGTCACCGGCTTTCTCGGCGCCGGCAAGACCACGCTGATCCGCAACCTGCTCGAAAACGCCAAGGGCAAGCGGCTGGCGATCATCGTTAACGAATTCGGCGATGTCGGCATCGACGGCGAGATCCTGAAAGGCTGCGGCATCGACACCTGCCCAGAGGAAAATATCGTCGAGCTCGCCAATGGCTGCATCTGCTGCACCGTCGCCGACGATTTCGTGCCGGCGCTCGACCAGATCCTGTCGCGCACGCCGAAGGTCGACCACATCCTGATCGAAACCTCCGGCCTCGCTTTGCCGAAGCCGCTCGTCCAGGCCTTCCAATGGCCGACGGTGAAGAGCCGCGTCACGGTCGATGGCGTCATCGCGGTGGTCGACGGTCCGGCGCTGGCCGACGGCCGCGTCGCCTCCGACATGGACGCCCTGCAGGCGCAGCGCGCTGCCGACGATTCCCTCGACCACGATGATCCGGTCGAAGAGGTGTTCGAGGACCAGATCGCCTGCGCCGACCTCATCATCCTGTCGAAGAGCGATCTGATGGACGCGGCGGGCTCAGTCCGCGCCAATGCCGTTATCGGCGAGCACGTGGCGCGCGCGGTCAAGGTCGTGCCGACCGCACAGGGCAAGGTCGACCCGTCGGTGCTGCTCGGTCTTGGCCTCGCCGTCGAGGACGACATCGAGAACCGCAAGACCCATCACGATGACGAGCTCGACCATGAGCATGACGATTTCGACTCCTTCGTCCTCGATATCCCGTCCATCGCCAGTCCGGATGAGCTGGCAAAGCGCGTCGCTCTCGCCGCCGAGCAGGAAAACGTTCTGCGCGTCAAAGGCTTTGTCGAGGTGGGCGGCAAGCCGATGCGGCTGCTGCTCCAAGCCGTCGGCCCGCGCGTCAATCACTATTACGACCGCGCCTGGACGCCGGACGACGACCGCCGATCGCGGCTCGTCGTCATCGGCCTCAAGGGGCTGAACCGCCCGGCGATCGAGCGTATCCTCGCCGGCTGAGGCAAGACCGAACCGCGATGCACATCCTCACCACGACATCCGCCTCGCTCGACGATCTCGCCGAGCCGATCGACCTCAGGCAGACGCCTGCGGATGTCGTGGCCCTGTCCTTCACCGACAGCGATCTCGCCGGCCTCGCCGCTGCGTGGAAGGCCGACGCCGCGCGGCTGCCGTCGATGCGGCTGGCAGCACTTCGCGATCTCCGCCATCCGATGTCGGTGGACCTCTGGATCGACAGCGTTGCCCGTCACGCCAAGGTGGTCCTCGTCCGCATCCTGGGCGGCTACGACTGGTGGCGCTATGGCTCCGACCAGCTCGCCGCGGTCGCACGCGAGCGCGGCATCAAGCTGGCGCTGCTGCCGGGCGAAAGCCATGACGAGGACCAGCGGCTGATCGAAGCCTCGACCCTGCCGCGCGCCGAACTCGACGCCCTGCTCGGCTATTTCCGCGAAGGCGGCCCGGCGAACATGAGCGCGCTGGTGCAAAGACTGGCAAGGCTCGCCGGGTCGGATACGGCCGTGGCCGAGCCGGTGAGCGTGCCGAAGGCGGGGTACTATCAACCAGGAATCGGAGTTGTCGCGAAATCAGTCTTCTTGAACGTCGGCGATCCGTCACACCTCCCTCTGTCCGGCAGGAGAGAGGGGGGTGTGGCGGAGCTCAACATCGACAGCGTCGGTGCCCCCGTCATCCCCATCCTCTTCTACCGCTCGATGCTGCTTGCCGCGGACGTCGCGCCAATCGATGCACTCGCAGATGCCCTTCGCTCGCAGGGCATGACGCCAATGCCGATCTTTGTTTCGAGCCTCAAGGACCCGGTATCGCTGGCTTTCGTCGAAACCGCCATCACCTCGTTGAACCCGTCCGCCATCGTCACTGCAACCGCCTTCGCTTCCGGTGCCGAGCCTGGTGCCGAAACGCTCTTCGACCGTGCCGGCGTGCCCGTGTTCCAGGTCATCGTCGCCACGACGCGGCGCGAAGTCTGGGAGAAAAACCAGCGCGGCCTGGCGCCCGCCGACCTTGCCATGCATGTCGTGCTGCCCGAGCTCGATGGCCGTATCCTCGCCGGCGCGATCTCCTTCAAGGGCGAGATCGACGCCGATCCGGCGCTGGCCTTCCGCGCCTTCGCCAGCCGACCGGAAACGGATCGCGTCGCCCAGGTCGCCGCTCGCGTCGCGGCGATCATTCGCCTTCAACGGACGGAGCGGGCGGAACGCAAGCTGGCGATCCTGATTCCGGATTATCCAAGCGCGCCCGGACGCACCGGCTATGCTGTCGGCCTGGATGTGCCGTCGAGCGTGCTCGCCATGCTGCAGGACCTGAAGGAACAGGGCTATGCGGTTGATGGGATTCCACAATCGCCACGCGGGCTGCTGGATGTGTTGGAGGTGGGTGGACTTGGTCTCACCTTACAGGAATATCTCGCCTTTTCGGCAGCGCTTCCCGAAGGTGCACGCGACACGGTTGAGGCAGCGTGGGGGAGAGCCAACGACAAAGCTCACGTCAATGCGCCCCCCTCTGTCCTGCCGGACATCTCCCCCTCTAGGGGGGAGATTGCGCCTGCATCGATGCTTTCGCCAATCATCAACGCTGGAGGAGAAGCGCCGTCAGCGAAACTGCCAATCTCCCCCCTTGAGGGGGAGATGTCCGGCAGGACAGAGGGGGGTGTTCAAGCGCCTCCTTCCGCAAGCTTCCCCTTCCGCGCCGCCATCTTCGGCAACGTCACCGTGGCGCTGGCCCCCGACCGTGGCCGCTCCGCAGACCGCCGCGCTGACTACCATGACCCGACCCTTCCCCCGCGCCACGAGCTGATCGCCTTCGGCCTGTGGTTGCAAAAGTCGATCGGCGTCCACGCCATCGTCCATGTCGGCGCGCATGGCACGCTGGAATGGCTGCCGGGCAAGACGGTCGCGCTCTCCGACACCTGCTTTCCCGAGATCGTCACCGGCTCGCTGCCGGTTGTCTATCCCTTCATCGTCTCCAATCCCGGCGAGGCGGCGCAGGCCAAGCGCCGCATCTCGGCCGTCACGCTCGGTCACCTGCCGCCGCCGCTGACCGGCGCCGGGCTCGACGAGGCGCAACAGAGGCTTGAGCGGCTGGTCGACGAATACGCACAAGCCGACGGGCTCGACCGCCGCCGCCGCGACCGTCTGGCCAGGCTCATCGTCGAGACAGCGGAGAAATCCGGGCTGGCTGCCGAAGCCGGAGTTGCCGGAACCGATGTGCCGGACGAGGCGCTGCGCCGCATCGACGCGTGGCTGTGCGACCTCAAGGATTTTGCCGTCAAGGACGGGCTGCATGTCTATGGCCGCGCGCCGGAAGAAGAAGCCGATCCACTGCGCCGCCAAAGCGCCGAGACCGAAAAAGACGCCCTGCTCGCTGCGCTCGACGGGCGTCACATCAAGGCCGGACCGGCAGGCGCGCCGGCGCGCGGTCGTTCCGATGTCCTGCCCACCGGCCGCAACCTTTTCACCTCCGATCCGCGCACCATGCCGACGTCGACGGCCTATGATCTCGGGCAGGCGGCGGCGGAAGAAGTCGTGCGCAGCTACATGCAGAGCCATGGCGACTGGCCGCGCTCGTTGGTCATCGACCTCTGGGGCTCCGCCTCGTTGCGCACCGGCGGCGAGGAGATCGCGCAAGGCCTGGCGCTGATGGGCTGCCGGCCGCAATGGGATGCCGCAACGGGCCGCGTCACCGGCATCGAGGTGATGCCGCCGGCCGCCCTCGGCCGCCCGCGCGTCGACGTCACCTGGCGCATCTCCGGCCTGTTTCGCGATATGTTCCCGACCCAGATCGCGCTGATCGACGCCGCCGCCAGCGCCGTCGCCGGTCGCGACGAGGACGATTCGGAAAATCCGCTTGCCGCCGCGGCCCGTGCCCAAGGCAAAATTGGTCCGCGCATTTTCGGCACCTCGCCCGGCACTTACGGCGCCGGAGTCGAGGAATTGCTGTCGCGCGGCGAATGGAGCGCGCGCGAAGAGATCGGCCGCGCCTATCTCGAAGCAACCTCGCATGCCTATGGCGGCGCCGACGGTGAGGCCATCTCCGCGCCCGGCGTCTTCGAGGGCCGCATCGCCGACGCGGACCTGCTTGTCCACACCGGCGACGACCCGGGCCGCGACATCCTCGAAGGTTCGGCCGATGTCGCCTTCATCGGCGGGTTTTCGGCCGCACTTGCCGCGCTTGGCAGGAATGCCGATGTCATCGTGCTCGACACGACTGATCCTAAGAAGCCGAGGCCGCGATCGGTCGGCGAAGCGGTGTCGCGCGTGGTGCGGGCCCGCGCCGTCAATCCGCGCTTCATTGCCGGGCAGATGCGCCACGGCCCCCGCGGCGCCTCGGAATTCGCCGAGACGGTCGACCGCCTGGTTGGCTTCGCCGAGACCACGCATGCCATATCGGGCGCGCTGATCGAGGCGGTGCACGACGCCTATATCGGCGATGCGGAAGTCCGAGCCTTCCTGCTGCGCGAAAATCCCGCCGCCGCGAAGGTCATCGCCGAGCGATTCCTGGCCGCTCGGCGGCGCGGTCTCTGGCATCCGCTCAGGAATTCCATCGACGACGATCTCACGGCCTTGATCGCCGAGTCGCAGGCAAGCGAGGTGGCGGCATGAACGCCTTCTCGCGCCGTGGCGCCTGCCCTGCTTTGTCTGCGCCGATGCAGACCGGCGATGGCCTGCTGGTGCGGCTCAATCCGGTTGCTGGAGGGCTTGCACCCAAGTCGCTGATGGGTCTTTGCGAATCCGCCTTGCGCCACGGCAACGGCATCATGGAAGTGACCGCTCGCGGTAGCCTGCAGATCCGGGGCCTGACCGCAGACAGCGCTGGGCTGCTGGCGGCGGAAGTGGATGCGCTGGGCATTGCCATGCGGACGGGCGTGCCGGTGGAGACCGGGCCGCTCGCGGGTATCGACCCGCAGGAGATTGCAGATCCGAGCCCGCTGGCGGAACGGATCAGGGCGGCGGCTGACGAGGCCGGGCTGACTCGACGGTTGGGGCCGAAGGTGTCCGTGGTCGTCGACGGCGGCGGGCAGTTGACGTTGGACGCAGTGACAGCTGATGTGCGGTTGAAGGCAATGCACACTGCTGCTGGCGTGAAATGGGGCATGTCCGTTCCGGGCGACGCGCACCACGCAAGACCGCTCGCGACAGTCGACGCGGATGCGGCACGCGACATCGCCGTCGCAGCGCTCAGGATGGTCGCTGAGAAAGGCCGCGAGGCGCACACAAGAGATCTATCGGAGCGGCAGTTGGCCTCTCTCGCAGGCTGGCATTCCTTCGCGCCCCCCTCTGTCCTGCTGGATATGTCCGGCAGGACAGAGGGGGGCGCCGTAGGGCGCCAGCATTCGCCCATCGGCCTCTTCGACCTGAGCAGCAGCCACGCCCTCGGCTTCAGCCTGCCCTTCGGCAGCATGCCGGCACAGAACCTCATCGACCTCGCCGCCCAGGCTTCAGATCTGGGCTCGACCGAAATCCGCCTGGCCCCAGGCCGCGCCCTGCTTTTCCTCAACCTCTCCCCATTCGCCAGCGCCTCTCTCCAAGCCTCCGCGTCCGCCCTCGGCTTCATCACCGCCCCCACCGATCCGCGCACCCGCATTGCCGCCTGCCCCGGAGCGCCCGCCTGCGCCTCCGGCCGCATCGCCACCCGCGCCATCGCCGAAGAAATCGCAACGGAAAGCCCCGATCTCTTCGATGCCTCCCTCACCCTCCACATTTCCGGCTGCGCCAAAGGCTGCGCCCATCCCGGCCCAGCGGGGCTCACCCTGGTCGGCGACGAAAACGGAGCCGGACTTGTCGTGGACGGGACGGCAAAGACCCTTCCTGCCGGATACAGGCCGGGCTATGACGCCGCGCGCGGGGTCGCCGGCATTGCGGCGGCGATCCGCAACGCACGGCGTCCCGGCGAGACTGCCGCCGCTTGCCTCACAAGGCTCGGCGCGACTGAGATCGCCGAACTCTATCGACGGAACTGAAGAATGGCCGCCTACGACTATATCCATGACGGGATGGCGATCTACGAGCGCTCTTTCGCCATCATCCGAGCCGAGGCGGACTTGTCGCGCTTTTCCGAGACAGAGGCCGATGTCGCGATCCGCATGATCCACGCCTGCGGCCAGGTCGAGGCAGCCAGCCAGTTCGTGTTCTCCAGCGGTTTCGTTGAAGCGGCCCGTGCCGCCCTTGCCGCCGGGGCGCCGATCTTCTGCGATGCCGAGATGGTCGCCCACGGCATCACCCGTGCCCGCCTGCCGGCCGGAAACGAGGTGATCTGCACGCTGCGCGACCCGCGCACCGTCGATATCGCCAAGGAAATCGGCAACACGCGCTCGGCCGCCGCTATCGACCTTTGGAGCGAGCGCATGGCAGGTTCGGTGGTCGCCATCGGCAACGCACCGACCGCGCTGTTCTATCTGCTCGAAAAACTGCGCGACGGCGCGCCGAAGCCGGCCGCCATCATCGGCATGCCGGTTGGTTTCGTCGGTGCTGCCGAATCCAAGGATGCACTGGCGGAAAACTCCTACGGTGTGCCTTACGCCATCGTCCGCGGCAGGCTGGGCGGCAGCGCCATGACGGCCGCAGCACTCAACGCATTGGCGAGGCCAGGCCTGTGAACGCTTTCCCCAAAGGCCGGCTCGTCGGCGTCGGCACCGGTCCCGGCGATCCGGAGCTGTTGACGCTGAAGGCGGCGCGCGCGCTGGCCGAGGCTGACGTTGTCGCCTATTTCGCCAAGCGCGGCAACAACAGCAACGCGCGCGCCATCGTCGAGGCGCGCTTTCGCCCGGATATGGTCGAGCTGCCGCTGCTCTATCCGGTGACGACCGAGATCGACAAGGATCACGACGACTATCGCTCGCAGATCACCGATTTCTATGAGCAGTCCGCCGAACAGGTCGCCGGGCATCTCGGCGCCGGCAAGATGGTGGCCGTGCTGTCGGAGGGCGATCCGCTTTTCTACGGCTCCTATATGCATCTGCACGTGCGCCTCTCGCACCGATTCCCGACAGAAGTCATTCCCGGTATCACCGCCATGTCCGGCTGTTGGTCGGCGACCGGCCTGCCGATCGTCCAGGGCGACGATGTGCTGACCGTGCTTCCCGGCACGATGAGCGAGTTCGAGCTGACGCGACGGCTGGCCGATACCGATGCCGCCGTCATCATGAAGGTCGGCCGCAATCTGCCGAAGATCCGCCGCGCGCTGGAAGCGACCGGCAAGCTGACGAAGGCCGTCTATGTCGAGCGCGGCACCATGCCGGGCAGCGTGTCGATGCGGCTCGCGGAAAAGCCGGGCGACAAGGCCCCCTATTTCGCCATCGTGCTGGTCGCCGGCTGGTCGGCGCGTCCCGGAGTTCCCGGAGCCAAGCCTTGAGCGGCCGCCTCACCGTGATCGGCCTCGGCCCCGGCAATGCCGATCAGGTCACGCCGGAGGCGATCCGCGCCGTGACGGAGGCTTCCTTCTTCTATGGCTACAAGCCCTATCTCGACCGGCTCGAGCTGCGACAGGACCAGACCCGCATCGCCTCCGACAATCGCGAAGAGCTAGCCCGCTCGAACGAGGCGCTGGCCAAGGCATCCGAAGGTCACAGCGTCGCTGTCGTGTCCGGCGGCGATCCCGGCGTATTCGCCATGGCGGCCGCCGTCTGCGAGGCGATCGAAGCCGGTCCGCCAGAATGGAGGTCAATCGACCTCGCGGTCGTTCCCGGCGTCACCGCCATGCTCGCGGTCGCCGCCCGCATCGGCGCGCCGCTTGGCCATGATTTCTGCGCCATCTCGCTCTCCGACAATCTAAAACCCTGGGAGCTGATCGAGCTACGTCTGCTGGCGGCGGCCGGCGCCGGCTTCGTCATTGCGCTCTACAATCCGATCAGCAAGGCCCGCCCCTGGCAGCTCGGCCGCGCCTTCGAATGCCTGAAGGCCATTCTGCCGGGCACCACCCCGGTGATCTTCGGCCGCGCCGCCGGCCGGCCCGAAGAGCGCATCGAGGTGTTTCTGCTCGCCGACGCCGATGCGGCAAAGGCCGACATGTCGACCTGCGTCATCATCGGCTCGCCCGAGACCCGCATCATCAAGCGCGGCGACAAGCCCGCGCTGGTCTACACGCCGCGTTCGGCAACTGGGTCGAGAAAATGATCGACCATCGCAGCCAGCTGATCGACGGTCTCGGCCGACGCAACGTCAGGCAGCGGCGGCCTGCGCACCATGATCACCTCGATGCCGAGCGCGCGCGCCGCGGCGATCTTGCCGTAGGTCGCCTCGCCGCCGCTGTTCTTCGAAACGACGGTATCGATGGCGTATTTTTCAAGCAGCGCGCGCTCGTCCGCTTCGGGGAACGGCCCGCGCGCCAGAAGGTAAACTGCGTCAGGCACAGCCAGCTTTGGCTCGATCGGGTCGACGCTGCGAATGAGATAGCGATGCTGCGGAGCGGCCTCGAACGCGCCGGCTTCCTGCCGGCCGATCGCCAGCAAGACTCGTCGCGGCGCCGTGCCAAGCGCCTTGGCCGCTTCAGCGACGCTCTCCACGAAAGTCCAGCGATCACCCGCGACAGGCTCCCAGCCGGCACGCCGCAGCGCAACCATCGGCACGCGGGTTTGCCTGGCCGCCTCAGCGGCATTGGCCGACATACGGGCCGCGTAAGGATGCGTGGCGTCGACCACCAGATCGACCTGTTCCCGATGGAGGTAGGCGGCCAATCCCTGCATGCCGCCAAAGCCGCCGCTACGCATGGGCACGCCTTGCGCCATGGGGCTTTCGGTGCGGCCGGCGAGCGACAGCGTGATCGAGAAATCCTTCCGGCGAGCCAGCTTGCCCGCCAGCTGCCGGGCCTCCGTGGTTCCGCCGAGAATCAGAATACGGTGGGTCATCATGCCTGCTGAGGGTTCGCGCGCTGCCAAGCCGGTCGCAAGATGGCTGACCATCGTCGGCATCGGCGAGGACGGTTTAGCGGGTCTGGGCGACGAGGCCAAGCGCAGGATCGCCGAGGCCGAAGTCATCTTTGGCGGCAAGCGGCACCTCGCGCTCGTCTCAGACTTGGCCAAGGGCAAGGCGCGACCGTGGCCGACGCCGTTCGATGCCGAGATGCATGATGTGCTGGCGCTCGAAGGCAGAAGCGTCTGCGTGCTGGCTTCCGGCGACCCGTTCTTCCACGGCGTCGGCGTCACGCTCGCGCGCAAAGTGAAACCGGATGAGATGCTCGTCCTGCCGGCGCCGTCATCGCTGTCGCTAGCCGCCTCCCGTCTCGGCTGGGCGTTGCAGGATGTCGAAACCATCTCGTTGCATGGCCACTCGATCGACCTCCTCCGCCCCCTGCTCCACCCCGGCGCACGTATCCTTGCGCTCACATCCGACAGCGACGCGCCGGTCGCCATCGCCGCGCTGCTCGACGAACTCGGCTTCGGTCCGTCGCGGTTGACGGTTCTCGAAGCGCTTGGCGGCCAGGGCGAAACGCGCCACGCTGTCCGCGCCGACGCCTTCGATCTCAAAAACATCAATCCGCTCAACGTGCTGGCGCTCGAAATAGAATCGACTCCGGATGCGCGCATCCTGCCTTTGACCGTCGGCCTTGCCGATCATCTGTTCGAGCATGACGGCCAGATCACCAAGCGCGAGATCCGCGCCATGACGCTGTCGGCGCTGGCGCCGCGGCGCGGTGAACTGCTCTGGGACATCGGTGCCGGCTCCGGCTCGATCGGCATCGAATGGATGCGGGCTCATCCTTCGATGCGGGCGATTGCCATCGAAGCCGACAGCGAGCGCGCCGCCCGCATCCATCGCAACGCCGCGCATTGCGGCGTGCCCGGTCTCGTCGTCATCGAAGGCTCGGCGCCGAAAGCGCTGGCAACACTGGCGACACCAGACGCCATCTTCATCGGCGGCGGCGGCAGCGATGCCGGCGTGCTGCAGACAGCGATCAAGTCGCTGCGCGCCGGCGGCCGGTTGGTCGCCAATGCTGTGACGCTGGAAATGGAGGCGCTGCTGCTTGACCAGCATACCAGGCGCGGCGGCGACCTTCTGCGCATCGCCCTCTCGCGTGCGGCGCCGGTCGGATCCATGCAGGCCTGGCGTCCGGCCATGCCGGTCATGCAATGGAGCTGGGTAAAGCCATGATGGTCGCGGGTATCGGCTGCCGGAAGGGTGTGATGGCGCGCGACGTGCGCGCCGCGATCGAGACCGCGCTCGAAGCGCATGGGTTGCCAAAGACCGCGCTTTCAGCGCTGGCAACGGGCGAAATGAAACGCGACGAGCAAGCGATCTTTCTTGCCGGTCGCGACCTCGACCTGCCCGTGCTCGTCGTCTCCGACGACGCCTTGCAAACCGTCTCATCCGGCACGATCAGCCAATCCGAATGGTCGCAGGCTCACGCCGGCACGCCGTCGGTTTCGGAAGCGTCGGCCCTGGCCGCGGCCGGCAAAGAGGCGAAACTGCTTGGACCACGTACTGTTCTTGGTCCTGTTACCTGCGCCATCGCCCTTGGTGGAGGCCCAAAATGACCGTCCATTTCATCGGCGCCGGCCCTGGTGCTGCCGACCTCATCACCTTGCGCGGCAGCCGCCTGCTGGCCTCCTGTCCGATCTGCCTCTATGCCGGCTCGATCGTCGCGCCAGAACTGCTCGAACACTGCGCGCCCGGAACCAGGCTGATCGACACCGCGCCGATGTCGCTCGACGAGATCGAGGCCGAATATCTTGCCGCCCACAAAGCCGGCCAGGACGTCGCGCGCCTGCATTCCGGCGACCTTTCGGTGTGGAGCGCAGTGGCCGAGCAGATCCGGCGGCTCGAGAAGCGCGATATCCCCTACACGATGACGCCGGGCGTGCCTTCCTTCGCGGCGGCGGCGGCGGCGTTACGGCGCGAGCTTACCATTCCCGAGCTCGGGCAGAGCCTCGTGCTGACCCGCGTCTCCGGCCGCGCCTCGAAAATGCCGCCCGGCGAGACGCTTGCCGGCTTCGGCCGCACCGGTGCAACTCTAGCCATCCATCTCGCCATCCATGCCATCGCCCGCATCGTTGCCGAACTCACGCCGCTCTACGGCGCAGAATGCCCAGTGGCGGTCGTCTTCCGCGCTTCCTGGCCGGACGAGAGCATTCTGACCGGCACGCTGGGCACGATCGAGGCGCAGCTTGCGCAAAATCCGATGGAGCGCACGGCGATCATCTTCGTCGGCAGCGCATTGGCCGCGCAGGATTTCGGCGAGAGCTCACTTTACGACGCCCACTACCAGCGGCGTTTTCGCGGACGGGACGGCTTGTGAACGCCAGCACCAACAGAAACGGACGGGCAACGGTGGAGCAGGCGCTGGCGCGGCTGAACTTCAAGCCGCGCGCGCTGGAGCCCGGCCATGTCTGGCTGGCCGGCGCCGGCCCCGGCGATCCCGGCTGCCTGACGCTCGAAGTGCTGGCGGCACTCGGGCAGTGCGATGCGCTGGTCTATGACGCGCTGGTCTCGCCCGATGTCGTCGCGGTTGCTGCAGGCGCGGAGCTCTTCTACGCCGGTAAACGCGGCGGCCAGCCCTCGATGAAGCAGGACGACATCAACGCCCTGCTCGTGCGGCTGGCGCGCGAGGGTCGCCGCGTCGTGCGGCTCAAGGGCGGCGATCCCTATATTTTCGGCCGCGGCGGCGAAGAGGCGTTGTCGCTGGCACGGGAAAACATACCATTTCGGGTGCTCTCCGGCCTCACCTCCGGTCTCAGCGCATTGGCCGCCACCGCCATCCCTGCCACCATGCGCGGCATCAACAAGGCGGTCATCCTTGCCACGGGCCATGCCGCCGGCACCGATGACGACATCGACTGGGACGCAATCGCGCGCACCGGCCAGCCGGTCGTCATCTATATGGGCATGGCCAATCTGCCGGTGATAGCGGCAAAGCTGCTCAGCGGTGGCCTCGCGCCGTCGACGCCTGCCGCCGTGATCGTCGCAGCGACCACGCCGCAGGAGCGCATCGTTGTCGCCACGCTCGCCACAATCGCCGAGGAGGCCGCTGCCGCCGGGCTCGCCTCCCCGGCGCTGATCGTCGTCGGCGGTATCGTCGCCATGCGCGCGGCACTGGCGGGCGGGGCATGACGGCGCGCGCGATCATCATCGGCGCGCCGCGCTCCGGCTCGGGCAAGACCAGCGTCACCATAGGCCTGTTGCGCGCGCTTGCCCGGCGCGGGCTGAAGGTGCGCGGCGCGAAGTCCGGACCGGACTATATCGATCCCGGCTTCCATACCGCCGCCACCGGCCTCTCCGGCGTCAATCTCGACAGCTGGGCGATGCCGCCTTCCCTGCTCAACGCGCTGGCGAACCAGGCAGCGTGTGGTGCCGAGTACGTCATTCTCGAAAGCGCGATGGGCCTTTTCGACGGCATTCCCGCGCCGGAAGGCCGTTCGGGTTCGGCCGCCGATCTCGCCCGGCTCTATGGCCTGCCGGTGCTTCTGGTGCTCGACGTTTCCGGTCAGTCGACCACGGCCGCCGCCGTCGCCAAGGGTTTTGCCACCTACGATCCGGATGTGCGCATGGCCGGCGTCGTGCTCAACCGCCTCGGCAGCGAGCGCCATCGCCGGCTGGCGGGCGACGCGATCGAGGCCATCGGCCTGCCGGTGGTCGGCGCCATCATGCGCGATCCGACGCTCAACCTGCCGGAGCGGCATCTCGGCCTCGTCCAAGCAGGGGAGCACGAGAACCTCATGGCGCATCTCGACCGGCTTGCCGACATGGTCGAGAAGTCGCTCGATATCGACGCCATTCTCGCGCTGGCGAGCCCGCTCGAACCCACGGCCGGCGACTTCGGCGAGGCGTTACAGCCGCCAAGCCAGCGCATTGCACTGGCCGAGGACGCCGCCTTCACCTTCCTCTACCCGCATGTCGCCTCATGCTGGCGAAACGCTGGCGCCGAGATCGTGCCCTTCTCACCGCTTGCCGACGAAGCGCCGAGCCAAGATTGCGATGTCTGCTGGCTGCCAGGCGGTTATCCAGAACTGCATGCCGGCAAGCTTGCGGCCGCTGGCAACTTCCGTGCGGGAATGGCCCTTTTCGCCGCGACCAAGCCAGTGCATGGCGAGTGCGGCGGCTTCATGGTGCTGGGCGAGGTGCTGGAGGATGCGGACGGCGAGAGCCATAAAATGCTTGGCCTGCTTGGCCATTCGACCAGCTTCGCCAGGCGCAAGATGAACCTCGGCTATCGCGAGGCGCGGCTGCGCGCCGGGTGTCCGCTTGGCAGCGAAGGCATGCTCATCCGCGGCCATGAGTTCCACTATGCGCAGATCGCCGCCACAGGCAATGACGAGCCGCTGGCGGACCTCGCCGACGGCCAGGGCAATCCGCTGGGCGCGTCGGGTTACCGGCGCGGCCATGTCAGCGGCACTTTCTTCCATGCCATTGCGAGGGGCGCATGAGCGGCGGCCTTTCCGAGCCTCGGCGATTGCTCGACGACATAGGCCTCAGCCTTGTCTTCTTGACGCGGCTGAGGCTGCCGTCGAGCGATTTCGGCGGCCGCAGCCTAGCCGAAGCGATCTGGGCGGCACCCTTTGCCGGTCTCGCCGTCGCCGTCATCGGCGCGCTTGTCTACGCCATCGTTGGCGCCCTGGGCCTTGCCGCCGGTCCGGCTGCGGCGCTCGCGCTTGCAGCGACGATGCTTGTCACCGGCTGCCTGCACGAGGACGGGCTCTCCGATATCGCCGATGGACTCGGCGGCGGCCGGACGCGCGAGAAGAAGCTGGAGATCATGCGCGACAGCCGCATCGGCGCCTATGGCGCCGCGGCGCTCGGCATCTCGCTGCTCATCCGCTGGAGCGCGCTTTCGGAACTGGCCGGCCCTGGCCACATCTTCCTGGCGCTTTTGGCAGCGCACGCCGCCTCGCGCGGCCTGTTCGGCGCCTTCATGCATCTTCTGCCGCCGGCGCGCTCCGATGGGCTGTCGGCCGACGCGGGCTCGGTCACTGCCGAAACCGCCGTCGTTGGTGCCGCGCTCGGAGCCGTGGCGCTGTTGGCGCTCGGCCTCGGCGGCGCAATTGCCGCGGTGATCCTGCTTGGCCTGCTGTTTGCCGCCTTTCGTGCGCTCTGCCTCAGCCAGATCGGCGGCCAGACCGGCGATACGATCGGAGCGCTGCAGCAGCTCGGCGAGATCGCCGTGCTGCTTGTCGCTTCCGCTTGCCTTTCCTGATTCTTCTTTCGGAGACCTTACCCTCATGTCCCCTCAAACAACGTCGTTCAAATCGCTCGAAGACCTTCGCGCCGCCTGCCTCGATCTGTCCGCCGGCAGCGATACGGCCGCCGCCGCCGTTGCCCGTCGCCAGGACACGCTGACCAAGCCGCAGGGCAGCCTTGGCCGTTTGGAAACGATCGCCGCCTGGTTGGCCCGCTGGCAGGGCCGCGACATGCCGAAGCTCGACGCGGTCAAAGTCTTCGTGTTTGCCGGCAATCACGGCGTCACCGCGCAGGGCGTTTCGGCCTATCCTTCGGAAGTCACGGTGCAGATGGTGGCGAACTTTGCCGGCGGCGGTGCTGCCATCAACCAGCTCGCCCGCGTCGCCGGCGCCAGGCTCGACGTCATCCCGCTCGATCTCGATCATCCGACAGGCGATTTCACGCAAGCGCCGGCGATGGACGAGCAGACCTTCCTCGCCGCGGTCTCGGCCGGCTACGACGCCGTGACCAACGATCTCGACCTCGTCTGTTTCGGCGAGATGGGCATCGGCAACACCACGCCGGCAGCAGCGATCTCGGCCGCTCTTTTCGGCGGCGGCGCGGAAAAATGGACCGGCCGCGGCACCGGCGTCGATGATGCCGGATTGATCCGCAAGATCACCGCCATAGAGGCGGGCCTCAAGCGCCATGCCGATTCGCTTTCCGACCCGCTGAAGATCGCCGCCGCCCTTGGCGGACGCGAGCTTGCGGCGATCTTCGGCGCCACGCTGGCCGCGCGCAAGAACAACGTGCCGGTGTTGCTCGACGGCTTCGTCTGCACCGCCGCCGTCGCGCCGCTGGCAAGGCTGCACCCGACCGGGCTGGCGCACACCGTCGCCGCCCATGTCTCGGCCGAAGCCGGTCATCGCCGCCTGCTCGAAGCGCTGGGCCTGCCGCCGCTGCTCGACCTCGGCATGCGGCTCGGCGAAGGCTCCGGCGCCTGCCTTGCCGTCAACATCGTCCGCTCGGCGCTGGAGTGTCATACGAGAATGGCGAGTTTCGCGGAAGCCGGCGTTTCGGAAAAATAATCTTCCTTCAAAATTTCAACGCTGTTGAAATGACGAAATAACGTCGTCTTGATTGATTCGTGCGACAGAGATGTTTCACGGGAGATCGAACGATGTATTTGAAGGGCCTAATATTTGTTACGTTTCTTGCTGGGATGGCACTGCCGGCCCTTGCCCAAGATCAATATGTTCGCCCGCTTCGCCCCGGCGAAGACGGATCTGCCAGAATCCAATCGTCGATTTCGATGACCCTTCCGGTCAAGGACGACGAGGACGCAGCCGCCCAGCAGCAGGCCGCACTTCGCTCTTTCTACAAGGTCGCGGCCGTCAGTTGCGCCATGGTGGCCGAGACTGTCGCCGACACCTGCGAAATCACCGGCATGACAACTAACGTCAATGCCCGGGACCGCAATGTCGGCGGCTATGGCGGATCGCAGGTTACGGTGACCGGCCAGATCACGATGAAGGTCAAGTTCAAGGCCAGCTTGAACAGGACAGCGCAGTAGGACTGGTGCCCATCTCGCTTGTTTTCTGGCCGCTTTATGGAAAGACTTTGGTGGGTGTGCACAGGATCGAACTGTGGACCCGCTGATTAAGAGTCAGCTGCTCTACCAACTGAGCTACACACCCACACCGCCGGGAAATCCAGCGTCGGCGGCGCATATAGCCGCCGGTTTGAACGATGTCCAGCCCTGCCGGATCATTTCCAGACAAATCGCCGAATTGCCGCAGGTGTCACACAAAAATCTGGCCTTCCGCCACTTTGATCGCATGGCCTCCGATGCGCGCGGAGGCCAGTTTTCCGCCGTCGACATTGAGCTCGAGCCGGATGCGCGAGGGTCTCCCCATTTCCAGCCCCTGCTCGATCCAAAGCTGCGAGATCCCGTCGGTTGGACCGTCGAAATGCATGATGGCGCCGGCAAAGGCCGCCGCCGCGGAGCCGGTCGCCGGATCTTCGTAGGAGGGATTGCCCGGCACGATCATGCGCACATGGAAGGCGCTGTCGTGATGCACCGTCTCGCGGCAATAGACGTACGGGCTGGCGAAGGCCCATTCGCTCTTGCGCGGCGCGAGTTCGGACCATGCCTGGTTGTCCAGCCTGACTTTTGCGGCGGCTTCGAGGCCGGCAACCGGAATGGTGACGTAGGGCACGCCGGCCGACCAGAAGGAGACGCGGTGATTCTCGAAGCCGAGCTCATGCGGGCCAAGGCCAAGCGCGGCGCCGATCATTTCCGGTTCGGCGGCGAGTTCCAGCCGCTCAGGCAGTTTCGCCAAGTCGAATTCGGCGAAGGTAGCGCCATCATGCTTGCTGACCGCGCAACGCACGGGGCCGATGTTCTCCTCCAGCACAAAGATGCCAGTCGCTTCGCCAGCCTGCTCCGCAAGCGCGATAGCCGACCCAACCGTCGGATGGCCCGCGAACGGCATCTCATAATCGGGCGTGAAGATGCGTATACGGTTGCGATGCTTGGGATTTTCGGGCGGCAGCACGAACACCGTCTCGGACAGGTTGAATTCGCGCGCGATCGTTTGCATGGCGGCCGTATCCAGCCCCTCGCTGTCGAGCACCACCGCCAGCGGATTCCCGGCCAGCCGCTCGGTCGTAAACACGTCGTAAAGCAAGTAGTCGCGCGTCATTTGGAAAACCTTCCGCCTCGTCCCGAATTTCTGCTCGATCCCAACATGAGGGAAATTTAATTTGAAATTCGAACGTCAAGGCATGATTTGTTCACGGATAGGGACATCAATTTGTCGTTATAGGGGTCCGTGGTGGACCAGCTTGTCAATCCGCCAAACGCAGAAACCGACACTTCCATCGAAACGGCCCTCGGGCTCGACCGCAAAGGCGTGAGCCGCAAGCGCCGCCGCTTCCGGCTCTACGCGCTGCTGGCGCTGGCTGTCGTGGCGGCCGCGATCGCCGGCTACCGCTGGAACGCCGTCTCGCCGCCCCGGATCGAATACACGACCGCGCCGGCGACGATTGCCGACCTGACCGTCAAGGTGTCGGCGACCGGCACGCTGCAGCCGCTGACGCAGGTCGACATCTCCAGCGAGCTTTCCGGCATCGTCCGCGCCGTCGCCGTCAACGAGAACCAGCAGGTCAAGAAGGGCGACGTGCTCGCGACGCTCGACACCGCCAAGCTCGAAGTCCAGATCGAGCGCGCCACCGCCTCGGCAAAGGCGGCGGCGGCCGCCGTCGAGGATGCCAAGGTCACGCTGCAGGAAAACCAGAACGCGGTGGTCCGCGCGAGCGCCCTCACCAAGCGCGGCATGGCGACGGATCAATCGCTTGAGGCCGCGACCGCGACACGCGATCGCTCCAAGGCCGCGCTCGACAGCGCCGAGGCCAATCTCGCCATCGCCGAAGCTGATCTGAAGGCCCAGCAGACCGACCTTGCCAAGAGCACCATCTACGCGCCGATCGACGGCATCGTGCTCACGCGCTCCGTCGATCCGGGGCAGACGGTCGCTTCTTCGCTGCAGGCGCCGGTGCTGTTCGTCATCGCTGCCGACTTGCGGAACATGGAGCTGCAGGCGGCGGTGGACGAGGCCGATATCGGCCAGGTCAAGCCCGGCCAGCATGCCCGCTTCACCGTCGATGCTTTCCCGGACCGTCCCTTCGACGCCGAGATCCGCGACATCTCCTATGCCTCCGTCACCACCGACGGCGTCGTCACTTACAATGCACGGCTGGAAGTCGACAACGGCGAACTTCTGCTCAGGCCAGGCATGACCGCCACGGTCGCGGTGGTGACCCGGCAGGCCAAGGGCGTGCTCACCGTGCCGGCCACAGCCTTCCGTTACCGCCCGGCGCAACAGGCGGCCCGCGGCTGGAGCCTGCGCGACCTCTTTACCGGCCGCATGGGGCGCCCCAACCGGCAGCGCGAGGCGATGAAAGCGCCGATCGACGGGTCGCGCACGCTCTATGTGCTGGACAACGGACGGCCGCATGCCCTCAACGTCAGGATCGGCTCGACCGACGGTGAACTGACCGAGATCACGTCCGGCCTCGAGGAAGGCGCGGAGGTCATCACCGGCTCGCAGCAACGGAGCTGACCGTGTCCGCTCCCCTGCTCATCACCTTCGACAGTGTATGGAAGAGCTATGGCGAGGGCGAAGCGTGCGTGCACGCACTTGCCGGCGTCGATCTTGCCATCCGCAGAAGTGAGTTCGTCGCCATCATGGGACAGTCCGGCTCGGGCAAGTCGACGGCGATGAACATCATCGGCTGTCTCGACACGCCGACGGCCGGAACCTACCGCTTCATGGGCGTCGATGCCGGCCGGCTCGACCGCAACCGCCGCGCCCTGCTGCGCAACCTTTATGTCGGCTTCGTCTTCCAGGGCTACAATCTCCTGCCCCGCACCACGGCGGCGGAAAATGTCGAGCTGCCGCTGATCTATCGCGGCGTTTCCGCCCGCGAGCGCCGGGAGCTGGCCATGCAGGCGCTCGCCCAAGTCGGACTTGTCGGGCGCGAACATCACACGCCGGCCGAACTCTCGGGCGGCCAGCAACAGCGCGTGGCGATAGCGCGTGCCATCGTCACCAAACCGACTCTGCTTGTTGCCGACGAGCCCACCGGAAATCTCGACACCGCGCGCACGCACGAAATAATGGAATTGCTGACCAGGCTGAACGCCGAACTCGGCCTCACCATCGTCATGGTCACGCACGAAGCCGACGTCGCGGCATATGCCGGGCGCACGGTGCGCTTCCTCGACGGCCACGTCGCTTCAGATACAGCGAAAGCCGAGGCAGCATGATTTGGGAAACCGTCCGCCTTTCGCTGATTTCCATCCGCCGGAACGTGCTGCGCTCGTTCCTGACCCTGCTCGGCATCGTCATCGGCGTCGCCGCGGTCATCGCCATGCTCACCATCGGCTCCGGCACCACCGAGAAGGTCAAGGCCGACATCTCGAAACTCGGCAGCAACCTGCTCGTCGTCCGCTCGGGCCGTCCGGCAGGGCCTGGCGGCCCGGGCGGGCTCGACCAGGTCACCCGACCGCTGGCCACCAAGGACCTCGAAGCACTGGTTGCCCATCTCAGCGGCGCACGCGCCATCGCACCGGCGTCGCAAAAACAGGTGCGGGTCATCTTCGGCACGGAGAGCCTGACGTCGGGCGTTACCGGCACCGACAGCGCCTATCTCGACGCGCGCGACTGGAAGCTGGTGTCGGGCCGTCCCTTCAGCGATTCCGAGACGCGCGCCGGCGCCGGCGTCTGCCTGATCGGCGAGACGGTGCGGCAGCAGTTCTTCGGCGCCGGCGATCCGGAGGGCGAGACGATCCGCGTCAACCGCACCTCCTGCCGGATCATCGGCCTGCTCGAGCCGAAGGGTTACACCGGCTTTGGCCAGGATCAGGACAATGTCGTGCTGATGCCGCTGGCCGCCTACCAGCGGCGCATCGCCGGCAACCGCGACATCGACTCGATCTACATCGCCGCCGACGACAGGACGCCGACCACCGAACTGCAGCCGCGCGTCGAGGACATCCTGCGCGACACGCGCCGCATCACGCCGGACCGCGATGCCGATTTCTCGATCCGCGACATGACCCAGATCGCCGACGCCATGGCCAGCGCCACCACCACCATGACCGGCATGCTGGGTGCCGTCGCCGGCGTCAGCCTTCTGGTCGGCGGCATCGGCATCATGAACATCATGCTGGTATCGGTCACTGAGCGCACGCGCGAGATCGGCATCAGGCTGGCGATCGGTGCGCACGAAAAACACATCCTGATCCAGTTCCTGGTCGAGGCGACGGTGCTGTCGCTGCTTGGCGGCATCATCGGCATCCTGATCGGACTGGCGCTCGCAGGCCTGGCCTCGGTGACGCTGACGATACCCTTCGCGCCGAGCCCGGCGGTCATCCTGCTCGCCGTCGGTTTTTCGGCGCTGATCGGCATGGTGTTCGGCTTCTTCCCGGCACTGCGCGGCGCGAGGCTCGATCCGATCGAGGCGCTAAGGCACGAGTGAACCGCCGCGTCGTCGGCCCGTGATCGAGTCAGACCAGCTCGTTGGCGAAATGCCACTTGATCAGCGGCCTCATATGGCCCATCAAGCCTTCCGGCAGGTCTGCGGCGTGCCGGATGATCACCGGACCTTCGATCTCCGGCTCTTTCTCGGCGGCAACGAAGGCTCTGATGCGCCGCGCAAGCTCTTCCGCCGGCTCGGGAACGTGATAGCGGCGGAAGATCACCGTGCCGCTCGAAGTCGACAGCGCATAGTAGCGCTGTCCGCGGGCGGCGCCCGACAGATCGATCCCGGTTTCCTCGCCCACCTCGCGGATCATGTTGAAATCGATATCGACGACGCCGTCGCGGAAATCGATCGGCTCGAAGGAGCCGGCGGCGAAATAGACGCGGCCAGCGTTCACCGTGTGCGAGCCCATCCGGATCGCCACCAGCGCATTGTCGCCGGCAACCAGCACGGCGTGCGCATAGGCATGTTCGGCGCCGCTCAGCTCCCGGTTTTTGCGCCACAGCATGAAAGTCGAGTACTTCACCGCATGACAGCGACCGATGAGCCGGCTGTCGCGATAGCTCAGCGCTGAAAGCAACACCACGGTGCCGTCATATAGCGCCGGCTTCATCTCCATTTCGCGGCGCCAGTTTTCCGCGATCGCTGTCTGATTGTCGCGCTCGAACGGATGCGGGCTGGCAACGAGCCGTACGTCGACCGCGTCGACCGGCAAAATGACATTGCGCGGCAGGTCGAAGCTCACGGGCTCAGGCCATGTCCAGGTTGATCACCACCGGGCAATGGTCGGAGGCCTTCGGCCTGTCCCACCCGGCACGCGGAAAACGCTCGACTTCCTGGCCAGGCGGAAAGATGGTGCGCCAAGGCTGACCGTTGCGGATGATCTCCGGAACCGCGGTGGCGTTCTTCGCCGCCAAGGCCTTCGACAGCAGGATATAGTCCAATTGGCACAAATGCCGCTCTTGCGGGCCGCGCGTGTGATAAAAACTCCAGCGGTCCATCTCGGGCCGCCGCTCGACGACATTTTCGCAAAAGCCGCCGGCGGTCAGAACGTTGATCGAGGACTGCGCTTCGTCGACGACCTGGAAGCGATAGCCGTCGAAGCTGTCGCCTTCGATCTTCACGCGCTGCCGATAATCATTCATGTCGCCGCAGATTGCCCAGCGCTTGTCGGCCGCATGGTCCTTGCCGAAGCGGTCCTCGATGATGCGGCGCACGGCCTGCGCCTCGGCGATGCGCAGTGGCATCGTCGCCTCGCGGCCATCGAGACCGTTGCGCGGCGAGCCCATTGACTTGAAATGCACGAGGTACAGCGTAAGCGGCACGCCGCCGACCGTTATGTCGATTTCCAGGCAGTCGCGCCGGAAGACGCGTTCGGTGGCCAGGTGCCCGAACGCCGCCAGTTCCGGCGTGAACAGTCCGAACTGCTCGAACGTGACATAGGCATGGCTGGTCATGCGCACGAATTCGATCGGCTGCCCCTGCGCGGTCTCGTTGCGCATCATCACGGCGACGTCGATGCCGCGGGAGTCGTTGCCGGCGGTGGTGTATTTCTGACGGTAGCCCTGCCCGATCATCTTGAAGAGATAGCCATATTCGAAGGCCTTCAGCCCCTCGATATTGTCCACCTCCTGCATGCAGATGACGTCGGCGCGTGTCGCGGCTATGGCGAGCGCGGTAAGCTGGCGGGTGTCATCGGACTGGGCGATGGCGCGCGCCTGTTCGAGCAGCCTGTATTCTGCTTCGCTCTGGATGTCGAACAGCGCCAGCGTTCGGTCCTCGTTGAGCTGGTTGCGATAGCCGGAGAAGTCGAACCTGTTCATCAGGTTCTCGACATTGAAGGTGGCGAGGCGCAGCGACATGGCCGAGACCTTTGCCCGCAAGCAATGGCGAACACAAGAGCATACGCACGCCCGTTATGGTTGACGGAACCTTTCTGTTCATCTTCCGTTCAGATGGAAAGTTCCATCAATAGGCCTATTCCCGAGCGTTTTGGGCGTGGGGCCTTACTCGTGGAGAGTGAAATGAAACCGCTCTTGTCTTCCCTTGGATCCGGGCTTCTGGCCTTGGGTCTCTCCGCTGGGCTGACGGTGCCGTCGATTGCCGGCCCGGTCCTGCAGCCCGATATGTCGACCGTGACCAGCACGGCCGCATCCACCATCATCCCCGTTCGCGACAGCTGGGCCGGCGGCAACGACCGGCGGCAGATGTATGACTGGCGCTGGCGGCGCGGCGGTGACTGGCGCGGCCGCGATTTTAGATGGCGTGACGGCGACTTCCGCGCACGTCATTTCTCCCGCAACTGGGACGGAGATCGCAATTGGCGCTGGCGGCATCATCGCCATCATCGCCATCGCCACTTCGACAGCGGGGGCGCGGCCATCCTTGGGCTCGGCCTAGGCCTCGGTCTCGGCAGCCTCGCCTACAACAATTTCTACAATCCCTATTATTACGATCCCTATCCGCGCTACTATCAGCCGCGGCGCATTTACCGGACCGAGCGGCTTTCCAGGGCCCATGTCCAATGGTGCCACGACCGCTACCGGTCCTATCGGGCCTGGGACAACACGTTCCAGCCCTATAACGGCCCGCGCCGGCAGTGCATTTCGCCCTATATCTGAGCCCCTCGGCACGAAGCTCAACGGCGCCCGGCGGGCGCCGTTTCTTTTTGGCAAGGCGCGCCCGACGGCGACGCGATAACCTTAAATTTAGCAGATGCGTCTATCCGTGATGCGGTGCCCCATATGACGATCGCCAAGCTGCGATCCGCTAGGACGACTCCGCCATGACCGAGAACGAGTTGAGAGGCAAGCGCCGGCAACGCGTGCTGAAGGGCGCGGCGATCCTGACCGGCATCAACAATTCCGGGGTCATGTGCACGGTGCGCAACATGCATCCTGGCGGCGCCGAACTGAAGCTGCCGATCGAGGCGCATGTGCCCGACGAATTCCTGCTTTACGTGACGAAGGACCGGATTGGCTACAAGGCGATCGTCCGCTGGCGCCGCGACGACCGCATCGGCGTGGAATTCGCGGGCACCGAGCCGAAGCCGCATTGGCATTACGGCTGAGCGTGAGAGAAGCCGGCGGATCGCTCCGCCGGCTTTCACGCATGAATAGACCGAATTAGTTTTTCGCCTTGTCGACCAGCTTGTTCTTGGCGATCCACGGCATCATCGCGCGCAGCTTCGCGCCAACCTCTTCGATCTGATGACTGTCGTTGTTGCGGCGGATGCCCTTGAAGCGCGACAGGCCGGCGCGATATTCCTGCATCCATTCCGAGGTGAATTTTCCGGTCTGGATATCCTTCAGGATGCGCTTCATCTCGGCCTTGGTGTCGGCCGTGATGATACGCGGACCGGAGACATATTCGCCCCATTCGGCGGTATTCGAGATCGAGTAGTTCATGTTGGCGATGCCGCCCTCATAGATGAGGTCGACGATCAGCTTCACCTCGTGCAGACACTCGAAGTAGGCCATCTCCGGCGCGTAGCCGGCTTCCACCAGCGTCTCGAAGCCGGCGCGGATCAGCTCGACCAGGCCGCCGCACAGCACCACCTGCTCGCCGAACAGATCGGTCTCGCATTCCTCGCGGAAATTGGTCTCGATGATGCCGGAACGGCCGCCGCCGACGCCGCAGGCATAGGAGAGCGCCAGGTCGAGCGCATTGCCCGAGGCGTCCTGGTTGACGGCAACCAGGCACGGCACGCCGCCGCCCTTCTGATATTCGCCGCGCACGGTATGGCCGGGGCCCTTCGGCGCGATCATGACCACGTCGACCGAAGCCTTCGGCTCGATCAGGCCGAAATGCACATTGAGGCCGTGCGCGAAGGCGATGGCGGCGCCGTCGCGGATGTTCGGCGCGATCTCTGATCTGTAGATGTCGGCCTGCAATTCGTCGGGCGTTGCCATCATCATCAGGTCTGCCCACTTGGCGGCATCCGCCACGCTCATCACCTTCAGTCCGTCGGCCTCGACCTTGTTGGCGGTCGCCGAGCCGGCCTTCAGGCCGATGGCGATCTCCTTGACGCCGGAATCCTTGAGGTTGAGCGCATGCGCCCGGCCCTGGCTGCCATAGCCGATGATGGCGACCTTCTTACCCTTGATCAGATTGAGATCGGCGTCACGATCGTAATAGACACGCATTTCGTCTTCCTTCCCGTTTTGAAGATCAGAGCATGATGCCGAAAAGTGTGAAGCGGTTTTCGGACGACATCATGCTCTATCTCTTGGATTTGGAGCCGGATTCAGATTTCAGGTCGACTTGACCTGAAATCATCCGGCTCCGGGGCCTTGCGGCCGGTTGTTTGCTCTCCCGGTCCTTGAGCCGTAAAGAGCGAGAAACTGCTGCGTCGCGCGGGCGGCATCGCCGCCGATCGTCGCCTCGGTCAATTGCAGCCGGTCGCCGAGCAGAAGCCGCATCTGCACGTCGCGGCCGACCAGCCCGAAAAACGTCCGGAACGCCGTCTCGGCGTCCTCTAAGTCGAGCAGCCCGGCCTCGCGTCCCGCTTCGAGCACGGGCTTCAGACGCCTGGCCAGCGCGAAACGCCCATTCTGCAGCACGATCGCGCCAAGGTCATCCTTCCCTGAGCCGGCATGGCCGACCGCGACACGGTTGAGCGCGATAGACGTATCGCTGGAGATGACCCTCAGCCAGTCGGAAGCGAAGCGTTCGAGGCTTGCGGTCAGCCAAGCGAGGTCGAGGCCTTTGCGGTCGACCGGCGCCACGCGCACTTTCGAGGCCTGCCATTGCACTGTCGCCGTCAGCAGCCCGTCGCGGTCGCCGAACCATTTGTAGAGTGTTTCCTTGGAGCAGCTTGCCCGCCGCGCCACCGCGGTCATGGTCAGGTTGTCGCCCTCTTCGACCAGTAGGCGAAGTGCTGCGTCCAGAACGGCCTGCTGCCGCTCGGTGAGCGTTTCGCTGCTGTCGGTGTCGGCGGCGGCTTGCAACACGTTTCACCAGTTCCCGGTCGCTCAATAATGCGTACCGTACGTTACGGTTCGGCTTATTGCGCATTCGGGTTTCCAACGCAAGGGGCTGCGGCGAAAAAATCTGACGGTACCCACAAACACTCGTGAGCTAATCGCCGGCCGGTGGCTCGCGCAACCGCCCGAGCAGTGCAGCCAGCGTTTCCAGCTCCTTGGCGGAAAGCTTGTCGCCCATCAGTTCGGCTATGGACGCGCCATAGACCGCCCAGATGCGGCGGCGCATCTCCCGGCCGCTTGGCGTGATGCGCACTGTCTGGCCACGGCCGTCATCCGAGACAGGCAGCTTTTCCAGCAGGCCATCCGCTTCCAGCCGGGCCAGCAGTCGCGACACGCTGTACTGCGCCAACAGAACGCGATCGATCAGCTCGAACGGCCGCAAGCCGCCCTCGCCCGCCTCGGCAAGCTCGTGCAGCACGTCGTACCAGGCGAGCGGCGGCAAGCCGCCGGCTTTCAGGGCATACTCGGTCTTTTCGACCAGCTGGCGCGACACGCGCATCAGGCGGCCCCAGGCTTTGACGGCCTCGGGCGGAGGAGATTTTCTCGTCATCGAGGAACTTTATTCGATAGATGCAATTGCATCAAGCTTGACGGTCGATGCAAATGCATTCATATAGATGCAATTGCATCGATAAGGAGTTCCCGATGAAACATGAGATCTGTAAAGTGGCCGACATCCCGCAGACCGGCAGCCTGATCGCGCCTTTCTTCGGCCGCGAGGTCCACGTCTGGCGCAGCGGCGAGCGTGTCCGTGCCGCAGCCAATGCCTGCCTGCATTTCGGCGGGCCACTCGACTGCAAGGACGGCGCCTTCATCTGCCAGTGGCACGGCGCCCGCTTCGACATGCAAAGCGGCGAGCGCCTCATAGGCCCGGCGCCGAAGGGCTCGCGCCTGATGTTCCTGTCGACCCGCGTCGAGGACGGCGCGCTGAACTATGTCTGGGGAGAATAAGATGACGGCCAAACTCACCCTCGTCAGCCATCACCTTTGCCCCTACGTCCAGCGTGCGGCAATTGCCCTCGCCGAGAAAGGCGTGCCGTTCGAGCGCGTCAATGTCGACCTTGCCAGCAAGCCCGACTGGTTCAAGGCTATCTCGCCGCTCGGCAAAGTACCGCTGCTCCGCGTTCGAAACGGCAGCAAGGAGGAGATCATTTTCGAATCCGCAGTCATCCTCGAATTCCTCGAGGAGACGCAGGCCAATCCGTTGCATCCGGCCGATCCGCTCATGCGGGCCAGGCACCGCTCCTGGGTCGAATTCGGTTCGGCCATCCTCAACGCCATCGGGCGCTTCTATTCCGCCGCCGATGAGGCCTGCTTCCTCAAGGAAAGCAGCGGCTTGTCGGAACTGTTTGAGCGTGTCGAGGCAGAACTGTCGGCAAGGCGGAGCGGTCCGTGGTTCGCCGGGAAGCGCTTCTCGCTGGTCGACGCCGTCTACGGGCCGATCTTCCGCTACTTCGACACGTTCGACGAGATCGGCGCTTGCGGCATCCTGGACGGTAAGCCTCTCGTCCAGGCCTGGCGCAAGGCGTTGAGCGACCGGCAATCGGTGAAGGAGGCTGTCAGTCCGGACTATCCGCTGCGGCTGCACGCCTTCCTGCGGGCAAAGGCATCCTATCTGTCGCGAATGATCCGGCTGCAGGCCATTGCGATTCCGCAAGCCCGATCGGCCTGAACGGGTCGATCACCGTTCCCGCGACCATGGCGGCGAGCAACTGCGGCACCGGCGCAAGCGGCGCTTTGACGCTTGTATCGGGGAAGGAAAGGCTCAGGCCTGCGCGGCATCGAAGGCGACGCGCGCCTCACGAACGGCATCGTGGTTGAGTTCGGCCCATTGGATCAGCATCTGCAACGGCGCGAACATCGAGCGGCCGAGATCGGTGAGGCTGTATTCAACGCTCGGCGGCTTGGTCGGAAAGACTTCGCGATGCACATAGCCGTCGCGCTGCAGGTCGTAGAGCGTCTGCGTCAGCATACGCTGCGAAATGTCGGGCACCAGGCGGCGCAACTCCCCGAACCGGTACGGCTTCTCGGCCAAAGCCATGACCAGCAGCGAGCTCCATTTGCCGCTGATGCCCTGGATCACATCGCGGACCGGGCAGTCGGCGAAATTGCCGCCGCCGGTCATGGCTTTGTAGACCTCGAGCTTCGATTTCAGACTGAAGATCTTGCTGTCCATCGCGACATCCATTGATCGAAGCGGCGACCCGCCGGTGGTTCCCCGGCTGTGCCTACCTCCCGGAAAACTGCCTTCTTTACGGCCCCTGGTCAATTCTTATTTTAGTGCTGGTCTCTTTTTGAGACCATCGGTCAAATCCCTTCGACGCAATTTTTCAGGAACCTCCCATGACCGAAACTCTCCTTGTCACCGGCGCTTCCGGCCATCTCGGCCGCGCCGTGATCAACCATCTGCTCGATGCGCAGAAAGTCGCGCCGGCAAATATCATCGCAACCACGCGCAATCCCGAAAATCTCCGCGACCTGGCAGCCCTCGGCATTGTCGTCAGGCCGGCCGATTTCGACGATCCGGCCTCGCTGGAGCGCGCGTTCAAAGGCGCCGACCGAGTGCTGATCGTCTCGACCGGTGAGCTCGACCTGAAGAGGGACCGGCGCCTCAAGCAACATCAGGCCGCGGTGGCCGCAGCCAAGGCGGCAAGCGTCTCGCACCTCCTCTACACCTCGATGCCCAATCCCGAGCCGGTCTCGCCGGTGCTGTTTGCCGGCGACCACTACGGCACCGAGCAGGCCATCAAGGCGAGCGGCATTGCCTACACCATCTTCCGCAACGGCTGGTACCAGGAGAACCTTTTCATGGCGCTGCCGCACGCCATTTCGTCGGGCAAGTGGTACACCTCGGCCGGTGACGGTCGGATCGCGCACGCCGCGCGCGACGACATGGCCGCCGCGATCGCCGCGAGCCTCGCTTCCGGCTCGACGGAGAGCCGCGTCTACACGCTGACCGGCCCGCATGCCTACACGACGAACGAAATTGCCGCTCTGGTGAGCGAAGTCACTGGCAAGCCGCTGGAGGTTATCCAATTACCTGACGAGGCTTTGACCGAGGGCGTCAAGGCGGCCGGCCTTCCCGAGGACTTTGCGCGCATTGTCGTATCCTTCGACGCCAACACACGCTCCGGCCGTATCGGCATGGTAACCGACGCTATCGAGACGTTGTCGGGCCGCAAGCCGAAGACGCTGAAGCAGTTCCTGGAAGGGAACAAAGCCGCACTGCTTGGCTGAACCGTTGCGCCTGGGGGGGGGTACTCTCCCGGGCGCGTCACCTCGACTTTTTGAGCAATCCGAGCCGGACCAGGCTTTCGCCGGTGGCGACGAGCGCTTCTTCGCGCGATCGCGGCGCCCAGCCGAGCATGCGCATGGCCTTGGCCCCGGTTGCGTTTCTGGCCTTGCCCAGTTCCGTCACGATCTGGGCTGCTTGCCCGTCGAACAGTCCGACGGTCCGGACCAGCCAGTCCGGCAGCATTCTCGTCGTAACGCGCGACGCAACGCTGCCCAGCCGCGATTTCAACGTTTGTGCGATCCCCAGCGTCGTCATGAAATCGCCGCTGATGGCGAGGAACCGCTCCCCCTTGGCGGCGGGACTGGTCATGGCGCGCAGATGCAGGTCCGCCACGTCCCGCGCGTCGACCACGCCGAACACCATGCGCGGCAGACCCGGCATCTCGCCGTCCAGCAAGCGCTTGATGAAGTCCGTCGAGGTCGAATGATCCGGCCCCAGGACCGGTCCAAAGATCCCGACCGGATTGACGACCGTCAGTTCCAGCGCTCCGCCCTGGCTGGCAATGAAATCCCAGGCCGCACGTTCCGCCAGCGTTTTCGACTTCACATAGGCGCTTACCTTGGCCGCCAGGTTGGTCCAGTTCTCTTCCGTGAACGGACTGCCCGGAATTGGCCTCTGGCCATAGCCGATGGGGGCAAAGGACGAGGTGAGCACCACCCGTTTGACGCCCGCATCGCGCGCGGCCCGCAGCACGCGCAGCGCACCCTCGCGCGCAGGAACGATCAGATCGTCCTCGTGTTTCGGCACGCCCGGCGGGAACGGCGAAGCGACATGAAGAACGTCCTGGCATCCCGCGACCGCTTCCAGCCAGCCGGGGTCTGTCATCAGATCGGCGTAGGCGAAGGAAAGCGCATCGCCCGGCTCGGCACCGCCGACCCTCAGCATGGCGAGAACATCGGCTTCGCGCTTGGCGGATCGCACTGTTGTGCGGACGCGGTAGCCTGCCTGCAACAGGGCTAGAACGCAGTGCGCGCCGAGGAACCCGGAGCCGCCGGTAACGAGCACCAACTCACCGCTTTAGGCGTTGCAGTCCCTCAAATGGCGACCTGCGTACCGATCTCGACCACGCGCCCGGTGGGGATCTGGAAATACTCCGTCGCATCCGCCGCCGTCTTCGCAAGGCCGATGAACAGCCTGTCCTGCCAGATCGGCATGCCGGAATTGGGCGAGGCCTTCAGCGAGCGCCGCGACAGGAAGAAGGACGTCGTCATGATGTCGAACTTCCACCCCTGCTTGCGGCAGATCGCCAGTGCGCGCGGAATGTTCGGCTGCTCCATGTAGCCGAAGGTCAGCGTGACCCGCATGAACAGCTCGTTGACCGTCTCCATCTTCACCCGCTCGTTGTCCGGCACCACCGGCTGCGGCGCGGTCACCACCGAAAGAATGACGTTCTTTTCGTGCAGCACCTTGTAGTGCTTAAGGCTGTGCATGAGCGCGGTCGGCGCGCTCAGCGGATCGCTGGTCAAGAACACGGCGGTGCCGGACACCAGCTGCGGCTTTTTCTTCGAAAGGTTCGCCGCCAGGAAGTCGAGCGGGATTTCGTTGCGGCGCGTCTTGTCGAACAGGTAGCGGCTGCCGCGCACCCAGGTCCACATGCCGAGGATGATGGCGAAAGCCACGGCGAGCGACGCCCAGCCGCCTTCGAACACCTTGACGATGTTGGAGGCAAAGAAGCCGACATCGATGAAGGCAAACAGAGCCGTTAACGACACCGCGACCCAGAGCTGCCATTTCCAGATACGGGTCATGACGACGAAGAGGAGCACCGTCGTCACCAGCATATTGCCGGTCACCGAGATCCCGTAGGCCGAGGCAAGTCTGCTGGACGCGCCGAAACCGACCACCAGAAGCATCACCACCAGCGCCAGCAGCATGTTGACGCGCGGCATGTAGATCTGGCCCGACTGTTTTTCGGACGTATGCAGGATCTCCAGCCGCGGCAGCATGTTGAGCTGCACCGCCTGCCTGGTCAGCGAAAAGGCACCGGAGATCACCGCCTGGCTGGCGATAACCGTCGCTGCCGTCGCCAGAATCACCATCGGGATCAGCGCCCAGCCTTCATTCATCTCGAAAAACGGATGGCCGACGACGCCGTTCTTGGCGAGCACGAAAGCGCCCTGCCCGGCATAGTTCAATAGCAGGCAGGGAAATACGATCGCCAGCCATGCCAGCACGATCGGCTTGCGGCCGAAATGGCCGAGGTCGGCGTAGAGTGCCTCCGCGCCGGTGACGGCCAGGAAAATGGCGCCGATCGTGACAAAAGCCACGTCCGGCGAGTGGATCAGGAAGGCGACGATGTAGTGCGGGCTGATCGCCCAAAGGATTTCAGGATCGGCAATGATGTGATTCAGCCCGGACAGGCCGATGGCGAGGAACCACACGGCGGTGATCGGCCCGAAGATCAAGGCGACACCACCTGTGCCGAACCGCTGCACCGCAAACAGAATGGCCAAGATGAGCAGCGTCAGCGGCACCACATAAGGCTGAAAGGCGGGTGTCACGACATTCATGCCTTCGACGGCCGAAAGCACGGAGATGGCCGGGGTGATCACGGCGTCGCCAAAGAAAAGCGAGGCGCCGGCGATGCCGATGGCCAGGATGACCGCCGAACGCGTCGCGAAAGTGCTGCGCGCCAGCGCCATCAGCGAGAGCACGCCGCCTTCGCCACGGTTGTCGGCGCGCAGCACGAACATGATGTATTTGATCGTGACGATGATCGTCAGCGACCAGATGATCAGCGACAGCACGCCAAGGATATCGCCGCGATCGGCGACCTCACCGCGCGAGGAAGCAACGAGCGCCTCGCGGAACGCGTAGATCGGGCTGGTGCCGATATCACCATAGACGACACCCAGCGCGCCCAGCATCAGCACCTTGGTGCTGTGCTGCTCTATTTCCGGATGCCCGGTTTGCTCGACGGGTTCTGCCTCAGCACCATTGGCAAGGGCCATGACGACACTCCGATAAAATGCGCGGTGCTCTACGCTTGCTGCAGTGCAATATCAAGTGCCCTGGCGTTAGGGCTCCCATACCGCCAGTGCAAGGCTCGACCTGCAGAGGTGCATTCAAATCTATGGCACAATGTGGATGCTTGAAGCGTCAGATCGCGACCTGCGTACCGATCTCGACCACGCGCCCGGTGGGGATCTGGAAATACTCCGTCGCATCCGCCGCCGTCTTCGCAAGGCCGATGAACAGCCTGTCCTGCCAGATCGGCATGCCGGAATTGGGCGAGGCCTTCAGCGAGCGCCGCGACAGGAAGAAGGACGTCGTCATGATGTCGAACTTCCACCCCTGCTTGCGGCAGATCGCCAGTGCGCGCGGAATGTTCGGCTGCTCCATGTAGCCGAAGGTCAGCGTGACCCGCATGAACAGCTCGTTGACCGTCTCCATCTTCACCCGCTCGTTGTCCGGCACCACCGGCTGCGGCGCGGTCACCACCGAAAGAATGACGTTCTTTTCGTGCAGCACCTTGTAGTGCTTAAGGCTGTGCATGAGCGCGGTCGGCGCGCTCAGCGGATCGCTGGTCAAGAACACGGCGGTGCCGGACACCAGCTGCGGCTTCTTCTTGAGGAGGTTCATCGCCAGAAAGTCGAGCGGGATTTCGTTGCGGCGCGTCTTGTCGAATAGGTAGCGGGTGCCGCGAATCCAAGTCCACATGATCAGCCCCATGATCAAAGCGACAGTGATCGACACCCAACCGCCTTCGACCATCTTGACGACATTGGCCGAGAAGAAGCCGAGGTCGATGACGCCGAAGAGCAGCGCCAGCGCCAATGCGAGCGCCAGCTGCCATTTCCAGAGCCAGCGCATGACGACAAACAAGAGGATCGTCGTCATCAGCATCTCACCGGTCACCGAAATGCCATAGGCGGAGGCGAGCGCGCTCGAGTTGCCAAAGCCGACGACCAGAAGCATCACGCCGAGCGCGACCAGCAGATTGACCCTCGGCATATAGATCTGGCCGCTTTGCATCTCGGATGTGTGCTGCACCTCGATGCGCGGCAGAAGATTGAGCTGCACCGCCTGTCTGGTCAGCGAGAAGGCGCCGGAGATCACCGCCTGGCTGGCGATGACCGTCGCCGCCGTTGCCAGGGCGACCATCGGCATCAGCCCCCATTCGGGAAGCATCTGGAAGAACGGGTTGGTCGGCTTGCCGCCGTGCGAGAGCACGAAGGCGCCCTGCCCGAAATAGTTGAGGAGCAGGCAAGGGAAAACGATGGAAAACCAGGCCAGCACGATTGGCTTGCGGCCGAAATGGCCAAGGTCGACATAGAGCGCCTCGGCGCCGGTGACCGCGAGGAAAACCGCGCCGACGGTGACGAAGGCGCCCGTCGGCGTGGTGGCCAGGAAATAGACCGCATAGTAGGGGTTTATAGCCAACAGGACGGACCAGTCGTCGACGATGTGATAGAGGCCGGCAACGCCGATCGCCACGAACCATGTCGCCGTGATGGGTCCAAACACTGCCGCCACCTTGCCCGTGCCGAAACGCTGCACGGCGAAAAGCACCGCCAGAATCACCAGCGTGATCGGAACGACATAGGCATCGAGCGCCGGCGTGATGACTTCCAGGCCTTCAACCGCCGAAAGCACGGAGATCGCCGGCGTGATGATCGAATCGCCGAAGAAGAGGGCCGCGCCGCAGAGGCCGATCACGAGGATCAGGCTGGAGCCCTGCGGATAGGCGCTCCTTGCCAGCGCCATCAGCGACAGCGTGCCGCCCTCGCCCTTATTGTCGGCCCTCAGCACGAAGGCGACATATTTGATCGTGACGATGATGGTGAGCGCCCAGACGATCAGCGACAGCACGCCGAGCACATCGTTGCGGGCAACCACTCCCCCTGAAGCATGGAGAGCCTCTCGAAAGGCGTAGATCGGGCTCGTGCCGATATCGCCGTAGACGACGCCGAGCGCGCCGAGCATCAGAACCTTGGTGCTGTGCTGCCGCTCGGTTTCGGCATGGCCCGAAGGTTCGAGGGATTCTGTTTCGCTGGCGTTGGCTAGCACCATGAACCCCACTTCATCAGATTCGCCACGCTCCGAGGCTGCCGCAAAGCGCGGAACACGCCGGAGCTACGCAAGGCATCCTCGCCCTACCATCCGCAGGCCTTCAAGAACCGCCCAACCGTGCCGGCCATGCCATACTCCAGCGCATCCGCTGTCAACCCATGTCCGATCGATACTTCGGCCAATGCGGGGATGCGTTTGATCAATGCCGGCAGATTGTTCACGGTCAAATCGTGGCCGGCATTGACCTGGAGCCCCGCCGCGAGTGCCGCGTCCGCGGTTTTTCCCAGTCTTTCCAATTCCTTGGCTGCCTTGGCGGAATCGGAATGGTAACCGCCATACGGCCCGGTATAGAGTTCGATCCGGTCGGCGCCGGTATCGCGCGCGGCATTCACGCCGGCCGCATCGGCGTCGGAAAACAGCGACACGCGAAATCCGCCCTTCTTCAGCCGCTTGACGATCGGTGTCAGGAACGCGGCCTGCGCGACGAAGTTCCAGCCGTGGTCCGACGTCGCCTGCGCCGGATCGTCGGGCACCAGTGTCACCTGCTCCGGCTGGTTCTTCTCGACAAGCGCCAGGAAATCCTCTGTCGGATAGCCCTCGATGTTGAATTCCGTCTTGGGGAACTCATCGTCGAGCAGCGCCCTGATCTCCGGCAGGTCGGAATGTCTCGTATGCCGCTCATCGGGACGTGGATGGACGGTCAACCCATGCGCGCCGGCGGCAAGAGCGATGCGCCCCAGCCCCGTGACGCTCGGCCACGGCAGGTCGCGGCGGTTGCGCAGCATGGCGACAGCGTTGAGGTTGACCGAAAGCTTTGCAGGCATGAATTGGCATCCAGCTTGGTTTTGGCGGGCATCTATAGCGCCTTTGCAGGGAACAGATAGTGGGTTTCCGGTGTTCCAGAGACTAGCTGATGGCCAACACAAGGATTTGCCAGTGAATTTCCTCGAGGCGGTGCCGGCGATACGCCGCATTGAAACCAACCGTGACGCGCTTTTTGCCATCGACGTCGTCGGCGATGTCTCGCCGGCGGATGCGGAAAACCTGTTCGGCCTGCTGGAAGCTGCCTATGCCCTGCACCCGAGGATCGACGTGCTGGTGCGGCTGACTGACGAGGAGAGCGTCGATTGGGCCAACATCTCGCAAGAGACGCTGCAGCAAGGTGTGGCCGACGCGCTGGAGCATGTCGTCCGTTGCGCAGCTATCGGCGAACCGCGCTGGGCATCGCTTGTCGGCGACTTCTTTCCGAAGGTTCTGCCGTTCGAATTCCGGCATTTCCCCAGTCAGGACGAAGCCGCGGCATGGCAATGGCTCGATGCGAGGCCCGCGGAATAAGCGGACTGGAGCATTTCCAGGAAAGGTGAGAACGGCTTTCCGTTCGGAATTGCGCCAAAGCAACGAGCTAGAGGGGTTTACCGTTTCCTGACCCGGTGAACCGCTCTATCGCACGATCGTCAGCCGCTCGGCCGCACGCGTGATGGCCGTATAGAGCCAGCGCTGCCGGGTCTCCTTGAAGGCCCAGCTCTCGTCGAACAACACGACGTCGTTCCACTGCGAGCCCTGCGCCTTGTGCGCGGTCAGCGCATAGCCGTAGTCGAAATCGTCGAATCGCTTCTTCTGCTGCCATGGAATCTCGGCATCCGGATCCTCGAACGCCGCCTTCAGCAGCTTGATCTTGGCAACGCCGCGGTCGGGATCGTCCTCCTCCGGCGAGACCAGCAGGTTGATGCCGGGCTTCACCGTCTCGCGCGACGAGGTCATCACTTTCCACAGCGATCCGTTGAGCAGCCCCTTGGCCGGATCGTTGCGCAGGCAAACCAGCTTGTCGCCGGCCTGCGGATAATCGGCGGAAAAGCCCTTCAGCTCGCGCAGGCGCTGGTTGTAGCGCCGCCGCGTGCGGTTGGTGCCGACCAGCACCTGATCGGCTTTCATCACCAGATCCTGCGTGACCCCTTCCCTGCCGATCACCTGCGCCGTGCCGTAGTCGCCGTGCATGAACTCGCGGCCTTCTCGCACGTCGAGCGCCAGCCGGATGATCGGGTTGTCGCGAGCCTGGCGATGGATCTCGGTGAGCAGCACATCCGGCTCGTGCTCGGTGAAGAAGCCGCCGCCCGAGATCGGCGGCAACTGCGCCGGATCACCGAGCACTAGGATCGGCGTGCCGAAGCTCTGCAGGTCGCGGCCGAGTTGCTCGTCGACCATCGAACATTCGTCGATGACGACGAGCTTGGCGTGCGCGATCGGACTTTGCCGGTTGAGTGAAAAGGTCGGCGACATCGACGTCTTGCCGGTCACCTGGTCCTCGACCGATTCCTCGCCCTTCGGCCTGTAGATCAGCGAATGGATGGTGCGGGCGTTGGTCGCTCCCTTGGAGCGCAGCACCTGGGCAGCCTTGCCGGTGAAGGCCGCGAATTGCACCTGCCCGTCGACGTGCTCGGCGAAATAGCGCGCAAGCGTCGTCTTGCCGGTGCCGGCATAGCCGAACAGGCGGAAGATCTGCGGCCGCCCGTCCTTCAGCCAGCGGCCGACCGCCTTCAAAGCCTCGTCCTGTTGGGGAGAGAATTCCATCAGTTCGACAGACCGGATTCGCGAGCGAAACACAAGGTTGGCGTGCCATCACCGGCGTCGTCGGCGACGGTCTCATTCATTATCAGCTCGGCACGCTATCAGGCGCAAACAAGAACGTAAAGGGAACGAAGTTTGAGTCCGGGCTACCGGTGGGCTCCGGGATCATTCTCCAGCAGGATCGGCTTGCCGTGCGGCGTGGCGTGGGCGGCACGCTCCCAGGCGGCCGCGAGCGCATCGATCTCGTGCTTGCCGGCGACGCCCTTGGTCGCCAGCAATTTTTCCAGCGCCGACAGCCAGTGCTCGTAATAGTCGTGGCCGTCCCTCGCGGCGTCCGGCTTCTTCACTTCGGCGGACAGGGCGTCCGCCCATTCGTTCCACGAAAACAAGCCGCTGTCGTGCAGCGCGACCGTGATGGCGAAAGCCTCCGCCTGCCACGGTTCGGCGAACACCGGATCGTCGAAGCCGCCCGGCAGTTCGGTCTCATGCGGGCTCAAGGTAGCTCTCCCAGGCATCGATCGAGACCTCAAGCGTCGGGTCGGCGCCCTCGCCCCAGATCTCGGCGCCGTCGAAAACCACGGTATAGACCCATTGCGGGTTCTCGCCCTTGCCATGCGCGTTGCTGTCCGGGAACACGAAGCCATCGCGAACGGCCTCGATCCTTCCGTTCTTGCCGCGCGCGTAGCGCGGCAGGCGCGTATGGCCGGTCGGACTGAAATTCTTCGTCCGCACGCGGTCGCCCGCCTGGAAGCGCGCCGGCGCAGCCACGGGACGGTCGCAAGGCCCACCTTTGGCGAGCACGGCAGGCACATCGGCAGCCTTCAGCACGCGTTTGGGTGTCGACGCCGGATCGACAGCCTTGCCGGCGGCAAGGTCGCGTTCCGTCACGAAGCCATGGCGCTTCAGGAGTACCTCAAGCGCCTGGATCCAGATCTGGTAATAGCTCGACGAATAATAATCGGCGGGATGCAGCGACTCTCGCGCATGCCGGCTCTCGTCGATGTTCCAGGCACCCATGGCGCCGGCAGTGAGCGTGACGCCAAGCGCCCGCCGCTCCCAGGCAGCATGGAAGTAAGGCTCGTCCGTCTCGGGCGCGACCGGCCCGAACCCCATCTGCCCGCCGAGATCTTGCGGCCCGTTCATGCCGGCTCCTTCGCCAGCGCAGTGCCGATCATCGAATCGCGGCTGACCAGGCCGGCGAGTTGCTCCTCGCTCCAGCCCTCGGTGCCTTTCGGCCGCATCGGCACCACCAGATAGCGAAGCTCGGCCGTCGAATCCCAGACGCGGATTTTCCTGCCCGCGGGCAAGGTTAGCCCGAATTCTTCCAGCACGCCGCGCGGATCGATAACAGCCCGCGAACGATAGGGCGGCGCCTTGTACCAGACCGGCGGCAGGCCGAGCACGGACCACGGATAGCAGGAGCAGAGCGTGCAGACGACGAGGTTGTGCGTCTCCTGCGTGTTGAACACCGCCTGCATGTGCTCGCCCTGACGCCCGGTATAGCCGAGCGAGGCAATTGCCGCCGTCGCGTCGCGCTTCAGCCATTCGGCATAGGCCGGATCGTTCCAGGCCTTCGCCACCACCCTGGCGCCGTTGCGTGGGCCGATTTTCGTCTCGTAGGTATCGACGATGACGTCGATGGCCGCCGGATCGATCAGGCCCTTCTCGGTAAGGATCGTTTCCAATGCGCGCACGCGCGCCGCAAACGGATCGAGCTCGTTGTCGTGGTCGTGATCATGGGACATGGCGCAAGGTTACGATCGTGCGCACGCCCCCGCAAGCTCGGCAACTTGGGCCAGAGCCGGGCCGCCTATTCGGCGGCCAATTTTTTCGGTTCGGCATTTTCTCCGGGGTCGAAGAGCGAGGGCTGCTCGACCGGCTCGACCGCATGCAACGCCGGCCGGCTCTTCTTCGAGGAGAAGCTGAGCAGCCAGCCGGAGAAATGCTCGAAATAGACATAGATGACCGGCGTGACGAACAGGGTCAGCGCCTGGGATGCGAGCAGGCCGCCGACCACCGCAACGCCGAGCGGCTGGCGCAGCTCGGCGCTGGCGCCGGTGCCGAGCGCGATCGGGAACGTGCCCATCAAGGCCGCCAGCGTCGTCATCATGATCGGCCGGAAACGCATCAGGCACGCCTTGTGGATGGAGTCCAGCGCCGACATGCCCTCGCGCCTCAACTCCAGCGCCACGTCGATCATCATGATGCCGTTTTTCTTGACGATGCCGATCAGCATCAGGATGCCGATCACGGCTATGACCGACAGGTCCATGCCGAAGAGCCGCAATGCAACCACCGCGCCCAGTACCGCCGATGGCAGGCCCGTCAGAATGGTCAGCGGATGAATGAAGCTCTCGTAGAGCATGCCGAGCACGATGTAGATCGTGAGGATCGCGCCCCCGATCAGCAGCCCTTGATTGGCAAGCGAATCCTGGAACGTCTTGGCCGTGCCGGCGAAGGTGGTGCCGATTGCCTGCGGCATGCCGATCTGGTCCTTGAGCTGGTTGATGCGGGTCACCGTGTCGCCGAGCGAGACACCCTGCGGCAGGTTGTAGGAGATCGTGACCGCCGGCAACTGGCCAAGCTGGTTGACCGTCAAGGCGCCGGCTGTGCGATCGACCCGGGCGAAGGCACCGAGAGGAACGAGGCTGCCGCTTCCCGTTCTCACCTGAATGGCCAGCATGCGCTCCGGCGACCACTCGATCTTCGGATCGAGCTCGGTGATGACTTCGTAACTGTCGGCCGAGCCGAAAATGGTTGAGACCTGATCGGTGCCGAAGCCGCCATAGAGGGCGGAGCGCAGCGTGTCCGTGTCGATGCCGAGCTGAGCGGCCTTGTCGCGATCGACGACCAGCGACGCCTGCAGCGCGTTGTTCTGCAAATCACTTGTGACGTCGGTGAAGAATTTATGATCGGCGGCCATGGCGTCGTTCAATTTCTGCGCCCAGGCGTCCGTCGCGCCGTTATCGAGGCCTTGGACGACCAACTGATAGGCGCTGGCCGAGGACCGCGAGCCGAGCCTGAGGTTCTGCACCGGTTGCATATAGGTTTCGATGCCGGCGACGCCGGACAGCTGCCGCCTCAAATCGGAAAGCACCTTCTCTATGTCGGGACGCTTGTCCTTGTCCTTCAGTTGCACGAACAACTGTCCCTGATTGAGCGCATTATTGCCGCTGCCCACCGACCAGGCGACGTGATCGACGTAAGTCGAATGCGAGAAGACGTCGGCGACCTGGCTCTGCAGCTTCGTCATCGCGTCGAAGGAGATGTCCTGGCGGGCGATGGTGGTTACCGAGATCTGGCCTATGTCTTCTTGCGGGAAGAAGCCCTTCGGCGAAACCTGGATCAGCCAGACGGAGGCCGCCGCGGTGCCGACGAAGACCAGGAACACCAGGAAGGTGTGGCGCAGGCAGAAGCTCAGGATCCAGTCATAGCCACGCGTGATGAGATCATGTCTGTGACCGTCGGCATGCGCCTCGCGATCGGCCTTGGTCACCGACAAAAGCCGCGAGCACAGCATCGGGGTCAGGGTCAGCGACACGAACATCGACGCCAGGATGGCGACCGTTACCACGACGGCGAATTCGTTGAAGATACGGCCGATGACGCCGCCCATCAGAAGCACGGGGATGAACACCGCCACCAGCGAAATCGAAATCGATATGATGGTGAAGCCGATCTCACGCGCGCCCTTGAGCGCGGCGTCGAAAGCCGACAGCCCGTCCTCCTCCATGTGGCGGAAGATGTTTTCGAGCATGACGATCGCGTCGTCGACGACGAGGCCGACGGCCAGCGTCAGACCCATCAGAGATATGTTGTCGATCGAAAAGCCGAACAGGAACATCGCGCCGAGTGTGGCGATCAGCGAAATCGGCACGGCCACCGCCGGGATGATCGTTGCCGTGACGCGGCGCAGGAACACGAAGATCACCATCACCACCAACGCGATGGTCAGGAGCAGCGTGAACTGCACGTCGTCGACGGCCTGGCGGATCGAGGTGGATCGGTCGTTGAGCAGTTTGATGCTCGCGGCAGCCGGCATCTGGTCCTGGAAGGACGGCAGCATCGCCTTGACCTTGTCGACGACGTCGACCGTATTGGCGTCGGGCTGACGCTGCACGGCCATGATAATGGCGCGCGTGCCGTCATACCAACTCGCCGTCGTCGTGGTTTCGACCGAGTCGATGACGCGCGTGACCTCGCCCAGCCGCACCGGATGGCCGTTCTTGGTGGCGATGATAATGTTTGAAAAATCGGCGGCGTTCATCAACTGAGTGTTGGCCGTGATCGTCAGCTGCTGCTTGTCGTTCTGCAGCACGCCGAGCGGGGTGTTGCTGTTGGCCGAGGCCACGGCCGTCTGCAACTGGTCGATCGAGATGCCGCGCGCGGCGAGCGCGGTCGGATCGATCTGGATGCGCACCGCATATTTTTGCTGTCCGTAGATCGAAACCTGCGCAACGCCATCGATGGTCGATAGCGAGGGCGAGATGACGTTTTCGGCGAAGGCGTCGAGGTCGGTGAGTGGAACGGTGTCGCTGACCAGCGACATCAGAAGAATCGGCGCATCGGCCGGATTGACCTTGCGATAGCTTGGCGGCGCCGTCATTTGCGGCGGCAGCGATTTTTGCGTGCGCGCAATGGCTGCCTGAACGTCCGCGGCAGCCGCGTCGATGTCGCGGTTGAGCACGAACTGGATGGCGATCGAGGTCTGGCCCAGCGAGTTGGTGGTCGAAATCGAATCGATGCCGGCAATGGTTGCGAACTGCTTGATCAGCGGCGTCGCGACCGAGGTCGCCATGGTCTCCGGCGAAGCGCCGGCCAGTTGGGCCGAGACATTCACCACCGGGAACTCCGCGCTGGGCAGCGCGGCAACCGGCAGGAACTTGTAAGCGAACAGTCCGCCCAGCACGAGGGCGAACGACATCAGCAGCGTGGCGACGGGCTTTCGTATGCAGAATTCGGAAATCATGGGCGGGCCTCGCCGGCCTTGTCGGCTTGTGCGACCTTAGGCGAATTTTGATCGCCACTGTTGCTCGCTGTCTTGCCTTCGTGCACCGTCGCGCCGTCCTTTAGCCTTGTCTGGCCTTCGACCACCACTTTCTCGCCGCCCTTGAGGCCTTGGCTGATGGCGCTGTTATCGCCCTCCGTCAGCGCCACCTGCACCGGCCGCATCTCGACCGTGTTGTCCGGCTTGACCACATAGACGAAGGGACCTTTCTGGCTCGGCTGCACCGCGACCGTCGGCACCGAGGTCATTTGCGGCATCGTGCCGGCATCAAGGATGACGTTCACATACTGCCCCGGCCAAAGCGAAAGATCGGAGTTCGGTATGCTCGCCCGCGTGGCGATGGTGCCGGAGGCGGTGTCGACGCTGGAATCGACGAAATCGAGCGTGCCCTTGCCGATCGGCGTCGGATCGCCGTCCTTGGTCAGCGTCACGTCGCCTTGCTGTGGGCTCGCCAACGCCTTGTGCAATAAAGCAAGGTTGCTTTCCGGCAGAGTGAAATTCACCTGCAGCGGGTCCATCTGTGTGATGGTCACAAGCGGCGTCGTGGTGCTTGAGCCGTTGCTGGTGGTGACGAGATCCCCGACCGAGACATTGACCGCCCCCAGCCTGCCTGAGATGGGCGCGCTGATGGTCGCGTAGCTTAACTGGACCGTATCGGCGTCGATCGTCGCCTTGTCGGCATCGATGGTGGCGGCCGCGGCCTTCTGCGCCGCCAGTGCCTGGTCGTAAGTCTGCTGCGTGCCAGCCTGCTTGGCGACAAGGTCCTTGGCGCGCTGAAGATCCGCCGTGGCGCTCACCAGCAGGGCCTGGTCCTTGACGAGCGTCGCCTGATCCTTGGCAAGCTGCGCCTTCAGTGCGCGGTCATCGAGCGAGAAGAGAAGGTCGCCGGCCTTGACCATTTGCCCGTCCTTCACCGCGATCGACACGATCTGGCTGGAGACACGGGCATTTACGCTGACCACCGACGGTGAGGAGACGAAGCCGATGGCGTAGCGACGGATCGGAAAATCGGCGGTCGTCGCAGTTGCCGAAACGATCGAGGCGGAACGCGCGCCGCCAGCGCCGCCCTTCTGGCTGCCCGATGCCTTGGTCGTGTCGGCGCCGGCTGTGTCGGCCTGCTGGCCGGAGATCAGCTGCTGCACCCTGCCCATCGTGGCGGGCGACAGATAAAGGCCGACACCTGCAAGGCAGGCCAGAGCAACGACTGTGAAGGCGATTTTTCCGCGCATCGACAACTGGCCCTCTATCCGACACGCCGAAACCGGTGGTCTATTCTCAGCTCATTTCACGGCCGTTGCCGCGAATTTCGCCGAATAGATAAGACAAGGCTTTGGCGGAAAAGGGCCAAAACGCGGGATTACGAAGATTTAATATGCACTGCACAATTGTTGTGCAGCCGGCTAACGTGCCGTGGCGATCCCTTAACGCAGCATCGGCCAGAGCGTCGCTGCGAGCAGCAGACCCATTCCTATGTTGAACCATTTCAGCCGCACGGGATCCGAAAGGAAGCCGCGCAGCGCGGTGCCGAACCCGGCCCACACCGAAACGCTGGGCAGGTTGACGATGGTGAAGGCGATCGAAATCAGCGCCACCGAGACGAACGGATGATCCGGATTGGTGTAGACGGCCATGGCAGTGATCGCCATCACCCACGCCTTCGGGTTGACCCATTGGAACGCGGCGGCATCGATGAAGCGCATCAGACGCGCCTTCGCCCCGTCCTTGCCACCCATCGAACGCGACATGGCGATCTTCCAGGCGAGATAGAGCAAATAGGCGGCGCCGGCGATTTTCAGCGCCATATGCAGCACCGGAAACGCTGTCAGCACCGCGCCGAGTCCGAAGCCGACGGCCAGCAGCAGAACCAGAAAACCGATGCTGATGCCCAGCATATGCGGAACCGTTCTGAGGATGCCGAAATTGACGCCGGAGGCCAGCAGCATGAGATTGTTCGGCCCCGGCGTGATCGACGTCACGAAGGCATAGACCAGGAGTGCAAGGAACGCGTTGACGGACATCATATCCTCCCGCGGATAGGTCAGCTATCTTGTCCTTTTCCGGCAGGCGCGCAAAAGCCACGGACGGGCGACTGCCGGACCAGCAAGGAGAATTTGAAGCAGTCGGAGCGGTGGGTAGCGCGCCTACATCCCCTGCGGGCCACGGTTCATGGCTGCGACACCGGTGCGGCAGATCTCGACCAGGCCGAGCGGCTTCATGATGGCAATGAACTGGTCGAGCTTGGAACCCTTGCCGGTGATCTCGAAGATGAAATGCTCGGTGTTGGCGTCGATGACCGACGCGCGGAAGGCATCGGCCAGCCGCAGCGCCTCGACGCGGGCGTCGCCGGTGCCGGCGACCTTGACGAGCGCAAGCTCGCGCTCCAGCGGCCGCTCCTGGCCGAGTTCGTGCGAGCGCACGGTGAGATCGACCACGCGGTGCACCGGCACGATCCGCTCGAGCTGGTGCTTGATCTGCTCCAGCACATGCGGCGTGCCGCGCGTCACGATGGTGATGCGCGACAAATGCTTCTCGTGCTCGGTCTCGGACACCGTGAGGCTTTCGATGTTGTAACCGCGCCCCGAGAACAAGCCGATGACTCGGGCAAGCACGCCCGGTTCGTTGTCGACCAGCACGGAAAGCGTGTGCGTTTCCGGCTTTTCGGTTTCCTTGGCGATGAAGTAGGCGGAGCCGGTCGGCTGGAGCTGTGCGTTCATGACGTGAATCTCGATTTCAAACTTTGGCGCTAATTATCTGTTTCCACACGGCTTCCCGCCGCAGACGCTGCCTGCCGCTACACCAGTTCCCTGCCCTTGGCGTCGATGGCGTTGGCCACCACCTCGTCGGTCGCCTCGTCAGGCAGGAGCATCTCGTTGTGCGCCTTGCCGGACGGAATCATCGGGAAGCAGTTGGCGAGAGTCGCCACGCGGCAGTCGAATAGCACCGGCTTCTTCACCGAAATCATCTCGCGGATCGCGTCATCCAACTCGTCCGGCTTGTCGCAGCGTATGCCATGGCCGCCATAGGCGTCCGCCAGCTTGACGAAATCCGGCATCGCCTCGGTGTAGGAATGCGACAGCCGGTTGCCGTGCAGCAGCTGCTGCCACTGGCGCACCATGCCCATATACTGGTTGTTCAGGATAAAGATCTTGATCGGCGCGTCGTACTGCACGGCCGAGCTCATCTCCTGCATCGTCATCTGCACCGAAGCGTCGCCGGCGATGTCGATGACCAGCGCATTCGGATGTGCGATCTGCACGCCGAGCGCCGCCGGCAGGCCATATCCCATCGTGCCTAGGCCGCCCGAGGTCATCCAGCGGTTAGGCTTGTCGAAGTGATAGTGCTGCGCCGCCCACATCTGGTGCTGGCCGACTTCGGTGGTGATGTAGGTGTCCATATCCTTGGTCAGCGCATAGAGCCGCTGGATCGCGTATTGCGGCATGATCACGTCGTTGTTCATCCTATAGGCGAGCGAGTCCCGCGCGCGCCATTTCGCGATCTGCTCCCACCATGGATAGAGCGCCTTCTTGTCGGCCTTGGCAGTCGCCCGCCACAGCCGCACCAGATCCTCGAGCACGCGGCCGACATCGCCCAGGATCGGCACGTCGGCATGGACATTCTTGTTGATCGAGGACGGATCGATGTCGATATGGATCTTCTTCGAGTTCGGCGAGAACGCGGTCAGCCGGCCGGTGATGCGGTCGTCGAACCGCGCGCCGATGCAGATCATCACGTCGCAATCATGCATGGCCATGTTGGCTTCGTAGGTGCCATGCATGCCGAGCATGCCGATCCAGTTCTTGCCAGAAGCCGGATAGGCACCGAGACCCATCAGCGTCGAGGTGATCGGGAAGCCGGTGAGGTCGACCAGCTCGCGCAGCAGATGGCTGGCTTCCGGACCTGAATTGATGACGCCGCCGCCGCTGTAGATGATCGGCCTCTTCGCGCCGGCCATCAATTCGACGGCGGCCTTCACCTTCTCCAGATCGCCCTGGACCTTCGGCTGATAGCTGGTGCGCGGCGCCGTTTGCGGCGGCACGTAGATGCCTTTGGCGAACTGCACGTCCTTCGGAATGTCGACGACGACCGGGCCCGGCCGCCCGGTGGTCGCGACATGGAAGGCTTCGTGGATGGTGGCGGCGAGCTCGTTGACGTCCTTCACCAGCCAATTGTGCTTGGTGCAGGGGCGCGTGATGCCGACGGTGTCGCATTCCTGGAAGGCGTCGGAGCCGATCAGCGAGGTCGGCACCTGACCGGTGAGACAGACCAGCGGAATGGAATCCATCAGCGCGTCCTGCAGCGGCGTCACCGCATTGGTGGCACCGGGGCCGGACGTGACCAGCAGCACGCCGGCCTTGCCGGTCGAACGCGCATAACCTTCGGCGGCATGGCCGGCACCCTGCTCGTGCCTGACCAGAATGTGCTCGACCTCATCCTGCTGGAAGATCTCGTCATAGATCGGAAGGACCGCGCCGCCCGGATAGCCGAAGACATGCTTGACGCCGTTGTCCTTCAGCGCCTGCACCACCATTTCGGCGCCCGTCATTTCGCGCCGCTCGTTATGTCCGTTGCTCATCGGTCTGGTCCCGTACTGTTCGCCATCTGGCGATTTGCTGGTCGTTTAGTTGGGTTTTGGGCAATAAAAAAGGCCCCCGAGGGAGCCTGTGGGATGCGCATGGGAGGTTTTCGCCCGGCGGTTACACCGCCTTGCCCACGCGCCAGCCTACGAGAATGAGTGCTGTTTTCATGGGCGCGGACAATAAGGTCGGTTCCGCGCCGCTGTCAACGGGCAATCTGTCGGTCCCATTGTTCAGCGGCGCGGATTGTTCAGGCCGCCAGCACCACACCCCTTGCCTGGTTGCCGCCAACGCATTTTGCCGGGTATGTCGAGACGCATGATGTTGCCGAGAAACGGCGCACTATTGTAGGCAAGTGTGCCGGGTGGGGCGGCGCCGGTGATCACGTCGCGCTTTGGGCCGCGAACTTTTTCACCACCCGCTCCAGCAGCGGCACGTAGTCGCGAAAGGCGCGCGTCTTCATGTTGGCGACCTTGCCACCCTCGTCCCAGATGCGCACACGCACGGCTTCCTGATGGAATGGATTGCTGCGGAACTCCGCCACCTCCTCCGCGCTCATCGGCCCGCCTTGCAGCGACAGCGTATGAACCGAGGCCGGCGACAGCTTGCCGAAATAGGACGGATCGGTGGCGCAGAGATAACGCTTGGCCGCAACATGCAGCCTGACGCATTCGACGATGACCGGCGGAAAGAACGGCGCCAGCACCTCGCCCCCCGCCTCGTCGTGGTGCTTGTCCTCGACGTCGTCGGGCGAATAGGTGCCGAACTCGCTGGTGTAGTGGCCGATGTCGTGCAGCAGCGCCGCAGCCACAAGCTCCTCCGGCGCGCCATCCTGCTCGGCTAGCCACGCGCCCTGCAGCATATGCTCGGACATGGTGACCGGCTCGCCGAGATAGGATTCCGCGCCGCGACGCTCGAAAATTTCGGCGATGAACTCGACGATGTTGCCGGTGTTCAGTTCATTCGATTTCATTCGGCCGCCTCTCTGACATCGTGTTCGATTGCCGCCAGCGTCGACAGCAGGCCGTCCTTGTCGGTGTAGCAGCCCTGCAGCCAGCGCTTGCCGCTGCCGGAAAAGGCCTTGCGCGCATGCATGACGCGCGTGTTGTCGACGATGAACGACTGGCCCGCCTCGAGCTTGAAGGTCACCTCGAAGGCCGGATCCTCGATCAGTTCGGCGAACCGGCGATAGGCGGCGTAATATGCGTTCATTTCGGCGAACGGCACGTCGATGGTCGGCGCCAGCGAGCGGTTGTTGAAGCGCACGCAGATGAGCTCGCCATCCGGTCCGAGCTCGATCATCGGGCGCTTGGACTGCAGCCGCACGCCCGATGAGCCGGCATATTCGAAGCGCGCCGGATAGGAGGAAAGCAACCGGAAGCCGTTCGAACTCTCCGCCTGCAGCGCGGCCGCCACCGCGAATCCGTCGACGACGCTGGATTCGCCGCCTTCCACCGTATTCTCGATGCAGGCCAGGATCTGCAGCGTCGGCACCGGGTCGCGGTAGGGATTGTCGGTATGCGCCTGCAGGCCAAGGTTGGTGTAGGCAAGATTGTTCGGATTGACCTCGGCGCGCACCTCGAACCAGCGCCCGTAATTGGTCTCCCTGATATATCCGAAGAGATCGGCCACATTGCATAATGCCCCGGATTCGGCCGGCAGACCGTCCATGACGGCAAAGCCAAAGCTCCGTACCGCCGTCAGCCATTGCCGCAGAACATTCCTGTCGTGCCGCGCCTCACCATAGGCCGCGCGCGGCACCGAACTCTGCATCGTCGCCTTGGTCCACCGCCGAATGTCGCTGCCGGTCCAGCCGGGCTGCCGATTTTCTTCGCGGTCGTAAGTATGGGCGCGAAGCCAGCTTGCGGGAAAGCTGACGGTCTTGTCTTCAGGCACGAACGTGACCACCAGCGCCTCGCCCTTGATCGAGGCCTCTCCGATCCGTGTCTCGCCCGGAATGTCCAAAATGGTGACCAGCCGCTGGCCGTTACCGGCGCTGCGGGTCCTGTCGTCCAGTGCGTTGTCGCGCAGCCACATGGCATGGAATCGGCTGCGTGTCCCATCGTCCCAGCCAAGCGCGATCGTTCGCCCTTCGTCGCCAAGGTTTGCTCTCGTCAGCACGTTTCTGAAACTCCCGTCTTCGGGCCGGCGCCGCGGTACCGATTGCATGCTGTCTTTGCCAAAGGCATAATTCAAATTATTGTTTTTCAGCCAATGCCGCCAAAAACCTAATGACTGGAAAAGCTGCCGATCCCATGCCTCCGCTCGACTGGCTACGCAGTTTCGAAGCGGCTGCGCGCCTGTCGAATTTCACCGCCGCGGCCGCCGAGCTCGGGCTCACGCAAGCCGCCGTCAGCCAGCACATCCGCTTTCTGGAAGAGCGTCTCAAGACGCGACTGTTCGCGCGGCTGGCACGCGGCGTGGCGTTGTCGCCGGAGGGCGCCGCCTATCTTCCCCATATCCAGTCGGCATTCGCGATCATCGGCAGCAGCACGCGCGAGTTGTTCGAGCCACGCGTTTTGCAAACCGTCACCATTCGCGTTCCGATTTCTTTCGCGCTGCTGGTGCTGGTCCCGGCTCTTCCCGATCTCGCAAAGGCGCTGCCGTGGATCAGGCTCGATCTGGTGACCATCCATCGGCCGACGGACTACGACGAGGCAGGCTCGACGCTCGACATCCGCTTCGGCAACAGTTCATTTTCCGGGCGCGACGCCGACCGGTTGACGGTCGAGCGGCTCGTTCCGGTCGCGGCCCCGACCTTGGCCGGAAATGCCGAATGGACATCGCTGCCGCTGCTGTTGGTGGCGGGCGCGCGCGAGATGTGGGCGGAATGGTTCGCAGCCTCCGGCCTTGCCGGACACTCCCAACGCTCGCATCGCTTCGACAGTTTTGTCGCCGCGATGGAGGCGGCGAAGTCCGGCGCCGGAGCGCTGCTGGGCTCGCGGCCGCTCATCGAGGCCGCGCTAAAGGACAATCTCCTTGTCAGGCTTTCCGATTTCGAGCTCTCGAGCCCATCGGGTCACTTCCTAACATGGCCATCGTCATCGCGGCTGTCCGGCGCCGAACAGGATTTTCGCCGCTGGCTTTTGTCGCGTCTCGCCAGCATTTCAGCATAGCGCCCGGGCTGGCTCCCCTATCCGCTTCCAATAGATGAGCGTGCCGGTGAGCCCACCATGGGGTTTTAGCGCATAGTCCGGAATCTCGCCGGTCAGCGAGAAGTCGAGTTTTTCGTAAAGGCCCCCGGCCCCCTCTTCGCTTGCTGTGTCCAACACCAGCAGGGTGCGCCCTTTTTTGACCGCCAGTTCCTCGGCGGCCCGCATCAGGCCGGTGGCAATACCTTTGCCGCGATAGTCGAGGCGGGTCATCAGCTTGGCAATCTCGGCGCGGTGCGGTTGGTTGGGCGGGCAGTCGAGAAGCAGTGAGACGGTGCCGGCAAGCGTCTTGCCATCCCATGCGCCCAGCACCGCCCGTTCTCCGCGCGCCGCGGCAGCGAGCGATTTGCGCCAGAACTCATGGGCCGCATCGGGAGACAAGGGATGCATGAAGCTTACCGATCCGCCGGCGGCGACTGTCTCGATCAGCAGGTCGGCAAGCATCCCGCTGGTTTTTGCGTCGTCGTTCAACGCCCTGATTTCAAGGGGTTTCATGTCGGGGGTCTCCAGGTGATAAGGTGTCGGGCCGCGGTCATGCGAAATGACTGCTCCGACTTCGGCGGCGCGCCCTTCGGATTTCCGCGATCCGCTCGGCATCGTCCTCGCTGAGGTGCCGCCCGCGCTCCAGGATCTCGAGCGTGTATTCCTCATAGGTGAGCCCAAGCCGCTCGGCCTTTTTCAGCCGCATCAGCATGACGGCATGGCTCGGCGCCTTCCAGGCTTTGTCGTGGGCGGTGCGCCAGGCAAGAAAGATGTAGGGGTCGCCCTTGCCCCAGGGCGGACCTTCGTAGTCGTCGAGAGGCGGCCCGCCATTGTGAGACCGTTCAGGCCGGCGTGCCATGCGATCAGCCCCGGACCAGCGCCACCAGATACTCGGCGGCTTCCGGTCCCGGAGCGTGGAAGGTGCAGTCCGACGGGGCTCCGAGCGCCAGGCAGTCGCCCGGCTCCAGCCTGTGCACGACATTGCCTTCGGTGAAGTCCAGGCGGCCGCCGATCAGCCAGATCTGCTGCTTGATGAAGGCATAGGACGCTGCCGGGAAATCGACCTTGGCGCCTGCCGGCAGGCTGACCCGGATCAGCTCGAGCGGCATTTGCGTTGCAGGCGACAGATGGCGTCGCACATAGCCGGTCGCCGGATCCTGCCAGACCGGCTGCTCGTCCTTGCGGGACACGCTGCCGCCCTGCATTTCGGCGCGGGTAATCAGCGTCGAGAGCGTCATGCCGAAAGCCGACGCGATGCGCACGAGGAGCGCCGCGGTCGGACTTGTCAGGCCGCGCTCCATGGCGCTCAGCATCGCCTTGGAAACGTCGGAACGCTCGGCCAACTCGGCCAGCGACCATCCCCGCAAATCACGCTCGGAGCGTATCCGCCTGCCGATCGTGGACGTGATGTCGTTCGATATATCAGTCATTCATCCAATATATCGAAATTCCGGGATGAAGGAAGAGGCTGGTCGATCGCATTTTCGCGAGTGGTTTAACGGGACCTACACCATCCGACCTCACGCGGCTTTAACCCCGATTGGGATAGCTTTGACCCCGAGGGGAATGGGACAGGTAACCGATGTTTGTTGAACGCGAAGCCTCCATTGGGGAGCCGACCTCGCAGGAGCGCCGCGACGCCCAGCAGAGCGACAAGCGCATCCTGGGCAACGTCGTGCAATGCGACGGTGCGCGCGCTACCATCAGCGCCTATGCCGAAGATGCCGAAGGCACGGTGACCGGCCTGTGGACCGTCGGCAAGATGATTTCCATCAACCTTGGCGCGACGCGAACCGTTGGCCTTGTCTATGCGATCGGCAAGTCTGACCGCGCCTGGAGCAATGAGGGTCAGAACGCAATCGAGGTCAGCATCGAGCTGATCGGCGAGGTGCGCGACGGCACCGAGCCCGGCGCCAAACCGGTCTTCGACCGCGGCATCACCACCTATCCGCATATCGGCGCGGTTGCCCACCGTATCCGCAGCCGCGACCTGCAGGCCGTCTACGATCTCGCCGGCCGCCATTCGATCACCATCGGCACACTGTCCCAGGACGAGGCGATCGCCGCCAACATCGCTGTCGACGACACGTTGGCGCGCCATTTCGCCATTGTCGGCACGACCGGCGTCGGCAAATCCACGGCTGTCTCGCTGCTGTTGCGCAAATCGATCGAGGCGCGGCCCGATCTGCGCGTGCTGATCCTCGACCCGCACAACGAGTTTGCCGCCTCGCTTCCGGAATACTGCGTGAAGGTTGATTCCAAGACGCTCGACCTGCCGTTCTGGATGTTCAGACTGGAAGAATTCGCCGAAGTTCTGTTTCGCGGTCGCGAGACCGTTCCGGAGGAAGTCGACGTCCTGCGCGACCTCATCCCGGCCGCCAAGAACCTCTATCGCAACCCGAGCTCCGGCTCGTATATCAGGCGCGGCAGCGATGCGCTGACGGCGGACACGCCGGTGCCTTACCGCATCGCCGATCTGCTCAAGCAGATCGACGAGCGCATGGGTCTGCTCGAAAGCAAGAACGATCGGCCGACACTGAAGTCGTTGAGGACGCGCATCGAATCGGCCGCTTCCGACCCGCGCTACCGTTTCATGTTCAATTCGCGGCTGATCGAGGACACCATCCACGAGACGATCGGCAACATCTTCCGCGTACCGAACCATGGACGTCCGGTGACCTGCTTCGAGATGGCGGGCATGCCGTCCGAAGTCGTCAATTCGGTCTGCTCGGTGCTGGCGCGCCTCGCCTTCGACCTTGCGCTCTGGAGCGAGGGCCGGCTGCGGCTGCTCCTGCTTTGCGAGGAAGCGCACCGCTACATGCCTGCCGATCCGCGTCTCGGCTTCGCGCCGACCAGGCACGCTTTGTCGCGCATCGCCAAGGAAGGCCGCAAATATGGCTGCTATCTCGGCGTTGTGACCCAGCGTCCAGGCGAGCTCGATCCGACCATCCTGTCGCAATGCTCGACTTTCTTCGCCATGCGGCTCGCCAACGAGCAGGACCAGGCGATCATCCGCTCGGCGATCGCCGATTCCTCGGCCTCGACGCTGGCGTTCCTGTCCTCCATGGGCCAGCGCGAAGCCATTGCCTTCGGCGAAGGCGTGGCGACGACCATGCGGCTCAAATTCGAGAAACTGTCCCAGGAATTCATTCCCGGCACAGCGAAGCGGGAGCAGGCCTTGCCCGCGGATTCCGGCGACGATGTCGATCTCGCCGGAATTGTCGAGCGTCTGCGCAACGTGCCGAAACCGCAGCAGTCGATAGCGTTCGCCGAAGCCGTCGATACCGGGCGCCAGGCTGGCGACCCCGACTACCGCAAGCCATCGGCGCCGCGCGTGCAACCGGACGACGATTTCGACATGCGTTACGGCCTGAGGCCCTCGACCTTCGGCATGCGCCAGCAGAACGACTAATCGTTCTGCATCTTCGCGCCGACTGAGTCCCGGGCTGAGTCGACTGAAGTCGCTTTCGAGAACCGGAGCGGACATATAGTCCGTGAGCACGCGCATGACCCCGAAAATCGAGAACGCTTTTCGGAAAGGATCATAGGAGACGCGCGGCGCGGTAGAAGCGCAGAACACGGCTCCAGGCGGCCAGCGTCAAGAATTTGATCATGGAATTTCAGGCGCAGACGCGGTTGCGGCCCTGCTTCTTCGCCTCGTAGAGCTGCCGGTCGGCGCGGCGATAGAAGTCCTCGGCACTCTCCTTGCGGTCCCAGACGGCGAGGCCGACGCTGGTGGTGACCTTCAGCCGCACATTGCCCGACATGATCGACAGGTTGGCGATCGCCTTGCGGATGCGCTCGGCGAACCGCGCGAGCAGTTCCGCATCCATGTTGGGCGTGACCACGGCGAACTCCTCGCCGCCCAGCCTCGCCACCACATCGTGATAGCGGGTCATGCCCCGTACGCACTGCGCGACGGACCGCAGAACCTCGTCGCCGACATCGTGGCCATGCGTGTCGTTGACCTGCTTGAAATGATCGAGATCGAGGATCATCAGGCCCACCGGCTTGTCGATGCGGCCGAACTCGTCGAGATATTCCCGCAACGCGTCATCGAAGTAGCGGCGGTTCTGCATTCCGGTCAGGCCGTCGGTGAGTGCTGCGTGCTCAAGCGTTTGCGAACGGGCGCTCAGCGACACCGTCATGGCGCGCAACTTGCCCTCTTCCCTCACCTGGCCGCGGATCAGCGGGTAGATGAAGAAGGTTCCAAAGAACAAGGCAGCAGCCAGCAGCGCACCGGTCACGAACAGCAATTTGTTGAGATAGGCGATTCTGTCGAGACGCGATGCGGTGTCGAGAGCGGTCGCGATATCCTGCAATTGGCCATAGGCGTGAAAGGTCACCAGGCCGGCGGCCAGGATCACGAAGATAAAGACGAAAAACGCCGATTCCGCCTTGTGAAAACGCATAACGCCCCGCGGTACTGCGACCGTCGCCGTTATGGCATGCCAGGCCTTACGGACGGTTAACCCGGACAACCGTGACGGGAAGCTGCGCTCACAATTCCAAGCCCTGATCAAATCGCATTCTATCAGTCCCCGATTGACCATTTCTCGCCCGGGCGTAACCTTTGCCACTCCGGCCCCAGTTGGTGTTTGAACCAGGTCGTCTGCCGCTTGGCATATTGGCGCGTCGCGATCTTGGCTCGCTCAATCGCTTGGGGAAAGCCCATGTGTCCGGCCATCGCGGCCTGCAGCTCGCGCACGCCGATCGCCTTCATCGCCGGCAGGTTCGGATCGAGGTCGAGTGCCATCAACTGCCTGACCTCGTCGAGCGCGCCCTTGTCGAGCATTTGATCGAAACGCGCCCCGATACGCGCCACCAGTTCGCCGCGATCCGGCTCGATCACCAGGAAGCGTGCGCTGTCGCGGTCGATGAGCGACTGGCCGCGTGCCGCTTGCCATTCAAGGATCGACCGTCCCGACGCGTCGAGCACCTCCAGCGCCCGCACAATGCGCTGGCCATCGGTCGGCCGGAGCTGCATGGCGACAGCCGAATCCTGATGCATCAGTACACGGTGCAGCCGTTCTGCCCCTTGTTCCTTGAGTTCGTAGCGCCAGCGCTCACGCACCGAAGGCGGAATGTCGGGCATGTCCGAGATGCCTTCGGCTAAAGCTCGGAAATAGAGCCCGGTGCCGCCGACGAAGACAGCCGGCCGGCCGGAGAAAATACCTTCCGGGATCAGCCCGGTGACGTCGCGCAGCCAGGCGCCGGTCGAGTAGGCTGTCGAAGGATGCACGTGACCGTACAGATAATGCGGCACGCGCGCCGTTTCGGCCGCGCTCGGACGCGCCGTCAGCACGTCAAGAACCGAATAGCCCTGCATGGAATCGGTGTTGACGATGACGCCGCCCTTGCGCTCGGCGATGTCCAGCGCCAGCGCCGACTTGCCGCTGGCGGTCGGCCCCGCTATCAGGATGGCGTTTTTCACGCGGCCTTCGCCCGCCTGCCTGCCGGAATTTTCGATGCCTCTGATCGCCACGCTTGTGTCCAATCCCAAAGACCGCCGAGTGTCGGTCCCGCTTGCGAATATCGCCTCGCGAGCGGCAGGCGCAAGCGCCGTTCATTGGCTGGCCGAGGATGTCGCCTGCGATCTGGTTTTGCCGGAGACGCCCGACATCGGCGCATTGACGGCCAATCTGCGCGCGGCATTGGCCTCCGAGCCGGTCGACATCATCGTCCAGCCGGCTGAAGGCCGGAGGAAGAGGATCCTGCTTGCCGATATGGATTCGACCATGATCGCTCAGGAATGCATCGACGAGCTTGCCGACGAGATCGGCGTCAAGGACCGTGTCGCTGCGATCACCGCGCGGTCGATGAATGGCGAGATCGCATTCGAGCCGGCCTTGCGCGAACGCGTCGCCTTGCTGAAGGGCCTCGACACGGCGGTGGTCGACCGCATCATCGCCAACCGGCTGACGCTGGCCGCCGGCGGCCGCGCGCTGGTGCAGACCATGCGTGCCAACGGCGCCTGGACGGCGCTGGTCTCAGGCGGCTTCGACGTCTTCACCAACCGCATCGCCGCAATGCTGGGCTTCCAGGAGAATCGCGCCAACCGGCTGATCGAGGATGGCGGCAGATTCACCGGCACGGTGGCCGAGCCTATCCTCGGCCGCGCCGCCAAGGCCGAGGCGCTGCTCGACATCGCGGCAAGGCTGGGCGTGACGACGCAGGATGCCGTTGCCGTGGGCGACGGCGCCAACGACCTCGACATGATCCGCCTGGCCGGCACCGGCGTCGCGCTGCACGCCAAGCCGGCGGTGGCTGAGCAGGCAAGGATCCGCATCGACCACGGCGATCTGACCGCGCTGCTTTACCTCCAGGGCTATCGCCAGGGCGAGTTCGTGCAATGAAGCCGATCCGCACCGAGCGCCTCATCCTGCGCAATTGGGAACAGCGCGACCGCGCGCTCTTCCATCGCATCAACTCGGACGAGCGCGTGATGGAATTTTTTCCGTTCCGCCGCGACCGGGCCGCGGCGGACGCAAAGATGGACGAGCTCCGCGCCTGGATCGATGAGGATGGCTACGGTTTCGCCGCCGCCGAGATTGCCGCCACCGGCGAGTGCATCGGCTTCGTCGGCCTCCTCCAAACCGATCATGTGCCTTCCCTGCCGGCCGGCACGATCGAGATCGGCTGGCGGCTGGCACCGGAATACTGGCGCAAGGGCTATGTCACCGAGGCATCCGAAGCCTGGCTCTCCTTCGGTTTCGAAACGCTGGAGCTGGACGAAATCGTCTCCTTTGCCGTCGTGGAAAACCATCGTTCGATCGCCGTCATGAAGCGGCTCGGCATGCGCGCCGACCCGGGCGCCGATTTCGACCATCCCGCCGTGCCGGACAGCCACCCTCATCTTAAGCGGCATGCGCTGTACCGGCTGTCGCGCGACGACTGGCAGGCGCGAAAAAGGGCGGCCCGCTAGCCGCCCATTCTTGCAAATCAACCCGTTCGGGCTCTCCGGAATCAGTCCATCCGGATCGTCACGAAGCGCAACTCGCCGGATTTCGAGGCGAGCATCAGCAGCGCGTTCTTGCGGCCCTGCTCTTTCAGCGCCCCGATCCGGTCCATGACATCCTTTGGCGTGCCGACCGATTCCTGCGCGATCTCGGTGATCACCTCGCCGGGCTGGATGCCGCGTTCGGCGGCGGCCGAATCCTTGGCGACGTCGGTGATGACCACGCCCGACACATCGGCCGCGATGCCGAATTTCTGTCTGGTCTGCTCGTTGAGCTCGCCAACGGTCATGCCGAGCACCGAAGCCGTCGACACAGGAGCCGCCTTGTCGCCCTTGTCCTCGCCGGTACTGCCGTTCTCGCCGCTGGCCAGCTTCTCGCCGTCCTCGAGCCGGCCGAGCGTCACCTTCACTGTCTGCTCGACGCCCTTGCGCACGATGACGACGTCGACGGCCTTGCCGACCGGGCTTTCGGCGACGACGCGCGGCAGGTCGCGCATTTCGTGGATGTCCTTGCCGTCGAATTTGATGATGACGTCGCCGGCTTGAACCGTGCCGTTGTCGACCGGTCCGCCCTTGATGACACCGGCCACCAGCGCGCCCTTGGCCGTCGCCATGCCAAGGCTTTCGGCGATGTCGTCCGTCACCGGCTGGATGCGCACGCCAAGCCAGCCGCGCCGCGTTTCGCCGAACTGGCGAAGCTGATCGACGACGCCCGCGGCGAGCTGCGAGGGAATGGAAAAGCCGATGCCGATCGAGCCGCCGGACGGCGAGATGATCGCCGTGTTGATGCCGATGACCTCGCCACTGCTGTTGAACAGCGGACCGCCGGAATTGCCGCGATTGATGGCGGCGTCGGTCTGGATGAAGTCGTCATAGGGGCCGGAATTGATGTCGCGGTTGCGCGCCGAGACGATGCCGACCGTGACCGTGCCGCCAAGACCGAACGGATTGCCGATCGCCATCACCCAGTCGCCGACGCGCATCTTGGTGGAATCGCCGAACTTCACCGCCGTTAATTTGTGGCCCTTCGGATCGACCTTCAGCAACGCGACGTCGGTCTTTGTATCAGTGCCGACAAGCGTCGCCTTCAGCGTCACGCCGTCGGAGAAATTGACCTCGATGTCGTCGGCATCGGCGATGACGTGATTGTTGGTCACCACGATGCCCTGCTCGGCATCGATGACGAAGCCGGAGCCAAGCGACTGCACCTTCTGCCCGCCGCCCTTGTCGCCGCCGCGGTTCTTGAAGAAGTCATCGAAAAAGTCCTGGAAGGGCGAGCCTTCCGGAAGCTGTGGCATCGGCACCGCACCGGGGCCTTCCGTGCCTTTGACGGTTTGCGAGGTCGAGATGTTGACCACCGCGCCGAGCAGGCGTTCGGCGAGGTCGGCGACGGAAGGCGGCGCGTCGGAGGCGATCGTGGGCGTGACGAAGGACGGGACGGCAACTATGCCGACGACAAATGCGGTGGCGCCGGCGAAAAACCTGCGCCGCGCCGCGCGCAACAGGGTGTCGGATATCATCGTGGCCTCCCGGCGTTTTGAAAAAGAAAGGCGCTTCCGCAAAGGCGCCCGTCAATTCATGTTGGCAAGAAATAAGGCACGTTTGCGGCTATAGCTATCGGCGGAAGATAAATCGTCAATCGCCTCGGCACCAAGGAATTTCATCAGCCGCGAACCAGCCAGACGATGGCGACGCCAAGGGCGATTGCAGCCAATCCGGCGATCCGCAGCACATTCTCCGGCAACGACAGCACCTCCGCCGCCAGTTTCCTGGCCAGAGCCGGAAACCCGCCATAGACCAGGCCCTCGATGACGAGGACCAGGCCGATAGCCGCGAGGAAATCCTGCACCGTCCGCTACTGGGCGCTGCCGGGTTGCGTGGCCGGGGCTGCCGGCGCCGCGGGCGCGGGCTGCGGTGCCGCCGGCTGTCCGGGCTCGGGCTTGCTTTCCGGATCGCGGAAGAAACGGAAGAACTCGGAGTCGGGCGACAGCACCATGGTGGTTCCGGTGCTGTCCAAGGCCGTGCCGTAAGCATTCATCGAGCGATAGAAATCGAAGAAGCCCGGGTCTCGCTTATAGGCTTCAGCAAAGGTGGCGCTGCGCTGCGCCTCGCCCTCGCCGCGCAGGATCTCCGATTCCTTCTGCGCCTCGGCGATGATCTCGACGACCTCGCGGTCGGCCCTGGCTTTGATACGCTGCGCCGCCTCGTTGCCGCGAGCTCTCAGCCGCTCGGCTTCCGCCAGGCGTTCGGCTTTCATGCGATCGTAGGTCTGCTGCGATACTTCGGCGGTCAGATCCGTCCGGCGGATGCGCACATCTTCGATGTCGAGGCCGAGCGACGTCGCGTCCGGACGCAGTTGGTCACGCACCTCGCGCATCATGACGCCGCGTTCTTCGGAAAGTGCCGCCTCGAAATCGCGCAGACCATAGACGCGGCGCAGCGCCGCATCGAGCCGCGTCTTCAGCCGGGCTTCGGCGAGTTCCACCTGCCCCGATACCGCCGCGCGGAACGTGCGCGGATCCGAAATGCGGTAGGCGATGAAGGCATCGACCTCGTAGAACTTGCCGCCGGAGACCTGAACGCGGATATTGTCGAGGTCGAAGCGCATGACTTTTTTCTCGATCGTCTGAACGCTGTCGGCATCGAAGAAGGCGAATGGCGCCTTGAAATAGATGCCCGGCTCGGTCTTGACGTCGATGATCTCGCCGAACCTCAGCACGATTGCCTGCTCGCCCGCCTTGACGACGAACACCGACGAATAGAGCAGAAACAGAAGGACGGCCGCGATGACCGCGATGATGGGAAGACGGTTGGCCATCACTGGTTACCTCCCAGCGCAGGCGCGGGCGGCGCCTTGGGCTGCAGTGCCGGCAGCGGCAGATAAGGAAGCACACCCTGCCCGTTGCCCTGCTCGACGACGACCTTGTTCGAGTCCTTCAGGATCCTCTCCATTGTTTCCAGGTAAAGGCGCTTGCGCGTCACGTCGGGCGCCTTGGCGTATTCGTTGTAAACGGAGATGAAGCGCTGCGCCTCACCTTCGGCTTCCTGCACGACCCGGTTCTTGTAGGCGGCGGCATCTTCGCGGATCTGGGCCGCCTCACCGCGCGCCTGGCCGAGCTTCTGGTTGGAATATTGATTGGCCTGCTCGACGAACTTGTCCTCGTCCTGCTCGGCGCGCTGCACTTCGTCGAAAGCATCGGCGACCTCGCGCGGCGGGGCGGCGTCCTCGATGGAGATTGCGTTGACTTGCAGACCCGTCTTGTAACCATCGAGCGTGTTTTGGACGATCTCACGCACCGATGTGGCAATACCCTGGCGATCGTCGCGGAAAATATCCTGCGCGGGGCGCCGGCCGACGACCTCGCGCATGGCGCTTTCGGCCACCTGCGTCAGCATGCCGTCGGGATCTGAGACGTCGAAAAGATAGGCCCTTGGATCGGAAACCTGGTAGGCGACCGAGAACTGCACATTGACGATGTTCTGGTCGCCGGAGAGCATCAGCCCGGAGCCGCTGCTCGCCCCGCCGCCGATGCTGACGAGCTGCTCGGAAATCTTTGCCGTTTCGACCGTTTCGATCGGCCACCAGTGGAAATGCAGGCCTGGCTGCGAGAGCTCGGCCTTCGGCTTGCCGAAGCGCAATTCGACCGCGACCTCGTCAGGCTGCACGGTATAGATGGCCTTGAAAGCCCAAAGCACGACAAGCGCGAGCGCGATCAGCCCGAGGACGGCCGGGCTGGCGCCGCCGCCTCCCGGAAGAGCGCGCCGCAGCCTGTCCTGGCCGCGGCGGATGATGTCCTCGAGATCGGGAGGCGAACCGGGCGGGCCGCTCGGGCCTTTCGGTCCCTGTCCCCAGGGCCCCTGATTGCCGCCGCCGCCCCATGGGCCGCCGCCACCGCTCTTGTCGTTCCAGGGCATGAATGTCCTTTCGCTTCGGTTCCCTCAGGCCTTGCGGCGCGATCCTAGCGCATGACCTCGAAAACCGATATCGGTTTTCCGAAAGGAATCATGCGCCAAATCAAAGTTTTACGGCGGCCTTCTTGCGCGTCCGGTTGGAAGCGTGGCGCTGTACCCTCGTTCTTCTATAGGGACGCCGTGACGCGCTTTCAACGCGATCCGCTGCGCGCACCTGCGATTTGAGCCGTCAGCGACCCTTTGTCCTCGTCAGTGACCGTCGCCGCGGCGCTCGTAAACGGTATAGCGTGTCGCGTGGCTGTCCTTTTCGCCCGCCGGAAAATCCTCGGATCGGACGATCCGCCAGATCGCGGGGTCGATCGGCGGAAAATGAGCGTCGCCATCGACCGCGGCCAGCACATGGGTGACGTGGAGACGATCGGCCAGCGGCAGGGCCTGGGCATAGATCTCGCCGCCGCCGACGACGCAGATCTCCTCGGCACCTGCCGTGCAGCGGCCGCGCACCTTGGCCAGCGTGATGGCATCGTCGAGCGAATGGGCGACTTCGGTGCCCTCGGATCGCCAGTCTCTGGCTCGCGTCACCACGATGTTGAGCCTGCCGGGCAGCGGCCGGCCGATGCCCTCATAGGTCTTGCGGCCCATGATGAGCGGCTTGCCCATCGTGTCGGCCTTGAAGCGTTTCAGGTCGCTGGAAAGCCGCCACGGCAGCCCGCCTTCGCGTCCGATCACGCCGTTCTCGGCAATGGCCACGTAGATCGCGATGTCCATCAGCCGCCGTTCCCACTATTGTCCGACGGCTCAAGCAGCAAGATGCCGATATCGTGCTCCGGATAAAAATCCTTGGCCGTCATCTCGAACGTCGTCGGACCCACCTTGCGGACATTGTCGCCGCAGAAGGAGACCAGATTCTTTGGGCTGCCCTTGTCGATGGTAAGCTTGAAGTTGCCGATACTGCCGGACGCCCAGTTGCCGCCGGTGGTCAGGACATAGGCGATGCGGCTCTCGAAATATTTGGGATAGCCGTCGGGATTTTCGTTCGCTGCCTTGCGCACAGCGTTCTCGAACGCGCCGTCCATGCAGTAGCGGGTCTTGTAAGTGTCGTACTGCCCCTGGAACTTGCCGTCGTAATAGAAGCTGACCGATGACGTGCCGCCGACGCTCGGCTTGTAGCGGTGCCAGACATGGATTTGCTTGTTGGCCGGGAAGGTGGAGCGCCACCAATAGGTCGAGCGCAACTGCCAGAACGGCGCGTAAGCGGTTTGCATGCCCGAACCATCATCGGCGGTGTCTTCGACGATGATGCCGCGATCTTCCCAATCCTCGGCGACGTCCTTGGGCAGCTTTGCCAGCGCCGCCTTGGCGGCGTCGCCGAACGGATAGAGCGGCACGTCGTGCGCCTTGAGTTCCGCGGTGATGTCGATGCCCAGCGCGAACGCCTTTTGTTCGAGCTGCGGGTTGGCGTCGACGCCGTCGATCGTCACCTCGAAGCCGAGGAAATTGTCGCTCTGCGCTTCCGGGATCGCCGGCATCTCGTTCGGGTCGCCCTCGATGTCCGGCATCGGGAAGGCGACGATCGCGCTGACGTCCTTGTCGGTAGTGTTGCGGAAAACGTAGTCGAAGGTCACCTTTTCCGGCGAGATGAAGAGATCCTCGCTTTCCATGGCAACCGCATCGCTGCGCGACAGGATCAGCCCGCCGGTGCCAAGCTCGGCAACGGAATCGTTGGCGAAGGCAGGTGCAACCGAGAATGCCAGCGCTGCGGTCAGGATAGTGCGTGTCATGGCTCCCCTCTCTCGACGGCATGACCGGGATCATGCGGATGCGCTTCCATCTAGAGCAATTCCAGGAGAAGTAGCTAGAGGCGTTCAGCGTTTCTGCCGACCGGCCGAGTTTTGCGTTCCCGCGTGCCTGCCTGCCCCCGTCTGGACACCGGCCGCCCGATCGGGCAGGAGGACGCCTATGCGCAAGCTTCTCGTCATCGGCATCGGCGCCGGCAATCCCGACCACATGACCGTACAGGCCATCAACGGCCTGAACCGGGCCGACGTGCTGTTCGTTCCCGACAAAGGCGCGAGGAAGAACGACCTCGCGGAACTCCGTCGGCAGATCTGCGACCGCTTCGTCACAAACCCGAAGTCGCGCCGCGTCGAATTCGACGTCCCGGTTCGGGCCGAGCCGACATCGTCCTATCGCGTGACCGTCGACGACTGGCACGAGGCGATCGCCGAAATCTATGAAGGGCTGATCGGCAACGAGCTTGCCGAGGACGGCTGCGGCGCGTTCCTGATCTGGGGCGACCCCTCGCTCTACGACAGCGCGCTGCGCATACTGGAGCGCGTGCGCCTGAGGGGCAATGTCGGTTTCGAGCTCGAGGTCATTCCGGGCATCACCGCGATCCAGGCGCTGGCCGCCTCCCACGCCACGGCGCTCAACCGCATCGGCGATTCGATCCTGGTCACCACCGGCCGCCGGCTCACTGAGGAAGGCCTTCCCGCGAATGCCGGGAGCACAGTTGTCATGCTGGACGGCAAGTGCGCCTTCAACACACTGGTCGACCAAGATGTTTTCATTCAGTGGGGCGCTTATCTCGGCACGGCGGACGAGATCATCCTTTCCGGCCGCCTCGGCGATGTCGGCGCCGAAATCGAGAAGGTCCGAGAGGAAGCTCGGCGCAAAAAGGGCTGGATCATGGACACCTATTTGCTCCGCAAGCCCGGGGAGCCGGAGGAATAGGCCCCTTACAGGCCCAATCAACCGGCGTCGATCTCGGCCTGCAACGCCTGCATATGGACGGCCGCCGCTGAAGCCGCCGCGCGCTCGATCGCTCTGAAACGGCTGACGACGGCGAGACCCACGGCGGTCAATTGCGCGCCGCCGCCTTTTCGGCCGCCGGTCTGCGCCGCCACCAGCGGCTTGCCGAACACCCGGTTCATGTCCTCGACCAGGTCCCAGGCATGCTTGTAGGACATCTCCATGCCGCGCGCCGCGGCCGAAATCGAGCCGAAAGCGGCGATCTGCTCCAACAATTCGATCTTGCCCGGACCAATTCGTCCGTCAGGGTCGAGATTTATCCGCAGGCTCAGCGATGGCATCCTTTGTCCTCTGCGATCATGTCGAGATTACCCTCTCCGCCGCCACATCGCTATTCCAAACCAACATAGCGATATTGCCCTTCGTCAACCATCGGCCTCCACCGGCAGCCCAGCACCTGTCGTCGCGCTGTCAAAGCTCACCGTCTTGATCACCGCGAAGACCTCGCGGCCGAGCGCGAGCCGAAGGCTCTGCTTCGACTGTTTGGTGACGCGCGCCAGCACCGTTGCTCCGTTGCAGTCGATGGCGATCTCCACCGTAGGCCCGACGCCCGGCCTGACTGCGGCGATTTTGCCCGGCAGTATGTTGAGCGCGCTAAGACCCGACGGCTGTTCGGTCGCGATCATGACATCGCGGGCGCGGATGCGGAGCCGCACCAGAGCTCCCGCCGGGCGTGAAACGCGTGGCACGCGGATCTCGCCGGCCGGCGAGCCGAGCACAGTCATGCCGAAAGCCTCGTCGTGACGCAAAACCCTGGTGTCGAGCACCGCGCCGCCCTCGCCGCGCTCCTCCGCCGGCAAGAGGTCGAGCCGCTGCATGATCGCCTCGGTCGGGCCGAAAGCCGCGATCTTGCCTTGGGACAGCACCGCCACGTCGGTCGCCAGCCGCGCCACCTCGGCGACGGAATGGCTGACATAGGCGATCGGGATCTTCGTCTCATCGCGCAGCCGCTCGATATAGGGCAGGATTTCGGCCTTTCGCGCCTCGTCGAGCGAGGCGAGAGGCTCGTCCATCAAAAGCAGTTTCGGGCTGGCAAGGAGCGCGCGGCCGATCGCCACGCGCTGCTTTTCACCACCCGACAATTTCGCCGGCCGCCGGTCGAGCAGGGGACCGATGCCAAGAAGTTCGACCACCGCATCCATACTGGCGTAGCGCTCGGCAACCGGCGTGAACCAGCGGCCATAGCGCAGATTGCCGGCGACGCTCAAATGCGGGAAGAGCCGCGCATCCTGGAACACCATGCCGATCCGTCGCTTGTGCATCGGCACGAAGATGCCGGCGGCGGTGTCGACCAGCACGCGCCCGTCCACCGCGATCCGCCCTTTCCGCGGCCGGATCAGCCCGGCGATCACATTGATCAGCGTCGACTTGCCCGAGCCCGAAGGCCCGAACAGCGCCGTCAGCCGGCCGGCGCTTTCGAAACTCGCCTCGATGGCGAAATCGCCGAGACGATGACTGACGTCCACCGAGAGCGTCATTCGATGTCCATCCGCTGGCCGATCCGGCGCGCCAGAACCTCGGAGGCCACCAGCGCCACCATCGAGATGACGATCGAAATCAGCGTCAGGCGCAGCGCTCCGGGATCGCCGCCCGGCACCTGCGTGAAGGTGTAGATCGCCGAGGGCAGCGTCTGCGTCTCGTTGGGGATGTTGGAGACGAAAGTAATGGTCGCGCCGAACTCGCCCATCGCCTTGGCGAAGGACAGGATCGCGCCGGCGATCAGGCCGGGCAGGATCAGCGGCAGCGTGATTGTGGCAAACACCCAGATCGGGTTGGCGCCGAGCGTGCCGGCGGCCGCCTCCATCTTGCGGTCGACCGCCTCGATCGACAGCCGGATCGCCCGCACCATCAGCGGAAACCCCATCACCCCGCAGGCAAGTGCTGCCCCCGTCCAGCGGAAGGAAAAAACGATGCCGAAATGCTCGGCGAGGAAGGCGCCGGCGGGCCCGCGCCGGCCGAAGGTGAGCAGCAGCAGATAACCGGTCACCACCGGCGGCAGGATCAACGGCAAATGCACCAGCCCGTTGAGCAAGGTCTTGCCCCAGAACCGCCCCCGGGCCAGGACCAGCGCGATCAGGATGCCGGGCGGCAGGCTGGCGATCATCGCCACAGTCGCCACCTTGATCGACAGCCGGACCGCATTCCATTCGTCGGGAGTGAGGTCCAGCAGCCAGTTCATTTGCGGTGTTAGGTCTTTCTCAGTTGCTCGGCGCGAGCACCGTAAAACCCTGTTCCTTGAAGAGCGCGGCGGCCTTGGCTGACTCGACGCATTTCAGGAAGGCAGCCGTATCCTTGTCCTTCGAATCCGCGGTCTGGGCAATCGGGTAGATGATCGGCGGGTGCGAATCCTCGGGGAAGGTGCCGACGACCTTGACGCCCTTTTCGGCATGGGCGTCGGTGGCGTAGACGATGCCGAGCGCGGCCTCGCCCGTCGACACCAGCTTGAGCGCGGCGCGGACATTCTCGGCCTGCGCGACCTTGCCTTCGACGGAGGACCAGACGCCCAGCCATTCCAGCGCCGCCTTGCCGTATTTGCCGGCGGGCACCGCCTTGAAATCCCCCATGGCGAGCCGACCGTCGCGGATGAGCCCGGCGAGATCGAAGCCCTTCTCGACCTTCGCCTCGACCTTGGAATCTTGCGGCGCCACGAGCACGATCTGGTTGCCGAGCAGCTTCACCTCGGTGTCGGGCCTGGTCAGCTTCTTGTCAGACAGATACTTCATCCAGTCGAGGTCTGCCGAGACGAAGACATCGGCTGGCGCGCCGCCCTCGATCTGCTTGGCCAGCGCCGAGCTTGCCGCATAGGAAATCGTGGCCGCTTCGCCGACCTCGGGCTCGCAGGCCTTGTTGACCACATCGAGCGCGTCCTTGAGGCTGGCCGCGGCGAACACGATCACCTTGTCGTCGGCGTGGGCTGCCGGCACAGCCGCCATCAACGCTGCCGTCAGTCCGCCAATGGCCATCGCCTTCAATCCAAAACCCTTGCCCGTCATGAAACCTCGCCCTCTTCTGAAAATCCGTTCGGTTCGAGCCCTGATTCGATATATCCGGATGAACATAACAAGAAAAGGACTTTTAGGCTCCGCGCCGTTGTACGTCAGGATCCCACCAGCACACGGTGAAGTCCGTTCGATACAGCGAGGCATAGGCAGATGTAGATCAGCGCCGGCAATGTCCTAAAGGGCAAGGTCACGGAAATCGTCGAGGGATCGACCACCTCGCATGCCAGGATAGCTATCGGCGGCGGCGTCCTCGACACGGCTTCGATCCCCAACGAAGCGGTTGCCGATCTGCGACTGGGCAAGTAGGGCCTATGAAGTGATCAAGGCCTCCGACGTCATCGTCGGGACTGGCTGACGGCTTGAGCGCTGGCAGCGCTCAAAGCGGGCCTTATACCGCGATCGGCGCCTTGATATTGGCGTCCGCAAAATAGTTCTCGAGGCGGAAATCCTCGAAGCGGAAGGCAAAAAGATCCTTCACATCCGGGTTGATCCACATCGTCGGCAGCGACTTCGGCGTGCGCCGCATCTGCTCGCGCGCCTGCTCGAAATGGTTCGAGTAAAGATGCGCATCGCCGAGCGTGTGGACGAAATCGCCAGGCTTCAGGCCGGTGACCTGCGCCACCATCAGGGTCAGCAGGGCGTAGGATGCGATGTTGAACGGCACGCCCAGGAAAATGTCGGCCGAGCGCTGGTAGAGGTGGCAGGAGAGCCGGCCTTCCGAAACGTAGAACTGGAACAGGCAATGGCAGGGCGGCAGCGCCATCGCCTCCACTTGGGCCGGATTCCAGGCTGAGACGATCAGCCGGCGCGAATTGGGATTCTTGCGTACCTCCTTGAGAAGGGCGGCGATCTGGTCGATCTCGCCGCCGTGCCCATCCGGCCATGAGCGCCACTGCTTGCCGTAGACAGGGCCGAGATCGCCGTTCTCGTCGGCCCATTCGTCCCAGATGGTGACGCCGTTGTCGTTGAGATATTTGATGTTGGTGTCGCCGGCCAGGAACCACAGCAACTCGTGGATGATCGACTTCAGATGCAGCTTCTTGGTGGTGGTAACCGGGAAGCCGCGCGAAAGGTCGAAGCGCATTTGGTAGCCGAACACCGACCGCGTGCCGGTACCGGTGCGGTCGCCGCGATCGGCGCCGTTCTCCAGCACATGCTTCAACAGGTCGAGATATTGGCGCATCGGCTCGGCCTCGATTCGGATGACAAGCGATCATAGCCGACTGGCGGTGGGTCGAATACCCAAAGCCTACAGATGTCGATCCGGCGCGAAAAATCCACGGCGCCGGCACGTTGCCATGCCGGCTGCCGATCGCCTTGCCTCACAGAGAACCCAGTTTGCCCAGGTCCTTCGCCACCAGATAGTAGAAGGTCACGCGGCTCTTGGTGTTGTCGGCGGCCATCGCCTTGCACGCCTTCTCGATCGAGGCGTCGGCCTTCTTGGCGTCGGCAATCCCAAGCTTCTTGGTCACCCAGTTGTCCCGGACGCGCTCGAGCTCCTTCGGGTCCGCACAGGAGACCAGGGAGGAATCGCGGTTCCTGAGCGCGATGCCCAAGTGCTTGACGATCTTCTCGACCGCATCGGCGCTGGCGCCGGCATCGTATTTCTTCACATCCGCAAGATAGTCGGCCATGAAACTTCCCCTCGTCGGCGCCACGGATCCGATCGATGAGGCTTGTGGCGCGCCGCGCAACTTGTGCGCTAGGTCAGGATATTCCTCATCACCGGCGGAGCTTCGATTGAGTAGACGCGCAAGTCAACCCTCGGCTGTCGAGTTTGGCGCAGGGGACAAGCCTCGACTTGGCCCTTTCATTTTCCGTAACCGCTCCCTATATTCGCTTCGTCGGCTTGACCGACTATGGCGATAAACAGGCGATGAAATAAGCCGTTCGGACCCGGGGGCGGTACCCGGCGCCTCCACCAAAAACCGCTCTTCCAAAGGGAGCGGCTTTTGCTGGGGGCGAAATAGGATCGACGAAGGTGTAAAGATCGTACTTTTGCCCGGCATTGTACCACCGTCATCGGGCTAAACTTATAGTTGCCAACGACAACTATGCGGAAGCTCGTCTCGCTGCTTAATGCAGTGCGAACGCTTCAAATCAAGCCCTAGAGGTTCGCACTTCTAGGCGGGGTTCGGAGGTACCTGGCAACAGAAACCTCCACCTTCCCCCTCGCCTTCTTTCCAAGTCAATTGAACGGCCGAGCATGCTTGGCGCGCATGCTTGCGGTCCTGCCTGGGCTGAAAAAGGCCGGGCAATCCCGGCCTCTTCCGATTTTCTATCCGCGTCTTACTCGGCAGGCGCTTCGACCGCTTCGCGCGCACGGCCGAGCGTCAGCTTGGCCAGCATGAAGGAAATCACCGCGCAGAGCGTGATGCCGGCCACCATCGGCAGCGGCGTGCCGTCGAAGAAGAGGCCCGCCACGCCCATGGCCAGCGCGCCGATGGCGAAGTGCAGCGTGCCCATCAGCGCCGATGCCGTGCCGGCGATCTCGCCATGCTCTTCCATCGCCAGCACGGAGGTGGTCGGAATGACCAGGCCAAGGAAGCCGTAGCCGACAAAGAGCAGCGCCGCCATCACGTCGAGCCGGTCGACACCGGATGCCATGATCGCGAACAGCGCCACCATCACCGTGGCATAGCCGGTCACCGCGACCCACACGACCCGCTTCAAGCCGAAGCGATCCGCCAGCATCCCGGTCAGCTGCGACATGCCGATGAAGGCGACCGCGTTGATCGAGAAGAACACGCTGTAGACCGACGGCGACAGGCCGTAGTGGTCGATCAGGATGAAGGACGAACTCGACAGATAGACGAAGAAGCTCGCAATGCCGAAGCCGGCGATCGCCGTCAGGCCAAGGAAGTTGCGGTCGCTCATCAGGTAGCGGTAACCGGCAAGTGCCGTGCCGAAGGACGAGTTGGCGCGCTCCTCCGCCGAACGCGTCTCTTTCAGCGAGGTCGCGAGCAGGATGGTGGCTAAAGCGGCGGCGCCCGTCACAGTCCAGAACACGGCACGCCAGCCGAAGCTCTCGATGATCTGGCTGCCCGTGAGCGGCGCGAGGATAGGCGACACCGAGAACACCAGCATCAGCAGCGACATCAGCTTGGCGGCCTCGTTGCCGGTGTGCAGGTCGCGCACGATGGCGCGCGGCACTGCCATGCCCGCGCTGGCGCCGAGCCCCTGCAGGAAGCGGAAGGCGATCAGCCACTCGATATTGGGCGCCATAGCCGAGCCGACGCCGCCAACCATGAACAGCGCGAGTCCGACATAAAGCGGCAGCTTGCGCCCGACCATGTCCGAGATCGGTCCGACGACGATCTGGCCGAAGCCCATCGACAGGAAGAAGATCAAGAGGCTCATCTGCACGGCGGCGGTGCCAGCTTTCAAATCCTCACCGATCGAAGGCAGCGCTGGAAGGTACATATCGATGGCGAAGGGGCCGATTGCGGACAACAAGCCGAGCACGACCGCGATGCGGAGGAATTTGGGACTCATGATAAGGGCTTCTTTCGGATCTGGTTGTCGCCGTGGTCCGGCGTCTACCCGAGGACGTTCCATCCCGTGGAACCCCGACATCCGGGATGTGAAATCATCGTCGCTTCAAAGCGCGATTCTGTCGTTCCCGGGAGCGGGCTTCGCTTTATTGTGTCTACAAATTTAGACAGCCTTGTCCAATTCGTCAATCATCGCTATATAGTTTCTTATGAAGGTCGGCGTTTCTCCTGACACTTTCCCGCCACGCAGCCACGAGGCCAAGCGCATATCGGTGGTTGATGCTGCCGCTTCGGTCTTCTGCCGCGAAGGCTATGCCGGCGCCAATATCGACCTGATCGCGGCCGAGGCCGGCGTTTCGCGCCAGACCGTCTACAATCACCATGGCGATAAGGAAAAGCTGTTCATGGCCATTGTGCGCGACCTGACGGAGCGCTGCAATGCCGGCATCTTCGCCACCATTGCCACCTTTCCCGACCAGCCCGCCGATCTCGAAGCCGATCTTGTCGCCTTCGCGGTGCGCATGAACCGCAACTGTATCTGCAACCGCGACGGCCGCTTCCTGCGCAAGCTGATCCAGGCCGAGGGCGAGCGCTATCCCGAGCTTTTTGCCGAGTGGCGCGAACAGGGACCGGGCCGCACCTGGTCGGCGCTTGCCGCCCGCTTCGCGCGGCTGGCCTATGCCGGGCACCTCTCGATCGACGATCCGGACGTGGCGGCGCGGCAGTTCCTCGCACTAGTCAACGCCGAGTTGCAGACAACCTTCATGCTCGGCGGCATACCGACGGAGGAAGAGGTGTTGCGCTCAGCGACCAATGGCGTGCGCACCTTCCTGGCCGCCTTCGGCAGGAAGAAAGCGGCAGCCGCCCGGCAGGCCGCCCTCGCCCACGCCTGAGCGATCAAATCGCCGCCAGCCCTCTTGGCCTTAGCTTTCGGCGCCTATATGCGGTTTACGCCGCGCCCAAGCTTGATTACAGCTATGCGGACGATTCAACGGAACCCGACCGTCACATGGCCGACGACCACATCCGCTACGACATTCTGGCCCAGGAGGCATTGCGCGGTGTCATGCGCAAGGTCCTGGCCGAAGTCGCGCGCACGGGCCTTCCGGGCAACCATCATTTCTTCATCACCTTCCTGACCGGCGCGCCGGGCGTGCGCATCTCCTCGCGGCTGCGCGAGCGTTATCCGGAGCAGATGACCATCGTCATCCAGTTCCAGTACTGGGACCTGAAGGTGACCGACACCGGTTTCGAGGTGGGACTCTCCTTTTCCGACGTGCCCGAAAAGCTCGAAATCCCCTTTTCCGCCGTGCGCGGTTTCTATGACCCATCAGTGAATTTCGAACTCGAATTCGACGTCAAGGCGGACAACGCCGCGGAAGACGACGACGCCGCGCCGGCCCCGGAGCTGCCGATCGCGGTCGTGACCGAAAAGAAACCGGAATCGAAGAAAAAGGCCACCGAGGCCGAGAAGAAGCCGGCTGCCGCCGATACCGGCGGCAAGGGTGCCGAAGTGGTTTCGCTCGACGCCTTTCGCAAGAAGTGAGCCGGGGAAATGGGCGAGGTCGTCAATCTCCGCCAGGCCCGCAAGCAGAAAGCGCGCATCGAGAAGGAACGCCTGGCCAGGGAAAACCGGGCATTGCACGGCCGTTCCAAAGCCGAGCGCGAGCGTGACCGGCTGACGTCCGACATGACGGAAAAATTCATGGACGGCCATCGCCGCGAAAAGCCCGGCGATCCGGACCGGCGCTGAGCGCCCGGATGGCCGCTGTCGAAAAACGCTCGGTGACGATCCGCGGCCACCGCACCAGTTTTTCCCTGGAGCAACCCTTCTACGACGATTTGGTGGCGATCGCGACGCAGCGCTCGCTGTCGCTCGCGGCCCTCGTTGCCGAGATCGACGAAACGCGGACACGTGACGCCAACCTCTCCTCCGCGCTCAGACTCTACGTGCTCGCCTGGGCAAAGCGGGGCGGCAAGGCATCTTGACCGGCCTCAGACCGGATCGCCGAGGCTTTCCTGCGCCTTGCGCTTGGCGCCGAAGCTGAGCAGGGCCGAACGGTCGCGTTCCTCGGCCTGCTTTTTCGACCGCACCCGCATCAGGTCCTTCCAGCCGATATAGCCGACCAGCCGTGCATCCTCGCGCGAGACGACCGGCAGATGCGAGACGTTGGCCAGGAGCAGCTTGTCTGACAGTCCTTCCAGATATTCGTCGGGATAGGCGAGCGTGACCTTGCTGCCGGCCAAAAGTTCGCCGAGCGTCGTCTTGCGGTGCTTGCCGGCGCGGCGCCAACGCAGGATCGCCGGCGGATCGATGAGGCCGAGCACATGGCCTTTCTCGTCGATCACAGGAAAGCTCGGATGGCGCGTGTCCGGGGCGGTCAGGAATGCCGCCGCGCCGTGCAGCGTCATCGTCGCCGGCACGCTCTCGACCTTGGTCGTCATCACCTCGCGCACCCTGGTCAGCGCGAAGGGATCGACGCGGTATTCGCGAACGAGGTGGTGTCCGCGCCGCGCCACCTTTTCGGTCAGGATCGATCGCTTCATCAACAGCACGGTGACGGCATGGGCGGTGGCGCAGGCTGCGATCAGCGGCACCAGCATGTGGGTGTTGCCGGTGAGTTCGACCGCGAAGAAGGTCGCGGTCAGCGGCGCGCGCATGGTGCCGCCCATGGTCGCGGCCATCGCCAGCAGCGGCCAGAAGCCGGGCGTCGCCTCGGGCAGGATACCGGCAAGCACCGCGCCCATCGCGCCGCCCATGATCAAGAGCGGCGCCAGCACGCCGCCCGACGTTCCCGAACCCAGCGCCACCGACCAGATAATGGCCTTGACGACCAAAAGCGTCAGCGCTGCCGCCGCCAGCACATGGCCATCCAACATGTTGGCGATGTTGTCGTAGCCGACACCGAGCGCCTGCGGCTCGATCAGTCCACCGATACCGACCACCAGGCCGCCGATCATCGGCCACCACATCCAGTGTATCGGCAGCTTCTGGAAGGCGTCCTCGCAGGCATAGACCATTTGCGTCAGCAAGCCGGAGAGCAGGCCGGCGGCAATCCCGACCAGCACCCAGCCACCCAATCCGGCGATCGACGCTTCCATGCTGCCCGAGAACGGGAAGATCGGTCCGGGCAGGTGCAGCAAGGTGCGTTCGACCTCGGCGATGATGGCGGCGACGGCGACCGGGATGAAGCTGCGCGGCGTCCATTCGAACAGCAGCAGCTCGACGGCAAGCATGATTGCCGCGATCGGCGTGCCGAACACGGTCGTCATGCCGGCCGCCGCGCCCGCCACCAGCAGCGTCTTGCGTTCATTGTCGCTGACCGGCAGCATCTGCGCGATCAGCGAGCCGATCGCCCCGCCGGTCATGATGATTGGCCCCTCGGCGCCGAACGGTCCGCCGGAGCCGATCGAGATCGCCGACGACAATGGCTTCAATACCGCCACTTTGGCGTCGAGCCGCGAGCGGCCGAGCAGGATTGCTTCGATGGCTTCCGGAATGCCGTGGCCGCGGATCTTTTCGCTGCCGAAGCGCGCCATCAGCCCGATGATCAGCGCGCCGATCACTGGAACCAGCACGGCGCCATAGCCGAGCGGCGTGTCCTCGAGCCTGAGCTCGGTCAGCGTGAACTGGCCGAAATAGGCGATGTTGGTGGCGAGCCTTATCAGCTTCAACAGCGCGATGCCGGCAAACAGCCCGGCGGTCGCGACAACGACTGCGATGGCGGCGATGATGAGCACCCGAGGATCGGTGGTGAAGTCGCGGAGATGGCCGTTTCCGGCATGAGCGGATTTCATTGGGGAGCCTGAGCTTTCTGGCGGCGCGGTACCGTCCGGTTGTCGGGCGGCTACATATCGTAACACGATATAATTCTTCAAGGCCGTTTTTGGCGGTTGCTCCGCGTCATTTTGGTCATGGATGCGCCAGGCTTTCATAAGAGTTGAGCTTTGGCCGGAAAGGGCGATAAGTCGTGGCATGACGCACCCGAAGAAACCACGTCCCGCCATCAGCCAGGCCGACTATCAGCGGCTTTCGGAGTTCCGCTACCTGATCCGCCGCTTCCTCGAATTCAGCCAGTTGCAGGCGAATGAGGCGGGCTTGACCCCGCGCCAGCACCAGGCGCTGCTGGCGATCAAGGGCTATCCCGGCGGCGGGCCGGTGGCAGTGGGCGATCTGGCGGAGCGGTTGCGCATCCGCCACCACAGCGCCGTCGAACTGGTGAATCGGCTGAGCGAGGCCGGCTTGGTCGCGCGGGATCAAGACAAGGCCGACCACCGCCGCGTCCTGCTGCAACTCACCCCGCTCGCCGACGACCGTCTCGCCGAATTGTCGGCCGCCCATCTCGACGAGCTTGCCCGCATCGAGCCTATGCTCAAGCGCCTGCTTTCGCGGCAGGAGCCGGTTTGAGCGCTACATCCAGCGCTGTCCTTCGCGACGTCTTGGGTGTTTTGTTCGCCCGCGATTCCGGGCGGAACCGCTATGCAGTTTTCCCGGAATAATGGGTTTCAACCGCCGTCCAGCGACTTCAGGAGGTTGTCGATCGTGAACGGATTGGACTTGGGCTTCGGCGGCTCTGGAACGGAACCGTCGTTGACGCCGGGAAGCGACCGGTCGACTTTTGGCGCCTGCTCAACCGCCCTGCGTTCAGCTTCCAGCCTCGCCTGCTCGGCACGCTTGCGATCCGCCTCGGCCTGGGCTTTCGCGGCTGCGGCCTGTTGCTCGGCCTTTGCCTTGGCATCGGCTTCCGCCTCTGCTTGCGCATCAGCCTCGGCCTTGGCGCGCGCCTCGGCCTCGGCCTGAGCCTTGGCGTCGGCTTCCGCTTTTGCCCTTGCCCCTTCTTCCGCTTTGGCTTGCGCCTCGGCTTCTGCCTTCGCTTGCGCCTCCGCTTCGGCTTTCGCCCTGGCTTCAGCCTGGGCTTTCTGTCGCGCCTCTTCCTCTTGCCGGCGCAGTTCCTCGGCCGCCCGGTCGCGCTCCGTCTGCAGCGCAGCGTAGTAGCGCACCTCGCGCCGCAGCCTCTGCTTCTCGAGCAGCGCCGCCTGCATCGCCTCGACGCGCTGCTGCTCCTTCTCCAGCGCGCGCTGGGTCAGGAACTGCGCCAGCGGCGCGCTGTCGAACTGGAGCGACGTCGCCCCGATCTGGCCTGCAAGGCTGAAGTTCACAGCCGGTTCGGAGCCGACAAGCGCCTCGTCGCCCGGTCGATAGGTGATCGCTCCCTTGGCGGCCAGCGTGCTCGCATCGAGGTCGGCGGTAACGTCCGCCGACAGCGTCGCCGCCGGATTGTCGAGGCTGATCGGCGGCGCCCGCAGCGTGCCATTGGCAACGGTGAAGGGGATATCGGTGTTGCCGGCCGCGAAACTTCCCTGTCCGGCGATCTCAGGCGCGAAGCCGGCGGTCTTGGCGGCATCGATGTCGCGTCCGATTGCATCGGCCTTGGCGATGACGGGGGCAAAAGCATCGGGATTGATGCCGGCGATGGTCAGTCCCTTCAGCGCCGCCGTGCCGGACCCTGACAGGGCGGCGATCATCGCATCGACAGACTTGCCGCTGGTCGACAGCGCGGCCGAAATGTCGCCGCTGCCGCTGATTCCGGCGCCAGGCAGCACTGCGGTAAGATCACTGCCCGCCAGCTTCAACTGACCCGATAACAGGCCTGTGCCCTCCGTGTTCTTGAGCTCGAACAGGCCGGTTAGCGTGCCCTCATAGAGCTTGGCTTTGAGGTCCGAGACACGGATGCCTTCCCGGTCGAGCTTCAGCGACAGCGTCGCGTCATGCGCGGTCGCGAACGGTCCGGCGGCAAGGGCCGCCGTGTTGAGGTCGAGATCGGCGCTGAACGGCAGGGTCGATTTCCGGCTGAACGGCGTCGTCGGCCAGCCACCGTCCTTCCCGGCGAGGAAGGACTGGTCGCCGAACAGCGACACCGCCAGCGGGTCGAGGTCGAGCTCATCGAGCGCCAGCGCGCCGGCAAGATGCGGCAGTCCGTCCTTCATGTCGGCGTTGACGTCGCCGGACACAGTCGCCTTGTTGATGGCGCCGCTGAGCCCGCTCAGCACCAGAAGCCCATTGCCGAAGTCGGCATCGCTGGCGAGCGAAGCCGACGTCCCGGTGCCCATGCCGGGCAGCCCGACACCTGTCGTCATCAGCCATGGCTCGATATCGGCGGCGTCGAGATTGACCTTGCCCTTGGCGGTGGCGCCTTGCTCTGTCTCGGCGATGGTCCCGTCAAAGCTCGCCCTGAAATCGTCGGCCGTCAGGTTGAAGCTGGTTGCCAGACCGCCGCCCAGCGAGCCTTTGGCCGTGATATCGGTGGTGGCCTGTCCAAGCATGCCGAGCGGCAGCGCCGGCAGGCCGTAGAGTGCAAGCAGCGTGGCGGCGTTCTCGTTCCTGGCATTGAAGGTGATCGATACCGGCGCATCGGGAAGCCGATCCCGCGTCCCCCTGCCCGAAAGCGAAGCCGAGAAGGCGGAACCGCCGGCCTTGCCTTGCGCCGAGAGCGCGAGTCCGGTGGTGCCGTCGCCATTGTCGGCGGCACTTGTCACCAGGTCGATCCGGGCGTCCTGGAACAGCTCCGGATAGGCAGCAACACGGGCAGCCAGGCCTTTCAGAACCTGATTGTCCGAATAATGCTGGGCTGCGACATCTATGAGCGGCTTGAGATCGACGGCCACCACGGATGCGTCGAGCTTGCCGGTCGGGCTTTCCGGAAAATCCTTGATGCGCCCGGTGGCGCTGATTGAGGCGCCGGCGAGCCCTCCGACCGAGAGCCGGTCGATCTCGAGCAGGCCCTTGCGCAGCCTCAACGCCGTATCAACTGTATCGGCGGTCAGCCCGGCGGCGCTGACCGGGCCCGCCTTGATCTGGAAATCGAGGTCGCGGTCGGAGAAGCGGTTGGCGCCCTTGTCGCTGACGAAGATCGAGGCGAAGGCCGCCAGCCCATCGACCTCGAGCTCGCCGCCCTCCAGCTGCATCAGCACCGAGGGCCTGGCGCCATCGGGTTGGCTGGAATCGATGCGGCCGGAAAATTTCGCCTTGCCGAGGATCAGCTCGAGGTCGCTGAACGACTGCCGGTTCTCGCTGAGATCGACCTTGGCCTTGAAGCCCGCCGCCGGCAGACGGCGGATCGCGTCGTCGACATCCTTCGACAGCCAGGCGGCGAAACCGGACGGCTGTCCGACAGCAAGCAGCAGGGATCCGGTGAAGCCGAAATGGTCCTCGACGTTCAGCATGCCGTCGGCTTCAAGCGTCGCCCGGCCCGGCAGTGTCGCGGCGAGCGACTTCACCGACCACCCGCCTTCGGCCGGCTCCGCCGAGAGCCGCACGTCGCGAACCGTGGTATCGCCCGCCACCACGGCCGGCAGCCTGACCTCGACCGTGCCCGGTATCGTCGGCTTCGGCATGTGCTGAAGCGTCTGCTCGAACGCCGCGATACGCTGGTCGAGCGTCAATCCGGCACCTGCGGATGCGCCCACCGCCTCGTCGAACTGCACCTGCGCGCCGTTCGCTTCGATCGAAAAATGCGGTTTCAGGCCGAGATCGACCGAGGCCTTGCCGTCGGCGGTATAGGGGTTGTCGAGCGGTCCGGTCTCGAAGCGGAATTCATCGACACCGAGCTTCTGATGGTCGAGCGCGAATTTGCCGTTCAGCCGGAAGCCGGGATCGGGCTTGCTGGCGCTGACCTTCACAGGCTCGGCGTCAGTGCCGCGCAATTCGGCCGAGCTCCTGTCGGCCCCATTCTTGTCAGAAGCCGAAACCTTGAACTGACCGGAATAGACCGCCGCGCCTTTGACGATGCCGGCATTGCCGTCTGTCTCGATGATGAGCGGATAGGCATCCGGGTCGGCTTTGAGCCTGACCCGCATCTGGCCGTCGGCTTCCGCTCTGCCGGTTGAGGCCGAGACTTCCGTGCGCAGTCCGTCGAAGCGCAGCGAGCCATCCATCCGCCACGGACCGGCGAGCGACTTTGCCGAAACGGTCGAGTTGATCTCGGAGATGAAATGGCTGCGCCCGCCGGCGGCATGGCGCAATTCGATCTGCCCTTCGGTCACCGTCAGCTTCTCGATCGCGATCTGTCCGGGATCAAAGGGCGTCGACGGCCGGATCGCCCAGTCGACCGTGCCGTCGCCCGCAACATCGATGGTCGCCTTCGGATGCACCAGCCGCATGTCGAAGATCAGCAGTTCGCCGCGCAGGAACGGCGCCAGCTCCGCGTCCATGGAGAAGGTCTCCATCGTCATCGCCGGCTGTCCGCCAGGGCCGCCTGCGACCTCGACATTGGAGAAGGTCACCGAAGGGAATGGCAAGAGCCGCGCGGTCGCGTCGCCTTTCACGGTCACCTTGCGACCGAGGATGGTGCTCGCCTCGCGCTCGAAATCGGCGCGGTAGCCGGTCCAGTCGACGAAATACGGCACCACCAGCGCCGCGCACAGCACCAGCACGAACAGGCCACCGAAGATCACGAACAGGCGAGCGAGCATCGGCCCCAAAGCCTAGGATTAAGTCAGCCGCACTCTACCCGCATCCGCGCGGCGATAAAGAGGCAATTCGGCTGCAACCCTCGGCGTCTAGGCTCTCGGCAAGATCTTGCCGGGGTTCATGATGTTCAGCGGATCGAGCGCCTGCTTGATCGTTCGCATGACCTCAACGCCATGGCCGAGCTCATGGCGCAGGAAGCCGACCTTGCCCTGGCCGATGCCGTGCTCGCCGGTGCAGGTGCCTTCCATGGCGATCGCCCGCATGTTGAGCCGCGCGACGAATTTTTCAGCGAGTGCGATCTCCTGCGGGCTGTCGACATCCATCAGCACCAGCACATGGAAATTGCCGTCGCCGGCGTGGCCGACGATCGGCGCGATCAGGCCCATTTCGGCAATGTCGGCTTCGGTCTCGGTGACGCATTCGGCAAGCCGTGAGATCGGCACGCAGACATCGGTCGACAGCCCCTTGGCGCCGGGGCGCAGCGTCAGCGACGACCAGTAGGCGTCGTGCCGCGCCTTCCAGAGCTTCGTCCGCTCCTCGGCGACGCTGGTCCACAGGAACGGTCCGCCGCCATTCTCCTCGGCGATCATGCCGAAAGTCTCGGCCTGTTCGGCGACACCGGCGTCGCTGCCGTGAAATTCGACGAAAAGGCACGGGCTCTCGGGGTAGTCGAGCTTCGAATAATTCTTCATCGCCCGCATCTGCAGCGCGTTGACCAGTTCGATGCGCGCCACCGGGATGCCCATCTGAATGGTCGCTATCACTGCGTTGCATGCGGCCTCCAAGGTCGGGAACGGGCAGACGCCGCCGGAGATCGCCTGCGGAATGCCCTGCAGCCTGAGCGTCAGTGCTGTGATGATGCCGAGCGTGCCTTCCGAGCCGACCAAGAGCCGCGTCAAGTCGTAGCCGGCCGAGCTTTTCTTTGCCCGCTTGCCGGTCGTCACTGCCTCGCCGTCGGCCATCACCGCCGTCAGCGACAGCACGTTTTCGCGCATCGTGCCGTAGCGCACGGCATTGGTGCCGGACGCCCGTGTTGCCGCCATGCCGCCCAGCGAGGCATTGGCGCCGGGGTCGATCGGGAAGAACAGGCCGGTGTCGCGCAAATGGCGGTTGAGATCCTCGCGTGTCACTCCGGGCTCGACCGTGCAGTCGAGATCCTGCGGATTGACCGAGAGGATGCGGTTCAAGCGAGAGGTGTCGATGGATATGCCTCCGCCCGGCGCATTGGTGTGGCCCTCGAGCGAGGAGCCGACGCCGAAGGCAATGACCGGCACACGATGCGCGGCGCAGGTGCGCACGATCTCCTGCACCTCCGGCGTGCTTTCGGCGAAGACGACGCCATCCGGCGCCTGGGTCGGGATGTAGGTGGTGGTGTGCGCATGCTGGTCGCGGATCGCCTCGCCGGTCTGAAAACGCTCGCCGAACCGCTGCTTGAGGATGCCGAGCGCGGCGGCGATGCCTTCCTCGTTGCGCTCGACGGGGTTGAGGTCGCTCAAAGCCATGAATTCCTCCGCGAATGGACCAGCGGCCACTCTTGTAATGCAGCTATGGATGATGCCTAAAGCAATTCCAGGAAAAGAGTGAAGCTCCGGAATTGCGCCAGAGCGAAGAGAACCTCACCAGCCAGGCCCTGTCCAGCGACGATCAAGGAAAACCAAATGACGATGCCCGCGCCGATCATTTCCAGCCCGATGGCGATCGAGAAGGACTGGATTGACTATAACGGCCATCTCAACATGGCCTATTATAACGTGCTGTTCGACCGCTGCTCGGACGAAGCGTTCGAGCTGATGGGCATGGGACCGAACTATGCCAAGGACCGCCGCCTCACCATCTACACCGCGGAAGTCCATGTCTGCTACGTGCAGGAGCTTCACCTCGACCACAAGGTGAAGGTCTCGTTCCAGCTCATCGACCACGACGAGAAGCGGCTGAGGGCCTATCAGGAGATTCGCCACGTCGATGGCTGGCTGGCCGCGACGTCCGAGCAGCTTGCGCTGCATGTCGACATGGCCGGGCCGAGGGTCGCTCCCTTCCCGGCCGATGTGATGGCACAGGTTGAAGCCATGCGCGCCGCCCACGCCGCGTTGCCGATGCCGGAGCGTGCCGGCCGTTCGATCGGCATCAAACGCAAGAGCGCTTGAAAACCCGCACACCCGCGTTAACCTTACCAAGGTTTTAACGTGAACAAGCCGATTGAGTCTGTTGAACGACTCAGTGGCGCGTTCGAAAACCGCCGCACCGGGTTTACGCGCGGGCGGCAGGCGGAATGCGGTGCGAGGACAGTGCATGAAAACCGACATCAAGGTCGAAGTGGAGCGGTTGGCGGCCGATCCGCGCATCACCGACTATGATTTCTGGCGATCGTTGAAGAACGTCAACAACGAGATCTTCCACATCGCCAACAACAACGAGCCCATCCCCTTCGACATGATCCGCTGGCGCGCGATTCTCAAGCAGGCGCGCATCAGACGCGGTCACACTGAGCCTTCAGCGCTCCCTTAAACTGCCAAGCGGCGAGCGCGCCTCGACCGGCGACGACTGTATGATGGCGGTGTTGGTCATCGCATAGGGAATAATTTTGTCGATCACCCGCTCCAACTCGGCCACCGAGCCGACATGCGCGAGCGCGATGAAGCAATCCTCGCCGGTCACTCGGTCGCATTGGGCGATTTCCGGCAGGTCGCGAATGATCCCGGCCACCCCGGCAAGCTGCCCCGGGACCGGCCTGATTCGCAGCCATGCCGACAGCTTCATGCCGAGGGCCGTCGGATTGATCTTCACCGTATAGGCTTCGATCACGCCATTCTCCTGCAGCTTGCGAATGCGTTCGGCCACGCTCGGCGCCGAGAGCCCGACGGCGCGCGCCAGTTCCGCCGTGCTGGTGCGCGCATCCTTTTCCAGGAGTCGCAGGATTTTCAGGTCCGCCGCATCCAGCTCGCCATTTTCATTTCGAAGGCGTTTCAAATAATTCTCTTTTCTTCAGAAGGTGAACGGTGATCGGAGCCGTGCATCATCCATATAAGTCGCGAAGTTCGCCTGCGATAATGACCCTATGAATTCTGAAGCGCAAGTTCATCCGACAAACCGGGCCGGCAGCGACACCGACGCTGCACGCCCTGCCCTCGCCGGACTGGCCGATGCGGTGCCGCCGCATGTCTGGTTCTGCGTCAGCGCGATCTTCCACTATCTTGGGCCGGCCTTCGCCGTGCTGCTGTTCGCTCAGGTCGGCGTGCTCGGCATGGCCTGGCTGCGCATCGCCACGGCCGCGCTCGTCTTCGCGCCGCTTACCAGGCCATGGGCGGTTTTCACGCGCGCCGACCGCTCGGCCCGCCTGCTGCTGTTGGCCTTCGGCGCCTGCCTGGCGGTGATGAACTGCGCCTTCTATCTGGCTCTAGACCGCCTGCCGATCTCGCTAGTCGCCGCGATCGAATTTGTCGGCACCATAGGCGTCGCGATGGTCGGCCTCAGAACCCCGCGCAATTTCGCGGCGCTCGCCATCGCTGTCGCCGGCACGTTGCTGCTCATCGATGTCAAATGGTCGAGCGATCCCGTCGGCCTGTTCTGGGCTTTTCTCAACGGCGCGCTGTTCATCGGCTATATCGTTTTGGGCCACCGCATCGCCCGAACTGGCCTCGGCATCGCCGGCCTCGGCACCGCCATGGCGATCGCCTTCCTCGTCGTGCTGCCGGTCGGCTTCAGCGAGGCGCTGCCAGCCTTCTCGGCGCCGCAACTGCTGATCGCCGGTATCGGCGTCGGCCTCTGCTCCTCCGTCATCCCCTACATTTGCGATCAGCTCGCCATGGCGCGGCTGCCGCGCGCGAGCTTCGCGCTCATGCTATCGCTCTTGCCGCTCACCGCGACCCTGATCGGCGTGGTCGTGCTCAGGCAGGTTCCGAGCCTTACCGATTGCCTCGGCATCGCGCTGGTTGTGGCGGGCGTCGCCATGCACAAGCCAGCGCCGGAGTGATCCGCCGCCCGTCGAGGTGTGTTGAGGTTCAGGTCAGGCCGAGCCGAGAATGGTGGATTCCGAGAACCAGAGCGGAGCGTACTTTGAAGTACGTGAGCACCGGAAGCGCAGGAAGCCGCCATTCGCAGGCCGGGCTAACCTGAATATCAACACACCTCAGGCCAGTTTCTCCTTAAGGAAGGCGACCGTCCTCCCCCAGGCCAGATCGGCCGCCTTCTTGTCGTAGCGCGCGGCCGAGGTGTCGTTGTTGAAGGCGTGGTTGACGCCGTCATAGACATAAACGGTGTATTCGACATGCGCGGCGTCGAGCGCCTTCTTGTAGGCGTCGATGCCGGCATTGATGCGCTCGTCCAGCCCGGCATAATGCAGCAGCAGCGCCGCCTTGATCTTCGGCACATCCTCGGCCTTAGGCTGCATGCCGTAATAGGCGACGCCGGCACTGAGGTCCGGCGCATTGACGGCGAGCGTGTTCACCGTGCCGCCACCCCAGCAGAAGCCGACCGCGCCGACCTTGCCGTTGCTGTCTTGGTAAGTCTTGAGATAGGCGACCGTCGCTACGCCGTCGGCCGCGACTTGGGCAGCATCAAGCTTGCTGAACATGTCGCGCGCCTTGTCCTCGTCGGCTGGCGTGCCGCCGAGCGGCGACAGGAAGTCCGGCGCCAGCGCGACGAAGCCTTCCAGCGCCACGCGCCGGGCGACGTCACGGATATGCCCATTGAGCCCCCGGTTCTCATGGACGACGATCACCGTGCCGAGTTTGCCGGACTGATTCGCCGGCTTGACCAGATAGCCCTTCATCTCGCCGCTGCTGCCGGGATAGGTAATGTCCTCGCCCTTCACCCTCGGATCGTTCTCGGCGACGATCGCCGCCTTGGCCGAATTCGCAGCCAGCATCGGCGCGATCGCGGCGGCCGCGGCGCCCGATCCAGCGAGCCGAGTCAATTGCTCCATGAAGCGCCGCCGGTCGAGCGTCAGATGCGTATATTCGTCATAGGCATCGATCATCGCCTGAGTGATGATGGGCTGTGTGACGACAGGCTTGGCGACAGGTTCGGTCATGGCTCTCCTCGACGACTGTTTGACGCGCAAGATAGGGTTAGAACGCGCACGGTCCAGTCATCCGCCGGCGACAACGGCACTCGATCCGAACTTCGACCATGACGATTGCCGGTGGCTTCTGCATCCATCACATTTTGGTCATTCCGAAAACGTTGATGATGCTGTCTCGGTGGGACGGGAAACTGCGGAGCGGCCCGCCCGGTCCGAACGGCAAAAAGGGGAATGCCGGGAACGTGATGGCCGCCGGCGCTGCGGCTGGCTGAGGCGGCGCTTGCTGTCGTCGCTGCAGGCGCTTGGCCACGTGCTCGGCGAAAAAGGCCGGCGCGATTGGATGTCCTCGTCTACTTGGGCAGCGTGTAAGCCATCACATAATCGCCCGGCTTGGTACCGACCGAGCCGTGGCCGCCGGCGACGATGACCACGAACTGGCGGCCGTCGGCGACGGTGTAGGTCATCGGTGTCGACTGGCCGCCGGCCGGCAGCCTCGCGCGCCAGAGCTGCTTGCCCGTCGTAAGGTCATATGCGCGCAGATAGTCGTCGACCGCGGCCCCGAGGAAGGCAACGCCACCGGCCGTGATCATCGGCCCGCCGATGCCTGGAACGCCGACCTTGAGCGGCAGGGGCAGCGGCGTCATGTCGTAGACGGTGCCGTTGCGATGCTTGTAGGCGATCTGGCCGGTTCTCAGGTCGACGCCGGCGACATAGCCCCAAGGCGGCGCCTGACAGGGAATGCCGAGCGGCGACAGGAATGGCCCCATCACCACCGCGTAAGGCGCGCCCTCATTGCGGTTGAGCCCCTGCTCGCTGCCCTTGGTGTCGCCGGGCGGCGGCACGTCCGCGCGCGGAATGAGCTTCGACGTGAAAGCGAGATAAGTCGGCATGCCGAACATCACCTGCCGCACCGGGTCGACCGCGACCCCGCCCCAGTTGAACACGCCGAAATTGCCGGGGTAGACCAGCGTGCCCTGCAGCGAGGGCGGCGTGTAGCGTCCCTCGTAACGCAGTGTCTTCAGTTCGATCCGGCACGCCAGCTGATCGAACATGGTGATGCCCCACATGTCGGCGCCGGTCAGCGGCTTCGGGTTGAACGACAGGTCGGACGACGGCTGCGTCGGCGAGGTATGGTCGCCTTCGATCGCTCCGCCCGGTGCCGGCACTTCCTTCACCGGAATGATCGGTTCGCCAGTGCGCCGATCGAGCACATAGAGATCGCCCTGCTTGGTCGGCCCTACCAGTGCCTGCACCACGCCGCTCCCCGTCGTAATGTCGACCAGCGTCGGCTGCGCCGGCACGTCCATGTCCCACAGGTCGTGATGCACGGTCTGGCGCACCCAGCGCAACTGTCCGGTGTTGAGGTCGAGCGCGGTGATCGAGGAGGAGAATTTTTCGACATTGGCGCTGCGGCCCATGCCGAGCTGGTCGGGCGTCTGGTTGCCGAGCGGCAGGTAGAGCAGGCCAAGCTTCTCGTCGGCGCTCGCCGTTGACCACATGTTGGGCGAGTTGTTGGTGTAGTTCTGCCCCGCCGGCAGCGGCGTCGTCTGATCCGGTTTGCCGGAATCCCAATTCCACAACAGCGCGCCGGTGCCCGCGTCATAGGCGCGGATGACGCCCGACGGCTCCTCGGTCGAATAATTGTCGTTGACCGCGCCCCCAACGATGATCTTGCCGGCGAGGATCAGCGGCGCCGAGGTCGAATAGTAGTAGCCCGACTTCGGAAAGGGCATGTTGGCCATCAGGTTCAGCGTGCCGCCTTCCGCGAAGGACGGACAAACTTGCCCGTTCGCGGCATCGAGGGCGATCAGCCGGGCGTCCGAAGTCGGCAGGTAGATGCGTGCCGCGCAGGGCTGGCCCGCCGCGATCTTCGCATCGGCGTAATAGGAAACACCGCGGCAGGTCTGGTGCTGGCGGTTGGGATCGAGCTTGATCTTCGGGTCGTAGCGCCATTTCTCCTTGCCGGTCGCGGCATCGATGGCGATGGCGAAATTGTGGGGCGTGCAGATGTAGAGCGCATCACCGACCTTGAGTGGCGTCACCTGATAGGTCGTCTCACCGATGTCGTCGGGACCCTTCATGTCGCCGGTACGATAGGTCCAGGCCGGCTGCAGCTTGGCGACATTGTCCGGCGTGATCTGAGCGAGCGGCGAGTAACGCTGGCCGAACGGCGTGCGGCCGTAGAAATGCCATTCGCCCGCCGGCATGTCGCCGCCGAGATTGGCCGTCGGCGTCACCTTATCGGTGTTGAGCGTGCCGCCGATGTCCTTCGGATCGGCGGTCATCGAATAGCCGGCCACTGCAAGCGATGCGAGCACCGCCAGGATGAGCGGAGCGCGTCCGTCCGGACCGGTGAATCCCCGCCTGGCCCATGGCGTCAGCAGCCAGAGCGCGATGAGAACGATGATGCCGCCGCGCGGGCCGAGCTGCCACCAATCAAAGCCGGTTTCCCACACCGCCCAGCACAGCGAGGCGAGCACGATCGCGGCATAGAGCCAGAGCCCTGTCGATCTGCGGCGGAAAACGAGCCAGGCGGTGATCAGGAAGGCCAGTCCGGCAATCAGGTAGTACCAGCTGCCACCCAACGTCACCAGCCAGATGCCGCCGCCGCCGAGGACCAGGCCGATAAGCAAAAGGACGAGGGAGGTGATGGTGACAGCCAAGACGATACTCCTTCGACTGTTGCGCCGTGCGGCGCCTGTGAGGCAACGGCTTGCCGTCCCTGCCCTGCTGGCAGCTTTCTCTCGCAAGTTGCGCCTGTCAAGCCGGCCCCGAACAGGAACAACTAGAACAAAACGGAGACACTTCTGGCCTTTCGCTGCCGAATCACTACATTCGGGGGCGATGTCCGGCTTTTCGGAAGACATGCCCTTTTTTGACGAACCGAATGCGCGGCCCGCCGCCCCATCCGGCCTTGCCGCGCGCGCCATGGCCGCACGCAACGCGCAGAACCGTGCGCCCGATTATCTGAACGGCCTCAATCCCGAACAGCGGCTCGCTGTTGAAACGACCGAAGGCCCGGTTCTGGTGCTGGCCGGCGCCGGCACCGGCAAGACGCGGGTGCTCACCACGCGAATCGCCCACATCCTTGCCACCGGCAGGGCCTTCCCCTCGCAGATTCTCGCCGTCACCTTCACCAACAAGGCCGCGCGCGAGATGAAGCAGCGCATCGGCTTGCTGATCGGCGAGCAGAATGTCGAGGGCATGCCCTGGCTCGGCACCTTCCACTCGATCGGCGTCAAGCTGCTGCGCCGGCATGCCGAGCTTGCCGGATTGAAATCCGATTTCACCATCCTCGATACCGATGACGTGGTGCGGCTGATCAAGCAGCTGATCCAGGCCGAAAATCTGGACGACAAGCGCTGGCCGGCCAAGACCTTCGCGCAGATGATCGACAACTGGAAGAACAAGGGCCTTGGCCCCGACGAGATTCCGGAAGGCGACGCGCGCAGCTTCGGCAACGGCAAGGGGCGCCAGCTCTACAAGGCCTATCAGGAACGGCTGCAGACGCTGAATTCCTGCGACTTCGGCGATCTCCTCTATCACCCGATCCGCATCTTCCGCGCCTATCCGGACGTGCTGAAGGACTATCACCGCAAGTTCAAATACATCCTGGTCGACGAGTACCAGGACACCAACACCGCGCAATACATGTGGCTGCGCTTGTTGGCGCAGAGGCCGCAATACTCCCCCCTTGAGGGGGAGGTGTCCGCGAAGCGGACGGAGGGGGTCGCCGCGGAAGGCGCCGCCCAGTCATCAGGCGCCGGAGCGTCGAGCACTGCCGCGAGGACCCCTCCCGACCGGGCTTCACCCGGCCACCCTCCCCTCAAGGGGGAGGGAAACCGGCGTCAATCCACTGTCAACATTTGCTGCGTCGGCGACGACGACCAGTCGATCTATGGCTGGCGCGGCGCCGAGGTCGACAATATCCTGCGCTTCGACAAGGATTTTCCGGGCGCCACCATCATCAGGCTGGAGCGCAACTACCGCTCCACCGCGCATATACTGGGTGCGGCTTCGCATCTTATCGCCCACAATGAGGGCCGCTTCGGCAAGACGCTGTTCACCGACCGCAACGACCCCGAGGACGACAAGGTGCATGTCCATGCCGCCTGGGATTCGGAGGAAGAGGCGCGCGCCATCGGCGAGGCGATCGAGGCCTACCAGCGGCAAAAGCACAACCTCAACGATATGGCGATCCTGGTGCGCGCGTCCTTCCAGATGCGCGCCTTCGAAGACCGCTTCATCACGCTCGGCTTGAGCTACCGCGTCATCGGCGGTCCGCGCTTTTACGAACGGTTGGAAATCCGCGACGCGCTGGCCTTTTTCCGCGTCGTCGCCAACAGCGGCGACGACCTTGCCTTCGAGCGCATTGTCAACGTGCCGAAGCGCGGGCTCGGCGAAGCCACCATCCGCCAGATCCACGACACGGCGCGCGCCATGCAAATCCCGATGCTGGAGGCCGCGGCGACGCTCGCCGAAAGCGACGAGCTGAAGCCGAAGCCGCGCGCCGCGCTCCGCGAGGTCGCGGCCAATTTCGAGCGCTGGCAGAAGGCGCTGGAGACCACGCCGCACACCGAGCTCGCCGAGACCATCCTCGAGGAGAGCGGCTACACCGACATGTGGAAGAACGACCGTTCGGCGGAAGCGCCTGGGCGGCTGGAGAACCTCAAGGAACTGATCCGCTCCATGGAGGAGTATGAATCCCTGCGTTCCTTCCTCGAGCATGTCGCGCTGGTCATGGAGGCCGAGCAAGGCGAATCGCTCGATGCGGTCTCGATCATGACGCTGCATTCGGCGAAAGGGCTTGAATTCGAGACCGTATTCTTGCCCGGCTGGGAGGAAGGTCTGTTCCCGCATCAGCGCGCGCTGGACGAAGGCGGCCGCTCCGGCCTCGAGGAAGAACGCCGCCTCGCCTATGTCGGCCTGACGCGCGCGAAAAAGAACCTGCACGTCTGGTTCGTCTCAAACCGCCAGATCCACGGCCTGTGGCAATCGACCATTCCGTCGCGTTTCGTCAATGAATTGCCGGAAGCCCATGTCGATGTCGCCGATGGCGGCAATTCCTATGGCGGCTATGGCAATCCCTATGGCGGCGGCTCCTTCGCCTCAGGCCGCGGCGGCGGCCGGCAGAATCCCTACGGCGCCTCGCGCTTCGACAATATCGGCGCGGAAAAACCCGGCAGCTTCTCCAACACCTATGCGACACCCGGCTGGCAGCGCGCGCAGGCGAACCGCACCGAAGCGACCGACCGCAACTGGGGCACACGCTCCGGCCACCAGGTCGAACGCATCGGCTATGGCGAGACTGACAGCGGCTATGGCGCCGGCCGCACCTCGGTGAAAGGCCGCACCATCGAAGGCGAACTGGTCGCCAAATCGGTCGCCGACACACCTTCGCCATTCAAGCTCGGCGACCGCGTCTTCCACCAGAAATTCGGCAACGGCAATATTGCCGCCATCGACGGCAACAAGCTGACCATCGACTTTGACAAGGCCGGCCAGAAACGTGTGCTGGACGGGTTTGTCACCAGCGTTTGAGCGGCGGCCGCCAACGGATTACGTCCGAAAACCGCCAGCCTCTCAGCGATACCGCGCCTGGTTCCATTTGTGGCCGAGCAGGGACAGGATGATGATCAGCCCGTTGAAGAACTGCACGTAGAAGCCGCTGAGGCCCGCGGCGACGACGCCGGTCTGGATGAACGACACGGTGACCGCGCCGATCGCGCCGCCGACCACTGTACCGATACCGCCCCAGGTCGGAGTGCCGCCGACGAACACTGATGCCAGCACCGGCAGCAGATAGCCGTCACCCGCCGTCGGCCACCAGGTAAAGTTGATCATCACCGAGAAGGTTCCGGCGATCGCCGCCCCGATGCCGGTGAAGACGAACACCTTGACCCGGACGCGCTGAACGTCGATGCCCATTTGCTTGGCGCTGTCCGGATTGTCGCCGACCACCTTGACCTGGGCGCCGAAGCGGTGGCGGTTGTAGAGCAGCGCCGAAAACACGACGAAGGCGATCGCCCAGAAGATCTGCACCGGGATGCCCCAGAGCTGGCCGGAGAAGATCGCGTAAGCTGAGCTGTCGGCCAGACTGGTCAGCGCCGTCGACTTGCCCTCGTTGATGATCTGGATCAGCCCGCGCAGCAGGAAGTTCATGCCGAGCGTGGCAATCAGCGACGACAGGCCGCCATAGACCACCAGCGATCCGACCAGGAAGCCGAGCAGCGTGCCGGTGAGAAGCGCCGCGGCGATGCCGAGGAACGGATCGTAGCCGGCCTGCACGACGATCGCGAAGGCCCATGAGGCGAAACCCATCGTCGCCGGGAACGATAGGTCGATCTCGCCGCAGGTGACTACGAAGACCAGCGGCACGACAACGAACAGCGCGACGGGAAGCGTCGTCAGCACCGAGCTGTAAAGATACCAGGTGGTGAAGACGGTCGGGTTGGCGATCATGAAGATCGCCATCATGACGATGAACACGGCGAGCGTGCCTAGCGCCGCGCGATTGTCGAGGACGAAGCCGCGCAGCCAGTGATCGGAAGGATGACTCCACTGCTTGCCTGATTCTGTCGGGCCGCTTGCCCTTCCCAGAGGTGTTTGCAGATCGGGTTCCATGGCCTTGCTCATCACGCTCTCTGCTCCGCTCCGCCCGCCTCGTGTAGCCCTGGCAGGCCACCCGGATGCGCGATCTCTTCCATAAAGTTGATGAGGTCGTCGGCTGACTTGACCTCGCTGCGGTCAGCCGTCAACGCCACCTTGCCGCGGTCGAGCACCACGAAGCGGTCGGCGATGTCGAAGACATGATGAATGTTGTGGCCGATGAACAGGATCGAGCGGCCACTCGCCCGCACCTGGCGCACGAAATGGAAGACCTTGGCGGTCTCCGTCAGCGACAGCGCCGTCGTCGGCTCGTCGAGGATAATCAGCTCCGCCTGCTTGTAGATGGCGCGCGCGATCGCCACACCCTGACGCTCGCCGCCCGAAAGCTGGCCGACGATGGAATGCGGCGTGAACACTTTCGAGGTGAAGCCGATCTCACGCATCAGCCGGCTTGCCTCCTCGATCTCCTTGCCGACCTTGAGCCAGCCCATGAAGCCGGTCAGCTCGCGGCCCATGAAGATGTTGCGCACGATCGTTTGCTGCACGGCCAAAGCCCGGTCCTGGAACACCGTCTCGATGCCGGCATCGCGCGAGCGGGCGGCACTCCATCCGGTCACCGGCTTGCCGCGTACGAGGATGTCGCCGCTGGTCGGCTTGACCACGCCGGATAGGATCTTGATCAGCGTCGATTTGCCGGCGCCGTTGTCGCCGATGAGCCCGACCACCTCGCCGCGGTCGACGCTGAGGTTGACGCCGCCCAGCGCATAGACCTGGCCATAGGATTTCGTGATGTCGCGCAGTTCGATGATGCGTTCGCCCATGCGATCCTCGCTTGAACTGTCTGTCTGCCGGCCGCTTGCCGGCGATCCGGCCGGCCGGGCGTATTCCCGGCCGGCAGCCTGGGAGGTTAGCGCAGCGCCTGCTTGGCGAGCTCCGAGACGACCTGATAATTTTCAGGCGTCACGAAACCGGCGCCGGTGTCGACATTCATCGGCGCCAGTCCGAGCACCACCTGCTGGCAGAGGCTGAGGATCGGCAGATAGCCCTGCAGGAACGGCTGCTGGTCGGCCGTGAGCTGCACCCAGCCGCCCTTGAAGCCTTCGACGATCTGCGGGCTGGTGTCGAAGCCGAAGTTGAAGATGTCGCCAGGCTTGCGTCCCGCCGCCTGCATATAGGTGGCGACGTTGCCGAGCATCTGTCCGCCGGGATAGCCGACCGCCTTGACGTCGGGGTGGTTGAGCAGAGCCGCGGTGATCACCGGAATGGCGAGGTTCGGATCGGACGCCCACTCGCCGCTCGGCGGCGAGGACAGCTGGATCACCTCGACACCCGCCTCCTTCAGCGCCGCGACCGTGCCGCGCTCGCGCGCACCGCGATTCTCGTTCTCGAACGGGCCGATCATGATCGCCTTGTCGCCGGACTTGAGCTTGCCGAGCTTGAACGCCTCGGCGCCGAGCGCGCGGCCCTGCTGCTCCTGCTGCGCGCCGACATAGCCGCCGCCGAATGCTTCCACCACCTTCGGCACCGGCACGTTCTGGTACATCATCTTGATGCCGTCCTTATGCGCCTGCTCGGCCAGCGGCATGATCGCGGCATCGCCCGGATGGCCCATCATGGCGATGCCTTGCGGCTTGACCGCGACCGCCTCGCGCAATTGCTGCACCATCTTCTCGACATCCCACTGGGAGAAGATGTAGTCGACCTTCGGCCCAAGATCGGCCGCCGCCTGCTTGGCGCCATTGTAGACGATGGTGCCGAAGGCGTCGCCCTCGGCGCCGCCGACGAAGAAGCGGATATGGACGTCCTTGCACCATTGGGCGTCAAGCGCCTTTGCCGGCAAGGTGGAGATCGAGGCGCAGAGCGCCGCGGCGGCCGCCACGACGGTCGAGCGCAGAACAGTCCTTCTGGTCGTGATGCTCATGCACGTTCCTCCCTTTTGGTCCCTCGCAACGGAGGGTTTCGACGATTGCTTCGGCCGTAGTCTTGGTGGCCGGCTCCTCCCGCCGGCCGGTCCTCACACCGGATTGGGCAGGTAGCTGGCTCCTCCCCTGCACTGCTTCAGATAGCCCAGCGCCCGCACCTGACCGGTCATCTCGAGGTCGCCGCGATAGACCGGGTCGTGCCAGCCTTCGATGTCGATGGCGCCCTTGTAGCCGGCCAGCCGCAATTCGCTGATCACCCGGGTCCAGTCGCTGTCGCCGAAGCCGGGGCTGCGCATCTGCACGAATGGCAGGCGTCCGAACACGCCGTGCTCGCGGATCACGTCCCAGCGCACGGTGGCGTCCTTGCCGTGGACGTGGAAGATACGCGGCGCCCATTTGCGAATCTGCGGAATCGGGTCGATCAGATAGACGAGCTGGTGGCAGGGCTCCCATTCGAGCCCGAGATTGTCGTCGGGCAATTCGTTGAACATCAGCTCCCAGGCGTCCGGGTTGTGGGCGATGTTCCAGTCGCCGCTCGCCCAGTTGCCGTCCATCGCACAGTTCTCGAAGGCGATGCGCACGCCCTTGTCGGCGGCGCGCCTGGCCAGCGGCCCCCAGACCTCGCGGAAACGGGGCAGGCTGTCGGTCAGCGGTTTGCCGCGCAGCCGGCCGGTGAAGCCGCAGACCATCGTGGTGCCGAACAGATGTGCGTTGTCGATGACGGTCTCCCACGCCGCGAGCACGCCGCGGTCGACCTCGCCGTTCTCCAGCGGATTGCCGAACACGCCGATCGATGAGACGGCGACGTCCGCATCGCCGATCGCTTCGCGGATTTCGCCCGCCAGGCGCTTTAGGTCCTTGCCGCCCAGCGTCTGCCAGAAAAAGGGCTGGATGCTCTCGAAGCCGAGCGGCAGGATCTGTTTCACATAGGCGGCCGGGTCGTCGAGATTGGCTCGCACCATGGTGCCGATCCTGATGTCGAGAAGCGGGTTCGGCATCACGGCGTTTCCTTTGCGATTGCGACGCGGCGTGCGGTCTCTGCGCTTTCGATGGCGCCAAAGACCATGGCTAGGCTTTTGATGTTGTCGGTGCCGCGCGTCTCCGGTTCGGTGCCGGTCTCGATCGCGCGCATGAAATCCTGGATGATGCCGAGATGGCCGTCGACTCTGTCGGCCGCGTCGAGCGCCGGCACCTCGATCGACTGGGTCTTGTCGATGATACCGTCGCGGCCGGACGCAACCACCTCGGCCTTCAACCCGTCATGCCCGTCCCACAACAGGCTGCCGCGCTCGGCGACGATGCGCCAGCTGCCTTCCCAACTCGTGCGGAAACCGTCCGCGCACCAGGAGCCGGCATAGGTGAAGACCTTGCCGCCGCCGAAATCGAACACCGCGCTGGCCGACGAGCCCTGACGGTACCAGGAATTGGCAGGCTCCCACTCCTGGCAATAGACGCCGGCCGGTTCGCCGGCGACCATGTAGCGGGCGGCGTCGAACGTGTGGATCGCCATGTCGAGCAAAAGCACGTGGCGCATCTCCTCGCGAAAGCCGCCGAAGTGCGGCGCGACGAAGAAGTCGGCATGGATGCTGGTCGGCTTGCCGATGGCGCCGGAATCGAGGAACCGCCGGATCCGCCTGACATTGGCGACATAGCGCCGGTTCTGAACCACGGCATGGACCCGCCCCGCGCGGCGCGCCGCTTCGATGATGGCGCGCGCATTTTCTGGGCTGTCGGCAAGCGGCTTTTCGGTGAGCAGATGGCAGTTATGGGCAAAGGCTGAAAGCGCGACCTGGCGCCGCGCAGCAGGAACCACGACATCGAACACGGCATCGGGCCGGGTCTGATCGAGAACGGCATCGAGGCTGGTGCCGATGACGGCATTGGGGAGCTCGTACTCGCGCGCCCTCGCCTGTGCCCGCTCGGCATCGAGATCGACAAGGCCGGCAATGGCAAGCCCGTCGATCTGCCTCGCGGCATCGAGCCACTGCCTGCTCATGGCTCCGCACCCGACCAGGACGACCTTCATCATCCAGCGCTCCTCCTCCGCTCGGCCCCTCCAGGCCGAGTGTCACGGCATTTCCGGCTTCACCGTAAACGTTTTTCCGTAAACGTTTACGAGAACACACCCGATGGCGTAGAATGTCAATCACCTGCTCGCGAAAATCGACATGCACTGCTTGGCCTGAAGGACGGCCGGTGCTAGCGAGGTCAGGGGGAGAACCTACCTTGGCGTCCAGCATCCACGATCTCGCGCGTCACCTGAACATTTCGATCGGCACCGTGTCGCGCGCGCTGAACGGCCGCGCCGACGTCAATGCGGAGACGCGCCAGCGTGTGCTCGAGGCGGCCAGGAAGCTGAACTATTCGCCCAACCAGTCGGGCCGCAGCCTGCGCCAGGGCGCCACCCGCTCGATCGCCTTCATGCTGCAACCGCATCCCGGCGACCAGCAATATGGCGAGCCGTTCTTCATTCCGTTCCTGACCGGCCTGCAGGCGCGGCTCGCCGAGCATGAGCTGGATCTGATGGTCGTCATGGGCGAGCCCGGCCAATATCAGCAGGAGAGGCTGCGCCGCGTGGTTGAGACGCGCCGGGCCGACGCGGTCGTGTTGGCCAATACACGGCGGGAAGACGATCGGATCGACTATCTGAGCAAGGCCGGCTTTCCCTTCGCCACGCTTGGCCGAAGTCAATCCGGCGGCGACACCTATCCTTCGCTCGATATCGATTTCGAGAGGGCGGGTGATGAAGCCGTCGACCGGCTGGTTGCGCGCGGCCACCGCCGCATAGCTGCCATCCGCCCTTCGCTTGATCTCAACTTCGGCTACCTGTTCCTCGACGGCTACCGCAAGGCTCTGAAGCGGCACGGCATCGAAGTCGACCCCGGCCTGATCGCCGACGGCTTCATCAACGAGACCGGCGGCTACCAGGTGACGCCGCGTGTCATGCTCTCCAAGAACCGGCCGACAGCCATCATCTTCAACAATGACGCGATGGCGCTCGGCGGCTGCAAGGCACTGGCCGAGATGGGCATCAGGCCCGGCCACGACATCGCGGTGATCGTCATCGTCGACACGCCGCTCTGCCGCTACTTCTCGCCGACGCTGACCGCCTTCCGTCCGGCGCTGGAGCCGATGGGCCGGCGGCTGGCCGAGATGCTGCTGGCGTCACTCCCGGCCCATGCCGGTCCGGAGGGGCCACGCACGATCCGCGAAGTCTGGCCGCTGGAGCTCGTCGCGCGCGAGAGCGATTGAGCACCCTCTCCTTCTCCCCTTGCGGGAGAAGGAGACGCCGAAGGCGACGGATGAGGGTGCTCCAGGGAAAACCAACGTCTCGCTCCGCTGGAACACCCCTCATCCGTCTCGGCGCTGCGCGCCGATCCACCTTCTCCCACATGGGGAGAAGGCAAGTACCCCCACTCCTGTCACGCAAGTATCATGTTCGCGTCCTAGACCCGATGTGACGCCATTCCGGCTCCGCTCGTCACATGGGGACATCATGAAGCACCTCAACCGAACCGTCGCGCTTGGCGCGGCAATCGCCCTGTTCACCGTGCTGAGCCCTGCGCTCGCCGAGGGTGTTGGCTATGTCAACAAGGGGCTGGTCGGCGTTGGCCGCATCCCCGCCAGCCAGAAGGACAAGTTCGGCGAGACCTTTGGTTCGGGCTCCGGCATGGCGATCGACGCCAAGAGCTGGGCGCGTGACGGCGCCGGCTACAAAGGCTCGCTCTGGCTGCTGCCGGACCGCGGCTACAACGTCGCCGGCACCACCGACTACCGGCCCCGCTTGAACACCATTGCAATCGAGCTGACCCCGACCGCTCCGGGTGCTGCGCCCGCCGCCGGCCAGGAACAGTCGGGCGTCAAGGCAACGCTCGTCGACACGATGCTCCTGACCGACGACAACGGCGCCGACGCCACCGGCCTCGATCCGCTCAACGGCGTGCGCCCCGCTGCCGGCGACATGCCGATCCTGCCGCAGGCCGACAACGGCAAGCTTTCGCTCGACGACGAGGCGGTCGTGCGCCTGCCCGACGGCACCATGTTCATTTCCGACGAATATGGCCCCAACATCTATCGCTTTTCGGCCGACGGCAGCCTGATGTCGGCGACGCAGCCGCCGGCGGCCCTGGTGCCGATGCGCCATGGCAAGCCGAACTTCGCTTCCGACAATCCTGGCCCGGGTGCCGCCGAGCCGGATCCCAAGGATCCCGAGACCGGCCGCCAGAACAATCAAGGCCTCGAAGGCATGTCGATGACGCCGGACGGCAAGTTCCTGATCGCCGTGCTGCAGTCGGCGCCGCGCCAGGATGGCGGCGATTCCGGCTCGACCCGCCGGAACACCCGCGCGCTGGTCTATGACGGCTCCGACCTCGCCCACCTCAAGCTGGCGCACGAATATGTCGTACCGCTGCCGGTGTTCAAGGACGCCAAGGGCAAGATCAAAGTGGCCGCGCAGAGCGAGATCGTGGCGCTGTCCGACAAGAGCTTTTTGATGCTGGCACGCGACAGCGGCAACGGACGCCGAGTCGGTCTACCGCAAGATCGAGATCGTCGACCTGTCCGCGGCCACCGATATCGCCAACGGCCCATTCGACGCCGCCGACAAGCCGGTTGCGCCGAAAGGCGTGCTCGATCCGTCGGTGACGCCGGCCAAGCTCACCTCGTTCATCGACATCAACGACAAGGGCGAACTCGGCCGTTTCGGCCTGCACAACGGCGCGCCGAACGACAGGAACAACCTCTCGGAGAAGTGGGAGGCGATGTCGCTGGTGAGCGTGCTGGACCCGAAGCTGCCTGACGACTATTTCCTGTTCGTCGCCAACGACAACGACTTTCTCACCCAGGACGGCTTCCAGGTTGGTGCCCCGTACAAGGCCGAGGATGGCGCCGATGTCGACACCACCTTCCTGGTCTATCAGGTTACCCTGCCCGGCCTGTCGGGGAACAGTCTCGCCGCAAACTAGTTGCGATTACCTGGTTTACGCCGGACAGGCGGTTCGAGCGTCTCGTGGAAAGATAGCGGGTTCTTACTGCCGCATCACTTTCAGTTTTTCTGCCGCCGAGGCGGCAAGGTCGGCATAGCGCTCTTCCAGCCGCTCTGCGGCCTTGATGACGGGAAAGTCATGGCCGAACTTCTCCAGCGCCAGGCGCAGCTTTTCCGCGAAGTCCGCCTGTTGCTCCAGTGCCGAAAACAGGGTCTTGACCTGCGCCTCGCTGATATCGGGGTTGGCGAGCATCTTCGGCACATCCCGGCCCATCTGTTCGCCGGTGGCGGTCTGCTCCTTCAGGATTCCGATCCAATCGGTCAATGCCGAACTCCTTTTCCGGCAGCATGCGCGGGGCAAGCTGCTGCGGTCAACCCATTGGCGGTACCGCCGTCGATCATTGCAGCGATCAAGGCTTGCCTCGCCCCTGACCGGCGTTAAGTTCGGCTCGACCCGGAATAAGGACATCAACCATGACCAGCGACGCCGAAATCCAGACCGCCCTGCCCGCTTTCGCCTCCGGCAATGTCGCCGTCATCACCGGCGGCGCCAGCGGCATAGGCCTGGCCGCCGCGAAGCGCTTCGCGGCCATGGGCATGAAGACCGTGCTTGCCGACATAGGCGGCGTGCGCCTCGACCAGGCCCGGCAGGCGGTCGCCGTCATTGCCGGGGACGATGCCGTTCTCCCTATCCCCACCGATGTCTCCAAGGCCGACGAAGTCGACCGGCTCGCGGAACTCACCTACGGTGCATTCGGTGCGGTTTCGGTGCTGATGAACAATGCCGGCGTCGGCAACAATCCCGGCAAGCCGTGGGAAAACCGTGAAGCCTGGAAACGGCTGCTGGACATCAATTTCTGGGGCGTCGTGCATGGTGTCGAGGCCTTTGCGCCGCGCATGCTGGCTGCGGGCGAGCCCGGCCTGATCATCAACACCGGATCCAAGCAAGGCATCACCACGCCGCCCGGCAATCTCGCCTACAACGTCTCCAAGGCGGGCGTGAAGACCTTCACCGAGGGCCTGGCCCACACGCTGCGCAACGAGCCTGGGGCCAAGCTTTCCGCGCATTTGCTCATCCCCGGCTTCACCTATACCGGCCTGACCGAGGGCGCGACGGAAAAGCCGGCCGGCGCCTGGACGGGCGAGCAGGTGATCGATTTCATGCTGGCATCGCTCAAGCAGGACTACTTCTACATCCTTTGCCCGGATAACGAGGTCGCTCGGCCCATGGATGAAAAGCGCATGGCCTGGGCGATCGGCGACATCATCGAAAACCGCCCCGCTTTGTCGCGCTGGCATCCGGATCACAAGGACGCTTTCGCCGCCTTTATGAACCGCTGACGGGCCGTTCAGGCGGCGCCTTCCTCTTAGAGCTTGCCTTCCGTGGCACGGTCTTGTTGGCGGCCGCCTCAGCGATCTTGCGGTCGCGCCCGGAACCGTTTTTTATCGTCATAGCCTGCTTGGCCGCTGTTTCGGCGATTTTGCGGTCGTGCCGTTTTGCCGCCGCTTCGCATTTGGCGCGGATCTCCTCGACCTCCGATTCCGTCAGGTGCTCGATGCCGATGAAATGGTTGTGGGCCTCGCTGACGCGAATCAACTCGTCGAGCTTGGTCTGGATTGCGGCGCCATCGCGGTTCTGCGTGTTCTGGATCAGGAACACCATCAGGAAGGTGATGATGGTTGTCCCGGTGTTGATCACCAGTTGCCAGGTATCCGAGAAGCCGAAGACCGGGCCAGTCGCGGCCCAGATCACTACGATCAGAACGCAGACGGCAAAAGTCAAAGGCATACCGGCCAGGTGAGCCACCCAATTGGCAACCTTGGTGAAAAGCTTTTCGATCATCCAGTCCTCACAAAACGCAAGAGCGCGGCACTTCGAGAGAAACAAGGGCCGGCCTCTCCGGTTCCCGCCGGCCCGATTTTCCGCCTGCAATCGCATACACGCCAGAGGCGCATGCCGACGAAAAAACACCTTATGCGTTGTTGCCATGGTGCCGGTGCAGGTCGAAAAGCCTGCTCGTTCCGCTTCACGGCGGCTTACCTCCGGCCCCTTCCGCCGCGCCACCCCCGCATGGCGGAAGGGGCGCGCTGCGCGGGTTCAGGTCGCGGCGTTTTCCCAACGATCGAGGAAGGCCTCGATCGGCAACGACTGCATGTCCGGGATCGCCCTGGCGAGTTTTTCCGGCGTCCAGTCCCACCACGCGACGTCTTCAATGCGCGCCGCCACGTCGGCGCTAAAGCGCTGGCGCAAGGGTTTGGCCGGAACGCCGGCGACGACAGCGTAAGGCGGCACGTCATGCGTCACCACTGCGTTGGCACCGATGACGGCGCCATTGCCGATCGTGATGCCTGGCATGATGACGGCGCCATGGCCGATCCAGACATCGTGCCCGATGCTGACCGGCTTTGCCTGCCGCCGCTCTCGAAATGCCGCGTCGACGCCAAGCCAGCGGAAATATTCGTTGGGCCGGTAGCTCACCTTGTGCTGGGTCAGCCGCTCGATCGGATGCTCGAGCGCGTTGATGCGGCTGTTGGCGGCAATGGAGCAGAACTTGCCGATCATCGTGTAGATCGCTTCCGAATGACGCTCGAAATAGGAAAAATCGCCGACCGTCACGTCGCGCAGGATCACCCGCTCGCCGATCGATGTATAGCGGCCAAGCTTGCACCCCTTCAACTCCGCGGTCGGATGGATGCGCGGCTCGGGATCCTTCGCAACGAGATGTTCAGGACGGTCCATGGCGCGGCTTTACGCCCGAGCGATTGCCCCGGCAAGCGTCACCAATCATCATTGCGGCTTGCCCTTGGCCCACACGACGTTCTGGCCATAGAGCGGCACGGTCGTGACCGACATCTTCGCTGAGCCGTTCTGGACCTGGCGCGAATGCGAGAGATAGATCAGCGTCTCGTTCTTCTTGTCGTAGATGCGGTTCACCACCTGTTTCTTCCAGATCAGGCTGAGGCCCTGCTTGAACACCTCTTCGCCGCGCTCGCTCATGTCGATGTCGCCGATTGTGATCGGTCCGGTCTGCCGGCAGGAGATCGACGAGTCCGACGGATCTTCGAACCAGTTGCCCTTGTGCAACCGATCGATGATGCTGCGGTCGAAATAGGCGACGTGGCAGGTGACGCCGTCGACCTTTGGATCCTTGATCGCATCGATCATGATGTCGTTGCCGACCCAGTCGACGCCGACCTTGCCGACCTCGTCCGCCATCGCTGCGCCGGCGCCGAGGGCAACGCAGGCGGCAATCAAGCCGATCAGTTTTCGCAAGGAAGCCTCCTCGGGTTTTGCGTTTAGCCGATGTCAGGTGGGACAGGACAATGGCATTTGCAAGCCATTCGATGATCGTCGCGACGGAGGCGGCAGGTCTCGTGGTTGCGGCAACGCGACCTCTTTGCGCGCGCGCCGCCAAACCGCTAAGACTGTCCCCGAACAGGCTCGCGCCGGATCCGCCGGGCCGCGACGATCGCGACGGATAGTTTCTGATGATGCGCTCAATTCTGGTCGGCATCCTCGTCCTGATGGCGGCGGGCATCGGCTGGCTCACTTTCGACTGGTATCGCGGCCATTATGGCGGCCAGCCCTACGGCGCACCGTTCACACTGATCGACCAGAAGAACGCGCCGATCACCGAGGCCGCGTTCCGGGGCCACCCAAGCGTGGTCTTCTTCGGCTTCACGCATTGTCCGGAAGTCTGCCCGACAACGCTGTTCGAAATGGCCGGCTGGCTGAAGACGATGGGCGACAGCGGCAAGAACCTCAACGCCTACTTCGTCACGGTCGACCCGGAGCGGGACACGCCGCAGATCGTCAATTCCTACGTCGGCAACTTCTCCGACCGCATCACCGGCATCACCGGCGACCCGGACAAGGTGCATGCAATGGCCAAGGCCTTCGGCATCTACTGGAAGAAGGTCGACACCGGCGACGGCGATTACACGATGGACCACACGGCCTCCGTGCTGCTCCTCAACGCCAAGGGCGAGTTCGCCGGCACCATCGCCTATGGCGAAAGCGCCGACACGGCTATTGCGAAGCTGAAGCGGCTCGCAGCAGGCGGCCAGGCGTGATCCCGAACCGAAGGTTTGCGTAGCAACAAGTGGAACCGGTTCTCGGAAATGATCACGCTCAAACATGAGTCGCCCTGATGGGGCAGACCAGGTTCCATTTCACCGCGGGCAAGGCCGAGGCTGACCGCATCTTCGCGGCGCTTGATGCAGCTTTCGAGGACGAAGGCCTGCCGCTTGCCCTGCTGGAGGTCGACGAGGCCAATGACATCCACGAAGTGTCGCTCTATGCCGATGGCGATGTCGATGCCGTCGCAGTCCGGATCAACGGCATACTCGCGGACCTGGCCCTGCCGAAGCAGGTCGAGCGCGAAGCGCTCCCCGACATCGACTGGGTTGCGCGCTCGCTCGAAGGACTGAAGCCGGTCCGCGCCGGGCGTTTCTTTGTCCACGGCGCGCATGATCGCGACAAGCGCCGCAGCGGTGACCTCGCCATTGAGATCGAGGCGGGTCTTGCCTTCGGCACCGGCCATCACGGCACCACGGCCGGCTGCCTCGAACTGCTGGAACAGGTGGTGCTGCGCGAACGCCCCGGCAACGCGCTCGACCTCGGCACCGGCAGTGCCGTGCTGGCGATAGCGCTGGCCAAGCTCGCGCACATCCCGGTGCTGGCGACCGACATCGATCCGGTCGCCGTTCGCGTCGCTGCGACCAATGCGCGACTGAACCGAGTGAAGGCGCTTGTCGAGACGGTGACGGCGCCCGGCTTCCACCATCCGATCTTCTCTAGTCGCGCGCCCTTCGACCTCATCGTCGCCAATATCCTGGCGCGCCCGCTGATGCGGTTGGCGCCTGAGATGGCCAGGCACATCAGGCTCGGCGGCTCGCTGGTGCTCTCCGGCATTCTCGACCGTCAGCGCGATGCGGTGATCTCGGCCTATGTCGGCCAGAGCTTCCGCCACGTCCGCACCTTGCACCGCGAGGGCTGGGTGACCATCCACCTCAAGCGCTGAAAACCGGATCGTTCAAGACTGGCCCTGTCGAAATCGATTCCGGTTTCGAAGACCTTGCGCTACGGTCGCGCGAGCCATTCGAGGAGATGCGGAAAAATGTTCCAGACCTTTGATTCCGCCGGCGATCCGGCTGTCGGCAAGCCGCGCGTGGCGACGCTGCGCCAATGGCTGGCCGAGAACAAGCTGGACGGCTTCATGGTGCCGCGCGCCGACGAGCATCAGGGCGAATATGTCGCCGACCGGTCGGCCCGGCTGAAATGGCTGACCGGCTTTTCCGGCTCAGCCGGCGTCGCCATCATCCTGCGCGACCGCGCCTTCATCTTCGTTGACGGCCGCTACACGCTGCAGGTGCGCAATGAGGTCGATCTTTCGATCTTCACCGTCGAGAGCCTCGTCGACAATCCGCCGGCCTCCTGGATCAAGGACAATCTCGGCAAAGGGGCCAGGCTCGGCTTCGACCCGTGGCTGCACACGATCGGCGAGATCAAGGCATTGAAAGCCTCGGCCGAGCAGTCCGGCGCGACACTGGTGCCGCTCGAGAAGAATCCGATCGATATCATCTGGGAAGATCAGCCCGAGCCGCCGCGCGCACCCGTGGAACTCCATCCGATCGCCTTCGCCGGCGAGCTCGCCAAGGACAAGCTGGCGCGGCTGGCGGGCGCGATCGAAAAGGAGGGCGCGACGCACGCCGTGCTCACCGACCCTTCTTCCATCGCCTGGGCCTTCAACATCCGCGGCGGTGACGTGGCGCATACGCCGCTGGCGCTCGGCTTCGCGATTCTTGCCGCCGACGGCAAGCATCAACTCTTTATGGACCAGCGCAAATTTTCGCGCCAGGTCGCGGCTTATCTCACCCAGCTCGCCGATCCGCACGACCCAGGCGAATTCGAATCGGCGGTCGCCAACCTCGCCAAGGGCGGCGCAAAAATCGCGCTCGATCCCGTTTTGGCGGCGGAAAAGCTCAAGATGCTGGTCGAGGGCAATGGCGGCATCGTTGTCTCTGCGCCAGACCCCGCTCGCATTCCGCGCGCCACCAAGAACCACGCCGAGGTCGCCGGCAGCCGCGCCGCGCATCGTCGCGACGGCGCCGCCATTGCCAAGCTGCTCTGCTGGCTCGACCGGCAGCAACCGGATACGCTCGACGAGATCGACGTCGTGACCAAACTCGAGGAGGTGCGGCGGCAGACCGGCGAGGAAACACAGATGCCGCTGCGCGACGTCTCCTTCGACACGATTTCCGGCGCCGGCCCGAACGGCGCCATCATGCACTACCGCGTCTCCCGCGCCACCAGCCGCAAGCTGCAAAGCGGCGAGCTGTTCCTGCTCGATTCCGGCGGACAATACCAGGACGGCACCACCGACATCACCCGCACCGTGCCGATCGGCCAGCCGACCGAAGAGATGCGCGAGCGCTTCACGCTGGTGCTGAAGGGCATGATCGGCATCTCGACGCTGCGCTTTCCGGCCGGCACGCGCGGTTCGGAAATCGATGCCGTCGCCCGCGTGGCCCTGTGGAAGCATGGCTGCGACTTCGCCCACGGCACCGGCCATGGCGTCGGCTCTTACCTCGCCGTGCATGAGGGCCCGCAGCGCATCGCCCGCACCGGCACCGAAAAACTGCTTGCCGGCATGATGCTGTCCAATGAGCCGGGCTATTACAAGGAAGGCTCCTACGGCATTCGCATCGAGAACCTGATCCTGGTCACGCCTGCCGAGCAGATCGAGGGCGGCGACATCGCCATGCACGGCTTCGAGACGCTGACGCTGGCGCCGATCGACAAGCGCCTCATCCGCAGTGACCTGCTGACCCGCGACGAACTGCACTGGCTCGACCAGTATCACGCGCGGGTTCTGGCCGAGATCGGTCCGATGGTGGACGGCGAGACGCTGGCCTGGCTGGAGAAAGCCACGGCGCCGCTGCCGCACGACGCCAAGATCTGACTTCTAGCCGACGAACTGCCTGGCCAGAATCAGCACCGCGGCACCGGCCAAAAACATCGCCATCAGGCCGCCGCGCAGCGACACCAGCGCGGTGACGATCAGCGCTGCCCATTCGGCCGGTCCGGCGCCGAGCGCGGCAGGTGCCACAAGTGTCGTCAGCACAGCGGCCGGCACGGCGTTGAGGCCGGCCTCGACACGCGGGTGGACGGTCTCGAAGCGCGAGATGACGAGATGGCCGCCGACGCGCGTGAGATAGGTGGCGACGGCGCCGGCGAGGATGATCCAGAAGGTCGTGCTCATGTGCGCTGCCCCACGCCGCTATGATGCGGCGGCAGAATGACCGCCAGAAGGACGCCGGCAATGGCGCCGATCGAGACATGCCAGGGCGAGCCGACCGTCTTGTAGGCGACGATCGAGGCGGCCGCGCTGGCGACGACCACCGGCAGCCACAGCGGCCGCTTGCGGAAGCCGAGAACCAGGCCGAGGAAATAGATCGGCAGCAGGAAATCGATGCCCAGAGCATGGGTATCCGGGATCATCTTGCCGAAGACCGCGCCGAGCGCGCTTTCGGCCACCCAGAACACATAGACCGGCAGGCCGAGCCCGAGATACCAGACGAACCCGACCGATTGGCCGGACGCCGCGCGCGCCTCGGCCACGGCATATTGCGGATCGGTCAGGATGAAATAGCCCAGCGCTTGCTGCAGCAGCGGCCAATGCGCCATGCGCCGGCCGATGCCGGCGGAATAGAGCACGTGACGGAAATTCACCGCGAAGATCGAGAGCACGATCAGCCAGGGCGCGACATGCTGGCCGAACAATTCGATGCCGACCATCTGGCTGGCGCCGCCGAAGATCAGCGCGCTCATGAGGAATGCTTCCAGGACCGAAAACCCGTTGTCCACGGCAATCGCGCCGAACAGGATCGCGAACGGCGCGGAGGCGACGACGACCGGCATCGACAGCCGCACGCCGTCCCAGAAATCGCTCCTCGCACGGCTTTCGGAGATTGCTTCCGCCGTCATCCAACTGCTCCCTTGAGCGGCTTGATTTAGGGAGCGTCGCCCCGCTTGTCACACCAATTCGCTTGAGCCGACGATCAGCGGAACTGATTGCCGGGCTTTGAGCGGCTCAGGCAGCCTTGCCCTGGATCGCCCTGCCCCAATCGAGCAGCGGCTTGGCGCGCAAGGTGAAGCCGACGAGATCGTCAACTAACGCCGCCATGCAGATGGTTTCGGGATCAATATTATGCCGCACCACGAAATGGCGGTTGCGGACTGCTTGCGCGAGATCGGCTTCGCTGACGTCCTCGAAACCACGCGGCGCGCGCTTCAGGCAATCTTCCCTATCCAGCTCCAGCCCAGTCTTTTTCAGCGCTGAAACCATGGCGCGGAAGGCGGCCGGCTTCGTCACGATCGCCTTGCGCATCGCCTGCAGCAACTCCGGTCCGGGCTGCCACCAGGCGACGCCGGCAAAGCAGCGCTCGAGGCCGATATGCACATAGAACACGCCCTGCTCCATCTTGGTGCCGTCTGGCGACAGGATTGCCGACAGGTGCCGATTATAGGGGCGCTTGTCCTTGGAGAAGCGAACGTCGCGATTGATGCGGAACAGCGACTTCTTGCGGTCGCCGCGCAGGCCAAGTCCCGCCGCCGCGAAACGCTCGCTGAGCGCTTCGACGAGATCGCAGAACGGCTCGTGCAGCTCACTCTCGTAGAGACCGCGGTTTTCCTGAAACCATTCGCGGCTCTGGTGGAAGTCGAGCGCCTTGAGGAACGGAATGGCCTTCTCGCCAAAACCCTTGAACGCTCCGGCCATCAGCCGCCCCTGCCGATGCGCTGCAGCCAGGTGTCCTCGTCGATCACCTCGATGCCGAGATCGCTCGCAACCTTGAGCTTGGAGCCGGCGCCCGGACCCGCCACCACCAGATCGGTCTTGGCCGAAACCGAGCCGGCGACCTTCGCCCCCAGGCGCTCCGCCATCGCCTTGGCCTCGGAGCGCGTCATCTTTTCCAGCGTGCCGGTGAACACCACCGTCTTCCCGGATACCTCGCTGCCGGCCGAGATCTCGACCACATAGGGCTTGGGATGGACTTGCGCCAGCAGCGCATCGAGCACGTCGTCATTGCGCTCATTGCCGAAGAAGTCGCGCAAGGCGTTGATGACGGTGTCGCCGATGCCGTTGATCGACGGGAACACGTCATGCGGATCCTCCGCCTTCGCCGTCTCCTTGCCGACGCGGATCAGTTCCTCGATGGTCGAGAACTGGCGGGCAAGCACCGCCGCCGTCGTCTCGCCGATATGGCGGATGCCGAGCGCGAAGATGAAGCGGTCGAGCTCCGGCTCGCGGCGCGCGTCGATGGCTGCGAACAGTTTGTCGAGGCCTTCGTAGTTGCGATCTTCGATGCTGCGCACATTCTTGCGCGTCTTGCCCGATGCGGCCTCGCGCAGTCTGGCCTGCTCCTCACGCCGCTCCGCCAACGCCTTGGTGACGGCCGGCCGGCGGTCCTTCAGCGTAAAGATGTCGGCGGCGGTCTTCACCAACCCGGCATTGAAGAACAGGTCGATGTTCTCGGCGCCGAGGCCCTCGATATCGAGCGCGCCGCGCGACACGAAGTGGCGCAGCCCCTCCACGGCCTGCGCTGCGCAGATCAGCTCGCCGGTGCAGCGGCGCCGCGAATCCTCCTTGCCGGTCTTCTCGTTGATCTCGCGCGTCGCCGGCGAGCCGCAGACCGGGCAGGTGTGCGGGAACTCATACGGCACCGCATCGGCCAGCCGCTTGTCGATGAGGACCCTGACGATCTGCGGGATGACGTCCCCTGCCCGCTGGATCACCACCGTGTCGCCGATGCGAACGTCAATGCCGTCGCGGATCGGCTGCCCGTTGCTGTCAAAACCCTTGATGTAATCTTCATTGTGCAGCGTGACGTTTTCCACCACCACGCCGCCGACCGTCACCGGCGCCAGCCGCGCCACCGGCGCCAACGTGCCGGTGCGGCCCACCTGGATGTCGATCTTCTCGACCGTCGTCATCGCCTGTTCGGCCGGGAATTTGTGGGCAACTGCCCAGCGCGGCTCGCCGGTCACAAAACCCCAGCGGCGCTGTAGCTCGAGCTGGTCGACCTTGTAGACGACGCCGTCGATGTCGTAACCCAGCGAAGAACGCTGTTCCTCGATCCGGTGGTAGTGCCCGATGAGGTCGTCGATCGACCTTGCCCGCACCATCAGCGGACTGATCTTGAAGCCCCATTCCTGGAACTTCTGCACGGAATCGTACTGGGTCGGAGCGGGATCCGCCGTCGTGTAGCCCCAGGCATAGGCGAAGAATTTCAGATTGCGGCTGGCGGTGACGGCTGGATCCTTCTGGCGCAGCGACCCGGCCGCCGTGTTGCGCGGATTGACATAGTCCTGGCCGCCGATAGCTGCCGAGCGCTGCTTCAACGCCTCGAACTCCGCGTAGGTCATGTAGACCTCGCCGCGGATTTCGATGACCTCCGGCCAGCCAAAGCCCTGCAACTTCTTCGGGATGTCGGCGATGGTCTTGAGATTGGCGGTGATGTCCTCGCCGACCGCGCCGTCGCCGCGTGTCGCGCCTTGCACGAAGATGCCGTTTTCGTAGCGCAGCGATGCCGACAGCCCGTCGATCTTCGGCTCCGCCGTGAAGGCGATATCGAGGTCCTTGTCGCGGTCGAAGAAGCGCCGGCCACGCTCGATGAAATCGGCCACGTCCTGGTCGGTATAGGCCTTGGCGAGGCTCAGCATCGGCACAGCATGCCGCACCTTGGTGAAGCCTTCCGCCGGCGGCGCGCCGACCCGACGCGACGGCGAATCCTCGCGAACGAGATCGGGAAAGCGCCCCTCGATGGCAAGGTTGCGCCGCGCCAATGCGTCGTATTCGGCGTCCGAAATCGTCGGCGCATCCTCCGTGTGGTAGCGCCGGTCGTGCTCGGCGATCTCCGCCGCCAGCCGCTTCAGCTCCTCCGCGGCCTCGCTTTCGCTCAGCGAATCGACTGGTTTTTCAGACATGAAGCGCGGTCCTCGAATTGTGGCGGGCCACTATAAATCAGGATTCGGTATGGAGGAGTCGGCTTGCGCAAAAATCATTGCCGAACAGCAGGATGCAGCCACCTGCTGACTCGGCATTCCAGCCGGGGATCAAGAAGCCTAGGCTGCCGCCGTGTTCTCGCGCAGCAACCGCTCAGCGGCGGCGCGCGCTTCATCGGTGATGGTGGCGCCGGCCAGCATGCGCGCGATCTCTTCCTGGCGCGCCGCGCGATCCATTTCGGCAACGCCGGTTGCGACACGGTCCTTGCCGCCGGACTTCGAGATTAGAAAATGCGTCGCGGCGCGCGCCGCCACTTGCGGCGCATGCGTGACCGAAAGCACCTGCACCCGCTTCGACAGCCTCGCCAGCCGCTGACCGATGGCGTCGGCCACGGCGCCGCCGACGCCGGTGTCGATCTCGTCGAAGACTAGGGTCGGCGCCGAGCCGCGGTCGGCAAGCGCCACCTTCAGGGCCAGAAGGAAGCGCGACAGCTCGCCGCCGGACGCAACCTTCATCATCGGCCCGGGCCGTGTGCCCGGATTGGTGCGCACCCAGAACTCGACCTGGTCGATGCCTTCTTCCATGCGGCCATCGGCATCGCTCACCATCTCGACGATGAACTCCGCCCGCTCGAGCTTGAGGGCCGGCAGTTCGGCCATCACCGCCTTGGTGAGGCCCGCCGCCGCCGCATGGCGCAGCGAAGAGAGCTGCGCCGCGGCTATGTCGTAAGCTTCGCGCGCGGCGGCTGCTTGTTTCTGCAGCCCGTGCAGGCGTTCCTCGCCCGCATCGAGATCGGCAAGGTCGGCCGCCATCGTGTCGCGCAGCTGCGCCAGATCGTCGACCGCGACATTGTGCTTGCGTGAGGCCGCGCGCAGCGAGAACAGCCGCTCTTCGGCCTTTTCCAGGCGCTGCGGATCGTATTCGGTGGCGCGTAGTGCTGTCTGGACGCCGGACTGCGCCGCGTCGAGCGAGATCATTGCCTCGTCCAGCGACTTGACCACATCGTCGAGCAGGCCCGGCACCTCACCCGATTTGCGCTGCAGCCGCCTGAGCAGGCTGGCGAGCTGCGGCAGGGGCGAAGACGGCCCCGACAGCACATCCTGCGCATCGTGAATCTCGGACGCGATCTTTTCGGCGCGCATCATCTGGGCGCGTAATTCGGCAAGCTCGGTCTCTTCGCCCGGCTGCGGATCGAGCTTCGCCAACTCGGCGACCGAGGCCCTGAGATAATCGGCCTCGCGCGCCGCCGCCTCGACCTTGGCGCGGTGCCGCGAAAGCTCCTGTTCGCAGTTCCGCCAATAGCGCCAGGCTTCGCCCGTCCCGCGCACGGCGCCGAGATGGCCGCCGAAACTATCCAGCAATTCGCGGTGGGCGCCGGGATCGACGAGCGCCCGCTCGTCATGCTGGCCGTGTATCTCGACCAGCGCGCGGCCGACGTCGCGCATCAGGGTCACGCTGGACGGCTGATCATTGACGAAAACGCGGGTGCGGCCGTCGGCGGTCTGCACGCGGCGCAGGATGATGTCGCCATCATCCTCGATGTCGTTGTCAGCAAGCAGCGCGCGCGCCGGGTGGTTGCGCGGCACGTCGAACACGGCGATGACCTGGCCCTGCGCCGCGCCATGGCGGACGAGCGAAGCGTCGCCGCGCGCGCCAAGCGCCAGCGACAGCGCATCGAGCAGGATGGATTTGCCGGCGCCGGTCTCGCCGGTCAGCACCGAAAGCCCAGGCAAGAAGTCGATGTCCAGCTTCTCGATCAGGACGATATCGCGGATCGACAGTCTGGACAGCATCAGAAGTGTCAGGCGCCGGTGATCAGCTTCCCGGCCTTGGAGATCCACGACCCGGCATTCTCGCGCGGTTCAAGCCCGTTGCTCTGCAGGAGCTTGTAGGAATCCTTGTACCACTGGCTGTCCGGATAGTTGTGGCCGAGCACCGCTGCGGCTGTCTGCGCTTCCGAAGTCAGGCCCATCGCGTAGTAGGCTTCGGTCAGTCGCGCGAGCGCCTCCTCGACATGGCGCGTGTTGGAGTAGTTCTCGACCACGGTGCGGAAGCGCTTGACGGCGGCGATATATTCGCGGCGTTCCAGATAGTAGCGGCCGATCTGCATCTCTTTGCCGGCGAGCTGGTCGGTGGCAAAGCGGATCTTGTCCTTGGCGTCGTCGACATACTCGGAATTCGGCCAGCGGGTCACCAGGTCCTGCATGGTCTGCACCGTCTGGCGCGCTTCCTTCTGGTCCTGGGTGACGTCCTTGATCTGCCGGTAGTAGCTCAAGCCGATGATGTACTGCGCATAGGCGGCATCGTCGGTTGACGGATAGAGCGTCAGGTAACGTTTGGCGGAACCGATCGCCTCGTCATAGTTGCCGGCGCGATAATCGGCGAAGGCGCCCATCACCATCGATTTGCGGGCGAATTCCGAGTAGGGATGCTGGCGGTCGACGGCGTCGAACTTCTTGCTCGCCTCATCGAGGCGGCCGGCATTCAGATTGGCGAGGCCCTGGTTGTAGAGAACGTCTGCGGGTTCGGTGTGGTCGACATAGGTCGCCAGATTGACGTCCTTTTCGGAGGACATGCAGGCCGACAGCATGAGCGACGGGGCGACCAACGAAAACGCCAGGAAAACAGCCCGATACGGCGCCTTCGATTGACCAACTCGCGAAAAAAACATGTTTGGATTCCGCCCTTTCGGCGTCGTTTCGGTCCCGGCCGCAGCCATAAACCATTATCCCCTTGCCCGGCAACGCTATGTCCGGCCAATCGCACATTTTTGTGGCGGTTTGGGACCGTCCCCAAAGCCGCTCGATTTCACGGGTTTGTGATGCATTTGCGCAACACCGGCTTCGCTACAAAGCCAGAAAATCGTTAAAAATCAGATGACCCAGGGCGCGTAGACCGGTCCGCTGACGGCGATCATTTCGGCGACCCGGCCGCGCTCGCGGCGCCGCGTCTCGACGATCTCGAAGGCCGTACGGTCCGAAAGCAGGCGGCGCAGCGCCGCCGCGTTCATCCGATGGCCGCCACGATAGGAGCGGAAGCAGCCGATGAAGCGCGCGCCGGCAAGCGCCAGGTCGCCCATGGCGTCGAGCGTCTTGTGGCGGGCGAATTCGTTCGGATAGCGCAGTCCGCCGACATTGATGACGCGGTTGTCGTCGCCGATGACCAGCGAGTTCTCCAGCGACGACCCGAGCGCGTAGCCGGCGGCCCACAGCCGCTCGACATCCTTCATGAAGCCGAAGGTGCGGGCCCGCGCGATGTCGCGGCGGAAGATGTCGGGGTTGATGTCGGAGGCGAAGAGCTGGCGGCCGATGGCCGGGCTCTCGAAGTCGATCTCGACCTCGAATCGCATGCCGTCATAAGGGCGGAACTCGGCCCAGGATGCACCGGCTTCGACGCGGATCGGCTTGACCACGCGGATATAGCGGCGCTTCACCGAAAGCGTCTCGATCCCCGCCTGGTCGAAGGCTTCGACAAAGGCCACCGCGCTGCCGTCGAGAATGGGAACTTCCGGACCGTCGATCTCGATGATGAGATTGTCGATGCCAAGTCCGAACACCGTCGCCATGAGATGTTCGACGGTTCCGATATGCTGGCCGACCGGATCGCCGAGCATGGTGCACAGGTCGGTGGCGCCGACCTCGGAGACCAGCGCGCGGAACTCGCGGAACTCGCCGCCATTCGCGAGGTGGAACACGATGCCGGTATCGGCGTCGGCGGGCAGGAAATGAACGGTGACGGGCTTGCCGCTGTGGACGCCGGTGCCAGTCAGCGTCACGCGCGCCTTAACTGTCGTCTGATAGTCGTGCAAGACAAACCCCATAAGCCCAAACCGCCTGTGTCCGCTTGTCAGCCTTAGGCATTATGGCCCGACGGATCATCTGGCCTGCGCGCAAAAGCGGCGAATGAGCAAGGCAGCGGCTCTGATGTATCGGCAGGCAGGGCCAACTCCCCGAATCCCGGCAAACCGACTTTAGTCCGACGCGAAGATAGTGGCCCTTCTGGGAGACTCCAAATCACGGTTTCTTACCCCGTGTAACCGCTGCCCTGAGCGAAAAAACACTCGTAATGCGTTGTTTTTCTATAACTTTTAAAGGCAACAGACAGACGATCTCTCGCCCGCCTGTTAACAGCTGTTATATATCGTTAGTGTATGTTCCGCCCGAAAGTGCACAGCGGTTTTGGGAGAACGACATTATCAAACATTGCTTAAAGCGCGCCGCATAGGCGGCGCGCTTTAACGATTAGTTCGCCTGGCGACGCAGGAACGCCGGGATCTCCAGCTGGTCGTCTTCCTGCACCGTGCGGCTTTGAGGCGTGAGGCGCCCCTGGTCGTCGAGCTGGCCGCGGCGCGGCGCATAGAGCTGCGGGTCCTGGCTGGCGAGGCGGCGCATTTCCGGTGCCGCCTGGCGCAGTTTCGGCTCGCGCGGCTGCGCCGGCTGCAGCCGGGCCGGCTCTTCCTCGCGGCGGGTCAGGCCGTTGGTCAGCCGCTTGATCAGCCCCATCGGTCCGCTGTTCTCATGATCCGCAGGGCGGCTCTTGGCCTCCACCTCGGCCCTCACGACCGGTGGAAAGTCCTCGACGCGCGGCATGCGCTGCGGCGCTGCAGCCACAGGCTGCGGCATCTCGCGCTGCGGCGCGGGCTGCATGACCGGCTGCTGGGCGATCGGCTGCGGCTGAGGCTGGGCCGGCGGAGCCTGGAAGATCTTGCTCTGCGGGCGGAAGTCGTCGACCGGCGCGGGGCGCGGCTGTGCCATCGCGGCGGCGTTCGCCTCTGCAAGCTGGATCGCCTCGGCAACCGGATCGACGGCGCGCGGCTCGTAGGCCTGCTGCTGAACCGGTGCGGGACGGCTTTCCTGAACAGGTGCCGCGGGACGGGCGACCGGCTTCTGCGGCGCGCGGATGGAGATTGGCGCCGCGGCAATTTCGGCCGCCGACTTGTCGATGCCGGTAGCGACCACCGAGACGCGGATCACGCCTTCCAGTTCCTCGTCGAAGGTGGCGCCGAGGATAATGTTGGCGTCCTGGTCGACCTCCTCGCGGATCCGGGTCGCGGCTTCGTCGACCTCGAACAGGGTGAGGTCGCGGCCGCCGGTGATCGAGATCAGCAGGCCCTTGGCGCCCTTCATCGAGGTCTCGTCGAGCAGCGGGTTGGCGATCGCCGCCTCGGCGGCGGCCATGGCGCGGCCCTCGCCCGAAGCCTCGCCGGTGCCCATCATCGCCTTGCCCATCTCGCGCATCACCGAGCGGACGTCGGCGAAGTCGAGATTGATGAGGCCTTCCTTGACCATCAGGTCGGTGATGCAGGCAACGCCGGAGTAGAGCACCTGGTCGGCCATGGCGAAGGCATCGGCGAAGGTGGTCTTGTCGTTGGCCAGCCGGAACAGGTTCTGGTTGGGGATGACGATGAGCGTATCGACGCATTTCTGCAGTTCCTCGATGCCCATGTCGGCCGTCTTCATTCGGCGCTGGCCCTCGAAATGGAACGGCTTGGTGACGACGCCGACGGTGAGGATGCCCTTTTCGCGCGCCGCGCGGGCAACGACGGGTGCAGCGCCCGTGCCGGTGCCGCCGCCCATGCCGGCGGTGACGAAGCACATATGCGTGTTGGACAGATGATCGATGATCTCGTCGATGCACTCTTCCGCCGCCGCGCGGCCGACTTCCGGCTGCGAGCCGGCGCCGAGGCCTTCCGTGACATGCGCGCCGAGCTGAATCAGCCGCTCAGCCTTCGACATCGTCAGCGCCTGCGCGTCGGTGTTGGCCACCACGAACTCGACGCCGCGCAAGCCGGCTGTGATCATGTTGTTGACCGCGTTGCCGCCGCCGCCGCCGACACCGAACACGGTGATGCGTGGCTTAAGCTCGGTGATGTCCGGCTTCTTGAGATTGATGGTCATAGTCTCCGTCCTTTGCCTTTCCCGCCGCCTCGCCGCTGCGGCCGCCTTTGGGGCTGTCCCCGTCAAATTAAAAACTGTCTCTCAACCACTGACTCATGCGATGCAGTTTTCCGCCCGTTCCGGTCATCCTGAAACCGGAAAGTCCTTTCGCCGAATGGCTCTCGAAGCTCGCCATTTGAGGATAGATCAGAAGCCCGACCGGGGTCGAAAACGCCGGCCCCTTGGCCGCTTCCGGCAGGCCTGCCACGCCGAGCGGCCGGCCGATGCGCACGTTGCGCCCAAGAATGCGGCGCGCCGCCTCCGGCAGGCCCGCCAGTTGGCTGGCGCCGCCGGTGAGGACGACCCGTTTGCCGACGGCGTTGCCGTAGCCCGATTTGTTCAGCCGGTCGCGCAAAAGCTCGAGCGTCTCGTCGATGCGCGCCCGGATGATCCGCGTCATCACCGAGCGCGGGATCTGTAGCGGCAGCTCGCCCTCCTCGCCGATCGGCTGGATGGAAACCAGGTCGCGGTCGTCCGCACTGCCCGGCAGCGCAGAGCCATGCATCACCTTCAGCCGCTCGGCGGCGTCGAGCGAAGTCGACAGCCCCTTGGCCATGTCGAGCGTCACATGATTGCCGCCGATGGCGATGGCGTCGCCATGCACGAACTTGCCTTCCGAGAACACCGAGATCGTGGTCGTGCCGCCGCCCATATCGATGCAGGCCGCGCCCATTTCGAGCTCGTCGTCGACCAAAGCCGCGAGACCGCTGGCATAGGGCGTCGCCACCATGCGCTCGACCGACAGATGCGAGCGGTTGATGCAAAGCTCGAGATTGCGCATCGGCGCAGCATCGCCGGTCAGCACATGCATATCGACGCCCAGCGTCTCCCCGACCATACCGCGGGGATCCCGCACGCCGCGCTCGGCATCGAGCGAGAAGCCGACGGGAAGCGAATGAACCACCTCTCGCTCGGCCCGCAGCGCCTGCTTGGCGCCGGCAGCGAGCACGCGCTTGATGTCGGCTTCCTCGACCTGATGGCCGCCGAGATTGATGGTTGCCGAAAAGGCCTCGCTCTTCAGCCGGCCGGCCGTCATGTTGACGATAAGGGAATCGACGGTGAGCCCCGCCATGCGCTCGGCGGCGTCGACAGCGAGACGGATGGCATGCTCGGCGCGGTCGAGATCGACCACGACGCCCGACTTAACTCCCTGCGACTTCTGATGGCCGATGCCGATCACCTGGATGCGATGCGAGCGTCCGCGCAACAGCTTGCCGTCCTCGCGCGGCTTCAGCTTCGCCACCACGCAGCAGACCTTGCTCGAGCCGACATCGAGCACAGTCAGCGTGCCCGACCGGCGCGAGGCATCACCGCCGCCGCCAAGCCAGCTCATATCTTCGTCTCCGGCTTGCGTTTCGTCAGGGTCTTCGGCTTGTCGCTGAGCGCGGCTTCGCGCTGCGTCGCCGCTTCCGGCGAGAGCTCGACGACCAGGCGATCGGACAACCGCATGTCGACGGCAGCGATGTCGCGCGTCAACAGTCCGTTATCATGGTCAAGCTTGACGAGCTCGGCGATCGCCTGATCCTCGCCGTCTTCCGGCAGCTTCACGGTGATGCCGTTCTCCAGCTTGAGATCCCAGCGCCGCTCGCCGACACGGATATAGCCTTTGACCCGCGCCGCCAGCTCGGGATAGCGCTTGATCCTCTCGAGGAAATCCGGTGCCTTGGCCGGCGCGCCCGTGCCGATGATCAGCGGCAGCAAAGCCTGCTTGCCGCCCGAGAACGGCGCGATCACCTCGCCCGACCGCTCGATGACCGAAAGCGAATTGCCCTGCTGCCAGAGCGCGAAGGGCTCACGCTCCTCGACACGGACCTCGAGCGTATGAGGATAGATCTTGCGCACCGCCGCAACCTCGACCCAGGGCAACGTCGCGATGCGCTCGCGCGCAGCCTCGGCATCAAAGCCGATCAGCGACGTCCAGCCATCGAGGCCGAGGCGGTCCAGGATATCGATCTCGGAAGTCTGGCGATTGCCGACGACCTTGATCTGGTCGACGGCAAAACCGGTTCGGGCCGTCACGCCCTGCACGATGCTGTCGGCGTAGCCGCCGAGATAGGCCCCGTAGGCTCCGGCGGAAGCCAACAAGGCAGCCGAGAGGATCGCAGCCGAGAAGCGCGGCGCCTCGTACTCGCCATCGCAGAGACGGGCAAGCAAACGCACCGGCCGCCGCAGCTGGCGCGGCAACACGAAATTGTCGAACGATAGCGGCACGCCGAACAGCGCGGGCCCAGTCCCGCGGCCCTTGCCCTGGCCCCACCTCAACGCAGACACGAAGCGTCCTCCACCATCCAACTCAACAATTCGCCGAACGAATGCCCCGCTTGCGCGGCGATTTCAGGCACCAGAGACGTCGGCGTCATGCCCGGCTGGGTGTTGATCTCGAGCCAGACAACCTCGCCGTTTTCGGAGTGACGGTCGTCGTAACGGAAGTCCGACCGGGAAACGCCCCGGCAACCGATAGCAAGATGAGCCTTGAGGGCCAGTGTCTGTATTTTTTGGTAAATATTCGGTGAAATTTTTGCAGGGGTTTCGTGTTTTGATCCACCCGGGACGTACTTTGAATCGTAGTCGTAGAAGGAATGACCGGTCGGGATGATTTCACAGACCCCAAGCGCCACGTCACCCATCACCGCGCAGGTCAACTCGCGCCCGTGGATGTAGCGCTCGACCATGACGATCTCGCCATACTTCCATTCGGACGAGCCGATGACTTGCGGCGGATGCGACTGCCCCTCATGCACGATGACGACGCCGAAGCTCGAGCCTTCATTGACCGGCTTCACCACGTAAGGCGGCTTCATCGGATGCTTGTTCTGGACGGAGAAGCGGTTGACCACCTTCGATTCCGCGACGGGAATGCCCGACGCCTTGGCGACCTTCTTGGCCTGCTCCTTGTTCATGGCCAGCGCCGAAGCGAGCACACCCGAATGGGTGTAGGGAATTCCGAGATATTCGAGAATTCCCTGGATGGTGCCGTCCTCGCCGAACGGGCCATGCAGGGCGTTGAAGGCGACATCGGGCTTGAGCTCGGCAAGCACAGACCCGACATCGCGCGAAACATCGACGCGGGTGACCTGATAGCCTTCATTCTCGAGCGCATCCGCACATGCCTTCCCCGACGACAGAGACACGGGCCGCTCCGAGGAAAATCCCCCCAGGAGAACAGCCACATGCTTCTTCTTCATCCCGCCTTCCCCTTTCACGCCGGGCCTGCAACCAATATTTCCGCACGCAACATTTCCGCACATTGAGTCCGAGTCTTCCGGCAGGTTGCCCCCCCAGACGGAAAACGCGGGTAACGCGTCAAACGACTCAAATCAGGAAACGCTTTAGAGCAGAGAATCAGAGAGTTGATTCCCTGGCAAGTACCTATGATTCCGAGAGATTCACTTTCCGCGAAAACGGGCGAGAAAAGTGTGTTGTTGAGTCTTTGCGGTAACGCTTGACGGCGTCGCCGACGACGCAAGTTCAAGCACTACTTGAACATCGCAGCGAGCTAAAGAAGCTGGCCCAGGAACTCCTGCACCGCGTGACCCGGCCGGAAGTTGCCCAGCCGCTTGATCTCCCAATGCAGGCGGATGCCCGAATTTTCCAGCACCCGCGCGCGCACCGTCTCGCCGAGATATTCGAGATCGTAGCCGGTCGCCGTGCCGGTGTTGATCATGAAGTTGCAGTGCATGGGAGACATCTGCGCGCCGCCGATCATCAGCCCGCGGCAGCCGGCCTTGTCGATCTCTCTCCACGCCGACGAGCCTTCCGGGTTCTTGAAGGTCGAACCGCCGGTCTTCTCGCGGATCGGCTGCACCGTCTCGCGATGGTTCTGCACGGCATCCATCGCCGCCTTAATCGCAACCTTGTCTTGCGGGATGCCCTCGAAGATGGCGGAGGTAAAGATCAACCCGCCAGGCGCCGACGAATGGCGGTAGGCATAGCCCATATCCGCATTGCTCAGCGTATGGACATTGCCTGCGCGATCGAGCGCCTGCACCTCGACCATGCGCTCGCGCGTCTCGACGCCATTGGCGCCAGCGTTCATCCTCAGCGCCCCGCCGACAGCGCCCGGAATGCCGTGATAGAAATGGAACCCGCCGATGCCGGCTTCATAAGCCACGGCGGCCAGACGCTTGTCCGGCGTTGCCGCGCCAGCCTTAATGGTGGTCGATCCGGTGACTTCGGCCTCGCCGAAGCCCTTGGCGGAGAGCCTCACCACAAAACCGGGGATGCCGCCGTCGCGCACCAGAAGGTTTGAGCCGACGCCGACGACCGTAATCGGGATTTCCTCCGGCACCGCGCGCAGGAAGGCCGCGAGGTCCTCCTCGTCGGCCGGCTGGAACAGCGCTTCCGCCAGCCCACCGGCACGGAACCAGGTGATCTTGTCCATCTCGGCATTGGGCGTGACGCGGCCGCGCAGGCCGGCAAGCTTGTCGCCGAGCTTGTCGATCAGGTCCTGGCCGCGCATCATGAGGGGCCCCCACCGAGTTCCTTGGGCAGCGCATAGGCCCATTGCGTGATGTTGCCGGCGCCAAGGAAGATGACGAAGTCGCCGGGCTTGGCAAGTTCGCGGACGGCCGGCGCGACCGCCGTCGGGCCTTCGATATAGCGCGCGTCGCGATGGCCGCCGGCACGGATGCGCGACACCAGCGCGTCCGAGGTCACGCCCTCGATCGGTTCCTCGCCGGCCGCGTAAACGGGCGCCACCATGACCGTGTCGGCATCGTTGAAGCAGACGGAAAACTCATTGAACAGGTCGTGCAGCCGGCTGAAGCGGTGCGGTTGCGCGATCGCGATGACGCGGCCCTTTGTGGCCCCGCGCGCGGCCTTGAGCACCGCCGCGATCTCCACCGGGTGGTGGCCGTAATCGTCGAAGACCTCGACGCCGTTCCAGGAACCGGTGTGCGTGAAACGCCGCTTGACGCCGGCGAAGGATGACAGGCCTTTCTTGATGGCTTCGGCGGACAGACCGAGCTCGTGCGCGACCGCGATCGCCGCCGTCGCGTTGGAGACATTATGGCGGCCGGGCATGGGCAGTCGCAGACCTGTGATCGTCGTCGTGCCCGGTCCCTTGCGGTCGCGGATCACCACGTCGAACTCGGATGTAGCTCCGTCCATGCGATGATTGGCGAAGCGCACGTCGGCCTGGGCATTCTCGCCATAGGTGATGACGCGCCGATCCTCGATGCTGCCGACCAGCGCCTGCACCTCCGGATGGTCGGTGCACATCACGCCGAAACCGTAGAACGGAACGTTCTCGACGAACTGGCGGAAGGCCTCGCGCACCTTGTCGAAGCTGCCATAGTGGTCGAGATGCTCGGGGTCGATGTTGGTGACGACGGCGATGTCGGCCGGCAGCTTGAGGAAGGTACCGTCGCTCTCGTCGGCCTCGACCACCATCCACTCGCCGTCACCCATGCGGGCATTGGTACCATACGCGTTGATGATCCCGCCATTGATGACGGTCGGATCGAGCCCGCCGGCTTCGAGCAGCGTCGCGACCATGGAGGTGGTCGTCGTCTTGCCATGCGTGCCGCCGATGGCGACCGCCTGGCGGAAGCGCATCAGCTCGGCCAGCATCTCGGCGCGGCGCACGACCGGCAGCAGTTTCTCGCGCGCCGCCTTGAGCTCGGGGTTGGATTTCTTGATGGCGGTCGACACCACGACCACCTCGGCCTCGCCGATGTTCTCGGCCTTGTGGCCGACGAAGCATTCGATGCCCCTGTCGCGCAGCCGCTGCACATTGGCGCCGTCCGCCTGGTCGGAGCCCTGCACCTTGTAGCCGAGATTGTGCAGCACCTCGGCAATGCCGCTCATGCCGATGCCGCCGATGCCGATGAAATGCACGAGGCCGATCGTCTGCGGCATCTTCATGCGCGCGTCCTCCTGTAGTCGGAAACCGTTTTGCCGGACGCAATAGCCTCTGTCAGATCGGCGAGCAACCGCGCCGCGTCGGGTTTTCCGGCCGAGCGGGCAGCCGCAGCCATTGCGGTCAGCCGGCCGGGATCCTCCATCAGCCCGCCGACCAGCGCGGCGATCCGCTCGGCCGAGAGCGTCGATTGCTGATGGACCTCGGCCCCACCGGCGGCGGCAAGTGCCGCGGCATTCGCCGCCTGGTCGTGATCGAGCGCATGCGGGTAAGGCACCAGCAGCGCCGGGCGGCCGATGACCGCGATCTCCGATACGGTCGAGGCACCGGACCGCGACATCACCAGATGTGCGGCCGCCATGCGCGCCGCCATATCGGTGAAGAAGGGCGAGACCTGCGCGTCGACGCCGAGATCGGCATAGGCGGTCTTCACTCGCGCCACGTCTTCCGCGCGCGCTTGCTGGGTGATCGCCAGCCGCTTGCGCTGCGCTTCGGGCAAAAGCGCTATCGCCGCCGGCACAGCATCGGAAAAGAACTGCGCACCCTGGCTGCCGCCGAAGACCAGGAAGCGGAACGGCTCGCTGGCATCCGACGCGACATAAGGCGATTTCGCCGCTTCAAGTATCTGCGGCCTCACAGGATTGCCCGTGGTCACCGTCTTGGCGCCGGCCGCGCTTTCCCCCTCCGGCAGGAACCCGCCGGCAATCGCATCGACCCGGCTCGACAGCGCCTTGTTGGCACGTCCCATGACGGCGTTCTGCTCATGGATCAGCGTCGGCACCTTGCGCCGTGTCGCCGCATAGAGCGGCGGCAATGTCGGATAGCCGCCGAAGCCGACGACGGCGTCGGGCTTGATCCTGGCGATGACACGCCCCGCTTGCCGCACGCCTTGCCAGATCGTCCAGAAGGACGCGAGCACGGCGAAGGGATTCTTCGAACCCAAAGTCGCCGAGCGGATGGAGTGGATCGCGGCGGCGGGAAAGTGGCCGGAGTAGCGCTCCGCGCGGCGGTCGGTGGCAAGATGCACCTCCCAGCCCCGCTCGATCAGCTCATGCGCAAGCGCCTCGGCTGGGAACAGATGTCCGCCCGTTCCGCCGGCCGCCAGCAGGATGACACCCCTCGACATCCCGCCTCATTCCGCCGGCATGGCGCGCTGCGAGAAGGCGTAGCCAATCTGCTTGCGCTTTTCGGGATGCCTGCGCGTCAGCGCCAGCACCATGCCCATCGAGACGGCAATCGCGATCTGCGAGGAGCCGCCGTAGGAAATGAAGGGCAGCGTCATGCCCTTGGCCGGCATCAACTGTAGGTTCACGCACATGTTGATGGCCGACTGCAAGCCGAAAATGGTGACGAGCCCGCCGACGGCGTAACGGGTGAAGTCGTCATGCTCCTTGAGCGCGATGCTCAATCCGCGCAGCACGATGAAAGCGAAAATCGACATGATGAAGAAGCACATGATCAGCCCGAACTCCTCGCCCGCGACCGAAAACACGAAGTCGGCGTGGCTGTCGGGGATGACCCGCTTCACCGTGCCCTCGCCTGGGCCGACGCCGAACCAGCCGCCATTGATCAGCGCCTCGCGGCCCATGTCGACCTGGAAAGTGTCGCCTTCGCCGGTGAGGAACTTGTCAATGCGGGCGGCCACATGCGGAAACACTGTATAGGCCGCGAACACGCCGCCGACGCCGGCAGCCCCCAGCGCGACGATCCAGAACCACGGCAGGCCGGCCATGAAGAACATCACGCCCCAGGTGCCCAGCACCAGCATGGTCTGGCCGAGATCCGGCTGCGCGATCAGCAGCGAGATCACCAAGGCCAGCAGCAGCATGGCGAACAGATTGCCGGGAATGTCTGGCTGGCGCTTGTGCTCGGCAAACAGCCAGGCGCAAATGATGACAAAGGCCGGCTTCAGGAACTCGGACGGCTGGATCGAGAGCCCGGCGAGCGATACCCAGCGCCGCGCGCCCTTCACCTCGACGCCGATATAGAGAACCGCCACCATCAGCACCAGCATGATGCAGATCATCGCCAGCGACATGCGCCTTATTTGTCGCGCTTGCAGGAAGGAAACCGCGAGCATCACGACGAGCGCCGGGATGGTGAAGATGATCTGTCTTGTGGCGAAGTGGAAGCTGTCGAGACCGATGCGCTCGGCGACCGCCGGGCTTGCGGCGAAGGACAAGACGATGCCGAGCCCCATCAGCGACAGGAATGCCGCCAGGAACCAGCGATCGATCGTCCACCACCAGGTTGCGACCGGACTTTTGTCGAGACGGCTTTGCATCAACGTGGCCCTCCGATGGGTTTCACCCCATCAATAGCAGTCGCAGCTTGCCTGAAGGCTTCGCCGCGAACCTCGAAATTCTTGAACTGGTCGAAACTGGCGCAGGCCGGCGAAAGCAGGACGACGGCCTCGCCGCCGGTGTCGCCCGCGGCGTCATGGGCGGCGTGCTCGACCGCGGCCACCAACGTTCCGGAAATTTCGTAAGTCACCGCCTCGCCGAGCGTGGCGGCGAAAGCGGGAGCGGCCTCGCCGATCAGATAGGCCTTGGCGATGCGTGGGAAGAAACCGCGCAGCGGCTCTATCCCGCCTTCCTTGGGCAGGCCGCCTGCGATCCAATAGATGCGGTTGAAGCTCGACAGCGCGGGAGCCGCCGCATCGGCATTGGTCGCCTTGGAATCGTTGACGAACAGCACATGATCCTTGCGGCCCACCTGCTCCATGCGGTGCGCCAGCCCCGGGAAGCTTTCCAGCCCCGCCTGGATCTCGCCGAGTTCCAGCCCGACCCTGAGGCAGGCGGCCACGGCGGCGAGCGCGTTCTGCGCATTATGCTGGCCGCGCAGCGAGCCGATGCCTTCCAGGAATGCGATGCGGCTGTAGCGACCGTGCACGGCTTCCATCAGATTCGTGCCGTCAGCGAAATAGCCGTCGGTCAGCGGCAGGCGCTTGGAAATGCGGATCACTTGCCGGCCTGCCCGCTCCAGCCGGTCGGCGATCTGGGCGCACCAGGAATCGTCGACGCCGATGATCGCGGTGTCGCTGCCGGCGACCAGCCTTTCCTTGATCGAGGCGTAATGGGCCATGGTGCCGTGGCGGTCGAGATGGTCGGGCGTCAGATTGAGCAGGATGCCGGCGGTCGGATTGATCGAGGGCGCGAGATCGATCTGGTAGGAAGAGCACTCCACCACATAGTGCCGTTCGGCCTCGGGCGGATCGAGCGTCATGATGGCGCGGCCGATATTGCCGCCCATCTGGGTGTCGCGTCCGGCCGACTTCAGGATGTGCGCCGTCATCGCTGTGGTCGTCGATTTGCCGTTGGTGCCGGTGATCGCGACGAAGGGTGCGGCCGGCGCGCGCTGGATGCGCTCGCGGCAGAACAGCTCGATATCGCCGATCACCTCGACGCCGGCGCCGCGCGCCAGTTCCACCGTCCAGTGCGGCTTCGGATGCGTGAGCGGCACACCGGGCGACAGGACGAAGGCCGCAAAGCGCGACCAGTCGGCGCCGCGCAGGTCGCCGGTCGCGATCCCGGCGGCTGCTGCCTTGGCGACGCTGTCCGGATTGTCGTCCCAGGCGAGGATCTCGGCGCCGCCGGCGATCAGCGCATGCGCGGTGGCAATCCCCGACCCGCCGAGCCCGAAGAGCGAAACGCGTTTGCCTGCAAATGAAGCGGCGGCGATCAAGCGGGCATCCTATCTGAGCTTGAGGGTGGAGAGGCCGACCAGCGCCAGGATGACGGCGATGATCCAGAAGCGGATCACCACCTGGCTTTCGGTCCAGCCGAGCTTTTCGAAATGGTGATGGATCGGTGCCATCAGGAAGACGCGCTTGCCGGTCATCTTGAAATAGCCGACCTGGATGATGACCGACAGGATCTCCACCACGAACAGGCCGCCTACAATGACCAGCACGATCTCGTGCTTGGTGGCGACAGCGATGGTGCCGATCAGGCCGCCCATGGCAAGCGAGCCGGTGTCGCCCATGAAGATTGCGGCCGGCGGTGCGTTGAACCACAGGAAGCCGAGGCCGGCGCCGATGACGGCGCCCAGCACGACCGCCAGTTCGCCGGTGCCGGGAACGAAATGGATCTGCAGATACTCGGCGAACACCGCGTTGCCGGAAAGATAGGCGATGACGCCGAACGACGCCGCAGCGATCATGATCGGCACGATCGCCAGCCCGTCCAGACCGTCGGTCAGGTTCACCGCATTGCCGGCGCCGACGATCACGAAGCAGGAGAACGGCACGAAGAACCAGCCGAGATGGATCAGGAATTCCTTGGCGAACGGGAAGGTCAGCGACGACGAGAACGGCGCCTGGCCATTGTGCATGATCACCCAGGCCGCGATGCCGGCGACAACGAATTCGATCGCCAGCCGCGCCTTGCCGGAGAAGCCCAGATGCGACTGTTTCGTCACCTTGAGATAGTCGTCGTAGAAACCGATCGAGCCGAAGCCGACGGTGACCAAAAGCACCACCCAGACATAGATGCTGGAGAGGTTTGCCCACAGAAGCGAGGAGCCGATGATGCCGGACAGGATCATCAGCCCGCCCATCGTCGGCGTTCCGGCCTTCTTGAAATGCGTCTGCGGTCCGTCGGCGCGGATCGGCTGGCCCTTGCCCTGGCGAAGCCGCAGCGAATTGATGATGGTCGGTCCGAATATGAAGACGATCAGCGCCGAAGTGATCAGCGCACCGCCGGTGCGAAAGGTGATGTAGCGGAAGACATTGAAGGCCGAGATCTTGTCCGCGAAATCAACGAGTAAAGTGAGCATCGGTCCCCCGGATCCCGACCTCAGGTCGGTTCAATGGTTGCGGCTTCCGCCGGAAATTTGCCGAGCAATGCCTCGACCAGCTTTGAAAAGCCGATGCCTTTCGACGACTTGACCATCACCACGTCGCCCGGCCTGATCGCCGACATGACGACGGGCTTCAGCTCTTCGGCTCCTGGCCGGTACTCGGTTTCGACATCCGAAGGCAAAACCTCGGCCAGTGCCCGCATCTCCGGGCCGCCGAGAAAGACGTTGCGCGTTTCTGTGCCGACAATAAGTTCGGCAAGGGCCGCGTGGAGCTTCGCCGAATGGCTGCCGAGTTCCAGCATGTCGCCAAGCACGGCGATGCGCCTGCCCTCGCCCGATACCGGCGTGGCGTTGAGCAGCGCCATGGCTGCCGCCATCGACGCCGGGTTGGCATTGTAGCTCTCGTCGATCAGCGTGATCGGACCGCTCGGATGACGCAAAATGTGGCGTCGGCCGCGCCCGCGCTCGGCCGAAAGATCGGCGAGCGCCGCCGCGACCTTGTCGAGATCGGCGTCGACCAGTTGCGCGGCGCCAAGCACCGCCAGCACATTCTGCACGATGTGGCGGCCGGGCGCCCCCACACGGGCCGTCACGTCCCTCTTGCCGATCTTGACCGCGATATCGGAGTGATCGGCATAAAGGTCGCAGCCAACAAGACGAAAGGCCGAGCGGGCGTTCTCGCCGAAGCCGAAGACATGCTCGACACCTGCATCCTTGGCCACTTTCCCGAGCAGCTTCCAACGCGGATCGTCGCGATTGAGCAGCGCGGCGCCGCCGGCCTCTATGCCCTCGAAAATCTCGGCCTTGGCCATGGCGATCTCGTCGAGATTCTTGAAGAAGCCGAGATGGGCGGCCGCGATCAGCGTGACGATCGCGACATGCGGCCTCACCATCTTGACCAGCGGCCTTATCTCGCCCGGATGATTCATGCCGATCTCGAAGATCGCGTAGTCGCAGTCTGCGGGCATGCGCGCCAAGGTAAGTGGCACGCCCCAGTGATTGTTAAACGACTGCGCCGAGGCGTGCACCTTGCCGACCGCCGACAGCACATGGCGCAGCGCTTCCTTTGTGGTCGTCTTGCCCGCAGAGCCGGTCACCGCGATGATCTTGGCCCGTGAGCGAGCGCGCGCCGCAATGCCGAGCTTTTCCAGCGCCGCAAGCACATCCTGCACGACGATCATCGGCGCCGTCAGCCGGCCAAGGGACGGCAGCTTGCCCTCGGCCACCACCAGCACGGCAGCGCCCGCCTTCACTGCAGCGGTTGCGAAATCGTGGCCGTCCATCGTCTCGCCCTTGATGGCGAAGAAGGCGTTGCCCGGCTCGAGGCTGCGGCTGTCGATCGAAATGCCGGTGATGCCTTCCGGCAGCGAGCCGATCGGCCTGCCGCCCATGGCCTCGACAAGCGCTTGCGACGTCCACAGCAAGCTCATGCGGCGCGCTCCTGGAGCGCCTCGCGCACTTCCTCATGATCGGAAAAGTGGAAGGTTTCGGTGCCGATCGTCTGGCCTTCCTCATGCCCCTTGCCGGCGACGATCAGCGTATCGCCTGCATGGAGCATGGCGACGGCCTCGTGGATCGCTTTGCGGCGGTCGCCGATCTCGATGGCGCCGGGCGCCGCGGCAAGGATTGCCGCGCGGATGGTTTCGGGGATTTCCGTGCGCGGATTATCGTCGGTGACGATGACGACATCGGCGAGCCGGGTCGCGATCTCGCCCATGATCGGCCGCTTGCCGCGATCGCGGTCGCCGCCACAGCCGAAGACGACAACGACCCGGCCCGTGGTGAACGGACGAACCGAGGTCAGGACATTTTCCAACGCGTCGGGCTTGTGCGCGTAGTCGACATAGACCGGAGCGCCGGCGGCCGTCGTGCCCACAAGGTCGAGGCGGCCCGGCGCACCTTTAAGTTTCTCCAATGCGGCCAATGCCTTATCAACGGATGTTCCAGTCGAGATGGCGAGGCCGGCCGAAACCAGCGCGTTGGCGATCTGGAAATCACCTGCCAACGGCAGGTCGATCTCGTGAAGCACACCATCGGCCTCCACCTCGGCACGCTGGCGCCGCCGCTCATGCTCGACGCGCTTCAGCGTCAGGAATTCGCCGTGGCGGCCGACGGTCAGAACATTGAGGCCCGCTGCCCGCGCGGCATGAACCGTCGGCTGCGACCAGGGATCGTCGGCGAAGATCACGGCCGGCGCCCCCTTCGGCAGCAGCGTGTCGAACAGACGCAGCTTGGCACGATGATAATCCTCGACCGTCGGATGGTAATCCATGTGGTCGCGGCCGAGATTGGTAAAGCCGCCGGCGGCCAGTTTGACGCCGTCGAGCCGACGCTGGTCGAGACCATGGCTGGAAGCCTCCATCGAGGCGTGCGTTACCCCTGCCTCCGTCAGTTCCTTGAGCAACTCGTGCAGCGCGACCGGATCGGGCGTAGTCAATGAGCCATATTCGTTGCGGCCCGGCGCCACCACGCCGGTCGTGCCGATCGAAGCGGCGGCAAAACCTGCCTGCTCCCAGATCTGGCGGGTGAACGCGGCAACCGATGTCTTGCCGCTGGTCCCGGTTACGGCGACCATCGTCCGAGGCTGCTTGCCGAAGAAGCGCGCTGCGCTCAGCGCCAATGCCAGACGGGGATCATCGACGGCAAGAACCGGGATCGACAGACCGGAGATTGTATTGCCTTTGGCCGCCACGATTGCGGCAGCGCCGCGGCCGGCGGCATCGGCGGCATAGGTCGAGCCATCAGCCTTGCTGCCGGCGAGCGCGAAAAAAACGACGCCCGGTCTTACCTGGCGGGAATCGGAGGAGAGACCGGTAACCTCCAGATCGGGGGAAGCTGTTCCCTCGACAGGCAGGATACCGGCTAGATTTTTCAGATACATTGAGTCCCGTTCACCGCAACAAAATAGCGCGCAGTTGCCGGCGCGCCCCAAGAATCACTGATAGGAAACCAGCGTTGCACCATTTTCATGGCTGAAATCTGGCTTCACGCCAAGCATCGAAGCCGCACGCCTGATGATGTTGCCTGCCATGATACCGGCATTCGAGGCGGCGGTGGCGCCCATGCCGGGCTTTTCCGGCTTCGGCTCATCGGCGATGGTCAGCACGATATATTGCGGATCGTCCATCGGAAAGGCGGCGACGAAGGCGTTGAAATTCTTCTCTTTCGAGTAACGACCGTTGACGACCTTTTCCGCCGTGCCCGTCTTGCCGCCGACGCGGTAACCCGGAACCCTGGCGCTCTTGCCCGAGCCTTTCTCGGCGTTGAGTGCGTAGAGATAGCGCATCCCTTCCACCGTTGTGTCCTTGACCACCCTTTTGGCCACCTCCATCGCCTGCTCGGCCGTGCGCGGCAGAAAAGTCGGCTCGATCAAATAGCCACTCATCAATGCGGCGCAGCCGACGGCAGTCTGCAGGGGCGTCGTCGAGACGCCATGGCCGAAGGCGATGGTGATCGAATTGACCTGCTTCCATACTTTCGGTTCGGTCGGGCGCGCCACTTCCGGCAACTCCGTCTGCATCTTTTCGAGCACGCCTAGCCGATGCAGGAACTCGCGATGCCCTTCGATGCCGACAGCCTCGGCTTCTTTGGCCGAGCCGATGTTGGACGAATAGATGAACACTTCGGGCACCGAAAGCACACGGCCTTTGCTGTGGAAGTCATGGATGGTCTGGCGGCCGATCCTGATCGGGCGCGACGCATCGAAGCGACTCTCCAGCGTCACCTTGCCGGAATCGAGCGCCATGCCGGTGGTGAAGCTCTTGAAGGTCGAGCCCATCTCGTAGAGCCCTGCCGACATACGGTTCAGCCGGTCCTTTTCCTGAGCATTGTAGGGATTGTTGGGGTCAAAATCCGGCACCGAGGCCATGGCCAGGACTTCGCCGGTCTTGATATTGAGGACCACCGCGCCGGCCGCGATCGCGTGGAACCGCTCCATGCCGGTCGCCACCTCGTCGCGCACCACATGCTGGACGCGCAGGTCTATCGACAGCTTCACCGGCTTCAGATCCCTGGCCACCGCCAGTCCTGACGCCTGCAGATCGGTCAGGCCCTGGTCATCGATGTACTTCTCCATACCGGAGATGCCCTGATTGTCGATGTTGGTGAGCCCGACAATGTAGGATGACGTTTCGCCGCTCGGATAGAAGCGGCGCTTTTCGGTGCGGAAACCGAGACCCGGGATGCCAAGCGCCATGATGTCGGCCTGCTGCTTCGGCGTCAGCTGCCGCTGCAGCCAGACGAAGCCGGCGCCGCTCTTCAGCTTGTGATAAGTCTGCTCGTAGTCAATCTCGGGAAGCACGGTCGAGAGCTTCTCGATCGCCTCGTCGGCGTCGACGATACGGCGCGGCTCGGCGAACAGCGACGCCGTCTTGATGTCGGTCGCCAGCACCTCGCCGTTGCGGTCGACGATGTCCGGCCGCGATGCAGTGACGCGGCTCTGCGGACCACCCGAATTGTCCGGATTCTGCAGGCCGAGATAGACCAGACGGCCGGCAATCGTCGAATAGATGGTGAAGAACACCGCCATCGTCATGACGATGCGGGTCTTGGCCTTGCCGCCGGTTGCCTTGCGGGCGGCGTCGACGACGATCGAGCCGTCCTCAGCTGCCTTGCTTCGGCGCTTCAGCAGGTTGCCGATCCCTGGAAGCCTGCTGATCATTGCACGGTGCTCCCGGTCACCACCGGATCCTTGCCGTCCGACGGCCCTTTGCCCGAATTGTCGGCCATGCCGCCAAGCGGCTGCGACGACAGGTCCTCGATATTGAGCGGCTTCATCGGCACGTCGTCGAGCCCGCCGATTTGGTGGGCGTTGAGCGGCTCGAGCCCGAGCTGCGACTTGTAGATTTCGGCAAGCTTCTGCAGCCGCGCCGGCTGGGTGAGCAGGCTCCAGTCCGCCTTGAGAAGATCGATTGTGTCTTCCTCGTAGCGGATCTGCGCCTGCAGCTTCTGCACCGCCGCCAGCTGGTCCTCGGCCTCGCGCTTGGTCTTGTAGGTCAATGCCGCCGCCGAGACCATGACGGCGATCAGGACTATATCGCTGGTGCGAAACACGTGCTTACCTCTCCCCCGGCCGCTCGACGGCGGGAAGCTTTGGAAGGCCGAAAATCGAAAAGTCGCCGGCGCGCGCAGGCGCGCCGGTGCGGATTGCCGCGCGCAGCCTCGCCGAGCGCGCCCGCGGATTGCCGGCGATCTCGGCCTCTCCCGGCGTCACCCCGCCGCCGGATTTGCGGAAGGTCGCCAGCCGCGCCGGCGCGTCCGGCATATGACGCGATCCGCTGGCCGCATCGGCGCGATCGGCGATGAAGCGCTTGACGATGCGATCCTCCAGCGAATGAAAGGTCACGACGGCGAGCCTGCCGCCCGGCTTCAGCACCCGCTCGGCGGCGAACAGCGCGCTCGCCAACTCGCCGAGCTCGTCATTGACGAAGATGCGCAGCGCCTGAAAGACGCGGGTGGCGGGATGGATCTTGTCCTTCGGCGCGCGGCCGACATGGGTGGCGATGGCGTCGGCAAGATCGAGCGTGCGCTCGAAGGGCCGCTTCTCGCGCCGGGCCTCGATCATGCGGGCGATGCGGCCGGCATGCCGCTCTTCGCCGAGAAAGCCGAAGATGCGGGCAAGGTCGCCCGCCTTGAAGGTGTTCACGACGTCGGCGGCGCTCAGGCCAGCCTGCGCCATGCGCATGTCGAGCGGTCCGTCGGCGCGAAAGGAAAAGCCGCGCCCGGCCTGGTCGAGCTGCATCGACGAGACGCCGATGTCGAGCACGACGCCGTCGGCGCTTTCGACATGCTTGTCCAGGGTCGAGAACGGCTCCTGAACGAGCTTCAGCCTGCCGCCGGCCTGCTGTTCCAGAGCCTTGCCCGCGGCGATCGCATCCGGATCACGGTCGATGGCCACGACCGAGGCGCCGCGCTCGAGGATGGCGGTGGTGTATCCGCCGGCGCCGAACGTGCCGTCGACGATCGTCTCGCCCGCCTTGGGTTCAAGCGCCTCCAGCACTTCGGCAAGGAGGACCGGAATGTGACGGACCAGTCCGCCAACGGCGTGAGGATCATCGCCGTGGCCAGTCATCATTCCGGTCGCTCCCCGGGCTTCGTCCCCTGCCGAAGCTGCAAAAGCCTGGCTCGAGCCTGCGCCCCATAGGCGGCAAGCCGGCCCGGCTCCCAGATCTGGAAGAAATTGCCGCGGCCGACAAAGGCCACCTCGTTCGAGATGCCCGTGTGCTCGCGGATGAAATCGGTCATCGTGATGCGGCCGTCCTGGTCGAGTTTCAGGAACGTCCCGTCGCCATGGCAGAAGAAGGACATATCGTCCGCCGTCTGCAGGAAGGGATCTTCCAGCGCGATCCGCTGCTCGTAGCGGTCGAGCAGATCGAGCCCGCCGACGTCCATCGCCGGAAGGTCGAGGCAGCGTAGCGCATAGAGTTCCGCATAGCCACGTTTCTGCACGACCGAACGGAAATGCGCCGGAACGGATACCCGCCCCTTCGCATCGATCCTGTTTACTGCGTTTGACAGAAATCGGTCCACTACGCCTTACAGCCGCTGTCGCCGCCGCACCCCTGCCCATGTTTTTCTCCGCGCCGCCGCGCATCGCCTCGCGACAAATCGCTTCATTCACCAAGGTGAAAACCGGCAAACGCGCAGCCGCCGCGACTGCCCGATTGGCGTACGCTTCACCCTGACGCGGAACGAAAGCTTGATGGGAATGGGATATCATGGGGTAATGTGGGCGTCAACGGGAAGAGGCATCACAAACACGCATGCCACAACCTGAAAGCGCAGGCTCGCGGCACGTCTCGTCTTTATCGTCCATTAAGCCTAACGAAGCGTTTAGAAGGCTCTGGCCCAAAAGGACGCGGCTTGCCGCGAGGGGCCGCCACGCCTAGCGTTCGGACGTCAGTTCAGCGAAGGAATGCGCCCAATGTCCGAAACCGCGAAGTCACGCGCCGCGACACTTGCCCATCTGCGCAGCGGCGATCTAGCCAAGGGCGATCCCATCCCTTTGCCGCTGACAATGGCCTCGATCTTTCATTCGCCGGGCGACGCGACGGGCTTCGATCAATACGGCCGCTTCAGCAATCCGACATGGCACGCGGTCGAGCATGCGCTTGGTCATCTCGAAGATGCGCAGTGCGTCGCCTTTCCGTCGGGCATGGCGGCGATTTCGGCAACGTTCTTTGCGCTGGTCAAATCTGGCGACCGCATCCTCTTGCCCTCGGACGGCTACCACACGACGCGGGCTCTGGCGGAGCGTTTTCTGAAACCGCTCGGCATCGCCTATGACGTGAGGCCGACATCGAGCATGCTCGACGGCGGCTTCGCCGGCTACCGGCTGGTCTTCGTCGAAACCCCCTCGAACCCAAGGCTGGATACCTGCGACATCGCCGCCGTCGCCAAGACCGCCCACGAACAAGGTGCGCTCCTCATCGTCGACAACACGACGATGACGCCCTTCGGCCAGCGCCCGCTCGACCTTGGCGCCGACATCGTGGTCTCGGCCGACACCAAGGCGATCAACGGTCACTCGGATGTGCTGTTCGGCCATGTCGCCAGCCGCGATCCGGATATTATCGCCAAGGTCAGGGACTGGCGAGAAACCGCCGGCGGCATTCCCGGGCCGTTCGAGGCCTGGCTCGTGCATCGCGGCCTTGAAACACTTGAGGTGCGGTACGATCGCATGTGCTCCTCGGCGGAAACGATCGCCCGCCGGCTCAAGGGGCATCGCGCCGTGAGCGGCTTGCGCTTTCCAGGCCTTGAGGGCGACCCCTCGCACAATCTGGCGCGTGCCCAGATGGAGCGCTTCGGCTTTCTCATCTCGTTCGAACTGGCTTCGGAAGAGAAGGCCGAGGATTTCATCAACAACTGCGCGCTGATTGAATCGGCGACCTCGTTTGGTGGCGTCCATACATCGGCCGAGCGGCGATCGAAGCGCGGCGATGCCGTGCCGCCCGGCTTCGTGCGGCTGGCCGTCGGCTGCGAGCCGGTGGAAGAGCTCTGGCAGGCAATCGAGGCGTCTTTGGACCGGCTTGGCGGCTGAGCGGCTCGGAGCGCTGTGGAGGAAAATGCCAGCTGGCCTGTAAGCCGGGTTCTGTATGGCCCCCACGCCTTGCGGCGCGGGAACGTGGCGGCCATTCATCTTGGGCGCATGTCGCCATGCGCCTCACGCAACCTACCCGGGCGGTGGGCCGGAAACAGCCCTCGAAGGTTTCCCTTCGCACCGCCCCTATTCGGTCTTGCTCCCGGTGGGGTTTGCCGTGCCGCTTCTGTTGCCAGTCGCGCGGTGGGCTCTTACCCCACCCTTTCACCCTTGCCGCGGCAAATGCCGCGGCGGTTTGCTTTCTGTGGCACTTTCCCTGGGGTCTCCCCCGCCGGCCGTTAGCCGGCACCGTGTCTCCATGGAGCCCGGACTTTCCTCACCCGCAGCCTTTCGGCTCTTGCGGGCGCGGCCGCCCGGCCAGCTGACAAGGGCGTATAAAGGGATTCGCGCCTGAAAACGCAACAAAAAAGGCAACTGTCCCGCTTAGACAGGCGAACCGAGCGCTGCCATCTGCACCTTCACCTTGCTGCAATAGGCGGCCGAAATCGGATTCATCCGCGTCGCCCCATGGCCGGCATTGTATTTGAGGATGGTACCGCAGGTGGTGCCGCCACCTAGCCCCTGCGCCATGGCGAGGTACTTCATGCCGTATTTGATGTTGGTGTCGGGATCGAACAGTCCCTTGACCGAACCGGTATAGCCCATCATCCGGGCCGTCGCCGGCTTGATCTGCATCAGGCCGATCTCGCCGGCGCCGCCGACCATGTTGGGCCGGAAGTTGCTCTCGATCGTGATGACGGCCTTGGCCAGCGACACCGGCACGCCGTAGCTTGCCGCATAGCGGGCGATGATCGCCGAATATTGGCCGTCGCCAGTTGCCGAAGAAGACAAGGCGGGCTTTTCAGGACGGATGGAAGCTGTCGCGGTCAGGTCGATGGTTTGCCTGCTGCGCTTTGCGTAGCGTTTGACTCTTGATTTCGCGGACCGCGCTGCGGCGGCTTTCTGCACCTTCGCCGGGGCAGCTCTCTTGGTCGTCGAAGTCTTGGCGCTTGGCGCAGCCTTGGGCTTTGAGGCGGTCGCAGCAAACCCATTGTCCGCCGCCCGGAGGCTCAGGGGGGCGCTGTTCGCTGGGCTGAAGGCAAAAGTCATCACTCCGGCAGCAACGGCTGCCGCTACAACGGTCAATCTTTGCATGTATTCCTGTTCTGTTAGAACCGCGCGAAGAATTTCACGCGGCGGGGCCAATCCAACACCGGAGCATCTTGGAGGGATAGATGCCCGACAACTTGCGGGAGATGCGTTTGGAGACCGAATTGGCGCCAATAAAGGCGAGGCAATTCACTTTGTATGACAAATTGTAATTTAGCCAGCTTGGCAGGCTATTTGGAAGAGGCTGCCTTTATCGCAGCCAAAAGCCTTTGGAGCGTGCTGATCGTCGAACCGTCCGCCACGCCGTCGACGAGCCGCCGTCGGAAATGCCGCTGAAACGCCGCCACCACGATTTCCGTCTGGCGGTCGAAGACACCCGATATCTCGGCGCTGTAGCCGTACAGCGCCAGCATCGACTGCAGGGCTTCCACGTCAGCACCTGCGTCGCCCGCCCTCAGCGCCGCGCCCATCTTGATCGGGGCCGCGGGAACGAGATGACCGACGCCGGCCGCAAAGAGCGCCTTCCAGGGAAACTTCTCGCCCGGGTCGACCTTGCGTCCCGGCGCCACATCGGAATGCGCAAGCACCCTTTGCGGTGGAATGGAATGCCGGTCAGCGATCCCCACGCACAAATCGATCACGGCCTTGATCTGCCGCTTCGGGAAGGTTTTGTAGCCCAGCGAATGCCCGGGGTTGACGATCTCGATGCCGACAGAGCAGGAGTTGATGTCGGTGCACCCGAACCATGAACTCTTGCCGGCATGCCAGGCGCGGTCGCTTTCGCGCACCATTTGCACGATGCGGCCGTCCTCATGCACAAGATAGTGCGAGGATACCTCGCTTGCCGGATCGCACAGCCAGGCCTCGGCCCCAGGCCCCGTCGGCATGCCGGTATAGTGCAGCACGATCATGTCGGGCCTGAGCGTCTCGCGTCGCGGACCGAAATTCGGCGATAGCCTGACCTCGGCACCCGGCTGGTCGGGCAAGAAACCGCTCATACGTGCCTGAGGCCCCGTTCGATCATCTCATAGGCGGCATTGATCGCAGCGACCCTTGTCGTGGCGATCTTGATGAATTCCTGCGGCAGGCCGCGCGCGATCAGCCGGTCGGGATGGTTGTCGGAGATCAGCTTGCGATAACGCTTCCTGACCTCCTCGAATGGCTTCCCGCGTTCGACGCCGAGAACCACATAGGGATCGGCGGTGCCCAGATTGACGTGGCGCGCCAGGATCGCCTGGTAATGCGCCTCATCGATCTGAAAAATCTCGGCGATGCGATGCAGGAATTGCCCTTCCCTCTCGTGAACCAGGCCATCCGCCTTGGCGATGTGGAACAGCCCGTCGAGTATGTCTTCCAGCATCTTGCAATTCGCATGACCGGAACCGCAAAGCTGCGACATGCGCTGGGCGTAGATTTCAAATCCGGCAACATCGCGCTTGGCGAGGTCATAGAGGCGCGCCACATTGCGCGTTTCGCTCGGCGGCACCTCAAAGATTTCCTGGAAGGCGCGCACCTCGTCCTGGGTGACGATGCCGTCGGCCTTCGCCATCTTGGCCGAAAGCGCGATCATCGCCACCGAGAAGGCCACGCGCCGGCGTAGATCCGGGTCGCCCGAGTACACGGTCCGCACGGCCTCGACGACATCGCCGACGCCCGAGGACGCCGACGACGAAACACGAGCGATGAAGTCGCCGAGGCGGTCCCAAATCGACATGCGGCTTCTTAGTGCGAACCGGGCACCGCTATCAAGCCGGGACGATGCCGCAGGTCGATCGACTTTGAGGACAGTCCCGCCAAAAAGGAAGGCCGGCACAGGGGCCGGCCTTCCTGATTCAGTGGATGAACTTCTACTGCGCGGGCGCAGCAGGAGGTGTTGCCGGAGCCGGTTCAGCAGGCTTCGAAGGGTCAGGGGTGGCCGGCTTCATTGGCTGTTCGTTGGCCGGCGGGTTGGTGCTCTGCGTGGTGGTGTTGTCGGTGCTGCTGTCGCTGCAAGCCGCGACCCCCAGCAGGGCGAGCGCCGAAACAGACGCCAGAATAAGCTTCTTCATGGTATCTCTCCTTCAGCAAACGCTCACGTTTCGGTGAACGTCGCAGAAGAAATGCAGAAATCAGACCTGGGTTTCGTAACGTTGCGTTTCCATGTGTAACACCAGGGCGCATGGTTGCCGGGGCCAAAACGGCGAACTAACAGAACGGGTTGTCGCAGATAACGGATAAGCAGCATGCAGGACGCCGCAGCCAACAAATGGGATTTCTGGATCGACCGGGGCGGGACCTTCACCGACATCATCGGCCGCGATCCGCAAGGCCGACTGCATCCCCGGAAGCTTTTGTCGGAGAACCCTGAGGCCTATGCCGATGCCGCTATCCAGGGCATCCGCGAACTGCTTGGACTGAAAACCGGCGCCGCCATCCCCGCGGAGCGCATCGGCGACATAAAAATGGGCACCACTGTCGCTACCAACGCGCTGCTGGAGCGCAAGGGCGACCGCGTGCTGCTGCTCATCACCAGGGGTTTTCGCGACGCGCTGCGCATCGCCTATCAGGCGCGGCCGGATATTTTCGCCAAGGAGATCATCCTGCCCGAACAGCTGTACGAGCGGGTGGTAGAGATCGACGAGCGCGTGCGCGTGGACGGGTCCGTCGAGCGCCTGCTCGACATCGCCGCCTGCCGCCCGGCCATTGAGCAGGCCAAGGCCGACGGCATCGACGCGGTAGCCATCGTCTTGATGCACGCCTGGAAATATCCCGACCATGAAAAGGCAGTCGCGAAAGTCTGTCGCAAGATCGGCTTCAGCCAGATATCGGTCAGCCACGAGGTCTCGCCGCTCATCAAGCTGGTCGGTCGTGGCGACACCACGGTGGTTGACGCCTATCTGTCGCCGATCCTGTCACGCTACGTGCAAAGGGTGGCGGGAGAATTGGGCGCCGGCCCGCGGCTGATGTTCATGATGTCATCGGGCGGGTTGACCGCCGCCGACATGTTCCAGGGCAAGGATGCGCTGCTTTCCGGCCCGGCCGGCGGCGTCGTCGGCATGGTCGAGACGGCGAAGCTCGCCGGCTTCGACAAGGTCGTCGGCTTCGACATGGGCGGCACCTCGACCGACGTCGCCCATTATGACGGCGAATACGAGCGCGCCTTCGACACTGAAGTCGCCGGCGTTCGCATCCGCGCGCCGATGATGCGTATTCATACGGTCGCGGCCGGCGGTGGCTCGATCCTGCATTACGAGGCCGGTCGCTTCCGCGTCGGCCCGGACTCCGCCGGCGCCAATCCCGGCCCGGCCGCTTATCGACGCGGCGGCCCGCTCGCCGTCACCGACGCCAATGTCATGCTCGGTAAGCTGCAGCCCGACGTCTTCCCGGCGATCTTCGGCCCCGGTCAAGACCAGCCGCTCGACATCGCCGCCGTGCGCGAAAAATTCGCGGCTTTAGCCGCCGAGATCGGCGATGGACGCTCGCCCGAAGCGGTGGCCGAGGGTTTCGTCACCATCGCCGTCGAGAACATGGCCAACGCCATCAAGAAGATTTCGGTGCAGCGCGGCTACGATGTCACTGAATATCTCTTGAACTGTTTCGGTGGCGCCGGCGGCCAGCATGCCTGCCTCGTCGCCGATGCGCTCGGCATGGAAGCGGTGCTTATCCACCCCTTCTCCGGCTTGCTTTCGGCTTACGGCATCGGGCTGTCGACGGTTTTCGCCTCGCGCCAGCAGGCGTTGCTGAAGCCGCTCGCCGAAGAGTCCCGCTCCTCGATCGAGGACCTGATTGCGACCTTGCACCAGGGCGTCATCGCCGAGCTTGCAGTGCAAGGCATTGCGCAAGACGCCATCGCCTCAAAGCCGGTCCTGCAGATCCGTTATGACGGCACCGACACAACTTTGCCGGTCAACTTCGAGCACGGCTCGATTTTTCGCGCCAGGAGCGATTTCGAGGCCGCGCACAAGGCGCAATTCGGCTTCGTCTACGAAGACAAGCCGATGATCGTCGAGGCAGTCGGCGTCGAAGGCAGCGATGTCGGGACCGCCGGCCGCGACGAAAGTGAATCAGGGCTCGAAGACCAGGTGGCAAGCCCCTGGCAGTCCCGGCAATTCTTCGCCGACGGAGCCTGGCGCGATGCCGGCATCTTCCGGCGCGAGGATTTGAAGCCCGGTCACAAGGTGGCAGGCCCCGCGCTCGTCATCGAGCCGAACCAGACCATCGTCGTCGAGCCGGGCTGGCAGGCCGAGATCACGGCCAGGAACCACGTGCTGCTGCGGCGTATAGAGAAAAAGGCGCGGCAGGCGGCGCTCGGCACCGAAGCCGATCCGGTGATGCTCGAGGTCTTCAACAACCTTTTCATGTCGATCGCCGAGCAGATGGGCGTCACGCTGCAGAACACCGCCTATTCCGTCAACATCAAGGAGCGGCTCGATTTTTCCTGCGCCGTGTTCGACCGCCATGGCGCGCTGGTCGCCAACGCGCCGCACATGCCGGTGCATCTGGGGTCCATGGACCGCTCGGTCGAAACCGTCATCCGCCTGAATTCGGGTGATATCCATCCCGGCGACGTTTTTGCTCTCAACGCGCCCTACAATGGCGGCACGCATCTGCCCGACATCACCGTGGTGACGCCGGTGTTCGACGACGCACGCAAGGAAATCCTCTTCTGGACGGCCTCGCGCGGCCACCATGCCGATGTCGGCGGCACCGCGCCGGGCTCGATGACGCCTTTGGCCACAACCGTCGACGAGGAAGGCGTGCTGTTCGACAATTTCCGCATCGTCGATCGCGGCCGCTTCCGCGAGGAGGAGCTCGAGGCGCTCCTCACCGACCATCCCTATCCTGCCCGCAATCCCGCCCAGAACATCGCCGACCTCAAGGCGCAGATCGCCGCCAACGAAAAGGGCGTGGCGGAGTTGCGCAAGATGGTCGCGCATTTTGGCCTCGCTGTCGTCGAGGCCTATATGGGCCATGTTCAGGACAATGCCGCCGAGAGCGTGCGCCGCGTGCTGGAAAGGCTGCCCGACAGTTCCGACTACGAGTATGCCACCGACACCGGCCAGGTGATCAAAGTGAAGATCACCGTCGATCGGCAAAGGCGCGACGCGACGGTCGATTTCACCGGCACCTCGAAGGTCATGAAGAACAATTTCAATGCGCCGGAGCCGGTGGCGCGAGCCGCTGTGCTCTATGTCTTCCGCGTCATGGTCGAGGACATGATCCCGATGAACGCCGGATGTCTCAGGCCGATCAACATCGTCATCCCCGACGGTTGCATGCTCAAACCCTCCTACCCTGCCGCCGTCGTCGCCGGCAATGTCGAGACCTCGCAGCATGTCACCAACGCGCTGTTCGGCGCCATGGGCGCGATGGCCAACGCGCAAGGCACAATGAACAATCTCACCTTCGGCAACCGGCAATACCAATATTATGAGACGATCTGCTCCGGCTCGCCGGCCGGCCAAATGAATTCGGGCCGCGGCTTTGCCGGCACCTCCGGCGTCCACACGCATATGACCAATTCGCGACTTACCGATCCCGAAGTGCTGGAACTGCGCTTCCCGGTCGTGCTGGAAGACTTCCACATCCGCGACGGTTCCGGCGGCAAGGGCAAATGGAACGCCGGCAACGGCACCAAACGCACGATCCGCTTCCTCGAAAAAATGGAATGCGCCATCCTCTCCTCACACCGCAACCGCCCGCCGCAGGGTCTGAACGGCGGCGGCGACGGCGAGGCCGGCTCGACCAAGGTCAGACGCAACGACGGCTCGATCGAGGTGCTGAAGGCCTGCGACCAGACCACGCTCGACGCCGGCGAGGCCGTCATCGTCGTCACGCCGACGCCCGGCGGATTCGGCAAGGCCTAAGACTCAGCGTCAGCAGCCTGTCACCCGCCTGTCACAACGCTGCGCTACCCGCTTGCGCCAATGCAAACGGGGAATCAGCTTGCCATGTCGGATGTATCGGGAGAACTCGTTTTTCGACGCGGCAAGGAAGTTGGAAAGGCCGTCTACCAGAACCGCGCCCTGTCGAAGGACGGCATTTCCGAGCGGCTTTTCGCCTTCCTGTTTTCCGGCCTCGTCTATCCCCAGATCTGGGAAGACCCGGATGTCGACATGGACGCCATGCAGCTTGGCGCCGGCCATCGCGTCGTCACAATCGCGTCGGGCGGCTGCAACATTCTGGCTTACCTCACCCGCTCGCCGGCCCGGATCGACGCCGTCGACCTCAACGCCGCGCACATCGCGCTGAACCGCATGAAGCTGGAGGCGGTGCGCCATCTGCCCTCGCAGGGCGATCTGTTCCGCTTCTTCGGCGCAGCCGATACCAGCCACAACTCGGAAGCTTACGACCGCTTCATCGCGCCGCATCTCGACCCGGTCAGCCGTCACTACTGGGAGCGCAGGAACTGGCGCGGCCGCCGCCGCATCGCGGTTTTCGACCGCAACTTCTACCAGACCGGCCTGCTTGGCCTCTTCATCGCCATGGGCCATCGTGTGGCAAAACTGTTCGGTGTCGATCCGGCCGGCATCATGAAGGCCGAGAACATCGGCGAGCAGCGCCGTTTCTTTAACGAGGAGCTGGCGCCGGTCTTCGACAAAAAGCTGCTACGCTGGGCGACATCGCGCAAGGCCTCGCTTTTCGGTCTGGGTATCCCGCCGGCACAGTACGACTCGCTGATCACGTCCGGCGACGGTTCGATGGCGAGCGTCTTGAAGGCGCGGCTGGAGAAGCTCGCCTGCGATTTCCCGCTGAAGAACAACTATTTCGCCTGGCAGGCCTTTGCCCGCCGCTATCCGCAGCCCGGCGAGGCAGCCCTGCCCGCCTATTTGGAACAGCGCAACTACAGGACGATCCGCGCCAACACCGAACGCGTCGCCATCCATCATGCCAACTTGATCAAATTCCTCGCCGGCAAGGATGCGGGCTCGGTCGATCGCTTCGTCCTGCTCGATGCCCAGGACTGGATGACCGACGACCTGCTCAACGATCTGTGGACCGAGATCACCCGCACGGCCTCGGTTGGCGCGCGCGTGATCTTCCGCACCGCGGCCGAGCCCAGCCTGCTGCCGGGCCGCGTCTCCAGTTCCCTGCTCGACCAGTGGCGCTACGAAGCCGAGGCCTCGCGCGAATTCTCGGCCAGGGATCGCTCGGCGATCTATGGCGGCTTCCATCTCTATGTGAAGCGCGCCGCATGAGCACGACGGAGCTGCCGGTCCGCCATGCCGATCTGATGGATGGCGTCTATCGCTGGCAGCGCCATATCTACGACATTACCCGCAAATACTACCTGCTCGGCCGCGACCGGCTGATAGCGGGGCTCGACGTGCCGCAAGGCGGCACCGTGCTCGAGCTCGGCTGCGGTACCGGCCGCAACATCGTTCTTGCCGCCCGGCGCTATCCAGACGCCCGCTTCTTCGGTTTGGATATCTCGGCCGAGATGCTGGAGACGGCAAACGCGGCTATCGCTCGCGAAGGTCTCTCCGACAGGGTCGAACTGGCGCGCGGCGACGCCACGGATTTCGATCCGGCGGCGCTCTTCGGCATCGAGCGCTTCGACCGTGTCTTCATATCCTATTCGTTGTCGATGATCCCCGGCTGGGAGAAGACCGTGTCGGCCGCGCTTGCCGCGCTCGCACCCGGCGGCTCGCTGCATGTCGTCGATTTCGGCCAGCAGGAAGGTCTGCCAAACTGGTTCCGGGCCTTGCTGCGCGGCTGGCTGCGGAAATTCCATGTCACGCCGCGCGCCTCGCTGCGCGACGTCCTTGACTCGGAGTCGAAACGGACCGGCGCAACCTTCCGTTTCAGAACGCTTTATCGCGGCTATGCCTGGCTCGGCGTCATCGGAGCTCGGATGTAGAGAGCCTTACTGGTGTAAAGCTTTCACCAGCGCGGCCACCATCGCCTGCGGCCGATAGCCGAGCTTGGCAGGTGTCAGCCCGAGCCGCACCACCACCAATTGCTCCGACGGAATGATGGCCACCGTCTGGCCGTCATGGCCTTCCATCCAGTAGGTGTCCTTGGGCAGGCCGGCGGCAGCGCCCGCGCCCGGATTCTCCTCATCGCCCGGACCCTCGATCCACACCTGGCCGTTGCCGTAGACCTTCGAGGCCGGCGCCGGCTGCCGCATCCAGTCGACGAATCCGGCGGGCAGGATCTGCGCGCCGTTCCAGACACCGCCCTGCAGCAGGAACTGGCCGAAGCGGGCCCAGTCGTGCGCCGTGGCGTAGAGATAGGACGAGCCGACGAAAGTGCCTCGCTCGTCGGTTTCGAGCACCGCGCTGTGCATACCGAGCGGCTCGAACAGCGCCGTGCGCGGCCAGGTCAGCGCCTTCACCTTGTCGCCGATTGCCTCCTGCCACAGCCGCGACAGCATGACGGCCGTACCGCTCGAATAGGAAAATGCCTTGCCCACCTCACCGCCGAGCGGCTTGGTCTCGGCAAAGCCCGCCATGTCCGGCTCGAGATAGAGCATGCGCGTAACGTCGGCGACGTCGCCATAGTCCTCGTTGAACTCCAGCCCGCTCGACATCGCCATCATGTCGGCAAGGCTGATCGCCGCCCGACCGTCGGCCTTCCACGGCGAGAACAGGCCCTTGTTGTCGAGCGCCATCTTGCCGTCCTTGACCAGCGTGCCGACGATCGCGGCATTCACCGTCTTGGTCATCGACCAGCCGAGCAGCGGCGTCTTGGCCGAAAAACCCTCGCCATAGCGTTCCGCGACGATGCGGCCGTTCTTCACCACCACGACCGCGCGCATGCCTGTCCCGACCATCGCGGCATCGTCGACGATCTTCGTGACGGCGGGGTTTTGCAGGGCGTCCACCCTTTCGCCCTCCGGCCAGAGCGCATCCTGCGAGGCCACCGCCAAAGGCTCTATATGGACGGAGGTCTGCCGCGCCCTGCCGGTGTCGCCATCCGGAACCGACGCGCAGCCGAGCCCGTCGCGCTCTACGGCGACGCTCTTGCCCAGCGTCCAAAGCAGGCCCGCCGAAACAAGGCCCCTTTCCTTGTCGACGGATACCTTCATCAGCTTGAGCAGCGGATGGCCCGGCGCCTGCACGTCGACGGCCAGCACTTCATTCGGGTCGCGGCCGGCGATGAACACGTTGGAGCAGACGATCTTGGCCGCATAGCCCGAGCCGACACGGATCAGTTCGGGCGGCGCAAAGTAGAGCCAGGCGAAGAGCGCGATCACCGCCAGCACAATGAGGCCGAACAGCCATTTGATGAACTTCACGACATCCCGCATCTTTCCGCCCTTGGGTTTTCCGGTTCGCTTTATGTCATTGATTTGCCGCCATTGCTTCTCCAAAATCATGGTCGATGTCGAGCGCCGTCAATGGATTATCAACCATGTTCGGCGATGAACGGAGAGACTGGGCGGTCCTGTGGGGCGACCGTCCGGAGGGGGCCCGCGGAAGCGACCACCATCAGTGAAGGACCCATCAGCGGCCGGCTGATCCCGGCTCGGGGGATATCATGCGCCGTCTTGCGGCCATCCTGATGCTGACGCTGTTGAGCGCCTGCTCGACCGTGGACGATCTATCGCCGCTGGCGCCGTCATCGCAGACGGTCGCCCTGCGCGCGCCCCGTTTCGAAGATTCCAAGCCGCATGAGTGGGACAGCGGCGCGCCGTGGAATTATGCTGTCCACGGCACCGACGTCTCAAAATACCAGACCTCTGTCGACTGGCCGACGGCCAAGGCCAGCGGCATCTCCTTCGCCTTCATCAAGGCGACCGAGGGCGGCGATCGCTTCGACGATTATTTCAACGAGCACTGGGCACGCACCAAGGCCGTCGGAATCCCGCGCGCGGCCTATCATTTCTTCTATTTCTGCACCCCGGCCGCCACCCAGGCGCGCTGGTTCATCGCCAATGTTCCGAAAGATCCCTCGGCGATGCCGCCGGTGCTCGACATGGAATGGAACCCGAAGTCGCCGACCTGCCGACTGCGCCCTGATCCCGCGACGGTGCGCAGCGAGATGACCACCTTTCTCGAGATCGTCGAGCGCCATTATGGCAAGAAGCCGATCATCTATACGTCGCTCGACTTCTTCGATGACAATAACCTGGCGACGTTCCGCGGCTATCCTTACTGGCTGCGCTCGGTCGCCGGCCATCCGCGCCAGAAGTATGGCAGCCATCCTTTCACCTTTTGGCAGTACACCGGAACCGGCATCGTGCCCGGCATGACCGGCAAGTCCGACATCAATGTTTTCAACGGCTCGGAAGCCGCCTGGAACAAGTGGCTGCGGCAGAACACCCGTTGACATCGGCCCCCTTGCCTGCTTTCGACATGGCGGGCGGTGATAGTTGCAACCGCTGGCGATGCGGAGCGGCGCACCCCACCGGGGTGCCGCACGGCGCTCCTGAATTTTGAAATCTACGCATGATGCGTCCGCACCCGGCCGTGATCATGCCCCGGTCTCGTAAGGGAAGCGATGCGATTGCGCGTTGAAATCCTGGCGGCGCTGCTGGTCGGCGCTTTCGCTTGGCCTGCGGCGGCGCAGGAATGCGGCGGCGATTTCGAAGCGTGGAAACAGGGCGTGGCAGCGGAAGCCAAGGCAGCCGGCGTCGGCGCCGTTGGCCTGGAGGCGCTGGAAAATGCCGCGATCGATGAGAAGGTGCTGGCGCGCGACCGAGCTCAAGGGGTGTTCGCCCAGACCTTCACCCAATTCTCGAACCGCATGATCTCGGCCTATCGCCTGAAGCAGGGCGCGGCCAACCTCAAGAAATATGCCGACGTCTTCGCGCGCGCCGACAAGGAATTCGGCGTGCAGCCGGCCGTCATCACAGCGTTCTGGGGACTGGAGACGGATTTCGGTGCCGTGCAGGGCGATTTCCACACGCTGGACGCGCTGGTCACCCTTGCGCACGACTGCCGCCGCCCTCAGTTGTTCCGGCCGCAATTGGTGCCGTTGCTGACCTTGATCGACCGCGGCGTGCTGCCGGCGGATGTCAAGGGCGCCTGGGCCGGCGAGATCGGCCAGACGCAGATTCTGCCGACCGACTATCTCGCCCGCGGCGTCGACGGCGACGGCGACGGCAAGGTCGATCTCCGGAACAGCGTGGCGGACGTCATCATGACCACGGCCGACAAAATCCTGTCGCGCGGCTGGAAGCGCGACCAGCCCTGGGTCGAGGAGGTGCGCGTTCCCGACGACATGCCTTGGGACCAGACCGGCCGCACCAACAAGCTGCCGCTGTCGCAATGGGCCCAATGGGGCGTGACCAATCCGGACGGCACGCCGCTCGTCGACAACGGCCTGAAGGCCGGGCTCGCCTTGCCCATGGGTCGCAAGGGTCCAGCCTTCCTGACCTACGACAATTTCGACGTTTATCTGGAATGGAACCAGTCCTTCACTTACGCGCTCACCGCTGCGGTGCTGGCGACCCGTCTGGCCGGGGCGCCGCAATTCGACCCGCGCACGCCCGAGCCCGGCCTCAACGGTGACCAGATGAAGGCCCTGCAGACCAAGCTTGAGGCCAAGGGCTACGATGTCGGCACGGTCGACGGTATCCTCGGCACGAATACCCGCGAAGCGATCCGCAAGGAGCAGATGCGCCTGGGCATGGCCGTGGACGGTTGGCCGACGCCGGAATTGCTGGCGAAATTGTAGCGCCCTGTCCTTCCCCCAAGGGGAGAAGGGGAGCTCAATCCGCCATCGTCTCCAAGCTCGCGAAACCTTGCGGCGCGTCGCCCTCGTCGAACGGCGTCGTCACCTCCACGAACGTGTCGGGATAGAACCCGTTGAATCGCGTCCTCAGTGACAGCGAGTAGGCGCCGATATGGCCGATCTCGATCCAGTCGCCGGTGTCGACCGTTTCCGGCAGCCAGAATGGGCGCGACAGGATGTCGACGGAATCGCACGTTGCGCCGCAAACCTTGAACGGCACGACCGTCTTGTCGCTGCCATTGCGCGTGCGGATCGCCGGATCGGGAATGAAGCGCGCCGGCAGCGTGATCTTGCCGGTCCATGAATCCGAGAGCGACGCCCAGATGCCGTCATTGATGTAGAGCCTTTTGCCCTTGCGCAAGAGCACGCGCACGATCAGCGACAGGCAGCGCGCCACGATCACGCGGCCGGGTTCGGCGACCAGCGGCATCTCGTCGAACCGGTATTCCTTGAGGTCGCCGGCCAGCCGCGACATGAGCTGGCCGAGCGACGGCATCTCGATGTGTTTGCGGTTGGGATCGTGGCCGTACTCGGCCGGAAAGCCGCCGCCCACGTCGAGCCCGGCAATGTCGAAGGTCAGCCGGTTGCGCACCCAGTCGGCAGAGGCCAGCGCGCGCTCGTAGGTGTCGGGGTCCTCGATCTGGCTGCCGACATGGAAACACAGCCCGACCTTGTAGCCGGTACGGTTGAGCCGCTCGGCAAGCTCCACCGCATTGGCGGGACCGGCGCCGAATTTCTTGGACAGCTCATAGGCCGCGTGGCCCTTGGTCTGGATGCGCACGAAGACGGTGAGAGCGCCGGGATCGATGTCGAGCGCACGCACCACGCGCGTCAGCTTGGTGACCTCGTCCTCATGATCGAGCGAAATCACGCGGATGCCGTATTTCTCCAACGCCAGCTTGATGTCCGACTGCGCCTTGATCGGATGCATGTAGAGCATTTCGGCCTCGGGCGAGACCCCCCGCACAGCGGCGAACTCGCCGGGCGAGGCGACGTCGAAGGCGCTCACGCCGGCCTCGACCAGCGTCTTCAGCACGATCTGCTCGCCATTGGTCTTGACCGCATAGGCGGTCTTGCCCGGGAACATGCCCATGAACTGCAAAGCATCGGCCTTAAGCACCTGCGGGCGGAAGCAATAGACCGGATCGTCCGGACGAAGCGCCAGTGCCGCCTCGCGGGCATTTTCGAATCGCTGCATGGACGAATCCTTGATCTCGGCGCGCACAATTAATCCTAGCTAGCCGCCAAAGAAAACAGTTCTGTGTCTCGCCTTCGCCTGCGAGCGGCCGCACCCTTTTGCGCCACGCTAAACCATTGGGCAGGTTTCGGGTGGCCCTTGCCACCGAACCGTATATCGGTTGGAGCTGGTTCGGCGGATTGAGGGAGCGATCGGCATGGGAGGGGTGACGACATGACGATGGCGGCTGGCGCCGCGCCGACACGCGGACCGATGACGCTCAGAGATTGGGCGCAGCTCCTGCTGCTCGGCGCGATCTGGGGCGGCTCCTTCTTCTTTGCCCGCATTGCCGTGGCGGAGATCCATCCTTTGGCGCTGGTGCTGTTTCGCGTCGCCATCGCGGCGGCCGCGCTTCAGCTCTATCTGGCGATCCGCGGCCCGTCCTTCCGTCTCGCCTTTCCCCACGCCGGCCTGTTCTTCCTGCTGGCGTTGGCCAACAATGTCATTCCGTTTTCGCTGATCTTCGCCGGCCAGACCGAGCTCGGCGCCGGTATTGCCTCTGTGCTCAATGCCACGACGCCATTTTGGACGCTGCTCCTCGCCAATGCGCTCACCGCTGACGAAAAACTGTCCTGGAACAAGCTGGCCGGCATCTCGCTCGGCGTTGCAGGAACAGCTGTCATGATCGGTCCTGGTTTGGCTGCTGGCCTCGGCGAGCCGGCCTGGGCCAAGTTCGCGCTGATCGGCGCCTCGGTGTCCTACGCGATTGCCCTGATGATCGCGCGCCGGTTCAAGGGGGTGCCAGCGCCGGTCATCGCCACCGGGCAACTGACCGCATCGACCATCATCATGATCCCCGTCGTGCTGATTGCCTACGGCCCGACCGGACTGTTTTCGGTCTCGCCGCCAGTCTGGGCCGCGGTGCTCGGGCTGGCCCTGCTCTCCACAGCCTTTGCCTACATCCTCTATTTCAACCTCGTGGCCTCGGCCGGCGCCACCAACGCCTCGCTGGTCACTTTGATCGTACCGGTGAGTGCCGTGCTGCTCGGATTCCTGTTTCTGGGCGAGCGGCTGCAGCTCTTCGAAATGGGCGGCATGGCGCTGATCGGAGTCGGTCTGATCACCATTGACGGGCGCCTGTTCGGCCGATGGTAGCGGTGCCATGCCACGGCTTCGCCATAATATATTCACAAACTCTTGGATCGATTTTTGCCGAAGAGTTTCAATGGCTAACGGCAAATTCGAGGTCGCAAATTCCACAATCACGTCGCAATGCAGCACATTTTCCGCTTGCCTGTGACCCAAATGACTCTAGATTCCGGCCGTAGCTCTTAAGAGGAGGCTATGGCATGGGACTGACGAGGCCAATCAACGCATTGATGATTTGTGCTGCGTTTGCATTCATCGGCGCCCTTATCATGGGCGTTCTTCCCTGACCCGCCGAAGCCGGGAAGACCAGCACCGAGGATGAGTCCAACCGATTCGAAAAGGCCGGGTTCCGCCCGGCCTTTTCCGTTTCAATCATTGTTTTGAATGCATGTCGTTTCGCAAAACCGCTGCACACTTTTCGGCGAGTTTGATCAGGCCGCGGCCGAGCCGGCCGCCTCCGCCTCATGCGAGCGGATGCCGATCATGTGGCAGACGGCGAAGACCAGATCGGCACGGTTCATCGTGTAGAAATGGAAATCGCCGACGCCGCGCTCGACCAGATCATGGACCTGCTCTGCCGCGACCGCTGAGGCCACCAGTGCATGCGTTTGCGGATCGTTCTCCAGCCCTTCGAAGCGCTCGGCCAGCCAGGCCGGCACCAGCGCGCCGCAGCGGGAGGAAAAATTGGCGACCTGGGTGAAGTTGTGCACCGGCAGGATACCCGGCACGATCGGGATGTAGATGCCGGCGCGGCGCGCGCGCTCGACATAGCGCTCGTAGAGGTCGTTATCGAAGAAGAACTGGGTGATCGCCCGCGTCGCGCCATTGTCGACCTTGCGCTTCAGCATATCGATGTCGGTGGCGAAGTCCGGGCTTTCCGGATGCTTTTCCGGATAGGCCGAGACCGAAATGTCGAAATCGCCGACGCTCTTCAGCGCCCCGACCAGTTCGGCGCCGTTCGCATAACCATCGGGATGCGGACGATAGGCGGTCCCCACGCCTGCTGCCGGATCGCCACGCAAGGCGACGAAACGGGTGACGCCAAAGTCGGCGAATTCCTGGATGACGGCGTCGACCTGATGCCGGGCCGCGTCGACGCAGGTCATATGCGCCGCCGGCGTCAGCGTCGTCTCGTGCAGAATGCGCTTCACGGTGCGCGCCGTGCGCTCCCGGGTCGAGCCGCCGGCACCGTAGGTCACCGAGACGAAGCGCGGCTTGAGCGGCTCGAGCCTTGTGACGGTGTCCCAGAGCCTTGCTTCCATCTCATCCGTTTTCGGCGGGAAGAACTCGAACGAAACCCGGACCTTGTCGCCAATGTCGGGGCGGCGGGAAAAGCGGAACTGGTTCATCAGGCTGTTTCCCTTGCTGGAAGTGTGTCGTTGGACGGATCGGCGATCAGCAGGCGGCGATCGCGACCCAACCAGAGCTTGACGGTGAGTCTCGCCTCGGCCTGGCCGCGCGGCTCGAACTCCTGGCTCTCTTCGAGGTCAAGCCCTGCCTCCTCGAACCAGTCGGCGATCTGCCGGTCGGAAAAGCCTAGCCGCATATGCGCGTGCTGGTCGCGCAGGAACTCCAGATTGTGAGGCGCGAAATCGACGATCACCAGCCTGCCGGACGGACGCAGCAGCCTCGCGGCCTCGCCGATGGCGCGGGCCGGATCGTCGAGATAGTGCAGCACCTGGTGGATGGTGACGAGATCGAAGGCGTTGCGCTCGACCGGCGGCGAAAAGATGTCACCCTGGCGCACCTGCGCATTGGCGACGCCGGCTTTGTCGAGATTGGCGCGCGCCACGGTCAGCATCTCGCGCGACATGTCGATGCCGACGCCGCGCCGGTAGAGCGGCGCGAAGATCTCCAGCAGCCTGCCCGTGCCGGTGCCGAGGTCGAGCATCGACTGGAACGGCCGTTTGCCGACAAGCTTGAGCAGTGCCGCTTCCACCGCGCGATCCGGCACATGCAGCGAGCGGATGCGATCCCAGCTGGCAGCGTTCTCCGAAAAATACTCCGCGGCCCGGTCCTGCCGCTTGCGCTTGACAGCGGCCAGCCGCTCCAGGTCGCGCACCACCTGCGGATCGGCCTCGCGCACGCCCGAGACCAGCCGCTGAACGAAATCGCGCGAGCTGTCTGTGTCCGATAGCCTGAAAAAGGCCCAGGACCCTTCCTGGTAGCGGCCGATCAGCCCGGCATCGAGCAGTAACTTCAGATGCCGTGAGACGCGCGGCTGCGACTGGCCAAGGATTTCGGTAAGGTCGGAGACGGTGAGATCGCCGCGCGACAGCAGCACCAGAATGCGCAGGCGGCTGGATTCGGCAGCCGCCTTCAATGTATCTACCATCGTGTCGAGCGTGACATGCATGAGCGGTTCTCGCTGAAAGATATAAAGATATGTTTATGTCGAATTTAAAACCCTGGCAAGCGTTATGTCGCTCTCGGACAAGAAAATGGCGCAGCCATGGTCCGCGCATTGCAGGCCATGCGTCCGCGGATTGATTGAACGATGTTCGAGAGACGCGAGGACGAGACGCTCCTGGAAAACGACCCGGCCAATCTGCCGCCGGACGGCCATGTCGTCTTCATCGGCCGGATCGCCTCGCCTTGGACGAGCCGCGAGGATTGTCCCAAGAACATGCGCGCCGCCCGCGAGACCGGTCGGACTGGGGCCATCCTGATCGACAAGCCCTACCGCCGGGGGCTGCAGAACCTCGATCGCGCCAGCCACATCGTCATCCTGTCCTGGCTCGATCATGCCCCACGGAATCTGATTGTGCAGAAGCCGCGCCATGCGGCTGAACCGAAAGGCGTTTTCTCGCTGCGCTCCCCTGCCCGGCCGAACCCTGTCGGCCTGCACATCGCCAAGCTCGTCGCGCTCGATATCGAGGAAGGCCGGATCGAGATCGACGCCATCGACGTGCTCGACGGCACGCCGGTCGTCGACATCAAGCCCTACTATGCGTCGACCGATGCCTTCCCTGAGGCGGCCATTGCCGGACGCGAGGAGAAATGAGCGCGCCGACCGGCCGCCGCCGCGCGATTGCCAAGGCGCTCACCGCGCTCTTGCCGCTCGCCCCCTATTCCGACATGGAAAAAATCCGCGCCGATGCCGGAGCCGTGCATATGAAGAGCTTGCCGCCGACGATCGCGGTGTGGCTGGCAACCATCGCGCATGTCCGCCACACCCATACCGACTATGACAAACTGCTGGCCGAAGGCTATGACCGCGACTCGGCACGCTTCTTTGTCATCGACGAGACCAATGAGGTGCTGACCCGCTGGCGCGCGACGCGGCTGCTGGAAGAGGATGACGAGGACGAGTAAAGCACAGGCTAGGCTAGACAGCGCCGTTGGCCTGGCTCTTACTTCATTCGAAGCTGGACGCTAACCTGCCTTTCCACAACGACGAAGATGGAGCGAAATGAGCCAAGCCGCCCCCGCGCCTGCCGCGCCACTACCCATTCTGTCAGAGCGTCATCTCGATCCGCATGCCTATCCCAACGGCGTCGCTTACCTCGATGGACAATATCTGCCGATGTCGCAGGCAAAGGTGTCGGTGCTGGACTGGGGCTTTCTGCATTCCGACGCCACTTACGACACGGTCCATGTCTGGGACGGCCGCTTTTTCCGTCTCGATCTGCATCTCGACCGTTTCTTCGGCGGGCTGGAAAAGCTTCGCATGACCATCCCGTTCGGCCGCGACGGCGTTGCCGAAATCCTGCACAATTGCGTCGCGCTGTCCGGCCATCGCGGTGCCTATGTCGAGATGCTGTGCACGCGCGGCGCCTCGCCGACCTTCAGCCGCGATCCGCGTCAGGCGATCAACCGGTTCATGGCTTTCGCCGTCCCCTTCGGCTCGGTCGCCAATGCCGAACAATTGCGAAGCGGCCTCCACGTCGCGATCAGCGACAAAGTCCGTATCCCACCTGCCTCGATCGATCCCTCGATCAAGAACTACCATTGGCTGGACCTGGTGCGCGGGCTCTACGACGCTTATGACCGCGGCGCCGACACCGCGCTGGTCCTCGACTTCAACGGCAACCTCGCCGAAGGTCCAGGCTTCAACGTGTTCTGTGTCAGGGCAGGCAAATTGACCACGCCCGCCGTCGGCGTGCTGCCCGGCATAACGCGCCGCACCGTGTTTGACCTGTGCGCCGAGGCGGGACTGCCCACGGTTGCCGCGGATGTCAGCGTGGCCGCGCTCAAGTCAGCCGACGAAGTCTTCATCACCTCGACGGCCGGCGGCATCATGCCCGTCACGATGATCGACGGTGCTCCGGTTGCCGATGGCAAGGTCGGGGCGATCACTGAGCGTCTGATGCGCCTCTACTGGCAAAAGCACGAGGATCCGGCCTGGTCGAGCGCAGTGCGCTACGGATGACAACCAAAGCCACTCCAACAGTTCACTCGAGCGAGACTTGAACCGGCGATATCCAAAGCCGAAGCCCGATCACGCGCGATAGATCCACTGCTCCGGCACCCGCACCGAAATCTCTTCGCCGGTCCTGATGATGCCGGGTTTTTCGACCCAGGCGACCAGACCGCGCAGCCTCTTCGCCGTCTTCGGAAACAGCAAGGCCGTCGCGTCGCGATCCGCCGCGTTGACATGTTCGGCGATCGATTGCCCGGCGACCCGGCAGGGCTTGTTCTGGCCGTCGATCTTGATCGTCACGCCGCCCTTGAAGAACAACAGCGACCCCGCCGGCAGCATCGAAAGATGCGGCAGGCCTTCGATCATCAGGTTGGCGCCGATCCATTCCGCCTTGATCTCCTCGAGGCCCATGCGGTGGGCGACGATGGCGAGCTCATCCGCGGCGACGAGCGACAATTGCCGCTCGTTGCGCATTTCGGTGCCGCGCGGGTACCAGGGCTCGCGCCCGCCGGAGCGCCGCGTCGCGCCGGCATGGAAGTCACCCTCGATCCCGTCGAAGCCAAGGCGCAATTCGTCCACGGGCCTTGTCTCGAAATGATCGGACTGCGCGGCATAGAGTGCCGCTGCCAATGCTGTCAGCTTGCGGCCGGCGACGATGTCGGCCGTCGGCTCCGCCGACGGAAAAAGCTCTAGGTTCGTTTCCTGCATAGCGTTGGTCTAGAGACGCTCGGCTACTCGGTCCAGTCGAAAGCGCTGATGATCCGATCACAGCGCTTCATGGCGATCACGACTTTCTTACCTGAAGATGCCGCACGCTTTCACATTCCGCCGCATTGCCGCCGCGCCGGCGGCGTAAATGGCGGCGCGAACTTGGGAGGGTTCAGATCATGCAGGTTCAACATGCGATCGCCGCGCTCTGGTTGGCCTGGGTGGTGTCTTGGGTGCTGGCCGCCGCGTGGGCCGATCCAGCGCAAAAGCGCGCGGACTTCAAGGCTGAGGCCCGTTACCGGGTTCTCTGGCTGGCCGGCACCTTTCTGCTGTTCGCGCCGGCGCACGGCTATGTCGGCCGATTGCGGCTGTGGACGCCGACGCTTGCCGAGGGCTGGATCTGCGTCGCCCTGATCGCGATCGGCATCGCTTTCGCCTGGTGGGCGCGCTTGCATCTCGGTCGGCTGTGGTCGGGCACCGTCACCGCCAAAGCCGATCACCGCGTGGTCGACAGCGGTCCCTATCGGCTGGTCCGCCACCCGATCTACACCGGCCTGCTGGTGTCGATCCTCGCCACCATGGCAGCCAAGGGCACTGTCTGGGGTGTTGCCGGCGCTGCCCTGCTGCTCGTCGGCATCGTCGTCAAGGCCAGGCTGGAAGAGAGCTTCCTGCGCGGCGAGCTCGGCCCCGCCTATGACGACTATGCCAGGCGCGTGCCGATGCTGGTGCCGTTCGTTCCCGCCTGAGCCGGTTTACAACATCCTCAGCAGCGCGCCGCCGATCGAATAGCCTGCGCCGAAGGCGCAGAGCAGGCCGAAATCGCCGGCCTTCATGTCCGCATGATTTTCGGACAGTGCCACGATGGCGCCGGCGCCCGCCGTGTTGCCGAGCCGCTCCAGCACCATCGGCGCGCGGTCATGGTCGACATCATGGCCGAAGGCGAGTTTCAGGATCATCGCATTCATGCGCGCATTGGCCTGATGCAGCCAGAAGCGGCGGATGCCTTGCGGCGCCAGACCATGCTCGGCCAGGAACTCGACGATGAATTTGTGGCCCGCGACCGTGACTTCCTTGAACACCTTGTTGCCGACCTGCTTGATCAGATTGCCCTCGAGGTTGATCTGGTAGGGATCGTCCTGGGCAGTGCGGGTGTGGTAGCCGAGATTGGTGCGGATGTTGTTCGACATTTGCGTCCAAGTGCGCGTGTCGAGCACCTCGAAGCGTCCCGGCCGCTTCTCGCCCTGGTCGAGCCCTTCGACGATCATGGCGACCGAGGCGTCGCCGAAGATGAAATGCGTCTGCCGGTCGCGGAAGTTGAGATGGCCGGTGATGATTTCGGGCGTCGACACCAGGATGCGCTTGTGCGCCCCTGCCCTGACCAGGTTGACCGCGATGTGCAGCGCCGCCGCGGCGGAAGAGCAGCCGAGCCCCATGTCGAAGCCGGCGCCATTGGTGCCCAGGGCCTGCTGCATCTCGATGGCGATCGCCGGATAAGGTCGCTGATGATGCGAGGCCGAGCAGATCACCAGATCGATATCCGAGCCTTCCACGCCGGCATGGGCGATGGCCTTTTTGGCCGAAGCGATGCCGAACTCCGCCTGCAGCGACAGCGCGTCGTCCGGCCGGGCCGGAATGCGCGGCGCCATGCGGGTTGGATCGAGGATGCCTTCGCGTTCGATCACATGGCGGGTCTGCACGCCCGACGCATGGACGATGAAGTCGCTGTCCGACTTCTGCAGCAGCGTCTCGCCTGTGACGGCGCGGCGCGCATTCTCGGTGTCGACCCAGCTGTTGAAGCTTTCGACCAGCTCTTCATTGGTGATGACAGGCTCGGGGATTTCGGCGCCGATGCCGCTGATGATGACGCGATGCATGTCCAATCCGTCCGAGGCACGGCCTTTGTGCCGGAGCGCGCTACCCTTGTCGCATTTGGCCGGTTTATGCCAGCCTAAATCGCAGTTCCGGCTATCGCGATGAGTTGACCGGAAACGGTCAGGCCCGCTTGGCAATGATGAAGATGCGCGGGAAGCGCAGCAGCACCTTGCCGGTCGCCGTCTTCGGATAGGCCTTTGCGATCTTTGCGGTGTAGCTTTCGAGGAATGTCTTTCTCTCGTCCGCGTCGAGCGGATCGAGGAACGGCTTCAGCCCCGTCGCCTTGACCCATTCGACGATCGCTTCGGCATTGGCCAACGGATGATTGTAGATCGTGTGCCAGATATCCACGCGATCGGCGAGCGGCGACAGAAGATCGTAGTAGAAGGAAACCGGGGGCAGCGGCGCGCGGGCGGCGCTCCTGAGCTTGGCCGAGAACGGCATCTCGGCCGCGGTGTCGCGCATCAACCGATGCGAGGGTTCGCCAAGATTATCGGGCATCTGGATGGCCAAGGCGCCGCCCGGCGCGAGCAGCCCGATCAGCTGCTGGAACACCGCCGGATGCTCCGGCAGCCATTGAAAGACCGCGTTTGCGAAGATCACGTCGACGGGCTGTGCCGGCTGCCATGCGGAAGCATCGGCTAGAGCGAAATTCACGTTGGGCAGCCGCGCCTTCGCCTTCTCGATCATGTCGGGTGAGGTGTCGAAGCCGCTGACCTCCGCATCCGGCCAGCGCTCGACCAGCAGCTCCGTCGAGTTGCCCGGACCGCAGCCGATATCGACGACGCGGCGCGGGAAATCGACCGGGACTTGTGCTGCCAGGTCCCGCGCGGGCCGCGTGCGCTCGTCCTCGAACTTCAGATATTGGGCGGCGGACCAGTCAGCCATTTCAGAGCCTCATATGTGTTCGCCGCCCACGGACTTTGTTACCGCGTCAGCCGCTTGTGCGTCATGCGGTGCGGGGTTGCCGCCTCCGCGCCCAGGCGGCGCAGCTTGTCCTTCTCATATTCCTCGAAGTTGCCTTCGAACCATTCGACATGCGCATCGCCCTCGAAGGCGAGCATGTGGGTCGCCATGCGGTCGAGGAACATGCGGTCGTGGCTGATGATCACCGCGCAACCGGCATAGGCTTCGAGCGCATCTTCCAGCGCGCCCAGCGTTTCGGTGTCGAGATCGTTGGTCGGTTCGTCGAGCAGCAGCACATTGCCGCCGCCCTTCAGCATCTTGGCCAGATGCACGCGGTTGCGCTGGCCGCCGGAAAGGTTGCCGACCTTCTGCTGCTGGTCGCCGCCGCGGAAGTTGAAGGACGAGCAGTAAGCGCGGCTGTTGACCTCGTGCTTGCCAAGCTTGATGACCTCGGCGCCGCCCGAGATCTCTTCCCAAACAGTCTTGTTCGGGTCGAGCGCGTCGCGGCTCTGGTCGACATAGCCGAGCTTCACGGTCTCGCCCTTGCGGATCGAGCCGGCATCCGGTGTTTCCTGGCCGGTGATCATCCTGAACAACGTCGTCTTGCCGGCACCGTTCGGGCCGATGACGCCGACGATACCGCCCGGCGGCAGTTTGAACGACAGATCCTCGATCAAAAGCTCGTCGGCAAAGCCCTTGTTGAGGCCCTCGACCTCGATGACGACATTGCCGAGGCGCTCGCTCGACGGGATGACGATCTGCGTGTCGGTCGGCTTGCGGTTCTGCGACTGCTCGACCAATTCCTCGTAGGCCTTGATGCGCGCCTTGGACTTGGTCTGGCGCGCCTTCGGCGAGGATTGGATCCATTCGCGCTCGCGCCAGATCGCCTTCTGGCGGGCGTCGTCCTCGCGCCCTTCCTGGATCAGGCGCTTGGCCTTGGCATCCAGATATTTGGTGTAGTTGCCCTCGTAGGGAATGCCGCGGCCGCGGTCGAGCTCGAGAATCCAGCCGGTGACGTTGTCGAGGAAGTAGCGGTCGTGTGTGATGATCAGCACCGAGCCCGGATAGTCGCGCAGGTGCTTTTCCAGCCATTGCGTGGTCTCGGCGTCGAGATGGTTGGTCGGCTCGTCGAGCAGCAAAAGGTCGGGCTGCTCGAGAAGCAGCCGGCAGAGCGCCACGCGGCGCCGCTCGCCGCCCGAGAGGTTGGTCACTTCGGAATCGGCCGGCGGGCACTGCAGGGCGTCCATCGCCATCTCGACCTGCTGCTCGAGATCCCACAGGTTCAGCCGGTCCATCTCGTCCTGCAGCTTGGCCGACTCGTCCGCCGTCTCGTCGGAATAGTTCATCATCAGCTCGTTATAGCGCTCGATGATGGCGGTCTTCCTGGCGACGCCGTCCATGACGTTTTCACGCACGGTCTTGCTGTTGTCGAGCTGCGGCTCCTGAGCGAGATAGCCCACGGTGGCGCCTTCGGCCAGCCACGCCTCGCCCTGAAACTCCTTGTCGAGCCCGGCCATGATGCGCAGGATGGTCGACTTGCCCGAACCGTTGGGGCCGAGGATGCCGATCTTGGCGTCCGGATAGAAGGACAGGTGGATGTTGTCGAGCACCTTCTTGGTGCCGTAGGCCTTCGACAGGCCTGACATGTGATAGATGAACTGGCGAGCCACGCGCGCTTTCCCTGAAACTGAACTGTCGAATTGGGTGGGGTTGCGCGCTATGTAGGCGATGAAGCGCCGAACGGCAATCGCTTTCGGCACGCCGCGATCTTCACCAGCCGGCGATCATGCTCGGTTCGGCGGCCAGATCCGGGCCTGGCACGCGCCCTATTGGAACCCTATCGCGTCGACCGTGCCCTTCGGGCAGCCCGCCTTGCTCGTCGGCGCCGAGGCGATCAGCAGGCTGGCGAGCTTGCTGTCGGGGCCGATCGGACCGGAGAGACCGAGCGTCAGCTCGCCGATCAACCGCCTTCCGCTCGACGGATCGACAAGGCAGGAGACGCGCACGCGGTCCCCGGCGCCCTTGCCGAAGGCCTGGTCGAAGGCATTGCGGATCTGCTCCGATGTCAGCTGCTTGCCGATGTTTTTGACAAAGAGATCGCGCACCGGCGAGGCGTTCACCGCGCGCATCAGATTGAGCGCGTCGGAGAAATACTCTTGCTGGCTCTTGCCGTAGCAGGTGCCGTGCTTGATCCATTCATGGCGCTCCAGCTTGGACGCCGTGCCCGGCATCATCTGGTCGAGCTCGGCGCGCGTGTTGGCGTCGAGTTCGACGGGTGGCAAATCTCCCCAATGCGCGGGATTGTCGTTGGCCTTGTCGCCCGCCGACACCTGGCAATAGAAATTGCCGTTCGGCTGCGGCCACAGCCCATGCAGCGTGAAGTGCGAAGCGTCGAATTCGTTGGGATTCTGCGCCTTGCATTCGGGTTTGTTGGCCTTGGTCTCACAGAATGCGGGCTGCCAGCTCAGCGCAAACACATATTCAGGCTTGCCGGAACCAGGTTGCGACGGCTTCATCGGATCGGCCGGCGAGGGCGTGGCGGACGCGCTGCCGCCGATGACATGACCGCAGTTGATCTTCACCCAGCGTCGCTCCGGATCGGCGCCAGGAACCTGGATGAGATAATGGGTAGGCTCGTCCTTGTTGCCTGCCAGAAGCTGATAGGTCTGTCCCGCTTGGGTAGACACGTTGCCGGAGTTCTTGCCGCTCTTGATGGCTTGCGTTGCCGGACAGGCGCTGTCGGCCACGAAGGTGCCGCTCATCTTCACATCGGCCTGAGCCGCGCCGGCGCCAACCAGGGTCAGAACAACCGAACCCCATACTGCCCAAACCCGCATTCCCGCTCTCCCGGCGATCATCGAACCGTATTGGATTCGGCACATTAGAACAGGCGACGTGTCAGAATTGCGATCTTTGTCGTCGCGCGAAAATAATCCCCAGGAGAGCGATAAGCGCACTCCACATGGCTCGAAAGGATCGCGCTCTCTTGACGCCGCCGAAGCCCTCGCCCATCAGTCGCCAAGGGAGCGAGACATGCCATTCGACAAGCAGACCAGGCTGGCCTCACCGACCGGGGCCGACCTCAACCTCTATGTGAGACATGCGCAAACATCCCCGCGCGCCGTCATCCAGATCAATCACGGCTTGGCCGAGCATGCGGCGCGTTACGCCCGCTTTGCCGACTTCCTCGGCGCGCGCGGCTTCCATGTCTACGCCCATGACCATCGCGGCCATGGCGCGACAAAGGCGCCCGATGCGCCGCTCGGCCGGTTCGCCGATACCGACGGCATCGCCAAGGTGATTGCCGATGTCGGCGCGGTGCATGATCTGATCGCCGTTGATCATCCGGGATTGCCGGTCATCGCTTTTGGACATTCGCTCGGCGCCTCGATCGCGCTGAATTTCGTCCTCCGCCACTCCGGTCGTGTCCATGCCGCCGTGATCTGGAACGGCAATTTCTCGCAAGGCCTGCTCGGCCAGCTGGCCCTGGCCATCCTGGGCTGGGAAAGGATGCGGCTGGGCTCCGACATGCCATCTCGGCTGCTGCCCAAGCTGACCTTCCAGGCCTGGGGCAAGGCCGTGCCCAATCACCGGACCTTGTTCGACTGGCTGTCGCGCGATCCGGTCGAGGTCGACAAATACATCGCCGACCCGCTCTGCGGCTGGGATCCCTCGGTCTCCATGTGGCGCGATGTGGTCAACTTGGCGCTCTACGCCGGCAGGGAATCGAGCTTCGCCGGCGTGCGCCGCGACCTCTTCGTCAATCTGATCGGCGGCGAGAAGGATCCGGCATCGGACTACGGCAAAGCGGTTCACCACCTTGCCCGGCGTATGGACAAAATGGGCTTTTCGAATCTGGTTTCAAAGGTTTACGCCGACACCCGCCACGAGAGCCTGAACGAGGTCAACCGTGACATCATCATGAATGATTTCGCCGCCTGGGCGGATCATACGCTGAAACCTAGCGGCATTGGCCCATTGCATGGGTCGTGACAGGGGCGACCTCTGTTGGTAGACGCTGCGCTTTCAACCCTTCACGGTGATCCATGGCTGAACCCCCGCTGAAAGGCATCCGCGTCATCGAACTCGCTCGCATCCTGGCAGGCCCCTGGGCCGGGCAGTTGCTCGCCGATCTCGGCGCCGATGTCATCAAGGTGGAGAGCCCGCACGGCGGCGACGACACCCGCAAATGGGGCCCGCCCTTCGTCATGAGCCATGACGGCGAGAACCTTTCGGCGGCGTACTATCATTCCTGCAATCGCGGCAAGCGCTCGGTCGCCATCGATTTCTCCAGGCCCGAGGGCGCCGACACGCTCCGCCGTCTCGTCGCCACGGCCGACGTGCTGATCGAGAACTTCAAGCTCGGCGGTCTCAAGAAATACGGGCTCGACTATGAAAGCCTGAAGAGGATCAACCCGCGCCTCGTCTATTGCTCGATCACCGGCTTTGGCCAGGACGGGCCCTACGCGCCCCGCGCGGGTTACGATTTCATCATCCAGGCGATGGCCGGCATGATGTCGATCACCGGCGAGGTCGGCCGCGAGCCGCAGAAGGCGGGCGTCGCCATCTCCGACCTGTTCACTGGGCTTTATTCGGTGATCGCCATCCAGGCGGCGCTCCGCCACGCAGAAAGGACCGGTGAAGGCCAGCATATCGACATGGCGCTCTTCGACAGCCAGATCTCGGCGCTCGGCAACCAGAACCTCAACTATCTGGTCTCGGGCAAGTCGCCCGTGCAGATGGGCAACGCGCATATGAACATCGCGCCTTACGAGGTGCTGCCGGTCAAGGACGGCCATATCATCCTGGCGGTCGGCAATGACGGACAATTCACCAAGTTCTGCGCAGCGGTCGGCCTCACCGATCTGTCAGCCAATCCGGATTTCGCCACCAATCCGGCGCGCGTCGCCAATCGCGCAAAGCTGCGCGAACAGATCATCGAGACGCTGAGCACGTGGGATCGCGATCCGCTGCTGGCGAAGCTAGAGGCGGCCGGCGTGCCGGCAAGCCCGATCAACACGATCGGCCAGATGTTCGCCGACCCGCAGACGATCGCGCGCGGCATGCGGCTCGACCTGGACGACGGTCATGGCAATTTGCTGCCTACGGTACGTGCGCCGATGGTGATGTCCGGCACGCCGCTCGTCTATGAGCGCCCCTCGCCGCGTCTCGGCGAGCACACTGAGGAAATCCTTGCCGAACTGGAGAGATCAGCAAAATGAAGACCGGCGGACAATTGATCGTCGAGGCGCTCGAAGCGAACGGCACCGACCGCATCTTCTGCGTTCCAGGCGAATCCTATCTGGCGGTGCTCGACGCGCTGCATGACTCGCCGATCCGTACCATCGTCTGCCGTCAGGAAGGCGGAGCGGCGATGATGGCCGACTGCCAGGGGCGCCTGACCGGCAAGCCCGGCATATGCTTTGTCACCCGCGGCCCCGGCGCCACCAACGCTTCGGCCGGCATTCATATCGCCATGCAGGATTCGGTGCCGCTGATCCTGTTCATCGGCCAGGTCGCCAGTCACGCCAAGGAGCGCGAGGCTTTTCAGGAGGTCGACTACAAGCGCTTCTTCGGCGACATCGCCAAATGGGTGGTCGAGATCGAGGATGCCTCACGCATCCCGGAATTCGTCACCCGCGCCTTCGCGGTGGCGACGTCAGGCCGCCCTGGCCCAGTTGTCATCTCGCTGCCCGAGGACATGCTGACCAGCGAGGTCGAGGCCCCAACGGCGCTGGCTCATACGCTGGTCGAAACAAGCCCTGGTGAAGCCGAACTCGACCGGCTTGAGGCCCTGCTCAATGCCGCCAAACGGCCGATTGCCATCCTGGGCGGCACGCGCTGGGATATTCAAGCGGTTCAGGACATCACCCGTATCGCAGAGGCCTGGTCACTGCCGGTCGGCTGCTCCTTCCGCCGCCAGATGCTGTTCGACCACTTGCATCCGAACTATGCCGGCGATGTCGGCATCGGCATCAATCCGAAGCTGGCGGCAACGGTCAAGCAGGCAGACCTGGTGCTGCTCATCGGCGGCCGCATGGGCGAGATGCCGTCCTCGGACTATACGCTGTTGAAAAGCCCTTACCCGGACCAGATGCTGGTGCATGTCCACGCCGACGCCGGCGAGCTTGGCCGCGTCTATCGGCCGACCCTGGCGATCAACGCCTCCCCCGCCGCCTTCGTGCGAGCCTTCGCCAGACGCAAAGGTCCGGCCGCGCCCGGTTGGGCGGCGGAGACGGCAAAGCTGCATGCCGCCTATCTCGAATGGTCGACGCCGCCTCAGACCGGCCCCGGCGCTGTGCAGATGGGGCCGATCATGACCTATCTGGAAAAGGCGCTGCCGGAAGACGCCATCCTCACCAACGGCGCCGGCAACTACGCCACCTGGGTACATCGCTTCCACCGCTTCCGCCGCTTCGCCACGCAGGCGGCGCCGACTTCCGGCTCGATGGGCTACGGCACGCCGGCCGCGGTCGCGGCCAAGGCCCTATACCCGGATCGCGAGGTCATCGCTTTTGCCGGCGACGGCTGTTTTCTGATGAACGGGCAGGAGTTCGCGACCGCCGTGCAATACGACCTGCCGATCATCGTGGTGGTCGTCAACAACGGCATTTACGGCACGATCCGCATGCATCAGGAGCGGGAATATCCGAGCCGCGTCGTGGCGACCGACCTCAAGAACCCGGATTTCGCCGCCCTCGCCCGCGCCTATGGCGGCCATGGCGAGACCGTCGAAAGGACCGAAGACTTCGCTCCGGCCTTCGAGCGCGCACGCGCCAGCGGCAAGCCGGCGATCGTCGAGATCAGGCTCGATCCTGAAGCCATCACGCCGACCCGCACGCTGACACAGATACGCGACAAGTCCTGATCCGGCAGAACGAGGCGGTCGCCCCCCTCGTTGCTGCCAGGAAACTCCGCTACATCGATCCGCCTGCCTTCTCGATCTGGCCGCGGATCTCGCCGTCCGGATTCGCCTTGGTGTGGACGTTGACGTAGTACTTGCCGGCCTCGAGGTCGGCTGCCTGCGCGTCGGTCAGCGTCGCCGATCCCTTGATCGGGCTCTTGAGCTTCTTGAATGGGATCACCGGAGGTGCGTTTTCACCCGACGCGGCCGGGCCGTGAATGTGAGCAGCCGTCGCAGGTCCGCTGAGGCCGGAATATTTGACGTTCCAACTGAGCTTCTTCTTGGCGGTGTCGAAGGTGAATGTGGCGGTTCCCTTGCCTTTGGTGGTGACGGGCGGGCTCTGCTGGCTACCGTCGAGCGTCGCATTGTACTTCACAGTTTCGGCCAAGGCCGAAGATGCGAGCAGCAAAGCAGTCGAGACAGCAAAGGCCGAAAGCATCGGCCATGATTGGATGCGCATTGGAGAACCTCCTTGGCTGGCGCGCATCCGCCCCGCCGCGGCTCCCCCGGCGCGCGGATGCCCCACTGCAACGGTTGGCAGGCCGCTTGTATCCCTGCACACGGATATTTTACCACAGCAAAGAAAAAGGGGCGGTCACCCGCCCCCGTTAAGTCTCGACTGGCGAGGTCGACCTTACTTGATCGCCTTGTCGGTTATCGCGGTCGTATAGGCGCCCGACGGCTCCTTCGCGATGATCTTCTGGTCGAGCAGCGCCTTGGCGGTGCGCTCATAGGTGGCCGGATCGAGCTTGCCGTCGGCATTGTCGATCAGCTTGGCGACTTCGCCCATCATGCGCTTCTGATGGTTCTCGTCCTGGCCGCCATTATCCATGACGATCTCGGCCGCCTCATCCGAATTGTCGACGGCGTATTTCCAGCCCTTCATCGAGGCGCGCACGAAGCGCACCATCTTGTCCTCGAAGGCCGGATCCTTCAGCTTGTTCTCCAGCGCGTAGAGGCCGTCCTCGAGCAGGTCGTTGCCCATGGCTGAATAGTTGAAGACGGTGAGCTGCTCCGGCTTGTAGCCGGCGTCGATCAGCTGCCAGTACTCGTTATAGGTCATGACCGAGATGCAGTCCGCCTGCTTCTGGATCAGCGGCTGCACGTCAAAGCTTTGCTTCAGCACGGTGACGCCGTCCTTGCCGCCGTCGGTCTTGAGGCCGAGCTTGTTCATCCATGCATAGAACGGGTACTCGTTGCCGAAGAACCAGACGCCGAGGGTGTGGCCCTTGAAGTCGGCTTCGGTCTTGATCGGGCCGTCCTTCGGGCAGACCAGCTCCATGCCGGCTTTCTTGAACGGCTGGGCAATGTTGACCAGCGGCACGCCTTTTTCACGGGCGGCCAACGCGCCGCCCATCCAGTCGACGATCACATCGGCGCCGCCGCCGGCGATCACCTGCTCGGGCGCGATATCCGGCCCGCCCGGTTTGATGTCGACGTCGAGCCCTTCGGCCTCGTAGAAGCCCTTGGCCTTGGCGACGTAGTAGCCGGCGAACTGGGCCTGCGTGACCCATTTCAGCTGCAGCGTCACCTTGTCGGCCGCCATCGCTTGGAAAGCGGCCAGCGACATCGCCCCGGCCAGAGCAGAAATTATCAGTCTTTTCATGTTTTTACCCTCTGAAGTTAGCCCAAACCCACCGCCCCTATCCACCACGGACAGAGGGATGCCAAAACGTGACGGCTCTCTCGACAAGAGCGACCACGCCATAAAAGACCGAACCCGCCAGTGCTGCAACTGCGATTTCGGCCCAGACCATGTCGATGTTCATCCGCCCGACTTCCGTCGAAATGCGGAATCCCATGCCGACCACGGGCGTGCCGAAGAACTCCGCGACGATGGCGCCGATCAGCGCCAGCGTCGAGTTGATCTTCAGCGCATTGAAGATGAACGGCATTGCCGCCGGCAGCCGCAGCTTCAGCAAGGTCGGCCAGTAGCCCGACGCATAGGTGCGCATCAAATCGCGCTCGATGTGGCCGGAGGCGGCAAGCCCCGCGACGGTGTTCACCAGCATCGGGAAGAAGGTCATGATGATCACGACCGCCGCCTTGGACGGCCAGTCGAAGCCGAACCACATCACCATGATCGGCGCGACGCCGATGATCGGCAGCGCCGACACCATGTTCCCGATCGGCAGCAGCCCGCGCCTGAGGAACGGCACACGGTCGGCAAGGATGGCGACGACGAAGCCGGCGAGATTGCCGACGATGTAGCCGATCAGCACCGCCTTGAAGATCGTCTGCCGCACGTCCGATCCCAGGATCGGCAGCGAGTTGGCAATGCGCGCGCCGATGGCGCTCGGCGGCGGCAAAAGGATGAAGGGAATGCCGGCGCCGCGCGTCACCGCTTCCCAGATGATCAGGATCCAGGCGCCGAAGATCGCCGGAATCATCAGCCGCAGCGCCGTTTTGGCCCCACTGGCTGCAGGCCGTAGCGAGGACAACAGCGCGACGCAACGCCAGGCAAGCAACCAGGCGGCTGCGAGAACCAGAAAGTACGGCGCCAGTGCCGTGCCCTCGAAGCCTCCAATGCCCTTGACCAGAAGCCACGCTGCGACATGGGCGCCGACGAACAAGTCAACGGCTTCGACAAGTGGCGCGAGTCTCACCGTCGAAACCAGCGCCGCGATCAGCAGCAATCCGAGGATGAGACCTTTGGTGCCCATATATGGGTAGGCAACCGTCGCGGCAGGCTCGGCCAGCGCAGCCGCTTCCGGTGTCGACATCGCGCCGAGCGCGAAGGCGACGACGCAAAGAAGGATCGCCAGCACCGCTTGCCAGGATGGTTTGAGCCAGGTCATGCCGGCCTGCCGCCCATGGCGCGGTCGACGAGCCGGCCGGCGATGCCGACCACCATGACCAGAAGCGCGGCAACCACCGAGCCCGCGACCAGCGCCGACCAGATGTCGATCGTCTGGCTGTAATAGGCGCCGGAAAGCAGCTTCGCGCCGATGCCGGCGACAGCACCCGTCGGCAATTCGCCGACGATGGCGCCGACCAGGCTCGCCGCCACCGCCACCTTCATAGACGTGAACAGGAACGGCACCGAGGCCGGCACGCGCAGTTTCCAGAAGGTCTGCGAGGCGCTGGCATTATAGGTGTGCATCAGGTCGAGATGCATGAGCTCGGGCGAGCGCAATCCCTTCACCATGCCGACCGCAACCGGGAAGAACGACAGATAGGTCGAGATCAGCGCCTTCGGGATCAGCCCGGTGATGCCGATGGCCGCCAGCACCACGATGATCATTGGCGCCACCGCCAGGATCGGAATGGTCTGCGAGGCGATGATCCACGGCATAAGGCTGCGGTCGAGCGTCGTCACATGCACGATGCCGACGGCGATCACGATGCCGAGCGCCGTGCCGAAAGCAAAGCCGAGCAGCGTCGAGGACAGCGTCACCCAGGCATTGTAGACAAGGCTGCGGTTCGAGGTGATGCCGCGCAGAAAGGTGTTCTCGAAGAAGTTCACCGCCACCTGGTGCGGCGCCGGCAGCGTCGGCTTCGGCTGCGACCATGTCTTGCCGATGAATTCGACCGTGCCGGGGGTTTCGTTGGCTCTGGCGTCGAGATCGCGCTGGAACGGCGCATTGAGGATGACGGCGAAGACATACCAGAGCACCACCACGCCGGCGAGGATTGACGTGACCGGGATGATCTTGGAACGGAAGGAGTCCATTTAGCAGGCCTTCCCCCGGCGCAACGGCAGCACGCGGCGCTGCGCGTTTTTCGTCATGCTAGAGCAGAGCAAGGAGCGAAGCGACGCGGCGCAGACCCTAGGATCCATGCCGTTATCTCGACGCTCCGCTGTGGCGCAGAATGCGGCTCCCTGCGCCGCGCTCAGCTCGTCGGGTATTCTGAGCCGCTTACGGCCTTCGGTCGACGTCACGGCATGGATCCTAGGGTCTGCGCTCCGCTTCGCGTCGCTCCACCCTAGGATAACGAAATCACGGCGGTCGGCTCCCGCCACGCGCGCGGCTTCGCGCTTGCTCCGCCCCAGGATGTCGAAGCAGCGGGTGTCCGTCCGCTGGCAAGCACCCTCAATCATCATAGCTGTGCCCCGCCCTCAACCCGTCGCGCACGCGCGCGGCGATCGCCAGGAATTCCGGCGTCTCGCGGATGTCGAGCGGCCGCTTCCTGGGCAAGGTGGATTCGATCACGTCGGTGACGCGGCCCGGCCGCGGCGACATCACCACGATGCGGGTCGACAGATAGACCGCCTCGGGGATCGAGTGAGTGACAAAGCAGATCGTCTTGTTGGTCGAATCCCAGAGTTCGAGAAGCTGTTCGTTCAGATGATCGCGCACGATCTCGTCGAGCGCGCCGAACGGCTCGTCCATCAAAAGCAAATCGGCGTCGAAGGCGAGCGCGCGCGCGATCGAGGCGCGCTGCTGCATGCCGCCGGACAGCTGCCAGGGATACTTCTTCTCGAAGCCGGAGAGGTTGACGAGTTCGAGGGTTCGCTTGATGCGTTCCGCCTGCTCGGCCTGGCTGAGGCCAATGATTTCCAGCGGCAGCGCCACATTCCGCTCGATTGTGCGCCAAGGAAACAGCGCCGCCGCCTGGAAGACATAGCCGTAAGCCCGCTTCTCGCGCGCCTGCTCCGGCGAAATCCCATTGACGGAGATCGTTCCCGAGGTCGGCTTCTCCAGATCGGCGATGACGCGCAGCAAGGTTGTCTTGCCGCAGCCGGAGGGGCCGATGAAGGAGACGAACTCACCCTTGCCGATGGTGAGATCGACATTGGACAGCGCCTGCACCGGACCGTCATTGGTCTGGAAGGTGAGGCCGAGCTTGCTTGCCGAAACGACGGCTGGCGACTGTCCGCTCATCGGCAGAAACCTGTCTTTCGCAGCCGCTGCCGCGCCGGCCGGAATCCGGTTGATTTTACGATCGCCTTGCTTTCCACTCGTCCAGTCCCACTTGATCGACGCCCGGAGCCTTGCCGATGTCGCCTAAACCCACATGCCACCTTATTCGCCCTGAAAGCACTTATGAAGGCAAGCAAGGCTTGAGCTATTTCGCCGGTATAGCCGCCGAAACCGTCGGCTCCTCCGGCATTTGTATGCATCTTCTCACCATGCCGCCCGGCGCCCGCGCCAAGGCGCATATGCATGAGAACCACGAGACCGCGATCTATGTGCTCTCCGGCGAGGTCCACACCTGGTATGGCGACCGGCTCGAGCATCACGAAGTCGTCAAGGCCGGCGACCTGTTCTACATTCCGGCGGGCGTGCCGCATCTGCCCGCCAATCTGAGCGGAGCGCCCTCTTCGGCGGTCATCGCCCGCACCGATCCCAACGAGCAGGAAAGCGTGGTCCTGATGCCGGAACTGGATGCGTTGGTTGCCTGAGGTCGACGGGACCGCCGTCATTTGCACCGGGAGACTTCTCCCATCGCGTTGCCGTCCTTGTCGGCGATCACCAGTCTCTTGGCGTTCTTGGCGCTGCGCTTGATGATGAACTGGGCCGGCGTCTGCCCCTCCTCGCCTTCCGCCTCGCACTGCGCCGTCACCATGAGGGAGCCATCCGACTGGGGTCTCTTGTCGGTGAAGGTGCAGGCGCTGGCGACCGTGACGAACGCCTCGCTGGTCAACAGCAGCATGTCCTCGGCATAGACCTCCTGGCCGTTCTTGTTGATGCAGCCGGATTTATTGCCCCAGGGCTTGGAGAGATCGATGCTGGCGGCGAAAGCTTGGCCGGCGGCCAGCAGCACGGCTGCCACGACGAGAAGGTGAGTTGCGCGCACGCTCAAACTCCGGTCGCCGGAATGCCCGTGCGCTCCACCTTGCGCGGTGCGCTGATCTCCTTCCAGGTCGAAAGCGCGCGGTTGACAGCGGCGTTCGGTTCGCGCGCCACGAACTCCCCGTGCCCGACCTTGGCCTTGACGTCCGCTTCTTCGATCGACAGTTCGCCGCGGGAAAAGACGAAGCGCGGCAGCCCCGTCACCTCGAAGCCCTCAAAGACGTTGTAGTCGATCACCGACTGCTGGTTCCTGGCCGTGATCGTCTTGTTGCGCTTCGGGTCCCAGACGACGATGTCGGCATCGGCGCCTTCGACGATCGCGCCCTTCTTCGGATACATGTTGAGGATCTTGGCGATGTTGGTCGAGGTCACCGCGACGAACTCGTTCATCGTCAGCCGGCCGGTGTTGACGCCGCTGGTCCAAAGCACGGGCAAACGATCCTCGAGGCCGCCGGTGCCGTTCGGGATCTTGGTGAAGTCGCCGACGCCGTTGCGCTTCTGCTTGGTGGTGAAGGAGCAGTGGTCTGTCGCCACCACCTGCAGCGATCCGGCCTGCAGGCCCGCCCACAGCGAATCCTGGTGCCACTTGCTGCGGAAAGGCGGGCTCATCACGCGCCGCGCCGCATGGTCCCAGTCCTTGTTGAAATATTCGCTCTCGTCGAGCGTCAGGTGCTGGATCAGCGGCTCGCCATAGACGCGCATGCCCTTCTGGCGTGCCCGGCGGATGGCTTCATGGCTCTGCTCGCAGGAGACGTGCACGACATAGAGCGGCACGCCCGCCATGTCGGCTATCATGATGGCGCGGTTTGTCGCCTCGCCTTCCACTTCGGGCGGACGCGAATAGGCATGCCCCTCGGGGCCGTTATTGCCGGCGGCAAGCAGCTTCTGCGAGAGTGCCGCGACCACGTCGCCATTTTCGGCATGGACCAGCGGCAGCGCGCCGAGATCGGCGCAGCGCTGGAACGAGGAATACATCTCGTCGTCGTCGACCATCAGCGCGCCCTTGTAGGCCATGAAGTGCTTGAACGAGGTGATGCCCCTGTCGACGACGGTCGCCATCTCGTCGAAGACCTGCTTGCCCCACCAGGTGATCGCCATGTGGAAGGAATAGTCGCAGGCAGCTTTCGAGGTCTTGTTGTCCCACATCTGCAGCGCCTCCAGCAGCGACTGCTGCGGCGCCGGCAGGCAGAAATCGACGACCATGGTCGTGCCGCCCGAAAGCGCCGCGCGCGTGCCGGATTCGAAATCGTCGGCCGAATAGGTGCCCATGAAGGGCATTTCGAGATGGGTGTGCGGATCGATGCCGCCCGGCATGACATAGCAGCCGGTGGCGTCGAACTCGTGATCGCCATGCAGGTTCGAGCCGATGGCGATGATCTTGCCGTGCTGCATCAGCACGTCGGCTTTCCACGTGCGGTCGGCGGTGACGATGGTGCCGTTCTTGATGACTTTGGTCATAGCTGTTCCCCTGATCTTTTCACGCTTCTTTGCGAGCGGCTTTTTCGAGGTGATTTCTATTCGGTCATTCGACGATTCCCGCCGTCTCGACCACCGCGTGGAACAGCACATCGGCGCCTGCCGCCGCCCATTCCTTGGAGATGTCCTCGGCCTCGTTGTGGCTGAGCCCGCCGACACAGGGACACATGACCATGGTCGCCGGCGCGACCTTGGCCGCCCAGCAGGCGTCGTGGCCGGCGCCGGAGATGATGTTCATATGGCTGTAGCCCAGCTTCTCGGCGGCGGTGCGGACACGGCCGACCAGCGTCGGATCGAAGGTCACCGGATCGAAATGGCCGACCGCCTCGACGGCGCATTTCACGCCGAGCGGCTCGCAGATCTTCGGCGCCTCCTTCTCGATGCGCGCGCGCATGCCGTCGAGCTTCGCCTTATCGGGCGAGCGGATATCGACAGTGAAGATCACCGTGCCCGGCAAAACGTTGCGGGAGTTGGGCGAGAACTTCACCTGGCCTACACCGCCGACAGCGCCAGGCTGGTTCTCCATCGCGACCGTCTGCACCATCTCCATGATGCGCGCCATGGCCAACCCCGCATTGACGCGCATGTTCATCGGGGTCGAGCCGGTATGCGCCTCCCTGCCGGTCAGCGTGAATTCCAGCCACCACAGGCCCTGGCAGTGGGTCACCACGCCGATCTGCCTGTTCTCGGCCTCGAGGATGGGCCCCTGCTCGATATGGTACTCGAAATAGGCGTGCATCTTACGCGCGCCGACCGTCTCGTCGCCGACCCAACCGATCCGCTTCAGCTCGTCGCCGAAGCTCAGGCCGTCGAGATCCTTGCGGGCATAGGCATAGTCCTGCGTGTGAACGCCTGCGAACACGCCGGAGGCGAGCATGGCCGGCGCGAAACGGGCTCCCTCCTCGTTCGTCCAGTTGGTGACGACGATCGGATGTTTGGTTTTGATGCCGAGATCGTTGAGCGAGCGCACGACCTCGAGGCCAGAGAGCACGCCGAGCACGCCGTCATATTTGCCGCCGGTGGGCTGTGTATCGAGATGGGAACCGACATAGATCGGCAGCGCGTCCGGATCGGTGCCGGACCGCGTCATGAACATGGTGCCCATCTGGTCCACGCCCATCGTGAGCCCGGCCTCGTCGCACCAAGACTTGAACAGTTCGCGGCCTTGCTTGTCGGAATCGGTCAGCGTCTGGCGATTGTTGCCCCCGGCGATGCCGGGGCCGATCTTCGCCATCTCCATGATGGAATCCCACAAACGGTCTGAATTGATTCGCAGATTCTCGCCGGGGGCGGCCATTCAAAGTGTCCTCTCATTTCAGGTCTCCGGTCGGGCGGCGGTTCCCGTCGCCGCCCGAGCGGTTTGAGCAGTTAGTCTATCGAGCGCAGAACATCGCGAACATGGTCGATCAGTTCGTTGATCTGACCCTTGGTGATGATCAGCGGCGGCGACAGCGCGATGATGTCGCCGGTTGTGCGGATCAGCGCGCCGCGTTCGAACGCTTTGACAAAGGCCGAGAAGGCCCGCTTGGTCGGGCTACCGGCGATCGGCGCCAGCTCGATCGCGCCGATCAGGCCGATATTGCGGATGTCGATGACATGCGGCTCGCCCTTCAACGAATGCAGCGCGTCTTCCCAGTAAGGCGCCAGCTCCTCGCCGCGGGTTAGCAGGCCTTCTTCCTTGTAAGTGTCCAAAGTGCCGAGAGCCGCGGCGCAGGCGATCGGATTGCCCGAATAGGTGTAGCCGTGGAAGAACTCGATCATGTGCTCCGGGCCGTTCATGAAGGCGTCGTGGATTTCCTTCTTCACGAAAACCGCGCCCATCGGGATGACGCCGTTGGAGACGCCCTTGGCCGTCGTCATGATATCCGGCGTGACGCCGAAATAATCGGCGGCGAATGGCGCGCCAAGACGGCCGAAGCCGGTGATCACTTCATCGAAGATCAACAATATGCCGTGCTTGGTGCAGATTTCTCGAAGCTTCTGCAGGTAGCCTTTCGGCGGCAGGATGACGCCGGTCGAGCCTGCGACCGGCTCGACGATGACCGCCGCGATGGTCGAGGCGTCATGCAGGGTGACGAGACGCTCCAGCTCGTTCGCCAATTCGGCGCCGTGCTCAGGCACGCCCTTCGAGAAGGCATTCTTCTCCGGCAGATGGGTGTGCGGCAGATGGTCGACGCCGCCGAGCAGCGTGCCGAACATCTTGCGGTTGGCGACGATCCCGCCGACCGAAATGCCGCCGAAATTGACGCCGTGATAGCCGCGCTCGCGGCCGATCAGCCGGGTGCGCGAGCCCTCGCCTCGGACACGGTGATAGGCGATCGCCATCTTCAACGCGGTCTCGACCGACTCCGAACCGGAATTGGTGAAGAACACATGGTCCATGCCCTTCGGCGCGATATCGACCAGGCGGTTCGCCAGTTCGAAGACGATCGGGTGGCCCATCTGGAAGGCCGGCGCATAGTCGAGTTCGGCGGCCTGCTGCTGAATGGCCTCGGTGATCTTCGGCCGGCAGTGGCCGGCGTTGACGCACCAGAGGCCTGCAGTGCCGTCGAGCACCTTGCGGCCATCGCTCGTCGTGTAGTGCATGTCCTTGGCGGACACGAACATGCGCGGCGCCTGCTTGAACTGCCGGTTTGCCGTGAACGGCATCCAGAATGCGCTGAGATCGTTCGGCGTGACTTTCAGCCGGTTGGACATGACCAAGATTTCCCCTTGTAACCTGTTTCTGTGCGCTAACGCTTGGTCTTCCCAAGGCTTGGTCTTCGTTGCGTTTTCGTGCTACGCAAAATTTTGACCGGTTGGACAAACGTTAGCACCGCCCTGTCGGCGGTCAAGGGACTACTAACGGAAATGCGGCATCGAAAGCGCGCTCCACGGCTCGGAGAAAAACTGGTCCAGAGAATTGGTCCAGAGTGCCCACACGGCAGCAGCCGGCAAGGATGACGGACAGGATGGAAGGCTCAGCTCCACGCCGCACCCGCATCCAGCAGGAAAAGCGCGAGCTCATCCTGGAAGCCGCGCTGGAAGTCTTCTCCGCCAACGGTTTTCGCGGCTCGACCATCGACCAGATTGCCGAAGCCGCCGGCATGTCGAAGCCGAACCTTCTCTATTACTTCCGCCGCAAGGAGGACATTCACGAGACATTGATGCAGCGGCTGCTGGACACCTGGCTGGCGCCGCTCCGCGAGCTTGACGATATCGGCGATCCGATGACCGAGCTCAGAAGCTACATCCGCCGCAAGCTCGAAATGGCGCGCGATTTTCCACGCGAAAGCCGGCTCTTCGCCAACGAGATCCTGCAGGGCGCGCCGCGCATCATGCCGATGCTGGAGGGCGAGCTGAAAACGCTGGTCGAGGAGAAGGCCGCCGTCATCAAGGGCTGGATGCGCGCCGGCAAGATCGCCCGCACTGACCCCTGGCATCTGATCTTCTCGATCTGGGCGACGACGCAGCATTACGCCGATTTCGACGTCCAGGTGCGCGCCGTGCTCGGCCCCGACCGCGGCGGCGACGGCCGCTTCGAGGATGCTGCCCGGTTCCTGGAGCAACTGTTCCTCGATGGGCTGAAGCCGAAAGCTTAGGTCGGGCGAAGATCAGGCGCTGCGCCGCTCGGGGGGCTTCTCTTCCAGCAGCTTCTTGAGCTTGGCGATCGTATTCTGCTCGGGCAACGGCGTGTAGACGATCAGCCGCATGTCTGAGCCGTCGTCGATCGACAGGCTCATATGCTCGAAAGCCATCGGGCCGGCTGTGGGATGGCGGACATGTTTCACGCCCGTCAGCCTTCTCGCCACGTCCCGCCGCGGCCACCAATCACGGAACTCCGGGCTTGAGCGCATCATCAGCGCGATCAGCCGCTCGAAATCCGGATCGCCGACATATTTGGCGCTCTCCGCGCGAAACGAAGCGAGCACCATGCGGGCAAGCGCGTCCCAGTCGACCAGCAGCCGGCGGTGCTGCGGGCTTGTGAACACCAGATGGACGATGTTGCGGGCATCGCCCTCCAGCAGGCCATAGTCGCCGAACAAGGCGACCGCCGCCGGATTCCAGGCGAGCACATCCCAACGCCGGCCAACCACATAAGCCGGCTGCAGGACGAGGCTCCCCAGCATGTGCAGCAGTGTGGCGTCGACCTTTTCAGACGTCGCCGTGCGCTGCTCCGGCTGCTGGCGGCCGGCAAGGATGAACAGATGCCGCTTCTCGACGGCGTCCAGGCGCAGCGCCTCGCAGAGCGCGGTCAGCACCTCGACCGAGGGCCGCACGTCCCGCCCCTGCTCCAGCCAGGTGTACCAGGTGGTACCGACGCCGGCGATCATCGCCACTTCCTCGCGCCTCAGCCCGGGCGTACGCCGCCTGGCGCCGCTCGCAATCCCAATGTCGGCAGGCGAGAGCCGCTCCCGGCGCGAGCGCAGGAAAGCGCCGAGCTCGCGGCGGCGGCTGTCGTCAGGGGAATGGGGCACGGCATCCATGCAGCTATTATAGCAGTATCGATACCAGGATAAAATTTGAACTGTTTGGCCTGCGCGCCGCGCCCCATCTTGCGTTCAGAGCAGCATAAGGAGGCTCTGAACATGGAACTTAAGAATAAGACCGTTCTCGTCACCGGCTCGACCGACGGGGTTGGCCGCGTGGTCGCTGAAAGGCTCGGCGCTGCCGGCGCTCGCGTGCTGGTACATGGCCGCGACCAAACTCCAAGGCGACAGTCGCTACCATCGAAGCCGAGGGCGGCAACGCCGAATTTCTGCTTGCGGATCTTTCGTCGCTCGCCGAAGTGCGCCGCCTTGCCGGCGCCGTGCGGGCAGGAACCGACCGGCTCGACATATTGATCAGCAATGCCGGCGTCGGCACGGGCGGCGAAGGCGCAAAAAGGCAAGTGAGCGCCGACGGCTACGAAATGCGCTTCGCCGTAAACTATCTCGCAGGCTTCCTGCTGTCGTCGGAGCTTTTGCCCTTGCTGAAGGCAAGCGCGCCGGCGCGCATCGTCAATGTCGCCTCCGCCGGCCAGCAGGCGATCGATTTCGACGATATCAATCTGGCCCGCGGCTATAGCGGCGTGCGCGCCTATTGCCAGAGCAAGCTGGCGCAGATCTTGTTCACCATCGATCTGGCCGAGCAGCTCGAAGGCAGCGGCGTCACCGTCAATGCACTCCATCCGGCAAGCTACATGGATACCACCATGGTCCGGCAGGCCGGCATCACACCGTGGAGCTCGGTCGAGACCGGCGCCGACGCGATCCTCAACTTGGCAATATCTCCGGCGCTCGAAGGGCGCAGCGGCCTCTATTTCGATGGCCAGCGGGAAGCGCGCGCCGATGCCCAGGCCTATGACGAAAAAGCCCGCAGCCGGTTGCGGGCGCTCAGCCTCGAACTGACCGGACAATCTTCCGCGACATCCAAGGAACAGCATTCATGAGCATCGAACATTGCGTCATCATCGGCGGCTCGTCTGGCATTGGCCTTGCCACAGCCAAACGGCTGCTCAGCCCCGCGATGAAGGTGACGATCACCGGCCGCAGCGAGGACAAGCTGAACAACGCCTGGAAGAGCCTCGGCGGCACCGTCGGCAAGGCCGCTTTCGACGCGACCAAGCCGGACGCGGTCCGGCACTTCTTCGATGGTCTCGGCCCATTCGATCATCTCGTTCTCGCCGCAAGCGGCGGCAAGGGCCTTGGGCCGTTCGCGACCCTCGACCTTGCCGACATCGGCGGCGGCGTCGACGAGAAGATCAAGCCGCAGCTAGGCTGCTTGCAAGCGGCCCTGCCGACCTTGAACAAAGCCGGATCGGTCACTTTCATTTCGGCCGTCTCGGCGCAGATCGCAGCACTCGGCATTGCCGGCATCGGCGCCATCAACGGCATGCTTTTGACCGTAGTCCCGATCCTGGCCGTTGAACTGAAGCCGCTGCGCGTCAACGTCGTGGCCCCCGGCGTCATCGATACGCCCTGGTGGGATTTTCTATCGGGCGAAGAGCGGCAGGCGGTCTTTGCCGAGTACGCCGGAAAGACGGCGGTCGGCCGTATCGGCCGCGCCGAGGACGTCGCCGACGCGATCGCCTTCCTGGTGTCCAACGGTTTCATGACCGGCCAGGTGCTGACCTGCGACGGCGGCCTGCGCTTCGCCGCCTGAATAGATCAATTGGAAATGAGGCCGGGCAGGAAGGCCAGCACCATCAGCCCGGCGACGACCGCATACCAGACAACCAGGTGGACTGCCTTCATCAGCGGGCGGCCCACTTCCCGCGCCCGCTTCGGGTGGAGAGGGTCATAAATCACTTCGACCGCTGCGCCGACGTTCCCGGTCGTTCTGTTGACCGGCAGGTGCGAGTAGAAACGCCAGGTCTTGCCCAGTCGGTCGGCGAATTCGATGATCGGCGTGTCCGGCCCGTCGCTCGACTTGTCGATGCCGATCACCTTGCCGGTGGCAAAGGCGCCGCGTCGCCTGAGCATGATGTCGCCATAGGTCTGTATGGCGACGACCGCCAGGAAGAAGACGCCGCACAGAAAGCACCATATCTGAATGTCGCTCGGATGCTGGCCGAAGGCTCCCGCGACTGCACGGAACGGAGCCAGCGCCTGGTGAAAGGCATCCGAAACGCGTGCCCAGAATGCAGTCCAGCTCTGCTCCATGAACGCTCCGACGGGCGAACCTGTTTTTTGCCAATACAGGACAATCGCGACAAACCGATTAACGCGGCGCCATCGATTGCGCGGAATCCGAGTGCGGTTGTCAGGCATAGTGCGCGACCCGCGCCAGGAACCCGCGGCCAGGGCGACATTGCCGACGAAGCCGTTGATGCGTGAGGCGCGATCCGGACCCTGATGTCCAGAAATGGTGAAACATCGGCCGTCGCGACGATCAGGAACAGGATCAGGCTTGCCGCCGCCAGCGCGGTGAACAAGACGCCGATCACCTGCCGTCCGGCGCGACCTGCAGGACATGCCCAGCCACAATGCCGGCCCTGCCTGGCACGCCGCGTGCCGCCATCATCGGGATGAATAGGTCTTGTGCTGGACGTTGCGCAGGCCGGCAATGACGAAGGCGTCGCCGAGCAGCAGGCGTGCGGCAAACAGAATCTCGTTCTGAAAATTCTCAAACATGTCATTGATCTCACAAATGAAAGCCGCGCGGCACCGTCTTCGGATCCGCGCGGCTTTGGATGGTCAGGCAGCCTTGGCGGCTGGCGTCGGATGGATGGCTTGGAACGAAACGCAGAGCCGGTTCCACGTGTTGATCATGCCGATCACTACTGTCAGCTTGACCAGCTCTTCCTCGGAGAACTGCTCCAGCGTCCTGGCGTAGAGATCGTCCGGAACGCCGTTGTCGGAGATGTTCGTCACCTTCTCGGTCCAGGCGAGCGCGGCGCGCTCGCGCTCGGAAAACAGCGGCGACTCCTTCCAGGCGGCGACCAAATAAAGCCGCTGCTCCGTTTCGCCATCTCGCCTTGCCTCGCGGCTGTGCATCTCGACACAATAGGAACAGCCATTGATCTGCGAAGCCCTGAGCTTGACCAGGTGCATCAGGCTTTCTTCCAGCCCGCACTCCTCGACGGCCTTGTTGAGCGCCATCACCGCCTTCATGATTTCAGGCGCCTTGGCGAAGAACTGCAGCCTCTGTTTCATTCTCTTACCTTTCACGCTTTGCTTGGTTGTTTAACTTTCTGCGCCCGCTGATGGCGTTCGACGAAGGCGCAGCTTGCGGCGACGGTGCGGGGATCGGCGTCGTTCATGAAATCGGCGACGATGTCGGAGAGCTTTGCATCGGCAAGCGCGGCGCGATAAGCGCGCTCGGCCCTCAGCATCGCGGCATTGATGCCGCACGGTTTGACATAGGCCGACGCGTCGAGCTTGACCGGGCCGCGCTGGCGGATCTCGCCGCAGCGGAAGGCAGGCTCCCTGCCCTCGACCGCAAGCACGATGTCGAGCAGCGTGATCCGCTCGGCCGGCCGCGCCAGCCTGTAGCCGCCTGCCGGCCCCGGCACGGATTCCAGGATGCGCGCCGTTGTCAGCTGATTGAGATGCTTCAAGAGATAGCTCGGCGACAGGCCGAACGCCTCGGCCATGGCCGCGCCCGACATGGTGCTGTTGCCGTCGACGCCGGCAAGCACAGCGGCGCAGTGGATCGCCGCTTCGACGCCCTCTCCCAGCTTCACGATCTTTGGCTCCAATTCATGGATAGTACCTATCATGGATAATTCTTATCTGCAATATAGGTAACGAAAAACGGCACCCGAAGGCGCCGCATTTCTTTCAAAAGTGTTCCCTACTCCGCGGCCACCTTGGCCATCGGATTGTTCGGATGCGTCGTCCAGTTGGCGTAGACCGGCGACACCGGTATGCCCGTGCGCTGATCCAGCACGCCGGCGGCCAGCGGTTCCATGGTGATGCAGCCCTCGACCGGGCAGACATTGACGCAAAGATTGCACCCGACGCATTCGGCCTCGATCACCTCGAAATGCCTGACGCCGTCGACCATGCTGGTGATCGCCTGATGCGAGGTGTCCTCGCAGGCGATGTGGCAGCGCCCGCATTTGATGCACGCGTCCTGGTCGATATGCGCCTTAGCGACATAGTTGAGGTTGAGATACTGCCAGTCCGTGACATTGGGTGTGGCGCGGCCGATGATGTCGGACAGCGAGGCGTGGCCCTTCTCGTCCATCCAGTTCTCCAGCCCCGCGATCATCTCCTGCACGATTTTGAAGCCGTATGTCATTGCCGCGGTGCAGACCTGCACGTTGCCGGCGCCGAGTGCCATGAATTCGGCAGCATCCCGCCAGGTTGTGATGCCGCCGATGCCCGAAATTGGCAGGCCGTGCGTTTCCGGATCGCGCGCGATCTCGGCCACCATGTTCATCGCGATCGGCTTCACCGCCGGGCCGCAATAGCCGCCATGCGAGCCCTTGCCATCGATGGTCGGCTGCGGCGCGAAACTGTCGAGGTCAACCCCGGTGATCGAGTTGATGGTGTTGATCAGCGACACCGCGTCGGTGCCGCCGGCTTTGGCGGCGCGCGCCGGCTTGCGGATGTCGGTGATGTTCGGCGTCAGCTTGGTGATGACCGGCATGCGCGTGTACTGCTTGCACCAGCGCACCACCATCTCGATATATTCCGGCACCTGGCCCACCGCCGAGCCCATGCCGCGTTCGCTCATGCCGTGCGGGCAGCCGAAATTGAGCTCGATGCCGTCGGCGCCGGTCTCCTCGACCAGCGGCAGGATCGCCTTCCAGCTTTCCTCCTCGCAAGGCACCATGATCGAGGCGACCAGCGCCCGATCCGGCCAGTTCATCTTCACCTGCTTCATCTCGCGCAGATTGGTCTGCAGGTCGCGGTCGGTGATCAGCTCGATATTGTTCAGGCCGAGCAGCCGGCGGTCGGCGCCCCAGATCGCGCCGTAGCGCGGGCCGTTGACGTTGACGACCGGCGGGCCCTCTTCGCCAAGCGTCTTCCAGACCACGCCGCCCCAGCCGGCTTTGAAGGCGCGTTCGACATTATAGGCCTTGTCGGTCGGCGGCGCCGAAGCCAGCCAGAACGGATTTGGCGACTTGATGCCGACGAAGGTGTTGCGGATGTCTGCCATGCTCATGCCCTCCCGTTAGAGGTCAGTGCCCGGTGGATGGATTCGGCGGCGTCGCGGCCTTGCGCCACGGCCGAGACCGTCAGGTCGTCGCCGCCGAAGATGCAGTCGCCGCCCGCCCAGACTTTCGCCAGCGAGGTGCGGCCCTCGGCATCGACCCTGATGCGGCCGCCATCGAGCTCGATGGAGGCAACGCTGCCGTTGAGATGAGCCGGCACAAAGCTCTGGCCAATCGCCTTGAACACCTGGTCGGCGTTGAGCCTCAGCATTTCGCCGGTACCGGCGAGCTTGTCGCCATTCATGGCTGTGTATTCGAGCTCGATCGCCGACACTTTGCCGTTCTCGGCGATGACGCGCTTCGGCTGCAGCCAGTGGCGGATCGTGACGCCGTTCGCGGCGGCCAGATCCTGCTCGAAGCCGGAGGCATTCATATGCTCCTGGCCGCGCCGGTAGCAGATCGTCACCTCCTCGGCGCCGAGCAGCTTCGACTGCACCGCGGCGTCGATCGCCGTCATGCCGCCGCCGATGACGACGACGCGGCGGCCGACCGGCAGGCTGGAAAGGTCGCTTGCCTGCCTGAGTTCGGCGATGAACTCGACCGCGTTGGCGACGCCATCCGTATCCTCGCCTTCGGCGCGCAGCGCATTGACGCCGCCGAGCCCGAGGCCAAGGAACACCGCATCGTAGTTGCGGATCAGGTCGGAAAGCTGGAAGTCCCGTCCGAGCGCTTTGCCGTTCTGGATGTCGATGCCGCCGATCGCGGTGACGTAGTCGACCTCGGCCTGAGCGAAATCGTCGACGCTCTTGTAAGCCGCGATGCCGTATTCATTGAGGCCGCCAGCCTTCGGCCGCGCTTCGAGGATCGTCACATCGTGGCCGTGGCGGGCCAAGCGATGGGCCGCCGCCAAGCCCGCTGGCCCGGCGCCGACCACGGCGACCGTTTTTCCGGTCGGTTCGGCGCGCTTGTAGAACTGCTTGCCCTCATCCATCGCGACGTCGGTCGCATAGCGCTGCAGGCGGCCGATCTGCACCGGCTTGCCCTCCGCCACCTCGCGCACGCAGACCTCTTCGCACAGCGTCTCCGTTGGGCAGACGCGGGCGCACATGCCGCCAAGAATGTTCTGGTCGAAGATGGTCTTGGCCGAGCCCAGCGGATTGCCGGTCGCGATCTGCCGGATGAACATCGGGATATCGATCGAGGTCGGGCATGCATTCATGCACGGCGCATCGTAGCAGAAATAGCAGCGATCGGACTCGACCAGCGCCTCGTGATGATCGAGCGGCGGGTGCAGGTCGGAAAAATTATCGGCATACTGCTCGGCAGACAGCCGGCCGCCGGCTATGCCTTCGATGAAATGACCAGTCGCCATTCCAGTTCCCCTTGTTTGTTTTGAGGAAGGCTAGCACGTTTTATTTTTTTATCAATTGGTCAATTTTCGGCCAAGCTGCTGTATTGCTTGGACAAAACATGATAGTTGTAGTCATATTATCGCCACGCCAATGTCTGTCGGTTCAGCGCTTTCAATCCTGGAGGGATGGATCGACCTGATCTCGTCTGCCACGAGTTCCTGCAGGCGCCACAGATTGCGGTCATGGATGCCGAATGTTTCGAGGTGGCTGACGGTGTAGTAAAGATATTCGGCGCCGGAACCTACATGGCCGCATGCGTGTGCCAGTGTCTTCGCCACCCTTTCGAGCGGCTGCCTGAGCGACGTGCCCCTACCCGTCACCCCGATCCAGAAGCCCAGCGCTTCGCAGCGATCCTTGCGCCGTGCGTACCGGAACCCACCGGACCGAGCTGACGCTTTCATGATCGTCGATTTCTCGCCGCAGCAATCTCTCGATCTGGGCGGGCTTCTCGCCGTCCGGCAGACGATAGATGACGCCGTCACAAAGCCGCCGCGCTCGAGCATCATCAACCCCGGCTGCGCGGCGCTGCCTCGCCAGCGCACCATGTCGAGGCAGAAGGAGCGATGCCAGCCATAGGCGGAGGCGCGGCGTTGCTCGATGGATTCCAACGCCGGCTTCCAGATCAGCGAGCCATAAGCGAACACCCGGAGCGGCCCCTCGTCGGCCTCGTCTGACAGGCGCGAGGCGAGCGCGCGGAAATCGTCGTCGTTAAGCTGGGTCCGGTCCCCGCTCGGACCAGGGTCGAGCTCCTCGCGATGGCACAAAGCCACTCTCGGGCGTAAGCGACATTCACGCATGGAAGACAGCCCCTCGTTGCCCGCAGCAAAGGCTAAAACCCCGGGCCATGCAAGATCACGGTTCCTATGGCGCTTCGCGCAGAACGGATAGGCCGACGCGCTTCAAGCTCCGATTTTGATGCGTGTCGGCCGCCCAAAACCGCTGCGCATTTTTGAGTGACATGCATGAGCGCCTTGCCGTTCTCGATTTCTGGTCCAGATGTCGGATTTCTGTCGCCGAGATCGTCCTACGATGGATCGGAACCGCGATCGCTGCCTGAACCGGTGAGGAGACCGACCATGCCGAATGCCGCAAAACCCTTCTTCTGGTACGAACTGATGACCACCGACCTCGACGCCGCCGAGGCTTTCTATACTGCTGTCGTCGGCTGGCGGGCCGAGCCCTTCGACAAGGCGTCGGGCATGCCGCGCTATATCGTGGTGAATTCCAGCCTGCGCGGCGTCGGCGGATTGATGACGATGCCGGAGGATGCCGCCAAGATGGGCATGCCGCCGGCCTGGCTCGGTTACATCTACACCAAGGACGTCGATGCCTCGACGAAGGCGCTCAAGGACGCTGGCGGTGCCGTTCATCGCGCGCCGGATGATATTCCCGGCGTCGGTCGCTTCGCCGTCGTCGCCGACCCGCAGGGCGCGACCTTCATGTTCCTGCAGCCCAACCAGCCCGAGCAGCCGCCGGTACCCGCTACCACGCCCGGCCATGTTGGCTGGCACGAGCTCTACACCTCGGACTGGAAAGCCGCTTTCGACTTCTATTCCAGCCAGTTCGGCTGGGAGAGCGCCGGTCAGTTCGACATGGGCGAGATGGGCCTCTACCAGACCTTCGGCGCCGGGCCCGAATCCGGCGGCGGCATGATGAACAAGCCGCCGCAGATCCCGGTCCCGGTCTGGCAGTTCTATTTCAACGTCGACGCGATCGACGCCGCCGCCAAGCGTGTCACCGACAATGGCGGCAAGGTATTGATGGGGCCGATGGAGGTGCCGAGCGCGCAGTGGATCATCCAATGCCAGGACCCGCAGGGCGCGCATTTCGCGCTGCTGGCGCCTGGGCGGTAGAAACTGCCGCCCCCTTGTGGGGCAGATATCCGGTCCATCCTCCGCAGCCGCGGCGCAGCTGCTGCGGAGGTCGGGCAAGAGGGGAGCGCTGGCCCGGCGCCGGCGTCGCCCTCTTGGGCGTCACTCCGGCGTCAGCACCGCCACTTTGAGATCGGCCTTCTTGGCGCCGCTGAGCTGCACGGTGGCCGGACCGGCCGACAGCTTGAAGCGCACGCTCTTGCGAATGCCTGGGCAGGTCTTCGCGCGGCTGAAGCCCGCCGACTTCACGGCGCGGCCGTCTTGGACGACATCGATCCAGACCTCATCGGACAGGCTGAACTGGAGCTCACCTTCAGCCGGTACGGTCACGCTTGCCATCGCGCCGAACGTGCCGGCTGCCGGTGCACGTCCAGGCGGAACTTCAAACCCGATCGTGTCGACCGCTGCAAGTGAGAAATCCGCCGCTTGCCCGACTGTCAGGGCCGCGCCGGACTGGGCGGCGGACGCTGACGGAAACAGGGCCTGCTCGCGTGTCACCGGCCATTTGAAGGCATCACAACCAGCATCGGCAGCTATGGCGAAGCTCGTGCCTGCAAGGAATGCGAAGAGGCTGATGGCGAATTTTTTCATGGCGATGGATTCCCGGATGATTTGGTGTATCCGCGCATCAATACAACTTATGAGAGACAGTTGCAACCACGGCGAGAATAAGCCGGAAGAGGTGAACTCATGCCCACTCACCGATTGTTGATGGCAGGGCATGGGAAGTGAATGGTCCGCTTCCGGGCGATAATTTATGGCGGGTCCGGAAGGGCAAGATGGAGTTTAGATGAAGCTTTTTGAAGGTCTCTCCCGCTATCAGCCGCAGGCGCTGGGCGTGCTTCGCATCATGACGGCGCTGCAGTTCACCGAGCACGGCACCCAGAAGCTGTTCAATTTCCCCGCCGGCGCCCATGCCGGGGCGCTGACGGGGCTCGCGCTGACGTCCGCAATCCTTGAATTCGCCGGCGGCATCCTGCTGGCGCTGGGGCTGTTGACCCGACCCGTGGCGTTCCTGCTCTGCGGCGAAATGGCCATCGCCTATTTCATGGCGCATTTCCCGCGCGACTTCTTCCCCGTTAACAATGGCGGCGACGCTGCGATCTCGTTCTGCTTCATTTTCCTCTATCTGGTCTTTGCCGGTCCCGGCGCTTTCGCGCTCGACAACCGCCGCAGCGCCTGATGCCCTGTGCGGACGCGCGCCTGTTTTTCAGGCGCGCATCCGCTCGAAATTGGCATCGAACAGCGGCGTTGCCTGAATGCGCGCGGCGTGGCGCTTGCCGAGGATCTCGATCTCGAAGCCGTCGGGCCTGTCGGCGATCTCCTTCGGCACGTAGCCCATGGCGATGGACTTTTTTGCATTGTGCGCATAGCCGCCGGACGTCACCCAGCCGCGCACGACGCCGTCGTGCCAGATCGCCTCGTCGCCGATGACATCGGCATCAGTGGCCTCAACGATGAAGGCGCGCAGCCGGAGCTTGCCGCCTTGCTTGCGCTCGGCAATGGCGGCTTCCTTGCCAATGAAGTCGGCCTCCTTGCCGTAGGCGACGAAACGGTCGAGCCCGGCCTCGACCGGTCCGTAGATCGGCCGGTATTCGCGCGCCCATGAGCCGTAGTTCTTTTCGAGCCTGAGCGCATTGAGCGCGCGCGACCCGAACATGCCGATGCCGAATTCCTCGCCGGCCGTGATCAGCGCCTGGTAGGCGGCGCGCTGATACTCCGGCGGCATCCAGATCTCGTAGCCGAGATCGCCGGTGTAGCTGACGCGGCCGACAAGACACCGCGCCATGCCGATATCGATCGTGGCGACGGCCATGAATGGGAACGCCGGGTTTGAGACGTCGGCGCGGGTGACTTTGGCCAGCACCGCCCTCGCCTTCGGCCCGGCGATGGCTAAGCCGGTGAGCTTCTGCCCCAGCGATTTTATCTGCACCGAGTCGTCCTTCGGCAGATGCGCCTCGAACCAGCGCATATGGTACTGCTCGGCGACGCCGGAGCCGGCGACGAACCAGTCGCCCTCGCCGACATTGGCGAGCGTGAAATCGCCGATCAGCTTGCCGTCTTCCTTCAGCATCGGCGCCAGCGTCATGCGGCCGGGCTTGGGCATCCTGCAGGCAAGCAGACGGTCGAGCCAGGCTGCCGCCCCCTCGCCCGTCACCTTGTACTTGGCAAAGCTCGAGATCTCCGAGAGGCCGACGCCGTTGCGGACGGCGGCCACTTCGCTGCCGACATGGTCGAAATCGGTCGACCGCCGCCACGAGAACTCGTCCTTGACGCCTTCGGGCGCATACCAGAGCGGCACTTCCAGCCCAAAGGCGACGCCCCATTGCGCGCCCTTGGCCGACAATGTGTCGTAAAGGGGCGTTGTCTTCAGCGGCCGTCCGGCCGGCAGTTCCTCGTTCGGGAAGCGGATCGAGAAGCGGCGCGAGTAATTCTCGCGCACCTTGGCGTTGGTGTAGGTCATCGTCGCCCAGTCGCCGTAGCGCGCCACGTCCATCGCCCAGATATCGGCGCCGGGATCACCCTCGATCATCCAGTTTGAGAGCGCCAGGCCAACACCGCCGCCTTGAGAAAAACCCGCCATGACGCCGCAGGCGACCCAGAAGCCCGGCAGACCGCGCACCGGACCGACCAGCGGATTGCCATCCGGCGCAAAGGTGAAGGGGCCATTGATGATCTGCTTGATCCCGGTTTTCTGAAAGGCCGGGAAGTGACGGAAGCCGACTTCGAGCGAGGGCGCGATACGGTCGATATCTGGCTCCAACAGCTCGTGGCCGAAATTCCAGGGTGTGGAGAATTCGGACCAGACCTTGTTGGCTTTCTCGTAGGTGCCCATGAGCATGCCGCCGCGCTCCTGGCGCAGATAGATCTCGCCGTCGAAGTCGACCGCATGGATGATTTCCGTGCCGGTCTTCTTGTTCCAGTCGGCGACCTCCGGCATGTCCTCGGTGATCAGATACATGTGCTCCATGGCGAGCACCGGCAGTTCGAGCCCGACCATGCGGCCGACCTCGCGCGCCCAAAGCCCGCCGGCGTTGACGACCTGCTCGGTGATCACATCGCCCCTGTTGGTGATGACGCGCCACAGCCCGTCGGGCCGGCGCACGATGTCCTCGACCTTGGTGAAGCGCTCCACTTCCGCGCCCAGCTTCCGCGCCGCCTTGGCGTAAGCGTGGGTGACGCCGGAGGGATCGAGATGGCCGTCCTCCTTGTTGCGCACGGCGCCGACGAATTGCTTCGGATCGATGAGCGGCATCAACTCGGCCGCTTCCTTCGCCGAGATCACCTCGAGGTCGATGCCGAGATAGCGGCCCTTGGAGACGACGCCGCGCAGCCAGTCGAGCCGCGCCTCGGTTGCTGCCAAAAGCACGCCGCCGGTCAGATGCACCCCCGTCGCCTGGCCGGAAAGCTCCTCGATCTCCTTGTAGAGGGAGATCGTGTATTTCTGCAGCTTGGCGACGTTGGGATCGCCGTTGATGGTGTGCATGCCGCCGGCCGCATGCCAGGTCGAGCCCGAGGTCAGCTCGTCGCGCTCCAGAAGCACCACGTCCGTCCAGCCGTGGCGGGCAAGATGGAACAGCACGGAACATCCTACGACACCTCCGCCGATGACCACGCCCTTTGCATGCGACTTCATGGGTTCTTCTCGTTACTTCGGGGAATTGGATGATTGAGTGGATTCAGGATGAGAGGCATGTCTCTCCTCAAACGTCGGCGCTGTCCCTCACCCTTAACCTCTCCCCGTGAAAAACGGGGAGAGGGCCAGCGCTGTAGCGCTTCCCTTCTCCCCGTCCTTCACGGGGAGAAGGTGCCGGAAGGCGGATGAGGGGCGGCGCCAGCGTTCCAAAACCGTCACGGCTCGCCCTGCCCGATCGCTTCCTTGCGGCGCGCCATATAGGCTTCAAGCGCCTCGCGCACGGCTGGGTCCATTGTCGGCTGAACGTACTCTCCCAGCGCCTTCTTCCAGAGCCGGGTCGCGCGCGCCGTCGTGTCAAGCGCGCCGGCCTCCTGCCAGGCCTCGTAGTTCTGCCAGTTGGAAAGCATCGGCTGATAGAAGGCGGTGGCATAGCGTTCAAGCGTATGCGGCTCGCCGAAGAAGTGGCCGCCGGTGGGCACGGCGCCCAATGCGTCGACCGCCAATTCGCCTTCGTCCACCACGATCGGTCGCAGGAATTCCATCATGTGCTGCATCATCTCGACATCGATGATGAGTTTTTCGAATGAGGCCGTCAGTCCGCCCTCCTGCCAGCCGGCGGCATGATAGACGAGATTGCCGTGGCCAAGCACGGCACCCCACAGCGCCATCAGCGTCTCATAGGCGCCTTGCGCATCGGCGGCATTGGACGCCGAGCCCGGCGTCGTGCGGTACGGCAGATTGTAGCGCCGCGCCAATTGCCCGGAGGCGATGTTGGCCTTGGTGTTCTCCGGCGTGCCGAAGGCCGGCGCGCCGGACTTCATGTCGACATTGGAAGTGAAGGCGCCATACATCACCGGCGCGCCGGGCCGCACCAACTGGGTCAGCACGATGCCGAACAGTGCCTCGGCATTTTGCTGCGCCAGCGCGCCGGCAAGCGTCACCGGGCTCATCGCGCCCATCAGCGTGAACGGCGTCACCGCCACCGACTGGCCGAACTCGGCCATGGTCATCAGCCCTTCGGCCATCATCTCGTCGAAGCGGCGCGGCGAGTTGACGGAAATGATGGTGGTGACGCCGGGATCCCGGCCGATCTGGTCGAGAGTCAAGCCACGCGCGATCGCCATCATCTCGATGCCGTCCAGCGCCCTGCCCCGGCCGATCGCCGAGACATGGAAGCATTTGTCGGTCAGCGTCAGATTGGCGAAGTAGGTGTCGAGGTGCCGCGAATTCGCCGGCAGCTCGATCGGCGCGCAGACCTGGTTCCCCAGCATATGGATGCAGTTGAAATGCTGCGCCAGCCGGACGAGATCGCAATAGTCGGCGAGATTGCCGGCGCGGCGGCCGCGCTCCATGTCGTGCACATTGGGCGGCCCGGCCACCAGCGTGAAGTTGATCGTGTTGCCGCCGAGATAAACGGCGTGAGCCGGGTTGCGTGGCGTAAGTGTGTAGCTGGCCTGTGTCGTCTTTAGCGCTTCGTCGACCATGCCCCGATCGAGGCGCACATTCATCGAGCTGTGATCGACCTTGGCGCCGGCGCGTTCAAACAGCGCGAGCGCTCGCGGGCTCATCACCTCGATGCCGAAACTTTCGAGAATATGCATCGAGGCCTGGTGAATGGACTCGATCTGGTCGGCCGAAAGCACCGCCATCGGCGGGTAAGGGTTGACCACACGCCGTGGCGGCAGCTGCGGAATGGGGGCGGGCCCGCGGTTGCTGGTCCGTTCGGCGCCGCGTTTTCGTCTTGGTTCGGTCATGCGTCTATCAGAGCGCCGACGTCAGGCGCGAGCTGTCAGGAATTCGCCATTTGCCGGCGTGATTTTAGCCAATGCGGCATTTTTTCACTCTGATGAAGACAAATGCGACGAGTGAAGTCGAAATATCGATAGAGCCCAGATCGAGGAGCCTCGGTCGGCGTTAAGGAAGCTCGAAAGATTCCTTTTATGATTTCGCCCTATTCGTCTTCCGATGCCTAGCTCGAGTTTTCGTAAAATTGTCGTTGTCTCTGTGCTGCTGGCGCTTTCGGCCTGCGCGACGGCGCCCAGCCACATCAACAATGTCTGCGCCGTCTTCGACCAGAATGACGGTTGGTTCGACAACTGGCAGTCCGCCGCCGAGCGCACCGAACAAAAATACGGCATTCCCGTTCCGGTGCTGATGGCGACGGTGCGCAAGGAATCCGGCTTCAAGAGCAACGCCCGGCCGCCGCGCACCAAGCTGCTCGGCTTCATTCCCTGGAAACATGTCTCCACCGCCGCGGGCTATTCGCAGGCGCTGGACGGCACCTGGTCGCAATATCAGATGGAGACCGGCAACTGGGCAGCGCGCCGCAGCCGTTTCGCCGATGCCATCGACTTCGTCGGCTGGTATCATTCCAAGACCGTCGACACTTTCGGCGTCGCCCGCAACGATACCTACAGTCTCTATCTCGCCTACTATCTCGGCTGGTCGGCCTACGGCCGCGGCAATCGCGGCGATGCCGGCGTGCAGAACTACGCGCACGCCACCGATCAGATGGCCCGCGACTACGCCGCCCAGTTGCGGCAATGTGGGAGCTGACCCCGGGACCGGGCGAAGTCTTAGTTCGGCTTCGGCCTCTTGCCCCTCGGGCGCTTGGGCGGGGTGCCGGCAAAGCCCGGCCCCGTGCCGTGCGGCGCGTCGTCCGGCACGCCTTCATGTGCCGCATGCTCCTTGTCGAACTTGATGACCGGCTCCATCTTCGCCAAGACATCGTCCGACAGCCAGCACAGGCTCATATGGCCGTTGCCGAGATTCTTCACCGGCGGCACCGTCGTCTCGCACAGATTGTCCGGCACCAGCTTCTTGTAGCCGCAGCGCGTCTGGAAGGGGCAGCCGGTCGGCGGGTTCATCGCCGATGGGATATCGCCTTCGAGCACGATGTGCTTCTTGACAACGCTGGTGTCGGCGATCGGGATCGCCGAGAGCAGCGCCTCGGTGTAGGGATGGTAGGGCGGCGAGAATATCTGGTCCGTCGTCCCCTGCTCGACGATATAGCCGAGATACATGACGACGACACGGTCGGCGATGTAGCGCACCACGGACAGGTCGTGGCTGATGAACAGCATCGTCGTCTTGTTCTTGCGCTGGATGTCCATCAAGAGCTCGGTCACCGCCGCCTGCACCGAGACGTCGAGCGCCGAGACCGGCTCGTCGGCCACCACCACCTTGGCGTCGCCAGCGAAGGCGCGGGCCACGCCGATGCGCTGCTTCTGGCCGCCTGAGAGCTGGCGCGGCTTGCGAGTCTCGAAGGCCCGCGGCAGCTTCACCAGGTCGAGCAGCTCCAGCATGCGCTTGCGCCGCTCGGCGACCGTCTTGCCGACATTGAACTTCTCCAGCGTGCGGATGATCTGCGAGCCGACCGTGTGGCTCGGGTTCAGCGTATCGAACGGGTTCTGGAACACCATCTGGATCGACGACACCGTCTCGACATTGCGGCTCTCGATGCCGGTCGACTGGATCTCCTTGTTGCCCAGCGTCACGGTGCCCGAGCTTGCGGTCTCAAGCCCCAAAAGCACCTTGGCGAGCGTCGATTTCCCGCAGCCGGACTCGCCGACGATCGCGACCGTTTCGGACTCGCGCGCGGTGAACGAAATCGTCTCGTTGGCCTTGACGACGCGGCCTTCGCTCGAGCCGAACACCTCGCTGCCGCCGACCTTGTAGTACTTCTTGAGATTGTCGATCTTGAGCACCGGCGCGCCGGGCTCGACCTTTTCGTTGACCTTCTTGGCGCCGGGCGGCAGCGCTTCCCAGTCGATCTCGTTGAAACGCACGCAGCGCGAGAAATGGCCCTCATGCCCCTCGACGGCAACCATCGGAATTTCGGCGGCGTTGCAGACGCCCTCGACGAAATGGTGACAGCGGGGTCCGAAATTGCATCCCTTCGGCCGCTCATGCGGCAGCGGCAATTGGCCGGGAATGGAGATCAGCGGCCGCGAATTCTTGTCGGCGCCGGGCAGCGGAATCGAGCGGAACAGCCCTTGCGTATAGGGGTGGCGCATCCGGTCGAACACGTCCTCGATCTTGCCGGTCTCGACGGCCTCGCCGGAATACATCACCGTGATCTTGTCGCAGGTCTCGAGAATGAGGCCGAGATTGTGCGACACGAAGATCATCGAGGTGCCGAACTTCTGGCCCAGTCCCTTGACCAGTTCGACGATGCCGGCCTCGACGGTGACGTCGAGCGCCGTCGTCGGCTCGTCGAGGAGCAGCAGCGCCGGTTTCGACAGCAGCGCCATGGCGATGACGATGCGCTGCTGCTGGCCGCCCGAAAGCTGGTGGGGATAGGAGCGCATCATGCGCTCCGGATCGGGCAGCTTGACCGCGCGCACCATCTCCAGTGCACGGTTATGGGCCTCTTCCTTCGAGACCTTGTCGTGGATCAGCGGCACTTCCATCAATTGCTGGCCGACCTTCATCGCCGGATTGAGGCTCGCCATCGGCTCCTGGTAGATCATGGCGATCTTGTTGCCACGGATGGCCCGAAGCTCCTCGTCGGACATCTCGCCCATGTCCCTGCCCTGGAACTTGATGCGGCCGCCGACGATCTTTCCGATGTTTGAGAGGTCGCGCATGATGCCGAGCGACACGGTCGACTTGCCGCAGCCGGATTCGCCGACGATGCCCATCGCCTCGCCGGGCATGACCGTGCAGGAAAAGTCCATCACCGCCGGGATCTCGCCCTTGCGGGTAAAGAAGGAGATCGAGAGGTTCTCGATCTCGATGATCGGCCCATTGGTCGTCTTGGCTGGATCTCGAACTGCCTCGTTCATGGGTCGCTCCAATCCTTGCTTCCTGGGAAGATGGGGCCCGAAGCCCCGCCATCAATCCTTCATCGACTGTTCGCGCAGCGAATCCGCCAAAAGGTTCAGGCCCAGCACGAACGACATCAGCGCGATCGTCGGCGGCAGCGCCGGGTGGATGAACGAGCGCAAGAGCCGGCTGGCATCCTTGATCGCGGTGCCCCAGTCGGGACTCTCCGGCGCCAGCCCCAGGCCGAAATAACCGAGCGTGCCGAGCAGGATCGTCGTATAGCCGATGCGCAGGCAGGCATCGACGATCAGCGGTCCGCGTGCATTGGGCAGGATTTCCCACAGCATGATGTACCAGGGCGATTCACCGCGCGTCTGCGCCGCCGCCACGTAGTCGCGCGTCTTGATATCCATGGTCAGCCCGCGCACGATGCGGAACACGCCGGGGCTGGAAGCGAACACCACCGCCACGAAAATGTTGAGCTGGTTGGGATCGATGTGGACGATCCTCAGCGGATCCTTGTCGAAGACGAGGCCCGCATAGATCCAGCCCCCGATGACGAGCGTCAGGCCGAGCAAGATATAGAGCCGGTCCGGCCGGTTCTTGTAGCGGGTCCAGAACAGCACGCAAAAGAAGATGATCGGGAACAGGAAGAACAGCCCCGCCAGGGCGTACGGGATAGGCGTATCCATGATGCCTGGCGTCACCAGCAGGTAGAACAAAAGGATCACCGGGAAGGCCAGCACCAGATTGGCGAGGAAGGACAGCACCGTGTCGATCTTGCCGCCGTAGTAACCGGCCGGCAGGCCGAGCGTGATGCCGACCATCAGCGCAAAACCGGTCGCCGCAGGCGCGATGATCAGCACGATCTGGCTGCCATAGACCATGCGCGAGAACACGTCGCGGGCGAGCTTATCGCCGCCGAAATAGTAGACGAGCTTCGATGTCGGCTCGATCGCGCCGGGCAGCGTATCCTTCATGATCGACACCTGCGCCAGCGGATCGAAAGGCGAGATGGTCGAGGCGAAGATCGCCGTGAACAGCCAGAACAGGCAGATGCCGACGCCGGCAATGCCGACGCCGCTGTCAAAGAGCTGGCCGTAGAGCCCGAGCTTCTTCTTGTAGGTAAAGCTAACGCCCATCACCAGGACAAGCGCGACCCATACCGGCCAGAAGCGCCAAAGCACGCCGAGCACGACATCGAAGGCACCGATATATTCGATCTGCATCCGCCCTGCCCCCTATTGAACTCTGATGCGCGGATTGAGAAACGCGTAGCCGACATCCGAGATGAGTTGGGTGATCAGCACGATGAATACCGAGACCAGCGAGCAGCCGAGCAGAAGGTCGATGTCGTTGTTGCCGGCGGCCTCGACCAGCGTGTAGCCGAAACCCTGGTAGCGGAACATCACCTCGACGATGACGACGCCGGTGAGCAGCCACGGGAACTGCAGCATGATGACGGTGAAAGGCGCGATCAGCGCGTTGCGTAGCGCGTGCTTGATCACCACACTGCCGAAGGAGAGGCCCTTGAGGCGGGCCGTGCGGATATACTGCTGCGTCATCACCTCGACCATCGAGGCCCGTGTCATGCGCGCGATATAGCCGGTGCCGTAGATCGCCAGAGTGATCACCGGCAGGGTGAAATTGTAGAAGGTGATGCCCTGGCTGGCGGATGCCGCCGAGCCGTTCAGCCAGCCCAACCACGAGGCGAAGATGACGGTGAAGATGACGCCCGACACATATTCGGGCGTCGCCGTCGAGGCGATGGAGGCCACCGACAGGGTCCGGTCCGTTCGCGAGCCTTCGCGCATGCCGGCAAGGATGCCGATGAGCAGCGAGATCGGCACCATCACCGCCAGCACCCAGAACATCAATATGCCGGTGGCGCCGAGTGCCGGAAACAGCTTGGCGGCGACCGTCGTCTTGAACTTGGTCGAACAGCCGAAATCGCCCTGCAGCACGCCGGAGAATTTCGGCTCGACCGGATCGTTGCAGAAGGAGAAGCGCTGCGTCACCTTGCCGGTGGCCGGATCGGTGATCGGCTGCTTGGGCAGGACGCCCAGCCATTGGCCGTAGCGCGCAAAGAAGTTCTGCCGGTAGCCGTGATTGACCAGCCAGCTTTCGAGCTGTTCGGCCGACGTGTGCATCTCGGTCTGGCTGATCGCCAGCTTCTTCAAGTTGGGCTCGAGATTGACGAGAAAGAAGACGACCAGCGTCAGGCATAGCATCGTGAGCACAATCGTGCCGATGCGTCTGGCAATGAATGAGAACATGCGCGCTCCCCGCCGGCCGGGTTGGGGTCAGATAGGTTCAACCCTGTGTCGGATACCTTGTGAGGCTCCGCCACCGTTGCACAATACGCAACGGCGACGAAGCTGCAAATACGAGGGGCTGACGCCCCTCATATTTATCGCAAAAGGATCACGCCTGTTCGAGCCAGACCTTGCCGAAGTCGTGCTCATAGGTCGGGTGCATCGAGTGGTTCTTCACCTCGGGCTTGATGTTGATGTAGAGCTTGCGCCAGTAGGGCTGGATGATGATTCCGGAATCCTGCAGGGTCTGCTCGATGTCCTTCATCACAACCTTGCGCTTCTCCGCATCGGCGATGCCGAGCGCCTCGTTGACCTTCTTGTCGAAGTCGGGATTGGCGTAGGCCGTCTCGTTCCACGCTTCGCCGGAGCGATAGGCGATGGAGATGACCTGGATGCCCAGCGGGCGCATGTTCCAGTTGGTTTGCGAGAACGGATACTTCGTCCAGTCGTTCCAGAAGGTCGAGCTCGGCAGCACGGTGCGCTTCACCTTGATGCCCGCTTCGCGCAGCTGGGCCGCGATCGCGTCCGTGGTGTTCTTGTGATAGTCTTCGTCGTTGCTGATCAGTTCGTGCTCGAAATCGATCACGCCGGCTTCCGTCAGCATCTGCTTGGCCTTGGCGATGTCGCGCTTGACCTCGGGCAGCTTGACATATTCCGGATGGATCGGCGCGACATGGTGGTTTTCAGCCGGGGTGCCGGCATTGCCGTAGCCGAGCTGCAGCACCGTGGCGTTGTCGACCGCAAGCAACATCGCCTGACGAACCTTCTGGTTGTCATACGGCTTGTGGGTGATGTTGAAGCGCGACACCACGGTGGCGGCCGTGACGACCTCCGAAACCGGCGCGCCGACATCAGCGATGATCTTGATGTAGTCGGCGGTCGTTTCGTGGTTGGTCTGGACTTCGCCGGATTCGAAAGCCGAAACCGTCGCCGCCGGATCGGTGCCGTAATCGATGAACTCGACACCATCGAGGAAAGCTTCGCCCTGCCACCACTTGCCGGTCTCGCGGCGCTTGTAGACCACCTTCTGGCCGACATCGTAGGAGACAAGCTCGAACGGGCCGGTGCCGATCGGGCAATTCTTGAAGTTGGCGCCCTTCTCATCGAAGGTCTTGTGCACGACCAGTGCCGGGTAATCGCACATGTTCGGGATGATCGCGATGTCGGGCTTGCTCAGCTTGAGCTTGACCGTCATGTCGTCGACCTTGACGACGGAGCCTTCGCGCAGCTTCTTGGTGCCGTCGTCGACCAGGCTGCCGAGGCGGCCAGGCATCGAGTTGCCTTCCGCTGCCTTGTCGGCCCAGCGGGTGAAATTGTAGATCACGTCGTCGGCGGTGAACTTGTCACCGTTATTCCATTCGACGCCTGGCCGCACATGCAGCGTGTATTCGGTGGCGTCGTCGTTGATGTCCCAGCTTGCCAGCAGGTAAGGCGCGAAGGTGTACTCCTTCGTGTACTTCACCAGCGGCTCGAGCGCCTGGCGCTCGGCGTTGGCAATCTCCGACCAGTCGGCGGTGCGTGGATCCTTGGGATCCTTGATCGACATGGCGACCTTCAGCACGCCGCCCTTCTTGCCCTGCACGTCCTCGGCCTTGGCCGGCGTCGGCGCGGCGAGACCGAGCATGCCGTAAGCCATTGCCGTCGATGCACCGAAAACGCTGGCCAACGCCAGGAATTCACGGCGGTCCACCGTGCCCGACTTGGCCGCTTCGGCCATCGCCAGGATGTGGTCCGGAACGCGATCACCGTTACTTTTGTAGATTGCCATGACTGACTCCCATTGTTTGGCTTTTTGCCTTTTAACATTCCGCATCCAGACCGTGATGTCAAAAGCCGGTTTGGAATTGGAACATGGTGGGGAATGTGCAACTTTGGAATGGGGCCGGTTGGCGTGATAGCGACAGCCTTGACGCAAATTTGTTAGTCCACAGCACATTTCCAAAAATTAACAGGGCAATCAAATCAAGACATTGCCGGCGGACAGGGCCTCGTGCGCGCGCCAAAAGTCCTCTTCAGCCCGCCGGGGCGGGCAACACCGTCAATATTCGCGTTCGTAAAAGACGCCGCCCTTGGCTTCGCCCGCATCGTTGGCCTCGCCGCGCAGCTTCACGCCCCTCCCGACATTGAGATCGATCGTCGCCTTGCCGGAGCCCGGTTTGTCGCCCTTCTGGATTGTCACATAGGTACGGTCGTTGAGATACTTGCCGGCCGAAACCGCGGTGCCCCCCTTCTCGTCGGTCGTCACGTCGAGATCGTCGATGCCGATCGCGCTGCGTAGATTGTCGAGCAGCGAGGTCGTGCCGCCGGCGCCGGCCAATTGCGCGGCCGCGTCGGCGAGCTGGGCGATCTGCAGCGGCGAGAGATTGGACATCGAGCGGCCGAAGATCAGTTGCGCCAGCACCTCGTCCTCAGGCAGCGCCGGTGCGGAGGAGAAGTTGAACTTCGGGTTGGTCGCTTCGCCCGAAACGACGATGGTGACGGTGGCGCTGCTGGTCGTCGTGGTCGCGGTCAGGTTGAGGTAAGGCACAAGCGAACCCTGGAACCCGACTGTGCCCTCGGTGAAGGTCAGCCGCTTGGCAAGGATCGTCAGCCGGCCGCGTTGCAAGGTGAAGGTTCCGACGGCCTGCGGCGAGGATGCCGGGCCGGTCAGCTTCAGCGAGCCGCCTAGCTCGGCGTCGACGCCCCTGCCCTGGATGAAGATCTGATTCGGTGCGTTGACCGTCACGTCGAGGACAAGGCCGCTGCCGCTGCTGCCGCCGCTGGTGGATGTCGGCGGGTTCAGAGCCCTGTCCTGCGCGCGCACCGCGCGCGGCGGGTTCTTATGCTTCACATCCAACTCCGAGAGCGAACCGGGCAGTTTGTCCGGCACGGTGATGACCGTCCTCGCCAGATTGATGGTGCCGGCGATCACCGGCGCCGACACGAGCGGGCCTTTAATGGTCAGGTCGCCGCCGAGATTGGCGGTCACCACCCTGCCGTCGGTGTAGCGGGCGTCGGTGAGTTTTATCGACAGGTCGGCCGGAAAACCTTGCGCCGGCGTGATGCCGACGGTGCCGCTCGCCGAAAGGCTGCCGCGCGTCGACAACGTGCCCGTAAGGCGATTGATCCTGGCGACGCCGCCGCCGATCGAGACGTCAGCCCCGATGTCGTTGACCGCCAGCCCGGAGCGCGCGTCGATCAGACGGGCGCCCGACGTCGAGACTTTGCCGCTGATCACCGGCGCGGATACAGGACCGCGCACCTGCACGTCGACATTGGCGGTTCCGTTGAGCGCCAGGCCTTGCACGGCGAGTTTCGAGGCAAGGAAGGAAAACGGCACCTTGCCTTTGAAATCGAGCGCCAGGGTCGGCCCGCCTGCCGTCGTCACCGTGCCGCCGCCCTTGAGACCAAGGCCGGCGCCGTCGCTGATGTTGGCGTCGAAGGCAAGCTTGCTGCCGGCAAAGGTTCCCGACGAGGATACGTTCATGCCGCCGAGGCCTGCGCCCCGCGTCTGCGAAGTCTGCACGCCCGAAGCATCGACATTGAAGGCGACCGTCGGAGTGGCCGGCGCGCCGGAGACCTTGACCGTGCCCGAGATCGAGCCTGCCGCATCGAGGCCAGGCGAGAAACTGTTTGCGAGCGAGACCGGCACCCGGGCCAGATTGGCGTTGATGTCGAGCGTCTGCGTGACCTTGCCCGTCACCGTCGCCGTGCCGCCGCCGAGATTGAGCACCAGCCGGTCGAGCGTCGTCGCGCCGTTGGCGATGGTCACGGTCGAGGCCTGCGCGATCGCCGCCTTGATGCCTTGCACCGTCGCTTGGCCCGACGCGAGCTCGACGGTCGTCGTGCCGTTCGCCACTTTCACCCGGCCGGCCGCTTTCGCCGGAATGTTCTTCACGGTGGCGCCGCCGGAAAAGGCGGTCCAGTCGCCATCGCGCTTCAGGTCGACATCGATGCCGGTAACGGCAGTGCCGCCGGAGGTCACGCTGTCGGCGCGGATCTTGCCGGAGATGACAGGTGCTGCGAGGTAATTGGCGATCTGGGCGTCGACGGCGACTTTTTTGGCCGAGAGGTCGCCGCGCCTGATCGCCGCCGTCGTTGCCTTGACGGCGACGTTCGGTGCGTTGCCGGCCTTCGAGAAGGCGATCGCGCCGCGGACGTCGCCTTCCGCCTTTTCTAGCGCAAGCGCCGCCAGCGGCCCGATGTCAGGAAGATCGAGCGACACGGTGCCCACCGGCACGAACGCTTCGTCGAGCGCGAGGTCGCCCGAAACCTTGTTGTCGCCGAGTGCAAGGCTGAGGCCCTTGATCGCGCTCTTGCCATTGGCGGTGGCAAGCACGGCATTGCCCTGCAGCGGCTGTCCGGCGACATTGCCGGTCAGTTGCACATCGGCCGCCGGATTGGCGGCATCCGCCTTGCCTGTCGCGGTGAGTTTCAGTCCGGTGATCTCGCGCGCCGCCACGGACAGCCTGTCGCTGTTCACCGTCAGCGAGAGGTCGGGCGCCATAATCGGACCTTGCGCATTCAGGCCAAAAGCGATGGCGCCCTTGGCGTCTTTCGACAGCAGCGAAACGTCGCTCAACGCCCCCCTGATGTCGGCGGCAAGCTTGTTGTCGGCAAGGCTCGCCTGCCCGTCGGCGCTCAGCGCGCCCGAGTTGAGCTTCAAGCCGGAGACATTGACGTTGCCGTTGGCGTCGCGTTTCAGCGCGGCGCTCAATTGCGCGCTCTCGCCCAACATGCCGCGCACCGCCGCCGGCAAAGCGGAAGAAGCGACATTGGCGTTCACATTGAGGTCGACGGCGCCGTCGCGCAGCGACATGCGGCCGGCGACCTGGCTGTTGAGCGCATCGCTCTTGAGCGAGCCGCTGTTGACGGCAACGGCGTCGCTCGTCAAACGGCCATTGACCTCGGCCGTAACCTTGCCGGCAACCAACGGCGCGATCATCGGATTGTCCAGGCCGATCCTGTCGATCGACACCGTCCCGGAGACCGGGCCTGCCCGCCCCTTGAGATCGAACGCATCCGAATGCAGCGCAACGGCAAGGCCGTCCACATTCACCTGGCTGGCGGCAACCGAAGGCAGGATGGCGGAAGCCTCGAGGCGGGCCTGCGTGCTTTGGCCGGCTATCTTTGCCGACAATGACTGGACCTCGATCTTGACCGGGCTTTCGGCGCTGCCGATCGTCAACGGCAGGCTGGGTCCGGATGACGTCAGACCGAGCGAAAAATCGCTGACGCCGTTCGGATTCAAGCTGCCGGCGGCGTTGCCGGAAATCTTGTCGCCCGCAAGCGTTGCATGGTCCAGGGCCAGGCCGCTCGCCAGACCATAGCTGCCGGCGGCATCCAGATTGAGCGGCCCAAGTCCGGCCTGGCGGGTCTGGCTGGTCTCGGCGCCGGCAAGCTTGGCGTCGAACTCGATATCGGGATTGGCCGACGGCCCCGTGAGGTGTGCCGTGCCTTCCAGCGTTCCGGCAGCATCGAGGCCCGGCACGAAATCATTGGCGAGCGCCGCAGGCAGGCTGGCGAAATTGGCCGTCAGGTCGAGGATCTGGCCGGCGCTGCCGGAAATGGTCGCCGAGCCGCCGCCGAGATTGAGCGCAAGCTTCTCGACGCTGGCGACGCCGTTGGCGATTGCGAGGCGCGACGGCTCGGCGATCGCCGCCTTGATGCCGCGCAGGGTCGCTTCGCCGGACGCGATCTCGACGCTGGTCTTGCCGTCGGCGATCTTCACGCGCCCGGTCGCGGTGGCCGGAATGCCGGATGCCGTCGCGCCGCCGGAAAAATTGGTCCAGTCGCCGTCGCGCCTCAGGTCGATGCCGATACCGCTGACCACTGTCTTGCCGGAAGTGACGCTGTCGGCCTTGATCGTGCCCGATATTGCCGGTCCCTTGAGATAATTGGCGATCAGCGCATTGACGGTGATCGCTTTCGCCGCCACTTCGCCGCGCGCGATCGATGTGCTGGCCGCATTGATGGTGAGGTTCGGAGCCGCGCCATCCTTGGCGAAGGCGATCGTGCCGTTGATATCGCCGGTTGCCGTCTGGCCGCCTAGCGCCGCCAGCGGGCCGACATCGGGAACGGCCAGCGTCAGCGTGCCAACCGGCAGGAACTGGTCGTCGAGCGCGAGGTCGCCCGAAACCTTGTTGTCGCCCAGTGCAAGGCTGAGGCCCTTGATCGCGCGCTTGCCGGCGGCGGTCACCAACGACGCCTCGATGTCGAGCGGCTGTTCCTCGACGCTGCCCGTCAGCGAGATATCGGCCGAGGGGTTGGCGATGTCGGCTTTGCCCTTCGCCGAGAGCTTGATGTCCTTCACCGTGCGGCCGGCCGCCGTCAGGCTGGCGCTGTCGGCCGACACCGAGAAATCCGGCGCCCAGCGCGGACCGCTGGCGGTCAGCGCGAAATTGACCCCGCCGGCAAGCGGCGTGCCCGCCAGCGACGACAGCGCCGATACATCGCCCAGCGTTCCCTTGACGTTTGCCTTGATATCCGAGCCTTGCGCGCTGGCGGTGCCGCTGGCGCTGAGCGAGCCGGAGGTGAGTTCCAGCTCGTTGGCCGCGAAAGCGCCTTCCGGATCGCGGGTCGCGGTAGCCGAGAATTTCACCCGTTCGCCAAGCAGCGAGCTGATCTGCGGCGGCAGCGCCTTCGATACGGCGTCGGCGTTCATCTTCAGCGTCATCGACAGGTCGGCGAGCGAGACGCCGGCGGTCAGCGCGGCATTGAGCGCATCGCTGCGCAACGTGCCCTGGTCGACGGTGACGGTGTCGCGGCTGATCGAACCGGCGAGATCAGCGGCTAGCTTGCCCGTCACCAGCGGCGCCAGGGTCGCCACGTCGGTCTTCAGGCCGGCGGCCGCGAGCTTGACATTGACCGGCCCGGTGCGGGTCGCGACGTCGAAGCCGTCGGAATGGACCCGTCCCGTCACATTGTTGAGCTGCGTGCCGCCGACGGCGATCGAGGCCAACGAGGTGCCGATGTCGACTATCGGCGCCTTGCCGTCGCCAAAGGCGCGTGCGGTCGCCTTCTCGACCGCGACCAGGATCGGCACCGCGCTGGTGCCGACGTCGATGGTGACGGGCTTGTCTTTGGCTGAGAGCTCGACGGCAAGATCGCTGGCGCCCTTCGGGTCGACATTGCCGGTGGCCGTTCCGTGCACGGCGCCGCTCTCTACAATTGCGCGCTCGATATCGATCCCGCCTGTCGTGGTCGCCGTCCCGGCCACGTCGAAATTCGTTTTGCCGGCAAACAGCGACTTGAACTTCTCCGGCAGGAAGCGCTCGAATTCGCCGTCGCCTTTGGCCTCGATATAGTGGCCCTTGTCGCTCAACTGATGGCGGCCGGTGAGCTGGGCGACGATCTGACGATCGACAACGAACGTGCCGATGCCGTTCCAATTGGCGAGCGGCCCCGTTCCGGAGACGACGATATCAACGGGGGGCGCATCGGGGAGCTTGAGCAAATTGGCGATGATGCCGCCGGCCGGCTCCGACGCCTTGAGATCGAGGTCGAGCTTGTTGTCGGCCGGCGCGAAACGGACCTTGGCGTCGACATTGCCCTGCTTGCCGTCGCGGCGGGCGACTTTGAGCACCGTGTCGATCGCCAGCGGCGATGGATCGGCCTTGAGCGAACCCTTGGCGGCAAGTTCGGCAATCCCGCTGCCGGCGAGCTCTTGCCCGAGCGCGATCTCCGGCAGCTCGATCTCTTTGACGTCGATCGAGACCGGCAGACTGTTCGATGCGCCTTGCGACGGCTGTTGGCCGGCTCGTGGCAGCCGCGCCAACTCGATGCGCTCGGCTTCGATGCGATCGGCGCTGAAGTTGCGCGACAAAAGCGCCGTCGGCGACCAGTCGAGCGCCACCTTGCGCGCCACCAGCCAGGGCCCCGTGCGATCCTCCAGCACGACATGATCGAGCCTGAGCTGACCGGACCAGATGCCTTCGATACCGCTGACGGTGATCTTGCGGTCCTCGGTCGAGGCCAGCTTCGAGATCAGACCGGCGAGATTCTGACGGCCGCCTTCGGTGCCGGTCAGCACGGCGAGCGCGCCGATCGCCACCACCAGCAACAGGAGCAGCGTGTAGAGGCAGATACGAAGGATGCGCCAGAATATCCTCATCATCAGAACGCCTGACCGATGCCGGCATAGAGGCCGAAATGCGGATCGCCCGGATCGCGGTTGAGCGGCACGGCGGCGTCGATGCGCAGCGGCCCGAATGGCGTAAGATAGCGCAGACCGACGCCGGCGCCGACCTTGACGTCGGAGAAATCGGGGAAGGATTTGGTCGAGACCGTGCCGGCATCGACGAACGGAACGATGCCGATCGTGTCGGTGACGGCCATGCGCATCTCGACCGAGGTGTCGAACAGGGACAGGCCGCCGATCGGCTGGCCGTCGATGTCCTTCGGGCCGATACCTTGATAGGCATAGCCGCGCACCGAGCCGCCGCCGCCGGAATAGAAGCGCCTGTCGGCCGGAACATTCTGCAGCCCGGTGCCAACGATCGAGCCGAGCGTGGCGCGTTCGGCGAGGACGAATCTGCTCGCCGTATCGAGCGACTGGTAAGCCGAGCCTTCGCCCTTCAACTTGAGGAAGGTCGCGCCGTTCAGAATGTCGTAGCTCGGCTCGGCATAGGCGAGCGCCCGGAAACCCCTGGTCGGGTTGAGCTTGTTGTCGCGGCTGTCATAGACATATTGCAGCGGAATGCTGGCGATCAGATAGGTGTGCTTGCCGAAGGCGTCGGTGATCCTCGAGTAGTCGAGGTCGAATTCGGCCGAGACCCGCTGCCTCTTGTCGAGGTCGTAGGAGACTCCAACGTCGCCCTTGACCGAGAAATGGTCATAGGCGTCGGGGTGCTCCAACACGGTCTTGACGCCGGTGAAGAACTTCGATGTCGGCCCGAGCACCCCCGGCTTCTCGAACATGATGCCGGCATTGTAGTTGAGCGCGGAAATGCTGTTGCTGCCGATGCCGCTGATGGAGCCGTCGATGCGCAGCTTCTCCGCCTGGCCGAACAGGTTGCGGTGGCCCCAATAGCCTTCGAGCCCCAGTCCTTCCGTGTTCGAAAACGTGCCGCCGACGCCGAAAAAGCGCGGCTTGCGCTCGCTCACCTGGACGTCGATCGGAATGTTGCCTTGAGCGTCGAGGCTCTCGCCCTCCTTGATGGTCACGCTGTTGAAGACTTCGAGCCCGAGCAGCCGATCGCGGGCATCGTCAATCTCTTGCGGCGAATATTGCTGGCCCCGCTTTAGGTCGGTCATGTATTCGGTGAAGTCGCGATCGACCTTTTCGGTACCCTCGACGGTGGTGTCGCCATAGCCGGCGACCGGGCCGGCCGCGACCGTCAGTGTCACGTCGAGCGTCGAGGTGTCATGGTCTGCGACGATCTCGCGATCCGTCACCTGGGCTAGCGGTCTGCCCTCTTCCTTGAGCGCTCGCACGATCGCCGCTTCGGCCTTGAGCACGGCACCCGAACTGGCGTCGCCGCCCGCGATCAGGCCGAAATCGGCGCTCGCCAGGCCGGCCGCGTCGCCTTTCAGTCTGATGTCGCCGAGGGTGAATTTCGGCCCGGCGGCGATGCTGACGACCACCGGAATGGGCTGCGGCCCCTTGAATTCGGCGTCCGGCGGCAGTTCGTCGATGGACTTGCCCTCTATGGTGATGGTGACCACGCCCTCGTAGCGGGCGTCGGCATAAAGGGCGGCAACCAGTTGCTCGCGGTCGCTGCGCGCCTTGGCCATCAAGCCGAGCGACCCTGATACCGGATGCTCCTCGTCATTTTTGAGCGCCGAGGCATCTTCCAGCTTCTTGACCAGATCCTTGTCGGCATCGGGAGCGTCCATGGTCACCGAATAGCGCAGCGGATCGACGATGTCGGCATCCTCGTCCTTGGACGAGCCCCAAAGCTTGATGCCGAAAATCTCGAAAGCAGCCGCCGGCCGCGCTTCGCCGGCGAGCATGGCAGCGCAGACGAGCGCCAAAAGCAGGGCGCGCGGAAGCCCGCGCCCTGGCGCGATCCCTCCTGACATCTGCGTTTCATACGCCGGCATTACGCTAACCTAGACGACAAAACTAAAATTGGAATGAAGTTCTGAAACGCTCGTAAAGGGGCCACAATCCAATTGTCTGAAATAGACCGGGCTTGGAATTCACACCTTTTGCGCCTTCGCAAGAAAGCGTGAACCCTTGTCCCATGGAGGTTCTGTCGAAATACCGGCCTGTGGCCGGCATGGAAACCGTTGGCGGGTTGAAAACCTGCCGCGTTCGGCGTTGACAAGCCTGTTTGATGCTTGATCATGCCCGGACGCTGCAATGTCGGGAGGGTGATATGGCAATGCGCGCGGCTCGTGGTTTCTCGTTCCTCATTCTTCTGTTCTTTGCCTTGAGCGGGGCCGCGCAAGCGGCCGAAGCCCGGCGAATCGTGACGACTGACAATTCCGACTATTTCGGTTTCGACCTCAGGTCCGACCAGAATGTCAGCCTCGACCAATGCAAGACCACATGCCTCGGCGATCCCGCCTGCCGCGCCTTCACCTACAACACCAAGGCCAAATGGTGCTTTCTCAAATCCGACTACAATCAGCTGAAACCCTTCAGCGGCGCCGTCGCCGGCAAAGTCGCAAACGTCGATGGCGACCCCGATATCGGCGCGCCGCCTCCACTTGCCTTCTTCCCCAACTGGATGGCCGATCAGGCCCAGCAGTTCCGCAACAAGCTGACCGATCCGGCCTATGACAAGCCGACCGAAGGGCTGGCCGCACTTCAAGCCGCGGCCGAGCAGGCAGCGCTGACCGGCGACCATCGCCTGGCCATGCAGAAATACCAGGCGGCGCTGTCTGTCCTGCCCGACGACGGCGCGCTCTGGCTGGCGCTGGCGCGCGAGACGCTCGGCGTGCAGCCGGCTTCCAACACCTCCGAACCCTCTACCCTGCCGGCAAACGTCACCTCGGCGGCCTTCAACGCCTATAAGCTGGTGCGCACGGCAAAGACCCGCGCCGAGGCGCTGGCGCTGCTTGCCGCCGGCCTCGACAAGCGCGACCTTTTCCGGCCGGCCATTCAGGCCTATGAGGCGAGCCTTGCGCTGGTGAACTCGCCAGCCGTGCAGGCCGACTACGCCGACCTCAAGGCACGCAAGGGTTTCCGCGTCATCGACCATTCCGTCGATGCCGATTCCTCTTCGCCGCGCATCTGCGCCCAGTTCTCCGAGGACTTGGTGAAGACCGGCGTCGACTATTCGCAGTTCGTCACCGTCGAAAATGCCGCTCCCAAGGCTGTCGAAGCCAAGGACAAGCAGATCTGCGTCGAAGGGCTTGAACATGGCCAGCACTATGACGTGACCTTTCGCGCCGGTCTGCCGGCCGCGATCGGCGAGACGATTGCCGCTCCGGTCGTGCTGTCGATCTATGTCCAGGACCGCGCCCCGTCCGCCCGCTTCACCGGCGACAGCTTCGTGTTGCCGGCCGGCGCCCGCCGCGGCATTCCGGTCGTCACCGTCAACATGAGCGCCGCCAAGATGAAGCTCTACCGCATCGGCGACCGATCGCTGGCGCAGCTTCTGTCCGGCTACCAGTTCCTGCATCAGCTCGACGGCAATGACATTTCCACCATTTCCGACCAGATGGGCGAGCCGGTCTGGGAAGGCACGCTCGACATCGCCAACGACCTCAACAAGGAGGTCACCACCTCCTTCCCGGTCGACGAAGCGATCCCGCAGCGCAAGCCCGGCGTCTATGTGCTGACCGCCCAGCCGGTCGACGACAAGAGCGACGATTATGGTTCGCGCGCCACCCAGTGGTTCGTCGTTTCCGACATCGGTCTGTCCACTTATACCGGCCAGGACGGTCTCAACGTCTTTGCCCGCTCGCTGGGCTCTGCCAAGCCGATTGCCGGCGCCGAACTGACGCTGCTTGCCAAGAACAATGAAATCCTCGGCACGGCGACGTCCGACGCCGAGGGCCATGCCGTTTTCAACCCCGGCCTGACGCGCGGCGAAGGCGGCATGGTGCCGGCGGTGCTGATGGCCAAGCAGGGCGACAACGACTTCGTCTTCCTCGACATGGGCCGCGCCGGTTTCGATCTGTCGGACCGCGGCGTTGCCGGGCGTGCCGCGCCCGGCGCGCTCGACGTCTATGCCTGGACCGAGCGCGGCATCTACCGCGCCGGCGAAGACGTCCATGTCGCCGCCCTTGCGCGCGACGGCGCCGCCAAGGCGGTCGAGAACCTGCCGCTGACCTTCATCTTCACCCGACCCGATGGCGTCGAGAACCGCCGTATCGTCAGCGACGGCGCTTCCGCCGGGGCCCATGCCGTCGATCTGTCGCTCGAGCCTAACGTCATGCGCGGCACCTGGTCGGTGTCGATCTACACCGATCCCAAGCAGGCACCGGTCGCCAGCCATATGTTCCTGGTCGAAGACTTCGTGCCGGATCGCATCGAGTTCGACTTGACGGCCGACAAGAAGGAAATCGCGCAGGGCGAGACCGCCAATGTCAGCGTCGACGGCCGCTTCCTCTATGGCGCGCCGGCCGCCGGCCTCGCGCTTGAAGGCGAGATGACGCTGTCGACCACGGACAGCTGGGATCGGTTTAAGGACTTCACCTTCGGTCTCGCCGACGAGCAGTCGGCCGAACCTTCGGTGAGGCCTTTGGCCAACCTTCCCCTCGTCGGCGACGACGGCAAGGCGACCTTCCCGGTCTCGATCGACCAACTGCCCTCCACCACCAAGCTGATCAACGCCAAGGTCACAGTCCGCATGCGCGAAGCCGGCGGCCGTGCCGTCGAGCGCTCGCTCGACATCGCCGTCCATCCGGAAAAGGAGACGATCGGCATCCGCCCGGATTTCGAAGGCGGCGAGGTGCCGCAAGGCGGAACGGCGAAATTCAGCATCATCGCCGTCGATTCGAACGGCAAACGCGAGGAGCTGAAGGGCGCGCAGTGGTCGCTGGTCAAGGTCGAGCGCAATTACCAGTGGTACCGTTCGAACAATTCCTGGAACTATGAAGCGGTGAACCTCACCAAGGCCGTCGCCAACGGCCAGATCGACCTGAAAGCCGACGGCGAGGCGACCGTGTCGCTTCCTGTCGACTGGGGCCGCTACCGGCTCGAGGTCGAGACGGCCGACCCCGATGGCCCGGCGACCAGCTATGAGTTCGACGCCGGCTGGTACGTCGCCTCTCCCGCCACCGAAACACCAGACGGCCTGGAGATCGCTCTCGACAAGGACACTTACGCCGCCGGCGAGGTGGCCAAGCTCAAGGTGTCGCCGCATTTTGCCGGCGAACTCCTGGTCACCATCGGCGCCGAGAAGCTGTTGAAGACCGTCACCGCTTCGGTGCCGACCGGCGGCAGCACCGTCGACATCCCGGTCGGCAACGACTGGGGCGCCGGCGCCTATGTCACGGCGACTTTGTTCCGGCCCGGCGATGCGCAGGAATCGCGCATGCCGGCCCGCGCAATCGGCGTCAAATGGCTGACCGTCGATCCGGGTTCGAAAAAGCTCACTGTTGCGCTTACGCCGCCTGAAAAGACGGCCCCGCGCCAGCAGCTGTCGATCCCGGTCGCCGTCAGCGGCGCGCAAGCCGGCAGCAAGGCCTATGTGATGGTCGCGGCCGTCGATGTCGGCATCCTCAATCTCACCAACTACAAGGCGCCCGATCCGGAGGACTGGTTCTTCGGCCAGCGCATGCTGGGTCTGGAAATCCGCGACTTTTATGGCCGCCTGATCGACGGTTCGCTCGGCACCACCGGCAAATTGCGGACCGGCGGCGACGGCGCCAACATGCAGTCGCAGGGCAGCCCGCCGACCGAGAAGCTGGTCGCCTTCTTGTCCGGCCCGGTCGAGCTCGATGCCAACGGCAAGTCGCGGATCGATTTCGACATCCCGCAGTTCAACGGCACCGTGCGCGTCATGGCCGTCGCCTGGACCAAAGAGGCCGTCGGCCATGCTCAAACCGACGTCATCGTGCGCGATCCGGTGGTGATCACCGCCGGCCTGCCGCGCTTCCTGGCGCCTGGCGATGCCGCGACCATGCGTCTCGACATCGCCGACACCGACGGCCCTGCCGGCGACTACAAGCTGTCGGTCACCACGACCGGCGATCTCTCGACCGGCGACAAGCCCCTGCCCGAGAAGCTGACGCTTAGCCAGGGCAAGCGGCAAGCGCTCTCATTTCCGCTGATCGCGCAGACGGCGGGCGACGCTTCGATCACCGTCAAGCTCGCGCATAACGGCGGAACCGAGGTCGAGCAGACGCTCTACCTGCCGGTGCGCCCGGCGCAGCTCCCGGTCACCAACCGCATGGTAGTCGACCTGAAGCCCAATGGCGGCGCCTTGCGCGTCGACAAGGAGCTGCTCGCCGCAAGCGTGCTTGACGGTGCTTCGGTCAGCGTCGGCGTCTCACAGGCAGCCGCCTTCGACGTGCCTTCGCTCTTGATGACGCTCGATCGCTACCCCTATGGCTGCGCCGAGCAGACAACCAGCCGTGCCTTGCCGCTGCTCTATGTCAACGACATGGCCAAAAGCATCGGCATGGAGAGCGATCCGGACCTGCATGGGCGCATCCAAGATGCCGTCTACAAGGTGCTGAGCTACCAGGCATCAAGCGGCAGCTTCGGCCTCTGGGGCCCGGGGTCCGGCGATCTCTGGCTCGATGCTTATGTCACGGAGTTCCTGACCCGGGCACGCGAGCAGAAATACGACGTGCCGGCTCAGGCGATGAACCAGGCGCTGAACAACCTGCAGAACTCGCTTGGTTATGACCAGGACGTCCAGGATCGCGGCAGCGAGATCGCCTACGCGCTCTATGTGCTCGCCCGCAACAAGAAGGCCTCGATCGGCGATCTGCGCTACTATTCGGACACGCAGCTCGAGTCCTTCTCGAGCCCGATGGCTGTCGCCCAACTGGCCGCGAGCCTGGCGCTCTATGGCGACACCCAGCGCTCGGAGGCGACTTTCCAGACGGCCTTGCGGCTGGCACAGGCAAGCACCGAATACGACTATTATCGCTCCGATTATGGCTCGCCCCTGCGTGACGGCGCGGCGATGCTTGCGCTGGCCGCGGAATCGAAGCCGGTCCCGAGCATCGTGCCGCAGCTGATCAGGCTGGTGGCGCGTGAACGCGCCGACGCCCGCTGGACGAGCACGCAGGACGAATCCTGGATGCTCCTTGCGGCAAGGGCGCTGAAGGAAGGCAACAATTCGATCACGCTTTCCGTCAACGGCGCGCCGCATACCGGCGGCTATTCCGATCGGGTTGCCGGCAACGATCTTGTCGACAGCCCGCTCACCATCGCCAACACCGGCACCACGGCGCTACAGGCCGTCGTCACCGCGGTGGCGGCACCCGTCGAGCCGCTGCCGGCCGGCGGCGACGGCTTCACCATCGATCGTACCTACTATAGGCTCGACGGCACCGAGGCCAACATCACCGAGGCCAGGCAGAACGAACGCTATGTGGTCGTGCTCAAGGTCTATGAGCAGAACAAATGGCCCTCGCGCCTGCTGATCACCGATCTGTTGCCGGCCGGCTTCGAGATCGACAATCCGAGCCTGGTGTCCAGCGCTCAGTTGTCGAACTTTTCCTGGCTGGCGCAGACCGACGCCGCGCATCTGGAGTTCCGCGACGACCGCTTCGTCGCCGCCTTCAATCCCAACGAAGGCGACGGCGACCGCAACATCACGCTGGCCTATGTCGTGCGCGCCGTGAGGCCCGGCACCTATGCCCATCCGGCGGCGACGGTGGAGGACATGTACCGGCCGCAATATTCGGCCCGCACCGCCTCCGGCATGGTGGAGGTCAAGGCGGAGTAAGTATTCCGACGCTGGCGATCACAAACATGGCGATAGCGCTGCCCCTCATCCGCCTTCCGGCACCTTCTTCCCGTGAAAGACGGGGAGAAGGGACAAGCTCCAGCGCTGACGCCCCCCTCTCCCCGTCTTTCACGGGAAGAGGGTCAGGGTGAGGGGCAGCACCATGCTTTCCAAAAGATTTTTGCGCCGCGCTGCCATAACGGCAGCTTCCTCCGCCGCCTGTCTTGCCCTTTCCGTCGCCGCTCTCTGGCAGCTCGACCGCGCCTTCCCGCCGCCGCTCCCGGCGCCGCTGACGGTCTCCACCGAAGTGCAGGACCGCGACGGCGAACTCTTGCGCGCCTTCGCGACGCCGGACGGCTACTGGCGGCTTGGGACCCGGCTCGACCAGGTCGACAAGCAGTTCGTCGACATGCTGGTCGCTTATGAAGACAAGCGCTTCTGGGACCACCGCGGCGTCGACGTGCTGGCGCTTTGTCGCGCCGCCGGGCAGTTCGCCACCAGCGGCCACATCGTTTCCGGCGGCTCGACGCTCTCGATGCAGCTTGCCCGTCTGATCGAGCCGCGCGACAGCCGCAGCCTCGCCTCCAAGGCCAGGCAAATCCTGCGCGCCATCCAGATCGAGCGGCGTTTGTCCAAGCGCGAAATCCTCGAGCGCTACCTGACGCTGGCGCCCTATGGCGGCAACCTGGAAGGTGTGCGCGCCGCCTCGCTCGCCTATTTCGGCAAGGAGCCGAAGCGGCTGACCGTATCGGAAGCAGCACTTTTGGTCGCGCTGCCGCAGTTGCCGGAAAAGCGCCGGCCAGACCGCAATCTCGACATCGCGCATGCCGCGCGCGACCGCGTGCTCACCCGCATGGTCTCGGCCGGTCTGCTCAACGAACGAGAGGCAGCGCGCGCCGCGCTCGACGACGTCTCCGGCCTGCGCCGCAAGCTGCCGGCATTGGCCGCGCATGCGTCCTACGCCATGCTGCCCAAGGCTCAACCCGGCAAGCCGCTGCAACTCACCATCCGCCGCAGTGTTCAGCAAGGGCTGGAGCAGGTGGCGAAAGAGGCCGCCAGGAAGCTCGGCCCAAAGCTTTCCGTCGCCATGGTGCTGGCCGATGCGCGCACCGGCGACATTCTTGGCGAAGTCGGTTCAGCCGATTTCTTCGACGCCAGCCGATCCGGCTGGATCGACATGACCAAAGTAGTGCGCTCGCCCGGCTCGACGCTGAAGCCGTTCATCTATGGGCTTGCCTTCGAGCAAGGCCTAGTGGCGCAGGAGACGATCATCGAGGACAGCCCCGCCGACTTTGGCGGCTACCGGCCGAAGAATTTCGACATGGGCTACCAGGGCGACGTCAGCATCAGGCAGGCGCTGCAGCTGTCGCTCAACGTGCCGGCGATCCGGGTGCTGGACGCAGTTGGTCCCGCGCGGCTCACGGCGCGCTTCCGCCAGGCCGGCGTCAACCTGGTCCTGCCGCTCAACGAGGCGCCCGGGCTGGCGATCGGCCTCGGCGGCGCCGGGGTGACTTTGCGCGACCTGGTGCAGCTGTATACCGGCCTCGCCAATGGCGGCAAGATGCACGCGCTGCATGACGGCACCGAGCCCGCCGATGCCGAGCGCATCACCGCCACTATCCTCGACGACCAGGCCGCTTGGCAGATCGACGACATCCTGTCCGGCGTGAAGCCGCCCGAAGGTGCGGCCCAGCGCGGCATCGCCTACAAGACCGGCACATCTTACGGCTATCGCGATGCCTGGTCGGTTGGCTTCGACGGCCGCTATGTGCTTGGCGTCTGGGTCGGCCGTGCCGACGCCGGCCCGGTACCTGGCCTCTCCGGCTATGTTTCGGCCGCGCCCATTCTCTTCGAAGGCTTTGTCCGCTCGGGTTTGGCCAGCGTGCCGCTGCCCGGCCGGCCGCCGGGTCTCTTCAATCCCAAACGCGAAGAATTGCCGGTGACGCTCGCCCGCTTCGGCGCCGGCTCCGACGGGCTGGTGCAGGCAACGCCGACTGAACCGGCGCCCACCATCGTCTTCCCGCCGGACGGGGCTCGCGTCGACCTCGGCACCAATTCGGCGGACGCTTCGCCGCTTGTGCTGAAGCTGCAGGGCGGCCGCGCGCCCTTCCGCTGGCTTGCCAACGGCAAGCCGCTCGCCGGCATCGACCGCCGCCGCACCGCGACCTGGCAGCCCGACGGCACCGGCTATTCGACGCTCACCGTTATCGACGCCGCCGGGCGCGCGGCCAGCGTGAAGGTTTTCGTTGAATAGAAGCGGGCAAGCGATTCGGCGCGTTGCGCCTTTCAAGGATCGAAAGGCACTTCTCTCGAGGCTTATTGCGAAGCACACCCGTCCTTCAGCGGGAGCAGCTATAATCCTCCCGGCACTGGCTCTCCTGGCTGCCTTCTCCGCCCACGCCGACCCCCTGCCCGCCGGATTCGTCCGGCTCGCCGATGTCGATCCGACCATTCGCCAGGACATCCGCTATGCCGGGCTGGGAAACTTCCTGCAGCGCGAGGTCGACGGCTACGAAGCGCCGGTCTGCATCCTGACCGCGCCGGCGGCGAAGGCGCTGTCCGGCGTCCAGAAAGCAATGACGGCCGAGGGCCTCACGCTGATCGTCTTCGACTGTTACCGCCCGGCACGCGCCGTCGCCGACATGGTCAGATGGACAATTCAAGGCGGCCCGCCCGATCCGCAATGGTATCCGAAGGTCGAGCGCGGCGACCTCATCGCCGAGGGCTATGTCGGCGAACTGTCCAGCCACTCGCGGGGCTCGACCGTTGACCTCGCCGTCGCTGAGCTTGACAAGACAAGCCCGGCTCATTCCGCTTGCGGCGCGACTGACGCCCGCACGCTCGACTTCGGCACCGGATTCGACTGTTTCGATTCGGCGAGCGAGACGGCCCACCGCCCGCTGCCCCTCCAAGCGACGGCAAACCGCACGATGCTGCTTTCGGCCATGCGCGCCGCCGGCTTCCGCAACTATGCGCGGGAATGGTGGCATTTCACCCTCGCCGACGAGCCGTTCCCAAAGCAGCGCTTCGATTTTCCGGTGACCGCCGACTAGGGCACAGGACTTGCCCGGATCGCGGCCGGTTCTAATTAGGCCCGCTGACGAGGAACCACGCTGCTGGCAAGTGAGGAAGATATTTCCTGGACTGGCCGCCCCTCGGCGAAAAATTGCTGCAAGGAGATGAAAAAGGCAACATTGAGTGCATCTAATTTCTATAAATTCGCTAGAGTTCGGGCCGTTCAACGGAGGCGGAAATGACCAACCCTCATTTCGGGAAACTGCTCGGCGCGCTGGTCGCCACATCTGTCCAGTTCGGCTCGCTCGGTTTCGCATTTGCCGATACGACCATTCTGAATGTGTCCTACGACCCGACACGTGAGCTCTACAAAGCCTATGACGAGGCCTTCACCGCGCACTGGAAGGCGGAGACCGGAGAAACCGTTACCATCCAACAGTCGCATGGCGGATCCGGCGCCCAAGCGCGAGCCGTCATCGACGGTCTCGACGCCGATGTCGTGACGCTCGCGCTCGAGGGCGACATCAACGCCATTGCCGCGAAGACGAAAAAGATCAATCCGGACTGGCGCACGAAGTTCGAGAACAACTCGGCTCCCTACACCTCGACCATCATCTTCCTGGTGCGCAAGGGCAATCCCAAGGGCATCCATGACTGGAGCGATCTGGTGAAGGACGGCGTCCAGGTAATCACGCCGAACCCCAAGACCTCGGGCGGCGCGCGCTGGAACTACCTCGCCGCCTGGGCTTATGCCAATGCCAATGACGGCAATGACGAAGCCAAGACCAAGGAGTTCGTCGGCAAGCTCTATGCGAATGTCCCCGTCCTCGATACCGGTGCCCGCGGCTCGACGGTGACCTTTGCGCAGAAGGGGCTGGGCGACGTGCTGATCGCCTGGGAGAACGAAGCCTATCTCGCGCTCGATGAATTCGGCGCCGACAATTTCGACATCGTCTACCCGCCGACCTCGATCCTGGCCGAGCCGCCGGTCGCCGTCGTCGACGGCAATGTCGACGCCAAGGGCACCCGCAAGGTCGCCGAGGCTTATCTGAGCTGGCTCTATTCGAAGGAAGCCCAGACCATCATCGCCAAGAACCACTATCGTCCGGCCAAGCCCGACCTGGTGCCTGCCGAGGATCTCGCCAAGCTACCGGCAATCAAGCTCGTCACCATCGACGATCCGCAATTCGGCGGTTGGAAGAAGGCGCAGCCTTATCATTTCGGCGACGGTGGTATATTCGACCAGATTTACAAGCCCGCCCAATGAAGCATGGCGGCCATAGGCCGGATGAAACCTGATTGGGTCTATTGTACGAGTGCCCGAGCCGAGGCGAAGGGCACTCTGGTCTGAGTAAGAAGGGACGATCCAGAACAGCATGAACACAGCACCCGCCAAGGCGGGGTGGCGGTTCAGACAGCCGAGTGTCATTCCGGGCTTCGGATTGACGCTCGGCTTCTCGCTTGCCTACCTCACGCTCATCATCCTCATTCCGCTTTCGGGGCTGGTCTGGCGTTCGGCCGCGCTCGGCTGGACCGACTTCTGGGCGATCGCCGTCGACCGGCGCACTCTCAATGCGCTGAAGATCAGCTTCGGCACCGCCTTCCTGGCCGCCGCGGTCAACGTCGTCTTCGGCACCATCGTCGCCTGGGTGCTGGTCCGCTACCGCTTCCCCGGCCGACGCATCGCCGATGCGATCGTCGACCTGCCCTTCGCCTTGCCCACCGCAGTCGCCGGTATCGCGCTCACCACACTCTATGCGCCGAATGGCTGGATCGGCCAGCTTCTGATGCCGCTCGGCATAAAGGTAGCCTACACCCCGCTCGGCATCGTCATCGCCTTGGTGTTCATCGGCCTACCCTTCGTGGTGCGCACCGTCCAGCCAATCATGGAGGAGCTCGACAGGGAGGTCGAGGAAGCTGCCGCCACGCTTGGCGCCAACCGCTTCCAGACCATCACTCGTGTGCTCTTCCCGGGACTGGCGCCGGCCATCGTCACCGGCTTCTCGCTCGCCTTCGCGCGCGGTGTCGGCGAATACGGCTCGGTCATCTTCATCGCCGGCAACCTGCCCTTCAAGTCGGAGATCGCGCCGCTCCTCATCGTCATCCGGCTCGAGGAATACAATTACGAGGCGGCGACCGCGATCGCCGCGATCATGCTGGCGCTGTCCTTCGTGATGCTTTTGGTCGTCAACCTCGTCCAGACATGGAGCCGCAAGCGCTATGGCTGATCCCGAGATCAAATCCTACGAACCGCATCACGAAAGCCAGTCGGCCGCGGTGACCGAAAGCAGGCCGGTGCGCTGGGTGGCGATGGGAATAGCCTTCGCCTTCCTCGCCGTCTTCCTGCTTCTGCCGCTGATCGTTGTCTTCCACGAGGCGCTTAGCAAAGGCATCGGCGCCTACACGGAGGCGCTTGCCAGCCCCGACACGCGCTCGGCGATCCGCCTGACGCTGCTGGTGGCGGCGATCTCGGTGCCGCTCAACCTCATTTTCGGCATCTCGGCTGCCTGGGCGATCGCCAAGTTCGAGTTCAAGGGCAAGGCCTTTCTGACCACCCTCATCGACCTGCCGTTCTCGGTGTCGCCCGTCATTTCCGGCCTGGTTTATGTGCTCCTCTTCGGGGCGCAAGGCCTGCTCGGCGCGTGGCTGAAGGCGCATGGCATCGTCATCCTGTTCGCCGTGCCGGGCATTGTGCTCGCAACCATCTTCGTCACTTTCCCCTTTGTCGCCCGCGAGCTGATCCCGCTGATGCAGGAACAGGGCAATGGCGACGAGGAGGCGGCCCTGTCACTCGGCGCCAATGGCTGGCAGGCCTTCTGGTATGTGACGCTGCCCAACGTCAAATGGGGCCTGCTCTACGGCGTGCTACTCTGCAACGCGCGCGCCATGGGCGAGTTCGGCGCCGTGTCGGTGGTCTCAGGTCACATTCGCGGCCTCACCAACACCATGCCGCTGCATGTGGAAATTCTCTACAATGAGTATAACGCCGTCGGGGCCTTCGCGGTCGCCTCGCTGCTTGCCGGCCTGGCTTTGGTGACGCTGGTTTTGAAAACACTTCTGGAGATGCGCTACGGCGCCGAGATTGCCGCGACACGCGGACATTAGATGCATGCCGCCCGAAACCGCGTAGCATGCATCAACTGATTGAGGGATCTGTATGGAAGTTCGCGTTGTCAACGTGCGCAAGGAGTTCGAGCGGTTTCCGGCGCTCCACGACGTTTCGCTCGACATCAGGTCGGGCGAGCTTATCGCGCTGCTCGGGCCATCCGGTTCCGGCAAGACGACGCTGCTCCGCCTGATCGCCGGCCTGGAGCGGCCCACCAAGGGCGCCATCTTCTTCGGCGAAGAGGATGCTTCGCAGAAGTCGATCCAGGAGCGCAATGTCGGCTTCGTGTTCCAGCATTACGCTCTGTTCCGACACATGACGGTTGCCGACAATATCGGCTTCGGCCTCAAGGTCCGGCACGGCGCCGCGCGTCCCTCGGCGCAGGAGATCCGCCGCCGCGCTTCGGAACTCCTCGACCTCGTCCAGCTGTCGGGGCTGGAAAAGCGCTATCCGGCGCAGCTTTCCGGCGGCCAGCGCCAGCGCGTCGCGCTCGCCCGCGCCATGGCCATCGAGCCCAAGGTGCTTTTGCTCGACGAGCCATTCGGCGCCCTTGACGCGCAGGTGCGCCGCGAGTTGCGCCGCTGGCTGCGCGAAATCCACGACGCCACCGGCCACACCACGGTCTTCGTTACCCACGACCAGGAGGAGGCGCTCGAACTCGCCGACCGCGTTGTCGTCATGAGCCAAGGTCGCATCGAGCAGGTCGGCTCGGCCGACGAGATCTACGACACGCCGAACTCGCCTTTCGTCTACAGCTTCATCGGCGAATCGAGCTCGCTGCCGGTCAAGGTTGACAATGGCGAGATCTGGCTGGCCGACCGGCCGGTCGGTCTGCAGGCGCCGCATGCGCAGTCGGGAGAGGCCCTGCTCTACTTTCGTCCGCACGATGTCGAGCTGCTCGACGGCTGCAGCGGCTGCATTGCCGGGACGGTCGCCGCCAGCCGCCGCGTCGCCGGCACAAGGCGGGTCGAGCTCGAGATCGGCGGCGAGCGTCAGCGCGTCGAGATCGAGCTGCCGGTCGACCATCCGGCGGCACAGAAGAGCCGGGTGGCTTTCAGGCCGAGGCGCTGGAAGCTTTTCCCGGCCTCCTGACCTATTTGCCGCCTGCCACGTCCAGGCGCCCGGTAGAGGAGCCGCGATGAATCAGGTTGGAAGAAAATCCTACCAAGCGGCTGTTCGGGCGGGAGATTTTCCCGCTGCTCGTGCGTCCCCCGGACCGCGTGCCTCGCGCAGCCAGGCTTTCCTTTTTATGGTCACACCATAGTTCTGATTGTCTGGAGGAGGACCGTTTTCATGAAGCGCTTATTGCTGGGTATTGCCACGCTTGCCGGCTTCGTCGTCCTCGCGTCCTCCCAAGCCTGGTCGGCCGACAAGCTGCTCAATGCCTCCTACGACGTCGGCCGCGAATTGTTTGCCGACATCAACAAGGCTTTCATCGCTGAGCATCCCGGCGTGACCGTCGATCAGTCCCACGCCGGGACCTCGGCGCAGGCTCGTGCCATCGCGGAAGGTTTGGCAGCCGACGTCGTCACCTTCAACCAGGTCACCGACGTCGATTTCCTGGTCAAGAGGGGTCTGATCTCCGCGGACTGGCAGAAGGATTTCCCAGACAACGCATCGCCTTTCTATTCGCTGCCGTCCTTCCTTGTTCGTGCCGGCAATCCCAAGCACATCAAGGACTGGAACGATCTGGTGCGTGACGACGTGCAGGTGATCTTCCCCAACCCGAAGACATCAGGCAATGCCCGCTATACCTATCTCGCTGCCACCGCTTACGCGAAGGAAGCCTTCAAGGGCGACGACGCCAAGGTGAAGGAGTTCATCGCCAAGCTGTTTGCCAACGTGCCGATCTTCGACACCGGCGGCCGCGCCGCCACCACCACCTTCGTGCAGCGCGAGATCGGCGACGTGCTGATCACCTTCGAATCCGAAACGCGCGGCATCCGCAGGGAATATGGCGACGACAAGTTCGAGCAGGTCACGCCTTCAGTCAGCCTGCTGGCCGAATTCCCGGTGGCGATCGTCGATAAGATCGCTGACGAGCACGGTAGCCGCGATCTCGCCAAGACCTATCTCGAATCCCTCTATTCGCCCGAGGGCCAGGACATTGCCGCCCGCAACGGCCTGCGGGCCCGCGACGCAGCAGTGGCCGCCAAATACAAAGCCGAGTTTCCCGACGTGCGCCTGTTGACGGTAGACGAGGTCTTCGGCGGCTGGGACAGGGTGCAGAAAGAGCATTTCGCGGCAGGCGGCTTGCTCGATCAGGCCTATGGCAGCCGGTAGCGCTTACAATCAAAAGAAGTGAAAAGCCGTCATCGCCGTCGGCATCGCCGGCTTTTTCAATCTGGAGCCGGCATCACTTTGCCGGCGAAATCGACGCGGCCAATGTGAAAAACATTACGAAGAATCAACGCGTTTGTGCCTAACCTGTGTCGATGAATTGTTGTGCCAAGCCGCGTAGCGCGGCCAAACTGTCATGATTTGCACACAAACAACCGCCAGATGCAGGCGCTTGGGGTTTGATAAACTGAATCGGGCATGCTGACCAAAAAAGGCAAATATGGCCTCAAGGCCCTCGTGCATCTTTCCGGCCTGCCGGCTGGCCAGCTTGCATTCGTCAACGACATAGCGGTCGCAAACAACATCCCGAAGAAGTTCCTGGACGCCATTCTGGGCGAATTGCGCAATGCCGGCTTCGTCCAGAGCCGCAAGGGCAAGGAAGGCGGCTATCGCCTCGCCAGGCCCGCTTCCGAGATCAAGATCGGCCATGTCGTGCGCGTGCTCGACGGGCCGCTGGCGCCGATCCCTTGCGCCAGCCGCACGCAATATCAGCGCTGCGAGGACTGCGACGAGGCGACGTGCCAGGTCCGCCACATGATGCTGGAAGTGCGCCAGGCGATCGCCGAGGTGCTCGACAACCGCAGCCTCGCCGCCATGCGCGACGCCGACAACGACGATTTCCCGGTCGAACTCACGTCGCAGATCTGACCGCTCAGCCGCGCCGTCTCGCCGTTGGTTGTCTGTCCGCGACAGACGCTGTAAATCGGCTGACGGATGGATCAAGGTTTGGGGGTATCTAACGCATGAGGCTGCCTCGGCTTGGCAAGTCCCGCAGGGCCAATCGGCAACCGTCATCCGCCAGCATCTATCATACCGAGATCATCGCCGACGTTGCAGTGCCGGAGCGCGGCGAGACCGTCCGCTTCTTCAGCCGCAAGCTCCTCCGCCCCGGCAAGTTGCGCAGCGTCTCCAACAAGGATCTGCGCGAAAGCCTGCTATCCATGTTCTATCTCGGGGTGGCGGCGGTGCTGCCGGTGGCCTGGTGGGCGCCGATCTGCGATTGGGTTTCGACGCTTCGACGCAAGCGTCATTTTCGCAAGGATTTCGCGCGGTATGACGTGGCGATCAAAGCGGTGCTTGGCGATGATGCCGACACGCGAAGCCTTTTCAGGGGACATCTCGCCGCCGCGCATCGCCGCCGTCTGATGCTTGCCGCTCATCTGGCGCCTGGCAGGCGCTGGTCGCCGGCGATCCGGCTGGAAGGCATCGACGGCTTGCGCGAGGCCTTGCAGCGCGGCCGCGGCGCCATCGTCTGGTGCGATCAGTTCGCCGCCCAGACGATCATGGGCAAGCGCGCCCTCTTCGAAGCCGGCATCGAAGCGCACCAGGTGAGCGTCAACTTCCACGGCTTTTCGGAAAGCAAATTCGGCCTGCATGTGATCAACAAGCCGCTGGTCGAGGTCGAAAACCGGTTTCTGAAGAGCCGCATCGTCTTTGAGCGCGCCGAAGCCTACCAGGTTACGGCGCGCATCCAGAAGACGCTGAAGGAGAACGGAGTCGTGCTGATGACCAACACCATCCACGCGGGATCTACCTTCACCGAGAGCGCCATGGGCGAGCGTGGCTGGACCCACCACGCCTCGGCGCCGGCGAATTTTGCGGCGCGCGCCGGCGCTGCGCTGTTTGGCATGTCGACCCTGGAGACAGTGCCCTTTCGCGAATACCGGGCGATCGTCAGTCCCGAACTGAAGCCCAACGCTGTCCAGCCTGCATCCCGGCCGGCAAAGGACGTGGCGGCAAAGAACCTCGTTCTGCAAGCGGCCTATATCCTGCTCAAGCGCGACCGACTGCTGGAAGCGGTCAAACTGCATCCCGAGCAGATGATGGCCTGGTCCAGCGCCAACCGGCTCACCGGACAGCAGGATCAAGCCGCGATCGGCGCCGACGCCGCATAATGCATTTCCCCCAGACGCGCAGCGGTTTTGGGTCAACGACATGCATCAGAACGAAGACTGAAAAGTGCGTCGCCTAAATCTGGTCAGCTCGAGGGGCTTGAGCTCAGTGCTTGCTTAAGGATGGCCGCGACGCTCCGCGCGCCATCCGCCGTCACCGCCGGTTCGTCCGGCTCCGGTTCTTCCAGGGTCGCGAACTGGCTGTCGACCAGACTCGCCGGCATGAAATGGCCTTTGCGCCCCGACACCCGTCGCCGGGCAGTCTCGCGATCGATCTTCAGATAGAGGAAGACGATGCCCGGGCAAAAGCTGAGCAGCCGGTTCCGGTAGCTGCGCTTCAGCGCCGAACAGGCCGCCACCGGCTTGTGTCCCTCGCCGACCGAGGCTGCGATGCGCTCGCCGATGGCATCGAGCCAACCCTCGCGCAACGCATCCGTCAGCGGCTCGCCGCGCGCCATGCGCGCCACGTTTTTCGGCGGATGCAACCGGTCGCCCTCGATGAAGACCGCGCCCAGCGCCTCGGCCAGCGCTTCGCCCATCACCGTCTTGCCGCAGCCGGCGACCCCCATCACGACTATGGCCGGCGCTGACCGGATGTCGTTCAATGGAAACCTCCGACGGCTGTGACCTTACGATCCTTCATCCACAGTCAGCGGCTTGCCGGCGCACGGCCATAGAGCAAAAGCATGGCCACGATCACGACGCCGTAAATGATCTGCCGCCCCGCCTCCGGCATCTGCATGACCGACAGGATCGATTGCAGCAGCGTGATCAGGATCACGCCGGCGACGGTGCCAAGATATGAGCCGCGGCCGCCGAGGATCGAAGTGCCGCCCAGCACCACGGCGGCGATCGACGGCAACAGATAGGCGTCGCCCATCGACTGCGCCGCCTTCGATGCGTAGCCCGCGAGCAGGACGCCCCCGAAGGCCGAGAGCCCGCCGGAGACGGCAAAGGCAATCAGCACCACGCGGCGCGTGTCGATTCCGGAAAGATAGGCGGCGCGCTCACGGTTACCGATGCCGTAAACGACGCGGCCGAAGGAGGTGCGGGTCAGCACGAAAACCATTGCCGCCCCTATCAGCGCCCAGATGATCACCGCGTTCGGCACCCCCGGAATGGTGAAGCCGGTCGCAAGGTAGCGCATCGCCGCTGTCGCCGAATCCTGCGGCGAGAACCCGCCCGTATAGACCACCATCAGCCCTTGCGCGACGGCGTTGGTGGCTAGAGTGATGATCATCGAGGGAATGCGCAAATAAGCCACGCCGACGCCGTTGACGATGCCGATCGCGACCCCGCACAGGACGCCGAACGGGATGGCGAGCGCGACGCCGACCGGACCGTAGGCTGCAGCGGCACAGGCCATCATCGCGCCGGTCGCCACCGACCACGGCACGGAAAGGTCGATCTGGCCGAGCAGGATTACCAGCATCATGCCGGTGGCGATCACGCCGAGGAATGACGCGACCTTCAGCTGCTGCAGGAGATATTCCGGCGAGAGAAAACTGCGCGAATAGAGGCTGCCTAGCAGAAGCAGGATAACGATGCAGGCAAAGGCGGTCGCCACCGCCGGATCGGCGCGGCGGATGAATTTCGGCATGCGGCTGGCGATGCCGCCAAGCGTCGTTTCGCTCACAGGAACCACTCCAGCCGGTTGCGCACCCGAAACAGCGCGAAGGCGCCGAGGCTGACCGCGATCAACAGGATGATGCCCTGGAACAGCGGCTGCCAGAGCGGGTCGAAATCGAAGACGAACAGCAGGTCGCCGATGGTGCGGAAGGCGAGCGCTCCGAAGATCGCGCCAATAGCGCTGCCTTTGCCCCCGAACAGCGAGACGCCGCCGAGCACAACTGCCGCGATCGAGAACAACGTGTAGGCATTGCCGCTCGCATAGGCAGCCTCGCCCGTATAGGTAAAGAAGGTGAGGAACAGGCCGCCAATCGCGGCAAGCAGTCCGGCCAGCGTATAGGCAAGGAACTTGCCCCTGCGGATCGGCACACCCGACATATAGGCTGCCGTTTCGGACGAGCCCGCAGCGTAAGCGGCGCGGCCGAGCTCGGAGCGGCGGAACGGCACCCACACGACAAGCACGACGACGAACAGCGCCATCAGGCTTGCCGGCACGACGCCGAAGAAGCGCCCTGTCAGGAAATCGGCGACGTCCTCGTTGACCGATCCGCCGGGAACCGGTCGCAAAAGCAGCGCGAGACCGAAATAGACGGCGCCCGTGGCTATCGTAGCGACGATCGGCTGCAGGCGCCCGTAGATCACGATGGCGCCGTTGATTGCCCCGCAGACGAGCCCGGTGCCAAGCACAGCCACCAATCCGAACGCCGTCTCGAGACCCGTGCCGATGACGAGCCAGGAAGCCATGCAATTGGTCAGCGTGAAGATCATGCCGACCGAGAGATCGATGCCGGCGGTGATCACAACCAGCGTTTGCGCCATCGCCACGAAGGCAAGCAGAACGCCCTTGTTCGCCGCCGTCTGCACGACATTGGCCGTGAAGCCGGCTGGATGATTGCCGCTGTAGATCGCGAACATGACGATGAAGATGGCGAACGCCAGCAGCGTTCCGCGCTGTTCGGCCAGCCAATAGCGCCAATCCTTCACGCGCCCTCTCCTTGTTCTGCCCGCCCGCTGCCGCCGTGGATATTCAGCGCGCTGGCGATCAGCGCGTGCTCGGTGATATCGGCGCCAACCAGCTCGCGCTTGATGGCGCCGTCATAAAGCACGAGCACGCGGTCGCAGCAGCCGATCAGCTCGTCATAGTCGGTCGAATAAAACAATATCGCGGCGCCGGCGTCGGCGAGCTTACGCATCAGCTGATAGAGCTCCTGCTTGGTGCCGACATCGATGCCGCGCGTCGGATCGTTGAGCAGAATGATGCGCGGCTGCCGCATCAGCCATTTGGCGATCACCACCTTCTGCTGGTTGCCGCCGGACAGCGCCCCGACAGGGATATCGAGCCCCGCCGTCTTGATGGCCAGTAATTCAACCATGTCATCGATCAGCCGCTGCTCGGCGGCACGGTCGATGACGCTGGCCTTGGACAGCCTGTCTAGTGCTGCGAAGGAAAGGTTCTCGCGCACCGTCATCGGCAGCATCAGCCCTTCCGTCTTGCGGTCTTCCGGGATCAGCGCCATGCCGATACGGTCATCGCTGGCGGCTGCCGGGCTGGCAATCGAAACCTTCTTGCCGTCGACCAGGATCTGCCCGGAAAGACCTCGCAGAACGCCGAAGAACGCCAGCAGCAGCTCACGCTGACCCTGCCCGTCGAGCCCGCCCAATCCTACGACCTCGCCGGCCGCAACCGAGAGCGAGATATTGTCCAGCCTATCGCTCCAGGACAGGTTGCGCGCCTCCAGCACAGGAGCCGCAACCGTCTGGGGCCTGGTCGGCTTCGGCGGAAAGATGTGGCTGTATTCTCGGCCGATCATCAGCTCGACGACTTCGTTGTCGCTCTTCGATCCAGCCCGATAGCTGGCAACATTGCGGCCGTTGCGAAACACCGTGCACTGGTCGGCAAGCTCGGAGATCTCGTTCATTCGGTGGGAGATATAGAGCAGCGCCAGCCCTTCCTGGCGCAACCGCTTCAGCACCTCGAAGACCTTCGCGACATCGGCGGCGGTCAGCGCCGACGTCGCTTCGTCGAGGATCAGGATGCGCGGCTTCCTGGCCAACGCCTTGGCGATCTCGACCATCTGTCGTCGCGAGAGCGGCAGGTCCTTGATCAGCGCCAGGGGGTGAATATCGGCGGCACCCGCGCGGGCAAGCGCCTGTTCCGCGAGGCGCCGTTGCGCCTTGCGGTCGATCATGCCGAAGCGTTTCGGCGGATCGGATATGACGATGTTGTCGGCGACGCTCAGCTCCGGAATGAGCGACAGCTCCTGAAAGATGCAGACGATGCCGGCCTGGTTTGCCGCGGCGGGCGAAGCAAATGTCACCTCGCGGCCGTCCAGGGTCATGGTACCTTCATCCGGCGCAACGACACCGGCCATGACCTTGATCAAAGTCGATTTGCCGGCGCCGTTCTCACCGAGAATGGCGTGGATACTGCCGGCCGTGACGGTGAGATCGGCCTTTTCCAGGGCGCGCACGCCGCCATAGCGCTTGGATATGCCTTCCATGCGGAAGAGCGGAGCCGCGCCGTTCATCAGCCCTCCCCAGGCCAGTTCGTGATTGGCATCAAGCGGCCGGCGTCGCGGCTTCCGCGACGCCGGTCCGTCAGACTATTTGTTTTCCTTGGTCTGGCCCATGATTTCCTGCGCGGTGAAATTGATGCCGCAGGTCGGGAAGGAATTGCCGACGAAGAAATTGTCGGACTGATCGGGGAAGTAGTCCTGCCCTGCCTTGAAGTTCGGATCCTCGACGATGGCCAAAGGCAGCTTGACCGACTGCGGCACGACATTGCCTTCGAGCGCGGCAATCGCCGTCTTGATGGCAACGGCAACCTGCGCCGGGCCGGTACCGGCCGACGAACATTTCAGCCCGTCCGCCGCATGCGCCGCGCAGAATTTGCGGAAGCCGTTTTCCGTCTCGCCGCCGAACGGCACGAACGGATGCTTGGCGTCGATCATCGCCTGCACGATGCCGGTATCGCCGCCTTGCCCTGTGATGCCGTCGAACGGTCCGCTGGTGGCGATCGCGTCGGCCGTGGCTTTCTGCGCCACGCCGTCGTCCCACTTGCCGACGACCTCGGTGACGTCCCATTTCTTGCCCGACGCGTTGAGAACCTCGTGAATGCCATTGTGCCGGTCGGTATCGACGGAGGTACCCGCGACGCCGCGCACCTCAAGCACTTTGCCGCCGTTCGGAACGTGCGAGACCAGCCATTTGCCCCACAATTCGCCGAGCCCCTTCTGGTCGACATTGACGTTGATGGCGTCCTTGGTGTCGAGGATGTTGTCGAAGGCAACCAGGATGACACCGGCTTCCTTGGCGCGCTTGATCACAGGCCCGAACGCGGTCGGGTTCTGGGCGTTGACGACGATCGCGTCGAAGCCGGAATCGATGAAGTTATTGATCGCCGAGATCTGCGCCGGCACATCCTCGCCGGTCGATACCACCTTGAATTCCTTCAGCTTCTTGGCGACGTCCGGCTGCGCGGCATAGGCTTTGGCCGTCTGGATCATCTGGATGCGCCAGGTATTGGCGATGTAGCCGTTCGCGAGCGCGATACGATAGGGCCCTTCCTTCTTCGGATATTTGAAGAATTGTGTGTCGGCCGCCCAGGGCGCGAAGCAGTCGGGCTCGGCCGAGGGCCCTTTGACGATTTCCGGATCGGCGATCGCCGACGAGCTCAGCATGACAAATGCAGTGGCGGCAACCACACCGCCAACAAGTGACTTGATCATCAGTATTCCTCCCAGTTGCAGTTCTGCTTGTTGATTAAGTCCTGGCGTTTTGGCCGGCACCTCCTGCCGCATCCAATCGCCTGCCGGCCGACCTTTGCCGCCCGCTGCCTCCTCTTGCCTCGCCTGAGGGCAATTCAGCAAACTATCATATTATACATAATAAACAAGTACGGACTGTTTGCTTATGTATAATAAACAGCGCCTCGCGTCTGCCATCTTATTGCTCGACGCAGAAGATGGTAGCGCTACCATGCAAGGTAGTAAACCGGCATTTGCACAGTCGTCTTTGCGTGTTTCAACGTGCGGTGCTCTCGCGGCGAATGAGCTCGAAACCGAGATCGACAACCCTCTGCTGGGGCCTCCGGCCCGCAATCGCCGCCAGCGCCATCGCCACTGCCTGCCGTCCGATTTCATAACGATGCGTGCGAACGCTGGTGACCGAGGGGAACGCCGCCTGCATCATGTCGAGGTCGTTGAAGCCGACGATGCCGATGGCCTTCGGTACCGCGATGGCGGCGCGGCGACATTCGAACAAGACCCCCAGCGCGATATCGTCATTGTTGCAGAAGACGCCGTCGAGCGACGGCATCTTGGCCAGAGCATCGCGCAAAAGCTCGCGGCCGAGCGTCACGCTGGACAGTAGCGGCGTGGTGGTGACCAGGCGGGGATCGAACAGGCCGGCCGACTCCATGGCCGCGCGATAGCCGGCAAGGCGCCGCTGCGAGCGCGGGTCCATGCGCGCGCCGATGAAACCGATGCGCCGATAACCTGCCTCGATCAGGTGCTCGGTGGCAGCGCGGCCACCGTCGAAATGCGAGAAGCCGACCAGCATATCGACCGGATCGTGTCCGGTTTCCATCACTTGCACCACCGGGCAGCCGGCCGTCTCCAGCAGCTTTCGCGACTGCGGCGTCTGGTCGATGCCGGCGACGATAAGCGCCGCCGGGCGCTGCGAGGCGAACAGCTGCAGCAGCCGCTCCTCTTCCAGGCCCGAATAGTGGGTATTGCCCATCTGGATGCGGAAAGGGCTGTCCGAAAGACTGTCATAGATGCCGCGCACCACTTCGGCAAAGACATTGTTGGTGAGCGACGGCACCAGCACGCCGAAGACCTCCGCGCGCGCCGAAGCCAATGCGCGCGCATTGGGGTCCGGGATGTAACCGAGCTCGTCGACGGCGACCTGTATCTGCCGGCGCAGATCTTCCGAGACCCGCCCAGGCTCGCGCAGCGCACGCGACACGGTGATCGCGCCGACGCCCGCCTTGCGCGCCACGTCGGCGATGGTCGGGCGGCCGCCGCCGCGCCGCGAGCGCGGCCTTGTCACCGCCTTGTCCTTTTTGCACGAAAGGAGCGCAGCGGCGAGTTGACGATCAACAGTTTAGCCACAGCAACCATGTTTCGCAGCCCGTCCCATTCTGGTTGGGTCGCGCAGGCCATGGCCGTTGTCAAGCCGACGAATTTTGGTTCAGCCGACCCCCGGCAGAGGCGATAAACCCCGGGGTCAATGCCTCGGTGGTCAGACCGCCCTCGCTTGATCGGCCGTAAGCGCCTGCTCCCGCGTGCCGGAGACGATGATCTCAAGGACCTCGTGCTCGTCGGTGTTCCTGACATGACGGTCGCCGACATTCTCGCCGCGCTTGAGCACCATGACACGGTCGCCTACGGCGAAAATGTCGACCAGCCGATGCGAGATGATGATCTGGGCAACACCCTGCCTTTTCAGTTCCAGCATGGTCTCGAGGAGCCGCGCGGTCGCCATCACCGAGAGATTGGCGGTCGGTTCGTCGAGGATCACGACGCGTGGCTCGAACGAAATCGCGCGGGCAATCGCCACGGATTGCTGGCGACCGCCCGACAGGCTCTCGACCTTCTGGAAAACGGAGTTCACGTCCACCTTGAGCCGCTTCAGCACGCTATCGGCTTCCGCGTACATCTTGCGGCGATTGACGAAAGGGCCTTTGCGCGGCCAGCGGCCGAGAAAGATGTTCTGGCCGACATCCATGTTTCCGCAAAGAGCGAAATCCTGGTAGATCATCTCGATGCCCGCATCGCGGCTCTCATGCGGACTCTTGAAGTGCACCGGTTGACCGGCGACGAGGATTTCGCCGGCGTCGCGCTGATAGGCGCCGGTCAGGATCTTCATGAGCGTCGACTTGCCGGCCGAGTTGTCGCCGACCAGTCCAAGGATCTCTCCGGGATAGAGCACTAGATCGACTTTCCGAAGCGCCTGAACGGCACCGAAGGCTTTTTCGATGCTTCGCATTTCCACGATCGGTTGAGGCAACGCAGCATCAGGCATGAATGGTTTCCCGGGTTCGTGCGCCTCGCGCGAGGCGGGCTCGCAGGCGACCGAAGATATTGGCCTGGCGCACCCAGATGTCGATCAGCACCGCGACAATGAGGATGACGCCGATGAAGACATTGATCCAATGCTGCGGCATGCTGAAGCCCTGGACATTGAGCTGCAGGAGGGCCCTAACGAGTGTGATCACGGCTGCACCGGCCAGAGAACCCAGCATGGTGCCGTAGCCGCCGAAGATCGACCCGCCGCCGATTATCACCGACGCGATGGCGTCGAGTTCGCGGAACTGGCCTGCAACGGGGTTGAAGCTTCGGAAATAGGCGACGTTGATGATCCCGGCCATCGTCGCGCAGAACGCCGCCAGCATGAGCGAGATGAAGCGCGCCCGGTTGGTGTTGATGCCGGCATAGGCGGCGGCGCGGATGTTGCCGCCGGTTGCATAGACCTTTTGCCCGAACGGCGTGTAGGCGAGCACGACACCGGCAATCCCGGCGACGAAGATCATCCAGACCGTCTGCACGCTGACCACCTCGGCCAGTGTTCTGAGGATGCCATCCGGAAGCACGATGCTGAAGTAAAGGAGGATGTCATTCACCTTGCGGCCGAGCAAATTGTAGCCCTCCGGCCAGCCGGTAAGCTGCTGCCCGGCGACGAACCAGGCCGCGAGGCCGCGGGCGATGTAGAACATGCCAAGCGTTGCGATGAAGGCCGGCAGTTTCAAGCCAACGGCGACGACAGCGTTGACGAGGCCGGCAAGCATTCCCGCAAGGAGGCCCATCGCGACAGCGGTGACGGGGTCGGCGCCCAGGACCTTCAGGAAATAGGCCGCCGCGCTGCCGGCGAGCGCCAGGACGGCTCCGACGGAGAGGTCGATATCGCCGGCCGCGATGACGTAGGTAAGCCCGACCGTGATCAGCGCCAGTTCCGTATAGTTGAGCAGGATCGCGAAAGTGTTGGACAGGTTCCACCAGTAATCCGGCCTGAGGAAAAGGCCCGTGAGCCACAGCACCACTGTCAGGATGACGGCGAGGGCATCGCGCCGGGCGAGGAACTTGCCGAACCCCGTTGCCGACAGTGCGATGTCGGTCGCCATCGCGCCCTTGGTCACCACGCCCTCGAGCGCGACCCCGCCGATCTCGAAGGCCGGGGGCGGCGGCCTGCCGCGCAGCCATGCCCAGAGGCGCGCCGCGACCTGGCGGCGGATGAGATAGGGTTCGATCAGCACGGCGATGACAAGCAGCAGTCCGAGGAAGACCGGAACCGCGCCCACTGGCAGGGAGTAGACGGCGTTGACCGTCACCTCCTCCTCGCCGATCTTGATGGTGCGCGTGATCGGCAAACCCTCGCGCAGCACCTTGTCGAGCAGAACGACCAGCATGGCGCCGAGGCAGGACCCGGCGACGCGGCCGCGACCGCCTAGAATGGAAGCGCCGCCGATGATCACCGCGGCGATGACGGTCAGTTCGCCGCTGACGCCGTAAAGCGGGGTCACGCCCTTGTCCTGAGCGGCCGACAGGAGGCCGGCAACGGCGGCACAGAGCGACGAGAGCAGATAGGCACGGATGCGCACCCAGTTCGTCGGTATGCCAGCATAGACTGCTGCCTGCTCGTTGCCGCCCGTCGCAAAGGTTTCGTAGCCCCAGCGAGTGTTGGCGAGCACGTAGGCGCCGATCACGGCAACGACCGCGAAGATTGCGATCTGGTTGTTGAAGCCGAAGACGTTCGTCTCGCCGAGATGGAAGAAGAGCGGGGCCTCCTTCGCTTTTCCTGGATAGTAGATCGCCTGACCGTGCGTCAGGGCGAGGACGAAGCCGCGGCCGATCAGAAGCGTGGTCAAGGTGGCGATGAACGCCGGCACTTTTAGGATGGTAACGAGCACGCCGTTGACGAGGCCGATCAACATCCCAAGAAGGACGCAGACGGTCACCGACATGACGATGCCGAGATCGGCGAAGCTTGGCGCGAACAGCCTCGCAAAAACGACGGCCACAAGGCCGTAGATGGAACCGACCGAAAGGTCGAGGTCCTTGTTGATGATGACGAAGGTCATTCCGACGGCGATGATGGCGACCCGCGAGGTATCGCGAAGCAGTGCATGGAACGCCTCCGGCGAGCCGAAAAACGCCGGATTGACGGCAGCCCCGCCGAGATAGATCAGCGCCAGCAGGGCAAGCAATCCCATTTCCCAGCCGCCGATGAGCTGGGGTGGAAGGCGACGAGCGAGAGCTTCAGCGGGCATTCTTTGATAAAAGGTTCCGAAGGCCAAAATGCGCGGGAGGACACCAGCCCTCCCGCGCCGGTTCAGTGTCGCTTTGACATTCAGTTCTCGAAACGCTTGCCGACCTTTCCAACGGTCTCCTGCGTCACGAGTTGGGCGCGCGTGTCGAGATTGGCGGCCGCGATGCCGCGATCGATCTGCAGATAGAGTTGCATGACCGGATAGAAGCCCTGCAGGAAGGGCTGCTGCCCGAGCGCGCCGGTCAGGTCGCCGCTCTTCAACGCATCCTGCTGCGCCGGACCGAGGTCGAACCCATAGGCGCAGATCTTGCCGGTCTTTCCGGTTTGGGCGACGGCCTTGGCCAGCGCTGGCGTGAACACGTTGTTGCCGGCGAAGGCGCCGACAACGTCACCGCGCGACTCGAACAGCGTCACGATGCCGTTCACCGGATCGTTCGGATTGGTGTCGATGCCGGTGTTCTCGGGACCTGCGTCGACCTTGAAGGCCTCGAGCTTGCCGGCATCCTTCAGGCCTTTGACGATCGCGTTGAAGGCCGCGGTGACGCGATTGTTCACCTCGATGTTGCCCATCGCGGTCGATGACGGCAGAACGATCGAGCCCTTCTCGATGCCCTTGTCCGCCAGGCACTTGACGAGTGCCTCGCCGGCGATCGCCGCGGCGGAGGCGTCCTGACCGGTGTGGCTGATGCCGCTGCGGTCGAGGATCGTGCCGTCGAAGGAATTGGTCGTTGCTACCGGTATGCCCTTGGCCGCGGCAGCCTTGACGATGTCGTTGTAGGCGCCGACCTGGGGCGTTGTCATGATCAGCCCGTCGATCGTCGGATCCTGCACGATCTGATTCAGGATTTCGATCTCGCGGGCCGGGTCGTCGGTCGGAGATTCCGAGCCGAGCAGCAGTATCTTGGCGCCGATCAGATTGCCGGCGGCGGTTGCGCCGACATAGACCGGATCGAAGAAGCCGTTGCCGGCCGTATGTGTGACGATGGCGAAGGTGAGATGGCCATCGGCCGAATGGAAATCCTTGGTGGTGGGGGCTTCCTTTGCGGCTTCCTCGAAGCTGTAGCCGCCGACTGCTTTCTCGACGCCGCCGGACTGCGCGAAGGCGGAGGGCACGCCGAGCAACAACGCCGCGGCGGATGCCGCGAGCGGGAAAGTACGTCTCATGATTATCCTCCCTTGCATTCAACGGGCGGAAGCCGTTCGAGCGCATTTATTCAGGAGATTTTCCGACTGCTTCCTCCCACTTTCGCAATATTCCGCCCAAAGCCTTTCCAAGTAAATAGCCTGCTGCACCCAGTATTCGGGCGCGACGCCATACGAAAGTGCACGGACGAGTATCACCTGGCCCCACCTTTGCGCCGGTAGACAAGCTTGCAATGGCCAGGGTTGCCGGCGGAAATCAGGCCGGCGCTTCCGCGCCTCGCCTCGCCTTCCACATAAGCAGCAAAATCGCCGCGAGATTGACCAGGTTCCAGGCGATGCCGTTGAGGAAGGCGGCGGCATAGGAGCCGGTTAGATCGTAGATCCAGCCCGACATCCAGCCGCCGGCGGCCATGCCGAAGATCGTCGCCATCAGGACGATGCCGACGCGCTGGCCGGCTTCCTTGGCCGGCATGTAGTCGCGCACGATGATCGCATAGCAGGGAACGATGCCGCCTTGCGAGAGGCCGAACACCAGCGACACCACATACAGCGAGGCCAGCCCGTCGAAGGGAATATAGAACAGCAGCGACAGGCATTGCAGCGCCGAGCCGATGATCAAGGTTTTCACCGCGCCGATGCGATCGGCGAGGAAACCTGAGCCAATGCGGCTGACAACGCCCGCCGCCAGCATGATCGACAGCATGTCGGCGCCGCGCGCGACGCCGTAGCCGAGATCCATGCAATAGGCGACGATATGCACTTGCGGCATCGACATCGCCATGCAGCAGCCGAAGCCGGCAATCACCAGCAGCATCTGCAACGCCGCCGGCGACAGCGAGATTGGCTGCGTCGGCCGGCTTCCCGGCGAGCCATGGGTGGCTTCGCGCGGCGCGCCGCGGCGCAGCATCAGCACCAGCGGCACCATGGTAGCGAGGCAGAAGATGCCGATCGCGGCATAGGTGAACCGCCAGCCTTCGCCTTGCATGACATAGGGCATCACCGTCGGCCAGACTGCTCCGGCAAGATAGCTGCCGGATGCGGCCGCGGTCACCGCGACCCCGCGGCGCCGGTTGAACCAGTGCGAGATGTCGGCGATCAACGGGCCGAAGATCGCCGATGTGCCGAGTCCGATCAGAAGCCCCTGGACAAGGCTGAACGCAAGGATCGAGCTGGTCAGCGAGGCGAGCAGGAAGCCCGCGCCGAGCGCAATCGCAGAGACGAGCGCCGGGATCCAGTAACCCATGCGGTCGATGGCGCGTCCGACCAGCATATTGCCGGCGGCGAAGCCGACCATGGTCGCGGTATAAGGCATTGAAGCCGCGGCCCTGTCGACGCCGAATTCGGCCTGCACGGCGGGCAGAACGACGACCACCGCCCACATGCCGGCGCCGCCGATCGTCGACAAAAGCATCGAGACGCCGAGCCGTACCCATGCATAGGCGCTGTCGATGCTGGGGCCATCTGCCCGGCTGGAGACGGTTGTCGTCACACCTTTCCTGTCCGCGCTTGTTGGTGATCGGGCGGTTTCCACCCCAAGTATCGGCGCATTCCCGGTGCCGAGCAGCGCCACAAGGGACAAATCCGTGGCTCCAGAAATCGGGAACCGGCCATGCCGCCCAGAGTTTTTGCCCCAAGAGAGCGTTGTGCCCAAGGGGAGTTGTGCCCCAGGAAGGAGGTTCGCCATGACCGCCAGGAAAAAATGGTCGGCCGAAGTGACCGCGCACAGCGATGCGCTGGATCTCGAGGAGCACATTTTCGAATCCGACGATGCCAAGAGGATCGCCACCTCGCTGAAGCGCTCGGCTGAGCACAGCCATCGCCGCAAGGCTGAGCCGTTCCGATCCGCGATGTCGATGCTGAATTTCTACATCAACCGCGCCGGCAGGAACCTGCCGGAGAAGCGCAAGCGAGTTCTGGAAAAGGCCAAGGACGAGTTGCGCGTCGCTTTCGGGCGCGAGAAGGAAGACTAAGGACTTGTCGAGGTCGGACCGGGCCTCACCCGGGTATCGGTAGGCCTTAGCGCGAGCGGATGACGTCGTCGGTATTCGCGAGCAGCTTGCGCACGGCGTTGCGCGCAGCATCCGGCCGCTGCAGCCGGATGTTCCTCTCGATCGCTTCGTGCAGTTTCTGGGCGTGCTGCAGGTCGTCCAGCTCGCGTGTCGTATAGGCGAAGAGATGATTGAAGGCGGATTCGATCAGGACGCCCAGGGGCACCAGGAGATCGTTGCCGGAGGCCCTGAGAATGGCCAGGTGGAAGCGGGTGTCGGCGCGCGTCCGCTCCTGCAGATTGGTCGCCTCGCCCATCTCGCGGCAGGCCTGGCTGATCTCGGCCATCTGCTCATCGGTGCGCCGCATTGCGGCAAAAGCCGTCGCCTCGGGCTCGATGATGTGGCGGAATTCCTGCACCGTCTTCAGGAAGACTTCACGGTCCGGCGACGTCGCGTACCAGGAGAGCACGTCGCGGTCGAGCAGGTTCCAGCGCTCCTTCGGCTCAACCCAGCTGCCGATTTTCGGACGTGATGCCAGAAGGCTCTTGGCCATCAGCATCTTGATCGCCTCGCGCACCGCCGAGCGGCTGACGTCGAAAGTCTCCGACCATTTGGCCTCGTTGGGCAGGATGGTGCCCGGCGGGTAGTCGCCGCGCACGATCCGAAGGCCGATTTCGCTGGCCAGCGAGGTGTGCACGCTGGCACCAGGGATGCGCGGCGCGTCCGGCCGGCGAACGCCAGCCATACGCTCGGCGGATGCCGCTTTCGTCGGCCTCTTATCGTTGTTCGGCTTTGCGTCCCGCATACGCCCAGAAAGTCCGGTTTTCAGAAGCTGTCAAGCGCGGCAAGGCCGCCTTTGCCGCTAGACGCCGCGCTGTGCACAGCTCAACCTATGTTTGTCGGCCCTCACGCTGTTTTGACGTATTTGCGCCAGCTGTGTTCGGGGCGGAAGCCGAGCACGTCCCGCGCCTTGCGGTTGGACAGTAGCGTCTCGAATTCACCGAGCTCGGCTTTCACCGGCACGCCTGGATAGAAACGCTTCAGCAACTCGGCCGTCGGCAGATCGGACGAGGTCTCGTCATTGGCGGCGTTGAACACCTGATAGCCCAGCCCATCCTTCTCGATGGCGCGCAAGGCGATCTGGCCGAGATCGCGGGCGTCGATATAGCTCCAGGCAATGCGCTTGCGGAAACCGGGATCGGCAAACCATTTCGGGAACAGCGCATATTCATGCGGCTCGATGACGTTGCCGATGCGCAGCGCATAGATGTCGAAACCGCTGCGCAGCGCGAAGGCGCGCGCCGTCTTTTCGTTGACGATCTTGGACAGGGCGTAGCTGTCCATCGGATCGACGTCATAGTCCTCGTCGAGCGGGAAATGGGTCGGGTTGCGCGGCTCGTTGGCGAAGACCAGGCCGTAGGTCGTCTCGCTGGAGGCGATGATCACCTTGCGGATGCCGAGTTTCACCGCCGCTTCGATGACGTTGTAGGTGCCCATCGCGTTGATGCGGAACACCTCGTTGTCCGGGGTGATCATGATCCGCGGGATGGCGGCAAAATGCACCACGGCGTCGACCGGCTGTGCGCGCAGCGATGGATCGAATTCATGCAGCCCGGCATAGCTCGACAGCGCGTTGAACACCTGGCCGCTGTCGGTAATGTCGGTGATCAGCGTGCGCACCTTCGGGTTGTCGAGCGGCTTGGTGTCGATGTTGAGCACCTGGCAGCCATGCTCGACCAGATACTGCACGACATGGCGGCCGGCCTTGCCGCTGCCGCCGGTGAACATGATCCGCTTCGTCATTTTGCTCTCCACATTTCTCAAGGATTGTGTGTATTGTCAGACAATATGGCATTCAGCAACGGCCTGCCAACCGCGATCCGCGAAACCCTTCTCCAGCAAAGCTCGCCGGCCGGTCGCGCCGGCGCCGACCATCAGGAAAGACAGGGACGAAACGACATGACCACCACCGCTGCCCGCGAAAACATCGGTTTCATCGGCCTCGGCCTGATGGGGCATGGCATCGCCAAGAACATCGTCGACAAGGGCTATCCGCTCACCTTCCTCGGCCGCAAGAACCGCAAGCCGGCGGATGACCTGCTCGGCCGCGGCGCAAAGGAAGTGGCCACGTCCAAAGAAGTGGCAGCGGCCTCCGACATCGTCTTCATCTGCGTCACCGGCTCGCGTGAGGTCGAGGCGATCATCCGCGGCCCCGGCGGGCTGAAGGAAGGTCTGAAGCAAGGCTGCGTGGTCGTCGATTGCTCGACATCCGATCCCGTCTCTACCGTCGCGCTGGCAGCCGAACTCAGGGCGCTCGGCGTCGACTATGTCGACGCGCCGCTCAGTCGCACGCCGAAGGAGGCCTGGGAAGGCACGCTCGACGCCATGGTCGGCGCGCCCGACGCGGTGTTCGCACGGTTGAAGCCGGTGATCGAAACCTGGGCCGGCCGCATCGTCCATATCGGTGACACCGGCGACGGCCACCGCATGAAGCTGCTCAACAACTTCATCTCGCTCGGCTACGCGGCGATCTATTCGGAAGCCTTGGCGCTGGCGCAGAAGGTCGGCATCTCGCCGCCCCGCTTCGACAGCGTGATCCGCAACGGCCGCATGGATTGCGGCTTCTACCAGACCTTCATGCGCTGGACGCTGGAAGGCGACCGCGACGCCCACAAATTCTCCATCGCCAATGCCTTCAAGGATTTGACCTATCTGGAATCGATGGCCGGCGCTGCCGGCATCGCCAATCCGCTTGGCAACGCCACCAAGAATTCGTTCGCGACCGCCTTCGCGGCGGGGCCGGCCGAGCAGTATGTGCCGATGCTGGCCACCCATATCGGCAAGCTCAACGGCGTCGACCTGATGCCGTCGAAGGGCGGCAAAAAGCAGACGATCTGAAAGCCGCGGCCAAGCCTGTCAGCGTCTCGAGAGCTCGATCACCTCGTCGGTATTGGCGAGAAGCCTGTGCACCGCGCTTCTCGCCGCGGCCGGGCGCTGCAGGCGGATGTTTCGCTCGATCGCCTCGTGCAGGGACTGGGCCCGCCGCTGGTCGCTGTGCTCGCGCGTGACGAAGATGAAGAGATGATCGAGCGCCGATTCGATCAGTACGCCTAGCGGCACCAGCAGCTCATTGCCCGAGGCGCGCAGGATGGCGAGATGGAACCGCGTATCGGCGCGCGTGCGCTCCTGGATATGCGCCGCCTCCCCCATTTCGCGGCACGCTTGGCTGATTTCGACCATCTGCTCGTCGGAGCGCCGCAGCGCCGCGAAGGCGGCCGCCTCAGGCTCGATGATATGGCGGAACTCCTGCACCGTTCTGAGAAACACCTCGCGGTCAGGCGAGGTCGCGTACCAGGCGAGCACGTCGCGGTCGAGCAGGTTCCAGCGCTCCCTCGGCTCGACCCAACTGCCGATCTTGGGGCGGGACGCGAGCAGGCTCTTGGCCATCAGCATCTTGATGGCCTCCCGCACCGCCGAGCGGCTGACATTGAAGGTTTCCGACCATTTGGCTTCGTTGGGCAGGACAGTTCCGGGCGGATAGTCGCCGCGCACGATCCTGAGGCCGATCTCGCCGGCGAGCGATGCGTGCACGCTGAGGCCGGCGATCCGCGTCGCCTCGGGTCGTCGTATCGTGGCCGGCTGTGCAGGCTCGGCTAAGCGCTTTCCAGACTTTTCCCGTGGCATCCGCCTTCCGGTGCCTCCTGTCGCGGGCTCCAAGACGCCCGCAAAAACTCTGCCGGATAAGAAAATTCTGGCGCAAAAACTCTTGGCTCCGCCGCCCCGGCAAGGCCGCGCCCATAGTCCTGGCGAAAGGTGGAGGGGCGCCCTTCGAAGGGCGCCCCGGGGATCGAAGCCTACTTCTGGATGCAGGTGTCGACCGTATCCTTTGTGCATTCGTCGAGGCCGGTGAAGACCGGATCGTCGACCTTCTTGCCCTGGATGAGGTCGAGCATCACCGACGGCGCCTTGTAGCCCATTTCGAACGGCCGCTGGCCGACCAGTGCGGTCACAAGGCCCTCCCTGGCGATAGCCACCTCGTCGCCGATCGTGTCGGCGGCGCCGATGACGAACTCGTTCTTGGCGATCTTGTCGGCCATCGGCTTGAACAGGTCGCGATAGGGCTGCGGAGCGCCGAACAGCGGCCAGCCGCCCATGATGCCGAAAGCGTCGAGCTTCGGATTGGCGGCCAGGATGTCTGTCATCGCCTGCACGCCCTTGGCGCCGTCGTCATTGGTGAACACCGGGCAACCCGCCACTTCCGTCCAGCCGCCTTCGCCGGCGAGCGCCGGCAGGCCTTCCTTGCCCGACAGCGCATCGCGCATGCCCTGCGCGCGGCGCAGGATGTTGTCGGCGGCCGGATTGCCCTCGATCGTGCAGATCGTGCCGCCATTCGGCTTGGCCTTCTTGATGTATTCGCCAATCCGCTTGCCCATCAGATAATTGTCGGTGCCGAGATAGGTCTTGCGAAGCGCGGCGTCTTCCTTGGCGAGATCGGCATCGACCGTCATGATCGGGATCGACGGATTGGCGCTCTTGATCGTCTGCGCGATCAGCGGCGCGTTGGACGGCGAGATCGCCATCGCGGCCGTGTCCGGCTTGCTCAGCATGTCCTGCACGATCTGGGCTTCGCCGGCCTCGTCCGAGGTCGATGCCGGGCCGGTGTAGAAGCATTCATATTCGGAGCTGGCGTTCTCCTTGTTCCACTTCTCGCAGCCCTGATGGATGGCTTCGAAGAACGGGTTGTCGAGGCCCTTTACGACAATCACGAGCTGTTTCTTGGCCAAAGCCGGCCCGGCGCCCAGCGCCATGGCGGCGACGGCGGCGAGCAAAAGTGATTTCCTCATATCAGTCCTCCCTTGAAAACAGACGGACACGACGTGCCCGCCACACCGACCGGCCCGGATGCAAGCAACACGCGAATAACCTGGAAGGTTCGTGTCTCAAGCCGGGCCGATAAGCATTTGGCGATCCGTCCAGCTCGAATGGGCGCCGGCCGGATCCTGAATCTTGCCCATCGCGTCACGCCGAGCAACGATTCCGCGACGGAAAAATTCTTCCTCCAATGCTAGCTAATAACGGCTCGCTGCCAACGTCAATTGCTATTTGTCCTACAAAACCGATTTTTCAACGGGACTCGAAATTAATCGCCCGACAATTGATTGACGCCCATGGCCGCATTTGCCTAAATGAGTCTATCGCACCTGCTCGGGAGGAGTTGGAGGCGCGAGGCCCCTGCGGCGCCGGCAATTATGGCAAGGCAGTCGAGGGACGAAAACGGGGAGGCTTAAGGCTGGTGTCGGTTCTCGAACTCGCCAACATCTCGAAGCACTTCGGCGCCATCCAGGCGGTGAACGACGTCTCGTTCACGCTCGAGGCCGGCGAGGTCGTCGGCCTGATGGGCGACAACGGCGCCGGCAAGTCGACGCTGGTCAAGATGATCGCCGGCAATTTCCGCCCCAGTCACGGCACGATGCACATGGACGGCAAGGAGCTGATCCTGCACAAGCCGGCCGAGGCCCGCCAGCACGGCATCGAGATCGTCCATCAGGACCTGGCGCTTTGCAACAATCTGACGGCTGCCGCCAATGTCTATCTCGGCCGGGAACTGCGCCGCGGCATCGGCCCCTTCCGCATTCTCGACTACGCCGCGATGTACAAGCGCGCCGGCCAGCTCTTTGCCGAACTGAAATCCGAGACGCGGCCGCGCGACCTCGTCAAGCAGATGTCTGGCGGCCAGCGCCAGGCGGTGGCGATCGCCCGCACCATGCTGTCGCAAGCCAAGATCGTGCTGATGGACGAGCCGACGGCGGCGATCTCGGTGAGACAGGTCGCGGAGGTGCTGAACCTGATCCGCCATCTGCGTGACCAGGGCATCGCCGTGGTGCTGATCAGCCACCGCATGCCCGACGTCTTCGATGTCGCCGACCGCGTCATCGTCATGCGGCGCGGCAGGAAAGTCGCCGACAAGAAGATCGCCTCGAGCTCGCCCGAGGAAGTCACCGGGCTGATCACCGGCGCCATCGAACAGGTTGCGTAATCGCGTGGATCAGGCGTCCAACGCCTCAGGAAAGGTCGATAATGGCAGTCACCCTTGACCAGACGATCGCGCAGAAGCAGCACACATTCTTCTCACGGCTCTTTGCCAACCAGACCTTCTGGGTGGTGATCGCGGTTATCCTCGCCTGCCTGTTCCTGTCCTTCGCGACCGACGCTTTCGCCACGCAGAAGAACCTCTTCAACATCACCCGCAACATCACCTTCGTCGCCATCGTGGCGCTCGGCATGACCTTCGTCATCATCACCGGCGGCATCGACCTGTCGGTCGGCTCGGTGCTGTGCCTGTGCTCGATGGTGCTGGCCGTCACCATGCATGCCGGTTATTCGATCGAAATCGGCATCCTGGCCTCGATCGTCACCGCTTTAGCCATCGGCGCCTTCAACGGGGTGCTCATCGCCTATCTCGGTTTCCCACCCTTCGTGGTGACGCTCGGCATGCTGTCGGTGGCGCGCAGCCTCGCCATGGTCGCCTCCAACAACACCGTCGTCTTCCAGTTCGGGCCGGACCACGACAAGCTGCTGGCGCTGGGCGGCGGCGCCTGGGTGTTCGGCATCGCCAATCCGGTGCTTTACATGATCCTTTTGGCGTTGATCACCGGCTTCATCCTGCGCTGGACCAAGTTCGGCCGGCATATCTTCGCCATCGGCGGCAATGAGCATGCGGCCACACTGACCGGTGTTCCGGTGCGCCAGATCAAGGTCGCAGTCTACATGATCTCGGCGCTCTCGGCCGGTCTCGCCGGCATCATCCAGACCGGCTGGCTCGGCGCCGTCACCACCAATCTCGGCAACGGCATGGAGCTGCAGGTGATTGCCGCGACCGTCATCGGCGGCGCCGACCTCGCCGGCGGCGTCGGCACCGCGTTCGGCGCCATCGTCGGCGCCGCCCTGATCGAGGTCATCCGCAACAGCCTCGGCCTGCTCGGCATCAACGCCTTTTGGCAAGGCACTTTCATCGGGGGCGCGATCATCCTGGCGGTGCTGTTCGACCGCATCCGTAATTTTAGGCGCAGCGATTAGAGAGCAAACCTTCCCTTCTCCCTTCTTGTGGAGAAGGGGAGACCCCTGCTCAGTCTGAAAATCCGCCCAGCTGGTCGGTGCGGAGCGGTCGTCATTCCTCCACGCCTTGACGGGGCCAGAGGCGATGAGCTCCGGGTCATTGCGATGCACAAAAGTGCCGAGCCCCGACAGTTTGCCGTAGAAGTTCGGTGCCGCCGCGGGCGTGCGCAGGCCGGCCTTCCAAGCCCATTCAGTCCCGCCCGGTATGGCCTGAGACCTCTGCACCCGCATGGGCCGGAAGGACCAGAAAGCGCAGCGCTGCCACCAGCCCGATCAGGCCGATCACGAAAAAGGCGATCCTGAAGTCTATTAGGTTGGGCGCCGCGCCACTGCGCACGATCTGCGACAGGTTGAGGATCGCCGCGGCCACGGCCACGCCAAACAGCATCGCCACCTGCTGCAGCATGCTGGACAAAGTCGCGGCCGAGCTGCGCTGCGGCGCGCCGATATCCGCGAAGGCAAGCGTGTTGAGCGCCGTGAACTGCATCGAGCGCGTCAGACCGGCGACCAGCATCAACGCCACGACAAGTGCCAGCGGTGTCTGCGGCGAAATCACGCCGCACGCCGCGATTCCAAGCGAGGCAATCACCCCGTTGACCACCAGCACCCGGCGGAAGCCAAAGAGTCTGAGCGTCGGCGTGGTCACCGCTTTCATCCCGAGGTTGCCGAGGAAGTAGGCCAGGATCAGCAGGCCGGCGTCCACCGGCCGCATGCCGAAGCCCACCTGGAAGAGCAGCGGCAGCAGGAACGGCGTGGCGTTGATGGCGACGCGAAAGATCGTGCCCGCCGAGAGCGTCGAGATGGCGAAGGTCGGCACTTTGAAGGGGGACAGGTCGAGCAGCGGATGCGTCACCCGCCGCAAGTGCCGCACGGCCACCCAGCCGACGGCGACGCCGGCGGCAACCAGGCCCACTGTCGGCAGCATGCCATCCTCGGGATGCGCAAGCCGTTCCAGCCCATAGAGCATCGCGGCGAGGCCGAGCGCGGTGAGGAAGAATCCCGGCCAGTCGAGCGGCCTGGTCTCGGATTCGCGATCGCCCGGAACGAAGCGCGCGACAAGCAGCAGCCCGGCGAGGCCGAGCGGAACGTTGATGAAGAAGTTCCAGTGCCAGGACAGATAGGTGGTGATGAAGCCGCCGAGCATCGGCCCGATCACCGGCGCGAACAAGGCCGGCCAGGTGATCAGCGCCGTGGCGGCAAGCAATTCGGACTTGGCGGCGTTGCGCAGCACCAGGATGCGGCCGACCGGCGTCATCAAGGCGCTGCCGAGGCCCTGAACGATGCGGGCGGCAACGAATTGCGTCAGGCTCTGTGAGTAGCCGCAGGCGATCGACGCCAGCGTGAACAGCCCGATCGCGACGAGGAAAATGTTGCGCGCGCCAAACCGGTCGGCAAGCCAGGCCGACAACGGCACGAACACCGCCATGGTCAACATGTAAGCGGTGATCCCGATGCTCATCGCCACTGCCGGCACGCCGAAAGACTGCCCCATCTGCGGCAGCGACGTCGAGATGATCGTCGAATCCAGCAACTGCATGAAGAAGGCGACGGCAACGATCAGCGCGACGCGCCGCGCCTGGCGCGCCGCCGTCGGCACGAGCTGGGATACGGCCTCATTGTCGGGGATGCTGGTCATGACGCGCCGGTTGAACAGCATAAGGCTGAACCAGTCCAGAGCTTATCCAACAAACTTTCGTGTCGCCCCGCCGCCTGTTATGGATGAGCGCGGGCCGGACGAGGGAAATGCATGAAGCCGATCTATATCGACTACCTCAATGCTCTCGACATTGAAGCCCTTGGCCTGAGCGATGCCGAGATCATCGGCGCCGTCGAAGCCGGGCTCGTCGCCCAGGGCAAGGGCCAGACGGTGATCGAGCCGCGCGTCCATCTTGAGCCGGATCCGTCCTTCCGCGGTCATTTCAACGTGCTGCGCGGCTATGTGGCGCCGCTCGATGCGGCCGGCGTCAAGATCGTCGGCGATTATGTCGACAACTACCTGCACGCCCTGCCGTCCGAATTCGGCATACTCAACCTGTTCGACCCGCGCACCGGCGCGCCACGCGCCATCCTCGACGCCACCGTCATCACCGATATGCGCACCGGCGCGGTCACCGCCATCGGCGCCAAGCATCTGGCGAAGAAATCATCCAGGGTGCTCGGTCACATCGGCGCGCGCGGCACCGCCTACTGGAACGTGCGACTGCTCGATCACCTGTTCGACTTCGACGAGATCCGCGTCCATTCGCGCCGCCCCGAAAGCCGCGACGCTTTCGCCGCGAAGCTTGCCGCCGACCTCGGCAAGCCGGTTGTCGCCGTTGCCGACTGGAAGAGCTGCGTGGAAGGCGCCGACATCGTTGTCGAAGCCTCGCGGCTACCGGAACCGCAACCCCTGCTCAAGACCGCCTGGATCAAGCGCGGCGCGCTGGTCGTGCCCTATGGCACGATGAGCGCGGTGGAGCTTTCGCTTACCGACATCATGCAAAAGATCGTCGTCGACGACTGGGGTCAGTGCAAGGGCGGCAAGTTCGGCTCGCTGCGCGCCCATGTCGAGACGGGACGGCTGAGCGAGGCGACGCTGCATGCCGAGCTCGGCCAGATCGCTGCCGGGCACAAAGCGGGCCGGCAAAGCGACGGCGAGACGATCCTGTTCTGGCATCGGGGTCTGTCGCTCTCCGACATCGCGCTCGGCAAGGCGATGCTGGCCAAAGCCGCGGAACAAGGCATCGGCCAGAGGCTGCGTTTCGCATGACCCCGCTCGTTCTCACCGGCGCCGGCGTCAGCATCGAGGACGTGGCCGCCGTGGCGCGCAGTGCAGGCAAGGTCGAGATCACGCCGGCGGTCATCGAGAAACTCGGCAAGGTCCGCCAGGTCCTCGATGACGCCGCTGCCGGCGGCCAGCAGATCTATGGGCTGAACACCGGGCTGGGCGCCAATCTCGGCACGACTGTCGAAGGCGATGCCGGTGCCTTCCAGCGCCAGCTTCTCGACGGACGCGGAGCTGCGGTGGGAAACCCATTGCCCGCCCAGCTCGTGCGCGCCGCAATGTTTGCCCGCATCGCCATGCTTTCCGCCGGCGGCTCCGGCCTGTCGCCGCATGTCCTCACCGCGCTTGTCGATCTGCTCAACGCCGGCATCCATCCGGTGATGCCGTCGCTGGGCTCGATCGGCGCCGGCGACCTGGTGCTGATGACCGCGATAGCCCACACGCTGATCGGCGAAGGCGATGCCGACTATCAGGGCAGGCGCATGCCTTCGGCAAAGGCGCTGATGATGGCGCGGCTTGCGCCAGTCAGCCTGGCACCGAAGGATGGTTTGTCGCTGATCAACGCTTCCGCCGTTTCTACCGGCGCCGGCGCGCTGGCGCTCGTCGACGCGCTGTCGGCACTCGAACAGCAGGAGCAGGCCGGCGCGCTCACCATGGAAGCGTTCGGGGCCAACCGCACCATCCTTGACCCGCGCCTGCATCTGGCGCGGCCGGCCGCCTGTCAGCAGGTAGCGGCAAAGGCGCTGCGCGACCTGCTCACCCGCGACGGGACGCCCGCGCCGACCACCCTTCAGGATCCGCTGTCGATCCGCTGCATGCCCTCGATCCACGGCGCGCTCATCCAGGCGATCGACCATGCCCGGCTCACGGTCGAGATCGAGCTCAACGCGTCCGCCGACAACCCGCTGGTGCTCGCCAACGACTCACTCGTGCTGTCGACCGGGAATTTCCATACCGCCTCGCTGTCGCTCGCCTTCGAGACGCTAGGTCTGGCCATTGCGCAATGCGCGGCGGCGTCGGCCGCGCGCTTCATCCAGCTCACCGGCTCAACCCGCCACGGCTTGCCGAAATATCTGTCGCCAATCGGCGGCGCGTCCGCCGGCTTCGTGCCGCTGCAGAAGACGGTGACGGCGATCCTGGCCGCCATCCGCCACAAGGCCAATCCGGTGATGCTCGACTTCCTACCCGTGTCCGAGGGTGTTGAGGATCATGCGACGCAGACTCCCCTCGCCGTCGCCAAATGCGTCGAGATGATCGTGCTGTGGCGGCGGCTGATCGCCCTGGAGCTTATGGCCGCCGCACAGGCCGTCGATCTTCGCGAAGGGCTCATTCTTGCACCGGCCACCAGCGCGATCCACGCGGCCGTCCGCGCCCATGTGCCGACGCTTAAGGAAGACCGGCCGCTCGGATCCCATGCCGATGCGCTCCATGCGGTCCTCGCCGACGGGTATTGGCTCCCTGCGGTGCACCAGATACTGCTCGATTAGACGAGATCAGGGCACCGCATCGTTGCGGACCACCAACGACAGATCGAGATCACCACCCATCAAGCCAACCCTCAAGCCAACTGGCTGCGCGCCCGGATCGGATGGCCGGCCCCCGCCGCTTATGGGCCCGCCGGACGGCGCCCCTCGGCACCCTCTTGGGTTGCACGATGAGTTCGGATATGAAGAGCCAAGGGCATATAAGGGGTGGCTCAATTGCATCGTTCCTGCTTCGTCTTGGCGGCAGACGCAAAAAATTTCCCATACGCTGTTCTGGGCGCGCGGCGCATACTGGACGTATCTGCGCCTATCGACGGTTTCATCCTTCATATCGGCGCCGGAACTGAGGATTTGCCGGTCGCGGACCGATTGCTCGGCGCTGCCGTCAAGATCGTCGACGTGTCCGATCTCCTGAAGGAATTCGATTTCGATCCCGGTCACCTCAGCGTAGCAACCTACATTCGCCTGCTTGCCGACAAGCTGGCGGTATTCGAGCCCTACGACAGGCTCGTCTATGTGGACACCGATGTTATCTTCAACCGGTCGATCACCGACTTGGCCGATGTTGAACTGAATGCCCCACTCTTGGCGGCCCATGACGAACAGACCTATTTCGATCCGAGCTGCCGTGAGTCTCTTGAGATGGAGCCCGGCTCATCGCATTTCAACGCCGGCATACTGGTGCTGAACATGCCAATGATCCGCGCCGAGGGGCTCTTGGAGCGGGCGCGCGAACTGGCGCTGCGGCGGGTACCGAAGCTCGATCAGGGAGCGCTCAACATAGCGTTTGCCGGACGCTGGCAAACGATGCATCCGCTCTGGAATCTGCAGACCAACTATTCCAGCCAGATACCCTTCAGTAGAGCCTTCGCGCGTCATTTCACCTTCGGAAAGCCGTGGTGGCCAAGCCCTGAAGGAGTGGAACTCGCCGCGATGGCGATCTATCGCAACCTGGCGAAAGATACGCCCTGGCTCGATCGGTTCAAGCGTCCGCTCTGGACGAGAGGTCTGCGCAAGCGATTGCTCCGCAAATTCGACGGCCTCTCCGGGATCATTCTCAACAAGGAAAAATACAGACGCCGTTTCCGATTCAACGCCGAACGGTGCACCGCCATTTTTGCCGCGCAGGCCGATCAGGGGATGATGGCCGCAACCTATCCGGAGGTCCTGATGGGCGTGGTCAAGCTACGGAAATAGGCGCCGATCTCTCGACGAAAGCTTACCGGCTCGGGCCGCAAGGCCGGCCCAATACCTGCTGCACTTGGCGGCAAACCAGGCAGACCCATCGCAGTGCCCGTTCAGGCTCTTGCGTCCACTTTCTTCATGAAACGCCTGAGCTCGTCTGGATCCATATGCACGATGTGCCGGTCTTCCGGATAGGCGCCGCTGTTGACGTCGCCGACATTTTCCGAGAACGCCGCGATGCGCTCCGCTTGCCTTCAGCCGATATCGATCATCACCTTCCCGGCCTCGACCTTGACCGGATAGGTTTTGAGGTTGACGCAGACCGGCGCGCCCTTGGCCTGGCCGGTCTTATAGTTGAAGCGGCCATTATGCTTCGGGCATTCGATGATGTCGTCCATCACCAGCCCGTCGGCCAAATGCGCCTTTTCATGCGTGCAGAAACCGTCGGTGGCGAAGAACTCGTCGTCAGGCGAGCGGTAGATCGCGAAGGTGCGGCCGCCATGGTCGAAGCGGATCACGTCCTCCTCATCCACCTCGTCGACCGCGCAAGCTTCGACCCACTCCGCCATCGTCCTTCTCCTGATTGGGTTCGCACAACTGCCGCGCGCACCGACCTTATTCGGCAGCCGCAGCCGTTATGTCGAGATCGTGGAATCGCCGCGGTAAGGCTTGGCCGTCGGCGGCAATTCGCGCTTGAGGTAATAGTCCTCGTATTTCAGCTGCCTGACCAGCACCGGCCAGACCTCGCGATAGGCATGCCACATCGACGGGCTCGGCTCCGGCAAATCGTGCTTGATCAACTCATGCAGCCTGGGCAGCGCATGATAGGGCACCATCGGGAACATGTGATGCTCCACATGGTAGTTCATGTTCCAGTAGATGAACCGGCTGATCGGGTTCATATAAACCGTGCGCGTGTTGAGCCGATGGTCGGTGACGTTGTCGGCCAGCCCGATATGCTGCAGCAGGCCGGTCGTCACCATGTGCCAGGTGCCGTAGAGCCGCGGCAAGCCGATCAGCACCAGCGGTATCCATGACCTAAGCGCGATCGCGACAGCGATCGTCGCGACGTATACCGCGATGTGCCAGCGCGCCGCGATCACCGCCTTGTGCTGCTCCATCTCCGGAATGTAGCTCTTCTCGTCGTCCGACAGCTTGCCGAAGGCCTGGCGCACCAGCGTGGGCAGCGAATAGCGGAAGTCGAGAATGCCCGTGAAGGCGAGCGCAGCTTTGATGAGGTCCGGGGGCCGCATAACGGCGATCTCGGCATCGCGGCCGACAATGATCGTGTCGGTGTGGTGACGGGCATGGCTCCAGCGCCACTGCACCGGGTTGCGCATCAGCATGAACGAGGCGATGTGATAAACGACATCGTTCATCCAGCGCGTGCGAAACGCGGTGCCGTGCCCGCATTCGTGCCAGCGCGAGTCGCTCGACGAGCCATAGAGCACGCCATAGACGAACATGAATGACACGACCCACCACGTGCCCCAGAACCAGACAATGCCGGCGGCTGAGCCCAGGATCGCCGAGATCCAGATGACGCTATCGCGGATCGCCGGCCCGTCGCAACGCTGCATCAGCTCCTTCATCACCTTCCGCGGCACGTCGGTGTGGTACCACTCGGCCGATGCAAGTCCGGTCTCTATCGCAAGCCGCGTGCTCTCGCCGACAAGGCTGTAGTCGCGCTTCGTACCGGTGGTCGTCATCGTCATTAAAGCCCGTTGGCGCGGAATTTCCCGTCGAGGAATTTCTTGGCGCGCGGCACGTCCTCCTCGTCGAGATGCTCGATGATTACCGGGATGTTCGGGTGCTTTTCGCTGAGACGCTTGAGATAGAGATCGTAATTCAGCACGCCGAGCCCCGGCGCCGGCAGTTCGATCTCGCCGACGCCGCGGAAGGTCAGCCCCTCATGCGCCTCCGCGTCGCCGATATCGGCATGCTTCTCCGTCTTGTCGCCGCCCGAACGCTTCACGTCCTTGGCATGCGCGATTTTGATCTTGTCCGTCAGCGTGTCGAACACCTGGTTCAGCACTTGATCCATGCGGTCGATGTTGTGCGCCTCGAAATAGTTCGTCGGGTCGATCAACAGGCCGAGGCCGGGATGATCGACCTGAGCGAACATCCTGACCGTCTCCTCGACCGAGCCGACAACGTTGTTGACGTAGGTTTCGAGCAGGAACACCGCGCCGTGCTCGTAGGCGGTCTGGGCAAGATCCGAGATCACCTTGCGGCACTCCTCAAAACCTTCCTCGGTCTTGTTCTTCGGATGATGCACCCAGTCGGATTCGGTGTTGTAGGTGCCGGTTTCCGAGATCACGTAAGGCGAGCCGAAATCGCGCGCGTTCCGGATGATCTCCTTCAGATAGGCAAGCCGCCGCTCGCGCTCGGCCCTGTCCGGGTGGATGATGTTCGTGTAGCCGGACACGCAGCAAACCGGCAGGTTGTGGTCGCGGAACGTATCGCGCACCCGCCTCGCCTTGTCCCTGGTGATCTGTCCGGCCGAGAGGTCGATATCCTTGAAATGCAGGTCGAGCTGCACGGTGTTGAAATCGAGCGCCCGGATGCGCCTGGCGACCTCCTCGAGCTCATACGGAAAATAGCCTGTGAAGATACCTGCCTGCATCATGAGGTGAAGTCCTCCCGATAAGCGATTCAATTGCCCCGTTTCTTAGTCGCCCGGTCGACAGGGATTTCGGACAGCCTGACGGTGCGGCCCTCTGCTATCGACCGGTAACCGGCCTCCACCAGCGCCATGGTGTTGACGTTGTCGGCAACGGAAAGCGCCGGCGGCGTGCCGGTCTTGAGCGCATATTGCAGCTGCTCCATGACGCCGATGAAGGCATGCGGAAACCACATCGTCTCCCAGCTCGGGCTGACCCATTTGCCGCCGGTCGTCTCTGTCGAGGCGTAGGTCAGCGTCGAGGCGACGCCCTTCGGCCAACCGATCGTGCCCTTGGCGACACCCTTGGTGCCATCGACGCGCCAGTCGATATGCTGGTCGTCGGAATAGCCTTCCTGACGCGGGCCGGACCAGACGTCCTCCAGCGACACCGCGAGCACGCCGGAGGGAAAGCGCAGCGTCGAAACGGTGATGCCGTCGGAATGTTCGAACTTGGTGCGCGGATCCCTGCGCGTCAGCGTCGTGATTTCGTCAGGGTCGCCGAACAGGAAGCGCAGCACGTCGAGGTGGTGCACACTCATATTGGCGAGCGTCAGCCGGTCATATCCGGCGAGGAAGGTTTGCCAGTGCGGGATGGCATGCATGTCGATCTCGGCGAAGACGATCTCGCCCAGCGCGCCGCTATCGATGATCTGCTTCAAGACGCGCATCGACTGGTCGTAGCGCATGTTCTGGTTGACCGAGAGGATCTTGCCGGAGGCCGCCGCCTCGTCGCGCAGCTTCACCGCTTCCTCGACCGAGAGCGCCAGCGGCTTCTGCGCCAGAATCGCCTTGATGTGCGGCTGGTTCAGTGCATGGCGGATCAGCGCGGGCTGCTGGTCCGGCGGGAAGGCAAGGTCGACGATCTCGACGCGGCTGTCTTCGATCAGCCGCTCCGGCGTATCGCAGACGGTCGGAATGCCCCAGCGGCCGGCGACCTTTTCGGCATTCGTCCTGGTTCGTGAGGCGATCGCCACCACCGGAAAGCCGGCTTGCGCGTAGGCGGCGAGATGGCACTCGGCCATGATCATGCCGGCGCCGATGCAGCCGATCCGGTACTCCTTGACTCGGACTTTCACGTCCGGCTCGAAATCCATGCTCGCCATCCATTCCTCCCGTCGAGGACTGGATTTAACGCCAGGATCAGGCGGTCAGCCAAGGGCCGCGCCATCATTTCCCATCAGGGACCGGTGGATCCGGCTTACGCGGCGATCAGCACCGTGCTCTCCGGCGACCAGCTGAGCATCACTTCTTGGCCTTCGGCCAGCCGCTCGGCGCCGGTGTTCTGGACAATGACCTTCACCGTCTGTCCATCGCGGTCGACGAAATAGGTGCTGTTGTTGCCGGCGAAGATGCGTTTTGAAACCTGGCCCCTGACCGTGTTGGCATATCCCGCCTCGGACGTTGCAGAGCCGGTTGAAATCTGGATGCGCTCGGGCCGCACGGCGCAGCTCGCCTTGGCGCCGGCCGAGAGAGACGCACCCGACGCAGCGGCGATTGCTGTACCGTCGGGCAGCCTGATGCCGTTGCCGGTCGCATCGCCGCGAAAGATGTTGGCGTCGCCGAGGAAGGTCGCGGCGAACTCGCTTTGCGGCCTGTCGTAGATCTCCTCGGGCGGCCCCTCCTGCACCAGTCGGCCGTCGCGCAATATGCCGATGCGGTCGCTCATCGTCAGCGCCTCTTCCTGGTCGTGGGTGACGAAGATGGTGGTGATGCCGATCTCGCGCTGGATGCGCTTCAGCTCGATCTGCATGTCAACGCGCAGCGCCTTGTCGAGCGCGCCGAGCGGCTCGTCGAGCAAAAGCACGCGCGGCTTGGTGACGATGGCGCGCGCCAGCGCCACACGCTGCCGCTGGCCGCCCGAGAGCTGGTGCGGCCGCCGGCCGCCGAGCTTGCCGAGTTGGACGAGATCCAGCGCCCGCTGCACTTCCGTAGCGACCGTCGCCTTCGGCTCGCCGCGCACCGAAAGGCCGAAAGCGACATTGTCGGCGACGCTCATATTGGGAAAGAGCGCGTAGTTCTGGAACACCATGCCGATGCGGCGCCTTTCCACCGGCACGCGCTCGACGCTTTCGCCGCCGATGGCGATGCGTCCGCTATCGGGAAAGTCGAAGCCGGCGATCTGCCTGAGCAGCGTGGTCTTGCCGCTGCCCGAAGGCCCGAGCAGCGCATAGAAGCCACCGTCCGGAAAGTCGATCGAGACATGGTCCAGCGCCTTGTGCGCGCCGAAACTGCGGGAGACGTTCGATACCTGGACGCCGGCCATTATTTCTCTCCGCCGAATTTGAAGAAGCGCGCCGTCAGCAGCATGAGCGCCATCGACACCACGATGATGATGGTCGACACCGCGTTGATCTCGGGCGTGAATCCCTTGCGGATCGCGGCGTAGATTTCGACCGGCAGCGTCGTCTGGCCTGGCGTCGACAGGAAATACGAGACCACGAACTGGTCGAAGGAGACAGCGAATGCGAACAGTCCGCCGGCGATCACGCCAGGCATGATCCAGGGCAAAGTTACGCGCACGGTAACCTGCCACTGATTGGCGCCGAGCGAACGCGCCGCTTCTTCCAGCTCCGGCGCGAAGGTCTGCAGGCGGGCGGACACGACGACGATGACGTAGGGCAGCGCCAGCGCGACATGGCCGAGCAGGATCGCGATGAGCCCGCGGCCGATGCCGATGCCGAAGAAGAAGATCAGCATCGCGGTGCCGGTAATAAGCCACGGAATGGCGATCGGCGGAAACAGCAGCGCCTGCAGGAATTTCTTGCCGCGGAATACGTAGCGATAGAGCGCTAGCGACGCCATCGAACCAAGCAGCGTTGAAAGGATCGTCGTGATGATCGCGATCTCGATGCTGTTCCAGGTCGCCGCGATCAGCTGGTCGTTTTGCGCGAGCGAAGCATACCAGTCCGTCGTCCACTCGAACGGCAGCTGGTAAAAAGGCGAGGCGTTGAACGACATCAGCGCCATGATGATGATCGGCAGATAGAGGAAGCCGAGCAACATGAAGATGTAGAAGCGCCCGACCCACTCCAGAATGCGCGTCGTCGCCATCAGCCGGCCCTCCGCAAGACCGGTGCCGCGAGCGCCAAGATGACCAGCACGACGGCAAGCAGGATGAAGGAGAGCGCCGCGCCCAGCGGCCAGTTGAAGACGGCAACAAACTGGTCCTCGATGACGGTGCCGTAGAAGGTGCCGGTGCGGCCGCCGAGGATGCGCGGCTCCATGAAAGAGCCCACGACCGGGACGAAGATCAGCGCCGCACCCGCGATGAGGCCGGGCATCGACAGCGGGATGATCACTCGCTTGAGCACCTGCAGCCGCGAAGCCCCGAGCGAGCGACCCGCCTCGATCAGCGAGTCGTCGATTGCCTGCAGCGTGAGGTAACAGGTCAGCACCATATAGGGCACGTAGGAGTGCACCAGGCCGATGATGACCGCCGGGTAGGAATACATGAGATCGATATTGATCTTGAACGGCAAGACGGCATTGAGCGTGGTGTCGAGAATGCCGCCCTCACGCAGCACCATGGCCCAGGAGAAGATGCGCACGAGCCCGTTCGACCAGAAAGGCAGGATGACCAGCAGGAAGATCGCCTCGCGGCTGCGGCCTTTAAGAACCTTCGCCAGCACGTAAGCCGCCGGATAGCCGATAACGACGCACCAAAGCGTGACCTCGAGCCCGAGCCGCAGCGAGGCCAGAAGAAGCGTCAGATAAAGGCTTTGCGAGAAGAAGGCGGCGTAGTTGCCGAGCGTGAACGACCACTCCTTCCCGGCCATTGGCAGGTCGGTCATGAAGGAGAAGAACACCATGGCTGACAGCGGCAGAAAGATCGCCACCGTCAGCCATAGATAAGCGGGAAGCAGAAGCGGCAGGGCTGGCCGCAGTCCGCGGCGCGAACCGGTCGCGAGCTGCTCAGCCATGATGCCTCTCCTCCCCGTAAGACGCCAACTATTTCACGTTGACCTTCAGCTCCTGCCAAAGTGCCAGGTATTTCTCGCGCTGCTCATCCGTGACCGGCGCCTGGAACTGGATACGTTTGGCGACCTCTGGGCTGCCCATGACCTTTCGGTTGAAGGCGTCCTCGGGCAGCGCCTCGACCGCCTTGGTGTTGGCCGAAACCGGCGCGCCGACCTTGGTGACCCATTCGACATAGAATTTCGGGTCGATCATGTAGTTGATGAAGGCCTCGGCGCCGGCGACATTCTTGGAACCGGCCGGGATGGAGAAGGCGTCCAGCCAGGCGACGGCCCCTTCCTGCGGGATGACCAGCGAGACCGGCAGCTTGAAATGCGTCTTGGCGCGGTCGGCGGAGCCGCTCCAGTAGGTGCCGATATCGATCTGGTTGGAGGCAACCATCTGGTTCCAGTCGTTCTCCGAACTCCAGAAGGTCTTGATCTGCGGCATCAGCGAGGTGAGCTTCGCCTTGACCGCGCCCATATCCTTGATGTCGTTGATGTTCTGCCCCGATGCGATGGCGCCGAACTGCACCGCCTCGACGGCGTCGTCGCGGATGATGACGCGCCCCTTATGTGCCGGATCCCACATCTCGGCGATGCTCGTCGGCGGCTTGTCGAACGACTTCTCGTTGATGGCTAGAGCGGTCAGGCCCCACACCCACGGCACGCCATAGACCTTGCCGTCATGGTTCAGCATCGGCGAGCCGGCCTTGTCCTTGGCGATATCGGCATAGTTCGAGAGCTTCGACGTATCGATCGGCTGGATCAGCTTGCCGGCCATCGCCTGGTCGTTGAAGGCGGCGTTGATCATGACGACGTCGTAGAGGCCGGGATTGGTCCTCAGCTTGGTCAGCATCTCCTGTTCGGAGTTGAAGAAGTCATTGACGACCTTGTAGCCGGTCGCCTTCTCGAAGTTGGCGACCGCCCATGGCTCGTCGGCGCCGTAGCCCTTCCAGTTGAGCACATGCACTTCCTCGGCGGCCTGGGCGGCAAACGTGAATGCTGAGACGAAAACGGCGGTCGCCGTCAGAAAAGCGGTGAGTCTGGGCATGCGCATGTTTTTTCCTCTCATTGTTGGCCCGGTTGATGGGCTTGTTAAGTTACAGTCGCGTCCTCCCGGCCATGCGCTATCGTTCCTTGATCGTGATGGCTTAGGAATTCCTGGATCTCACTGTCGGTCGGCGCGGACGAGCCGCCATGACGGGTGACGGAAACGGCCGCCGCGGCGTTCGCGTAGCGCGCCGCTTCGCAGGGCGACAGGCCGCGCGACAATGCGCTGACGAAGGCGCCGATATGCGTATCGCCGGCACCATTGGTGTCGACGGCGCTGACCGCGAAGCCGGGGATCGCGTGCGTGCCGCCTTCTGCCAGCCGCACAAGGCAGCCATGCGCGCCGGCGCGGATCACGACGCCCGCGGCTTTCGGGCAGTGTTCGGCCAGAAGCCGGATCGCGACGGTCTGCGCGTCGCCACGGCCGGCTATTGCGGCGGCCTCGTCGGCGTTGCAGCTCAGCCAAGCGGTGCGGGCAAGCACCCTTTCCAAGATCGGGCGCGGAATCTCCGCGATCACAGGCGTCGGATCGAAGACCACGGGAACTTCCTCCGGCAGCGCGTCGATCCAGGCGGCGAGCGCTTCGCGGCTGCCAGGGTAGCTCAACGTATAGCCGGAGGTGAAAACCCAATCGCCCGGAATGACTTGGACGGGCGCCATCATGTCCGGTGTCAGCACGCTCTCTGCGCCCGGCCATGAGACGAAGGTACGTTCCGCATCGCTGCTGATCATGGCGACGCAATTGCCGCTGTCCATCAAGGGTGACGGCGGCGTCAGCGTCTCGATGCCTTCAGCGGCGAAAGCCGCGCGCAGGAAGTCGCCGTCTGCCCCCATGCCAAGCTTTCCGCCGAACACCACCTTCATGCCGGTGCGGCTCGCCGCGACCATCATGTTGAAGCCGCCGCCGGCGACGCGCGAATAGCTCGTCGCGGTCTTTTCGCTGCCCGCCGCCGGAAGAGCGTCGATGCGATAGACATAGTCGACCACCGCGCTGCCGACATGAACGAGGCGCCCGCTCATGCGGCGTCCTCCTTGCCGCCACGGGCCTTCGCCATGCGCGCCGCGACAAGATCATTGGCCAAAGGCTCGACCTCCGCGAGATCGATGCCCTTCAGTCCCGCGATTTGATCTTGCGGCAGGCCCGACAGGCCCGAACAGGCGCCCGCCATGCCGGCGGCGATGGCGCCTATGGTGTCGGTGTCGCCACCGAGATTGGCGCTGATCACTGCCGCTCGCCACGCATCCCCGTTGGCAACCTCCAGCACGGCGAATGCTGCAGGAATCGACTCCTGGCTGGCGACCCCCGTGCCGATCAGGTCAACGATCAACCGGATCGCCTCTTTGTCGCCCTTCCCGCGCACAAGTTCCTGCGCCCAGAGGATGCGTTCGGCGATGTCGCCGCCGGTGACCCAGTGACCGAGCGCGGCACCAAGCTTTGCCGCCGCGACGGCATGGCCGGAAGCAGCGCGCCAGTCGGCGCCCGAAACACCGAGACTGACCGCGGCAGCAACTGCGGCTGCGGAGGCAATCGCAATCGACGTATTGTGCGTAGCCCGGCAGGTTTCCGCGACTTTCGCAACCAGGGCATCGAGCGGCTCCGGGCGGATCATAATGCCGACCGGCGCAATCCGCATCGCGGCGCCGTTGGTGTCGCCAGTTCGCCCCGCTTCTTCCGCCGGCACGCCGTTATTGATGGCGTCGATGGCCCGCTTGGTCGACGGTCCAAGCAGGTCGTAACTGCCACGCGCCTTGACGTCGCGCTCCCAGTCGAGCAGCGCGTTGACCCATCGCGCATGGTCGAAGCGATTCCCGGAGCTGACCAGGATGCGGCCGAGCAGCAGGGCCTGCTCGGTGTCGTCGGTGATGGCACCTGTCGGCAGCCCCTTCGACACCGGATGGTCGACGGCGGGCGCAACGAAACCCTCGACATGGCCATAGAGCTCGGCGATGCGGGCGGGCGACAGAAGCTGTGTCGGCATGCCCAGCGCATCGCCAAGCGCGCCGCCGATCAGCGCGCCCATCGCCCGGTCGATCGCGTCGGCCGCCATGCTCAGAACTCCAGATGCAGCGCGAAATGCGCCGGGTTGAGCAGGCTGGTGACGAATTCGATGGCGCGGCCGTCGGCGGCGCGCGTCAGCCGCCGCGTCCTGAGGAACGGCGTGCCCGGCGCGCAATCGAGGATGGCGGCATCAGCAGCGCTGAGCATCTCGATGTCGACCCACTCCTCGCCATGGTCGGACACCAGCCCTGCCCCGCGCAGCGTCTGGTGCAGCGAGCCTTCGCGAAGCCCGCGCAGCGGCACGTCTTCCAGCTCGGGCGACAGTGGCAGGCGGCTGCGTTCGATCGAGATCGCATGGCCGTCATCGGCATTGGTACGGACGCGATCGACGGCGATGAAAGACGAGCTCTCGACACCGAGCTTTGCCGCGAGCTCGGCATCTTCGATGATCTCGAGCCTAAGCGTCCGGGTTTCGGCATTGGCGCCCGCATTGGCGAGCGCGCGCGACCAGCCGATCGCGTCATCGACCGGCATGCCGTCGAAAGTGACGAAGGACCCGATGCCGACCTTGGTGGTGATGAGGCCGCGGCTTGAAAGCTCTTCCAGCCCTTTGCGAACCGTGTTGCGGCTGACCGAGAAGCGCTGGACGAGCTCGTTCTCGCTCTGCAGGCGTTCGCCAAAGCCGAGCACGCCTGAGCGGATCTCGTGCTCCAGAACCGTCGCGATCTGCTCGGGCTTGCCCGTGCCGGGAGTGAGTTGCGTCGCGCGGCGGGCCATATGGATACCTGTTCAATGAACCTGTATAATCCTGTTCATTAGCGTATGTGAGACAAAGCGTCAACGGCCAAGTCCCGCATGTCCCGATTGTTTTGCGCTGCACCTCGTTTGCCTGCAGGCATCCTCATAGTGACGCGAGAGGGGCGCTCTCATATGCTCCGATACGAACCTTCTAATCTCCGGAGCAATGGACGATGGTCAAGTTCCTGCCGCTGAAAAAGGCCGTTGCGGAGACTCTGCACGATGGCGATACGGTCGCCTTCGAGGGCTTCACCCATTTGATCCCGACCGCCGCGGCCCATGAGGCAATCCGCCAGTGCTTTCGCGACCTGACGCTGATCCGCATGACACCCGACCTGATCTACGATCAGATGATCGGCATGGGCATGGCCAAGAAGATCGTCTTCTCCTATCTCGGCAATCCCGGCGTCGGCCTGCTCAGGCGCGTTCGCGACGCCATCGAGAACGGCTTTCCACGGCCGATCGAGGTCGAGGAGCACAGCCACGCCGGCATGGCCAACGCCTATGAGGCGGGTGCCGCCGGCCTGCCCTGCGCGGTGTTCCGCGGCTATCGCGGCGCAGGCCTTGCCGCCATCAATGCAAACATCAAGTCCATAACCTGCCCGTTTACCGGCGAGGTGCTAGCCGCCGTTCCGGCGATCCGGCCCGACGTCGCCTTCATCCACGCGCAGAAGGCCGACCGCAAAGGCAATGTGCTGGTCGAGGGCATCATCGGCATCCAGAAGGAGGCCGTGCTCGCGGCCAAACGCGCCGTGGTGACGGTCGAAGAAGTGGTCGACAGTTTCGACGATCTGCATCCCAATCTCACCGTGCTGCCGAATTGGACGATCGCGGCAATCTCGATCGTGCCGGGCGGCTCCCATCCCTCCTACACGCATGGCTATTACGAGCGCGACAACTCCGCCTATCTCGAATGGGACGAGATCGCCGCCGACCGCGACCGCTTCCAGGCATGGATGCAGAAGAACGTCATCGAGAGCAGCGCAGACGACTTCGCGGCTCGCGTCGAGCATCTGAGGAAAGCCGCATGAGCGAGAATGATCTGGGCTTCACCCCCAGCGAGATGATGACGATCGCCGCCAGCCGTGCGCTGAAGAACGACGATGTCTGCTTTGTCGGCATCGGGGCGCCGTCGGCCGCCTGCAATGTCGCGCGGCTGACGCATGCGCCCGACATCACACTGATCTACGAGAGCGGCACCATCGGCACCGCGCCCCACGTTTTGCCGCTGTCGATCGGCGACGGCGAATTGTGCGAGACGGCGGTCACCACCGTCGCGGTGCCGGAGATGTTCCGCTATTGGCTGCAAGGCGGCCGCATCTCGATAGGCTTCCTTGGCGCCGCCCAGCTCGACAAATTCGGCAACATCAACACTACGGTCATCGGCGACTATGCGCATCCCAAGACGCGGCTGCCCGGCGGCGGCGGCGCGCCGGAAATCGCCACCTCCTCGCGAGAGGTCTACATCACCATGGCGCAGTCGAAGCGCGGCATGGTCGAAAAGATCGACTTCTTCACCTCCTTCGGCCATGGCGAAGGCGGTGACCACCGCAAGCGGCTCGGCATCGACACCGCCGGTCCGACCTTGCTGATCACCGACCTCGCCGTCTGGAAGCCGGACCGTGTCACCAAGGAATTCACCGTCGTGTCGCTGCATCCCGGCGTCACCCGCGAAGAGGTGCAGGCGACCTGTGGCTGGGAAGCAAAGTTTGCCGAGGCGCTTGACGAGACGCCGGCGCCGACGGAACTCGAGCTGAAGACATTGCGCGATTTGCAGGCGCGCAGCAAGGCCGCGCATGCGGGTACCGCCAAAGGGAAAGCTGCATAATGACTGATGCCTTCATCTGCGACTACATCCGCACGCCGATCGGCCGTTTCGGCGGCGCGCTATCCTCGGTGCGAGCCGACGATCTCGCCGCCATTCCGCTGAAGGCGTTGGTCGAGCGCAACCTGGGCGTCGACTGGGCCGCGGTCGACGACGTCGTCTTTGGCTGCGCCAACCAGGCCGGCGAGGACAACCGCAACGTGGCGCGGATGGCGTTGCTGCTGGCCGGCCTTCCCCAGGACATTCCGGGCTCCACGATCAATCGGCTCTGTGGCTCGGGCATGGATGCCGTCACCATCGCCGCCCGGGCCATCAGGGCCGGCGAGGCCGAGCTGATGATTGCCGGCGGGGTGGAATCGATGAGCCGCGCGCCCTTCGTCATGCCGAAGGCCGACACCGCCTTCTCGCGCAATGCCGAGATCTACGACACCACCATCGGCTGGCGCTTCGTCAACCCGCTGATGAAGAAGCAGTACGGCGTCGATTCCATGCCGGAGACCGGCGAGAACGTCGCCGAGGAGTTTTCGGTCAGCAGAGCCGACCAGGACGCCTTTGCCGTGCGCAGCCAGGACAGGGCTGTTGCGGCGCAGGCCAATGGCCGGCTGGCGAAGGAGATCACGCCGGTGGCGATCCCGCAGAAAAAGGGCGAGCCAATCGTCGTCTCGAAGGACGAGCATCCCCGCGCCGGCACGACCATCGAGGCCCTGGCCAAGCTGCCGACGCCGTTCCGCGAGGGCGGCACCGTGACTGCCGGCAATGCTTCCGGCGTCAATGATGGTGCTGCTGCGCTGATCATCGCCTCGGAAGCGGCGGCCAGGAAACATGGCCTGACGCCGATCGCCCGCATTCTCGGCGGTGCTGTTGCCGGCGTCGCGCCGCGCATCATGGGTATCGGTCCCGCGCCGGCAACCAAAAAGCTCTGCGCCCGTCTCGGCTTGAGGCCTGACCAATTCGACGTCGTCGAGTTGAACGAAGCCTTCGCCTCGCAAGGCATTGCCGTGCTGCGTGAACTCGGAATTTCCGAGCAGGCGAAGCATGTGAACCCCAACGGCGGCGCCATTGCGCTCGGTCATCCGCTTGGCATGTCGGGCGCGCGCATCACCGGCACGGCGGCGCTGGAGCTGCGCGAGCGCGGCGGACGCTGCGCTTTGGCCACCATGTGCATCGGCGTTGGCCAGGGCATTGCGATTGCACTGGAACGGGTCTGACGGCTCGGCCCGCTCAGTAAGGCAGGCCGACATAGTTCTCCGCCAGCGCGGTCGAGGCGGCAATGGAGTGTACGAGATAATTGAGCTCGGCTTCCTGGATGCGCTGACCGAACTCACCCGCCTCGGGGAAGCGGTGGAGGATCGTCGTCATCCACCAGGAGAAGCGCACCGCCTCTCAATCGATGCGATGGCGTCGCCCTCGAGCCCGGTCCGGTATCGGTTGGCATTGTTTGCGTCATCGTCCATGGAGAGGCTTCCCCTCAGGCAACGACGCGACGAAGGCGCGGATCAGGGCGACGAGCGCGTCGGGCTGCTCGATGCAGGGAATGTGCCCGGCGCCGCGGATCAGCTCGAAGCGCGCGCCGGGGATCAGGTCGGTAAGCGAGCGCACGAGATCGGGCGGCGTCGAGCCGTCCTGGTCGCCGACGATGCAGAGCGTCGGCACCGCGATGCGGCGCGCGCTGTCGGTGAAATCCGCATCGCGAACCGCCATGCACGTGCCGATGTAACCCGGCAGCGCCTGCCTGGTCAGCATGTTGCGGCAACCAGCAAGCTCTGCGGCGCGGTTGGCATGAAAATCCGGCGTGAACCACACCTTCATGATGCCATCGGCAATCACCTCGATGCCGTCACGCTCGACCGTCGCGATGCGGCTGTTCCAGCTCTCGGCGGTACCTATTTTGTGCGCGGTGTCGCTGAGGATCAGCGCTTCGACGAGTTCGGGCCGCCGTGCATAGAACCCCTGCGCGACCATGCCGCCGGCCGACAGGCCAAAAAGCACGACCTTCTGGAAGCCGAAGCAGTCGATGAGCGCGCTCAGATCGTCGACATGGTCGTCGATCGAGCGCACGCCGCTGCCGATGTCGGAAAGTCCGTGGCCGCGCTTGTCATAGACAAGCATCGGCATCTCACCGGCAAGCCGTGCGACGACATCGTCCCAGATCCGCAAGTCGGTGCCGAGCGAATTGATGAAGATGATCGGGCGCGCAGCAGCCGTCCCGGCGATAAGGCGATGGTGCAACGTAATGCCGCCGATACTGACGAATGGCACGATCTCGATCCTCCAAACCAACATTGCACCAGTTGTCTAGATCGGTAACCGAGGGCTACTCTGGACGGTGCACGCCCTTTTGAGGGGGCGTCTGGCGATCCGCCTCCGGCGTCGAGACCAGCAGGGCGGCGGCGGCATTCGCGGCGGCGATGGCGGCCTCGGTGGGCTCACCGCGAGCAAGCGCAGCCGCAAAGGCACCGACGAATTCATCACCGGCGCCATGGGTGCTGACCACCTTCACTGGAATGGCAGCGAGCGCAAAGGCGCGGCCATCGCGGTCGTGATAGGCGACGCCATCGCCGCCGGCGGTGACGATTGCCGCCGGATAGACGATTGCCAGCTGCCGCGCTGCCTCAGCTGCGCCTTCTAGCGTGTCGACGACCGGAATGCCGGCCAGGAACTCCGCCTCTAGAGCGTTGGTGATCACGATATCGACGAGCCCGGTGAGTTCGGCGGGCAGCGGCCGGGCCGGCGCCGCGTTGAGCACGACGCAGCAGCCGGCAGCCTTCGCCGCGCGCGCGGCAGCGATGTTGGCGATTTCCGGCACTTCGTTCTGCAGCAACAGCACCTCAGCCTGCGCGAGCAGACCGGCCGCCCCCGCGACATCCTTTTCGCCGAGTGTCAGATTGCTGCCGGAAACGATCACCGCGCCGTAGTCGCCATCGGCGTCGAAGATGGCCACGCTCATGCCTGATCGGGTTCCCGGTTCTGTTCGCACGAAGCGGTGCTCGACATTGCTGCGGCTGAGATTGGCGAGCAGCGCGCGGCCGAAATCGTCGTCGCCGACGGCGCCGATCATCGCCGACCTCGCCCCCGCGCGCGCCGCCGACAGGGCCTGATTGCCGCCCTTGCCGCCGCATTTCGGCTGCCAGCCGAAACCGGTCACCGTCTCGCCCTTGCGCGGACGATCCGGTGCGTCGACCAGGATGTCGTAATGCAGGCTGCCGAACACGGCCACCAGCCCCGCTGAAGCAACGCTCATCCGCGACGATCTTTCATCTGTACTTGTCTCGCCGTTTCGACGTCACTGCCGACATGGTGCGGCCGAGATTGTGCTCCGCCGCCTGGTAGTCGCGCTGCGCCACCGCGACGAACAGCGCATCCAGGATGTTGAGCTGGGCGATACGGGCGGCCGCATTCTCGCCCATCAGCGGCGACCCCCGCGCGGTCGAGCAGAGCACGACATCCGCCTCGGCTGCCAGCGGCGAGTTGGCGTAGTTGGTTACGGCAAGCGTGCGGGCGCCGTTCTTCTTGGCGAGCTGAACGGCATCAATCACCGCGCTGCTGTTGCCGGAATGGGAAAAGCCGACGGCAATGTCTTCGGCGCCGAGGAGCGAGGCCGACATGAGCATCATGTGGGAATCGTCGTAAACCGCCGCGCGGATGCCGATCCGCAGGAACTTGTGCGAGACATCCCGGGCAATCTGAGCCGAACCGCCGACGCCATAGAAGTCGCGATTTCTGGATCGATAGATGAGGTCGGCGGCCCGGTCGAAATGGCCGATGTCAAGGATCGCCAGCGTTTCCTCCAGCGCCTGTATCGAAGTGCGGAAGACCTTTTGCGCGATCTCGGCCGAACTGTCGTCGACGGAGAGTTCCCGGTGCATCTCGGCGGTCGGCGAGCGGCTGTATTCGCAGACTGCCGTCCGGAAGTCGCGATAGCCGGAGAAGCCCAGCTTCTTGGCGATCTTCACCACCATCGCCTCGGAGACGCCGGCCTCTTCAGCGATCTCCTTCAAAGAGATCGTCTCGTCGAAACCGCGGCGGCCGAACACGGTTTCCACCACCTTTGCCTCCAGCGGTGTCAGATGCGGCATCATCATGCGGATGCGCGGCCCCACGGCCCGGAGATCCGCGGACGTCATCCTGCATTTGCTCCGAGCAGGATTTCCTGGACGACAGCCTGCGAGGCAACCGCGTCCTGCCCATCGAGGGCAGCCGCCAACCGATTGTCCCGCTCCAGCCGCTCGACGACCCGCAACATGCGCTTGACGGTCATGATGTTGACCTCGCATTCGCGCACCGGGTCGAGACCGGTCATGTCGGGAAAGGTGTCGAAATAGATGGCACCGGCGTAGCCGTCCCTGCGTATCTGGCGCAGCAGTTCGATGGTCTGCAGCGTGTGCACGGCGCCGACCATCAGGCCGTCGTCGCGCTTGGCGTAGCCATCGTTGAGATGAACGCCGAGCAACCTGCTGTGACGGGCGACAAGAGCGGCGGCAAAGGCCGGTTGCTCGTCGGCATAAAGAACATGCGCGAAGTCGAGGGTGACGCCGAGATTGGGCAGGCCGGCCTCGCGGATCGCCAGCAACGTGGTCGCGGCATCCGGCATCAGCGAATAAGAACGCGGCTCGTTCGGCTTATATTCGAGGCTGATGGCGCAATCGGGGTCATGCGACGCAACTTCACGAATACCGTCGATTTCGTGTTGCCAAAGTGTCGCGTAGTCGGCTTGGAAAGCGTAGTCGAAACCATCCTGCCCCAGCCACAACGTCATGAGACCGGCGCCCGCCTCTCGCGTCGCATTGATGCCAGCCTTGGTGAGGTCGATGGCTTCACGCCGCACTGCCGGATCGGGATTGGTGAACGCGCCGAGCTTGAAGGCGGGATTGGAATAGTAGCGCATCGCGAAGGCATTGATGGAAAGCCCGAGATCACCAAGCCTCCGTGCGATTTCCCTGGGGTTTTCACCGATATGGTCGGGAAAGTTGAGGTCGAGATCGGTGAGCCCCTCGACCTTAGCCGCCCGCGCCGCCATCTGCAGCACCGAGGGCTTCCCGGTAAGCCCGGCCCACTCCGCCTCAGGCCGCGAGGCGAAGGAATTGAGACGGGTGGCAAAACGGTGGGATGTCATTTGGAATCCTTGGGATGCCTGAGACTTCACATGAAAAAATGATTTTGTAAAGTTCTCTGGTGAGCTGTGCAGGCTGGTTGCCCTGGTTGGCATGCGCTGATTGTTCTGGCATTACCGGGTTCGAGAACCATTCCGACGGGCAGCAATGACCTCGAAACGCAACGTCCTTTTCATCATGTGCGACCAGCTGCGGTTCGATTATCTGAGCTGCGCCGGGCACAAGAGGCTGACGACGCCGAACATCGACCGGCTCGCCAGCCGCGGCGTGCGTTTCACCAAAGCCTATGTGCAATCGACGGTCTGCGGCCCCTCGCGCATGAGCGCCTATACCGGCCGCTACGTCCGCTCGCACGGCTCGACGCATAATGGCGTGCCGCTCAGGGTCGACGAGCCGACGCTGGGCGACCATCTGCGCGAGGTCGGCGTGCGTTGTGCGCTCATCGGCAAGACACATATGAAGGCCGACGAGGAAGGCATGGAGCGCCTCGGCATCGCCAAGGATTCCGTCATCGGCGTGCGTGTCGCGGAATGCGGCTTCGAGCCGTTCGAGCGCGATGACGGCCTGCACCCCTCGACCAGCTACGACCCCGATCCGGTCTACGACACCTATCTGCGCCAGCACGGCTTCGAGGCCGAAAATCCTTGGGAGCATTGGGCGAATTCCGGCGAAGGCGAGAATGGCGAGAATTTCAACGGCTGGCTGCTCGTCCATGCCGACAAGGCGGCGCGCATTCCGGAGGAGCATTCCGAGACGCCTTACATGACGCGCCGTGCCATGCGCTTCATTGAGGACGCCGAGGCCAAGGGCGAAGCCTGGTGCGCGCATCTTTCCTACATCAAGCCGCACTGGCCCTATATCGTGCCCGCGCCCTACCACGCCATGTACGGCAAGGCGGACATCCAGCCGCCCGTTCGCAGCGAAGCCGAGCGCGTCTCGCCAAACCCGATCTTCGAGGCCTTCCAGCAGGAGCGGTACTCGAAGAACTTCGCGCGCGATGAGGTCCGCGAAACGGTCGTTCCCTGCTACATGGGCCTGATCAAGCAGATCGACGATCAGCTCGGCCATTTGTTCGACTTCATGGAGAAGCGCGGCCTATTCAAGAACACGCTTGTCGTCTTCACTTCTGACCACGGCGACTATCTCGGCGACCATTGGCTCGGCGAGAAATACCTGTTCCACGACGTCGCGGTGAAGGTGCCGATGATCGTCTACGATCCTCGTCCGGAAGCCGACGTCACAAGAGGAACCACGTCGGACGCGCTGGTCGAGATGATCGATCTCGCGCCCACCTTTCTCGATTATTTCGGCGGCAGGCCCAAGCCGCATGTCCTCGAAGGCCGCTCGCTGCTGTCGCTGACTTCGGGTGAGCGGAAGAGCCTGCGCAACTATGCCGTCAGCGAATATGACTACAGCGGCGATGCGGCGCGGCTGAAGCTCGTCATGCCGGTTTCGGGCTGCAAGCTCTACATGATCACCGACGGCCGCTTCAAACTCGTCCATGGTGAAGGTGTCGAGCCGATGTTCTTCGATCTCCAGAACGACCCCGGCGAATTGCGCGACCTCGGCCGCGAGCCGTCGGCCGCCGGCGATATCGAGCGGCTGCGCAAAATGCTGATGCGCTGGCTGGCGCTGCCCAACAACCGCATTACCGTCCCCAACGAGTGGCTGACGGAGATCGACGACAAGGTCGGGCATTTCGACCCGATCATCGGCTCCGGCGTGCTCATCGGCTACTGGGACGAGGCCGAACTCGCCGAACAGCAGGAGGCGCGTCGCCGCTGGCTGACGCGCCGGGGCAAGTAGCTTCGTTACCCGAGTGTCAGCCCCGCCTTCTTCGCTTCGTCGCGCAGGAAGGGCAGCCCCACCTCGATGACGTCGCGCGGGTCTTCCGCCACCGGACGCCATACCGCGAGCCCGCCGGCGATGTCGACGTCGACATGGTTCATGCTTTCGAGCGTGATCGGGCCCGCATAGCCGATGTCGGCGATCGCCTTCATGCAGGCTGCCCAGTTCAGCATGCCGCGCCCCGGCACGCCGCGATTGGCCTCCGACACATGGACATAGCCGAGGAAGGGCGCCGCCGCCTCGAAGCCGGCCGCGAAGCTCTCTTCCTCGATATGCATGTGGTAGGTGTCGAGATGTATGAAGATGTTGTCGGCGCCGATGCGCTCGATGATGCGCGCCGCGTCGACGCCGCGGTTGATCAGATGCGTCTCGTAGCGGTTGCAGGGTTCGATGCCGAGCTTCAGGCTGCGGGCCTTCGCCGACTTTGCCGCCCTTTCGAGGAAGCGGCACATGCCGTCGATCTCCCGCTGCGTCGGCGCCCGGCCGGTGGTCTTGCCGATCGTTCCATAGGTGACGCCGCCGAGCGCCTCGGCGCCCACCTCGTTGCAAACGTTGAAGGCCGGCTGCAGGAAGTCGAGCGCCTCTTCCGGCCGCTCCACCACGTCGAGCGCGCGCGGCAAGCCGAGCGAGGGAATGAGCTGCACGCCATAATGGTTTGCAAAACCGCGCGTGCGCTTGGTGTCGATCTCCTCGGGTCTGAGCAGCGGGATTTCCATGAGGCCGATGCCGAGCTCCTTCAGCCGGTCCATCTGCGGCTCGATGCGGGCCAGATCCCAGACCGGGGCGATGGCGAAAGTGTGCAGTCCGAAAACATTCATATCAGCCTCGTTGCTCGTGCGCCGCCGCGGCGGCCGTATCGCCGCCGCCGACGATGCGGCTGACGACTTCGTTCATGTTGGTTTTGGCGGTGACGAGATCGGCATCCGCCCTGCCGTGGCGCAGCACGACGATGCGATCGGTGACCGACAGCACGTCGTTCAGCCGGTGCGAGATCAAAATGACGGCGATGCCTTCAGACTTCAGCCGCCGGATGAGATCGAGCACGCTCTGCACCTCGCGCACGGCGAGCGCCGCCGTCGGCTCGTCCATGATGACGAGCTTCGGGTTGAAGGTGAGCGCCCGCGCGATCGCCACCGTCTGCTGCTGGCCGCCGGAGAAGGAGCCGACGGAACGACTGATCGACGGCAGGTGCGCCCCGAGCCGCTCGATCATCCGCGCCGCCTGCCGATCCATCTCGGTCTTGTCGACAAAGCCGGGGAAGAGGCCGAGCAGCCTTTTCGTCGGCTCTCGGCCAAGGAAGATGTTGGAGGCCACGTCCTGCTGCTTGGCCAAGGACAGATCCTGGTAGATCATCTCGATGCCGAGCCGGCGCCGCTGGCCGGGATCGAGAGCGAGGATGTCCTTGCCGTCGAACTCGATCGAGCCGGTGTCGGCGCGGTAGATGCCGGTGATGGTCTTCATCAGCGTCGACTTGCCGGCGCCGTTGTCGCCGACCAGCCCGACCACCTCGCCGGCCGCGACCGACAGGTCGACGCCATGCAGCACGTCGACCGCCCCGAAGCTTTTGCGGATCTTGTGGAGCGAAAGCAGGGTCATACGCGCGACTCCTTCCGCACCTGATACTGGTCGATGAAGACCGCGAGGATGAGAACCGCGCCGATCGCCATCTGCTGGTAATAGGATTGCACGGCAAGCAGCGTCAGCCCGTTCTGCAGCACGCCCATGATCAGAGCGCCGATCATGGTGCCGAGGATCGAGGCACGGCCGCCGAACAGGTTGGTGCCGCCGATGATCGCCGCGGTGATCGCGGTGAGTTCGTAGTTGATGCCGGCGGTCGGGTCGCCCGCATTGACGCGGGCGGTGAACAAGAGACCGGCAAGCCCGGCAAGCGCGCCGGAGAGCGTGTAGATGATGCGGCGATGCTGCTCGACGCGGATGCCGGCTGCGCGCGCCGCGCCCTCGCTGTCGCCGAGCGCCAAAGTGTGGCGGCCGAAGCGCGTATAGGCAAGCACCGTATGCGCGACGATCGCCGTCAGCACGAAGATGATGACAGGCATCGGAATGCCGAGCGGCCTCCCTTGCCCGATATAGACGATCTCCGGCGGCAGGCCGTAGATCGCCCTGCCCTGCGAGATGACGAGCGCCAGCCCGCGCGCAAGGCCCAGCATGCCGAGCGTTACGATGAAGGCCGGCACGAAGGCGCGGGTGACCAGTTGGCCGTTGATGTAGCCGGCGATACTTCCGGCCAGAATGCAGGCGATCACCGCGAACACCGACGGCCAGCCGAGGTTGACGGCGACGAAGGCCCCCGCCACGCCGGCAAGGCCCATGACCGATCCCAGCGACAGATCGAGCCCACCTGAACCGATGACGAAGGTCGCGGCGATCGCCAGCACGCCGATCGTCGACGTCGCGAGCAGGATGTTGAGGAAATTGCTGAGCGACAGGAAGAAAGGCGACAGAATCGCCATCGCCGCGCTCAGCAGCACAAGCACCAGCAGCGACTCCAGCCTGATGTGGAGCCTCTCGACGGATGCGCGCTGCACCCGAGCCCAAAACCCGGGCTGCGCCGTTTCGGAAGCCATGTTTTGACCCTTCTGGGTAGGGGACTAGGGGAATAGGGAAGTCAGCGGGAGAGAGCCGGGTCTGGGAAGTGCAAACCTTCCTCCTCCTACCCCCTACTACTGACCTACTCCCCTACTGACCTGCTCCCCTAGTCCCTTCTCTTGCTACTTCACATATTGCAGCATCGGCTCCTTGCCGGCGTCGAGCACGTCCTTGGTCAGCACCAGGGTGGGCACCGCGATGCTTTCCTCGACCTTCTCGCCGGCCAGCGCCTTCTTGACGTTCTCGACCGCCTGCTTGCCGACGAGATAGGGAAGCTGCGCGACGGAAGCGTTCAGGCGGCCTTCCTTGATCGACTTCACCGCGTCGATGTTGCCGTCCACGCCGATGATCGTCACCTGCTCGCCTTTGCCGGCGGCGTAGACCGATTCAACGGCGCCCAACGCCATGCCGTCGTTGGCGCAGAAGATGGCAACCAGATCGGGATGCGCCGTCAGTGTGTCGGTGGCGATCGAGGCGGCCTTGCCGCGATCCCAATCGCCCGGCAGCGAGGCGACCACCTCGAGCCCCGGCGCCAGTTCCTTGAGCTTGTCGGCAAAGCCCTTGGCGCGCTTCTCGCCGGTGATGTTGCCTGAGAGACCCTCGATCACCAGCACCGGACCCTTGGCGTCCTTGCCAAGCTTGGAGACGAGATATTCGGCCCCTTGCGCACCCGCGGCGACGTTGTCGGAACCGATATGGAAGGTAACCTTGACGCCTTCCTTGTCGAGAACCGCCTGGTCAAGATTGTTGTCGAGATCGACGATCTTGATGCCGGCATCCTGCGCCGATTTCAGGCAGGGCAAGAGGTTGGTCGAGTTGATGGCGGCGGTGATCATCGCCACCGGCTTGCGCTCGAGCATCGTGTTGCAGAGGTTGAGCTGCGGCTCGGCCGCCTGGTCGCTTTCGGCCGCCTGCTGGAAGTATTTCACGCCGGCCTCCTTGGCGCCGTCGGCGACGCCCTGCGCCATCGCGCCCCAGAACGGATTGGCCAAGGTCTTCATCAGCACGCCATATTCGCCGTCCTCGGCCTTAGCAGCGCCGACCGCGGCAAACGTAAGCGCTACGCCCAACGCGAGAGTAAATCGATTTATCTTTGTGGAAAGCGATGTCATTCCGTCCTCCGTTTGTTTGCGCCGGATGCCTCGGCCAGGGCCGGCACTCTTCTTCCGTTGTCGACATGGGGGTTATTGTCGGTCTCCTCCCCCGGAATGCGGGACGCTGCCTGGCGAGCCAACGGATTCCCGCATGAACACCTTGCAAGGTTCGAGCCGCGCCCTCGGCGGGCCGCGCTCGCCTTCGATCCTGCGAAACAAAACCTCCATTGCGTTGGCGGCGATCTCGCGCACCGGCTGCACCACCGCGGCGATCGCCGGCCACGTCACCTGCATCCATTCGGCGTCGTCGAAGCCGACCAGCGAGATGTCGTTTGGGCAGTGCCAGCCGCGCCGCCGAAACTCCGAAAGCGCCACCAGCGTGCCCTTCAGGAAGAGCGAATAGACCGCCGTAGGCCTGTCGCCGCCGTCTTCCCGCTGGCTGAAATAATCGCGAAGCAGCGTCCGCAAAGGCCCGACATCGCTTTCGCAGAGTACGACGTCGATCCGGATGTCGGGCGCAAGCTCAAGCGCCATCTTGCGAAACCCTTCGAGCCGGGCGCGCACGGTCGCCGCCTGCTGGCCGAGACCGACCACAAGAACATGACGATGGCCCTGGCTGACCAGCGCGCGCGCCACTTCGGCGCTTGCCGCAGCGCTGTCGGCCGAAACCGTGTCGAAGGCGTCATCGGCAAGCACGCGGTCAATCAGCACCCCTGTCATGCCGTTCGCTTTCATGAAACCAGCCGCCGGTCCGTGCTCGTTTCGCACCGGCGCCAGTACGACGCCGGCAACGCGCCAGTCATGCATGCGGGCGAGGATCTCCTTCTCACGTTGCTCCGATTCCCGGCTGGAGGCGGCGACCAGCGTATAGCCGCGTTGCTCGGCGAGGCCTTCGAGCTCGCTCACCATCTGGCCGAAGAACTCGCTTTCGAACTCCGGCATGATGGCGCCGATGATGCGACGCTTGGCCCTGCGCATATCCGAGGCGAGCGGATCGACGCGGTAGCCCAGAAGCTCGACGGCATCGAGGACGCGCTGCGCGTTTTCCGGTTTTACCGTGGTGACGCCGGAAAGAACCTTGGAAACAGTGGCCGCCGACACGCCCGCCTGGCTTGCCACATCGTGGATCGACGCGCGCCGCTGCTGGGCCTGCTGTTGCGCCATTAATCTTCTCCCGGAGGCGAGTGGTCGCCCTCTCGTTAACATAATCGATAAATCGATTTTTCGCTGTTGTAAATCGTTTCATCGGGAGTAAAAACGCTGATATGATTGATGCGATCCAATCGCGCCGGGAGGAAAATCATGTCCAACAAAGCCTCGCCGCTGGTGATCAGCGCACCCGAACCGCGCACGCTCGACCTGATCTTCACGCCGCCGCAGCTGGCGCGCTTCCGCAAAAGATATCGCATCGTCGAGACAACGCCGGAAGGCGTCTCGGAGTTGCCGACAGATGTGCTGGCCGAAGCCCGCTACATCGTCGGCCAGCCGCCGATCACCCCTCAGACGCTGGAGAGGTTGAAAGCGCTGCGCTGCATCTTCAACGTCGAGACCAATCTCATCAACAACATGCCCTATGAGACGCTGTTTGCCCGCGGCATTCACGTCGTCACCACCGGCCTGGTGTTCGCGGAGCCGGTGGCGGAACTCGGCCTTGCCATGGCGCTAAACTTGGCGCGCGGCATCGTCGATGCCGACCTCGCCTTCCGGCAAGGCGAGGAACTATGGGGCGGCGACGGCAACCAGACGGCGCGACTCCTCTCAGGTTCGGATGTCGGCATCATCGGCTTCGGCGATCTTGGCCGCGCTCTCAATCGGCTGCTGACCGGCTTCCGCACGCGCACCAAGGTCTTCGATCCCTGGCTGCCGCCTTCCGTGCTGGTGGAGCATGGCGTCGAGCCGGCCTCGCTCGACAAGGTGCTGTCGGAAAGCGATTTCGTTTTCGTCGTCGCCTCGGTGACCAGCGAGAACCAGGGTTTTCTCGGCGCCGACGCTTTCGCCAAGATGCGCCAGGGCGCCGCCTTCATCCTGCTCAGCCGCGCCGGCGTCGTCGATTTCCCGGCGCTGATGGAAGCGGTCAAAAGCGGCCATGTCGTTGCGGCCAGCGACGTGTTTCCCGAGGAGCCGCTGGCCAAGAACCACCCGGTGCGCTCGCTTTCCGGCTTTCTGCGCTCGGCACACCGCGCCGGCGCGCTCGACGTTGCCTTCAAGCGCATGGGCGACATGGTGCTGGAGGACATGGACCTCGTCGATCGCGGTCTGCCGCCGATGCGCTCCAAGCGCGCCGAGCGAGAGACCGTTTCGCGGATGCGCTCCAAGCCGGTCGACAGGAACTGATCGCGCCTCGTCGCCTGGAACATTAGCGTTCCTGCTACTGATTGCCGCCCTGAGTGTAATGCAACCAAAATTAACGGCCGGACCACGGAGAGTTTCGGCCCTCTCAGGACCATTTTTTTTCAGAATTTTTTTCTGCATTTCACGGGAATAGAGGAACTTTGATCCGGACCTTCCGTTGATGACACGATCGTTTCTCGAACGATCCAGAGAAACAGGAGGTTTATGTCATGAACATCAAGATGATCTGCCTTGGCGCAATGACCCTTTCGATGGTCGCCGGCTCGGCTCTCGCCGCTGGCGAAACCGGCACGTCGGCGCTGGATGACCCAGCCAAGATGCAGCCCTTCTACACCGACTCCAGCATGAAAACGATGGTCAGCAAGGACGCCTTCGTGAAGGCGTGGAAGGCAATGTCGCCGGAGGACCAGACCGCGATGATGACGGCTTGTGAGGACGAGGCCAAGAACGCCAATGCAGCCAACAGCCATCCGGAGTTCTGCAGCAGCGTCAAGGAGAACGGCGGCAGCAAGTAACCAATCAGTGCAGCTACCGACAAAACGGCCCCGTTGTGGGGCCGTTTTTGCGATCCCAGACGAAGGACCGTGACGCACTTTTCCCGAGATTGATCAGGCAACCAGATCGCTGCGGTCCGCCGGTTCGAAGCCGTCATTGAAATTCGCCGCGAGCCAGGCGATCGCGCTGGCGACATCGGCGATGGCGAAACGCGCCGCGGTCTCGCCCTGCGGTCTCACGCGGATCGAGATCCCGCCCGCGGCATTGACGGTCTCAAAACCGTTTTCGTCGGACGTGTCGTCGCCGAGGAATACCGGACGCCGTCCGGTGAAAGGTTCAAGCTGCATGAAGCGCCGGATTGCGGCGCCCTTGGCCGCCTCCAGCGGCATCAGTTCGACACCGGCATTGCCGGCAATTACGCGGTAGCCTTTCGGCAGCCGGGCAAGTGCTGTCTCGACCAGTTCCGTCGCGCGGGCCAGCAATTGCGGCGCCGCCCGCGTGTGGATGGCGAGCACCGGCCCCTTGCGCTCGACATAGACGGCCTTGCTTGCCAGCTCCAGCTCGATTTCGTCGGCAAGTGCAGCCATATCCGCCGGCTCGTCGGCGGCCTCGATTTGCCCGTCCGGTGTCAGCCTGTGCTCCAACCCGTAGAGGCCGGCGATCCGCAGCTTCAAAGGCTCGAACAGCCGGTCGACGGCCGCGATAGAGCGGCCGGTGATGAAGGCGAGCGCTCCATCCAGCCGGCGCTCGACCGTTTGCAGCAGCGAACGCAACTCCGCGCTGACCGCGACGCTATCTGGATGGGCGGCGTGCTCGAGCAAGGTGCCATCGATATCGAGGAAGAGCGCCCACCGGCCTTCGGGAAGCGGTGGTGTCAAATCTGCCTGGATGTTCATCGGAATCCGACTGCCTGTTTGCGTTCGAAGATAGAGACGACATTGTCGCCGTTGGTGTTTGCCGAGCGGTCGGACAAGGCCGTGACGCGGTCGAGCTCGCCGCGCTTCCTCAATCGCGCCGCGTCGAGCAGCATGCTGCCGGCCCAGCGATAGACATTGTTGTCGCGTACGATCTCGCGCATGCGGCGCATGCGCTCGCGCTGCTCGTCGGGCCCCATGACCAGCGCCTGCCGCATGGCTTCGCTCATCATCGCCGCGTCGTAAGGATTGACGATCAGCGCCTCGAGCAGTTCGCGCGAGGCGCCGGCAAACGTGCTGAGCAGGAGCACGCCCTCTTCGTCGTCGCGCGCGGCAACGAACTCCTTGGCCACGAGGTTCATGCCGTCATGCAGGCTGGTGACGAGGCAGATGTCGGCCGCGCGGTAGATCTTGTAGACGTCCTTCTGCGAGTGATGCTCGGCCACGAGCACGACCGGACGATAGCTGCCGTTGCCGTAGCGCTCGTTGAGTCCCTCGGCGAGCCGCTGGCATTCCTCATGCAGGTGCTTGTAGGCCGGCAATGTGCCCCGGCTCGGTGCGGCGACCTGCAGGAACACCGCCTTGCCGATCATTTCAGGGTAGCGGATGAACAGTTCCTCCAGCGCATGGAAGCGGTCGAGAATGCCCTTGGTGTAGTCGAGGCGCTCGACACCGACGCACAGCTTGGCGTCGGCTGGAATCCCGAACCGCTCGCGGATTTGCGCGCGGCATTCCTCGACCGGCGGCAGGCTCTTCAGGAGCTGCACAGGCCATTCGATAGAGATCGGGTAGGCGTGGACCAAAGTCGTCTGGCCGCCATAGGACACCGCGGCATCCGCCCGTTCGATCCGGCTCTCCATGAAGCGGTCGACGCTCTCGGTGAAGTTGTTGGCATGGAACTGGGTGTGGAAGCCGATGATCGAGCTGCCCAGCAGCCCATCCAGGATGCGCTCGCGCCACGGACAGATGCTGAACACTTCCGAGTTCGGCCACGGGATGTGCCAGAAGGTGATGACGATGGCCTCGGGCAGCCGCTCGCGGATCATGCGCGGCAGCAGCGCGAAATGATAATCCTGGACCAGCACGATCGGCCTCTCGTTGCGCGCCTCGGCAACCACCGTTTCGGCGAATTTGCGATTGACGGCCTCGTAGGCCGCCCAGTCCGACTCGCGGAAGATCGGTCGGGTAAAGGCTATATGGCAGAGCGGCCAAAGCCCTTCATTGGCGAAGCCGAGATAATAGCCCTGATATTCCTCATCGGTCAGCCAGACCCGGCGCAGGGCATAAGATGGATTTTCGGGCGGCACCTGTACCCGGTCGTGGCGGTCGACGACCTGACGATCCGCGCTGCCGCCGCCATAGGCGATCCAGGTGCCGGCGCAGGCGCGCGTGATCGGCTCCAGTGCCGAGACCAGTCCGCTCGCCGGCACGACGAGCTCGACATCGCCGTTCTCGTCCTCATTGTGGATGTAGGGCTCGCGGTTGGAGACGACGATGACCTGTGCGTCCGGCAGATCCTCGGCAAGGATCTTGCGCAGCGTCTCCGGTGACCAGGTGACGAGGGCGGCGTCGACCGACTGCCCGTTCTTCTCGAATTCGCGCAACACCTTGCGTGCGGCTTCCGATGCGACGTCCTCGCCCGCACCGGGCGTGTTCACAGCCGTTGCATGCTGGTGACGGTGCCTGGTTATTGAGACGAAGATCGCGAGAGCGCTGAGTCCGAGACTAGCTAGGATAAGGACCCACAAGAGGTCGACGCCATACTGTGCCATTGATGCCAGGTTGCCTCCGGCTGTCCGCTATTTTGTTTTCGTTCTTGCCGGCTGCGGAGAGGTGTGCCGGTTCCGGTTTGCAAACGCATAGGGCGCTCGTCGGTTCCGACATTTTTCGACTGCCGGATGCATTTGCGGAACTCCGCTCTCGTAACGGTTTTCCGTCCGGAATTGCGCAATCGACCCGTCTAAGTCCGCACAATCAGCGGCACCAGGCCCTCATGCCGATCGGCGAGGAAGGCAACGACGCGGTCCCCGACACGCTGGAAGGTGAGGTCGATAGTCTTATTGCCGACGGACAGATGCCGGAGCGTGAGCGTGTCGATACCGATAGGCATCCGTGGGCGGGTGACGCGCAACTCGCCTTTCCAACCGTCGATTTCCAGACCGAGGCAGGCCTGCATCAGCATGAAGGTGGAACCTGCCGACCAGGCCTGCGGCAGACAGGCGACAGGATAGGCGATCGGCGCCTCGCCTGGCGCCCGGGTGAAGCCGCAGAACAATTCCGGCAGCCGCATGTTGAAGTGCACGGCCGACTCGAACGTGCCGCTCATCAGCCGCACGACACTTTCGCGCTCGCCATAGCGCGAGAGGCCGACACCGCAGAGCGCCGTGTCGTGCGGCCAGATCGAGCCGTTATGGTAGGACATTGGGTTGAAGAAGATCGCGTCGTCCGCAAGCGTCCTCAGTCCCCAGCCGGAATGGAAGGAAGCCGACAGCAATTGATCGGCGACAATCTTGGCACGCTCCGGCTGCGGCAGCCCGGCATAGAGCAGATGCCCCGCATTTGACGTTCGCACCTTGCAGGGCTGGCCTTCGCCGTCGATCGCGATGGCGTAGAAGTTTAGATCCTCGATCCAGAAGTCACGCTCGACGGCGATCCGCATTTCCTCGGCGCGGTTCTCCCAATGTTCGGCATCGGCAAACTCGCCGCGGCGGCGTGCGAGCGCGGCAAGGCCGCGATAAGCGGCAAAGACATAGCCTTGCACCTCGACCAGCGCGATCGGTCCTTTGGGCATGCGGCCATCGGCATGGAAGACCGAGTCGACGCTGTCTTTCCAGCCCTGGTTGGCGAGGCCGGACTCCGCCGCGCGTTGGTAGGTGACGAAACCCGTTGCCCGGCTTGCCTCTTCCGTCCACTCGGCGGCCGCCTTGAGCGATGGCCAGAGCGTGTCGATGAAGGCCATGTCGCCGGTGCGGTCGGCATAGGCGCAGGCGAGATGAATGTAGAGCGGGGTCGTGTCGACGCCGCCATAATAGCGGCCGAAGGGAAGCTCGCGCAGTGCCGCCATTTCGCCCTTGCGCGTCTCATGCATGATTTTGCCTGGCTGGGAATCGATGAAGGGCGACGTCTCCGTCGCCTGATGTTCGGCAAGGAACGCCAGCACGCCGCGCGCGAGACCCGGATTGAGCCACAGCATCTGCAAGCCGGAGATCACGCCGTCGCGGCCGAAGGCCGTGGAGAACCACGGGATGCCGGCATAAGGATAAGGCCCGGTAGGAAGCTCGGTGGTAAGCAACGCGACATCCGCGCGGGCGCGTTCGACCCAATCGTTGAAGACGCGACCGGAGCTGTGGACCGTGGCGCCATGCCGACGCTTGGCGCGCATGGCAAAACGCGCGCGTGCGGCAGCGGCCCGGAACCGGTCGCGATTCGGCGTTTCGGCAACTTCCGGGCCCACCTCGACATAAAGCACCTTGCTGCTGCGCTTGGTCACCGCGATCAGGAAGTCGGCTCGATTGTCGCTCAGTTGGTCGGGAGCCTGCGAGAAGGAGATTGCCGACAGGCGCGGCAGGCCGTCGAGACCGTCATAGCCGAGCATAACGGATGCCTTGTCGGTCTTCGCCAGATGGACCGTTCCGCGTTTCGGCCGTGTCGAGCCGCGCACCTCGAACATGTCGCGGAAGTCGGCGGCGAAATGCAAGGAGATGGCGATGGTCGAATGCTCGCGGCTGTAGTTGGAAAGCGTGATGCGATCGAATAGCCTGTCCTGCCAGATCAGCCTGACGCGCTCGATATGGATCGCGCCTTGCGGAATGTCGCGGCCGGCGGCGCTCTGTATCGGCAAGTTGGTGAGGTTGCTGGTGAAGAGAACATTGTCCTGGCTGAGCGAGGCGCCGAGCAGCGACATCGGCCTGCCGCCGATCGTCAGGCGGAACTCGGAAAGAACGCGCGTGTCGTCGCGAAAGAAACCGTCGCCGGCGCCCCTGATGTCACCATAGGCGTCGGTGACCGCGAAACAATCGCCCTGTTTGAGCGCGAACAGCCGGTGCGGCTCCCGCGGCGCCGTTTCGTCGAGCGAGGCAAGGGCTACGGCGGGATCGAGCTTGCGCTCGTCGAGCTGCGTCATTCGTCACCTCTTCGCTTGCCCCGCCCCAAGAGAATGCCGATCAGGAGGCTCTCGCCTCCTGGATGCCGATCAGGCGCATATAGGCGGCAAGATAGTCGCGCGCCATCCTGGTGGCTGAAAACCGCTTTTCGAAGACCACTCTCACCTGCCGTCGGTCCAGTCCGAGCAGGACCGGCATCGCAGCGACCGCATCATCGACAGAGTCCACGACAAAGCCGGTCACGCCCTGGTCGATGAGCTCCGGCAGGGCGCCGCAGTTCCAGGCGATTACCGGCGTGCCGCAAGCCATCGCCTCGATCGGCGCCAGGCCGAACGGCTCCGGCCAGTCTATGGGAAACAGCAGGCCCGCGGCATTGCCAAGAAACTCGGCCTTCTCGTGTTCCGCGATCTCGCCGACATAGTCGACCCGGTCGCCGTCGACGAGCGCCTCGATCTCGTCGTGAAAATAGGCGCGATCGTCATCGCCGATCTTGGCCGCCAGCTTAAGCTTCAAACCGGAACTTCGCGCGATCTCGATCGCTCGATCCGGGCGCTTGTCGCGAGACAGCCGGCCCAGGAAAGCCAAATAGGGTTCCTCGGCCGAGGGATTGTAGGTGGGCTGATACGCATCGACCGGAATGCCGTGATGGATCGTCGCCAGCCAGTTGGCGTCGGGCAATCCGCGCTTCTGGCTGTGCGAGATGGAGATCATCGGAAAGCGCGGGAAGCGCTTGTAGGCCGGCGCCAGGTCGACATAGTCGAGCCGGCCATGCGGGGTCGTCACCGTTCGCCCCGCCATGTGTTCGAAGAATGGAAAATGCACGAAATGGCTGAGATGGAAGTGGATGACGTCGAACTCGTCCGCCCGCTCGCGCACCTGGCAAAGCATCGCCATATGCGCCGCAATCTCGGACTTTTTCGGCCGCGGATCAAGACGGATCGCCTGGTCGCGACCGGGCACCAGCCGCGCCGAGGTCTCACTGTCGCCGCTGGCGAACAGGGTCACTTCGTGCCCGACTTCCACCAGCGCTTCGGTGAGATAGGACACGATCCGCTCGGTGCCGCCATATAGTTTCGGCGGCACGGATTCGTAGAGCGGCGCGACATGAGCGATGCGCATGGTTCCCTCAAACGGTTGATGGGAACCAAAATGCGTCAGCCGCCAGATCGTTCCTGCCCGATTGTCGCAGGCGGGGCCTCGAGCTTCGGCCAATCAACTCATCCAGTTGCCGCCGTCCACATTGAGCGTCTGCGCCACGACGTAGTCGGCCTCGCTCGATGCCAGGAAGACGGCCGCACCCCGGTAATCGTCGGGATCGCCCATGCGTCCGGCCGGCACCGCCAGCCCGACCTGCCGCTTCTTCTCGCCGATCGGCAGGTTCTCGTAGCGCGCGAACAGCGCGTCGACCTGGTCCCACATCGGCGTGTCGACCACACCCGGCGCGATGCCGTTGACGTTGATGCCGTGCTTGATCAGCGCAAGGCCGGCCGACTGCGTGATGCTGATTACGGCGGCCTTGGTGGCGCAGTAGACGGCGACCAGCGCCTCGCCGCGCCGACCCGCCTGCGAGGCCATGTTGATGATCTTCCCCTTGCGCCCCTGGGCGACCATACGCTTGGCCACCGCCTGCAGCGTGAACAACAGCCCTTTCACATTGACCGAGAATTGCAGGTCGAAGCTTTTCTCCGAAATCTCGAGAAGCGGCCCCATGTCGAAGACGGCGGCATTGTTGACCAGGATGTCGATCCCGCCATGCGTCCTCGTCACCGAAGCGACCATCGCCTCGATCGAGGCGTGGTCGCGCACGTCGAGTTGCAGAGCGGTAGCTTTGCCTTCGAGCTCGCGCGCAAGTGCTTCCGCCTTGTCTAGTGCCATATCGGCGATGACGACATGGGCGCCTTCGGCGGCGAAACCGCGCACGATGGCTGCGCCGATCCCTTGCGCGCCGCCGGTGACGACGGCGACCTTGTCCTTGAGTTTCATGGCAATTCTCCTGTCTCAGCGCCCTGGCTCAGCGCCATCTCAGCGTGTGGTATAGCCGCCGTCGATGACCAGCACCTCGCCGGTCACATAGCTTGAGGCGGGAGAGCACAGGAAAAGTGCGGCCGCCGCAACTTCTTCCGGCTGGCCGACGCGGCCCATCGGCGTCATGCCGCGCCAGATCGGGAACCATTCCGGATTCTCGATGCCGCCGCGCGAAAGGTCCGTTTCGATATAGCCGGGCGCGACGGCGTTGACGCGGATGTTATCGGCCGCCACCTCGCTGGCGAGGCTCTTGGTCATCATGTGCACCGCCGCCTTGGAACTGTTATAGGCAACCTGGTTCTGGGGAATGTTGGAGACGATGCCAGAAATCGAGCCGACATTGAGGATCGCGCCGCCTCCCTGGCGCCGCATCGGCGCCAGCGCCGCCCTGCAGCAGCGGAAGACGGCATCGACATTGATCGCCATCGTCTGCCGCCAGATGTCCTCCGGATAGTCGCCGCTGTCGCCATGGATGGCGATGCCGGCGCTATTGACCAGGATGTCGAGGCGGCCGGCCTTGGCGAGCGTGTCGGCGACCAGCCTGTCCGGCGCTTTCTCGTCCAGCATCTCGGCGGCGTGAAAGTCGAAGGCGAGGCCCGCGAGTTCCTGCCGCGCATCATCCTTCATCGTCCGGCCCGCAACGACGACGCGTGCGCCGGCTTCGCCGAGCGCCTTCGCGATGGCGAGGCCGATGCCGCGCGTGCCGCCGGTCACCAGCGCGACCCTGTCGTCCAGTCGGAAGCGGTCGAGGATCATGGCGGCGGTTCCGTTCTGTGAGGGCCGGTCGGCGAGCCGCTCAGATGTCCACGCTCTGCGGCAGGATGACGAGGTCGCGAATGGTGATGTTGCGCGGTCGCGTCAGCATGAACAGCACGGCGTCCGCCACTTCCTTCGCCTCCATCAGGCTGCCGGCGGCGAGCGCTTCTTCCATCTTGGCCTTTGGCCAGTCGCTGAGCAGCGCCGTCACCACCGGACCGGGAGCGACTGCACCGACGCGAATGCCGTGCTTCAGCACCTGGCGCCGGACCGTATGGACGAATGCCTGCACGGCGAATTTCGAGGCGGTGTAGATCGGCTCCCAGACCACGGGAACGAAGCCGGCCACCGAACTGGTGACGATGATATCGCCCTTCTTCCGCTCGATCATATGCGGCAGCACGGCGTGCACCGTGCGGAACACGGCGTTGACGTTGAGGTTGAGCATCCTATCCCACTGATCGGGGTCGCCCGATGCCACCTCCCCGCCGACATAGGCGCCGGCATTGGCATGGAAGATGTCGAGTTGGCCCGCTCTTTCGAGGATCTCGGGCATCATGCGGTTGACGCTCGCCGGATCGAGCAGGTCGGTGACAACCGCATAAGCATTGTCGCCGAGCTCCGCGGCAAGTTCCTGAAGCCGGTCCTCGGCCCGGTCGACTAGGAAGACCTTTGCGCCGGCGGCGAGCATGGTGCGGGCGCATTCCAGCCCGATGCCCGAGGCAGCGCCAGTGATTGCGGCAACCTTGCCGGAAAGACTTTCAGACATTGCGATCCTCTTCGATAGGCCTCAGGCGCGGCCGTGTGAAACACGCGAGCGGCGGGCGAGAGAATCGACGATGACCGCGATCGCCAGCACGCAGCCGGTGATCATGTACCGGAGCGAGGATGACAGATCGAGCAGCGTCAGGCCGCTTGCGATGGATTGGATGACGATGATGCCGAGCAGCGCCGAATAGGCGCTGCCGCGGCCGCCGAACAGGCTGGTGCCGCCGATGACGGCCGCCGCGATGGCGTTGAGATTGACGTCGCCGGTGCCGGCCTGCTGGCTGGCGGTTGCCAGGCGTGCTGCCGAGAGCAGGCCGCCCGTCGCCGCCAGCGTGGCGCAGAGCGCGAAGGCGCTGGCGTAGATCAGCCGGACATTGATGCCGGCGCGACGCGCCGCTTCGCGGTTGCCGCCGACAGCGGTCATTGAGCGGCCCCATTGGGTGCGCTTCAGCGCATAGTTCATCGCCACGACCAGGCCGACGAACAACGCGAACATCCAGGGCACGCCGCGCGACAGGTTGAGGTAGTAAGCCACCAGTTCGAGCGCGACCGTGATCGCGACCGCCTGGAGCAGCAGCCCGCCCAGCGAACGCGATGACAGGCCGGCGGCCTGGCGGCGTTGCGCCTTGCGATAGCCGAGAGCCAGGGCAAGCACGCCGGGCACGACGGCCAAAGTGTGCGACACCCAGTGCGGCATCACCAGGAGCTGGCCGAAATTCACCAGCGGCGAATCGTAAGGCAGGTTGATCGAGCCCGTCGGGCCGAGGATGTAGAGCTGCAATCCTAGGAAGGCGAGCAGGCCCGAAAGCGTCGAGACGAAGCTTGGCATGCCGAGCCTGTTGAGCAGCAGCGCGTAGACGCAGCCGGTCACGAACCCGACCGCCATCGCCGCCAGCATGGCAAGCGCGACCGGCCAGCCCCACTGCACCCACAGCACGCCGAGCAGCGCGGAGGCCAGGCCGCTGACAGACCCGACGGACAGGTCGATCTCGCCCACCATCAGCACGCAGACGATGCCGAGCGAGATGATGCCGACCGTCGAGCAGTCGAACAAAAGATTGACCAGATTGTTCGGCGACAGGAATACCGGGTTGAGCGTCTGGAAGATGGTGCAGATCAAAACCAGCCCGACAACCACGGGCAGCGAGCCGAGATCGCCGGAGCGGACGCGGTCGAGGAAGCCCCTGATGGCGCCCTTGGCGCCGCTGCGATCCTTCAGCCGTTCGTCGCTGCGATCGAGCAGCGCGCCGGGATTGCGGTCGGACGCCGTGGTCATGGCTGTTCTCCTTGCGCTTTCTCGGCCGTGCGCCTGCCGCGCCGCGAGACCGCATTGTCGTCGGCGCCGGTGATCGCCGTGACCAGCTCCTGATTGGAGGCGCCGGGCAGGAAGATGCCGTTGTTGCGGCCGAGCCTCAGCACCACGATGCGGTCGGCCACGGCGCGCACGTCCTCCATGTTGTGGCTGATCATGACGACGCCCAGCCCGCGATCCCGCACGCGCTCAATGAGATTCAGCACTTCAGCGGTCTGCGCGACGCCGAGTGCGGCGGTGGGCTCGTCGAGGAGGATCACGCGCGGCTCCATCAGCAGCGAGCGGGCGATCGCCACCGTCTGCCGCTGCCCGCCCGACAGCGACGCCACCGGCTCGCGCACGCTGGGAATCCGTGCCGAGAGCTCGTTGAGCAGTGTCCAGGCGCGGACCTCCATCGAGACCTCGTCGAGGCGAAGCGGATGAAGCTCGCGGCCGAGAAAGATGTTGGCCACGACGTCGAGGTTTTCGCAGAGCGCGAGATCCTGGAAGACGGTGGCGATGCCGAGCTTCAGCGCCGCGGCGGGATTGGCAAGCGTCACCGGCTGGCCGTCGAAAGTGATCGAGCCCGAGCTCGGCATATGCGCGCCGGCCAGGATTTTCACCAGCGTCGACTTGCCGGCGCCGTTGTCGCCAACCAGGGCTACGATTTCCCCGGCATTGATGTCGAGATCGACGTCGGTGAGAGCCGACACCGCGCCGAAATTCTTCGAGATGCCGCGCAGGCTAAGCACCGGCGGACGGCTCGTCGTGGGCGGTGCGTCGGGTATTGCCATTGCGTGTCTCTCTTCCCGCGTTTTGGTCGATCTGTCCGGCCGCCAGGAGGGAGCGGCCGGACACACCCGGCTCTCAGCCCTGACGGGCCAGCCGAGCATATCGCAGGCGACGCGGCTGCGCCGCATCGCTTTGGGAGACGATGCGGCTTCAGCCGCCTCGCTCCTCGAAGACGATGCACCCTTGGGCCGCATCGCTTCTGGCAGACGATGCGGCTTCAGCCGCATCGCTCCTTATTGAATGCCGAGCTTCTTGCAGCCTTCGGCGTAGCGGTCGGTGCAGAGCTGGGCTGCGGTCTGGATCTTCTTGTCGATGATTTCGGCCTTCAAATTCTCCTGCGTCACCACCGCCGGCACGAAGAGTTGCGAGGGCGTATCGTACAGCGTTGTCTCGGCTTTCGGAGTCTCGCCCTTGAGAAGCTGCACAGCAACGTTTGCCGCCGCCGCGGCGACGATTTCGCTCGGCTTGGAGATAGTGTTGTACTGGTCGCCGGCAATGATGAGCTGCAAGGCGGCGATCGTCGCGTCGTTGCCCGTCACCGGCGGCACCGGATCGACGCCGGCTGCCTTGAAGGCGGCAATGGCGCCGCCGCCCGTGCCGTCGTTGGCGGCGACCACGCCGACGATCTTGTTGCCGAAGCGCGAGATCTGTCCCGCCGCCCATTGCTGGGCATTCGAAGGCGCCCAGTTCGGCGTGTCAAACTCGGCGAGCGTCTTGTAGCTGCCGGTCTTGAGACCCTCATGGATGCCGTCCTTGATCAGGCCCGCCGCGGCGTCGGTCGGCGAGCCGTTGATCTGCAGCACGCCGACATCGCCGTCGCTCGACACGCCCTTGGCCTTGAGATGCTCGACCAGCGAGGCGGCGATCGCCTTGCCGATGGCCTTGTTGTCGAACGATACATAGAAATCGGCCTTGGCCGTGGGGATCGGACGGTCATAGGCGATCACCTTGACGCCCTGAGCCTGCGCATTGTGCACCAGCGAGGCCGCCGCCGCCGAATCGACCGGGTCGAGCACGACAACCTTCGCGCCCTGGGTGATGACGGAGTTGAACTGCTGCTGCTGCTTGGTGACGTCGGCGTCGGCATTGAGATAGAGCACCTTGCAGCTGTCGCAAAGCTTCTTCATTTCAGCGACGAAGCCCGGATGATCATGCTCTTCGTAACGCGTCGAGCCCTGGTCGGGCATCAGGAACGCGACCGTGGAGCCGGCGATATCCTGCGCATTGGCAAAAGTCGCCCCAAGAGCGAGGCTCGAGACGGCCATCGCGGCTGCTGTCAATCTGGACACGTATCTGGACATAAGGTCTTCTCCAATTCCCATTGTGTGATCTAAACGGACTTCGACATCGAGCCGCGGATGCTGCTCGCGCACCCCATCGGAAGTCCAGTGAACTCGTGCAGCAGCCTCACGGCTTCCTCCCGCTGGCATGACACGAGGAAATACTCGTCCATCGCTGGTTCGCTTGCGCGACCCACCGCTTCGTCCTGGTTCTTGTCTAAGGCTTGTTTCTCCTCCCGAACTCCTTTCTATGCGGCGCGCGCGGCCGCGAAATTATCCGCAACCAATCTCCTGAACTGCGAGGGCGGCATGCCCTTCTCGGCCAGGAACTGGCGATTGAAGTTCGACAGATTGTTGAAGCCGACCTCGAAGCAGATGTCCGAGATCTGCGCCTCTTCGTCGCTCATCAGGATCTGGCAGGCGAGATTGATGCGCAGCCGCTTGATGTACTGCAGCAGCGACATGCCGGTATGCTTGCGAAACGAGCGCGAGAAGGCGCTCGGCGTCTGTCCCGCGATTGCCGCCAGATCGCCTTCGTTGAATTGCTGGGTCAGGTTCTCGCGGATATAGGCGAGCGCCTGGTTCATGCCCGCAGACATGTATCCGGACGGGTCCGGCAGATAGTTCTCGCTGGCGAGCACGCGCGGCGTAGTTTCGCGGCTCAGTGCCTCCATGATCGACATGAACAGGCTGATCCTGTGAACGCCGTAAGCATGAGTGATCTCCGCCAGCAACGGCATGACCGCCCTGCTCACACTGGCGCTGAACAGGACGCCGCGCCGCGCGAGCTCGAGCAGTGGCGAGACCGCGCCAAGCTCGGGAAAAGTGACGATCGCGCCGCCGATGAATTCCTCGCTGAACTGGACCAGCCTGCAGCGCAGCGGAACTGACTGACCTTCCGGAACCTCGCTGATCCAGTTGTGCGGCAGGTTCGGACCGGTGAGAACGAGGTTGCCGACCTCGAACTCGCCGATGAAGTCGCCGACGAAATAGCGGCCCTTGGTCGCGACGATCTGGTGCAGTTCGTATTCCGGATGAAAATGCCAGCGCACCGTATGGTAGGGATAGCCATGCCACCTCACCGCGAACGACTCGCCAGGCCTTATCTGTATGACTTCCAGATCGGGTCCCATCGATTCCTCCCGCAGGCTGTGCCAGCCTTCGAACCGCGGCCGTTTGTTCCGGCTCATCTAGGGTCAGGATAGCGGCGGCCAAGGATGTGCGCCACCTCGCCACGCCGCGCCGACTGATACGTTTTTGACCTTTTTGGCCCAGCGAAAAACCTGCCTTCGAAAATTAGAAGCTTCGAATATCGGCGACTGGCCGGCGGCGTCTGGGCGAGGGAAAGTCGCCGCGGACCACGCTACCGCATTGCACAATTCCGGCCGGGCTGCACAATAGGGCGCATGTCCGCTGGTTCGTTGACCATCCTTGTTATCGACGAGAACCGCATCCGCGCCTCGATCATTGAGGCCGGATTGCGGGACGCCGGCCATCGCCATGTCACCGTTGTTCATGACGTGGCCGGCATTGCCAAGCGCATCGCCGAGATCGAGCCGGATGTCATCGTCATCGATCTCGAAAACCCCAACCGCGACATGCTGGAGAACATGTTCCAGCTTTCGCGAGCAGTGAAACGGCCGATCGCTATGTTCGTCGACCGCTCCGACCGGGCCTCGATCGAGGCGGCGGTCGAAGCCGGCGTGTCCGCCTATGTGGTCGACGGGCTGAAGAAGGAGCGCATCAAGCCGATTCTTGACATGACGATCAGCCGCTTCAACGCCTTCTCGCGCATGGCGCGCGAACTGGAGGAGGCGCGCAGCGAGCTCGAGAACCGCAAGGTCGTCGATCGCGCCAAAGGCATATTGATGAAGTCGCGCGGCTTGAGCGAGGAGGCCGCTTACGCGCTTCTTCGCAAGACCGCCATGAACCAGAACCGCAAGATCGCCGACATCGCCCAGAGCCTGGTGACGGCGGCGGGATTGCTGGGCCCGCTGGAGGGCGAATGAGCAAGACTGCCGCGCACCAGATCACCGCCGGCTTCATGCCGCTCTTCGACAGCGCCGTCCTCGTAGCAGCCGGCGAGATGGGCTTTGCCACCCGCGAAGGCATCGAGCTCAAGCTGCATCGCGAGACCTCGTGGGCCAACATCCGAGACCGCATCGCCATCGACCATTTCGACGTGGCACATATGCTGGGGCCGATGCCGCTCGCCTGCAGCCTCGGCCTCACGCCGCTTGCCTCGGAGACCATAGTGCCCTTCTCGCTCGGGCTTGGCGGCAACTGCGTCACCGTCTCCAATGCGGTGTGGCAAGGCATGTCGGCGCACGGGGCCGCGCCCGATCTCGATCCGGCGCGCGCCGGGACGGCGCTTGGCGCTCTCATCCGCGAGCGGGCGGCCGCCGGCCGCGAGCCTTTGCGTTTCGCCGTCGTCCATCCGCATTCCGGGCATAATTACGAGCTGCGCTACTGGCTCGCCGCCTGCAGCATCGATCCCGACCGCGATGTCGAGATCGTCATCGTGCCGCCGCCCTTCATGGCCGATGCGCTCTCCGCCGGCCGCATCGACGGCTATTGCGTCGGAGAGCCCTGGAACAGTGCCGCCGTCGCCGCCGGCACCGGCCGCATCGTCACCGTCAAGGCGCTGCTGTGGCGCAACAGCCCGGAAAAGGTGATCGGCGCGCGCAGAAGCTGGGCCGAGGAAAACCCCGACGCGCTGGCGGCGCTGCTGAGAGCGCTGCATCACTCCGCGCGCTGGTGCCAGGATCCGGTGAACCGCGACGCGCTGGCCGCGCTGATGGCCAAGCCTGCGTTCCTCGGGCAGCCGGAGGCGATCCAGATGCCGGCACTCACCGGGCGACTTCAGCTCGGCGGCGGCCCGGATCGCAGCGTTGAGGCTTTCTTCCTGCCCTTCGACAAGGCGGCGAACTTTCCCTGGAAGAGCCATGCGCTCTGGTTCTACACGCAGATGGTGCGCTGGGGACAATTGCCGCATACACCGCAAAACCTAGCGATCGCCCGCGACTGCTACCGGCCCGATCTCTACCGCTCGGCGCTGAAGCCGCTCGGCGTGGCCCTGCCCGGCGCCAACGCCAAAGTGGAAGGCGCGCTGAAGACCGCGACGCCGGTCGGCTCGGCCGGGGCGAGCCTTGTGCTCGGCCCGGACGGGTTCTTCGACGGCCAGATCTTCGATCCCGATCGGATCGATGCCTACATCGCGGCCCAGAATCGCGACTGATCATTTGCGCGCCATTCTTGTGCATTGCACAAAATTTGTGCGCCCTGCCCGCTCCGTTGATCAACGTTTGACCGTGTCTCGGCTCGGCCGGGCCGGCGCCTGAAGCGCCTACCGCTTTGATTCTCCTGGAAATCCGTCTTCCACGCAAAACTGGCACGCTTCGTGCTTTAAGATAATCGCGCCCCTCGCGGGCAATAGAACAGGCGTCCAATGGCGGGCGCCACAGGCGAAGCTGCCGCTCAGGTCGACGCGCGATCCCGGATGTACGGACGCGACAGGCCTGGTCGGCAGCTTTTTTGTTTTGGACCGAAACGCAATCGACGGCGCCGATCCCAGGCGGCGCCGAACGGAGACGACGATGACGAAACGGATCGGAACTGGCGCTTCCCTGAAGGACTTCACCCGCCGCGATTTCCTGGCGAGCAGCATCCTGACGGCGGTGCTGTTCGCCGCCGCGCTCCTGTTGTTCCCAACCAATCACAACAGAGAGGCCAAGGGTCCGCAAGTGACCGCGCAGATCCCAGCCTCGGCGCGCTGACCGATGCCGAGCCTCTGATCAACACAACACGCGGTGCCTCCACGCCGCAAACGGAGCCGACCATGACCGCAAACCTCCAAGCCGCGCCCAGCCAGGACAGTAGCTCCCGGCAGGCGCTCCTCATCTCCACTATCGCCTTCACCGTCTGCTTCGCGGTGTGGACGATCTTCTCCATCATCGGCGTGCGTATAAAGCAGGAGCTCGGCTTGAACGAGACCGAGTTCGGACTGCTGGTCGGCACGCCGATCCTCACCGGCTCGCTCGTGCGAATGGTGCTCGGCGTCTGGACCGACCGCTACGGCGGCAGGCTAGTTTACACCATGACCATGCTCGCGGCGGCGGTCGCGACCTTCCTGCTCGCCTTTGCACACACCTATGAGCAGATGCTGGTCGCGGCGCTCGGCGTCGGGCTTGCCGGCGGCTCCTTCGCGGTCGGCGTCGCCTATGTCTCGCGCTTCTTCCCCGCGCGCAAACAAGGCACAGCTCTCGGCATCTTCGGCGTTGGCAATGTCGGCGCCGCGGTCACCAAGTTCTTGGCGCCGCTCGTGCTGATTGCCTGGGGCTGGCAGTCGGTCGCGCTGATCTGGGCCGCGGCGCTGGTTGTCATGGCCGGCGTGTTCTGGTTCATGACCAGCGACGATCCGGTCATCCGCGAGCGCCGTGCCGGTAAGGCAGTAACGGCGAGAAGCTTCTGGCAGGAATTCGCGCCGCTGAAGAACCTTCAGGTCTGGCGCTTCGCCTTCTACTACTTTTTTTCCTTCGGTGCGTTCGTGGCGCTGTCGCTCTGGCTGCCGCGCTATCTGATTGGCGTCTATGGCTTTGGCATCGCCACCGCCGGCATGATCGGAGCCGCCTATTCGATCCCCGCAAGCATTTTCCGCGCTTATGGCGGCGTGCTTTCCGACCGCATCGGCGCCCGTACCGTGCTCTATTGGACCTTCGCCGTATCTGCCGTCGCGACCCTCGTTCTGTCTCTCCCCTCGACAGATTACGTCGTGCGCGGCATCAGCGGGCCGATCCCGTTCCATGTCGAGATCGGCCCGCTCGCCTTCATCGCCGTCGCCTGCGTGCTCGGCTTCTTCATGAGCCTCGGCAAGGCCGCCGTCTACAAGCACATCCCCGTTTACTACCCGCAGAGCGTCGGCGCGGTCGGCGGGGTGGTGGGCATGATCGGCGGCCTCGGCGGCTTCATCCTGCCGATCGCCTTCGGCGCGCTGAACGACCTCACCGGCGTCTGGTCGAGCTGCTTCATGCTGCTCTTCGTCATCGTGGTCTCGTGCCTTCTCTGGATGCACGCCACCATCCGCCGGATGGAGCGCGCGGCCGCCGTGAAGCCCGCGCCCCTCACCTACGCCGCCGAATAGATCGAGGCTGACCGGACATGAGCGAGAAACTCGTCATCATCGGCAACGGCATGGCCCCCGGCAGGATGCTCGAGCACCTGCTGGAAGCCGCACCCGACCGCTACGCCGTCACCATCTTCAACGCCGAGCCGCGCGTGAATTACGACCGCATCATGCTGTCGCCGGTGCTTTCGGGCGAGAAGGAGTTCGAGGAAATCGTCATCCATGGGGACGGCTGGTACATCAAGCACGGCATCACCCTCTACAAGGGCCACAGGATCGTCGCCATCGACCGCGAAGCGAGGACCGTCACCTCGGACCACGGCGTGACCGAAGGCTACGACAGGCTGATCATCGCCACCGGCTCGGTGCCGTTCATCATCCCGGTGCCGGGCAAGGACTTGCCGGGCGTGCTCAGCTACCGCGATCTCGACGACGTCAACGCCATGCTGCTTGCCGCGCAGTCGCGCGCCAAGGCGATCGTCATCGGCGGCGGCTTGCTCGGCCTTGAAGCGGCGGCCGGGCTTAAAGAGCGCGGCATGGACGTGACCGTCCTGCACGTCATGCCGACACTGATGGAGCGCCAGCTCGATCCGGCTGCCGGCTACCTGCTGCAGAAGGCCGTCGAGGCGCGCGGCATCAAGGTCATGATCAAGGCCAACACCAAGGCCATTGTCGGCAATGGCAAGGTCGAGGGCGTCGAACTCATGGACGGCACGATCATTCCGGCGACGCTGGTCGTGATGGCGGTCGGCATCCGCCCGAATATCGCGCTGGCCAAGGACGCAGGGCTGGAAGTCAATCGCGGCATCGTCGTCGACGACCGCATGCAGACATCCGATCCGGCGATCATGGCGCTCGGCGAATGCGCCGAGGTCGGCGGCCATGTCTACGGGTTGGTCGCGCCCCTCTACGAGATGGCCCGCGTCGCGGCAGCCGGGCTGGCGAACGGCGAGGACAGGCGCTTCGTCCATTCCGACACGCCGACCAAGCTCAAGGTCACCGGCATCGACCTTTATTCGCTCGGCGACTTTGCCGACGGCGACGACCGCGAGGAGATCATCCTGCGCGACGCATCCGCCGGCATCTACAAGCGGGTCGTGCTGCAGGACAACCGCATCATCGGCACGGTGCTGTTCGGCGAGACCGCCGACGGCGCCTGGTTCAATGATTTGAAGAAGAAGGCGACCGACATCTCGGAGATGCGTGACACGCTGATCTTCGGCCAGGCATTCCAGGGAGGCGCTTCCTCGGACCCTTTGGCGGCCGTTGCGGCACTGGCGGATGATGCGGAAATCTGCGGCTGCAACGGCGTCTGCAAGGGAAAGATCACCGGCGCGATCACCGGCAAAGGGCTGACCGGGCTCGACGACGTGCGCGCCCACACCAAGGCCTCGGCTTCGTGCGGCTCGTGCACGGGTCTCGTCGAACAACTCCTGAAACTCACGCTGGGCGAGGCCTACAATCCGGCGGGGGTGCAGCCCATGTGCGGCTGCACGAGCCTCGGTCATGACGACGTGCGGCGCCTGATCAAGGCGAAGGGGTTGAAAACGATACCGGCCATCATGCAGGAGCTCGAATGGAAGACCTCCTGCGGCTGCGCGAAGTGCCGGCCCGCGCTCAACTACTATCTGGTCTGCGATTGGCCGGACCAATATGCCGACGACTATCAGTCGCGCTTCATCAACGAGCGTGTGCACGCCAACATCCAGAAGGACGGCACCTATTCGGTCGTGCCGCGCATGTGGGGCGGCGTCACCAGCGCGAGTGAATTGCGCGCCATCGCCGACGTGGTCGATAAGTTCGGCATCCCGACGGTGAAGGTGACCGGCGGCCAGCGCATCGACATGCTTGGCATCCGCAAGGAGGACTTGCCGGCGGTATGGGCCGATCTCGGCAAGGCTGGCTTCGTCTCGGGTCATGCCTATGCCAAGGGCCTGCGCACGGTGAAGACCTGCGTCGGCTCCGACTGGTGCCGTTTCGGCACCCAGGATTCGACGGGGCTGGGCATCCGCATCGAGAAGTTCATGTGGGGTTCCTGGACCCCGGCCAAGGTGAAGATGGCGGTCTCGGGATGCCCGCGCAATTGCGCCGAAGCGACCTGCAAGGATGTCGGCGTGGTCTGCGTCGATTCTGGCTACGAGATCCACTTCGCTGGCGCCGCCGGCCTCGACATCAAGGGCACCGAAGTGCTCGGTCTGGTGAAGACCGAGGACGAAGCGCTGGAGGTGATCGTGGCGCTTGTCCAGATGTATCGCGAGCAGGCCCGCTACCTCGAGCGCATCTACAAATGGGCCAAGCGCGTCGGTGCCGCCGAGATCAAAAAGCAGGTCCTGGAGGACGTGGAGAAGCGCCGCGCCTACTTCGAGCGCTTCGTCTTTTCGCAAAAATTCGCGCAGGTCGACCCGTGGTCCGAACGCGTCTCCGGCAAAGACAAGCACGAGTTCCGGCCGCTGGCCTCGGTCGGGTTCGCCGAGGCGGCCGAGTGATGGAGAAGTTCGCGCCATCCTGGACGCTCGCCTATCAAGCAAATACGGGAGTGCCCCAATGAACTGGATCGCAATCGGCTCCGTTTCCGACGTCCCTCGCCGCGGCGCGCGTTGCGTGGCCACCCCGCAAGGCAAGATCGCGGTTTTCCGCACCGCGGATGACCAGGTCTTTGCGATCGAAGACCATTGCCCGCACAAGGGCGGGCCGCTCAGCCAGGGCATCGTCCATGGCGCGGCGGTGACCTGCCCGCTGCACAATTGGGTGATCTCGCTGGAGACCGGCAAGGCGCTCGGCGCCGACGAAGGCTCGGTTAGGACGATCCCGGTCAGGATCGAAGGCGAACGGCTGTTCATTGCGCTCGAAGCATTGGCCTCGAAAGCGGCCTGAGCCATGGAAGAAGCACGCGAGGTGAGGACCACCTGCCCCTATTGCGGGGTGGGATGCGGCGTGGTGGCCGAGATCGCCGCGGATGGCAAGGCAACCGTCCGCGGCGATCCCGAGCACCCGGCCAATTTCGGCCGCCTTTGCTCTAAGGGTGCCGCGCTTGGCGAAACGCTCGGCCTCGAGGGCCGCTTGCTTCAGCCGGAAATCCAAGGCAGGCAGACGAGTTGGGACGAAGCGCTCGACCTCGCCGCCGCGAAATTCTCGCGTGCGATTGCCGAGCATGGGCCGGACTCGGTTGCATTCTATGTCTCCGGCCAGTTGCTTACCGAAGATTACTACGTAGCCAACAAGCTGATGAAGGGCTTTATCGGCTCGGGCAATATCGATACCAATTCGCGGCTGTGCATGGCCTCGTCGGTCGCCGGCCACCGCCGCGCTTTCGGCGAGGACATCGTTCCCGGTGTCTATGAGGATTTCGAGCACGCCGATCTGATCGTGCTCACCGGCTCCAACACCGCATGGTGCCACCCCGTGCTCTACCAGCGCATGCTCGCAGCGCAGCGCGAACGCGGAACCAGGATCGTCGTCATCGATCCGCGCCGCACCGCCACGGCCGACGAATGCGACCTGCACCTGGCGCTTGATCCGGGCACGGACGTGCTCTTGTTCAACGGCCTTCTGGCGCATCTCGTCCAGAGCGGAAAGATCGACGCGGATTTCATCCGCACCAGCACATCGGGCTTCGAAGCCGCTGCCGCGCTGGCCGGTGCCGATGCGCCGTCGGTCGCGCGCGTCGCAAAAGGCTGCGGGCTGGTGGCCACGGATGTCCAGGCCTTTTATGAGATCTTCGCCGGCACCGAACGGACGGTCACCGTCTACAGCCAGGGCGTCAACCAGTCGGCACATGGAACCGACAAGGTCAGCGCCATCCTCAACTGCCACCTCGCCACCGGCCGCATTGGCAAGCCAGGCATGGGGCCGTTCTCGGTCACGGGCCAGCCGAACGCCATGGGCGGCCGCGAGGTGGGGGGCCTCGCCAACCAACTTGCCGCGCACATGGACTTCGCGGATCAGGCCGCTGTCGAGCGGGTCTCCCGCTTCTGGAAGGCGCCCGGAATCGCGCGACGCGGCGGGCTGAAGGCCGTGGACATGTTCCAGGCGGTTGCCGACGGCCGCATCAAGGCGCTGTGGATCATGGGCACTAATCCCGCGGTGAGCATGCCGGACGCGTCGCGCGTGCGCGCCGCCCTGTCCAAATGCGATTTCGTCGCGGTTTCGGATGTGACCCGCACCGACACCACGCGCTATGCCGACGTGCTGCTGCCCGCCGCTGCCTGGGGCGAGAAGGACGGCACGGTCACAAATTCGGAACGGCGCCTCTCGCGTCAGCGGCCGTTCGTGCCGTCGCCGGGCGAAGTGAAAGCCGATTGGCGCATCATCTGCGAGGTCGCCGCGCGCATGGGCTTCGGCGATGCTTTTGCCTACCAGACGCCGGCCGAAATCTTCCGCGAGCATGCCGCGCTCTCGGCTTTCGAGAACAATGGGGGGCGCTTGTTCGATCTGGGCGGCCTGATGGACCTCAGCGATGCGGGCTATGCCGGCTTCGCGCCGCGCCACTGGCCGGCACCAGAATCGCGCGAGTACCAGACGAGATTGTTTGCGGACGGTCGTTTCCCGACACCGGACGGCCGTGCGCGTTTCGTGCCGGTGCGGCAGGAGGCGACGGCGTTTACAGTCGATGCGGACTATCCGCTTGCGCTGAACACGGGCCGGTTGCGCGACCAATGGCACACCATGACGCGTACCGGCACCGTGCCGCGCCTGATGGCCAACACGCCGGAACCGGCGGTCGACCTCAATCCGGCGGATGCGGCCGCGCACCAGCTCAAGGATGGTGACCTTGCCCATCTGTCGACGCGCTTCGGTTTCGTGCGCGCGAGAGTACGTGTGACCAACGCGCAGCGGCGCGGCCATGCCTTCATGCCCATGCATTGGAGCGGCCAGTTCGCGGCCAGGGCCGCCACCGGCCTGCTGTCCTCGCCTGTCACCGACCCGCATTCCGGCCAGCCGGAACTGAAGCATGTCCCAGTCAGAATCGTGCGCGAAAACACTGGATGGGCCGGCGTGCTCATCACGCGGCGCGACCTCAGGCCGACCGGTTTCGTCCACTGGAGCCGCTACGCGGTCGAAGGCGGCTGGGTCTACGAACTGACGGGGACCGAGCCGCCGGACCAGGGCATTCTTCTGGCGCGCAAGCTGCTCGGCGTTCAACGGCAGGATCAACTGCTCGAATACACCGATCGCCGCGGGCTCGCTTATCGCGCCGCTGCGATCGACGAAGGCGGCGCCATGGCTGAGGCCGTGCTGGTCGCCGCTCCAGACCAGTTGCCGACGCGGGACTGGCTGGTCTCGCTGCTGGCCACCCGCCAGCCGCTGTCGCCAGCCGATCGCCATGCGCTTCTTTCCGGGCGTTCACCAGCGCCGATGCCCGCCATCGGGCGGGTCGTGTGCTCATGCTTCCACGTCGGCGTCAACCAGCTCGCTTCGGCGGTCGCTGCGGGCTGCGACAGTCTGGAGGCGATCGGCTCGACGCTGCGCGCCGGAACCAACTGCGGGTCGTGCCGCTCGGAGATAAGGGCGATCATCGACGCCCGGCACGTTCAGGCCGCCGAGTGAAATTCTCCGGAACAGCTCAGATCACCGCTTCTTCCAGGAACGGTTCGTTGCGCGGGATGCGCTCGTAACAGAACGGTGACAGGTCCAGCGTCTGGTAGGCGCCGTGAACGATCAGCTCCGACACCGCCCGCCCGACCGCCGGCGACTGCTGCAGGCCGTGCCCTGAGAAGCCGTTGGCGAACATGAAGTTCTTCACCTCCGGGTGAAAGCCGACGATGCCGTTGTGGTCGAGCATGTTGTATTCGTAGTGGCCGGTCCAACTGGTCTGGACCTTGAGCGCGTCGAAGGCCGGAATGCGGTGCCACAGCGCCGGCCAGATATAGTCGTCGAACTCCTCGAAATGCATTTCGAAATCGTCGTAATCGGCCGGCCCGTCGCCCTGCGGCGTGTTGCCGGTGAGGAAGAGCTCGCCTTCCGGGCGCACGAAAGTGCCGGAAAGGTCGATGACGTTGGGCATTCGCCCAGGGATCGGGTTGGCGCTGGCGAAGACGAAGCTGTAGCGCTTGTACGGGGCTACCGGGATGGAAAGGCCGGCCATGGCAGCGACCTGCTGCGCTCGCGGGCCGGCGGCGTTGACCAGGGTTCCGCAAGCGACTGTCTCGCCGGTCGCCAGCCGAGCGGAGACAACCCGCCCATCGACGACATCCAGTCCGGTCACGGCATTGTCGATGTACTCGACCCCGCTGGCGCGGGCGGCGCGGCGGAAGCCGTTCAACATGCCCATGGAATCGAACCAGCCCTCTTCGCGCGCACCCCACGAACCGCCGCCGAGGTCGTCGACATTCAGCCAGGGGAAGCGTTCCTTCAGCGGACCCGGCTCGAGGAAGACGGTGTGGGCGCCGAGGCTGCGCTGCAGCTCGACCCGCTCCTTGGCCGCCTCCACGCCTTCCGGCGAGCAGCAATAGAGATATCCGTGCTCCTTGAAGCCGAGATCGGGCGCCGGCTCGTTCGTGTAGAAGGGCGCCATCCGCTCCTGGAAACCGCGGATGATCTCGATGCCGAACTGGCTGATCTTCACATTGATCGGATTGGAATATTGCTGGCGGATGGCGCTGGTGGAGAGCGCCGTCGAGGAGAATTCGTAGCTGGAGTCGCGCTCGACCACGAGGATCGAGGCGCCACTGCCCAGCGCCTGGCTCAGCCAGTAAGCCGTCGAAGAGCCGATGACGGCACCGCCGACGATGACGATGTCGTAGGCGTAGCGCGAGGGTGCTTTGTAAGGGGGGATCGCCACGGCCGTCTCCCGAGTCTAGCGGTTGAAGGACGCAATCAGGGCGTCCGAGCCCCGCGCCAGCAGGCCGAGGTCGGAACCGACGGCAACCATGGTGAAGCCTTCGGCGAGATAGCGGTCGGCGTCGGCCTTCACGGGAGCCAAAATCCCGCTCGCCTTGCCTGCCGCGGCCGTGGCCTTGCGCACGGAAGCGATCGCTTCCTGCACATGCGCAGCTCCGGGATTGCCCATCGCGCCCATATTCATGGAAAGATCGCCGGGCCCGACAAACAGAACGTCCACGCCATCCACCGCTGCGATCTCAGCCGCATTGGCGACGCCGGCCGCGTCCTCGATCTGCACCGCCAACAACTGCTGCTCGCGCGCTTTCGCATGATACCCGGCGATACGGCCGAAGGCGTTGGCGCGATGGCCGACCGAGAAGCCGCGGAAGCCGCCCGGAGCATAGGTCATCGCCGCGACGATTGCGCGCGCCTGCTCCGGCGTGCGCACATTCGGAATCATCAGGCTGCGGGCACCGACATCCAGAGCCTGCTTCATCAGGTTGGGATCGTCGGACGGCAGGCGCACCATTGCCTCGCACGGAAATGCCGCCGCGACCTGAAGCTGCGACATGATGCTGCGCAAATCGTTGGGGCTGTGCTCGCCGTCGATCAGCAGCCAGCCCGCTCCGGAACCAGCCACCACTTCTGTGGTCAGCGCTGAAGCCAGCGAGCACCAGATGCCGATATGAGGCCGGCCGGCCTTAACGGCCGCCTTCAGCGAATTGACGCGCTCTTGCATTTGCGATCGGTCTCCAGTGGAAGGTGCATTGAAATTTGTATGATGTCCTATATCATACGCCTCCATCGAGCTGCAAGACGCTCTGGCGAGCACGGGAGTTGCGCATGAAAATCGGCTTCATCGGACTTGGCGTCATGGGCGCGCCCATGGCGCGGCATCTTGCCGATGCCGGGCACGAGATCGTCACAGTGCTCAATCGCTCTCCTCTGCCTGCCGATCTGAAAGCGTCGGTGCTGGCTTCCCCGGCGGAAGTGGCGCGGGTTTGCGAAATCATCATCACCATGCTGCCCGATACGCCCGACGTGGAGCGCGTCCTGCTCGGGCCGGGTGGCGTGCTCGAAGGGATTTCAGCCGGCAAGCTGGTCATCGACATGAGCTCGATCAGCCCGATCGCCACCGCGCAATTCGCGGCGAAGTTCAGGGAAGCGGGAGGCGGCTTCCTCGACGCACCCGTCTCCGGCGGCGAGGTCGGCGCAAAAGCGGCGAGTCTCACCATCATGGTCGGCGGGCCGGCTGCCGAATTCGAGCGCGCGCTGCCCATCTTCGAAAAGCTCGGCAAGAATATCACCCTGATCGGCGAGAAGAACGGCGCCGGCCAGACCTGCAAGATAGCCAACCAGATCATCGTCGCGCTCAACATAGAAGCCGTTGCCGAAGCGCTTGTTTTTGCCAGTAAAGCGGGCTGCGATCCGGCGAAGGTCCGAAGCGCGCTGATGGGCGGCTTCGCCTCGTCCCGCGTGCTCGAAGTGCATGGCGAGCGCATGATCGCCCGCACCTTCGCGCCGGGCTTCCGCATCCGCTTGCACCAGAAAGATCTCAACCTCGCGCTCGAAAGCGCCCGCGCGCTTGGAGCCGCCCTGCCGAGCACGGCGCTGGCGCAGCAACTGATGAATGCCTGTGCGGCCCGCCCGGGCGGCGCGGAAGCAGACCACTCGTCGCTCGTCCGGGCTCTCGAGGTCCTGAGCGATCGTGAACTGTCAAACGGAAAGGAATAACCGATGCGCGGAACCGGCAAGGCCGATGTCTTCGTCATGCTGGCCCATCCCGTGGGCCACGCGAAAAGCCCTGGCATCTTCAACGAGATCTTCGAGCAGAAGGGGCTCGACAGCCTGATGGTGCCGCTGAGCTGCCGTCCGGAAGACTTCGATACTTTCTGGGCCGGCATCACGGCGGCGGAGAACATCCGCGGCGTCATCATCTCGGTGCCCTATAAGGTCCCAGTCTACCACAAATGCGCCGCCGCCCACGATCGCGCCGCGCGCGTGCAGAGCGCGAATTCCGTGCGCCGGCAGGCGGACGGCACCTGGTATGCCGACAATTTCGACGGCGTCGGCTTCATCGACGGCTTGAAGGCCGGCGGACACCGGATTGCCGGCCGGCGCATCCTCCAGGTCGGCGCAGGCGGTGCGGGCGCAACGCTGACCTACTGCCTCGCCGAGGAAGGCGCGACGGAGATCCGCCTCGCCGACATCGACAGGGAACGCGCGCAAAAGCTCGCTTCGCTGGTCAGCAGGTCGTTCCCCGATTGCCGCATCGAGGTCGGCGAACCCGATCCGTCCGGAATGGACATGGCGATCAACGCGACGCCCTCCGGGCTGAAGGCCGGCGATCCGCTGCCGATGGATGTGAACAAGCTGACGCCGGAGATGACCGTGGTCGACATCATCATGGAGCCGGCCGAAACGGCCCTGCTCAAGGCGGCGAAAGAGATCGGCTGCCGCATCCAGCCCGGACGCCCGATGATGGACTTCCAGGTCGAGGCCATGGCCGCATTCTTCGACATCGAGCGAAAGGAGCGCCACAATGGCTGAGGCTTCGACCGCGGTCGTCATCGGCGGCACGTCCGGGATCGGCCGCGCTATTGCGGAGCGCTTCGCCGAGGAAGGCTACCAGGTGGTCGTCGCAGGCCGGGACGCGAGCCGCGGCAAGGAAGCAGCCGAGGCCTGCGAGAGCGCCGGCGCCCCACGCGCCGTGTTTGTCCAGACCGATGTCGGCGATCCCGCTTCCGTCGAGGCGCTGGCGCAAGACGTCAGCAATGCGTTCGGCACCCCTCATGTCGTGGTCAACTGCGCCGGCATCCTGCAGAGCGGCAAGCATGTGCTCGACCAGGACCTCACCGAAGACGAGCAGATTTGGCGGATCAACTATCGCGGCACGCTGCTTGGCTGCCAGTTGTTCGGCCGGCTGATGTCGGCCGCCGGACGCGGCGCGATCCTCAATGTCGGCTCGCTCGCCTCCTTCGCGCCGCTGTCGCTTCCGGCCTACACGCCCGGAAAGCATGCGGTGCTGGCGCTCACCCAGATCCTGGCTGCCGAACTCGGCCCGCATGGAGTCCGTGTGAACGCCGTAGCGCCGGGCTATACCCTCTCCGACGGGCTGAAGGCCAGGATCGCCAAGGGCGAACGCAACCCGGAAGCGATCCAGGCCACCACCGCGCTGCGCCGCTTCGTCGAGCCGCGCGATGTCGCCGAGGCGGCGCTGTTCCTCTGCTCCGACCGTGCCGCCTCGATCACCGGCGTCACGCTGCCCGTCGATGCGGGCTGGCTCGTCCAGGCGCCGTACGCGCAGTACCTGCAGGGCAACCCCATCCGGCAGACGCCGGCAATCTGACGAGGAAGATCCAGTGGGCGATATCCAACGCTTCGACTTCGACACCCGCATCCATCATGGCGTCATCCACAACGGCACGCTCTACCTGACCGGCCAGGTTGCCAAGCCGGGCCAACCGGCGGCCGACCAGATGCGCGAGGTGCTCGCCAAGATCGATGTCCTGCTCGCCAAGGCCGGCACCGACAAGACCCGCATCCTCCACGTCCAGATGTGGCTGGACGACGTGCGGGATTTCGACGAGGTCAATGCGGTCTGGGACGCCTGGATGCCGAAAGAGCATGCGCCGGCACGCTCTTCCGGCGAGGGGCGGATGGCCAAGCCCGGCATGCTGGTCGAACTGATCGTCACCGCGGCGGTTTGAATGGTCTCGCCGGTTCGGGCATCATCCCGAATCTGAACTTGAACGGCCCTAGTCTGGACTTGAACGGAAGGCCTGAATGACGAAGCGCAAGCCGCTTTCCACCGTCGTGGCGGAGAGCCTGGCCGAAAAAATCCGCTCCGGTGAGTTGCAGCCGGGCGCGCAACTGCCGACCGAGGCGGAGCTTTGCGCCGAATACGATGTCAGCCGCACCGTCGTGCGCGAAGCCGTGGCGCGGCTGCGCTCCGAGGGCATGGTGGTGCCGCAGCAGGGACGCGGCATGTTCGTCAGCGAAACGCCCGTGCCGCGCAATTTCTCGATCCCGGACGAGGCGCTGAGAACCTTGCCGGAAACCATCGCCTTGCTCGAACTCAGGTTGAGCGTCGAAGTCGAATCCGCCGGGCTCTGCGCCGAACGCCGCACCGACAAGGAGGCGAGCGACATCCGTGCCATGATGGATGACATCGACGCGCAGCAGGCCGACCCGGCAGCGGTCCAGATCCACTACGACTACGATTTCCACCTCGCGATCGCCAAGGCCGCGCGCAACGAATTCATCCATGGCTTCCTGGCCTATCTCGGGCCGATGATCGTGCCGCGCTTCCAACTCGGCTACGTCGTCGAGCCGGCCCTGAAGGACAGCTATTACGCGCGCATCCACAGCGAGCACAAAGCCATCGTCGATGCCATCGAAAGACAGGATGGCGGCAAGGCCCGCCAGGCCATGCGCAAGCATCTGCACAACAGCCTCGGGCGCGTTCGCGCCCTCGCGCGGGCTTCCGGAGTCGAGGCGACCGACGCGGAGCAAAAGGCCGCCGCAGCCTCGCTCTTCACCAAAATGAAAAGGCCTGCGCCAACGGCCGGTTAAGGCCGGGACGGGTTCGATCCTTCGCGTGAGCACCGAATGCGACTTGCCGCGCGTTGCGAAAGCCGTGTTTTTGTTCCACCGGCGACCGGAAACCCTCTCCCGCGTGCCGACGGGATTGTTTTCCTTTGGTTCGCAGCGTTGGAGGCCGCGCAGGCAGCGTGGAACGTTTGAGCTGCCGGAAAGGCTCTCGAAAGTTTATCTTTCCTTTTTGCTGCTTTTCTTGGTTTCGCGGCACCGGTCGAGGCCGCAGACTAAGATCAGGCAATAGGGGAAGCCCACGTGACGACAGCCTTCATCACAGGTGCGACGAGCGGCATTGGGCGAGCCATCGCCATCGCGTTGAGCGACGCCGGCTACGACGTCTATGCGGTCGGTCGCAGCCAGGCGGCGCTGAAAGAACTGCAGGCCGAGCGTCCTGGCATCCTGCCGATCGCCGTTGACGTTACCGACCGCGAGGCTTTGGAATCGGTCCTGGCCGATCTCACCATCGATGTGCTGATCAACAACGCCGGCATCATGCCGCCGCTCGGCAATTTCGCCGACATGACGATCGCAGACATCGACACCACGTTGGAGGTGAACCTCAGCGCGGCGATCCTGCTCACCCGCCTCGTCGCGCCGCAGATGCGGGAGCGCCAGTCAGGCCACATCTTGTTCACCGGCTCCACCGCCGGCCACGCGGCCTATTCCAACATCGCCGTCTATTCGGCCACCAAGGCGGCGATCTCCGGCTTTGCCACTGCCTTGCGCGCCGACCTCTCGCCGTCCGGCATACGCGTCACCGAGATCGTCGCCGGTCGGGTCGAGACGCAGCTCTACAACGACATCCTCGACGCCGACGCCCGGGCGGCGATGTACGCCGGAAAAGTAGTGCAGCCGGACGACGTGGGCAGGATGGTCGTCGCTGTGCTGGCGCTCCCCGCATGGGCCGACGTTACTCGTTTCGACATCATACCGACCTGGCCGACCTCGCCCAGCGGCACCAAGTAAGGAAAACTGCAATGAAGGATCTTTCCGTTCTGATCGTCGGCGGCGGCGCCGGCCTTGGCGCCCTTCTCGCCCGCATGGTTGTGGAGGCCGGGGCGGCAAAGATCGGCATCATCGACATCAACCAGGAAGCCGCTGAGAGCGCTCTCGACGCGGCGAAAGCCAAGGGCCTGCCCACGGCTGCCGCAGCTTGCGACATCCAGGTCGGACCGCAGTGTCACGCCGCCTTCGACGCCATTGTCGCGAAGTTCGGGCGCGTCGACACGCTGATCAATTGCGCCGCGATCTATCCTCGGCGTCCGCTCCTCGAGATCACCGACGCCGAGTGGGACGCCTCCAACGGCATCAACATCAAGGGCACGTACCACATGATGGTGGCGGCCGTTCGCCACATGCAGTCGCAAGAGCCGAAAGCCCATGTGCGCGGAAGGATGGTAAACCTCACTTCCGTCGACGCCTTCAAGGCGCACCCGCAGAACGCCCATTATGCGGCGACCAAGGCCGCCGTCGTCAGCCTCACGCGCTCCTTTGCCCATCACGTCGCCAAGGACGGGATTTTGGTGAATTCCGTCGCGCCCGCCGGCATGGCCACCGAGAAGGCCAAGGCGCTCGGTTTTCTCGAGGAATTGGCCAAGGCAAGCCCGCTCGGCCGCGGCGCCGAGCCGACCGAGGTCGCCGAGTGGGTGCTCATGACCGGCGGCCCGAAGAACACCTATATGACCGGTGAAAACGTAATCGTCTCAGGCGGTTACATCTACGCCTGAATCGGTTTTCATAAGCCGGCGGCGTCTGAAATCCAGCAGTGCATGATCAACGGAGTCTCGAACGAAAGGAGGCGGACTTCACGATGACCGGCAAGCTTCGCCTTCCTTCGCTCAATGCGCTTCGCGTCTTCCACGCCGTCGCACAGCACAAGAGCTTCCGGCAGGCCGCCGACGAGCTCCTGGTGACGCCGCAAGCCGTCGGTCAGCAGATCAAGCTTTTGGAAGACACGCTGCAGGTGACGCTGTTCGAGCGCAAGGGGCGCTCGATTGAGCTGACTGAGTCGGCGATCTTGCTCTCGCACTATGTCAAAGCCGGCTTCGACGAATTTTCCGAAGGCGTTCGCCGCGTCACCAAATCGAACTACCGGGACCGCATCAATCTTAATGCGAGCCCCTACTTCGCAACGCACTATCTGCTGCCCAGGCTTTCATTGTTCCGCGAGATCCTGCCGGGCGCTGATCTGCGCCTGACGACGATGGTCGACCTGCCCGATTTCGGGCGTGACGACATCGATATGACGGTGCAGTGGGGCTATGGCAACTGGCCGGACTACGAGACCACGCTGCTGGTGCCGGACCCGAAGATCATATGCTGTACCCCGGCGATCGGCGAGAAGATCAAGTCGGCGCAGGACCTGACGCGGTTCACGCTGCTGGACACCGTCAAGTCGAAGCGGCTGTGGCCCGACATATTGCGGCACCTCGGAGTGGAACTGGCTGAGGGCGACCGCAGCATCGGGTTCGATGACGCCGCCACCATGCGCCGTGCGACGCTCCAAGGCATCGGTGTCGGCCTGGTTTCCATCATCGATGCCGAGGAGGACTTCAGGTCGGGCGCGCTGGTCGCGCCACTTGGCCGTGACGCCCTCTCGGACATGAAGCCGGAAGAAGTCCCCGGCTTCTACCTCGTCATGCCGCGCGGGCATCTGCGCGTGAAGGCGGTGGCCGCCCTGCATCGCTGGCTCGTCCAGCAGGATTGGGGCAGCGACCTCAAGCTTTCTCTGCCGAAACCGACACCGCTCTCCGATTAGGAGCGGCTTCGCGACCGAGGGCCGAAGCGCGTGTTTCGGGCCTCCAACAACAAGAACAAGTGAACCTCAACAGTGGAGCCAACAAACATGAAAATGATGAAATGGGGGGCCGCAGCCATGGCCCTTGGCCTGGTTCATTTTGCGGCGCCTGCCGAGGCGGCGGGCGGCAAGACGCTGGAAACGGTGAAGGCGCGCGGCTTGCTCAACTGCACGGGCCATGACGGCTCCTATCTCGGCTTCGCCGAGGTAGACGACAAGGGCAACTGGAAGGGCATGGACATCGACCTCTGCAAGGCGGTGGCGACCGCCGTGTTCGGCGACCCGGCCAAGCTGAAGATCGTCCCGATCAGCTGGGCGCAGCGCTGGCCGTCGCTGCAGTCGGGGGACGTCGACATCATCATCAAGGCGTCGGGCGGCACGCTCAGCCGAGATACCGAGCTCGGCCTGCAATTCTCGATGTCCTATTACCTCGGAACGACCAAGGTGATGGCGCATAAGGAGCTCAATCTGAAGTCGCTCAAGGACGCCGATGGCGGCTCGATCTGCATCCCCGCGGGGACGACCATCGAGCAGCAGGTCGCGGCCTATGCGCAGAAGGTCGGGATCAAGCTGGAGCCTGTCGTCATCGAAAAGACGGAAGAGCTCGAGCAAGCATACTTCTCGGGGCGCTGCGACATGTATGCCCAGTGGGGGCCAGTTCTCGCAATCGCGCGTGTCGCCAAGGGCAAGGTCGACGACCACGTGATCCTGCCCGACGTGCTCGCCGTCGAACCCGAGGTCATGATCGTGCGGCAAGGCGACGACAACTGGGTCGACGTCGCCAACTGGACGCTCTCCGCCCTGCTCTTCGCCGAGCAGGAAGGCATCACGTCCAAAAATGTCGATGAGATCAAAGCCAAGCCCACGTCGCCGGCAGTTGCCAAGTTCCTGGGTGCCGCGCCAGGCATGGGCAAGGGTCTCGGACTTCCTGACGACTGGGCCTACAACGTGATCAAGAAGGTCGGCAATTACGGCGAGATCTTCGATCGCGATCTCGGCAAGGAGTCGCCCTACAAGATGGATCGCGAGCTGACCAACCTGTGGAACAATGGCGGCGTCCTGTTCCCGCTGGTGATCGACTGACTCCACCTCTCAACGCAGCTCGCTCTGAGCTCCGCCTGGCACCGCCAGGCGGAGCCGGCGACAATTCGGGGACGACCATGATGGTCAGCCTGCTAAGAAATCAGAGGGTCCGCAATACGCTTTTACAGGTTCTTTATGTCGGCTCGCTTGCTGCGATGATCCTTGCCTGCGTGATGATCGCCCGGCGGAACCTGGCGCAGCAAGGCATCACCTCCGGCTTCGACTTCCTGTTCAAGTCGACGGGCTGGGATGTCAACTTCTCGCTGCTGCCCGCCACCGCCAACGACCCCTACTGGTGGTTCTTCCTCATCGGCGTCATCAACACGCTATTCCTGGGATGCACCGGGCTGATCCTGGCGACGATCGTCGGCACCATTGTCGGCCTGGCGCGGACCTCCTCGAACGAGCTGGCGCGGCTGCTTGGCCGCACCTATGTCGACATTTTCCGCAACATCCCGCTGATCCTCCAGGTCTTCTTCTGGTACGCCGTCATTACGCATCTGCCGACGCCACGCGCCGCGCACGAGGCCTTCGGCATGCTGCTGACCAGCCGCGGCCTCTATGTCCCGGTCCCCAATGTCGGCGGCGTCGCGTTTGCGGCAGCTTTCCTTGCTGTAATCGCCGCGATCGCGCTGCCGGTTTGGCTGGGCCGGACCACGCGCCTCAGCCAACCGCCCGGCGAGCGGCTCGGCATTCAACTGACCGCGGCCGCGACGGCACTGGCCAGCGCAGTCATTGTCCTTGCGCTGGGTCGCCTGCCGGACCTGCCGCTGCTCGACTTCCCTGCCCTGCAAGGCCTCAACCTCAAGGGCGGCCTGCGCATTCCTCCCGAATTTTCCGCTTTAGCCATCGCCATCGCCATCTATGGCGGCTCCTACATCGCCGAGATCGTGCGCGGCGGCTTCAAGGCAGTCGGCAAGGGCCAGATGGAGGCCGCACTTTCGCTGGGGCTGAGCCCCTGGCGCGTGTTCACGCTGGTGCGGCTGCCGCTGGCGCTGCGTGCCATGCTGCCGATCCTCGCGAACCAGTATGTCTGGCTGATGAAGGCGACGACCATGGGCATTGCGGTGGGCTTCACCGACTTCTTCATGATCGTGGCGCTGACCATCAACCACTCCGGCCAGACGCTGGAGGCGATCGGTATCCTGATGGCGGGCTTCCTGGCTATCAATCTCAGCCTGGCCGCCGTGTTCAACCGCATCAACAAAACCATTGCCCTCAAGGGCAATCAGTTGAGGGGGTGAGTGATGGAGATGGTAATTGTCGCTCCCCCTGCCCCTGGCAAGCTCGAAGACGTGAGGCGCCGTTTCTTCGCCACGCCGCTGCAGGCGCTGCTGTCGCTGATATCGCTGGCGATCATGACTTTCGTTCTCTGGAAGCTGCTGAACTGGGCGGTGTTCTCAGCGGTGTTCACCACCAGCGGCGGGCCCGAGGCCTGCCAGGCGGCGGCAGGAGCCTGCTGGTCGGTCATTGCCGCCAGGTGGCGCATCATCCTCTTCGGCCTCTATCCCTTCGAGGAGCAATGGCGCTCGGCCTTGGCCTGTGTGGCCGTCGTGGTCATGACCGTGCTGAGCTGCATCCCGGCCTTTTGGACCGGTAGCCGCATCGCGCTCGTCTGGGGCGCCGGAACGGCGCTCTACTATGTACTGATGAAAGGCGGCGTGCTCGGCCTTCCCTATGTCGGCGAGGAAGCCTGGGGCGGGCTGGCGCTCACCCTTTTCATCTTCGTCACCACCTGCCTGATCGGCTTCCCGCTGGCGATCTGCCTGGCTCTCTTGCGCCGCTCGGAGCTGCCCTGGATATCCAGGACCACGGGCCTGATCATCGACGGAGTGCGCTCGCTGCCGCTGATCTCTATCCTCTTCACCTTCGCCGTCGTGCTGCCTTTCGCGCTGCCGCAATGGATGGCAGGCGACAAGCTGTACAGAGTCATTCTCGGCTCGGCCCTGTTCTTCTCGGCCTATCAGGCCGAGATCGTGCGCGGCGGCATGCAGGGCGTTCCGAAGGGCCAGGAAGAAGCCGCCATGGCGCTCGGCATGAGCTACTGGCAGCGAATCGGCCGCATCCTCCTGCCGCAGGCCATGCGCAACGCGCTGCCGGCGACGATCAACCAGTTCGTGATCTCGTTCAAGGAAACCTCGCTGGTGGTTATCGTCGGTTTCTTCGAGATCCTCGCTTCCGGCAATGCCGCCTACGGCACCGGCGAATGGCGCTTCGCCTATGTCGAGGTCTATGCCTTCATTGCGTTGATCTATTTCGTCTTCGTCTTCAGCCTGTCCCGCTACGGTGCTTACCTCGAGCGCCGCATGTCGGTCGGCGAACGGTAGGGAGGCGCGCAAAGTGAATTCGACGCAGTCATCTGGCGCCGCGGTTCATATCGAGAACCTGGACAAATACTACGGCTCTTTCCACGCGCTGCGGAACATAAACCTTTCCGTGAAGCGCGGAGAAAAGATCGTCGTCTGCGGCCCCTCGGGCTCCGGCAAGTCGACCATGATCCGCTGCATCAATCGGCTCGAGCAGCACAATGGCGGGCGCATCACCGTGCTCGGCACCGAGCTCAACGACGATGTCGGCAACATTGACGGGATCAGGCGCGAAGTCGGCATGGTGTTCCAGCACTTCAACCTGTTCCCGCACATGACCGTGCTGGAGAACTGCATGATCGCACCGATGATCGTGCGCAAGCGACCGCGCGCCGAGGCCGAGGCGACCGCCCGGCGCTATCTGGAGAAGGTCCGCATTCCCGAGCAGGCGACGAAATTTCCCGGACAGCTCTCCGGCGGCCAGCAGCAGCGGGTGGCGATTGCGCGCGCGCTTTGCATGCAGCCGCAGCTCATGCTGTTCGACGAGCCGACGTCGGCGCTCGACCCGGAAATGATCGCCGAAGTGCTGGACGTCATGGTGACCCTTGCTTCGGACGGCATGACGATGATCTGTGTCACGCACGAGATGGGCTTCGCGCGCCGCGTCGCCGACCGCGTCATTTTCATGGACAGCGGCGAAATCGTCGAGGAGGCGCCGCCGGAGCAGTTCTTCACCTCTTGCCGGAACGAGCGCACCCGGCAATTCCTGTCGCAGGTGCTGGGTCATTGAGCCAGGCGCCGCTGCTGTCTATACGCGGCGTGCCACACATCGCAGGTATCGCAATGACCGACCCCGTGACCGCTTTGCGCGAGATTCTCGGACCGAAAGGCTGGCTTTCGGGCACCGACGCCGAGCCTTATCAGCGCGACTGGCTGAACCGCTATGGCGTCGCGCCTTTGGGCGTTGCCAGGCCCGCAAACACGGCCGAAGTTGCGGCAGTCGTCAAGGCATGCCGGATGGCGGGCTTGGCCGTGATTCCGCAAGGCGGAAACACCGGCCTATGCGGCGGCGCCGTCGCCGATCGGGCGAGCGCGGTGATCGTCTCGCTTTCGCGCATGACGGCAATAGGCGAACCGGATCCGGAGAGCGGGTCGATTGCGGTTGACGCGGGCGTTGTGCTCGCCGCGTTGCACGACGTGCTGGAGCCGCATGGCCTGATGTTCCCGATGCATCTCGGCGCCGAAGGCAGCGCCAGGATCGGCGGCCTGATCGGCACCAATGCCGGCGGCAGCCAGGCGTTTCGCTATGGCATGATGCAGGACCTTGTGCTCGGCCTCGAAATCGTGACCCCGGACGGCGCGATGTGGGACGGCCTTCGCGCGGTGCAGAAGGACAATGCCGGCTATCAGCTGCGCAAGCTGTTCTGCGGTGCCGAAGGCACGCTCGGCATCGTCACGCGCGCTGTCCTCAGGCTCTATCCCACCCCAAAACAACAGGCGAGCGCGCTTCTGGTAATGTCCGACTTCGCCGCGGCCGTTTCCTTCGGCACCTATCTGCGCGGCGAGGCCGGCGAGTTCCTTGCTGGGCTCGAATTCTTCTCCGATGTCGGCCTGACGCTGGCGCTCAAAAATCTGCCTGATCTCGCCTACCAGCTGGAAACACGAGGCGACGTCTACCTGCTCGTCGAACTGGCGTCAGGTTCGGCGCGCGTTCCGCTGGACGAAATCCTCGGTTCGGCACTGGAATGGGGTATGGAGGAAGGTCTGGTCGTGGATGGCGCGCTGGCCAATTCGGGCGCGCAGCGGGCGCAATTCTGGCGGCTGCGCGAGGAACAACCCGAGGGGCAGCGGCTGGAAGGCGAACAGTTGAAGCACGACATCTCGGTGCCGCCGGGCGCCATCGCCCGCTTCATCGAGACCGGCGCCGGGATTTGCGACGACATCCTGCCCGGCGTGCGGATCAACCCGTTCGGGCATCTCGGCGACGGCAACATCCACTACAATCTGTCGCCGCCGGAAGGCCGCGCCGATTTCGACGGCAAGGTGGGACAATTTGCCGAGGCGCTGGCTGCGCTCGCTACCGAGATGGGGGGCAGCTTCGCGGCGGAACATGGGCTTGGGCGCGCCAAGATCGCCATGGCCGAGCGGAATCGCAGTTCTGTGGAGCGGGAACTCATGGCGCGGCTGAAGGGCGCGTTCGACCCGCAGGGCACGATGAATCCCGGCGTCCTGGTTCGAATTGCAGAATAAAGAAAAACTTTCGAATGGATCGCATTTCTTGATTTCGCGTCGGCCCGCCAGAGTGCAGGTATAAGTTCGAAAGGCAGGCTCCGTCTGCTTGCCACCAGCGTAAGAGGATACCGAAGCATGGTCCGCAATGGCGGTCGCCTTCTTGTCGAGTGCCTGATCTCGCTTGGCGCGACCAAGAGCTTCGGCGTTCCCGGCGAAAGCTATCTCGCCGTTCTCGACGCGCTGCACGACACGCGTGGAAAGCTGGACTACGTGCTCTGCCGCAATGAGGGCGGTGCGGCTTTCATGGCTTCCGCCTACGGCAAGCTGACGGGCACGCCGGGCATCTGCTTTGTGACGCGCGGCCCGGGCGTGACGAATGCCAGCATCGGCGTGCACACCGCCATGCAGGACAGTTCGCCGATGATCCTCTTCGTCGGCCAGGTCGGCACCGACATGAAAGGCCGCGAAGCCTTCCAGGAGATAGACTACCGGGCGGTGTACGGAACCGTCGCAAAATGGGCGGTCGAGATCGATGACGTCGATCGCCTTCCCGAAATCGTGGCGCGGGCCTGGACCACCGCTTTGACCGGACGCCCCGGCCCCGTGGTGGTCGCGCTGCCGGAAGACATGCTGACGGCCATGACCGAAGCCGCGCCGCTCGGCGGACCGGCGTCTGTCTTCGAAGCGGCGCCGGCACAGGAGGCAATTGCGTCGGTATTGAAGATGCTTGCCGCCGCCGAAAATCCGGTGCTGCTGATGGGCGGCACCAACTGGACGGCTGACGGACGCGCGGCGCTTCAGGCTTTCGCTGAGGCCTCCGATATCCCGGTCGTGACAGCCTTCCGGTATCAGGACCAGTTCGACAACCATTCGCCGGTGTTCGTCGGCGAGGCCGGCGTCGGGATGGTGCCGCATGTGAAAAACCTGATCCGCGATGCGGACGTGATCCTCGCCGTCAATGTCCGCTTCGGCGAGATGACGACCGACGGCTACACCCTGCTGGAAGTTCCCGTACCGCGCCAGAAGCTGATCCACGTGCACGGCTCCGATCGCGAGATTGGCAAGATCTATGTGCCCACGGTCGGTATCCATGCCGGTCCGAACGCCTTCGCCAAGGCGCTCACCCCGATCAAGGGTTCTTGGGCCGACTGGCGCACGACGGCACGCAAGGCCTATGAAGGCACGTTCGCTGCGCCCGTGCAGCCCGGCCCGGTCGACATGGTCGCGGTCAGCACCTGGCTGCGCGAGACGCTGCCGCCCGACGTCATCCTCACCAACGGCGCCGGCAATTTCACCGTGTGGCCGAACAAGTTCTTCAAGTTTGGACCGCAAGCGCGCCTGCTTGCGCCGCAATCCGGCGCCATGGGCTATGGCCTGCCGGCCGCGATCGCGGCCAAGGTCGCATACCCGCAACGCACCGTGGTCTGCTTTGCCGGTGACGGCGATTTCCAGATGAACTGCCAGGAACTCGGAACCGCCATGCAGGCCGGCGCGCAGCCGATCGTGCTGATCGTCAACAATGGCATCTACGGCACCATCCGTGCCCATCAGGAGCGCAACTATCCGGCTCGCGTCTCTGGAACCTCGCTCGAGAATCCCGACTTCGTGGCGCTGGCGAAGGCCTATGGCTTTCACGCCGAGCGGGTCGAAACCACGGGGGATTTCGCGGCGGCGTTCGAGCGGGCGCTTAGCTCGACGACCGGCGCCGTCCTCGACATCACCATCTCGCCCGAAGCGATAACGCCCCGGCAGACCCTCTCTCAGATGCGCGACACCGCGCTCGCTTCCCAGAAGGCCAAGTCATGACCTCCAGAACTGACGACATCCGTCTCGGCGCGGACATCGGCGGCACCTTCACCGACATCGCCCTTGATGTCCGAGGGACGATGTTTTCGACCAAGGTACTGACCAACTATGCGGCTCCCGAGCAGGCGATCCTCGACGGCATCGCCATCGTCATTCGCGACGCCGGAATTTCGCCGTCCGAGATCGGCATCATCATCCACGGCACGACACTCGCCACCAACGCGCTGATTGAGCGCCGTGGCGCGAAGACCGCGCTGGTCACGACGGAAGGGTTCCGCGACGTGATCGAGATGCGAACGGAAAACCGCTTCGAGCAGTATGATCTGAACCTGCAACTGCCGACGCCGCTGATTCCGCGCGAGGATCGCTTCACCGTCAAGGGCCGCATCGGCGCGGAAGGCCAAGAGCTGCAGCCGCTCGACGAAGCCGCTCTGGAGGACATCGCCGACCGCATTGCGGCGGGTGGTTTCGGCTCGGTGGCGATCGGCTTCATCCATGCCTATGCCAACCCCGACCACGAGCGCCGGGCGCGCGAGATCCTCGCCAGAAAACTCGGCATCCCGATCTCGATCAGCGCCGAAGTCTCGCCGCAGATGCGTGAGTTCGAACGCTTCAACACGGTCTGCGCCAACGCCTATGTGCGGCCGCAGATGGCCGACTATCTCGCCCGCCTGCAGACGCGCCTGAAGGACATGGGCGCCGATTGCCCCGTTTTCATGATCCATTCCGGCGGCGGCCTGATCTCGGTGGAGACCGCTTCGGAATTTCCGGTCCGGCTGGTCGAATCCGGCCCGGCGGGCGGCGCGATCTTCGCCGCAGACATCGCCAGGCGCTTTGGTCTTGAGAAGGTCGTCTCCTACGACATGGGCGGAACCACCGCCAAAATCTGCCTGATCGAGGACTATGCGCCGCGCACGGCGAGAACCTTCGAAGTGGCGCGCACCTACCGCTTCTCGAAGGGCTCGGGCATGCCGATCTCCATCCCGGTTATCGAGATGATCGAGATCGGCGCCGGCGGCGGTTCCATCGCCTGGGTCGACGCCATGGGCCGTATCCAGACCGGGCCGGAGAGTGCCGGCTCGGAGCCGGGGCCGGCCTGCTACGGGCGCGGCGGCAAGCGTCCGGCGATCACGGATGCCGATCTCGTGCTCGGCAAGCTCGACCCCGACAATTTCGCCGGCGGGGCGATCAAGCTGGACAGCACTGCGTCCGAGCAGGCGATTCTGCGCGATGTCGGCGAGCGGCTGTCGCTCGATGCCATGTCGACGGCCTTCGGAATCTGCGAGGTAGTGGACGAGAACATGGCCAATGCTGCCCGCGTCCATGCGGTCGAGAACGGCAAGAACATATCCGACAATCTGATGATCGCCTTCGGCGGCGCCGCCCCGCTTCACGCGGCGAGACTGTGCGAAAAGCTCGGCATCGACCAGTGCATCGTTCCGCGCGGCGCCGGCGTCGGCTCGGCGATCGGCTTCCTCAAGGCGCCGTTCGGCTACGAGGCCCTGGCCTCGAAGCTGACGCGCCTGTCGCGGTTCCAGCCTGCCGAAGTGAATGCCCTGCTCGCCGATCTCAAGGCCTCCGCCGAGGGTTTTGTGCGCGGCGGCGCCAGCGGCAGGATCGTCTGCGAAATCACCGCCTTCATGCGCTATGCCGGCCAGGGCTGGGAAATCCCCGTGCCGGTGGCAGACGAGCCGTTCGGAGACGATGCCGTTGCAGAACTCAAGGCGTTGTTCGAGGAGAATTACCAGCGCTTCTTCGGCCGCGCCATCGAGGGGCTCGACGGACTGGAAATCGAGATCGTCACCTGGTCGGTCAAGGCGACGGATGTTCGTCCCGCCGTCGCCAGGCACGAGCTCACAACTGGCAAGACAACGAGCGAACTCAAAACGACCCGCGAGGTGTTCGATCCGGTCAGCGGCGCACCGCGCAGCTACGGCATCGTCGAGCGCGACTCGCTCCGCCCCGGCGATCGGATCGCGGGCCCCGCGGTCATCGTCGAGCGCGAAACTTCCACCGTCGTCACCACCAGCTTCGACGCCGTCATCCAGAGCGACGGCGCGATCCTACTGATCCGCAAAGGCAGCCAGGCATGAGCGATATTGGCGAAATCCGCATGCAGGTCATGTGGAACCGATTGATCTCGGTGGTCGAGGAGCAGGCGCTCACCCTGCTGCGCACCGCCTTCTCGACTTCGGTGCGCGAATCCGGCGACCTGTCGGCTGGCGTGTTCGACCCGCGCGGCCAGATGCTTGCGCAGGCAGTCACCGGCACGCCGGGCCACGTCAACACCATGGCCGAGGCGGTGCTGCATTTCATGCACGAAATCCCGCGCGACCAGATGTTCGAAGGCGACACCTACGTCACCAACGATCCCTGGCAGGGCACCGGCCACCTGCACGACATCACCATGGTGTCCCCGTCCTTCCTCAACGGCGAGCTCGTCGCCTTCTTCGCCTGCACGGCACATGTCGTCGATGTCGGCGGGCGCGGCTTCGGCGCCGACGGCAAGTCGGTCTACGAGGAAGGCATCCAGATCCCGATTATGAAGTTCGCGGAAAAGGGCAAGGTCAATCTCGATCTGGTCAGGATCCTGCGCGCCAATGTCCGCGAGCCCAACCAGGTGGTCGGCGATTTCTATTCGCTCGCTGCCTGCAACGAGGTCGGGCACCGGCGCCTCGTCGACATGATGAAGGAGATCGGCCTGACCTCGCTGGATGGGTTAGGCGATTTCATCTTCTCGCGCACCCGCGACGCCATGCTGGAACGCATCGAGGCGCTGCCCAAGGGAAGCTGGTCGAACGAGCTGGTGACCGACGGCTACGACGAGCCGGTGAAACTCGCGGCCACGGTGTCGGTCCGCGAGGACCATGTCGAGGTCGACTTCACCGGCACCGACCCGATGAGCCGCTGGGGCATCAACTGCCCGATCATCTACAGCAAGGCCTATGCCTGCTATGCGCTGAAATGCATGGTGGCGCCCGACATCCCGAACAATGCCGCCTCGCTCGCCTTCTTCACCGTGTCGTCGCCGGTCAACATCCTGAATGCCGTGCGGCCGGCCCCGGTGGCGTTGAGGCACATCTTCGGCCACATGGTGCCCGATCTGGTACTTGGCGCGTTCTCCAAGGCGTTGCCCGGAAAGATCCTCGCCGAAGGCGCCGGCGCGCTGTGGAACATCCACATTTCGGTGCGGCCCGTCGCCGGCGCGTCCGGCCGCCGCGCCGAAGTGCTGATGTTCAACTCCGGCGGCATGGGCGCGCGGCCTGAGCTCGATGGGCTGTCGGCGACGGCCTTCCCGTCCGGTGTCCATACGATGCCGATCGAGGCGACGGAGCATACCGGTCCGATCGTGATCTGGCGCAAAGAGCTGCGGCCGAATTCCGGCGGCGACGGCGAGTTCCGCGGCGGCCTGGGTCAGATCATCGAGATCGCCGCGACCGACGGCCACGAGTTCGACTTCTCCGCCATGTTCGACCGAGTGAACCATCCCCCGCGCGGGCGCAATGGCGGCGAGCCCGGCGTCGCCGGCGTGGTCAAGCTCGACGACGGCACAAAGATGCGCCCCAAGGGCTGGCAGCACGTCCCCGCCGGGCGGCGGCTGATCCTCGAACTGCCGGGCGGCGGCGGCTATGGCGATCCGGCCAAGCGCAGTGCCGCCGCGCGGGTCAACGACCGATCCAAGGGTTACATCTCGGAGAACGACCAATGAGTTACGTTGCCTCGCGCCTCTCGGCGGTGAAGCCTTCGGCTTCCATGGCGGCTTCGCAGGCCGCCAAGGCGCTGCGCGCCAAGGGTGTGGACGTGATCGACCTCGGGTTGGGCGAACCCGATTTCCCGACCCCGCTTCACATCATCGATGCCGCCCATTTCGCGGCGAAAGCAGGACAGACGCTCTACACCGCTGCCGCTGGCACCATCGAAGTGCGCGAAGCCGTGGCCGGCAAGTTCCGCCGTGAGAACGGGCTGGACTACACGGCCGACGACATCGTCGTCGCCAACGGCGCCAAGCAGATCATCTTCAACGCCCTGATCGCGACGCTGGAGCCAGGCGACGAGGCGATCCTGCCGGCGCCCTATTTCGTCTCCTATCCCGAAATGGTGAAGCTGCTCGGCGGCACGCCCGTCGTCGTCGAATGCCCGGAGACCACAGGTTTCCGGCTGACGCCGGCGCTGCTGGAAAAGGCAATCACGTCAAGGACAAAGTGGCTTTTCCTCAACATGCCCGGCAACCCGTCTGGCGCGGTCTATTCCGCGTCCGATCTCAAGGCGCTGGGCGCGGTCCTGGCAAAACACCCGCAGGTGCTGGTCCTTTCCGACGAGATCTACGAGCACATCCTCTTCGACGGACGCGAATTCGTCTCCTTCGGCAAGGCCTGCCCCGAGCTCAAGGAGCGCACCCTGATCGTCAACGGCGTCTCGAAGTCCTACGCCATGACCGGCTGGCGCGTCGGCTACGCAGCCGGCCCCGCGCCACTCATCAAGGCGATGTCGACGATCCAGAGCCAGTCCTGCACCTCGGTGTGCTCGATCGCACAAGCCGCGACCGTCGCCGCCCTCAACGGGCCGCAGGATGAAGTCGCGCGCTTCCGGCAGGCCTTCGAGGCGCGCCGCAACCTGGTAGTGGACGGCATCAGGAAGATAAACGGACTGACGTTGTCGCCGCCGGAGGGCGCCTTCTACGCCTATATCGGCTGCGCCAGCCTGATCGGCCGCAAGACGCCCAAGGGCCTCGTCCTGGAGGATGACGCGGCCGTGGCCAACTATCTTCTCAACGAAGGACGCGTGGCGTCGGTGCCGGGTGTCGCCTATGGACTGTCACCCTATTTCCGCATCTCGACGGCGACCGGCGAAGGGGTGCTGGCCGAGGCGATCTCGCGGATCAATGCCGCCGTCGCGCAAGTGGAGTAAACGATGCCGCACTACGAACGTATATTGATCACCGGCGCCGCTGGCCGGCTCGGCTCGCAATTGCGCAAGGGACTGGTGCCGCTGGCAAGCAAGATCCGCCTGGCGGGCCGCGGGCCGTTCAGCGATCTTGCGCCTCATGAAGAAGAAGCCGTCTTCGATCTTGCCGACATGGAGGCGACCATCGCGGCCACCAAGGACTGCGATGCGATCGTGCATTTCGCCGGCGCGCCGCTCGAATGCGAGTGGCAGACCATCCTCGATTCCAGCATTCGCGGCTCCTACCACATCTATGAAGGCGCGCGGAAACACGGCGTGAAGCGCGTCGTCTACGCCTCCTCGGTACATGCCATCGGCTATCACGAAATCGAGGCGCACATCGGCGTCGACGCGCCGGTGCGCCCGGACAGTCTTTATGGCGTGTCGAAAAATTTCGTCGAAAGCCTCAGCCGGCTTTATTGGGACAAGTTCGGCATCGAGACGGTGTGCCTGCGCATCTTCTCGTCGTTCCCCGAGCCGGCCGACCGGCGCATGCTGTGGTCGTATCTTTCCTTCGCCGACTGCGTGCGCCTGGTCGAGGCATCGCTGACAGCGCCGCGCGTCGGCCACACCATCTCGTTCGGCCTATCCAACAACAAGCTGAAGATGGTCGACAACAGCGGCGCCGATCATCTCGGATTTATCCCGCAGGACAGCGCCGAGCCGTTCCGGGCCGCCGTCGAGGCGAAGACGCCAATTCCCGACCCAAGGAGGCCGTCGGTGAAATATCTCGGTGGCTGGTTCTGCGAACTCGGTCATCCGGACGACAAGCCCGAGTAACCATGCCTCGCAAGCAGGTCAGTTCGGAAATGCCGATCTGACCGAGCCGACACGGGCGCTGCCATAGTGATCGATGGGTCAGTCCCGTGGCCGCACCTGCGGCAGCGCGGCCTCGAGCGACCGTTCGAACGCGTCGACCAAAGCGTCGACCTGAGCCTCGGTAATGATCAGCGGCGGACAGAAAGCGATCGCATCGCCCATGTTGCGCGAGATCACGCCGTTGTGCTGCATGAACCCATTGACCAGCGCACCGAGAGCCGCAGGCTTGCCCCATGGCGCCTTGCTCGCCTTGTCGGCGACCAGCTCGACGGCGGCGATCAGGCCGACGCCACGCACCTCGCCCACCAGTGGATGGGAACCGAGCTTGCGCAGCCTGGCCTGCAAATGCGCGCCGACCGTGCGCGCATTGCCGACAAGGTCGCGCTCCTCGATCAGCTTGAGGTTTTCCAGCGCGACGGCCGCGGCGACAGGATGACCGCCGCCGGTGAAGCCGTGGCCGAAGGTGCCGATGCGATCGCTCTCGTCGGCAATCGGTTCGAAAACCTTGTCGTTGATCAGCAGCGCCGAGATCGGCAGGTAGGACGACGAGATCTGCTTGGACAACACCATGATGTCGGGCTTGATGCCGAAGGTCTGCGAACCGAACATCTCGCCGGTGCGGCCGAAGCCGCAGATGACCTCGTCGGCCACTAAAAGAATGTCGTATTTCGACAGCACCGCCTGGATTTTTCCCCAATAGCCGGCGGGCGGAACGACCACGCCGCCGGCGCCCATGATCGGCTCGCCGATAAAGGCGGCGATGGTTTCCGGCCCCTCTGCGAGGATCAGCTTTTCCAGGTCGTCGGCCAGACGGCTGGAAAACTGCTCCTCGCTTTCGCCGGGCTCGGCATCGCGCCAGTGGTGCGGCGTCGAGGTGTGCAGGATATTGGCGATCGGCAGGTCGAAGGACAGATGATTGTTCGGCAGCCCGGTCAGGCTTGCGGACGCGATGGTGACGCCATGATAGCCGCGCTTGCGGCTGATGATCTTCTTGCGCGTCGGCTGGCCGAGCGCGTTCGACCGGTACCAGATCATCTTGATCGCCGTGTCGTTGGCCTCGGAGCCCGAATTGGTGAAGTAGGCCTTGCTCATCGGCACCGGTGCCATCTGCACCAGCTTCTCGGCCAGATCGATCAGCGGCGAATGCGCCTTCGAGCCGAAATCGTGGTAGAAGGGCAGCTTCGACATCTGCCGCGTGGCCGCCTCGACCAGTCGCTTTTCCGAGAAGCCGACGGCAACGCTCCACAGGCCGGCCATCGCCTCGATATAGCGGTTGCCGGCAATGTCCTCGACATAGACGCCGTCGCCCTTTTCGATGACCAGCGGTCCCGTTTCCTGATGCTTGCGGGCATTGGTGTAGGCGTGCATGTGATAACGGATGTCGCGGGCTTCAGGGGAATTCGGTCTGGCGTCCATGATGGCTCCTGTCTGCGAGTGTAGGACCATCTCGCTGGTCGAGAAGTCCGAAATTTGCCCTCGTGTCTGAGCTGTGATGCATCATCGCGGGTTCAAGCCGCAAGAGCCGCCCTGTCACGATCGATAGCGCCATGGGAACCTGGCGCATGGTCGGTCTCGGAAGCGGCGGCGGGCACATCATTGCCCGACAGCAATGGACAACAGCCAAATGATCCTTGAGAAAGGTCTGTGAGGCGCCGCTCGCGCAACCGAATGGACTGGGCATGGAACGGGTTGACTGCGTGATTGCCGGTGCCGGCGTGGTCGGCCTCGCAATCGCGCGCGGCCTTGCCGCGCAAGGTTTCGACACGCTGATCGTCGAAGCGGCGGATGCCATCGGCACCGAGACGAGCTCGCGCAATTCGGAAGTCATCCATGCCGGCATCTATTATTCGCAAGGCTCGCTCAAGGCGCGGCTCTGCGTGGCCGGACGCGAGATGCTCTATCGCTACTGCGCCGAGCGCTCGATCCCGCACCGGCGTTGCGGCAAGCTGATCGTCGCGACCGATGATGCGCAGGAGCCGGTGCTTGCCAAAATTCGAGCCAATGCCGCGGCCTGCGGTGTCGATGACCTGCGTTTCCTCTCCGCCGCCGAGGCTCACAAGCTTGAGCCGGCGCTGCATTGCACCGCTGCGCTGCTTTCGCCCTCGACTGGCATCATCGACAGCCACGCGCTGATGCTCGCCCTGCTCGGCGAAGCCGAGGGAGGCGGTGCGCTGCTGTCGCTCAACACCCGCATCGTGTCGGGCCGGATCGAAGCCGACCGCATCGTTCTCCAGACAACCAGCACGGGAAGCGGCGAAGATTTCGAGATCGCCACATCGCGGCTCGTGAACGCGGCGGGGCTCGGCGCTGTCGCGCTTGCCGGCTCGATCACAGGATTCGATCGCCGGTTCCTGCCCGGGCTTCGCTACGCCAAAGGCAACTATTTTTCAGTGGCGACGCGAGCGCCCTTTTCGCACCTCATCTATCCCGTGCCGGAGCCCGGCGGGCTCGGCGTCCATCTGACGCTCGACCTCGGCGGCACGGCGCGCTTTGGGCCTGACGTCGAATGGACCGATGCGCTCGATTACCGCGTCGACCCCGCACGCGGCACCCGCTTCTATGCTGAAATCCGCAAATACTGGCCGGAACTGGCCGACGGCAGCCTGCAGCCGGCGTATAGCGGTATCAGACCAAAGCTTTCCGGTCCCGGCGAAGCCAACAGCGATTTCGTCATCCAGGATACCGGGACGCATGGCATCGCGGGCCTGGTCAATCTATTTGGCATCGAAAGCCCTGGGCTGACCTCGAGCCTGGCCATCGCCGAGCATGTGACGCGCATCTTGCTGGAGCATCGCTAATGGATAGAACTCATCGGAGCTCGAGCGAAAGCATGACGCTGAGAAGCCGCCTCAGGCCTGCGGACCGCCCTGATCGCACCGGTCGCAGCAAACAATATCCTTGCGGGCCTCGCGGGCGCTGACCATAGTTCGGGTATGAAATTAGGTTTCCCTGTTAGATTCCGCAGCACGAAATGAGTTCCGCGAAAGAATCCCTTGTTGTCGTCGAGAGCCGCCCTGTCGAGAATGTGGGGCTGGTCGAAATCAATCGTCCCGAAGTGCGCAACGCGCTCAACCTCGAAGTGCGGCAGAAGCTGGCCGCCGCCGTGGCAAGCTTTTCCGAGGACACGGAAATCCGTTCGATCGTCATTGCTGGGCGCGGCGGCAACTTCGCTGCAGGAGCCGACATAAAAGCGTTTGAAAAGCTCGGCTCGGCCGACATGCTTCTGCAGCGCACCCACCGCTACTGGGACGCGATCGCCAGGTGCCCGAAGCCGGTCATTGCTGCGGTCGAAGGCTTCGCGCTGGGCGGCGGGTGCGAGCTTGCCATGCACGCCGACATCATCGTCGCCGCACGGACAGCCACTTTTGGTCAGCCTGAAGTCAAGCTCGGCTTGATGCCGGGCGCCGGCGGCACCCAGCGCCTGCTCAGGGCAATCGGCAAATACAAGACGCTGATGCTCCTTCTCACCGGCGACATGTTTTCGGCCGAGGATGCCGAGCGTGCCGGCTTGGTCAGCACCCTGACGGATGAGGGCCAGGCCTTGCAGCATGCGCTGCAAATCGCTGAGAGGATCGGCCGTCTTCCGCCGCTGGCCGTCGAGCAGATCAAGGAGGCGGTCGTCAACGGCGAAGACGCTCCGTTGGAAACCGCCTTGAGGCTGGAACGCAAAGCCTTCCAGCTGCTTTTCGATACCGCGGACAAACAGGAGGGCATTGCCGCCTTCCTGGAGAAGCGCGGACCCTCGTTCAAGGGGCGCTGACTTGGCAGGCGCGGGAGGGGAGCCCACCAGTCGGATCGGGAAAGCCGGTGTCGTAGGCGCCGGGGTGATGGGTTCCGGCATAGCGGAGGTCCTGGCGGCGGCAGGCATCGATGTGATGATGGTCGATGATGCCCCCGGAAAGGCGGCGGCGGCCATCGAGCAAATCGCGTCGCGTCAGCGCGCCAGGGCAGCCGCCGGCAAAGTCAGCTCGGAGGTAGTCGAGAAGCTGCTCGCCCATATCGAACCTGCCGAAACACTTGGGCGACTGGCAGGCGCCGATCTGGTGGTGGAAGCTATTGTCGAACGTCTCGAGCCCAAACGTCAGCTCATCGAGGCGCTGGAGACAATCGTCAGGCCGGACGCCATCATCGCGACCAACACCTCTTCGCTGTCCGTCACGGCGATCGCTTCCGCGGCCAAGCGACCTGAGCGGATTGCCGGCTACCATTTCTTCAATCCCGTGCCCGTGATGAAACTGGTCGAGGTCGTCTCAGGAGCTCACACGGCGCCTGAGGTGGAGCACACGCTGGTCGAGCTTGCGGCCCGCTTCGGCCACCGGCCCGTCGTCGCCAGCGACACGCCCGGCTTTATCGTCAATCACGCCGGCCGCGCCTTCGGCACCGAGGCCCTGGCCATGCTGCGGGAGGGCGTGGCCTCGATCGCCGAGATCGATGCGATCCTGCGCGACGCCGCCGGCTTCAGGATGGGCCCCTTCGAATTGATGGACCTCACCGGGCTCGATGTCTCCCACCCAGTGATGGAGGGTGTCTACAACCAGTTCTATCAGGATCCGCGTTACCGCCCTTCCGTCATCGCGGCGCAGCGTGTGGCTGCGGGCCTGCTCGGGCGCAAGACCGGACGCGGCTTCTATGCCTACGACGGCAGCCGGCAAGCCGTTCCGCCCGCATCGACACAGCCGGCGGAGACCGCCGGGATTCCGGATCGCGTCACCGTTCTGGCCGACAATGACACCGGCGAAATGCAAAAACTGGTCGCGTCGGCCGGCGCCACTGTTTGCGGTCTCCAGGATCAGGCGCTAGGGCGGGACGGCCTCATCCTCGTAGGGTTGGAGGGGCACGATGTCGCCGGCGCCGCGATGCGTCTTGGCCTCTCATCTTCACTATGCGTCGGGTTCGATCCCTATTTCGGCCTGGACCGTCACGTCACGCTCGTCGCGTCGGCGGCGACATCCGATACGGCCAGGAGCGCCGCCCTCGCGCTTGCCAAAAGCGCCGGCCGCAAGGCGACCCTGGTGAGCGATAGTTGCGGCGCGGTCTGCCAGCGCGTGGTCGCGATGATCGTCAATATCGGCAGCGAGATCGTCGAGCAAAAGATTGCATCGGCGGCGGATGTGGACGCCGCCGTACGGCTGGGGCTCGGCTATCCCCACGGACCTCTGGAGTGGGGCAACAAGCTCGGCCCTGCCCGCATTCTGCGCATCCTGGATACGATCCATGACCGCACCCGGGATCCTCGCTACCGCGCAAGTCTTTGGCTGCGACGGCGCGCCGAATTGGGGCTTGCGCTGGAAGAATAGGCTGCCGGAAGGAGACGATTTGGCCCTAACGGTTTGGGCAGTTCAGCACTTCCGCGCTCTGAACTGCCCGTGCCAGGCCTGAGCGCCTTGCATCAGCTTGAAATGTAGGACCGATCAAATCCGGCTGTTTTGATCAGTCCCGGAAGATCGTGCAACTCGACGACCCCGTAACGGAATGAGGCCAGGGCGGTCTGTCGCAACGTTTTCAACACGCGACTCACATGCACAGCCGAAAGTCCCAATGCATCGGCCAGTTCGCCCTGGGTCAGCGGGCATTCAAAGCGGGCCGGATAGCTCGTTGCCGATCGATGTGAGCGGCAGGCCAGTTCGAGAAGGAAATGGGCCGTACGCTCAACGGCACCCCTTCTGCTGACGCTTGCCAGGTGTTCCGCAACCCTTGAATATCGATCCGCCTCAGCCCGCAGGATTGCTTCGCAGATGGACTGCGGATAACGCGCAGAACATGTACGGACGGGGCCGGCCAGCTCGATCGCGATAACGTCCGAGAGGGCCGTCACCGTATCGCCCGCTTTTCCGGCGAACTCGATCACCGCAATTTCGCGAGGAAGCGCAAAATCGACGATGAGACGTGAGCCATTTGGCAATGTCTTCGCAAATGCCGCCCAGCCGGCGATCATAATCAGAATAGAGGATTTGGTGTGGTATTCGCCTGCAATAGTCGCGTTGGCCGCATAGGTGCGGCGCACGGCTCCTGGCAGTACAGAGATTCCCCTTTCCCAGCTTGCGTCAGCAAGCGTGGGTCCTTTCACCAATCCAACCTGCTTCGATAAGTTCATTTCCCCGAATCGCCCAAGCCCATGATCCACCCCCCCGGGTCAACCTGAAGCTGCAACTATCGACTAGGCAAAAAGTTCCATCTGTCACCTCATCCGAATTGCAGCGCAGTCTACCACCTTTTGGTACAACCCTACACCCTTGGTATATTAAAGTCGCTCAGGCAGCACAGCTTTGGCTTGCAGCGCACGATGACTTCGGAACAACAGCTCGTGCCGCACCGATGCCAAGCAGCATGCCGCGGCGTGCCCGCATGCCGTCGAAATGCAGGCCCCACCGCACCGATCCCGCATACTGCGCCCGACAGTATCGTCTGGACCATCGCAAAGCCCCGGCGGGAGGCCGGCAGAGTCTCGTCATTACGCGCGACGCTGCGGATGCAGCGAAAAGTTGAACCGCGCTGTCGGTCCGGACAGGCTGCCCGAGAACCTGCCGCCGGAACACCGATCCTTGTCTTCGAACCTTTTGTCAGGGGCTCCCACCCGTCGATGAGGCAAAATCGCGCCCTGCCGATTGCGTTGACGCCGGAGCCGCGGATTCGGGTCGCGGACCGGGCGCTTGCAGCTCTTGCCAAGGCGGCCCTGGGATATATCGCGTCTCGTTCTCTGGATTGTCCGTCGCGCCGACCGCGACGGTTTGCACCATTGCTCCGGCTTCCGGCTTTCGGCGCGAACGCCTGACGCTGTAGGTCTGTCGCCGCTCCTCGGCGACTTCCAGGCCGTCTATTGCCGACGCGACCAATGCGAGGCGGTCCTCGATTTGCTTCATACGCCTCCAGGTGGAAAGCAAGGCCAATGAAACGAGGACGCAATAGGCGAGAAGAGCGGCGACCGCTCCCGCCCAATTCTCGATACCCGACAAAAGCAACATGACAGTGCCGATAATGACGGCAAGGGTCCCGTAGCCCAGCTGCCGGCCCTTAAGAAGAAGCATCAGCGGCAGGGTTGCCGCCAGCAGAAGAATGACCCCGGGACCGTCGAGCACCCAACCTGCAAAACTCGGAACGACTTCGCTATAAGTGTCCATGTCAACCTCAGAACTGCCGAGGCCGGCCGCTTCTCTCATCGTCAGGAGCATCCTTGACGATCGTAGCGTTGTAGTGGACCTCCCTGAAGGGCGAGAGGAAGGTGTCTCGGCGACTTCTTAAAGCTCGGAGAGGCATACGGGGTAGACCAGATCGACCTTTAGCCGAGTTACTACTCAATAATGGTAATGGCGGCGATGTCCGCGAAGCTGATATGTTTCTGCCTTACCGGTGACGCGATCGGTGAGTGGGCGCAGAAGAGCGATTTGGACATGTCGGCGGGACACCAACCCTTACGATTCATGCGTTTGAGAGCGCATAACGGCTAGCTGCCCGACCCATTTTGAAATGAACGCCATTCAGCCGACGCTGAAGGGCTGGGAGTTGTGCTGTCGATCGTGAGGATTCGGGAAATGGCCAGTCCAACTGATAATCCGAGGATGATTCGGGAATTCCTGCCCCTCGACGTCAGGGAAGTCTTCGATTTCTTTCTTCGTCGGTGGAAGCTGGTGTGCGGAATTGCCGTCATCACTTTCACACTGTTTATGGCTGCCGCATATACTCTTCCGACAACATACACCGGCGTCTCTCAGATATTGCTCGACGCTCCGATCGACTATATGACTCCACAGGATTACTCCAATTCCGATTTTTCTGACAATCCAACATTCATTGAAAGTCAGATCGCTGTCTTGAGGTCTGCGTCACTTCTTCAGCAGGTCGTCGACAGCCAAAAGCTGGCGGAAGACCCCAAGATAGGACCGGGAGCATTGATATGGCTCCAGAACGCGCTGGGAGTTTCGCGCGTCGGGCTTGGCAACGTCATTGAGCTTGATGTAGGCGCTTACGATCCGGAAAAAGCGGCATCGCTCGCGAACGCGATTGCCCAGGCCTATGTGGCAGATCGAATAAGGTCCCGTTACGAAGGGGTCCAGAAGGCCTCCTCGTGGCTCAGCGATCGGGCCGCCTATCTGCGAGCGGAGCTCAGCCGCTCGGAGCAAGCTGTCCAGAAGTTTCGGATCGATCACAATCTAGTAGCGACGCAGGCGGGCAGCTTGACTGACCAGCAACTGTCCGAGTTGAACGTCGCCCTAATCAATGCTCGCGCCGAGTTGTCCGAGAAACGTTCGCAATATCAGCAAGTTAGCAAGGTACAGGCTGCCGGAGGCGACATCCAGTCGATTCCGGACGTGCTGCAGTCGGTGGTGATTAACGCGCTCAGGGCTCAGCTCTCCGGAGTGACCCGGCGGGAAGCCGACCTCAAATTGAAGTATGGCGAGCGGCATCCCGAGGTCTTGTCCGCTCAGGCCGAGCGCCGCGACATCGAGGGACAGATCGCCGCCGAAGTCCAGCGCCTGATCGGCAATCTGAAGAACGAGGTCGACGCGGCCGAAGCTCGGGAGGCTTCTCTGGCTCGCGCCCTGGACTCGGTATCCAACCGCTCCGAAATCGAAGGTCAGGTTGGCGTCCAGTTACGCGATCTGGAGAGGATCGCGGCCGCGAACAAGGAACTCTTTGAGACGTTCCTGTCGCGCGCCAAGCTCACCGAGGAGAAATCCACCCTCCTCAACAGCGGCGTGCGTGTAATCACCGATGCCAGCGTTCCTGGCGCTCCGAGCTTCCCAAACAGGCCTCTTTTTGCGGCTTTGGGTGTGGTTTTCGGCATCTTCTTCGGGGGCGCCGGCGCCGTGCTGCGTGAACTCTTCGCTTCTGGCTTCATGGCAAAGAAGCAGATCGAGGAAGAATTGGCCGTTCCGGTTCTTGCGTCGATGCCAAGGATGTCAGGCTGGTCGAAAGACGTCCATGCTCAGCCTGTGGCCTATCTCGAGCGCAAACCGCTCTCCAGGTACAGCGAAGCGGTGCGGCGGCTTCGCCTCGGTATCCAGGCCACGCCGGAACTGGACCGTTCGCCGCGCCTGGTGCTCGTGACATCGGCGATGCCCGGCGAAGGCAAGACAACGCTGGCATTGAGCCTGGCTTGCTCGGCGGCTGCCGACGGCGAACGGGTTCTGGTCATCGACGCGGACTTGCGTCTTTCGGCCGCCACGGCCTTCTTCGGCATGGCTGACAAGGTCGGATTGGTCGATCTCCTGACCTTGCCGGTGAAGGCCGGAAACGCGATCCATCTGGACGAACGCTCGGGCATATCCATGCTGCCCGCAGGAGCAAGAACCCGCAACCCGCCTGCCCTTCTTGCTTCGGCGCGAATGCGCTCGCTGCTTGAAGAAGTTCGGGGAAAATTCGACACGGTGATCATTGACGCACCACCCGTCGGACCCGCGGCCGATGCCTCGATCCTGGCCAGGCATGTCGACAAGGTCGTCTTCGTCGTGAGGTGGCGGGAAACCTCGCGCGAAGCCGTTGCCGAAGGAATTCGACATCTTGGCGATCGGTCCAAGCTTGCCGGCATTGCCCTGACGATGGTGGACGAACCAAAGCTGCCCAGATACGGCCGTTACACGTCGCTCGAAAGCAGTGTCTCGGACAGTTACTACCTCAATTAGGGAAAGACACAGTATTGCGTCATGCTGCACACTAACTTCTGCAACAACGGTTTTCCTGACTCGGCGGACAAAAGTCACGGCGGCGAAGCTGCGCGCTGGTGCGTGGTCCAGACGCACCAGCATTCCGAGAGCCTTGCCGAGCGGCACCTGCTATCGCAGAACTTCCGGACCTATCTGCCCAAGCGCAGGCGAACCGTCCGGCACGCCCGCAGGGTCAGGACCGTCTCCAGCGCGTATTTCGACTGCTATCTGTTCGTCTCCCTGGCTGTCCATCAGCAGAGCTGGTACCCGATCAACTCGACCGTGGGCGTCCGAAAGCTCGTCATGAGCAAGGGCATGCCGGTACCGGCGCCTTATGGGGTGGTTGAATCCTTGATATCGGCAACCGATGAGGACGGGATTTTGCACCCGGACATCCTGTTGAGGCCGGGCCAGAAAATCAGGATCATAGACGGGCCATTTTCGGACCAGCTCGGGGTACTTGATCATGTCGGAAGCGCCGGAGCGGTCAGAATCCTTCTCGACATCATGAACCGGTCTACTCCTATCACTATTGATCGGGACAAGTTGTCGATAGTGTCTTGAAACTACCCGGTGAGTTTTTACTCACCGCTTTCGTTACACAGATGCCGAAATACTCGGCAGGGAGTGATGAGTTGGCACCCAATTCACCCTCGGTGCGGTAGCCTGCGAAGGTGATGTCAGAACCTGCGGGCCGGCACTGAGACGATTGGTCGTTCGACATCCCAGGAACACCAGCCCACCGAGGGGCTTGGACTTACCGCACGCCAGTTCCACGACGTTTCCGGCGACGACGAGCGGGTGACGCTCGCCCGCGACCAATCACGAGAAATCTCTTGCAAACACCACGCAAGTCCAAATCGGCAGCCTTCCCTCCGGCCGCGGCCGGAGACCTTCGGGATCGTCTGCAGCCGCAGCAGTATCGACGCTGGGCTACGGAGGCCAAGGCGGAGATCGTGGCGGAAACGTTGGCGCCGGGAGCGAATGTTTCAGCGTCGGCGAAGACTGTTGGCGCGGGCGCATTGGGCAGCCACTCAGGTGCAGCGCCGTATCAAACTGACGGAGACGCTCCTTTCAGGCCGATCGAAACGGCGCCGGCACTGCCGATTGCCAGCGAACTGTTTCGAGCACTCAATGAAGCTGGCGTGAGGTACGGAATTATTCAGGATCTCGCGTCCGTGCACGACGGATTTGCCGGCCGGGATGATCTGGATGTCCTTTTGGACAAGCATGACTACCCGCTCTTCTGCTCTATCGTCTGTCAATTGCACGGCCGGCGCGGCGTGAGCCTCTCCTGCTACGATAATGTCTGTGCCGGCAGAGAAGACTGGTTCCTGCCTGACTTCACGCATGGCCGCTATCTCCATCTCGACATGCATATCGGTGCCCGCGTCGGCCGGGAATTTCGCAAGCGCTATCCGGCTTTCGATTATGCGGCGATCACGCGATGGGAGGCGATTTGCGTCGACGGAGTATCGGTTCCGGTGGTCTCTCCCGAAGACGAGCTTCGAATAGCGATTGCCCGCTTCGCCTTCCGCGCCTCGGCGCTTCCATGGAGGCAATGGATCACCCTCGACGAGGGTTGGAAGCAGCACTTTGCGCGCCTCCCGTCCACGTCGGACGAGCACGGCTTGCAGGTCGTCGACTGCACGTTTGACGGCGCAAGAACGGTGCGCTGCAGGTTCCTGCAAAGCGCCGACGGCTTGACCGCCCACCGCGGAGATCTGGCTAGGCTGCGGCGTTCGATCCGCGAAATGTGTGGCTATACGGGACGCCCCGCTATCGCCGATGCGGCGGTGCACCTGGTGCGCAAGACCTGCTATCTCGCCCTGAGATCCCTCCACCGCTTGCTGCCGGGGCGCTTTCCACCGAAGAGACGGCCCGCAGCTGGTGGATTCGTGGTGGCCTTGATAGGTCCCGATGGCATGGGCAAGAGCACTCAGGCTACCTGGCTGAGGCAGATATTCGGGTGGAAATTCGGATGTGCCCAAGTCTATGTCGGAACTGGCGATGGCAATGGATGGCGGCTTCGCAAGGCACTGCAGGCCGTCGTCTCTCCCCATAGACGGCGCCTGAAGTCCCTGGCCCAGAACGATGGCAACGATTCCTCCGGCCGGGCTTGGTCGAAGGGAGGATTTGTCGCTGCCGCGTTGGCGTTTTGGGCGGTTTTGATCGCGTTTGAGCGATACGCTGTAGTGAAACGCGCACATCGATGGTCGACGCGCGGCATGATCGTCATTTGCGACCGGTGGCCGCAGGCGCTCGGCAGGGGATATCTGGACGGGCCGACCATTCCCGCTCGCCTGTTCTCCGTCCCAGGCCTGTCAGTTCTCGCCCGGCTTGAGCAGCGACTCTACGAGAAGATGGCGGAACGCCGCCCACACCTCGTTTTGCACCTCGTTTCAGACTTTGCGGTCTCCGAACAGCGAAAGCCCGGGGACATCAGGAAAGAAGCGTTCGACGCGCGGCTATCGCTGATGGCGGAACTGCGGGCGAAGGACAAGGATATCCGGACCGTTGACGCCAGCGCCGGCATAGAGGCCGTCGGCCAAGAGTTGTTCAGGCATATCTGGCTGTCTCTCTGAGAGGCAAATCGGGCGGTCCAACCGCCCCGCATCATCCCCGACGTGCAGCTTTTACGCGATCGCGCCGAACGACGGGCGAGCCCGGCCCGTGCCCCGAAACCCGCGGAAGGCGCCCCGCGACACTCCCGCTCGATCCCCTCGATCTCTCGCCGCTCCCGGATTTCATGTCCCTGAGGTACAAGCAAATGAAGATCGTTCATGTGATCACCAGACTGCTTCGAGCCGGCTCCGAGGAGAACACGTTGGCTTGCTGTCTCGCTCAGGCGCGGCACGGCCATGAAGTGCTGTTGGTTCACGGCGCGGAATACGACCCAAGGTTACGGGCATCCCTTGCCGGAGCCCTGCGAGTGGTGACGCTGGAAAAACTTATCAATCCGATCGCGCCATCCCGCGACGTTTCCGCCTTAAGGCAGCTCACCCGCCTTATGCGTGATTGGCGGCCCGACATCGTGCACACCCATCAAAGCAAAGCCGGCATTGTCGGCCGCCTCGCCGCCAAGGAAGCCAATATCCCTGGCATCATACACGGTGTCCACATCTTGCCTTTCGTGCATGTCGGCCGCGGGCAGAGGCTGGTGTTCCTGGCCGCCGAACGCCTGGCCGCGAGGTTCACGCGCGCTTTCATCGATGTCAGTCAGGCTATGCGCGACATCTGCATCGCCAATCATCTGGGCAGCCCCGATCAGCACCATGTCGTCCATTCCGGCTTCGATCTGGCACGCTTCGCGAACGCGCGGTGGCCGCAAGATCCGCATCTGCTCCTGGGGACGGCTGCCGGGGAGCCAAAGCCGCCGGTGGTCCTGATGTTGGCCGCGCTGGAACCGAGAAAACGCCACGTCGAGTTCATTGAGGCATTCGGCAAAGTCGTTGACCGAGTTCCAAACGTGCGACTGCTCCTCGCCGGTGACGGACCGGCGCGTTCGGACGTTGAATCGGCGATTGAACGATCCCGGTTCGCAAACAACATTCGCATGATCGGCTACCATAGCGAGCCCGAACGACTGATCAGCCTGGCGGACGTGTGCGTGCTGACCTCGATGCGAGAGGGATTGCCTCGCGTCATGATGCAGTATCTGGCCGGCGGTCGAGCCAGCGTGGTCTCGCATTTGCCCGGCGTGGAAGAGGTTGTCCGCCATGGCGTGAACGGAATTGTGACCCCGGCCGAGGATGTGGGCGCCGCGGCGGCGGCTGTCGCCGGTCTTCTCGAGAACCAGCAGCACCGCAGTCAACTGGCCGACGGCGCGAAACGCACCGACCTGTCGTCCTGGGGGCTGGACGCCATGTGCGAAAGCGTCGAGCAGATTTATCAATCCGTGCTGGAGCCCGCCCCTTCGGCCGCGAGGCCAAACGAGGCGAGAGTTCGCGACCGCCTCGCCGGGCAAACCTTCGGGCTGCACGGATTTTGATCGGCTTTTGCTGCTCCGATGGAGTTCGCAATGCAGGCTTACTTCTCGAACCATAGGAAGAACCTCCTGTCACGCGCCCGCCGGCGAATGTCGGCGGGTCTCGATGGCAGCAGGCTAGACAACCGGAGTACCGACGATGCGTATGCGTGTTGACCAGCAATTTCCTTCCAAGCCTCTGCGCATGAAGGACTGGTGCCGACGGCTAATTTCCAACTTCGAACCCGCGGTCGGCAGCATGCTCGCAATGATCGGCGGGCTTGCCGTTGCCATTGTACTGCTCACCGCAAGTGCATCGCGCGCAGATGGATACACCTTCGACACCGGTGACATCCTGCGTGTGTCCGTGATCGGCGAACAATCCTATCCGCTGGAGGTCGTGGTCGATGATCGGGGCTCGATCTCGCTGCCAATGTTGGGTGATATCAAAGCGCGCGGCCTGACCACCGTTGCCCTTTCGCAGGCCATCCAGCAAGCATTTCAGCAGCAGAAGCTGATCCTCCAGCCGTTCGTGAAAGTGGAGATCGGACAATACCGGCCATTTTTTATCTCCGGAACGGTGGCCCACCCTGGATCCTATCCGTTTCAACCCGGAATAACGGTTCGCCATGCACTCGCTATAGCAGGCGGGTTTCGCGCCAGCGCTGTGGGCAACACGGAGCCCGCCCTGGAAATAGCTGATCTGCGAAGCGCGCGCTCAAACCTGGCGCTTGAAGAATATCGCCTGAAGGTCCGTCTTGCCCGGCTCCAGGCGGAAAGTCGACTGGAAAAGTCCTTCGTCGCTCCTCCCGATTCGCCCGTCGAGTTTGGCGGGCAATTGATTGACGGCATCATCGCGTCCGAACAGCAGCAGCTGGACGCCCGCCTTGCCGCGTATCGGGATGACGTTTCCTACCTGGAGGCCTCGCTGGATCGGGCGAAGAAGGAAGCGGCCATGCTAGCCGCGGCCAGGCAAGAACGTGAAAAGACCGCGAACATCCAACTGCAAGAACTGCAGTCTGCCCGGTCTCTGCGGGAAAAGGGTTTGATAACGAACTCGAATGTGTTGACGGCGGAACGAGCACATACCAGCTATCGGGCTGAACTGGCGCAGACGGAATTGCAGCAGGAACAGGCGCAGCAGGCGATGCTGAACGCTGAAAGCGAGCTGCGAAAGAAGCACCAAAGTCACGAAATGGAATTGATCGGCCAGACCCAGGACGCGCAAGTTGAGCTCGGAAAAATCCAAAGTCAAATCAGATACGTGGCCGACAAGCTTCTCTTTATCTTCACTTACGGCGAACAGAGAACCTTCGACGACCTGCAGGGCTCGGTGAGGATTTCCATCTTCAGGCGCGACCAGAAGATCGCCCACGACATCGTCGCCGATCAAAACACGGAAGTGAGAGCCGGCGACGTCATCGAGGTTTCCGTCGTGGCCAACAAGGGGTTCTACGCTCCGGACTCTGGTATCTCTCCCAAAGTGCAAAATCCGGCCGTCCAGCGCAGCATGGTCGGCCAATAGAGCAGCAGAAATCTTCGGAATTTTGACGTGATCTTTGGCACAGCATTGACGGCCTTTGGAGCGCGTCCCCGCCGGGCGAATTTCCATGCCAAGACGAAGCAGCGGCCGCCAAAGCGCCCCCGCACAACTGCGCGCCGCAAGAAGTCGAGCAAGGCCCCGCGCCGCCGCCTCATCGTCCGACTTCCCGCTGCAATCCTGCTCCTCCTCGCCGCCGCGCTTGCGGGTGCGGAGTTTCTGCCACGCTTTGTTGATCTCGCCAGGGTTTCGCAGACGCGACCCTGGACGGACCTCGTGGCTGGCTGGCGCTATTTTTACGACCTGCAGGCCCTGCTGGCCGGTCCGGGCGCCCTCCAGGTTTTCGTGGCGGTCGCGGCCCTTGGTCTCCTCATGGCAGCCGTCCGCAGCGCAAGGCGGAGACGAAGAAGCGACTTGCCCGGCGCATTCGCGAACGCCGGCGCCCCGTCCCCGACCAAGGAACCGGCGCCCGGCTCCGAACTGGCCAGTGCGTTGCGTTCCTGCAAGGCAGCCTTCGCGGGCGTTGCAGTTTTCAGCGGCGTGAGCAACGTCCTCATGCTGACCGGCGCAATGTTCATGTTGGAGGTCTACGACAGGGTGCTGCCGAGCCGCAGCGTCCCCACTCTGATCGCCATGGCAATACTGGCCGGCGTTCTGTTTGCCGGGCAGGCGGTCATCGACCTCGTGCGCGGCCGCATCATGAACCGGATCGGTGCTGAGTTGGACGAAGCGGTTGGGGGACGCGTATTCACCGCCGTTTCGAGGTTGCCCCTGTACATCGGCCAGCAGGGAGATGGATTGCAGCCGCAACGCGATCTCGACAACATCCGTACTTTTCTGTCGAGTGCCGGGCCTGGCACCCTGTTCGATCTTCCCTGGCTGCCCTTCTATCTGGCGATCATCTGGAGCCTTCATCCGACCCTCGGGACAACCGCCGCTTGCGGCGCGTTGGTGCTGGTGACGCTGACGGTCGCGACGGAGATCCTCACGCGCAGACCGATGGGCGCCGCGGTTCAAAGCAGCGTGAGGCGCAACAGCTTGGCCGAGGCCAGCCGCCGCAACGCGGAGGTGCTTCAGGCGATGGGCATGGGCAGGCGCCTGCACGACCACTGGCGCGAAGCGAGCCGCGAACATCTTGCGCTGCAACAGCGTGTCAGCGACATCGTTGGCGGTTTCGGCAGTTTCGCTCGCGCGTTGCGACTGATGCTTCAGTCGGCGATGCTGGGTGTGGGCGCCTGGCTTGTGATCGAGGGCGAGGCGACCTCCGGGATCATCATCGCCGGCTCCATCCTTGTAGGCCGTGCGCTGGCGCCCGTCGATCTTGCCATCGCCCATTGGCGCAACTTCGTCGGGGCGCGACAGAGCTGGAGCAGGCTGAGCAAATTGCTCGCCCGGTTGCCGCAGGACGCTAAACCGATGGCGCTTCCGGTGCCCGGGTCGAAGTTGACTGTGGAGCGCATCGCGATCGGTGCGCCGGGCGCGCAACGCATCATCGTGCAAGGTGTGGAATTCAGCCTGGATGCCGGCTCGGTGCTAGGCATCATAGGACCAAGCGGTTCCGGCAAATCGAGTCTGGTTCGCGGGCTGGTCGGCGCATGGCGACCGTTGGCGGGCCGTATCAAGCTGGACGGTGCCGCTCTCGACCAGTGGTCGTCGGAGCGGCTGGGCCGCTACATAGGCTACCTTCCGCAAGACGTCGAACTGTTCGCGGGAACGGTTGCCGACAATATCGCGCGCTTCGATCCCGGGCCGGACCCGCAGGCCATTGTCGCAGCCGCCCGCGCCGCGGGCGTCCACGAGCTCATCATCGGTCTCCCCAATGGCTACGAGACGCAGATCGGAGAGGGCGGAGCCGCGCTTTCAGCCGGCCAGCGTCAGCGCATTGCGCTGGCGCGCGCGCTCTATGGCGATCCGTTCCTGGTGGTCCTCGACGAACCCAACTCCAATCTCGATGCCGAAGGTGAAATGGCGCTTGCCGCGGCCATCCTCGCAATCAAGGCCCGCGGCGGCATCTTAGCGATCGTGGCGCATCGGCCGAACATTCTCAGCACAGTGGATTTCCTGCTCGTGATGAAAGAAGGCCAGACGCAGATGTTCGGCACCAGGGAAAGCGTTCTGTCGACACTCTTGCCCGCGCCACAGACCGTGACCGCAGGCCTGCAGCCGGTTTTCAAGCTCACTCCGACACCGCGTTGATGGCTGACCCGGATTGGAATGGGGAAATGACAGCTGCCCTTTCGAACGTGTCGCTTTTGAACCGACGGTCGATCCGTCGCAATCTGCTGGGCGGCACGACCATCGTCGCATTGCTCGTCGGCGGAATGGGAGTCTGGGCCGGGACGGTGGATATTTCGGGAGCGGTGATTTCGCACGGCACGGTGGTCGTCGACAGCAGCGAAAAGAAGGTTCAACACCCGACCGGCGGTGTGGTCGGCAAGATTTTTGTGCGCGACGGCGACCGCGTCAGGGCCGGAGACGTTCTGGTCCAGCTCAGCGACACCGTTCCGCGTGCCAGCCTGGCCTACGTGACGAAGAACCTGGATGAGCTCTATGCGCGAAAATCCCGGCTCGAGGCCGAGCGTGACGGCAGCGAGCGCATCACGCTTGCTCCGATGCTTGTCGCGAGAATGAACGACCCTGAGATAGCTGCCACGGTGGCGAGCGAACAGCGGCTGTTCGAGCTTCGTCGAACCGAGGTGTCTGGCAACAAGGCGCGCCTGCGCGAACGCATCGAGCAGTTCGGGAAGCAGATCGAAGGCTATTCGGCGCAGGAATCGGCAAAGACGAAGGAGATCAAGCTGATCAACGACGAGCTCGTCGACATACGCAGTCTTGTCGAAATGAAACTCACCCTCAAATCGAAGCTGACCGAATATGAACGTGAGGCGACGCGCATCGAGGGTGAACGGGCGCAACTTGTGTCGAGCATTGCGCAGGCAAAGGGAGCGATCGCCGAAATCGAGCTGCAGATCCTGCAGTTGGACAAGGAGTTTTCCAGCGAGACCGGGAGCGATCTGCGCGATGTCGAGGCCAAAATCGCCGAGTTCGAGGAGCGCAAGGTCGCCGCCGAGGACCAGCTGTCGCGCATCGATATTCGCGCCCCCGCCAGCGGCACGGTCCATCAATCGGCAGTCCATACCGTTGGCGGCGTGATCGGCGCGGGGGATCCGATCATGCTGATCGTGCCCGACACCGATGCTCTCGCGGTCGAGGTAAAGGCCGCACCCCAGGACATCGATCAGCTCTCGATCGGTCAGCGCGCGCTTCTTCGCTTCACGGCTTTCAACGTCCACACCACGCCCGAAACGGAAGGTATGGTCTCCATGATCGCGGCAGACGTGACGCGCGATCAGCATACCAACGAAATCTACTACACGGTACGCATCACCCCCGACCCCCACGAGCTGAAGAAGCTTGGAGCGCTCTCGCTGGCGCCCGGCATGCCGGTGGAAGCGTTCGTACGGACTGGCGACCGCAAGGTGCTCTCATACCTGATGAAGCCTTTGACGGACCAGATGATGCGTGCGTTCAGAGACCAGTAGCATCGCAGCTATCGTGCGCATCCGTGCATCCTGGTTGACCTTTAGCGATAGGGGCTTGTCATGACGACAGCAGAGTTGAAACCTCCGATTTTTCTGATTGGCAACTACCGGTCGGGCACCACCATCACGCAGAAATTGATCGGGCTGCACCCGGATGTCGTCACCTGGTACGAGCCAAAAACATTATGGCTCTATGCCGATCCGGCGCGGCGGCATGACGAATTTGTCAAAGCCGACGCCAGCGAGAAGGTCGTGCGCTACATTCGCAACCGGTTCCTCGACTATCAGCTGCGAAACGGCAACCGGCAAATCATGGAAAATACGCCCGCCAATGTCTTGCGCGTGCCATTTATCCACCAGATATTCCCAGAAGCTATATTTCTATATATTACAAGGAATCCGTTCTCCTATATAAGCTCCATGGAACTTAAGTGGCAGCGCGCAAAAAGTTTCAAAGGTCTTCTGCGACTATTGAAAGAAACGCCGGCCACGCAAGTCCATTACTACGTGGGAGACGTTGTAAAGCAGATAGTCGCCAAGAGGATACTACACAGAAAATACACGTCGATCTACGGACCGCGCTACAAGGGAATAGATCGGGATTTGCAGGAGCATCAAAAATTGACAGTGATCGCGCGCCAGTGGGCGCGCGGCAATCGAATGGCCCGAGAGGATCTCGCCAGGCTGGGCGAAGGCCGCGTGCTGTCGTTTCGCTATGAGGATCTGATACAGGATCCCGAGTTGGTCTTGCGCCCTATCTATGAACATTGCGGGCTGCATTGCTCTGACGACATCCTTCGCGTGGCGAAGGAGATGATCGATCCCGGCCGCCAGCAGAAGTGGCTGCGCCTGGATGCGAACGAACTGGCGGCGATCATCCCCGAGGTGCGGGATGAGATGGGATTCTACCGCTACGAGATCCCCCCGTCCCTTCTCGTCGGGCATGGCTCGCGGCCCACGCGGGCGCCGTTGGCGTTTCAGCATGGCCATCCGAATATCCCCTCCCCCCGCTGAGCGGTTCCGGGGAGATGCATGGCCGCCCTTCTTTGGTCGGTCGAGTAAGCAAGGCGGCATGTGGAGATTGGCGTGAGCGACATCCGGCGCGGGCTGGCAAAACGCAGTGTCGTAGGCATGTTCTGGACGGGCCTGTCCATGGGCGCCTTGGCGGTTGCCGAGCTTGTCGCCCTCGTCCTCCTGGCCCGGTTGCTCTCGCCCAACGAGTTCGGTCTCTACTCCGCGGCACTGATCGTCATCAAGTTTTCGGCCATCTTCCAGGGCCTTGGCATCACGCCTGCGATCGTGCAGCGACCTGTACTGGAGGAGCGGCATCTCCGGGTCGGATATACCCTGTCGCTCTTCCTTGGGCTTACCGTAACCGCTCTGGTATGGGCGTTGGCACCCGCTATTGCCGGTCTTCTTCGCCTGCCCGAGCTCACTCCGATCGTGCGTGCGGTCTGCTTCATCTTTCTTTTCCAAGGAGCCTCCATGGTGGCGCTGGCCTCGGCCCAGCGTGCCTTGCGGTTCCGTTGGCTCGCGCTTGTCGACGCGGTCGCTTTCGCCATCGGCTACGTGGTCGTCGGTCCAGTGCTGGCTTGGCTCGGCTTCGGTATCTGGGCACTTGTCGCAGCGATCCTGGTCCAGCAGTTGTTCCGCACGATCGTGCTGCTCGTCGGCCAGCGGCACCCGATGCGGCCGTTGCTCGAGCGGAGCGCGATTTTCGAACTGCTCTATTTTGGCGGCGGCTTCACCATTGCGCGGGTGTGCAACTACCTTGCCACTCAGGTGGACAGGCTTGTCGTGGGCCGCTATCTCGGCGCCGATGCGCTCGGTGTCTACGGTTTGTCGTCCCAACTCATGACCACTCCGGCGGTGATCGTCGGCCAGGTTCTCGATCGCGTGCTGTTCCCCACCATGGCGCTGGTCCAGGAAGAGCCCGTCAGGCTTGCGCGCGCCTATCGCAGCGCGGTCGCCGGTTGCAGCCTGCTTGTCCTGCCGGCCAGCGTGGTGGTGGCGATCGTCGCGCCCGAATTGGTTCGGGTCATTCTCGGACGGGGCTGGGAAGGCGTGGTCGGCCCGCTCCAGATCCTGGCGTTCAGCATGCTGTTCCGCACGAGCTACAAGCTTAGCGACTCCGTCTCGCGGGCAACCGGAACGGTTTACGCCCGGGCCTGGCGCCAGGCTGTTTTCACCGTCGGTGTCTGCATCGGAGCCTTCACAGGGCAATTCTGGGGCGTGGAAGGGGTGGCGTTTGGTGTCGGCCTGGCATTCGGGGCAAATTTCTTTCTCATGGCGCAGCTGAGTCTCCGCGTGACCGGGATGACGTGGGCGAATTTCTTCCTTGCGCACCTGCCTGGCGTCGCGCTCGCCGGCGTTGTCGGAACCGGTATCTGGGCATTCGTGGACTGGCTTCGCGCCCTCCATCTATCGCCTCTTCCGCTGCTCATCGATACGGCATTGCTGGCCTCTGTGGGGGGCTTGCTGTTGTGCTGGCTCCTGCCGTCGCTGTTCCTTGGGCGGGAAGGCCTGTCACTGTTGCGCCTGCTCGCGGCAGTCGTGCCCGCATGGCCAAGACTGAGGCAGGCAACAGACTGATCAGCGGCGGAACTCGAGGTCAGTTCCCAGGATCACGTTCTTCACGCGCAACGACGCCATCGCCTTGCTCGATCATGGGCTCAGCCTGACGCCCGATCGGGCACCGGGAGATTCCGTCGTTGCGGAGGAAATTTACGAGAGGAGACCGACTATGGCTGAACTATTCGAAGCGCGGCTGGCGGCCGCGGGCGATGATGTCGAGGAGAAAGGTTCCGGCTCGATTTCGACCAATGTCGACGATCTGGAACTGGGCTTTGCCAGCACGACCCGCCAGACGGTCGGCCTACGCTTCACCGGCGTCGATATCCCGCAAGGCGCGATCATCACCAGCGCCTACATCCAGTTCCAGGCCAATGAGGTGAAGACCGGCGCAACCTCGCTGCTGATCAAGGGCCAGGACACCGACGACGCAAGCGCCTTCACCAGCACCAGCTTCAATGTATCGTCACGGGCAACGACCGACGCGTCGGCGACTTGGACGCCGGCCCCGTGGACCACGGTGGGCGAGCAGGCCCTGGCCGAGCGCACGCCCGACCTGACGGCTATCGTCCAGGAGATCGTCAGCCGCTCGGGCTGGGCGGCGGTCAACGATATGGCGTTCCTGATCACCGGCACCGGCACGCGCACAGCCGATTCCTACGAGTACAATCCGACCAGCGCGCCGCTGCTGCACATCGAATATGTCTTGCCCGGATCCGGAAGTCCGGTGGCCTTCAACACGCCTGCCGATGCCGATCCCACTGCCAACCAGATCGCCGAGCTCGCCGCGGCGGGAGCGCCGACCGGGATCACCGCTTCGGCCACGGATCCCGACGCCGGCGCGACCGTCACCTACAGCCTCAACGACTCGCGTTTCGACATCAATGCCAATACCGGCGTCATCACGCGCTCGGGCACAGGCACGCTCGACTTCGAAACCCAGTCGTCCATCAATCCGACGGTGACGGCAATCTCTTCCGACGGCAGCACCGCCACCACGAGCTTCACCCTCGATGTCCTCGACAGCCCGGAGCCGATCGCGTTCAACACGCCGCCGGATGCCAACACCGCGGCCAACCAGATCGGCCAGAACGCTGCCGCCGGCACCGCCGTCGGCATCACCGCTTCGGCCACGGATCCCGATGCCGGCTCGACGGTCGCCTACACGATCGACGACACGCGGTTTGCTATCAGTTCCAGCACCGGCGTCATCACGCGATCAGGTACCGGCACGCTCAACGCCCAGTCCGAGCCGTCTGTGAACCTCACCGTCACCGCCACCTCGTCGGACGGGAGCGTCGTCACGCACCCCTTCACCGTCGCCGTCACAGCCGGCCAACAGCCTGTGGCCTTCAACACTCCGCCCGACTCCAACCCCGGTGCCAACCAGATCGCCGAGCTCGCCGCGGCGGGAGCACCCACGGGCATCACCGCTTCGGCCACCGATCCCGATGCCGGCTCGACGGTCACCTATAGCCTCAACGACACGCGCTTCGCCATTGATGCCAATACCGGCGTCATCACGCGCTCGGGCACAGGCACGCTCGACTTCGAAACCCAGTCGTCGATCGACCTGACGGTGGCGGCAACCTCTTCCGACGGCAGCACGGCCAACAAGGTCTTCACCCTCGCCGTCCTCGACAGCCCGGAACCGGTTGCGTTCAACACGCCGCCCGATGCCAACACCGCGGCCAACCAGATCGGCCAGAACGCTGCCGCCGGTACTGCCGTCGGCATCACCGCTTCGGCCACGGATCCCGATGCCGGCTCGACGGTCACCTACAGTCTCAACGACCCGCGCTTTGCCATCAATCCCAGCACCGGTGTCATAACACGCTCGAGCACCGGCACGCTCAACGCCCAGTCCGAGCCGACGGTTGCGCTCACGGTCACCGCGACCTCGTCGGACGGCAGCACCAACACCCACGCCTTCAATGTTGACGTCACCGGCGGCAGCACGCCTGGGACTTTCGAGGCCAGGGTGGCGGCCGCAGGCGACGATGTCGAGGAGAAAGGTTCCGGCTCGATTTCGAGCAACGTCAGTGATCTGGAACTGGGCTTTGACGGCTCTACCCGCCAGACGGTCGGTCTCCGCTTCACCGGTATCGATATCCCGCAAGGCGCGATCATCACCAGCGCCTACATCCAGTTCCAGGCCAACGAGGTGAAGACCGGCGCGGCCTCGCTGCTGATCAAGGGCCAGGACACCGACGACGCAAGCGCCTTCACCAGCACCAGCTTCAATGTATCGTCACGGGCAACGACCGACGCGTCGGCGACTTGGACGCCGGCCCCGTGGACCACGGTGGGCGAGCACGTCCAGGCCGAGCGCACGCCAGACCTCACGGCTATCGTCCAGGAGATCGTCAGCCGCTCGGGCTGGGCGGCGCTCAACGACATGGCCTTCCTGATCACCGGCACCGGCACGCGCACCGCCGATTCCTACGAATACAATCCCGCCAGCGCGCCGCTGCTGCACATCGAATATGTCTTGCCGGGATCCGGAAGTCCGGTGGCCTTCAACACTCCGCCCGACTCCAACCCCGGCGCCAACCAGATCGCCGAGCTCGCCGCGGCGGGAGCACCCACCGGGATCACAGCTTCGGCCACCGATCCCGATGCCGGCGCGACCGTCACCTACAGCATCAACGATGCACGCTTCGCCATCAATTCCAATACCGGCGTCATCACGCGCTCGGGCACAGGCACGCTCGACTTCGAAACCCAGTCGTCCATCAATCTGACGGTGACGGCAACCTCTTCCGACGGCAGCACCGCCACCAAGAGCTTCACCCTCGGTGTCCTCGACAGCCCGGAGCCGATCGCGTTCAACACGCCGCCGGATGCCAACTCCGGGGCCAACCAGATCGGCCAGAACGCTGCCGCCGGCACTGCCGTCGGCATCACCGCTTCGGCCACGGATCCCGATGCCGGCTCGACAGTCACCTACACGATCGACGACTCGCGCTTTGCCATCAATTCCAGCACCGGGGTCGTCACGCGCTCGGGCACCGGCACGCTCAACGCCCAGTCCGAACCGACGATCAATCTCCAGGTGACAGCGACGTCGTCCGATGGCAGCAGCGCCACGAGCACCTTCACTGTCAGCGTCACGGCCGGCCAACAGCCCGTGGCCTTCAACACTCCGCCCGACTCCAACTCCGGCGCCAACCAGATCGCCGAGCTCGCCGCGGCGGGGGCACCGACAGGGATCACCGCTTCGGCCTCGGATCCCGATGCTGGGTCGACGGTCACCTACAGCATCAACGACACGCGCTTTGCCATCAATTCCAGCACCGGTGTCATCACGCGTTCGGGCACAGGCACGCTCGACTTCGAGACCCAGTCGTCCATCAACCTGACGGTGACGGCGACCTCCTCCGACGGCAGCACCGCCAACAAGAGCTTCACCCTCGCCGTCCTCGACAGCCCCGAACCGATCGCGTTCAACACGCCGCCCGATGCCAACTCCGGGGCCAACCAGATCGGCCAGAATGCCGCCGCCGGCACTGCCGTCGGCATCACCGCCTCGGCCAAGGATCCCGATGCCGGCTCGACGGTCACCTACACGATCGACGACTCGCGCTTTGCCATCAATTCCAGCACCGGCGTCATCACGCGATCGAGCAGCGGCACGCTCAACGCTCAGTCCGAACCGACGATCGATCTCCACGTGACAGCCACCTCGTCCGACGGCAGCATCGCCACGCACACCTTCACCGTCGGCGTCACCGCCACCCAGTTGCCGACATCCGTGACCTTGGCGCACACCATTCTGACTTCGCAGTGGTCACCGCCGAGCCCCGACCCGACCGATATCGTCTATATCTCCCATCTCGGCAAGCTGCTGGTGACCGATAGTGAGGTGGAGGAGATGTCGATTTTCACCGGCAAGAATCTCTTCCAGATGAATCTGAACGGCACCCTGACGGGCACGCTCACCACCATCAATTTCTCCGATGAGCCGGCCGGGGTCACCTATAATCCGGCGAACCACCATCTCTTCTTCTCGGACGATACCGGCACGAAGAGCGTCTACGAGTTGAACCCGGGCAACGATGGGCTTTACAACACCTCCGACGATATCGTGACCTCGTTCAGGACCGCCGCGTTCGGCAGTACGGATGCGGAGAGTATTGCCTACGACACAAACCGCGGCGTGCTCTATCTCGAGGATGGCACAACCCATAGGATTTACACCATCGCTCCGGGCCAGAACGGCAGATTCGACGGCGTCCCAAGCACGGGGGGCGATGATGTCGTGACGAGTTTTTCTGAAGAGGCGCTCGGAACCCCTTCTGACGGGGGCATCGCGTATGATCCGGTCCACGACCTGCTTTATGTCATCGTGTCACGCACCTCCGTGGCAATGGTGACGCCAACCGGGGATCTGCTGGGCACACTCGACATCTCCGCCGCCAACGCGAAAAAGCCGGCGGGACTTGCCCTGGCGCCGAGCAGCGACGATCCGAGCCACCAAATGAGCCTCTATGTCGTCGATCGCGGCGTGGACAACGACTCGAATCCGACCGAGAACGACGGCAAGATCTATGAATTCCATTTGAACGATTGGCTGCTCGCCTGATCTGACAGGAACGATTTACGCTTGCGCCAACCCGGTCGCCGCCAACAAACAAAATACCCCGACCGCGGCGTGCCGCCAGCGATCGGGGTATCAAAATTGAAGCAAAGACGCGAAAGCGCGCCGCCGGGATCCATTTCCCCGCGACGCGCTTTTGGTTCTCAAAACGCTGCTTCAGCGACCCTGACGGTCAACCTTACGACTGGCCGGGAGGACCAATGTGAATATGATTGTTGTCGCCCCAGCCGTTGCCCGGGCGTGTTCCTCCCGATTTGGCGATCGCTCTGGAGTTCAGGCTGGTGCCGAGCAGAACCGTTATGGCCGGTGGAGTCACCGCCGCAAAACGCCCTGCCTTCTTGAGAAAGTCCCGGCGCGCCTGAGCCTCTGAAACGAGGACTTCCTGCGTCCTTTCCGAGCGTTTCGTGCTTTCGGTTGGCATGACGATTCTCCCATGCGGGTTCCAAAGTATCACAACAGCTTATGTCTCCCGATGCCAGGATACTAGTTCACCAAAAGGCTTAGATTTTCGCGCTTGGAAGCAAAAGCGTACGAGCGATGCGCCGCGCGAAATCGGACGAGCCCCCCCTCGCCGAACCCCTGGCGCTTAGAAACCGCCGCGTTCCCCAAATCAAATTCCCGGCCAGGCGCAACGGAGCGCCGATGATCGGGTGGGTTGCCGTGAAGACGCGCCTCCAGTGCTGGAAACGGACGATCGGGCGCCGCGCGCATCTTGCCGGGATCCTGGTTCCGAAGAAGTGATGCAAGGCCAGGAGCTGGGTATCCAGGGCATTGCGGGCGCTTCGGTCCGACATGGATGCCTGCAGCGCGCTCCAGTCCACGTTCTCGCTCTCCGCCAATTGCGCCAGGTCGTGAAGGTGCCTGAGATCAATCCTTCCGCGCCAATAGTCGCCCTCCTTAAACAGGTCGTGCACGATCCAGTGCAGAGCCCGGGACTGGGCAGTAGGAATATTCACCCACAAATCGTCGTGCTGGACGAGCTTGGGAGGTTCAAAGTCGATCGCCCGGCGCGCCCGGAGTTCCAGCATTCCGGCATCCTGCTCACGCGCCATGCCTCGCTCACCTGCCACCTCGACATAGCCGAGCTCTTCAAGGCAGATTTGGGCGGCCGCCTCGTTGGCCGGCTCCACGGCCAGATCGAGGTCGCTTGTCATCCTGCTGGGAGCCTGGCCTGCCGGCGCAAGGAACAAGGGAACAGCGCCCTTGAGCAGGAGCGGAACGATGCCGCGGCGATTGAGCGCCGCAACGGCTTCGCGCAGTTGCGCACGCAAGCGCAAGTTCCGCTCCCGATTGCAGTCATGAACGAACCGGAGATACTCGTACACGTCCTGCGGTAGCCGGTGGATCTGGCCGGCGCGCGCGAGGGAGGAGAACAAATCCGGCGTGAGCAAAGTGCGATTGGCCAGAGCGATTACGGCGTGCCAATCGGCCCGGTCGGCCGGACTGCCGCGAAGTCCGGCGATCAGAGCCTCGAGCGCGTTGCCTCTGTGTCTCACCGGCATGCCTTCGTGATCAGCTCTACTGCATCATCGAGCTTCGAATAATTCAGGCAATAGGTGCCCGCCGATCCGATGACTTCGGTCAGAGTGTCGAAGGCGCTGCCACTCAACTCTCGGCCGGGTGCGAACGCCCCGTTGAGCAGCACACGCAATGCGCTGGCCGGGTCGATCGGCTCGAGGCAAGCTTTCGCGTCGCGACCTCGACGAAGCTGGATTGCATAGCCGATTGGTATGGGAGAGGACGGCACGACCTCGCTGGGCACCGCAAACCGAACTCGCCTGCGGTCTGGCCGGCGACAAACCGGAACAGCGTCGAGATCGGGGAAGCGTTCGGCCAAAAGCGGCCATGCTCCTGCCTTGACGGCAGGCGCAAACGGCAGACCAATGCCATGTCCCCGGGAGTCCAACAGGGTCACATCGTCAGATACGAAACCGAACCCTGCATTGACCAGCGCCAGGGTCAACGTAGTCTTGCCTGCGCCCGGGTTGCCGCAAAGAAGCACGATGCGCTCATTTTTGAGAAGCGCAGCCGCGTGCAGAGCAAGTTCGTAGGCGCTGCGATCGAGGACCTCGATCAGCATTTGCCCTTTCACCATGACGGGCAGCTCGTCGGGCGCGCAGGAAAGAACCCAGTCGCCATCCCGGAACAGGTGGACCCGTCCTTCATGCTCGACCAGTTGGAACAGAATGTCGGCAGTCTCTCGTCGGACCTCGAGATGCCGGAACACGGCGACCGCGGGAAAGGCGCAGGCTGCAGGATACTCGATGCGTACGGAAAGGCCCGCGATCGCGACGACCTGGCTCACAGCCTCTCGAGCCGACACAGACGGCGGTGCGTCGGGCCGTATCAAGCTCAGCCGCTGCCAATCCCTCAGCGCGGCCTCGACATGCCTGTTTGCCTCGATCCCATCGACGCCGGCGCGCGCCATCTCGGCCGAAATGGCGCGCGGCGATGTTCCCTCTTCCAGGGAGCGCCAGATCTCGGCGGCAGTATCGTTGACGGCGAAGATGGCCCGCTGGGAAGGACTGAACAGGATATTCTGCCCCCTGACGCGTGCCAGCCGTCCCTGGGTCACAAACGTGGCCGGGATATGAGCGGTGGAGCCTGGCGGCGCCGTTCCGTTACCCGCCTCGTGATTCATCGAGTAGTCCTCTCCCCCTCTGCCGGAACGCGACGGCGGTCCAACCTGTCGTTGCGAAACAAGTACGTTCAATGGGCGAAGCGACAAGCGTTTCGGCAGGAGTTCACTTCGCCCAACACAGCTAAGCAACCGAATGTTTGCCCCCGAGTGCGACTTCTCACAGCGCTTCGTCGGAGAACCGGGCCACGTTCTGATGCGCCGCGACCCATTGCAGATGCGCCTTGTTCCAGTATTCGCGCGCGTCAGCGCCCGTCAGCACCTTGAAACCGGATGGCGGCAGCGGCAATTCCGAAGGAATTGGTTCGTCGGGCAGCCACAGCAACACGTTGTCCCGGCTTTCGATAGCCAGCCCCCAGGTTCTTTCCAGGCGACGGAGTCCACGCATGTTCACCGAAGCCAATGCGAAAACCGATCCCGTTATCCTCAGCCTGGGTGACTGATCGACGGCCTTGATAGGCGCCTGATGTGTGATTTCGCCCTTGGAGAGAAACGGGTGCATGCGAATGAGGGTTCGATCGATCTGCACTGTCTCCCCTGTCCCATCCCGCTCGTTTGAGGCAGGATCCACGCTGATCCCCGAAAAACAGCCGTCGAACAGGCAATCCTCGACAATGCCGCTGAGCAGGTAGTCGTTCTCCACCGCATCATCCCTGATTTCGCTGAGCCAGCAGCCTTTCAGGTGAAAGCCGTCGGCCCGCGCCGCGAAACGCACGCCATCCCAGCAGCGCCGCGCGCGCACACCTTCTATTGTCGCATTGGCGGTTCCGTCCCTGACCAGCAGAGCCGCGCTGTTGCAGTAGGTGTCGCGCCAATCGGAGGTCAGCGGCACCTGGCCGTCGAAGCGCCCCCCGATGAAATGAACGTCCGGACAGTTGCGGATGACCACCGGGTAGCGATTGACCGGCAGGTCTCCTTCGTCGCAGCCCATCATCGCGCTGGGCTCAGGATTTCTGCTGTTGGCGACTGTGAAGGAAGCATTCCGGGCATCGATTGTCGCCCCGGCTTCGAGATCCCGAAACATTTGTTGTTCGTAGCCGTGCTCACCCGTCAGAACGAGCTGCTTGCCCTCCGGCATCTGCCCGCCCTCCGCCTGGTACGCGCCCGGCAACAGGGCGAACACGGGAGACAGCCCAGCAAGACCCATGAATGAACGGCGGTTCATCCTCATCCTCATTGACCTGAAGAAAGGGATTGCCGATGCCGGTCGAGACAGGCCGAACGGACCGCCTCGAGAGCTCTCGAGGCCACGGCTTCGGGCGAAGCAAGCCTTTCGATGTCGATAGCCGCCAGCACGCCCATGCGATCTTCCGTTCCCATTCCCCGCTCAAGGGCGGCCGCCATTTCGCGGCAGGCCCGATCCGCCGCCGACCAAAGGTCGGGATCGCTGTCCGGAGATGTCCGTTGCAGCCGCGAGGAGCGATCGCCCCTGGTCAGGAGCCGGTCTCTGGCGATGCCGGTCTCGCTGCGCAGGTGGACAAAAACCATGTCATGCAATCCGACGGCAGAAAGCATATCCAGCCAATTCTCGGATGTTTTTCTGCATCTGCTCTTCAGCAATATGGACCAGAATCCCTGCAGCAACCCCTGATCCATTATGATTATTGAATTTCTTCTTGCCCTCTCATGCTGGATAAATGCGACCAGGCTGATAAGATTCCAGACAAGCCTGAAGGCATCAAGGCGCGACACTTGCCTGCTTTCGATGACGAAGCGGGCAATTCGAGCAAGCAACGAGCGAAACTCACGATCTAGCAGCCGAGGGGCGACAACGCCCATTCTGTGTATCTGCCTCTCGATGAATGTTCTTCCTTCCCACGCCACTCGCACGTCGCCTACCGGCGGGCCGCACCGTCGCAGGCTGTTCGCCAGCAGGCCGGAGGTGGTTGTCTTTCCGACCCCGGGCAGACCAAAGAACTCGACAAATCGAATGTCTGTCTGCAGCGCGCGTGCTTCGACGCTTGGCGGGAGGCTTGCCGCCAGGTCACCAACAGTGTGCGAGGTCATTGGATTTCGGGTGGTACGATGAACTCTTGGAACGCCAATGAAGTCAAGGCGATGTGCGAGGGGCATACTCAACTTCAAGCAGCTGAGACCCGGTCCCGACATACAACCTCGGGGTCTTGGCAAGGCCGGTCTGCAGCGATCGCTGCATGCCGCGGTAGACTATGAGCAAAGCGAGCGGCAGCCAGAAGAAGGCGGCGGTTGACGGCCCGAAGGAATCGCTCATCTGGTTGGCGACCAAGTAGTTCCATACGGCGACCGATGTTCCGAGCACCATGACATTCACTTCGGTCGCTTGTTCGCTCCTGCCCCTGTCGACCAATGTGTGCAGAACGGCGCTGATCAGATAACCCACCACCAGCAGAACCATGATCACCACCAAGGCGAGGCCGGGCACTCCCAGCGTTCTAAAATAGTCGATGAACAGGTTGTGGCTGTGCGGAGCGATGTCGCCCACCCATTGCCCTGCGCCCACGCCCATGAACGGATGCGACAGGCCCAGATCGATTGATATCGACCACAGTCGCTGCCGCGAAACGATCGAATGTGCCTCCCCGCCGGAGAGCTGAAGCGACAGCAGCTTGTAGGCCCGTGGGTTCAGGAACTGCAACATCATGAAGCTAGCCTGGAACAATATCGGAGCCGTAACGGTCGCCGCGATCACTGTTACCGGACGCTGCTTCCTTATCACCAGATAGATGCAGTATAGCCCGTAGAACGTGCCGAGACCGACGACCCCAAGAACGAAATTCGTCTTCGATCCCGATTTGACCAAACCCAGCAACCCCGCGAGGAGGCAAACCGAAAGGAGGATTCGGTGCCTGCGAGAAGCGACCAGCTTCGCGGCGACAAGCGGCAGACCGGCCGACAAGGCAATTCCGAGCTGGTTTGCATGCTTGAAATAGCCCTCCGCCCGATCGGCGAATCGAGCATCGCCGAGGCCAATAACGACAAGGCAGGATGTAACAGCAACCATGATGGCCATGGTCATCCCAATCCTGTCGATTGCCTCAAAACTCCTAGGCCTCGCGGCGATCAATGCAATGGTCGGGATAGTGGCGAAACCAAACACCTGGGCGAAGACAGCGCGCATGGTCCTGACCGGATTGTCCGCGTGTAGCGCCGACAGCAGCGATAGAACCATGATGAGGGCAGATGTTGTCAGCACGGCAGTTGCCAGGGCCGTGTCGGTGCGATGCAGACGTTTTGTCGCTTCGGCGTAGGGAACGAGGCTTACCAGGCCGCAGAACAAAGCGAGCAAAAAGGAAATCGAGCCATCGGTTCCGGCAATCCGCGTGGCGCCAGGGAACCATATCGACACGATCAGCAAAAGGATGGAAGCCTGCAGCATCGATGGACGTCACGCTGAAAATGCTATGCAACAACCGCGGGCCGACGCGCTCTTGCCTCGCCAGGCTGCGTCCGGTGCCCCTGTGTCCTGAACGGGAACGCCAAGAAATAGAGACACAACGTTCACTCCAGGACGGTGATTCAAGGCGCGCTGCCGCACCGCGGGTGAATACTCCGCGTACCTATTTCATAAGCAGCGTAGGCGCAGCGGGATGACAAGGAAATGAGCGAAAACGCGTCATTGGGACAAGGTGTCCTACGCCTTTTGTGCAAGGGCTGGTGGTGCTGCGATTCCAGTCTGCCTGGTCGAGATCCGGTCCAGCCGCGGCGGGGATTCGGTGTTGGTGCGGATTCGCATATGTGGGAGACTTGGGCGCGGCACACCGAGTCTTTCACACCGTAGGAGATCGCCGTGGTTTGGGGTCTTGTCGCTGTCGGCGTGATCGGCATTTTGCTCGGATTTCGTGTTCGCGCGCCGGCGCTCATCGTCATGACCGCGGTGATTGTGGTGTTCAGCGCCATTGCAGGCGGCATCGGCAGCCTGTTTGCCTGGGACCGTCTGCTTTCGATCCTGCTTTTCGTTGTCACGCTGCAGGGCGCCTACCTGCTCGGCGTCTTCTTCGGCATCGTGTGGCGTCGCGCCGTGACCGATGAGCATTGACGGATTGCGGCTGCCATTTCGTCGCCGGCGCCGGAATTTTTTTAAAGCGGCGATGCCGCCAATGCTCGCTGCCTTCCTCGGCAGTCAGGACGCATGATCGAATCTCATCACAGCGAAGACCGTCCGAACGAGAATGACGACGTCGGCCCATATGGACCAGTTTCGCACGTAGCGGCTGTCGAGGGAGACACGGCTGGGATAGTCTATTGCGTCTCTGCCCGTCACTTGCCACGCGCCGGTCAGCCCGGGCCGGGTTCGAAGATAATCGATAGCGCAGGCGCCGTAACGTTGCAGCTCGTCGGGGACGACCGGCCGAGGGCCGACGCAACTCATGTCGCCGCGCAGCACGTTGATGAGCTGAGGCAACTCATCAAGGCTCGACTTTCTGAGAATGTGCCCCAGGAAGGTGACGCGCGGATCGTTCTTGAATTTCAAATTCTGCTCCCACTCCTTGGCGGCTTCGGGATTGCTCGCAAGATAGTCGGCCAGAACCTGCTGGGAGTTGGCAACCATGGTCCTGAATTTGTAGCAGGCGAAACGCCTGCCGTTGAAGCCGACCCGAGTGTGAGAGAATATCGCCGGTCCGCCGTCGGTCGCCAATATCAAGAGAGCAACCACAAGCATGATCGGAGCGGCCAGCACAAGCGCGATCGATGCGATGGTGACGTCCATGATCCTCTTGCGCCGCCCCCCAAGCGGACGATGGTTTTGGCCGACGCTTATTCCGGGTCTGCGGGGGTTCGTGTCGAATGCGCTGATTGTCATGAGCTTCGCCAAGGAAAACGGCTGATTTTAGCGCTCAACTTCACGCGGCGGATCATTCCCGGCAAGAACCGAAAAGGAGGTAGCGCCCTATCTGGCGCCGGTTAGCCTCTTAGCCTGAACGCGTATTGCCTGCGCGGTGTCGATAAGCCTTCTGATCAAACGGCGTAACACTGGCACCCATTTTCTGCAGTAGCAGTGTGGGCACCTTCGACTGTATTCGTGATCGACGAAATCAACTGGTCCGGCTAGGGGCGATCCAGACCGCCGACTGAATTCAGGCCCTAGCTCTGATGGCAAGGATGCCGAGAGAATGTCTGGAGCTACTGGTGCCGGATGGGCGAGCCGGCAGCCGTCTGGCAATGCCTGAAAAGCATGCGCGCGCATGCGACGAGATTCGACGAGACAGATCTTCCGCGTCGAAAGAATGCCTGCCAGCCTGTCAGTGGAGCACGCAACGTGACGCCCATTCCGAAGCCTTCGTCCGGTAACTTCCCCGCAAGGCCGGGCGCTCGTCAGTTTCTGGAGGTCGACCATGCGGAAGCACTTGCCGTCGTCCGCAAGCAGATAGCTTTGCTCGATCTTGATCTCTCCGGCCTCACTGTCGTGGCTGGCGCGGCGACGGGCTATCAGGCGGTGACTGCGACAGCCGCGGCGCTCGCCAATGCCGACCGTGTCGTTGCACTCACCCGCGTATCCTCCAGACATCCGAGCCTGGCGGCGGCCGCGGACGCGACGTTGGCATTTGCCGAGTACGCCAAGGTCGCCGAACGCGTGGAAGTGACGAACCGCATCGAAAGCCGCAAATGGCAGGAGGTCGACCTCATCACCAATTGTCCCCAGGTCGGACCGATTTCGAGATCGCTCATCGAGCTCTTGCCCTCTCACGCGGTCGTTGCGCTCATGGCGGAGCCTTGGGAGCTTCGGCAAGGCGTGTTGGACTTCGATGCCTGTGACGAGGCCGGCATCAAGGTTGCTGCTCCAAATCTCGGTCACCCGGCCATAGACCTGATGCCGGAATTCGCGCGCTTATGCCGGGTCCTACTCGAGGATGCCGGTGTCGATCAGCGTGCCTCGAGATTCGCCGTCGTCTGCGACACGCCCTGCGCACCATTCCTCGAACGTATGCTCGCCGAACGTGGAGCAAGAGTTGGTGTTTTTTCGCATCCGGTTCTGCTGACCGATGATGCATGGGAGGTGATCATCGTCGCTATGCGGCCCTCCGCCAAACCCCCAATGGACATCAACAGTCTGGGCCGCATCGCCAGGAGAACGCGCCAGGCGCTGCTGGTGCAGTTCAGCGGCGGGATCGACCGCTCGGCCGCCAGCTATTTCGGCCTCAGGGTATGGCCGCCGAAGCGCCCCAACCGCGGCGAGCTGGGCCTGCCGCTCGAGATACTCGGAGCGGCTCCGGTGATCCGCAGACTGACGGGAGGCCTGAAGGCTGCCGAAGCAGCATATCGCGGTGCGGAGTTGGGCCGCGACAGTGTTGGATTTCTCGTGAAGGCAGGATTCGAGATGCTCGACCGGGAACATGCCTGAGCATCGGCCTGAGCGCATCCGTTTCAAGACCTGCAGGCACCGTCCTATTTCTGAATCTCGAAGGGAGGCGGACCTGAAATAGGTCCGCCTCCACGTCGAGGATCGGCGTGCGTCGTTCTATTGCCAGGCACCAGGCCTGGGCAGCCTTCAAAGCATCATCTGTCTAAGCTTGTAGGCCACCTCAGTGCGGTTCGTGGCTTTCAGTTTTTTCATGATGTTGCGGATATGGACCTTGACCGTGCTCTCGCAGAGGTTGAGCTCGTAGGCAATGATCTTGTTGGCCTTGCCTTTCCTGAGCGCTTCCACGACCGCGGCCTCGCGCGAGGTGAACATTCCGGCGAGCGGACGGGCGCCGTTTGCCGTCGAATGGATGATCTCGCGAAGCGCCAGCACGCAGCTGGCGGGCACGAAGATTCCTCCGGCGCGGGCGAGACCGATGGCCTCGGCAGCGACCTTCACCTTGACGCTCGTGGGAATGTAGCCGCGGGCGCCGCATTCGAGAGCCGCAAGGATCTCCCCCGGCTCGTCGGAATCCACCACGACGATTACCGGTACGGCGCCGACCTCGGAGATGAGGTGCACAAGTTCCGCCCGAACGCTCTGGTCGGTCACCTTTCGGGCGCCGAGAATAACGAGGATCGCGGAAGCCTCCGCCCCGCCGGCGACGTGCTGAATCTCATCAAGAGATCCTACGGCGCTGACGCGCAAAGCCGGATTATGTTCGATAAGGCCTCGAGCAAGACATTCGCGCTCGAGTGCCCGCTTGTCCACAATTACCACCAGACCTTCGGTCGGGTGTCCTTCTTCGAGATCAGACGTGCCGAGCCCGTTCACGTCCGTCAGATGCCCGTTCTGCAACGACCCCGTCGCGTCTTTCCAAGACTCGGAAATTTGAAGATGTCCCATCGCCTTATTTACTCCTCTCCGCCGCCGACTTCGCTCGCTCCCCTTTTTATCTTGACTCCCACGCAGGGCTTGTTCAGCGGCATGAACTGATACGCTGTTTACCGTGTGTCGGGCGACTTGCTGCGAAGTGAGGAATAGATTCAAGGAGTAGTGCATACGCCGGCCCAACCCACGGACGTATGGGATCCCCGCTCCATTGAGGTAATCCAGCCTCAAATGCATACTACGATGCTGTGGAAAAGGCGCATTAATCCTGGTTAACAATTTGGTAATTATATCTTAGGTGGCTAATATGACCGAAAGGATGACAACCTTAAGTTGCCATCCCAGGAATTCTGCTCCTCAAAGCTGCGCGCGAGCATATCTCGACCTTAGAGCGAGATTTGCGGTTTGAAGCAAACGGCGCCACAGTTCTGAGAAAAACATTGACCTCGGCTGCCGTGCCCCCACCCAACCACTGCAGCCGGGGTTCCTTTTTTGGCCGGCAATCGCAGTCTTGTCGGGCCGACAAGTCAATCTTCGCGCGGCCTATCTCCACAACATCAAAGCGTCGCGCCTCGGAAATACGTACGCCTACCGGTACTAGCGTTTCAGGTTAGGCCTGACTGTCTCGACTCCTTCACGCGTGGTGGTGTCCGGCAATTCGCCGGGACCGTCCGGATTCCGTGTCGGGTTTTCGCGCGTGTCCCTCGGCGGCTTTTGCTTTGGGTTGGGGTCAGACGGATTTGGCTTGCGAGCTTTTTCCCGTTTCGCTGGTTTAGGCATCTACACACTCCCTGCCTGCGCAATTTCGGAGAAACATTGCGGTTCCCGTCAAACAGCAGTTGATCGGTCGCTTTCGGCTGTAGCCGGTGCGGATCGTCCCATAACGTTCAGGTCCAGGCCGAAAGGACCGTCTCCATCTCGACGGTCTCGACCTGTTGCGCGAAGCGCTGATGGTAGACGGTCATCAGGGCATCGTGCGTCGCGTCCGATGAACTGCAAAGCGCATCCGTGACCAGCACCACGCGATATCCGATGTCGATCGCCCCCAGGACGGTTGCAAGCACGCAAACATCGGTTTCGCCTCCCGTGACCACCAGGGTGTCGATGCTGCGCGCGGCAAGTGCCCTCTGCAGTCTGCCCTCCGGCCAGGGCGAATAAACATGCTTGTCGATCACCTGCGCCGGCGGACAGAAGGATGACAGCGGCGGCAGCAACCCGACCATTTCTCGCCCGACATTTTCGATCGTCATCGACGCCCAGCGCTCATAGTAGCGCCTCCAGGTGCCGGCACCCAGGCCAGGCTTTTCAGCCGGCACGAAGCGCGTGAAAAGGGTCTGCTCGGCTTTCCATTCGACGAGGCTGACGATCCTCGGAAGGACGCGGGTGATCCACGGCGTGGCCCATTCCGAAGGTTCCGCGAACAATTTCTGCATGTCGACGCATAGATGCGCGCAGCGCTCGCCCAGAGGACCATAGCTCAAGCCGGAAGCCGACATCGGATTTCCTGTCGGAAGTTCATGTTCGCTCTGGTGAAGAAGTGCCCGACGCGGTCAAAGCTCGACATTTCGTTTCTGAACTTTGGTGAGGCAACGCCTCGCCGTGCAACTCGTTCCCGTCGACCGGAAACTACAGGTGTGGTCGAACGTTCTACCGAGATGGAGACCTCCAGGATTACGCCCCAACCAGCGACATCGAGCCCCGAGTTTCCGCTGTCTTTGGATACGCCGCCGATGGAGGCGCGGACCGCGGACGCGTTGCCTGAAGGTCCCTGGCAGTACGAACCCAAATGGGACGGGTTTCGCTGCCTGGCCTTCAAAGGCCGCGACGCCGTCGAGCTTCGCGCCAAATCCGGCAAGCCGCTCGGCCGCTACTTTCCCGAACTGACCACGATGCTGCGCGACCTCGCCGCAAGGCAATTCGTCGTGGACGGCGAGATCGTGATCGAGATCGACGGGCGCGTCTCCTTCGACGCGCTGCAGATGCGCCTTCATCCGGCCGAGAGCCGTATCCGCAAGCTGAGCGCGGAATCACCGGCGCGGTTGATCCTGTTCGATGCACTGGCTGCCCCGGGAGGCGAGATGTTGCTCGATTTGCCCTTGCCCGATCGGCGCCGGGCGATCGAGGACTTCGTTGCCAGGGCAGAGAACGCCGGGCTGAAGCTCTCGCCGGCCACAACGAGCCTCGCGACCGCCAGACGATGGTTGCGCGGCGCCGGCCGAGGTGCCACCGATGGCGTGGTCGCCAAGGCACTGGCCGAACCCTATCGCCCGGGCGAGCGAACCATGATCAAGGTCAAGCGGCTGCGCACAGCAGACTGCGTGGTCGGTGGCTTTCGCTACCTGAGCGGCAAGCGCCAGATCGGCTCGCTGCTGCTTGGCCTCTACAACGACCGTGGCCAGCTCGACCATGTCGGCTTCACCTCGACCATCGCCAGTGACGAGCGAGCGGCGCTGACCAAGAGGCTTGAAGCGTTGCGCGGCGGGCTCGGCTTCACCGGCAAGGCACCCGGCGGCCCGAGCCGCTGGAGCACCGAGCGCAGCGGAGAATGGGAGCCGGTGCGGCCCGAATTGGTCGTGGAGGTCCGCTTCGACCATGTCACCGGCGACCGATTCCGGCATGGAACAAGGCTGGTGCGCTGGCGGCCCGACAAGGCGCCGCGCCAATGCACGTTCGAACAGATCGCGTAGGGCACCTACCAGGGAGAGGCGACGCCACAACGGCCGCCACTTGCTGCAACGGGCGGAACCACCAATCGCCTGAGCGGTTTTCCAACTGAGCGAACCGCGAGCCGGATAGGCTTGCAGCATTGGAGAACGAGATGGACCCGCGTAAAAAGCAACGCACCGCAAATCAGGACGAAACCGAGGCTCCGGCAGTCGAGCAGCAGGACTGGGACGCGCTTGAGGGCGGCCGGATCCTGCCCGACAGCGTCGCCGTCAACGGCGACCCGCAGGACGATGAAGAAGCGGAGGGAACGCTCCCCGAAGAAGACGACGACAATCCCTATCAGGAAAGTGACGAGGCACTCCCGGACGACGAGGAGGAGCGGGTCCTCGCGCGCGATCCCTCCAAGGAAGGAAGCCGGTTCGACGAGGTCTGAGCGGCCTTTCTTGGCGTCAAGCTGACTTGCGTTTGCCTTGCTTCGCGCCTTTCGCGGCGATGCCCTCCTTGGCAAGGCTTTTGCGCAGAACGTCGGCCAGATTGATGACGTTCTCACGCGGTTTCGGCGCCGCCTTGGGCAGCTTCTTGCCTTTGCGCTTGGCCTCGATCATGGCGATCAGCGCGTTCTCGTATGTATCCTCGAATTTCGAAGGATCGAACTTCGTCGCCTTCTTGTCGATCAGCAGGCCGGCGATCTCGAGCAGGTCCGCCTCGTAGTCCTGCTTCTTCAGCCCTTCGAACACCGTCGCCTCCGAAACCATCTCATTGCGGTCCCGCAGCTCGGTGAGAAGCATTCCCTTGCCGAAGGGCTGGATGAGAACCTCGCGTCCGCGCTGGTAGAGGACGACACAGGATCGCGCCGCCACCCGTTTGTTCTTCATGGCCTCCCGAAGGACGTTGAACGCCTCTGCGGAAGCATCCTCCGCCGGAATGAGGTAATAGGGCTTTTCGAGATAGCGCGTGTCGATGTCTGCGACCGGCACGAACTCGCCGATTTCCAGCGTGTGCTCGGAGGTTAGTTTCAGCGCCTTGATCTCCTCGGGCTCTATCTGGATGAAATCCTCCTTGTCGGTCTCGAAGCCCTTGACTTGGTCCTCGGCGTTCACCGGTTCGCCGGTCTCCTCATCCACATAGGCGCTTTTCACCGGCAGGCCGTCCCTCCGGTTCAATATCCTGAAATGGATTTTCGACGCTTCGCTGGTGGCGCCGACGATCTTGACGCCGCATGAAACCGATCCGACCTTCATGAAGCCTTTCCAGATCGCGCGAGGCGCAGCCATCGAGCTTACTCCGTCCGGATGCGCCCGGCAGGCGCCGGCGGATCGTCGGTTTCATCGGGATTTGGGCGCGGCACCTCGTCCGGCAGCCCGTGCCGCTCCGGCTTCCTGACCGGCTCCGGTTTCCAGCTGGGCGCCGGCATCGGCGTGTCGCGATCGGGATCCGGTTGTCTGGGGTCAGGCATCGAAGTTGGTTCCGTTGGTCTCCTGCACAACTCATCGCTGCCGGCATGGTTCCGAAGCGGCAGGCAGCGCTGCGCCTCAGATTTCGAGCAGCGCGTAAGGACGGCCGGTCGGCTTCGCGATATGCATGGCGACGTTGTAGACGCTGGCCCCACCAGGGGTCCGGCCTTCATACGAGCCGCGATGGGCATGGCCATGCACCACGGCGCTTACCTTGAAGCGATCGATGGTTTCGGCCAGCCGCGAGGAGCCGAGGAACGGAAAGATTTCCGGAGGCTCTCCCGCCACGGTCTCCGGGACCGGCGCATAGTGGAGCACCACGAGCGTGCGCTTGGCGCGCACCTGCCGCATAGCATTCTCGAGCCGCATTGCCTCGTTGACGCTTTCGGCCACCATCGCCTTGATGGCCGGCTCACCGAAGGAGCCCAGCATCCTTCGACCGAAGCCGCCGACAAAACCCTTCACGCCGACGAAGCCGACATCGTTCAGTTCGATCGCCTGGCCATCGAGGAGATGGACCCCCGCCTGGCGGAGCGTTGCAGCGATCTGCTCGACGCAACCGGATTCGTAGTCATGGTTGCCGAGAACCGCGACCACGGGAATCGAGCATGCGCGCAGATCCTCGGCCAGAAGTTCCGCCTCACGCGGTTTTCCGAGATTGGTGAGATCGCCTGTAAGGACCAGGACGTCGGCCTCGCGCGATATCTCGCCGAACAGGTCGCGGTACGAGGTCTGGGCATCTTCCTGAACATGCAGGTCGCCCATGGCGGCGACCTTGATGACACCGTTGCCGTTTGATTTCGCTGATGTGGCTGGTTCAGGCATCGCGCATCTCTCCAACGCCGCCGACGCCGGCAAACCCCCATTCCTTGACGTCGATCTCATAGTCGACCTGCGACAGCAGGCGGCCGCGGCAGATCTTCATTTTGGGCGACGGCAGCTGCCGTTGCCGCGCAAGCCGGCCCAGCAGTTCGTCGAGCAGCCAGTCTGGGATGCGGTCCCGCTCGCTGGGATAGATCCACCGGAAGTTGAGGACCTGCATCAGCAGCACTTCCCAATGGACATCGAGGTAGGCGAGCAGCCTTGGCCAGTCGATCTGGTCGTGCGCCTTGAGGATGGTGTGGGCGATGTCGGCGCCGTCGTGGCGTCCTCTGTCCTGGATGAAGCATTTCGACCAGATGAGCTCCGTTGGGCCGATGATGCGAACCCGGCTGCCCAGCAGCTCGACTTGGCGGGCATGCTCCAGCCACTGATCCTTGACCTGCATCGTGCCGTTGGCCGAGGCGAAGATAACATCGAAGAAATGCTTGCCCTCGAAGACCTTCCCGAGCCAGCGGTCGTCCCGGATCTCGACCGCATAGCCGATGTCCTTGAAATGCTCGAGTATGCGCGAGCAGTCTCCGGCCTTGCAGAAGATATCCAGATCCTTGGTTTGCCGAACAACGCCGGTATAGGCGCTCACCGCGTAGGTCCCGGCGACGAGGAAAGGAATGTCGGTAGCGGCGAGCTCGCGGATCGCATGGGTGTAGAACGCTTCCGCCGCGGCGCTTTTCAGCGTTGGCTCGGCTTTCGCGTCGATCACGGGGAGCGATGCTGGCAGACCCGGCAACTCGTCGTTGGTCATCAACTGCTGCTCCGATTTCGGACCTTTCGATAACAGCCGCAGGCCCCGCTGGTTCCGCTGTCGGAGTTTGCGAAATGGGCCCGGCAACACCGTGCGGAGATCAGGCAAGCCGCGCCGCGCGCGGAGCATTGCCGAAATCGCGTGAACAACGACTTGGGCGCGACAGCTTGGCTGGTGCGCTAGTCCTTTTGCTCGCGGTACAAGCGCTCGGTCGCGCGGTCGCTCTCGCGCCGTTCGACTGGGCCTCTGTGACGGCGGGTGAAAAGCACGTAGATGATCGCAATGAGAAGGATCAGCGGACCGCCGGCAACAACGAACAGCCATAAATCGGAGCCGAACATGGCGTTTCCCTTCCTGTCGAAGGTGGTTTCTCCAGCAACCTATCGCTGGTCTTGAGCTAACCGATAAGGGCTGCAAATGTTCCTGTCCAAGGGAGTAGGCGGCCTGCGTGGTCAGCCGCCTACGCGCCCGGCGGGATCGCCTTGGCGACCATGTCCGGCCGTTGCGGCACCCTGAGCCAAACGGCCGAAGGAAATCGCAGACGGTACCGGCCAGTTCGTTTGCCGAGAGCGCCCTCTTTACCAAACCGCAGCAGGAAAGGCCGTTCCGTCCAAGCGACTGCGGCGAGCAAGAACCTCTGAGGTGGGCTTGTCGTGGAACGCGGCCTTCGGATCACAGTTCCGGCAGACGCCATCTGAAAATCGACAGGCTCGGACTGGAACAAAGCCCTGAGTCGCTTGTTCGGCTCCGGCCCATCGAGCACAGGAGCTGGAAGCCATGAACATGCGGACACTTCTCGCGCCATTGGCCGTCGCTGCGACCTCCTCGTTTTTTCCGGCGGTCGCAGCCGATAACGCGCAAACCTTTGCCGGCCGATAGTAATCGATAGGAGATCAAAATGCAGACGATCACCGCACTGTTCGACGATTATGACGATGCCGCCGATGCCGTGGGCGAGCTGGAGTCCATGGGCGCACCGCCGAGCGATCTCAGCATCATCGCTAACAATGCCGACGGCCGGCATTCTTCCGCGGCCGCCGAAGATGCAGCCAGTGGAGCCGGGATCGGGGCGGTCGTGGGCGGCGCCGGCGGCTTGGCGACGGGCCTCGGCGCCATAGCAATACCTGGCGTCGGTCCGGTCGTGGCGGCTGGCTGGCTGGCGGCGACAGCCGCGGGCGCGGCCGCGGGCGCAGTTGTCGGTGGAGCGGCCGGCGGCATCATCGGCAGTCTGACCGACGGCGGCGTGTCGGAGGGCGACGCCCATGTCTATGCCGAAGGCATTCGCCGGGGCGGCACTCTGCTTACCGCTCGCGTCGAAGATGACCTCGCTCCGCAAGCACAAGCGATCCTCCACGATTCCAGGTCGGTGGACATCGGCGAACGGCGGAACGACTACGAAGCTGGCGGTTGGACCGGATTCGATCCGCGGGCCGGCGATTACCGTCAGCAGAGCAAATAGGAGTCAGCGTGAGACGAGTGCTGTTGCCGCTGATCCTGACGGTGGTTGTGCTGTTGGCATGTTACTGGGCCTTCGCCTATGTCCAGAGTAGCTGGCCGACGGCACCGTTGAAGCGGACACCTGAGCAGAACTAGGGCGGAAACGCACCCCAGGACACGTCTCCCGCCGCCGGCATAAAAAAGGATCCGCAAGGCAGCAACAAAATGCCGGGCAATCAATAGCGGCAGCGTAAGCAGCGAGCATCAGGCGAGCGAATTGCTTTCCGCCTGATCGCATGGCGCTTCTCTCATCCGCGCTCGACGAATTTGTTGAAACGGCTGGGCAAACCTTCCGCCGTTAGGTCTTGGTGCACGAAGGCAAGTTCGTTCTCATCCAATATGGCGAAGAACTCTTCCCATTCGACGGGCTGCAGATCCTCTTCGTGCTCGCCGAAGTCGACGCGCAGCACCGCCCCCTTGCCTGCAGTCCGCGCGACTGCAGGTCTGCCTTGGCGGGCTTCAATCCAAGCCCGGATCACCTCGTGATTTGTGGTTTTCAGTGGCTCGCTCATGATCAACCCTTCCGGCTAATCGCCAATCCTGGCGCTTTGCTCGTCAGCGAATGAGGATTCAATCCGCGTCCGGCTCGCTCGTTCCCGCGAATTCGCTCCTTGCGAGGCGGTGGCCTGGCTGCGTGGCCAAGGGAACCAACTGCCGCCCTACTGGTTCGGAATGCATTCATTGGAGCCTTGCCATGCCAAATGCAGCCGAAATTTTCGTCGACACTCGGGTTGCTTGGGATGTCGAGGTCATGTTGGGCCTGGCCGGCGATGGCATCAACGGCATCATGGAGGCTTTGCGGAAAACCGGGACAAAATCTCCTTTGTCCAGGTGCGCCATGAAGAATCTGCCGCATTGATGGCTTGCGCCAGCATCGAACGGGCCGACGAGGTCGAGCGCGTTCTTGACGAAGCCTTGATGCCGAAGATGCCGCCCGATTATGCCAAGAATTTCCGCAAGGCGCTGCCGGAGACTCCGGGGCGCGAGCGGATCGAGGAGAACGTCGCGCGGGAGCCGGCCAGGACGATGATGGAAGCCGAGGGATGACGTTGCCGCAGCCGCTTGCGATTCCAACTTCCTGTTGAGGATGCACATGCTCGACCTGTCCCGCGAACGTCGCCGAATGGTCGATGTTCATCTCCGCCGCCGCGGCATTCATGATCGTGAGATCCTGGCAGCGATGCGCGAGGTCCCACGCGAGACTTTCGTGGACCCTGGCTTCGAAGAATTTGCCTACGAGGATGGACCGCTGCCGATTGCCGAGGGTCAAACGATATCGCAGCCCTATATCGTCGCGTTCATGCTGGAAATGGCTGAGATCGGGCCCGGCGATCACGTCCTCGAGGTCGGCACGGGATCTGGCTACGCCGCCGCCGTGATGAGCCGCATCGTCGATCATGTCTACACGATGGAACGGCACGCCGGCCTGGCGGAAACCGCGAGACGGCGCTTCGAGACGCTTGGCTATCGCAATATCGATGTCCGCACCGGCGACGGCACCAAGGGCTGGCCCGAAGCGGCACCGTTCGATGCCATTGTCGTCGCGGCGAGCGGGCCCGGCGCGCCGCTCGCGCTGCAGCAGCAGTTGGATGTCGGCGGCAAGTTGGTCATTCCGGTCGGAGATGACCCTGACGAGCAGCGTCTCCTCAAAGTCACCCGCACGGGCGCTTCCACCTACAGCGAGGAAGATTTCGGTGCGGTGCGCTTTGTCCCTTTGATCGGCGAAGAAGGCTGGCAGGAGGACAACCGCATCCGAACCAGCCGTGTCTCCCCGCTCTTGCCAGCGCGCAGTCTTCCGCAGATGATTGCCGCAGCGGCCGAACCGCTTCCGGAGTTCGATGATCCCGCCTTTGTGGAGGCCTTCGATCGCTTTGCCGACCGGCGGATCGTGCTGCTCGGCGAAGCGAGCCACGGCACATCCGAGTTCTATCGGGCGCGGGCTTGGATCACCAGAAGACTGATCGAGAAACATGGCTTCACGATCGTCGCCGCTGAAGCCGACTGGCCCGACGCCGCGGCGATCGACCGCTATGTGCGCCACCGCCCACCTTCGCCGCGCGCCGACATGCCTTTCCAGCGGTTTCCCACCTGGATGTGGCGCAACGCCGAATTCGCGGCATTCGTGGAGTGGCTGCGTGCGCACAACGAGCAGATCGAAACACCGGCAAGCCAGGCAGGGTTCTACGGCCTCGATATCTACAATATGAGAGGCTCGATCGCGGCGGTTTTGGAATATCTCGACCGCATCGATCCGGAGGCGGCAAGCATTGCCCGCGAACGCTACGGCTGCCTGACGCCGTGGCAGCACGAACCCGCCACCTATGGCCGGGCGGCGCTAACCCGAGGCTACCGGGAATGCGAGGAGGCGGTGCTGCGGCAGTGCCGGGACATGCTGTCGCGTCAGCTCGATCACGCCGGCCAGGACGGCGACGAATTGTTCGACGCCGCGCAGAACGCCCGGCTCATTGCCTCCGCCGAGCACTACTATCGCGTGATGTACTATGGCGGCGCGCAATCCTGGAACCTGCGCGACACGCACATGTTCGACACGCTGCAACATGTTATCGAAGCGCGTTCTCCCGATGCCAAGGCCGTGGTCTGGGCGCACAACTCCCATATCGGCGACGCCCGCTTCACGGAGATGGGAATCGCCAGGGACGAAGTGAACATCGGTCAGCTCTGTCGCCAGCGGTTCGGCGACGACGTAGCCGTCATCGGCTTCGGCACGCATGCCGGCACGGTCGCTGCCGCCAAGCATTGGGACGGCGAAATGGAAATCATGTCCGTGCGGCCTTCGCGCGAGGACAGCTATGAGCGGCTTTGCCACGACGCCGGCACCGCTCGTTTCCTGCTCGACCTTGGAGCTGATCCAGCCCTTCATGATCGGCTGACCGAACGTCGGCTGGAACGGTTCATCGGCGTGATCTATCGGCCGGAAACGGAACTGCACAGCCACTATGCCGACGCCTCGCTTGCGCGGCAATTTGACGCCTGGGTCTGGTTCGATGAAACCACCGCCGTGACGCCGCTCGGGCCGGAGCATGCGACGCGCGGGGTCCCGGACACCTACCCCTTCGGCGTGTAGGCATGACGAATGCATTCGACATCGCGCTGATGCGGACCCTTCGGCGCGTGGTGCGGCGAGCGAACGCTACTATTCTTTCACGTAGGCACCAGACCGGCGGCCGCCTCTGGGTGCTTTCGCATCCTTGGAATGCTCGGCGACCGATGGGCCGGCTCCGGAAGTTTTTTGCGTCGCAGGACCAGGCGTCGCCCCTCCCGGAGGGTTTTGCCCTTCCGACTGATGTGTCTTGTCTTCCACCTCGCCCTGTCTGCGGGTGAGCCCAAAGCGATCGTGAGGCTTTTCGTTGCCGGCCGCAGCCTGCGAAAACCGGTCTGAGGGATCCGGATCGGTATTGGCCGGGTACTTCCTGGCGCCGGTCTCGCGGCGGTTCTCTTCCTTGCCCATGACTCTCTCCGGGTTGATCTGGAGGATAACAAGATCGTCAGAAGAGCGTTCCCCGACCTGGCCGATGAGGGACGCGGGCAATCGGCTCCCATCAGTCCGATGGAACAAACACGCCATCGCCCAATTAGGCAAACAGAGTTCGGAGGCCAAGCGCGGTCCGGTTGCGCCCGATCCGACAGTCGGCGCGGCTTCGGCTCCAAACACGAACAAGCCGGGCGGCTAGCAGCGGACGAAAGGATTTCTGATGCCCCGGATCGTTGCAGTGATCGCGATCGTGGTGATTTTGTTGATAACCGTGTGGGCCTGGATCGGCCGAGAGCCCGAGCGCCCGAGCGGCGGAAGCCAGCAGCCAGCGCCCCACGCGATCGACCAGAACGGCTGAGGCAGGGCCTTTCGATCGGCGACTTGCCGTTCTCACCGCATCGCCGTCTTCGCTGCATTGCGGTCTCGCGCGCCCTTGGTTCGCCGGGCCTTGGAGGGACAAGCCGGCGGGAGCTCGCGCGAGCAAGGCTCCGGCGCCGAACTATTTGCGCTCATGCCTTCTTCATGGATCTATCGCTCCGCGGATGGATCAACGTCCGAGCGCCGCCGGCGGCTGTCGCAACAGCCGCGATAGCGAGCAGTTGAGACGCAGTCAGTGTATGAAGCGGCTTCTCAGCCAGGCAAAAATGCGATTGCCTGTGACAATTCTCCGGACGCGTCCAGCAGCCCAACTGGCCTGCATGGTTGCGCCGGCATGGCAGCTGCAGACGACTTCATGCAACTGCCAATCGGAGAGTTCAAAGAAGCGTTTGGCTTCCCCATAGGTATCGGACTGCAGGCCCGAGGCCCTGAGCAACGGGTCTTCGAACGCAACCGTCAGCGGGGATCCAGCCGCCCGCGCCTCTTCCCGCATGCCTGGATAGAGATACTCGGTGCCGGTGAGCGCGGCGAGACAGCGCAACGGATTCCGCTCGAGCAGTTCTGCCCACCTCTCTATCTTTTCAGTCCTTGTCGTGAGCGGCACCAGCGGATTGATATCAGCGACTGCGTGCAGTTGGTCGAGCGTTTGGTGTTTCATGATAGGCTCCCGTCCATACTTGGCTGACCGGCTTGTCCTGGCGGGGTCGGCAGGCCCGCGTCTGAGGTGCGGGCCGATCAGTGTTTCCCACCGATCTCCGGCAGGCGCCAAAAAAAGCGGCGCCTGCAAATCATCGAACTGACAGTCGTCCCCAAAGTTCCGGTTGAACACGGAATTCATTTGGAATGAGGTTCCGCAGTGCAGGACTGCACGGCGTCTCAGTTGCGAGCCCAGGCTGGACTAAGATGCAGGCGCTTGTCGAATATCTCATATCCAGTGATAGGAACGGGAGCATGGTCCTTTCTCAGGCCACGCAGCCCGCGGTCCTCATTCCGCTGCCGCCTTTTTCCGTTTCGCCTCGTCGAAGTCGATCGCCAGCACGATCTTTCCGTTGGCGTCCCGAACCCGGACGGCCCAGCCCTGCTGCCCACCTTCGGCGGCCGTGTCGTCAAGCAAATCAATCGCCGAACGCAGCGCCTCGTCGTGCACGGCCTCCAGGTTCGGGAATTCCACGCCCTTGAGCTGCCGCACGCCATCATTGTCGCGATATTCGAATGTGAAGGGCTCTCCGGCTTGGCGGGCTCGCTGAAGTCGCGGTTGCTCTGCTGCTCGGACCGGTCTTCCACGGTCTCGAAAACCGCGCACTGCACCATCATCTCTTTGGCGCGATCGATAAGAGCGGTGTCGCCGTTCGTCGGCCGTGGATCGGATCCAGCCATTGTGACGGCAATCTTTTCGCCGCCCTCACCGAGAAATTCGACTGTCACCACGCCTTCCGACCTGGAAAGTATGTGGGTCTCGAGAACCTGCATCGGTGCCTCGTCATCTTAGATAACGAAGGTAAAAGCTGCCCAACAGGAAAGGTTCCGGCCGCGCTCAGCGATTGGCGGCAGCGATAGTTCCCCCTTCCCGGAAACGAGTGCCTGGACAGCAGCGTTTCTACTTCGCGTTCAAATGATCCCGTGGGAACACCGACGCCGGACAGATGTTTGGTAGAAAGGAGCTGTCCGATGACCTCACCGAGCAAGCGAACACCCGCCGAGGATCGAGGCGAAATGCAGATGGGCATTACCCGGGACAAGACGCCCGGATTCGACCCTTCTGCCGCCCCGCAGGAAACGGATGCAGAGGCGGGAGGGTCGGCGAGTTCCACCCATCACGTCGCACAAGATGAACCGAAATTCACCAATCAGGCGAGCTTCGCCAACGCCATGCAGCGCCCCCAGAACGCGCCCGGCCTTCAGCCGAGCAGGAACGGGCCGGTGCTGGTGATTGCGGCGCTCGTGGTTCTGGCGGGCGCCGCTTTCCTGCTTGCCGCCCGGCTGGGTTGATGGATGCCGGCTCGCCGAGGAAGTGGCGCTCCAACCCGGAACGCCCGATGCAAGGTCTGATAGCTAGGGAGTATGTGCATGCCCATGTTGAAAAAGCTTCTTCGCCATCTTTGGCGACGGAAAATCCAGCCGGCGGCCAATCCATCCCCAGTCGATGCGATCGTGCGGCTGTTGCGTGAAAGCGAGGAACGCAACGGATAGATTTTTGGATCGTGCCCGGTGCGCCCCGGCGCGCGAAATCCTCGAGCTCATGCTCTTCTGCCACGGCCGGTGTTTTAGCCCGCGCTGGGCGTTACCCGAATTCCTCCTCGGCGAAGGCGCCGAGACTCCAGCCTTGTTTGCCTCGGTCTGCAAGCCAGCTTGATGTCGCTCACCGCACAGACAACTGCTATGCCGATTTGCGCCCCCGTGCAGAATTCTTCGTCTTTTTTCGTTTCGGCGCTCCCCTGGACTTCGGGGATTTGGGTTTTGCCCCGGCCTCCGCGCCGAGGCTCTTTTTCAGCGCATCGAACAAATTGACCACATTGGACGGCTTGGGTTCCGCCTTGGCTTTCGGCGCCTTCCTGCCGGCCTTTCTGGCGCGAACCAGTTCCAGCAGTGCCTCCTGATATCGGTCCCGGAACTCGGTGGGATCGAACTTGCCCTTCTGCTTATCGATGATGTGCTCGGCCAACCCGATCATCTCGCTGTCGGGCTTTCCCGACTTGATCTCGGCGAAGACGCCGGCGGGCTCGCGCACGGTGTCGCCATAACGCAGGGTGGTCAGCATCATGCCCTTGCCGCGCGACTCGACCACCACCGGGCGTTCCCTCTGATAGAGCACGATGCGAGCGAGCCCGGCCATCTTCTTTTCTGCCAGCGCGTCGCGGATCACCGCAAAGGCCTCTTCCGAGACCTTGTCGGCGGGCGTCACGTAGTAGGGTGCGTCGAGATAGATCTGCTCGATCGACGATTTGTCGACGAAGCCGTCGAGATTGAGCGTGTGCGAGGACTCGATCTGCACCGCCTCGATGTCTTCCTCTTCGATGAAGATGAATTCGTCCTTGCCGACTTCGTAGCCCCTGACCTCGTCGTCTTTATCCAGCGGCTTGCCGCTCTCGGCATCGACATAGATGCGCCGGACCCTGTTGCCGGTCTTGCGATTGAGCACGTGGAAGGAAACCTTCTCGGCATGGGTCACGACGTTCGTCAATTCGACGGCACAGGTGACCAGCGACAGTTTGAGATAACCGCTCCAGGCGGGACGCGGCGCCATGGCGATCTCCTTGGCGACAGGAATGCAGCCGGAACGGCGAACGCACCGCTTCGGTTCCGACGTCGCAGGCCGGCGCATCGCGTCGGCTTCAGCCGGCTGAACCGGGAAGCAGCGCTGAAGTTCCCGGCGGGAGAAGCAACGGGAGCTTTCGACAAGGGCTTGGCCCGACATATTCGAGTTGCAGACATTTCGTTCGAAACGTCCGTCCGTCGCGGGATCATTCGGAACAATGGGCCTTCGGGCAAGTTGGATACGGCTCCAACGGCGAATTGATCTGGAACGACCGTGGCGACGCGGAAGATCGACAAGGACAGGCGTGAGCGCACCTCGAATGCGGCGCGCGAACTGCTTGAGACGGAACGACTGGCGCGCCAGGCAAAGACGGCGCGACTACGCGAGCAGCGTTTGGCCGCGGCACCGGCAGCAAAGTCGCCTCCTCCCGCGGCCAGGCCGGGCCGGACGCCCAAGAAGCGAAAAATCATAGATATCAGCTAGCGCCTGGCTCCGTTCGGCGCTGCCGCTTTAGGGCGGCCGGAAATCGATGACGCGTCCAGCCAGCTTCTCTCATTCCTTGGCCGCTGGCTCTCCAGGCCCAATCTCGGTCTCATCTAATATGTGCTCGTGAATGATGCCGAGGATTTGCAGCCTCACCGCCTCACGCGCCTCCGGCTGGATGAACGGCATGAGGAGATCGACCCTCTCCTTGACCCGACGGGGCAGATCAGCGCTGGGATCGGTCAGCTGGCTGCCATGCTCATAGAGGTTGTCGGTAAGTTTCTTATCCAGATCGGAAAAGATGCCCATGGCTGTCGCTCCACATTGACGGCGGAACAGCCGTGCCCCGAATTGGTTCCGTCTCGCCGAGCCTCGTTTGCCGCGCGTTGCCGAATCCCAAGAATTCGAACGGAACAATCGCACTCTGCGCATGTTCGGCCGGACCACACTCACACGGTCGGAGAACGAAATGGAAAACGGAAAGCTCGCCGTGGTGACCGGCGCTTCCAGCGGCATCGGCAAGGAACTGGCGAAATTATGCGCGAGAGATGGCTACGAACTGGTGATCGTGGCCGACGAGCCGGCGATAGAGCAGGCTGCCGAGGCGCTGCAATCTCACCACGTTGCAGTCGAGGCGGTAGAAGCCGACCTCGCGACCGAGGAAGGGGCCAATCAACTGATCGCGAGGATTGGTGACCGCGCTATTGACCTTCTGTTCCTCAACGCGGGACGAGGCCTGGGCCGGGGCTTCATCGATCAGGACTGGCCCAAGGCGCGCCGCGTCATCGACACGAACATCACCGGCACGGTCTATCTGGCACATCGGCTCGGCCGGCAGATGGTCCGGCGTGGCCGCGGCCGGATCCTGTTCACGGGCTCCATCGCCGGCTTCATGCCCGGCACCTTCCAAGCGGTCTACAACGGCACCAAAGCCTTCATCGATTCTTTCGCCATCGCGCTGCGCCATGAGTTGAAGGACAGCGGTGTGACCGTGACAGTGCTGATGCCCGGCGCGACGCAGACCCGCTTCTTCGAGCGGGCCGACATGATGGACACCGAAATCGGGACTCAGGAGAAAGACAATCCGGCCGATGTGGCCAAGGACGGCTATGATGCCATGATGGCCGGAAAAGAGCAGGTCGTTAGCGGTTTGAAGAACAAGATGCAGGCTGCCGCGGCCCATGTCACGCCGGCCGGCACGCTGGCCGAGCAGCATCGCAAGGCCGCCGAACCGGGTTCCGCGAACAACGGATGAATGCGAGGCGCCGCCCGGGGAACATTCCAGCCGGGCGCAAGTTCGATGCACTCAATCCTCCGATCGACAGGAATGGCACGATGAAAGCGCTGACATGGCACGGCAAGGGCGATATCCGGTGCGACGCGGTCGCCGATCCCGCGATCGAGGACGACCGCGACATCATCATCAGGGTTACCTGCTGCGCCATTTGCGGTTCGGACCTGCATCTGATGGACGGCTATATGCCGACGATGAAATCGGGCGACGTGCTGGGCCATGAGACCATGGGCGAAGTGGTGGAGGTCGGCCGTGGACACAGCAAGTTCAAGAAGGGCGATCGCGTCGTCGTTCCCTTCAATATCTCATGCGCAATGCTGGTTTTGCCAGAACGGCCTGTTTTCACTCTGCGACCGGTCGAACCCCAACGCCGACCAGGCCGCCAAGGTCATGGGCCAGTCGCCCGCGGGCCTGTTCGGCTATTCGCATCTGGTCGGTGGCTATTGGGGCGGGCAAGCCGAGTATTTGCGCGTGCCTTTTGCCGATGTCGGCCCGATCAAGGTGCCGGACGGCATGGACGACGACCAGGTCCTGTTCCTCTCCGACATCTTCCCGACCGGCTATATGGCGGCGGAGAACGCCGGCATCCGGGAGGGCGACACCGTCGCCATCTGGGGCTGCGGGCCGGTCGGCCAGTTCGCGATCCAGAGCGCCTGGATGCTTGGCGCCGGACGCGTGATCGCCATCGACAAGGTACCGGAGCGGCTTGCTATGGCGCGCGACCACGGCAAGGCCGAGACCCTCGATTTCAGCAACTTGAATATCTACGATGCCCTGATGGCCATGACCAACGGTCGCGGCCCGGACAGTTGCATCGACTGTGTCGGCACCGAAGCCGATGCCAGCGCCACCCCGGATTCCATGCTCGATAAGGTCAAGGCGAGTGTCTATCTTGGCACCGACCGGCCGCATGTGCTGCGCGAGGCGATCTATTGCTGTCGCAAGGGAGGCACCATTTCGGTGCCCGGCGTCTATATCGGCCTTGTCGACCACATCCCGTTCGGCGCGGCGATGAACAAGGGGCTGACGTTCCGCATGGGACAAACCCACACGCAACGCTATCTCGAGCCTCTCCTGCACAAGGTCCAAAGCGGCGACATCGACCCGTCCTTCGTGATCACCCACCGCGCCGGGCTCGAGGCCGGACCCGACCTCTACAGGAAGTTCCGCGACAAGCAGGACGGCTGCATCAAGGTCGTGATGCGCCCTCACGGGTGACCACGTCTTTGCCCGGAACTCGCCCGGGCGCCCTGTCGTTGCGATCAGCTAAGGAGGTATCAAATGGCTCAACTGAAAAACACATCTCGGCCGGCCACCAGGTCACCGAACGCCGAAGGCCTTCCGCGTCCTGACCGCGATGCCATGGATAGCGACGCCGGCGCGAGACCGGCAGTTCCCAAAACAGCCGGCGCCGCCGAGGAACAGTCGACATCACCGCTCGACAGTAAGGTTGCCAATCGCAATGCCGGTCGCAAGCGCGAGGCCGGAACCACCCCGCGCCCAACCGACAAGCCATTGGATTGAGGCAACCGGGGCGGCGCGGCAGCCTCCGCCGGTCGGGCCGCTTGCGTGCGTTCGTTGCTGGTTACCTGCCGCCGCCCGCGTCAACCATTCCCGCTCCGCTCGACAAATTTGTTGAAGCGGCTCTTTCCTCCGCTCCCGGCCTTGTCCTGATGGAGGAAGGCAAGGTCGTTCTCGTCGAAGATCCGGAAGAACTCATCCCACTCGATCGGTTCGAGCGCTTCCTCCGGCTCGCCGAAGTCGATGCGCAGGATGCCGCCCTCGCCCTTGGTGCGAACCACGGCGGGATGGCCGTCCCTCTCCTCAACCCATTTGCGAATTTCGTCGTGATTGGTGGTCGTCTTCGCTTCAGACATGGCATTCCCTTTCTCGCCGCACGTCGGTGAGCGGCCCTAACAGCGCGCAAAGGGCAATGTTCCCAGGCATGCGGGCGACCCGCCGACAGCTTCGCCACGGAGGGAACTTTGATGAAGCAGGGAACAAACCTTTTGTCCCGAAGTTCGGGAGCCCAACGCTAAATCGGCCCCAACGCTAAATCGGCCCCAACGCTAACTCGGCAAGGAGTTCTCGTGAAACGTGTCCTGGTTACGGGAGGCTGCGGTTTCATTGGCCGGCATGTCGCCCAGGAACTCATCGAGCATGGCTACGAGGTCCGTGTCCTGGACGCACTCTTGGACCAAGTGCACGGCAATGAAGCCGTCAGCATTCCAGCTGGCGCCGAGCTGATACGGGGAGATGTACGTGATCGAGACGCGGTCGCCGACGCGGTAGCGGATGTCGACACCGTCATCCACCTCGCTGCCGAGGTCGGCGTCGGCCAATCCATGTACGAGATCGCCCGATATGTCGGCACCAACGATCTCGGCACCGCGACCCTGCTCGAGGCGTTGATCAAGAAACCAGTCGAACGCATTGTCGTCGCATCGTCGATGAGCATCTACGGCGAAGGCCTCTACAAGACACCAGACGGGCGGCGTATCGACGATGCCCATCGCAAGCCAAGCGACATCAGGATCGGCCAATGGGACCCGCTGTCGGCTGCCGGCGAAGCGCTGTCGCCGATTCCGACCGACGAGGAGAAACGTCCTGACCTCGCTTCGATCTACGCGCTGACCAAATATGCGCAGGAACGCGCGGTGCTAATCTTCGGTCAGGCTTATGACGTGGATGCGGTGGCATTGCGCCTGTTCAACGTCTTCGGCGCCGGTCAAGCGCTCGCAAATCCCTACACCGGCGTGCTTGCCAACTTCGCTTCGCGGCTCGCCAACGGCAAGCGGCCGATGATCTTCGAGGACGGCGAGCAAAAGCGCGACTTCGTCCATGTGCGCGATGTCGCCCGCGCTTTCCGCCTGGCGCTGGAGCAACGCCAGGCAGCCGGCCACGCGATCAATATCGGCAGCGGACGGTCCTACACCATCAGCGAGGTCGCTCGATTGCTTGCAGAAGCGATGGGCGTTCCGAAGCGGCCGCCCGAAATCCTCGGCAAGGCGCGCTCCGGCGACATCCGCAACTGCTTTGCCGACATTGCCAAGGCGCGCGAGCTGCTTGGCTTCGAGCCGAGCCATCGGCTTGAGAACTCCCTCGGTGGATTCGCGGCCTGGGTTCGCAACACCGTCGTCATCGACCGAGGCGCCGACATGAAGCGCGAGCTTGAAGAGCGGGGGCTGGTGTCATGAGCGAGCGGCATCGCGGCCTCGGCAAAGCGCCGGTGGCCGTCATCGGCGGCAGCGGCTTCATAGGCTCAAACCTCGCCGACAGCCTGTTGTCGGATGGCGAGCCAGTTCTGGTCATCGACAATCTCAGCCGAGCCGGCGTCGAGCAGAACCTCGAATGGCTGGCGCAAAAGCACGGCAACCATCTCAGGGTTGAAGCCGTGGACGTGCGCGACCAAGCCAAACTGGCCTCGGTGCTGACGCCAGCAAGAGCGATCTTCCATCTGGCCGCCCAGACCGCTGTGACCACGAGCCTGATCGATCCCGCGGAGGACCTCGACATCAATCTCAAAGGCACCTTCAACGTGCTTGAGGCGGCGCGCCGGGTGAACGCCCCGGTAATCTTCGCCAGCACCAACAAAGTGTACGGCAGCTTGCCCCAGCTCGCGGTGCGGGAAACGGACGATCGTTACGAGCCTTGCGACGAAGCCATCCGCGCCAATGGCGTGGACGAGACGATCGCCCTCCGTTTCTGCACGCCCTATGGCTGTTCCAAGGGCGCTGCGGACCAGTATGTCCTTGATTATGCCAAGTCCTATGGTCTGCCGACGGCGGTGCTGCGCATGAGCTGCATCTATGGACCGCGCCAGTTCGGCACCGAGGACCAGGGCTGGGTCGCGCATTTCCTCCTCAGCGCGCTCAGCGGCCGGCCCATCACCATCTATGGCGACGGCAAGCAGGTGCGCGACATCCTGCATGTGTCCGACGCGGTTGCCGCCTATCGCGGAGTGCTGGCCAGGATCGAAAACCTCAAGGGACAGGCGTTCAATCTTGGCGGCGGACCGCGGAATGCCGTCAGCCTGCGCTCGCTCCTGTCGGAGATCGCCATCATGACCGGCCGCGACATCGTGGTGCGGCAGGATCTCGAACGCACCGGCGACCAGCCCTTCTTCATCGCCGATACCCGCAAGATAGAGGCCGCGCTTGGCTGGCGGGCGCATGTCCCGTGGCGCGAAGGCATCAGCGACCTTGCCGGCTGGCTGTTGCGGCACCGTCTTCAGCCGCACGCTGAAGTGGCGAGGTACGTCGCATGAAAGTCGCACTGGTCAATCCACGTTGGACGTATGAACACAGCATCTATTTCGGCTGCCGCCAGCCGCATCTGCCCCTGGAGCTTGGCTACTGCAAAGCGCTCTTGGAGACCGACGGCCACAGCGTGCTGATGCTGGACGGGCAGTTGCAGCATCTCGACAACGCGGAACTTGCCGAGCGCGTGGCGGCGTTCGCGCCGGACATGACCGTCGTGACCACCGCGCCGACCTATCTGTTCTGGCGCTGCGCGCCGCCGGAGCTGCGGGTGCCGGCAGAATTCCTGAAGCATCTCGCCGGGCGCGGCGGGCGCACCGCCGCCGTCGGGCCGCATGGCTCGGCGACGCCGGCCCCTACCCTGCGCAAGCTTGGCGTCGATGTCGTCGTGCGCGGCGAATGCGAGGAGGTGGTGGCGGAGCTTGCCGGGCGCGGCGAATGGAGCGCCGTCCCTCACACGGCGCGGCTCGAGAGCGGCGTGCTGGCCTGCAACGGTGGCGTGAGCGTCAGCCGCTTCGTCGACCACCCGGCACTTCATTGGCCGTCCGATTGGATTGCGGCCCATTCGCACCACCATCATCGGTTCGACGCGGACCAGAAGGGCGCCGGTGCAGAGGTGGAAGCTTCGCGGGGTTGCCCCTATAATTGCAGCTTCTGCGCCAAGATCGATTTTCGCGACGCCTACCGCCGCAGGAACCACGACGCGGTCGTCGCCGAGATCGACGGTCTGATGGCCCAGGGCGTCGGCTACATCTACTTCATCGACGAGATTTTCCTGCCCCAGAAGGCGCTGCTCGAGGCCCTTGTCGACCGCGATATCCAATTCGGCGTTCAGACGCGCATCGACCTCTGGAAACCGGAGTTGCTGGAATTGTTGGGCGAGGCCGGCTGCGTCTCGATCGAAGCTGGCCTGGAAAGCCTGACCGTCGAAGGCCGCGAGATGCTGGCCAAGCGCTGTCGGCTGGGCACCGAGGAATTGGCCGCGCTGCTGGTCGATGCCCGCCGCCATGTTCCTTTCGTCCAAGCCAATCTGATCGGCGTGGTCGAGGACGATCCGGCCCTGGTGGAGTATTGGCGCAAGCACCTCATCGACAACGGCGTCTGGGCCAACGAGCCGGTGCCGCTCTATCCCTATCCGAGCTCGCCAAGTTACCGCGAGCTGTGGGGCGAACCCGACGATTTCGCCTGGGAGCGCGCGCATGAGCACTATCTGGCTTCGTTCCGGACGTTCAGCGACATCCAGGACCAGCGCCCGCGCGCGCTGGCCGAATTGGAGTCCTCATGCTGCAATCATTGATCCATCGCCCGCGGCGCATCCTGATGACCACCGACTCCGTCGGTGGCGTCTGGCGATATTCGCTCGACCTGGCGCGCGAGCTCACCAACCGAGGGGACAGCGTCGTGCTGGCCGGGCTAGGGCCTCGGCCTTCTCGGGAGCAGGCACAAGAGGCGCAATCCTTCGCGACGCTCGCATGGCTCGAGACCCCTCCGGACTGGATGACGCGCAACGAGAGCGATCTCGACGGCCTGCCCGGCGAGCTTCGGGAGCTTGCGACGGCCTATGCCGCGGACCTCGTTCATCTTAACGCTCCGGCCCAGGCGGCCGAGGTCGATCTGCCCTGCCCCATCCTCGTGGTCTCGCATTCCTGCGTCGTGACGTGGCTGCATGCCGTGCGCGGTCAGGTGCCGACCGATGCCTGGGCCTGGCAGAAAGACCGCAACCGGGCCGGTTTCAATCGCGCCGATATTGTGGTGGCACCCAGCCGAAGCCACGCCGACATGCTTGAGGCCTGCTACGGGCCGGTCGCGCGGCTAAGTGTCGTCCACAACAGTGCTCTTCCCGGCCCGGTCGCCTCGCGCCGCGAGCCTTTCGTCCTGGCCGCCGCCCGCTGGTGGGATCAAGGAAAGAACGCGGCGGTGCTGGATGCCGCGGCTGCCATAACCGAATGGCCAGTCCATGCCGCCGGCCCGCTCGGGGGGCCGGACGGGCAGATGGCGCGTCTCGATCATTGCGTCGCGCTCGGCTCGATCGGCTATGCCCAAGTGCGTCAGCGGATGGCGCGCGCTGGCATTTTCGTTTCGCCATCGATCTACGAGCCCTTCGGGCTTGCCGCTCTGGAAGCCGCGCTCTCGGGCGCGCCGCTGGTCCTCGCCGACATCGCGACCTATCGCGAACTCTGGGACGGCGCGGCTATGTTCTTCGACACGCGCGATCCGCATGCGCTTGCCGGATGCATCGCCCACCTCTCCCGCGACGAAAATTTGCGGCGCCAGCTTGGCCGGCGCGCCGTCCGTCGCGCGCGCAAATTTTCGCCGCAGGCGCAGGCGGTCGCGATGAGTGAAATCTACGATCGTGCGGCGATGGCCGTCGCAGGGCGCTGACCATGCATTTCGTATTCTACACCCATTCCGTCGTTTCCGATTGGAACCATGGCAATGCGCATTTCCAGCGCGGCATCATGCGCGAGCTTGTTGCGAACGGACACCACGCCCTCGCGCTCGAACCCGCGGACGGTTGGAGTCGTTCGAACCTTCTGGCCGAGCAAGGCTCCTTCGCCGTCGAGCGCTTCCGGAAGGATTTTCCCGAGCTGATGCCGGTGACCTACGATGCGTCCTTCGATCACGAGGCCTGGATTGCGAAGGCGGATGTGGTGATCGTCCATGAATGGACCGATCCAGATCTTGTGGCGCGGATCGGGCGGGCCAAGCTCAACGGCGGCAAGTTCACGCTGCTGTTTCACGACACGCATCACCGCGCCGTGTCGGCGACGCAGTCGATCTCGGCACTGAACCTGGAGCACTATGACGGCGTCTTGGTCTTCGGCGAGGCGTTGCGGGAGAGCTACCTTCGCGCCGGCTGGGGCCGACGGGCTTTCACCTGGCATGAAGCAGCGGACGAACGGTTGTTCAAACCCTCTCCCGAAGTCGACGCCGTATCGGATCTGGTCTGGGTCGGCAACTGGGGCGACGACGAACGCAGCGCCGAAATCCACGAGTTCCTCGTCGCGCCGGCACGCGAGCTTGGCCTGTCGGGAACCGTTCACGGGGTGCGCTACCCAGCGCAGGCGCGGGCCGCGCTCGCCGACGCCGGCTTGCGCCACGAGGGTTGGATCGCAAATGCCGACGTCCCGAAAGCGTTCGCGCAGCATCGCGTGACGGTGCACATCCCGCGCCGACCCTATCGGGACCATCTGCCGGGCATTCCCACGATCCGCATGTTCGAGGCATTGGCCTGCGGCATTCCCCTCGTCTCTGCGCCATGGTCGGACGTGGAAGAGCTGTTCCGTCCCGGCAAGGACTTTCTGTTTGCCCGCGACGGCTCCGAGATGCGCCAGCACCTGCGCGACGTGCTGCACGACGCCGCGCTTGCGAAGGCTCTGGCGGCAGCCGGGCTGGAAACCATCCTGGCACGGCACACATGCCGGCGCCGCGCCGACGAATTGTTCGACATACTCGCCGCATGCGGCAATCGCCATGCGGTTGACGGGGTGCCAACAAGGGAGGCCGCCGCATGAAGATCGCCTTTTACGGATCCAGCCTGCTGTCGTCCTATTGGAACGGCGCCGCCACCTATTATCGCGGCCTGCTGAAGGCACTTTCCCGGCGCGGTTACGACATCGTCTTCTACGAGCCGGACGCCTTTGACCGGCAGAAGCACCGCGACATCGAGGTTCCCGACTGGTGCGACGTCGTCGTCTACGAGGCGACGCCGGATGCGCTGATGCAAGTCGCTTGCTGCGCCGCGCAGGCCGACATCGTGGTCAAGGCAAGCGGTGTGGGCTTCGAAGACGAAGCGCTGTTGCGCGCCGTGCTCGACCACGCCCGCAATGACGCGCTGACGGTGTTCTGGGACGTCGACGCCCCGGCGACGCTCAGCGAATTGCGGAACGATGCCGGCCATCCTCTCCACGAGGAGCTCAAAAGGATCGCCCTCGTGCTGACCTATGGCGGCGGAGATCCCGTCGTGTGGGACTATAGGGCGCTTGGCGCCGCCGAATGTGTGCCGATCTACAACGCGCTCGATCCCGAGACGCATTTCCCCGTCGCCCGAGATTCCCGCTTCGCCTGCGATCTCGCCTTTCTCGGCAATCGCCTGCCGGATCGCGAGGCCCGCGTGGAAGGCTTCTTCCTCGAGCCGGCCGGTGCGCTGGAGGACCAGAAGTTCCTGCTCGGCGGATCAGGCTGGGGCGACAAGCCGATGCCGGCGAATGTCTCCTGGCTCGGCCATGTCGGCACTCGAGACCATAACGCCTTCAATGTCACGCCGAAGGCGGTGCTGAACATCAGCCGCGACAGCATGGCCAGCAACGGCTTTTCGCCGGCAACGCGGGTGTTCGAGGCGGCCGGCGCCGGTGCATGCCTCATCACCGACGCCTGGGCCGGTGTCGAGCTGTTCCTTACGCCTGGCGAGGAAATCCTGGTGGCGCGAGACGGCGCCGACGTTGTCGAGATCATGTGCACGCTCACACCAGGGCGCGCAAAGGCGATCGGGGCGGCAGCGCTTCGGCGTGTTCTGGCCGAGCACACCTACACACTGAGGGCTGAACGGGTTGACGCAATCTTAAAGGCGCATTTCGAGCGCGAGACCGTGGAGGCCGCAGAATGACGAAGGCACTCGATATCGTGTTCCTGGGTCTTTCTCTGTCCTCTTCCTGGGGCAATGGCCATGCGACGACGTTTCGGGGGCTGCTGCGGGGCCTCGACGAGCTCGGCCATCGCGTCACCTTCTTCGAACGCGACGTGCCCTGGTACGCGCACCACCGCGACCTGCGCGACCCCGATTATTGCGACTTGCGCTATTACGACACCGTCCAGGAGCTTCGTCGCAGCCATGAACGAGACCTTCAGCAGGCCGATGTTGTGGTCATCGGCTCGTTCGTGCCTGAAGGCAGGGCGGTCATCGACGACCTCGCGTCGCTGTGCACCGGGCTATTCTGCTTCTACGACATCGACACGCCGGTGACGCTGGCCAGGATTGCCGAGGATGACTGCGACTATCTCGCGCGTCGGCAGATTCCCTATTTCAACCTTTATTTCTCCTTCACGGGCGGACCGACCCTCCATCGCCTGGAGCTCGAATTCGGCGCGCGTCGGGCCGAACCGCTCTATTGCTCCGTCGACCCCGAGCGGCACCATCGAAACCGAAATGTGATCAAATGGGATCTAGGCTATCTCGGCACCTACAGTCCGGATCGGCAACAGACCCTGGAAACGCTTCTGCTCGAGCCTGCGCGTCGACTGCCGGATCGACGCTTCGTGGTTGCGGGCTCGCAATACCCGCACGATATCGACTGGCCCGATAATGTCGAGCGGATCGAGCACCTGCCGCCGGCCGAGCATGCCGGATTTTATAGCCGGCAGCGCTACACGTTGAATGTGACACGCACTTCGATGGTCGAAGCCGGATGGTCGCCCAGCGTCCGGCTTTTCGAAGCAGCGGCGTGCGGGACGCCGATCATCAGCGATCGCTGGCCCGGCCTCGACAGTTTCTTTCCGGCTACGGCGATACAGACGGCCGGCAGCGCAGATGATGTGACGGGAATTCTTCTGGGACAGCCCGACCGCGCCAGGCTCAGCATGGCCAGGCAGGCCCATTCGCTGGTCCTGGAAAGACACACCGGAGTTGCTCGGGCACGAGAGTTCACGTCGATGCTGGCGCGGGCAAGACAGACACGTCCGGTGCTCGATCTGGATGTCGAAAGTGCAGCATGACAGGCAGACAGGAGAACACACAGATGCGGCGTTCAAGAAAGGCCCAACAGACACGGACGGCGCTTGTCGCCGGCGGTGCCGGTTTCCTCGGTTCGCACCTATGCGAGGCCCTGTTTGGCATCGGCTATCGCGTGATCTGCATCGACAACTTTCTCACCGGCCGAATGGAGAACATTACGCCGCTTATCGGCCAATCGCGCTTCCGGTTGATCGAGCAGGATATCTGCAGCCCGCTGGAACTGGGTGAACCGGTCGACCGTGTCTTCAACCTGGCATGCGCGGCGTCACCGCCCCGCTACCAGGCCGATCCCGTTCACACCACGCGCACCTGCGTGGTCGGGTCGCTCAATCTCCTCGAGCTTGCCGTTCGCGACGGTGCACGCTTCCTGCAGGCATCGACCAGCGAAGTGTATGGTGATCCCGAGCAGCATCCGCAGCGTGAGGACTATCTCGGCCATGTGAACTGCACCGGCCCGCGCGCCTGCTACGACGAAGGCAAGCGCACTGCGGAGACGCTTTGCTTCGACTACCTTCGGGCCGATCGGGCCGACGTGCGTGTCGCCCGTATCTTCAACACTTATGGCCCAAGGATGGACCCCGCCGACGGTCGCATCGTCTCGAATCTGGTCATGCAGGCACTTGAAAAGCGGCCGATGACGATATTCGGCGATGGCCGGCAGACGCGATCCTTCTGCTACGTCACCGACCTGGTCGAAGGCCTGTTGCGGCTGATGGACATCGAGCCCAATCCGCGCCAGCCGATCAATCTTGGCAACCCCGGGGAATTCACCGTCCTCGAATTGGCCGGCCTGGTGAGGGAACTGACCGGCACCAGGTCGCCCGTCAAATTCCTGCCTTTGCCGGAAGACGATCCCCGCCGGCGACGCCCCGATATAGCCCGAGCGAAGGAGCTTCTCGGCTGGGCCCCCAAGGTGCCTCTCCGGCAGGGCCTGCTGCAAACGGTCGTCTACTTCGCCGAACTCGACGGCAGCGCGACCGTGTCGCCCGCCACCGCGACCAACAGGTCCGGGGCAGACGGAGTTGAAACCGGCGGCCCGCAGGATCCCGATGCGTCCCGCGTTCTTTTCACCGAAGCGGAACATCCGACCGAGATTCTGGTTGGGCCCGATAACCGGCACGGAGAACGCAGTCGTGCAGTCGAAGCGATCAGCCAAGGACATCGAGCAGATGGCGGCCGCGGAAACCGCCGCCTTCCTGCGACGAGCCTCCATCACCTACCTCGAATGTTGCGTCAGCCTGATGATGACGCATCTTCAACGCGAAGAAGTCGCAACCATCCTCGAGCGGGAAGCTGACATGCTGCGCAGGCTGGACTGAGCCCCCAGCGCCTCAGACGAATGACGAACAAATAGCATATGAGCCCCGCAGTCTGAGGTCCGAACGTCCACCTCGCCAATGAAGGGGACCCGATATGAGTCTCGGCACAATCCTCATTATTATCCTGATCTTGTTGCTGATCGGCGCGATCCCGGCCTGGCCGTATTCGTCGGGCTGGGGCTATGGGCCTTCGGGCGTGCTCGGCGTCATACTTGTCATCCTGGTGATCATGGCGCTCATGGGCCGGATTTGAGGCCGAGCGGGCGAGATTCCATTAGCCGCACTCCGAACGTCGCGTCCTGCGCTGGCCTCGGAGACAACGCGGCAACGGGAGTATTGAACGTCGACCGCATCGGCGAATTTTCCACCTCTCAAGGAACATTCCTGACCGGTCACAGTTCGGCGCGAGGAACTTACCTCCAACAATAGAGGCGGCGGTTTCGTGACATCGAAAAAGGTTCGCATCGGCATCGTCGGTGTCGGCAATTGCGCATCCTCCCTAGTGCAAGGCCTCACCTATTATCGTCAGGCAAAAAGCAACGAGCCGATCCCCGGGCTAATGCATGCCGATCTCGGCGGCTACCATGTCGAAGACATCGAGGTCGTCTGCGCCTTCGACGTCGCCAAGAGCAAGGTCGGGCGCGATGTGGCCGAAGCAATCTACAACGCCCCGAACAACACCTTCCGTTTTGCCGATGTGGCGCCGATCGGCGTGCGCGTGCAACGCGGACCTACACTCGACGGCATCGGCAAATATCTGCGCGATGAAATCGAGGAAGCGAATGAGCCGGTCGCCGACGTGACCGCAGGCCTTCGGGAAAGCGGGGCCGAGGTGCTGGTGTCCTATCTGCCGGTCGGCTCGGATGCGGCAACCCGCTATTATGCCGAATGCGCGTTGGCGGCCGGGTGCGCTTTCGTCAACTGCATACCAGTCTTCATCGCTTCGCGGCCGGAATGGCGCCGCCGCTTCGAAGAGCGCGGCCTGCCCCTGATCGGAGACGACATCAAGAGCCAGGTCGGCGCTACCATCGTTCACCGGCTGCTCGCCAATCTGTTTCGGGAGCGCGGGGTGCGCATCGACCGCACCTACCAGCTCAACTTCGGCGGCAACACGGACTTCCTCAACATGCTGGAGCGTGAGCGGCTGGAATCGAAAAAGATCTCCAAGACGCAGTCGGTCACCAGCCAGATCGATGTTCCGCTCGAGCCAGGCAACATCCATGTCGGACCCAGCGATCATGTGCCTTGGCTCACCGACCGCAAATGGGCCTATATCCGGGTCGAAGGCACGACCTTCGGCGGCGTCCCGCTGAATGCCGAACTCAAGCTGGAAGTCTGGGATTCGCCCAACTCCGCCGGAGTGGTCATCGACGCGGTGCGCTGCGCCAAGCTGGCGCTCGATCGCGGTATCGCTGGGGCGCTCACCGGGCCTTGCAGTTATTTCATGAAGTCTCCGCCGGAGCAGTTCACCGATGCCGAAGCCCGCCTGCGCACCCTCGCCTTCATAGCCGGTAGGGGCGAGCCGATGCTCGACGCCGCGGAATGACAACGACTATTTTCCTCGTGCGGCATGCTGCGTATGACAATGTCGGCCGCTATCTGGCAGGCCGCCAGGATATCGATCTTGGCCCAACCGGCCAGGCACAGACGCTGCGTCTGGCCCGCCGTCTGGCGAGGGAACCGCTCGCGGCCATTTTCAGCAGCCCGCGCAAGCGCACCTTGGAAACCGCGAAACCGATCGCTGTCGCCTGCAATATCGAGCAGATCGGAATCTGCCAGGAATTGGACGAGATCGATTTCGGCGCATGGTCCGGCAAGACATTCGAAGAGCTGGCCGATGACGCCGCCTGGCGGATGTGGAACGACCAGCGACAGAGCGCCCGAACACCGAGCGGCGAGACCATGCAGGACACCCAGCAGCGGATCGTCGACCTCATGGACGTGCTGCGCGAACAGGCCCCAAACCGATGCGTTGCACTGATCAGTCACGCGGACGTCATCAAGGCTGCGGTGTGCAAGGTGCTTGGCCTTCAGCTCGGCGACTGTTTTCGCTTCGACATCGAACCTGCCTCGATCACCACCGTCGTCCATGGCGACTGGGGCTCTAAGCTCATTCGCCTGAACGAAATCGCCTGACTGGAGCTGCCCGATGCGCATGGTGATCTTCGGCCTCACGGTCACCTCTTCCTGGGGAAACGGACATGCCACGCTTTGGCGCGGGCTGATACGCGCGCTGGCGCCACTCGGCTGGTCGATCAGCTTCTTTGAGCGCGACACGCCCTACTATGCCGGCGCAAGGGATCTCACCGATCTCGATGGCGGCCACGTGGTGCTCTATCCGGGATGGGATGATATTGCCCAGGCTGCGGCAATTGCGGTCCGGCAGGCTGACGCGGTCATCGTCACCTCCTACTGCCCGGATGCTGTTGAAGCCTCACGCCTCGCGCAGGAGAGTTGCCGTGGGCTCAAGGTGTTCTACGATCTTGACACCGCGGTGACGCTCGCGCGCATCGAGCAGGGGGAGCAGCCTCCCTATTTCGGTCCGGAAGGCCTTCGCGATTTCGATTTGGTGCTGAGCTACACCGGCGGCGAGGCACTCGGTGCGCTCAAGTCCATGCTGGGGGCGCGCCGCGTCGTGCCGCTCTACGGTCATGTCGATCCGGAGCGTCATCGGCCGGCAAAGCCCAGGGCCGAGTTTGCCGGCGATCTGTCCTACCTCGGCACTTATGCCGCGGATCGCCAGGCCGGCGTCGAGAAGCTGCTCGTCGCGCCCGCTGTCCGGCTGCCGGATCGCCGTTTCGTCATTGGCGGCGCTCAATATCCGCAGGAGTTTCCGTGGAGCGACAACATCTTCTTCGTCAGGCATTTGCCGCCTGCCGATCATCCGGCCTTCTTCTGCTCGTCACGTCTCACCCTGAATGTCACCCGCGAGGCCATGGCGCGCAAGGGCTGGTGCCCCTCCGGCCGGCTGTTCGAAGCGGCTGCCTGCGGCGCCGCCATCGTTTCCGACGACTGGCCGGGTCTGGACGACTTCTTCGAGCCCGGCAGCGAAATCCTGCTTGCACATGCCACCGACGATGTGGTCGCCGCGCTCGGTTTGTCGGACGGCGAGCTCGAGGCGTTGCGCCGCCGAGCCCGCGAACGCGTCCTCGACGAACACACATCCGCACGCCGCGCCGCGGAACTGGACCGGCTTCTGGTCGAAGCCGCCACCGCGCCAGCAAGCGAACCGATGAAGGAAACCGTGTGATGTTGGGTATCGTGCCTGCGGCGGGGCGCGGCAGCCGCATTCAACCGCTGGGTTTTTCCAAGGAGCTGCTCCCGGTTGGCAGCCGGATGGACGGGCAAACCGAGCGTCCGTGCGCGGTCAGTGAGTATCTGGTGCGCCGAATGGTGCGCAACGGCGTCGACAGGATCTGCTTCATCATCGGTTCGGGTAAGTCCGATATCCTCGAATACTATGCGGCCGGCTATGACAGCGCGGCCGCGATTTTCGTGGCCCAGCCCTCTCCCGTCGGTCTTTGCGACGCGATCTTCCGCGCCGCCCCTCTCGTCGCGCCGCAAGAGACTGTCCTGATCGGTCTGCCGGACACGATCTGGTTCCCCGAGGACGGCTTCTGCCATCTGCCGGACGACCGGCTGTCATTCCTGCTGTTTCCTGTAGACCGTCCCGAGCTTTTCGACGCCGTGGTTGTCGATCAGGACGGCCGCGTCGAGCAGATCCAGGTCAAGCAGCAGGACGCAGCCACCGACTGGGTCTGGGGCGCGTTCAAGATGCCGGGCTGCATCTTTCAGCGGCTCGCGGCGCTTTGGCGCGAGCGGGACGGCTGCGACGAGTATTTCGGAACGCTGGTCAATGCTTACCTTGCTGCCGGTGGTGAAGCCTGGGGCATCAAGGCGGGCTCGGCTTATGTCGATGTCGGCACCTTCAACGGCTACCGCACGGCGCTCCGGCTGCTTGAAAACAACGACGCCTCGGAAGACGATGGCACAGCGATATTCGTGCCGCCGAGCCGCTCGCACGTGCCATCCTTGCCAGGCGAGGGAGGCTGACCATGCTGCATTCCGACGCGGAAATTCGCCGCCGCATCGATGCGCTTGGACCGTGGTTCCACAACATGCAACTGGCGGGCGTGGAGACCGCTCCCGACCATTTCCTCGGCAACTATCCTCTGGTGAAATGGCAGAAATTCGCGGATGCGATCCCGGCCGATCTCTCGGGCAAGTCGGTGCTCGATATCGGCTGCAACGCCGGGTTCTATTCCATTGAAATGAAGAAGCGAGGCGCCGATCGCGTGCTCGGCATCGATTTCGACGTGGACTATCTGACGCAAGCGCGTTTCGCCGCCGAAATCGCCGAGTGCGACATCGAATTCCAGCAATTATCGGTCTACGACGTCGGCGCGCTCGGCGAGACCTTCGACATCGTGCTCTTCATGGGCGTGCTTTACCATCTACGCCACCCGTTGCTAGCGCTCGACCTCATCCGCGAGCATGTTGCGCGCGACTTGATGATCTTCCAGTCGATGCAACGCGGGAGCAGCGAAATCCTCGCGCTCGAACAGAACTACGATTTTTGGACGCTCGACCTGTTCGATCGAACCGAATTCCCGAAGCTGCACTTCATCGAGCACCGCTACGCCGACGATCCGACCAACTGGTGGATCCCGAACCGCGGCTGCATCGAGGCGATGCTGCGCACCGCCGGCTTCCAGATCCTGCTTCACCCGGAAGACGAGGTCTACTTCTGCCGCGCGTCCGATGAGCCGGCGGGTGAAGGTGCGGTCTACCCGTCGAAAGGACGAAATGATGATTGAAGCCGCCATGATCTGGAACGAGCCCAACAACAAGTCGCATTGGGACCCAGAGCTCGATCCGGACTGGAGCCGCTTCGCCGGCATGACTATCCTGGCGGCGCACGCGATCGGGCTTGAAAACCCGGCGATCACCAGGGTGCTTGGCGGCATTTCGCCGATCGATGCCGGCTTCATGTCGCTGATCAAGGGATATGGTGTCCTCGACCATGTCGATGCCGTCGCCGTGCACGGCTTCCCGCTCGACTGGAACCTTTGGCAGATCCACGAATGGCCGCAAAAGCTCGGCGAGATCGCCGAAGTCACCGATCTGCCGATTTGGATCAGCGAAGTCGGCGTGTCGAGCTTCGGCGCCGAGGAGGTCCAGGTCTGGGGCCTGCGGCGGACGGCGGAGCTTCTGCTTGGCAACGCGCCCCGCGTCCAATGGTATAGCCTTTATGATTTGCCGCATGCTTGGGGAGCGACCACACGGCACCGCGAGGTGGAAGGCTCCTCCTATTACCGTCATTTCTACATGGGTCTTCTGCGCGAGGATGGCTCGCCCAAGCCCGCGCTCGAAGAGTTCGTGCGGCACACTCCGGAAATGGGCCTCGTCCAGTGGTTCCATTTCGAGGACCACCGGCTGGACGACGCCGTCGCCTGGATGAAGCGGCTGGGCGTCACCAATCTGCGCACCGGCCTCTCTTGGGCCGACAGTTTCAGACCGAATGCCCTCGATTGGTTCGATCGCCAGATGGAAGCCCTGGCAGACTTCAACGTCACCATCACTTTCTGCTTCACGCCCGAGCACCGAGGCCTGCAGCCCCATCACACCAGCCCGCCACAGGCGCCCGAAGAGTTCGCCGAATTCTGCGCCAAGATGGTGCGCCGCTACGCACCTGGCGTGCGCGACGCCGCGATTCCCATGCGGCGGGTCTCGGCCGCATGAGGTCACTTCGGCTCGATCAGCCATGACGCTTACAGTGCTCAACGTCGCCTATCCGCTTGCGCCTGTCGGCCTCGATGCGGTCGGCGGCGCCGAGCAGGTGCTGTCGATGCTGGATCACGCACTGGTCAGGCAAGGCCATCAATCCATCGTCGTCGCCTGCCGGGGCTCCAGCGCGGCCGGGACCTTGGTCGAGACGCCTGCCGAAACAGGCGCGCTCGACGAGACGGCAAAGAGCCGCGCCCAGGACGCGCACCGCGCGGCGATCGCAGCCGCGCGTGCGCGCTGGCCGATCGATGTCGTCCATCTGCATGGCATCGATTTCGATGCCTATCTTCCCGATGACGGCCCCACGCTCGTGACACTGCACCTGCCGCTTGCCTGGTATCCCGCCGGAGTGCTGAGCCCGGCCCGTGAAGACCTGTGGCTGCACGCGGTCTCGGAGGCGCAGCAAGCAACCGCGCCGGCCGGATCGAGACTGATCGCGCCCATCCCAAACGGGGTTGACGTCAATGCGCTTGCCGCCCCCCGGTCGCATCGCAATTTCGCGCTCGTGTTAAGCCGAATATGCCCGGAAAAAGGCATCCACCTGGCGATCGACGCCGCGAAGCGCGCTGGAGTGCCGCTTGCAATAGGAGGGCAGATATATCCCTACCGGACACATGTTCAGTATTTCGCCGACGAGGTGGAGCCTCGCCTCGACAGGCGGCGGCGTTTCCTGGGACCGCTCGGGTTTTTCGCCAAGCGGCGGCTTCTCAACGCCGCCCGCTGCCTGGTCATTCCGAGCCTCGCCGCGGAGACGAGCTCGCTCGTTGCCATGGAAGCCCTCGCCTGCGGCACGCCGGTTGTGGCCTTCCCGAATGGCGCCCTGCCCAATGTCGTTGAGCACGGCAAGACCGGGTTCCTGGTCAATGATATCGACGAGATGGCGATAGCCATCGACGCTTCGGCCGACCTCGACAACGAAATATGCCGGGCCGAGGCGCGAGATCGGTTTTCGCTCGATCGCATGGTTTCGGCCTATATGGATGCCTATCGGGCATTGGCAAAGCTCGGCGATTCCCGAGCACGGTTGGGAGCCGCCGGGTGAGCGGCCTGCGTGCCGATGTCATCCGCGACCAAGAAGCGCTCGACGGTCTAGAGCAGCATTGGTGGCCGCTCTGGTCGCAATGCAGCTCTGCTACGCCTTTCCAGTCACCCGCCTGGCTCCTGCCATGGTGGCGGACATTCGCGCCGGGCGATCTCTCGGCGATCGCCGTGTGGAACGGAAACGATCTCGTCGGCCTGGCACCACTCTACCTCGAACGGCACGCTTCCGGTTTGCGCCTGCTTCCGATCGGAATATCGCTGAGCGACTATCTCGATATTCTTTGCGCACCCAAGTTCGAAGAAGCCGTCGGTACCTTGATTGCCGAGACTGTGCTTTCGCTCGAATGGTCGCAATGGATCCTGCCGGACCTTTCGAGTGAAGCCGCATCCCTGGAGCTTTTGCTGCCCTATATCGAAGAGAGCCGATCTACCGGCCATGCCGCCTGCCCCGTGCTTGCCTTGGCTGGCGACGAGACGCTTGCAGGGTGCGTTCCCGCGCGGCGAAGACGCCAGCTGCGTCGCGCGCTGCGAGCCGCGCATTGGAGAGGCCGGGTGACGATCAACCGGGCGGAGGCCGCGCCGGAGATATTTCTCGGTCAGCTGATCCGCCTGCACGACGCCCGCTGGGCCGGACAGGGCGGCGGCGTGCTGACGCAAAGCGCGATCGAGTTTCATCGCAATGCCTTGCCCCGTCTCGCCGCGAGCCATTTGGCGCGGTGCTGGCTGATGGAAATCGACGGCGCCGTCGTCGGCGCCTATTACGGTTTTCATCACCACGACCGCGCCTATGCCTATCTCGGCGGCTTCGACCCCGCTTACGCATCGGAGAGCCCCGGCGCCATTCTGATCGGCAAGGCTATCGCCGAAGCCGTTCAGGACGGCGCGCGAGAGTTCGATTTTCTACGCGGCCGGGAGAGCTACAAATACAGCTGGGGAGCAAAGGACCGATGGACCATACAACGGGTCTGGACCCGGAGCGCCTCGCCATGACCACAGCAGAGCGAGTGAGGTCGACCGCGAGGCATATCCTCGAGGATTGCATGGCGACCGACCTGTCCGCCGAAGTCGCGGTCGCCAGATTGGCAGTCGAGACGGATATGCGCGCGCCAGAATTGGCGGACGTCGCATTGGACATGCGTACAAGCGCTGTCGAGCAAAGGGGCTGGCTCGAGGACATCGCTGTGCTTCTTTCAGGCAAAGCAGATGCCTTCGATAGTCTGAGGTCAACGGCAGCTTCGGTTTGTCATGACCGTCTGCGCGGCGAAACCGGTGAGATGACAATCCGCCGGCTGGCCGGGGGCTTTGACGAGGCGGTCGCCATCTCTCCGGCGGCCAGCGTCCAACTTTCGTCGCTTGGCGACGAGGAAAAGCTTTCGGCTGCAACGGCCGAAATCGTCTCCTGGCTGGAGCGACAGGATTTTACCGGCGCGGACAAGACAATACTCGATATCGGCTCCGGCATCGGCCGCTTCGAATGCGCGCTCCACGCCAGAGCGGAGCATATCGTCGGCATCGATATCTCCCCCAGGATGATTGCCGTCGCGCGCCGCCGCTGCGCCGGTCTTGGCAATGTTGAATTCCGCCGGACCTCGGGCCTCGATCTTGGCGAATTCGTCGACGCGGGTTTTGATGGCGTGCTGGCGGTCGACAGCTTCCCTTACCTGGTACTTGCCGGCGTCGCCGAGCGGCACTTTATCGAAGTGGCGCGCGTGTTGCGGCCGGGAGGGATGGCGGCAATCCTGAATTATTCATACCGGATGTCGCCCGCCGCCGATTCCTCCGACATCCGCCATCTCGCCCGAATATGCGCCATGGACGTCCTCATCGATGGCGAGATGCCTTTCCGTCGATGGGACGGCACCGCCTTTCTTATTCGTCGTACCGGCGGAACATAACCGACGGACCGAAGTTCGGCTCCCAGACCACTTGCGCAGAATCTGGAAGACCCAGGAGAAGAAGATGGCGTCCGGCGGTAAGAAACACATGGGACGCGGCAGTCAGGGCAAAGGTGCCGGGACCGGAGCGAAGACGACGGTTCCGAAAGACATGATTGGCGAAAATGACGTCCTGTCGAACCGGGATAAGAAACAGCATACAAAAGAACGCGGCCTCGACAGCAATCGGATCAAGTCCGATCAGTATCAGGACCACGCGGCAAACCGGATCCCGGAAGACTGATCTTGCGGCGAATATCGCAAGACTTTGCAAGCTCGGAACGGATCAGTTCAGGCAAAGGGTTTTCGCTCCGCCACGATCTGCTGCGGGGCTGAAGCTGATCGGCGGCTGGAAGCGCCTTGCAAACTCCGGCCGTGTATGGTCTCAAGTGAATCTCGAAGGGGCCACATTTGCTAAGAGAATGCCATGTCTCGTCCGAGCCAGCGCGATCCCGTCAGCCAGGCAAGCCTGGGCATAGACCAAGAGATCGCGTCGTTGTTGACCGCCATTGAGCAGGAAAAAGTTCCTGATCGCCTGGCTAAGCTCGCGATCGAGTTGCAGAATGCGCTGATCGAGAAGCGCCGGTGCAAAAAGGAGAACTGACGACAAGCCTCATCGATGCCTGTCAGCGCTTCTGTCCCAGTGATCTTCCGCGAGATGGTCGTGTCTTTCGACCAGCGCTTGCGATGAGCTTTCATCAAGAAATTCCAGGACGCTTGCACGCGCGCGGTTGAGACGGCTTTTAACGGTCCCGACCGCGCAATCGCATATCTCCGCGGTTTCTTCGTAGCTGACGCCCAGCACACCGATCAGCGTCAGTACCTCGCGCTGATGTATCGGAAGCTTCTGGATGGCGCGGTAGACTTCCTTGGTCCGAACGGACCAGTCCTGCGAGGCTTCCGAAATCGGCCGGCTGGAGGCGCAGTCAAGCAAACCGGGCGCTTCCCTAGCTGCCGCCTTGACCCGCGTGTAATGCGTATTGCGCATGATGGTGAAAAGCCAGGACTTCAATCGCGTCCCCGGCTCGAACTTGTCCAGGTTCGCAAGCCCCTTGGTCAGGGTCTCCTGCACCAAATCGTCGGCGTCATCGGGCAAGCGGCAAAAAGTGCGCGCAAAAGCACGCAAGGCAGGAATGAGGTCGACGACAGCGACCTCGCCCGGTACGCAGTCAGGCACGGCATGGCCTTTGGGTAACACGGTTCTCACCCCAGCAGAGAGAGTTGATGGGCATTGATTAGGGAGAATGCGTGACGATGATGATCGTTCCTGTTGTAAACGAACTTGCTTGAACGCCTCCGGCCAACCAACGGGGTCGCCGTTCGAGCTAGAGAAACCAACTCGCGACCAATCCGCCGAGGCCGCAAAGATCACCACGCTCGTTATGCTCCGAGGTTGTTCGTGGTCCGACTATTGACCCGGCCGCCCGTGATCCTGCGATCATTCGTCAGCAAAAGGATCAACACTAGCGGAGGAGTAGAAAAGACCTACAGACCAATACCTACATTGGATGTTGCGAAACCCTTGCAGGAGCCCGATTGCTACAGGCGAGAGCGCCGCGCGGCCTCGGTGCCTGCGCTCGCCAATCGGGCGACCGCCTCGATCAGCACTTTGGAGTCTACTGGCTTCGACAGTCTCGGCGAATCCCGGAACTGATCGGGAAAGACCGTTGCGCTGTCATAGCCGGTGAGGAAGAGGAAAGGAACGTGGCGCGCTGCGAGGTGCTCGGCAAGCGGGAAACTGCGTTCGCCATGCAGGTTCACGTCGAGCACCGCCCCATCGAGTTCGACGCCATCGATCTGCTCGAGGCCTGTTGGACCGAGGGCGCGGGCCCCACCACATGGCAGCCCGCATCGGTCAGTTCGTCGGAGAGGTCGAGCGCAACCAGGAAAGCGTCCTCGACGACGAGGATTCGCAGGCCCGATAATGGAGCGCTCTTGTTCATGCGTAGCCGGGCAGCGGCTCGAAGGCTTCGGTTCGGGCAAGGGGGATTTCAAGCAGGCACTCCAGGCCGGTGGGCCGGAAGTTCAATTCGACACTCCCCCTCAACTCGTACTCCAAACTCTGCTGGATGAAAGTGGTTCCAAAATTTCTGCGGGATGGCTCTTCCACGGCCGGACCGCCGAGTTCCTTCCAGCTGATCGAAAGCATGCGCGGCTTCACCACGTTCCAGGAGACCTCGACGCGTCCGGTCTCGACGGAAAGCGCCCCATATTTGGCGGCGTTGCTGGCAAGCTCGAAGAACACCATGCCGAGTGCCGCCGCCGTTGCCGCATCGAGGTGGAACGGCCGGCCGTGAACGACTAGATTCTGGCGTCCCGTGGTGCTGTAGGGGGAAAACGTCGCCCTCAGCAGTTCCTCGAGGTCGGCGTCGCCCCAATTGTGGGAAGACAGGACCTCATGCGTGCGCGCCATCGCGTGCAGTCGCTCATGGAATGATGTCGCGAATTCCCCCATTGAGCTTGACGAGCGGATCATGCGCGAGGTCAGTGCGGTGATCGTGGCTAGGATGTTCTTCACACGATGCTGCAGCTCGTGCAGCAGCCTCTCCTGAGCGCGCTCGGCCTCCTTATGGTTCGAGACATCGACCAGGGCCGCAATAGCGCCCCGAACCCTGCCGGACTCGTCAAACAGCGGATTGGCCGACATCATCACGTCGATGCTTGAGCCGTCCGCCTGCGCGATTCGGGCTTCGTAGCCGCGGACGGGCTTGCCCGTTCGCATCGCCTTCTGCAGCGGCTGCTCGTGCGTCTCCACCTTGGAGCCGTTCACCATTAGCGGCAGGACCGCCGGCACAGTGCTGAGCTTGCCGTCCGCCGCGCGCCGGCCGGCGAGCTCGGCCGCGCGGCGATTGGCGCGGATGGCATCGCCGTCGTCGTCTTCGGCGATCAAGATGCCGACAGGCACAAGATCCAGAACAGTCTCCAGGCTTTCGAGGCGGTTGCGCAGGTCGTGCGACAGCGCGCCGATCTTTTCCTCCGCCTGCGCGATCTGGGTAATGTCGACGAAGGTGACGACGACGCCGGCGATGACATTGTCGACGGTGCGGTAGGGCATCACGCGCATGATGTAGCGCTTGCCGCTTTCGGTGCCTTCCACCTGCCTTTCTATCGTGCCCAGCCGCTGCAGCACCTGCTCCATGTCTGCCTGCAGCCGGTCCGCGGCAAAGCGCGGCCGCACATGCGCGAGCGGCCGGCCGACATCGCTTTCGACCAGCCTGAACAGGTCGCGTGCCGTCGGCGTGAAGCTCTTGATACAAAGGTCGCGATCGAGGAACACGGTCGCGATCTGCGTGCTTTCGAGCAGGTTGGACATGTCGTTGTTGGCGCGGCTGAGCTCGTCGACGCGGATGTTGAGCTCGGCATTGACGGTCTGCAGTTCCTCGTTGATCGATTGCAGCTCCTCCTTGGAGGTCTCCAACTCCTCGTTGGACGATTGCAGCTCCTCGTTGATAGAGGACAGTTCTTCGTTGGAGGATTTCAACTCCTCGTTGGAGGATTCTAGCTCCTCCGTCGTGATCTGCAGCCGTTCCCTGGTTTCCCGCAGCTCCTTTTCGAGCTGACTGACATTGGCGCTTTCGACATCGTCGGTCGTGTGGACAGGCTCGTCCTCTGCCTCCGCCTTTATCCCGCCGATATCGCGGAAGACCAGCATGTAGAGCGGATCCGAATTGCCGTCGACCGGCAGCGGCTGCACGGCGAGGCTGATCGTCTGGCGTCCGCCATTGGTGCCGATGCTGATCTTGTTCTGCACCGCCATCTGTCCGGTGCTGACTGCCTTGTGAAGGGCAGCGCGCAGATCCATGCGCAGCCCGCGACGGGCCATGGAGAAGACGTTGTGGTCGGGCGCGCCGGCGGCAAGTTCCAGATATTTGCCTGTCCCGCCCGAGCTGTGCATCAATTCGCCGGCGGCGTTGACGACCACGTGGGCCGGAGCATAGCGCTCGACCAGGAAGCGTTCGGCAACTTCTTGCAGGGTTCCTGTCGTTGCCCGCGGGCGCGTGCTGGGAACAGCCTGCCTGGCGGCGGCGGCAAGTGGGAATTCCGGCAGGCGTTGCGCGGCGACCTCACTGCGCTTCTGGAAGATGCGGGTCGCCTTGTCGATGGTCGAGAACAGGCGCGCATGGCGCGTAACGTTCTCGGACGAGCCGAGGAAGAGATAGCCGTTATTGCGCAACGCATAATGGAAGATCGGGATGATCTTCTCCTGCAGCTCCGGCCCCATATAGATCAAGAGGTTGCGGCAGGCGATGAGGTCCAGCTTGGAAAACGGCGGGTCGCGCAACAGATTGTGCGCCGAGAACAGGCAGGCTTCCCGCAACTCGGCGGAAACACGATATGTGCCGTCCTCGCGCGAGAAGAATTCCTTCAGGCGCTTCGGCGTGATGTCGCTTGCGACGGTCGCCGGATAGCGGCCGGCGCGCGCCACTTCCAGCGCACGCTCGTCGATGTCGGTGGCGAAGATCTGCAGGTTGGGAGAAGCGGCGCCCCGCGGCGCGTTCTCCTTCAAAAGCATGGCGATCGAATAGGCTTCCTCTCCGGTGGCGCAGCCGGGCACCCAGGCCCTGATCGTCTCGTCCGGCTTGCGGCCCCCGAAAAGCTTCGGAATAACCAAGCTCTCTAGCGCATCGAAGGCCTGCGGGTCCCGGAAGAAGCTGGTCACGCCGATGAGCAGGTCCTGGAACAGAAGGTCGACCTGCTGCGGCTCGTCGCGCAGCCGCTCGTAGAAAGCCGTGGGATCGTCGATCTGCAGCACCTGCATGCGGCGTTGGATGCGCCGCAGGATGGTGTTGTCCTTGTAGCCGCTGAAATCATGGCCCGTGCGCGTACGCAACAGCCCCGTGATCCGCGAAAGCTGTTCGCCCACTTCGCGCTTGCGGCGGTCGCGTTCGCTTTCATCGCGGTTGGCGTGGCTGAAATAGCCGACGAGCTTCGCAGCCATCTCCTCGGCCGGCAGCACCATGTCAACCAGGCCGCTCTGCACGGCGCTGCGCATCATGCCATCATATTCGGCGCTCTGCTGCGCCAGCGTTAGGCCACCATGTTCCTTTATTGCCCTGAGCCCGATCGTGCCGTCGCTGCCGGTTCCGGAAAGGATCAGCCCGGCCGCATCCTCCCCTTGATCCTGTGCCAGGGACGTGAAGAAATCGTCGATCGGCGTCCGCTTCGCGCGCGTGGCGGCCATCTTGGCCATGTTGAAACGCTGTCTCCGGATGGTCACCGAGACGCCCGGCGGGATGACGTAGATGTTGTTCGGCTCGACTTCCGCGCCTTCGACCGCGGTCTGCGTTTCGATCGCGGTGGAGCGCTGGATGATGCTCGCGAGCACACTCTCATGCTCGGCATCGAGGTGTTGGATCACGACATAGGCAAAGCCGCTGTCGGCCGGCACTTCCGGAAAGAACTTCTGCAACGCCGCGATGCCGCCGGCCGATGCGCCGATGCCGATGACAGGGAACAGCGCGGGCTCTCTCTCATCCTGGCGCGGGCTAGTCCGTGCCTTCCTTGTGCTTGCCTTCCTCGCCGCCTGCGCCATTGCCTGTTACCTGTGTCCGCCTGCTTTCCAGGATGCGCTCGATGACGGAGGCATCCGCTTCGTATTCCCTCGCCCGCTTGCCGAACTCGCTGGCGAGTTGGGAGCGATGTCGCGTCTTCTCCCGCTCCGCCATGCGCCGGGCAAACTCCGCCCGCTGCTGATGCGACCGCAGCAGGCTCCACAGGATCTCGTCCGCCTCGATCGCCTGCGCCTCCATGATCGCATCGGCGGTGAGAGCGTGCCCGGTATGGCACCGATAGCGCAGCATGTCACCGTCCTCGATCTCCCACAGCGGCCCGTGGCATTCCGGGCATGTAAACACCGACAGTTGCCCAAGTCGATCTGGTTCTTTCATGGTCGAATGCTCCTGTGCCGCGATTGCGGCCTCCAGCCTGACCGTCGGTGGGGCCGGCAACGTTTCTCCGGCCGGCTCGGCCGCCAGCTTGCCCAGCAAGCCGCCGAGTTTGGCGGCGGGTTCGCAATGATCGATGTCGACATAACGCAGCGCGCTTTCCACCATGGAAGGCACCAGCGCGTCCTTGGGATGCTGGACCACCGCGAGGCCGCCGACCGCCTTGATTGCCCGCAGGCCGGCGGTGCCGTCGGAAAGCGCGCCCGACAGCAGCACGCCGACGACGCTTGCGCCGAAGCTCAGCGCCGCCGAGCGGAACAGCGGGTCTACCGCCGGCCGCGCGAGGTTCTCGCGCGGGCCGCGGCGCAGCATCATGTGATCGTCATGCAGAAGAAGATGGAAGCCGGGCGGCGCGACATAAATGTTTCCCATCTTGAAGGACTCGCCGTTCTTGGCGCCGGAGGCTTTCAGCGCTCCCGCACGGTCGAGGATTTCCGGCAGATAGCTGACCTGGCCGACATGGACCACGACGAACACGGCCGCCGGTAGAGCGGCAGGCAGGTCGCTCACGATCGCTTTCAGGGGCTCAACCCCGCCAGCGGACGCGCCGATGACGATGATGCAGCGGTTGCGCGCCTTAGCTTGCCGCGAGCTTGTCTCGGCCTCGCGGGCAGGTGAGATCCGGTTTCGAAAGTCGGCCATGGCTCCCCTATCAGGTCGCCCCCGGCCCATAACACAATGGCCGAAGGCAGGACTCTGTTCCATGAGCCGCGCACGCAACGATCGCCGGATCGGCAACAGCACGAACGGGTCTCGGCCGAACATGCGCAATGGGGTGCCGGCCTGCTTCCCTCGGGCCTCCGTAAGGACCGGTCGCCTGTCCGGCTGTCATTCGAGCCCCACGGCGGAACTTTCCATGCCCTCTCCCGCGCGAGATTTGAAGGAACCAATAGCGCCGAGCATTTGTTTTCTCAGTTCAGGTTCGGCGGGCGGGCTCCGCAACAAAGGGAGATAGCCATGAAGGTCGGCAGTTGCATGACAAAGGACGTTGCCGTCGCGAATCCCGAACAGTCGATTCGCGAGGTGGCGCTGATGATGGGCAAGCTCGACGCCGGCGTCGTGCCTGTCGGTGAAAATGACCGGCTGGTGGGGATGATCACCGACCGGGACATGGTCATCCGCGGGATAGCGCTGGGCAAAGGTCCCGATACCAAGGTGCGCGATGTCATGAGCCAAGAGGTAAGATATTGCTTCGATGACGAAGACGTCGATCATGTTCTTGCTAACATGGGAGACTTGCAGGTGCGCCGGCTCCCGGTTCTGAACCGAGACAAACGGCTCGTTGGCATCATCTCCCTCGGAGACCTCGCAAGAAAGGGTGAGACACGGGAGGCTGGAGAGGCTTTGAGCGGCATTTCGGCGCCGGGCGGTGTTCATTCGCAGACCGCCCATTGATGACAACGACGACATCGGAGTCTGTTTGATCGTCGGTTGACGCCCGCCGGGCGTGACTGGGTTGCGGCGGCCTCATCGCGGCTTCGCAACCTAATCACGTCCTGATGGACCGACAGGTGGCGACGATCCCTCTCAGGTTGTCAGCCTAAGCCAACGCTGTCTGGCCCAACGCCTGATCTCTTTAGCCAGAGGCTCGCGCGCAGTGTTGCGTTCTCCGGCGTTGCTTGACCGTCACCTCTCCGTCTTTCCGACCTCCGGCTTCATAACCCGCCTGAGGTCGGCCCGGCTTCCTCTGCTCACCGAATAGGCGCGCGTGATTTCGGCGCCGAACAGAAAGATTTGAGCCGAGTAATAGACCCATAGCAGCACCACCATCAGCGCGCCGGCGGCGCCATAGGAAGTGGCGATCGAACTGCTGCCGATGTACCAGCCGATCAGCGACTTGCCGATGGTGAAGAGAAGCGCGGTGACCAGCGCACCGACAGCGACATCGCGCCATTTGAGACTGCGGTCCGGCAGGACCTTGTAAATCGCCGCAAAGAGCAGCGCGATCAACGCGAACGATACGATCGTGTTGATCGAACTCACAATCAGTTCGCCGAACGGCAGGTGTTGGTTGATGACATCGGCCAACACCGAGATGGCCGTGCTCGCCGCGAGCGACACGAGGAGCATGAAACCGAGCGCGGCTACGAGACCAAGGCTCGCCGCCCTCGCCCGCACCAAACGCGAGAGCGACATGGCCCTTGGCTCGACCTTCCAGATCTCATTCAGCGACTGCTGCATCTCGCCAAACACGCCGGAGGCTGTGATCAGGAGCGTCACCAGCCCGATAATGGTGGCAAGCGCGCCGGACCAGGGACGCGAAGCGGTCTCGATCGTCGCCTTCAAGAGGTCGGCGCTCTGCGGACCCATCACGCCCGATATCTGGGCCGAGAGCGCGAGCTGGGCGGCGTCGTTGCCGACGACGAGACCTGCGACCGCCACAACGATCAGAAGGATCGGCGCAAGAGAGGTAGTGGCATAGAAGGCAATCGCCGCCCCATGGCTCAGCGCGTTGTCATCCATATAACCGCTGACGCTTTCTTTCAGCAGAAGCCAGGCCTCCTGAAGCCAGCCGGTCCTTGATTTCCCGTCCTTTGCCATGCGCTCGACACCGAACTGAAGCGGGCCGGGTGGGACAAGAGCTCGACTGCCTTTTCGTTGGCCAGGATGTGAAGCCGGAAAACCACCCTGTTCTCTTTGCCACCAGGTCCGGCTGACGCGGCCCGCAGAGGTCAATGACGCCGCGGGCGGGAGGTTCCGATCTATTCGCTTGCGGGGTCTTTTGGACATCGCGCTGGGCCTTCACGCCGCCGATGCCGTCGTGAACGCGACTGCGCGATCAGGTCGAAGCTGGCGCTCGTTGAAGGCTAAAAGAATGCCCGGCCGAAACCGGGCAGGAGACTTTGTAGGAGCCGATGATGGGACATCCGGCCTCGCTAATGTATTCGCACCTTATGACGGACTCATGAAGGCCGCCATCCTCCAGGAACAAACCCCGGATTGGTGCGTATTGGCTGAACAGCCGGGTCCAGATGGGGGCACAATGTCAACTCGCAAGAAGCGCCACACCCAAAATGCATTCTCGCTTTGTGGAGACCTGATGTTGGCACCCGCTGTCGTCGCCATGCGCCTTCCGCTGATTGCTTTGGATGCAAGCAGCCGTGCCCCGAAAGGGATTGAGGCGATGCTTGCGGTCAACGAGAAGGCGCTCGCCTTCGCCGAAGGCATGGCGGCTGCACAATTGGTGATCTTACGATCGGCTTTAAGGTTTTGGCCTGAAGTTCTATCCGGCCGGAGCCCGTCTTTTCTAAGCGGCGGTGCTCTGAAGGAGTCCATGGTCGCAGCACTCAAACCTGCCGGCCGCCGGGTCCGAACAAATTTCAACCGGCTCTCCAAACTGGGCTGATTGGGGCCAGATTGATGTTCTGGGCCGAAGCGGTCGCGGACCGCCGGTAATCGAGCATGACGACGGCAGTCGAGGCAGCCGGCCGTGGCAGACATGCCCGCATCGATCAGCTCTTGGAGCGTCCAGCCGTCATGTTTGCGTTTCAAGGGCCAGCTCGGCCTTTTGGCTGAATTTTGATTTATTAGTAGATGCGCATATACTCGTTCGCCGGCATCGTGTTCCCTAAGCCCCTGCCGGCCAAGGCCCGGTGGCCACCCCCATAGCCACCCAAGGCTACCGGGCCACCTGCCCCGCCTAGAGGCGCCCAAGGCTGCCCTGCAATCGCTCGCTATGGGCGAGCGAAAATGGAAGACCCGGAACAACCCTCCTCGCTCCAAGTTCGGGTCGCTGCTTGGAGCGATCATGAAGACATACCGAGTTGAAGAGATGGCTGGCGACCAGGTGGTGGCTTATCACGTTGTCAATGCCCGTGCCCCTTGGGAGGCTGCTCAGAAAGTCACCGGCAAAGACGTCCTGGCGAGACGGGATGAACATTTCTGGGTGCGGGTGACCGATGAAGGAAACCGCGCAATTTACAAATATGCCTTCAGGCTTGACGCACCGGACTGCCTTTGAGGCTCCGTCCGGTCGGGCTTGGGAAAGGGAGGCGGCGCATTCGGGTCAGGGCAATCGACGCTTGGCACCTTTCCGCAGGGTGATGCGGGATCATTGCCCGCACCACCATACCGCTCTACGAGTTTTGCGAACCCGTAGGCGAAGGCGGCGAGAAGCGCCAGGACAACCGCTATCCGAACGGCCATTGGAGATTATACCCCGGTCGGCCTGCGGATAGTAATCACTACTGCTATCCCGGCGAGCCGCCGGCCAGGCTGAATTAGCCGGATCAGCAGAAGAGCCCGCCGCACCTCCTCCGCGGGCGGGCTCTTTGCGTCGGGGTCAACCCGACCAAGGCGCGCTCGACCGTCTCTGTTTGCCGGGAGCTGCGCCCAGAAAGCGAACTGCAGCGGCACAGAATTGTTCCAAGACAGACAAGAGAGCCCGCTCGCCTGAGGTCGAACGGGCTACGCCTTCGCGCGGCGCGGTGAACCTCGGCCGGAGACACACGCCGCGCGACCCAACCGGGACGATTGGCAGAATGATCGCTTCCGCCGATGCGACAGAAGTCCGAGAGGCTGACGCTTTGGTCCCCATGCTGAAACCTAAGCCTCGCTGCATCATTTGATAGAGCCGGTGAGGAAGTGCGTCACCTTCCTAGTCGGTAGCAGCTAGATAGATGCCCGCCATTTCCTGCCTGGAGTGACGGGCATCGTCCTTATTGGGACGCCGCGCCGTTCACGAGCGAGACGACGATCACGGCCGTAACGGCGGACAGGCGGTCACGCTTGACCAGGACGGGCTTTTCATAGGTGCGCTTCATGGCGAATCCCCCTTGCTGAAGTTGGCTCGCCGATCTGGCTGAGGCAGCACCCGACCGTCATTTAAAAAAGGTGTAGGTCCGGAAGTAGCGACGCAAGGGCCGAAGCACGCGGAAAGCGGCGCTGATCGACGACAAGGCCCTACAGACAAGGCCATACAAAAGAAAAGCCCGCCGACCAAAGCCGACGGGCCATCTTCCCTCAAAACTGCTGTGCGCCCCGTTCCCAGATGGTCCGCCGGATTCCGAGAACCCCGCACAAGCGTTTCCTAATACAGTCGCGCCCAAAGGGCTGTAGCCCAGCGGCAACAATGACGAATATTCACAAGAGGCGAGCGGCAGGCAGTCCAGTCCGTTCAGACCGTTACCTACCTAACGGTAGCCTGGATAGCGAAACGAGTTCATTCTCGTCCACAATTCCCACCATGAAGTTGGCGATGATGCGAGAGGCCAGCGCCTCACGTTGCTCGGTCGTTTGACTATCATTTTTCAAGCGGTCGAAGACGCGGGCCAGAAATTCCAGCTCTTCCGGATCGAAAATTTCCGCTTCCAGTGCTCTTTGGCGGATCGCCATGGCGGTGAACTCCTATTCGGGCCTGGCTCTGCCGGCAGGCTTGCGCATGCGAACCCCAATGGGGAAACTCGAATTTGATTTCAATATGGAACTCCCGGGAGCGTTCCCTTAGCGCGAGATCTAAAAGAAAGGCCCGCCCCTGATGGGAGCCAGGGAGCGGGCCTGCGGAGAATGGGAGGCTCCGCCCGGCGGCTGTGCACAGATCGGGAGGGAATTGCGCCGCCGCGCCCCAAACCTCTTCGAATGCGAGGTGTTCCGCGATGGCGGAACATTTTTGGTGATCCGTTTGTCTCGGGCAGGAGGAGTGTTTCCGTACCGGTTGTCATCGGCATAGGCTTTGCCATCGTTCAAGCCTGCGCACGCTGACACACCCTCTGTTTCATTTCAGGACGGAATATGCTGGCATCAGCCTTGCAAATAGGATGATGCCGGTACCCTCCCGGGTCGGCACTCGTCGGGCTTGGGGCTGGGCTATGGGGCGGCGAGCCCGGCGAGTTCTCAATACGTTAGCAACTGCTTGTAGACATAGATGAACAGGCGGATAATCAGGCCACGCGCGTACGAGGAGCTTTGAGGGAATTCCAGCCATGCGACCGATCCTGCTGATCGTCGCCGCCCTTGCCGCGTTCTTCATCTGGGATGGCGTGGCGAACAAAGGCGCCTATCGAATTGCGCTGATGAAAACATAGACCAGTCCGAGCACTTCCCAGGTCTAGTGCGGGTTGGTTGAACCAATGATTTGAAAGCATTGTCGCTCCGGACGGAAGTCGGACATCCAAACGCATTGGTCCCAGTACTGAAACATTAAGCCCGTTCCGACATTTGGTAGAGCCGGCGGAATCCTTCAGTCGTCGGCGGAGAGAGGTCAGGTACCCGCCATACACTCCCCCGGGTGGCGGGTACCTGTTTGAGTTTTCAGCCGTCAAGCCGCCTTCGCGGTGCTGCTTCGCACATGAAGGGTATCGACCTACAAGTTCAGTGGACCAGAAAGCCCGTCGCGCAATGGCGCAAGCGCGACGGGCTTCTGTTGCTTACGGAGTAGTGCGGCCGCACCCTGAATGGGAGAAAACGAGTGTGGTCGCATGTTACCAACCCGACCGCACCGTTCGGGTTCCATCAGCCTGCTCGAATATTAGCGCCAGCTTGAAGCCGTAATATTGGCTGCACTGATCCGGCTCGGCTTTATCCTTATGAATGCGTTCCGGCTATACAATCAGGGGTATATGCTCATTGGTCAGCCGGCGCCGTGTTGCGATTCCGAGCCCCCGCCGGTCAGGCCCGGCTCAATTCTGGCCTTTTTCGGCCAGAGAGCCGGGCCGCTCCGGACACCGGCGCGGTGTACGCCTTTTGGAGAACTACTTTCTTTGCAGACAGCAATTAAAGTATCTTGCAGGAAAGGAGTGCTAAAATGCCGAATGAGAGCAAAAGGCTTATTGAAAAGAATTCCGAAAAGCTTGTTTCAGAGGCCAACGCGCGCCGCGATTTTCTCAAGCAGGCTGGACGCTTTGCTGCGGTGACGCCTCCGGCCATTACATTGCTGCTCGGCACAAGCTTGAACTCCAAGGCGATTGCCAAATCGGGAGGAACACGTCCGGGCAATGGATGGGGTGACAAGAACCACGGTCACGTCGGTCCCAAGCCAAAGTTTCTTAGATCCGGCAACGGAAGGTCGCGGGGGGACAGCTATGGCGGCGGAGCCCATGGGGGCTCGAGGTCCGGCGATCCCAACTAGTGCCGTCGAGGAACGACCTCTTCCCGCTCTACTGAGGTTAGACAGGCCGGCGCATTGGTCGTTATGCTAGAAACAACTTGCCCGATGCATCATTTGGTAGGACCGGCGAGGAAATGCGTCACCTTCTTCGTCGGCAGCAGTGAAATAGATGCCCGCCATTCCTGGAATGACGGGCATCTGTTGCGTCTCTCGGCTAGAGCGCTCTCCCAGTGCTGCATCGCCTGAGGATCATTTCACACAAGCTCTTCCGAACGCGCTCATTTTGCTCAGAACCCGTCTACGCGAACTTCGGCTTTAGTGGACTTGTTCCAGCCGAGGGCACCAGGCTCGCTTTAGCGAACCTTCTCGAGTTCTTCCAACAGCTGGTCAGCGTCAGTTACACCGCGTCCAAAAAGGCTCATGACTTTGACCGCGACGTTTTCCCGCTCGTCCTTGCGTTCGATTTTGTGACTGGAGCAGTAGTCACTCACCGCCTTGGCCAGAATGTTGACCTCTGCAGGTTCAACTATACCGCATCCCGCACTTTTGGGCGGGACAGCATTGCGATTGCTTCCACGCATCGTTTACCTCACCCCGATACGCCACAACGGGGAAAGGATACACCCAAAAAAAGTCAGCTACGAGTCAATTGGATCGGACTGAGGTCCCGGGCAAATAGCCGATTGCCTCCATGCTGCGCTACCGAGCAACGGCCGCCCACCGAACTTTTGTCCGGCGTCACTGCGCGGTCTGTGAATTTCGTCTCGGCAGGAGCCCTATCGGCTTGGTTCGCGCATGACATTATAGAGCAGCAGGCCGGCCAGTAACGACACGACTGCGCTTAGCATATCATCGCCGGTCAGCCCTGATGAATATGCGAAAGTTGATGCCAGCTCGGCCATCGTTCGACCCAAGGAGTGCGGGATTGCCCGAGGAGAACTTTTAGATGCCGCTAAAGTTCCTTGTGAGCGCTGGCGGGCTGTCTGCTCATGCCGCGAAGGTGTTTCGGGCTCGTATCGGGGCCAGTGTGAACGCCGTCAGAGACGGCACATTCATCTTCGGCCGGAAATCCCATTCCCAAGCGGAGGAACGCTAGACCCGTTGCCGTGACCCGCCAAGGTTAGACAACGGGCCTAGCTATCGGTTCGCTTCTCAAGTCGGTGACACTGTCGCCGCAAACCGAACCCAACTCCAAAGCCCAGGGCAACGCCCGCCCAGGTCATCTACGCAGTTCATTAGCAGGTCCGCAGTAACAAATGTTAATGGTACACTACTGGCTTGGCGAGAAAGGCGCCGCTGGAGGAAAGACTGACGCAAGCGACCTTGGCCCGTCGCAGCGCCCAAGGGATCCGCGCAACGGGCCAAGTAACCCGGCCTTCGGCTTTGTTGAGGCCGGTCCTCCCATCCTCCGCCGTGGCGGGCGGAGTGACGTTAATCCTGCACGAGCGAGCAGTCCGTTTTCGATAACTTTTGTTAGTCCCGCCTAAAATTGCCGCTTGCCGCGCCTGGAACATTCCTGCGCGGCCGCTGTTATTCCCTGCCGGAGGAACAAGCGATGGCAGACGACAAGAGCAAGCGTGGTGGCAGTGACCGCAACCGGGTATCAGCGGACGATGACTACGAAGTCCGGCATTTCGCCAACAAGGTCGGGCTGACGGCGCAACAGGTTCGCGATCTCATTAAACAGCACGGCAACGACCGGAAGACCTTGGAACGCGAGGCCGAAAAGCTTCGCGGATGACCAAGAGCTCCAACGCAGCGGCGATCGCCGGGATCCACGCCAAATCATGAGCAGCGCAGCACGAGCCGCTTGAACTGGACGCTGAATAGCCGGTCAATCATCGTCATCGCTTGTGACGCGACGATATCGGAAGCGATTGCGGATGTGCGCGTTGAAAAAGCGGCCCTTGGCAAAGGCTGATCGGAATGCCGCGAACGTCTCCGGCGGCACCCCCTCGAACTCGTAGCGTTTCCCGCTGGTCACAAACCATACGGAAAGAATGCCTTTGGCCGGATCGTATTTTGTTTTCTTGATCGAGGTGGATGGCATGGCGCGGCACCCGGTGGTCTGGCATAGAGCGAACGATCCGGCCGGCCTTTTGTTTCCGAAGCTAATGAGTGAGAGCCAAGTCTCGCAGCCGACGCCGCCGTCCCAGATGCGGACGGGCAGCGGCAGCGCGAGCGCCGCATCCCATGGCATCGAAAAAGCCCGCAGACCGGAGCCTGCGGGCTGAGTATTCTGGAGGTTGGTACCTGAGTGCGCAAACCTGGCAACGTGCGCAGCAGGCATCCAATCAACAAAATCCGACAGCGACCGTTCCCTAAAATTCTGGACCTCGGCCACCGGTCCCAGCGAATGCGGGACAAATGTCGTACGGGCCAACTCAAAGGTCGGGGGCAGGAAACATCTTGCGAGAAATTTCATTGGGTCGCGACTGGCGAGGATCAGCCCCTGCCACCCTCGAGGTCATCTCAACAGACGGAGAGTTCGCAAAGGTTGCCAGGCAGGCCGAGCGGCTGGGCGATAGCAGGTAATGGCAAATCAGTCTGTTCATCGGCCCCCGCACTGTTCGAGGCTCTTATCCTCGGTCTGGCACTTAAGATTGGAACCACGGAGGCAATTATGATCGAAATTTCCAACGCCTTGGCCACCAAGTTGACGGGTCTCCAAGAAAGGCTGCGGGCGGCCAACGTGAGCATGGATGACATGCAGGCATTTCAAAGGGTCGCCGACCATATGGACAACGGTCGCGGCGGCATCGACGCCGACGATCTGATCGCGCTCTCCTTTGTCATGTCGGATGACGCTGAGCGATCGCAGATGGAAACAGCGCCGGCGATCGAGCCTGCAGCCCATAGGCAGCATCGGTCCGTCGGCCGATCCCGCGGCGCGAAAGGGACGGGCTACATCGTTCCGCGCAAGGCGGGCTGAACGCGCCCCTATCCGGGTTAATTGCAGGCTGCCTTGGCTTTCAATCGGACTTGCCCGAGTCCTCAAGTCCGACGATTGCAGCCAATATGGCATCGTAAGCGCTCCCGATCTCCTCTTCAATCTCATGCTCGGAAACACCTGCGGCCTTCGCATCTGCAAAGAGCTTGGTCGTCAATTCCGCGACGGAAATGATGTCAGCGCCGACGCTGCCGCGCATCACGTTGTTGGTAATCCATTCGCCAAAGAATTCGGCCCCGCGTTCGCTCATAGGCGATGCCGCGCCTTCAGAAAATGAGCCTCTCGAAGCAGGGAATTCCAATCGGTCCCGATCAACTCGATCAGTTCGCGGGCTTGCTCTTCGGAAATGTCTGCCTCCCTGGCCAATCGGCCGGCCAGGATCTCAACGGCACCGTCATGCGAGTCGCCTTTGTCGGTGTGCTCGTTCATCGAAACCTCCTAGCCTTGAAAACTGCCGAATGGCCGACAGGTTCAGGCTTGTGCCGAAAAATCTGAATTCCTTCGGACTCTTCCCAGCGTCTGCGACTGCCTTGCCGGCCGTTTGGCCAACCAGATTATCTGGGCGGCCCGTCAGGCCGGATTACCAAGACGGCCGGCGGATCGAGAACCGCCTTTTTCATCAAGACCTTCATATAGGCGGCCGCGGTCAATAGCCCCCAATGATCGGCAGTATCTCGCCGGTGATATAGCTGGAGCATTGCGGCGAAGCGAGAAATACATAGGCAGGCGCGATCTCTTCCGGCTGGGCTGGCCGTTTCATCGGGGTCTTTGCGCCAAACTGCGAGACCTTCTCCGCTTCCTTCTCCGACGGGTTCAGCGGCGTCCAAACCGGCCCCGGCGCCACGGCATTGACGCGAATGCCCTTGCTGATCAGGTTACCAGAGAGCGCCCGGGTGAAGGCGTGAATGCCGCCCTTGGTCATCGAATAATCGATGAGTTCCTTCGAGCCTTCGATGCCGGTGACCGACCCGGTGTTGATGATGGCCGAACCCGGCTTCATATGCGGAACGGCTTCCTGGGCCATGTGGAAGTAGCCGTAGAGATTTGTCTTCAGCGTGGTGTCGAAGTGCTGCTCGGTGAGGTCGGCGAAATCGGTCGAATGCACCTGGAAGGCAGCGTTGTTGACGAGCACGTCGAGCCTGCCGAAGGCCTTCAGCGTCCGCTCCACCGCCTTGTGGCAGAAGGTCCGCCTGGCCACGTCGCCGCGCATGATGATGCAGCGCCTGCGTTCGGCCTCGACTGCCTGCTTTGTCGTCTTCGCGTCGCGATCCTCGCTGAGATAGGCGATGGCGATATCCGCCCCTTCCCGGGCGAACAACACGGCAACTGCGCGGCCGATGCCGGAATCGCCTCCGGTGATCAGCGCCACCTTGCCTTCCAATTTGTTCGATCCCTGCCAGAACGGCGCGTCGTAGAGCGGCGCGGGCTCGATCGCCCATTCCTCGCCGGGTTTCGGATGATGCTGCTTCGGGAAAGGCGGCACTGGGTATTCCCGCGCGCCGGCCTGCATGGCGCCTTCTGATTTGGATTTGCCGTTCGACTTGGCGCGATCGGTCGCGTCGACCTTGCGTTGCACGCTCCGCTGCTTGCTGGCCGCCTGCTCGGAGGTGGATTTGGTACGCGGGGCCGATTTCATCGGTGTGGCGGAGTCGGTCATCCTGTCGGATTTCGTCGGCATCGGTGTCTCCTTCGCTTTCGAGGGACAACGCACGCGAACAGAAAAGGTTGGCCTCGCTCCGAAGCTGCCGGCTCTCAATCCGGACATCGGTCGCGACATCCGCCGGGACCTCAACCACGGCCGCCACCACCGCCGGCGCCGCTCGCCGGGACAGCGATCAGTAAGGAGCACGTTTTTTGACCGCCACGGGCCGGCTGAATGCAACTACCCGGCGGCAGCTTCGTTTTATGCGATCTCAAACAGGCGGTAGCACCATGAAATCCTTTCGGACCGATAATCCCTTGGCGGCGGCGCCGACCGCGGACCTCTTCGTCGGGCCCGCCCGGGCTGCGTGCGAATGGCTAGGACGGTGAAAGAGCCTTGAGCAGATTTCTGCCCCTCACCATCCACTTCGTCAACGGCGGCACGATGATGGTGTCGTCGATCGCTGACGCCAAGAAGGCGCTTGGCCGGAAATGGAAGAGCAAGGACTCACCAGCCTATCGCAAGGCGGTTCGGCTGGTGGAAGACGCGACCAACGGGATTTGCCGGCCGGCAATCGCCTTTGCCGCCTTCAAGAAGGCGGCCGCCGAGCAGGGTCTGCTGGAGCATGCGGGTCCCAGTGCAGCGCTCAGCATGCTCGACCAACTTTCGTCCCGCAACGGCAAGGGCACGCCGAAGTAACGCTCGCGCACCTCGGCTCGTCGTCCCGGCTTCAAAAAATATTTCGCGGGAACATCGGTCGATCCCACCGGTTTTGTTTGGTCAAGAAAGTCGAACGAAGGAGACGTCGATGGCAAAGAAAATTTCGTCCGGCGCGGCGAACGGCTTGGAAAGCCTGTTCGTGGATGGCCTAAAAGACCTTTATTATGCAGAGAAAAAGATCCTGAAGACGCTGCCGAAGATGGCCAAGGCGGCGCAGTCACAGGAAGTGGGCGCGGCCTTCGAAAAGCATCGCACCGAGACTGAAGCTCAGGTCGACCGGCTCGAGCAGGTTTTCGAAATGCTGGGCAAGCCGGCGCGCGGCAAGACGTGTCCCGCGATCGATGGCATCATTGAAGAGGGTTCGGAGATCCTCGAGGAATACAAGGACGAGCCGGCGCTCGACGCGGGCCTTGTGGCTGCCGCCCAGGCGGTCGAGCATTATGAAATAGCGCGCTACGGCACGCTGATTGCCTGGGCGGAGCAATTGGGCCTGAAAGACGCCCTCCCCTTGCTGCGCGACACCCTCAAGGAAGAATCCGCTACCGACGAGACACTTAGCAAGCTCGGCGAAAGCGGTGCGAACAAGCGGGCCATGCAGGCGGCCGCGTAAGGCGCCCGATAAACGCTTATTCGCATGCCAAAAGTCGACTTGGCGACGCGGCCCCGGTCTCTTTGACCGGGGCCGCGATTAATGACGGGGCCCGCCTCCTCGCGAAACGCTGAGCGGTCGCCTTCTTGGCGTCGCGCCGCCTTCAGTTGACTTCTTGCCGGTACCCAGCGCCGACCGACAGGATAGACCGCTCCACCTCGGTGCAGTTCATCCGGTACGATATCGTCAGGCTGGCTTGGCGGGAAATTTCGTCAGGGTGAAAGTCCGGAGTTCAACATTGGAAAAAGCATTCAATCGGCTCGCGGAGAATGTCGCCCATGCCGGGGGCCGTGCATGGGCCTTCGTCTTGTGCGTGGTTTCGGTGGTCCTCTGGGCCATTGCCGGCCCGGCCTTTCATCATTCCGAGACTTGGCAGCTGATCATCAACACCGCGACGACGATCGTTACTTTCCTGATGGTTTTCCTGATTCAAAACACCCAGAACCGCGACGGCGTGGCCATTCAGGCGAAGCTCGATGAGCTCATTCGCTCAGGCCGCGCAAAAAACGACTTCATCGGCATCGAGCATCTCACGGAAGCGGAGGCCCAAGAATTCAAAGCTAGGTGTGCCGAGGCCAAGCCCGCCAGCCACGGGACGATCGCATCTCACGCCGAAAGCCGCTCTGCCTAAAGCATATCCACCGAAAGTCGAAACCGGCTTCGGACCAAGACGTGCCTGACAGGCTTTAGTCGCCACGATGCTTGTTGTGGCCGCTTTCCTGATTCTTGCCGCGAAGGATGTTGCGATCATTGGGGTCGACGAGGTCGGGCGTGTCGCTCCTGAGGTCCGAACCTTTCCGCCGCGCTTCGCGCTCCGCGGCCGGCTGCTTCAGCTCCGCCTTGGCGTCGAATTCCTTGGGCGCGTTCTTCGTGTTCTCACGTTCTTCCAGGATGCGCACTTGCTGGTCATGGGTTCTGCGTCCGCTCATCGGTTCCTCCTGTTCTTTTGTCGGTAACGGCAGTTGGACTCGAACGTTCCGAACATGCGCAAGGCGTTTCGGGTGCCTAAATGTCAGGGCGCCAGATGACCTAATCACGCGGGAAATCGAAACCGACTGCGAGGTGTCGAGGAGGTGATCCGGTCGATCGAGGGACGCTGCTGAGGAGCCGCCATTCCTGCGCTAAGCTTTCCAGATCGACCGGAGGCCGCAACTTCCCGGCGGGCCGTGCATGAGCGATCCCGTCTGCCGCGAAGATCCTCGTTGTAACCGCTCAGACGAAAGACGCGGCAACGCAAGCTCCGCCAGAGGAACATTGGCAGACGGCGGCCGTTCTCAGCTCGAAGGAGGCGGCTCATGAGTGCAACCAGGGAGTTCTTTCGAAGCTGGCTCGAGGAGAACGTCGGGAACTTGCCTGCCGACACGCAAGTCAGCGTTCCGGTGCTTGTGCGACAGTTCGAGCAGGACGCCGACGCCGCGGGCTACGGGCACGAGGTTCGCGAGGAGGAAATCGGCAATATCGAAGATGCAATCGAGCGGGCGCTCGACATGACCGCCGAGCAGGAGGACCCGACAGAATCAAATCCGCGGAAAGAGACCTCGCTTGCCCCGGTCATTGAAGCTCTCGAGGAGTCGGAACCGGCACAGGCGGAAGACCATGAGGATCGGGACTGACCGACTGCCGCACGGGATAGCCGGAACAAAGAGACAGCTCGCCTGTTGGGCTGCTTCTGAACAGATCGGCACGTGATCCGCCGACGTGGCAGGCCAGATAGGTAAGTAAGCCAATGACGAAGCATTCTGCAAAGGACGATCCGTCCAAACTGGGATCGGACAGTGACCGGGCGAGCGAGCAAGGCACAAAGCGAACAGATAAGCGTCTGCCGCAGGAAGATCCTGTCGAGGGCGCGCGTGACACGGTGGAACGCGAGCTTGAACGGCAAGATCGACCGGTCGACGCTGAGGGAAGAGAGCGCGAACGCAGGGCTCTCCAGGAACAGGTCGATGAGGAGACGAAGCTGCCTCAGAAGGGCTCGGCCTGAAAGCTCCTTCTTTGGAAGCCAGCGCCTGGGTACATCCGCCGCTTCTCTCAACAGCGGCTTGTGCCATGGCTCCGTAGCAGCACGGGATCATGCCTGACATCGCCACGTTCAACGACGTGGTCCTCCTCCTTGCCGCGGCAGCGGCCGGGCTTGCCCTCTACAATGGCCTGCGAGCGCGGCGGGCGTTACGCGGCCGACGTTTTGGACGCTTCGTCGAAGTCGACGGAGCGCGGCTGCACCTGATCGAGGACGGCCAGGGCATGCCGCTGTTGTTGCTGCATGGCAACGGCTCTTCGGCCGAGGATTTCACGACAAGCGGCATCGTCGACAAAGCGGCCGCAGACTATCGTGTCCTGGCTTTCGACAGACCAGGCTTCGGCAGGAGCTCGCGCCCGATCGGCAGGATCTGGTCGGCCGCCGCGCAGGCCGATCTGATCGATGCCGCGGCCGCGAAACTCGGAATTGGACGCTATATTGTTGTTGGCCACTCTTGGGGTGCCGCGGTTGCGCTCGAGATGGCGCGACGGCGCCCTGGGCGCGTTGCCGGGGTCGTGCTTGTCTCCGGCTACCACTATCCATCGCCAAGGTTCGAACTCGCCTTGTCGGGGTTGCCGATCTTGCCTTTGATCGGAACGGCCTTCCGCCACACCTTGCTGCCGCCGCTGGTCAGGCTTGGCTGGGCTTGGTCAATGCGAAAGATATTTGGCCCGGCGGCGATCTCGGCGGCATTCACCGCAACGACGAGGGAGTTGGCGAGCCGCCCCTCGCAACTGCGGTCGATCGCGGCGGAGTCCTTCCTGATGTGGATCGCAGCGGCGTTTGTGACGCCTCGGCACAACGACATTTCCGTTCCTGTTGGGATAATCGCCGGCGCCGGCGATCAGCTTTTCGACGCGCCGGCCGAGGCGTTTCGGCTGCACGCGGATCTCGCAAACTCGGTAGTCGATATCGTCCCCGATGCCGGGCATATGGTGCACCTGACAGCCCCGCAGGCGGTGCTCGCCATGATCGACAAGATCGCTGCCCTTTCGACCACCGAGGACGCGCAGCGGAGCGACCGATAAGCAGCAGTGCCGTGCAACCGGCCTACGGCGGGGAACCTTCCGATCCACGCCGCTTTATCTCCATGTTCGAAGCAGCAGCAGTGAGAGGAAGCATTGCGCAGCATTGCTCGGCGAAAACTGCCTTTACTGCAGGTGCTTGCACTGACACTTGCTTCCTGCTCCTCGTCTGAAACCGTCGAACAGCAATCGAAGCGTGCCGCCTCGACCGCGCAGGCGGCGGTGCTGGTCACCGATGCCTGGCTCTCCGGCGCCGCGCCGTCCCACTACGCGTCCTCTGCCCTACAATCCTTCGCCGAGACACTCGCCGATGCCGGCCGGCAAGTGGAATCGGCCTCGCCGTCCGATCCTGCGACGCGAGACACGCTGAAGGCGGCGATCAGCCGGCTGTCCACCGCGGCAAGCGGGGCCGACAGCGCGGTCGAGGCCGGACAGCAGGCGCAGGCCAGCCGGGCACGCAACGAGCTTCGCGCCGCGCAGGCGGATCTCGCCACGGCCTATCGCGGCTATTTCGCGCCGCAACGATGAAGAAGCTGCTGGAAATTTCGCTTGGCGTCGTGACCAGCGTTGGTGGCTTCCTGGAGGTCGGTTCGATGGCGACAGCGGCGCAGGCAGGCGCCCTGTTCGGCTTCCAACTCATCTGGGCGATCGTGCTTGGCACCATCTGCATCATCTTCCTGGTCGAGATGGCCGGTCGCTTCGCCGCCGTGAGCCATCACACCATCGCCGACGGTATCCGCGAACGCTTCGGCTTCAATGCTTTCCTTTGGCCGCTGCTTGCAGTCGTGCTGGTCAATTTCCTGGTCCTCTCGGCAGAAATAGGCGGGGTTGCCATCGCTGCCGAGCTTGCCACCGGCATCAGCTTTCAATGGTGGGCATTGCCAGCGGCTTTCCTCGCGTGGCTGCTGCTGTGGAAAGGCACGTTCGGCCTCATCGAGAAAGGCATGTCGATGCTTGGCCTGATCACGCTCTGCTTCGTCGTCGCCGCGGTGATGCTGAAGCCCGAATGGAAACAGGCGGCTGCCGGTGCCGTGCCCAGCCTGCCGCAACACGATACGGCGAACTACTGGTTCATGGCCGTCAGCATCCTCGGTGCTTCCATCTCGCCCTACCTTTTCATGTTCTATTCCTCGGGCGCGGTCGAGGATCAATGGGACAAGAGCTATCTCGGCACCAATCGGGCGATTGCCGGTCTCGGCATGAGCTTCGGAGGAACGATCTCCGTGGCCGTGCTGATCGTGGCCGCGCTTGTGCTCGGCGCCCATGGCGTGAACCATGTGGACGACTACAACCAGCTCCCGCTGATGCTGATCTCGGTGTTCGGCTTCTGGGGCTTCGTCCTTTTCGTCGCATCGCTCGGCATCGCCTGTTTCGGAGCCGCTCTGGAAGTGGCGCTGCAGCAGGCTTATCTCGTCGCGCAAGGGTTCGGCTGGACCTGGGGCGAGGATCTCAAGCCGCGCGACGATCCCGGCTTCAGTCTCGTCTACACGCTCACGCTTTTTCTTGCAGCCGTTCCGATAGCGATTGGTCTCGACCCGCTGAGGCTCACCATCTTCTCAATGGCGTTGACCGCCGCCAGTCTGCCGCTGACGGTTGTTCCGTTCCTCTTCCTGCTGAATGACGAGCGCTATGTCGGCCAGCACCGCAACGGCGTCATCTCTAATGCCGCCGTGATCTTCGTCATCGCGCTCGGCTTCGTGCTGGCGGTGGTGACTATTCCCCTGCAGATATTCGGAGGCACCTGATGCAGCTGCTGCGCGATATCCTGGACAAGCAGGTCGTCGACCGCGAGCAGGTCAAGATCGGCAAGGTGGATGGACTGGTCGCCGAGCTGAGGCAGGGCAAGCCGCCGAGGGTCGTTGCGGTCGAGCTTGGCGCGATCGCGCTGGCCCGACGGCTTGGCGCTCGGCCTGGGCGATTAACGGCGCGGCTGGCCGCAAGGCTGAGCGGGAAGCAGCAGGCACGGCCGCATCGCATCGCCTGGACCAAGGTGCGCGACATCGGCGTCGACATCGAATTCGATATCGACGTGCGCAGGACCAAGATCTTGGCCTGGCAGAGCTGGCTGCGAGATCGCATCGTCGGCCGAATCCCGGGAGCCTAAGGATGGCAAATGTGAATCTCGAGCATCTGGCTGGCCGGCGCGTTCTCACGCAGGGCAGGAGCATCGGCCATATCGAGGAGGTCATCGCTGAGCAGGACGGCGACGACCTCGTCGTCACCGAATTCCATGTCGGCATCTTCGCAGCTTTTGAACGCCTGTCGGCCTCGGCCATCGGCACCGCATTGCTCGACTTTTTCGCGCTGCGCCGCCGCGAGGGCCTCTACCGCATACCTTGGGACAAGCTCGATATCTCCGATCCGGCGCAGCCGCGGCTGCTCTGTTCGGATGACGAGCTTGCCGGCTTCGGAGGCGCCGATCGGGGTAAGTAGCTACTTACAAAAAATCCTGGTCACGGAAGGGAACATCGCGGCGGGCGCGAAGTTGGAACAGGCAAGGAGGAGCCTGCGCCATGAACAGTGTCATCTATCTTATCGGTCTCATCGTGGTCGTGCTCGCGATACTCTCCTTTCTCGGCTTTCACTAGGAGGCGTCATGCAGCGCGAAAATAATCAGGGCCGCGAGCCGGCCGGCTTCGCCAAGGCGAAGAACGAAGTTTCCGATCGAGTTAAGAAAGAAACCCAAAGCGCCGGCGAAGCACTCCACGATGCCCGCGACGAGGTTGCTCGCAGGGCGGTCGACTATGCGTCGGAAGCACAGGAGGCCCTGTCGGAAAGGGCCGAGGACACGCAGCGCGACATCGGATCGAGCCTGGCGGCATTAGGCGGCGCTCTGCGTGCCGCAAGCGACCATCTGGCCAACAGCGACCAGAGCTCGGCGTCGAATTTCATGCGGGATGCGGCAGGCGGACTGGAAAGGCTGTCCTCCTCGTTGAAGGAGAAGCCCTTCGGCGAGGTGCTTGAGGACATTCAAAACTTCGGCCGCCAAAATCCCGGCACTCTGATCGCCGGTTCGGTGCTGGCAGGACTGGCGCTCGGACGGTTCATAAAGGCTTCTCCCCCCGAAACGCGCCGCGCGGGGCAGAGCGCAGCTACACCACGGAAGACCGGGAAGACTGGTAGGGAAACGAGCAGGCAGACTGGTGCGCAGGCGAGCGAGCCATGGGATGACGCGACGACCAATTGGGGCGTCGACGGCGGCGCTCCCAGGAAGGCAGCGGAGCTAAAGAAATGAACACTCAAGACAACCAAAGCCTCGGCACTCTGGTCGCCGATCTGGCACAGCAGGTGAGCACGCTGGTGCAAACGGAGGCCAGACTCCTGCGGGCGGAGCTATCCGAGAGCGTGACTAAAGCGGAGGCCGGCGCCGTCGGGGTTCTGGGCGGCGCGGTATGTCTCCTCGCCGCGCTGATGGTGCTGCTGCAAGCGCTCGTCATTGCCCTGACCCGCCTCGGCCTTGGCGCCGGCTGGTCCGCCTTGCTCGTAGGAGTGGTCGTTGCCGTGCTGGGTGTCATCCTCTTGCGCACCGGCATGGCAAGCATGTCGCCCTCCGAGCTGGCGCCGGATCGTACGCAGGAGCAACTGAAGCGTGACGCGAACGTAATCAAGGAACAAGCGAGATGAGCGACAAATCCGCAGCCGAACTCGAACGCGAAGCCGAGGCCACGCGAGCAAGGGTGGTGGCGACCGCCGAATCCATTCGAGGCAAGATGACGCCCGGCCAGCTCTTCGATGAGTTCACCGGTATTTTCAGCGGCGGTGCAGGCTCCGACATGCTCCACAACCTGAAGGCTCAGGTGCGAGACAATCCTCTGCCATTGACCGTAATCGGCGCCGGTCTGGCCTGGCTGATGCTGGGCAGCGGCGCTTCCGCCGCAACCGCCGCGCCTAGCTACGCGACCCGTCGCGGTTCCGACCGCCATGACGGCACATCTACGGCTGGAACCGGAGCCATGACTTCGGACACCTATGCCTCTGTCGGCGACATGGCCAGCGGTGCGGCCGGCAGTGTCTCGGGAATGGCCAGCAGTGCGGCCGGCACCATGTCTGACATGGCGAGCAGCGCAGCCGGTAGCGTATCTGACATGGCAAGCGGCGCGGCGGAGACGCTGACGAACTCGGCGACAGCCACGGCCGACATGGCGACGAGGGCCACTCGTTCCGCGCAGCAGTTGATGGAGGATCAGCCTCTTGCAGTTGCTGCTGTCGGTCTCGCGATCGGAGCAGCGATCGGCGCGATGCTGCCCCACACGCAACTCGAAGACGAGCGGCTCGGCGGCTATCGCGAACAGCTTCGCGAAAGGGCCGAGGACGCGATCGAGAAGGGCGTCGACCAGGTGAAGCAGGTTGCAGCCGAAGCCTACCAGGCGGCCAGCGACGAAGCAGGACGGCAGGCGTCGAGTGAAGGCACGCTCGCTGACAAGGTCAGCGATGTCGTCAAGTCCGCCGCCGACAAAGCCGATCAGGCGGTGCACCGGAGGCTGTCCGATACCGAACCGTCGACAACGAACAAGTCCTGATCTGAACAGACCGGATCGGTTTGCAAGAATCGCGTTCGAGGAACAATTCGCGTCGGGCAAGTCTGGTGAACCATTCGAGCCCGACCCGTTGGATGGCTGCGGGTAGAAGCCGCGCCACAGGCTCGGCCGCGCTATCGCGGCTCTCTCGCCGGAGCGAGCCTTTTTAGCTTTGTGGGGATGGCTCCAAACTTCCCCTGCAGACAGCGTAAATCCTCGCCAAGATTCCTGCAGCATCGCCACCAACGCACACCGACTGGACTGGACGCTGATCCCATTCGTTCGGTGAGTAACTGGCGGCGCCCAGTCTCTGCACGGTCATACCTGCCGCCGGGCCGTCCTCCAGCACGATGATCGAACCGGATCGGGTGGCGAATAAGTGCGGGTCGGTCAGGTAGACCGCGGCGCTGCAGTCGTGCACAAGCATACCCGCTTCGCCCCATTGCAGGTAGAAGTCGATGTAGCCTTGCGACAGTGCGGCTACCATTTGCATGGCGGCATCGGCACCTTCCGAGGCCGCGGCGAGATCCTGTCGCGTCATCACCGTTCGATTTGTGAGATTGAGCGGAACCGCGGTCACTTTCCACGAGGCTGCAAACACTCGATCGGCTGCCTTCGGATCTGCGTAGATATTGGCCTCGGCAACGGGCGACACATTGCCAGGGACTTCGAACGCGCCACCCATGACGACGACGTCCTGAACCAGATCTGCTATCGCCGGATCGGCCTCCAGTGCCCGCGCCAAGTTGGTCAAGCCTCCGACAGCAAGCAACCGCACCTGACGCGGATTCTGCCGGACGGTATCGACGATGAATCGCGCGGCAGTGTCCTTCTCCTCCCGCGCGTCCTGGGCAATAGGATAATCCCCCAGCCCGTTCGCGCCATGAACATGGACAGGATAGGGGTGCGGCGCGCCGGACCAGTTTAGCGGAACGGGAGCACCGGCGTGAACGGGCGCTTTGATTCCCCAAGCCTCGGCGAGGAACCTGGCATTGCGCGTTGTAACCGATATCGATGCGTTGCCGAAGACGGTCGTGATGCCGAGCAGTTCGATGTTCGGATGACGGTGCAGGTAAAGCAGCGCAAGGGCATCGTCTACGCCAGGATCGGTATCGAAAAGAATTCTCTGCTTTGTCATGTCTCTATGGTCACGCTCTTTCCCACACTGCCGCCAATTATCTTTGCCAGCCTTCGAGACGCGCGGCTGACAGAATCGTGGCTCCAAGTGTCACCACCGAAGAGTATCGTGAATATGTCGCCGGGTGACGCGCTTGGCGCGTTTCTCGTCGGCGCGCCGGTCTCTCGCCGCCCGGTGGGGACCGCGAGGCCGACATCGCTGTCCTCAAAGGGCGCTGCGGTCCGCCCAAACGATGACACGGCGCTCCCTACCTCAGCGGAGGAGCCCGTTGCGCTCGAAGTCTTCCCAGCCGCGCAGGTTGGAGTGGACTGCCTCGCTTTGGCTGTCGTCGGTTGCGGCCGCGCCGCGGCTCTTTTGCGAGCGCTTGAGCGCCGCCTTTGCAGCGGCTCGGCGTCGGTTCTCGGCGGCTCTCGCAGCGTCTTCCTCGCGCCAGACCGCTACAAGGTCACGGTCGGCGCGGATCAAAAACGTGGAAGGTGATTTTCCTCGCGCGTCCACGCAGTTTCACCGTCCGCGTCCCGGCGCTCTGCAAGCGGCCGGCCTTGAGCCAGCGGTGACGCTCGCCCGCCGAGATCGTCAGAATGTCCTCGACCTCGCGAGGCATGACGGGCAGGTCTTCGATGTCCTGCATGGCTTTGGACACGATCGCCGATGCGGCCTCAACATTGGCATGGGAGCCCTCCGGCAGACGCAAGGTAAGAACCCGGGACTCGCTATGGAGCAGGCTTCTCAAGTCCGTCGGAAGGCGAGCGCGCATTTCAAGAAAAATGCCCCTCGCCCGCACCGACGATCCAAGCGTCGCCGCCGGGGATAGCGGCCACTCTGCAACCAGCCGTGCAGTCGAATCGATTTTTCTGCTCGCGGGCATCCCCTTAAGTAGGAGTCCTGCCCTGCGAACTCAACGCGAAGCGAGCCTGCACCGGTCTGCAGCAACCGCTGTTGCATCGGGCAGGATCGCCGGACAGACGCTCGTTCGGCACTCTGGACAGCGGTGAAATGGAGCGAATTGCCAAATAGCGAGTTAGGCTGCCTAGACGGGAGAGACAACAATGAATCCCAAAGCCGCTCCAGAGGATCAGGGCTACGCCACTCCGACCACGCCGGCAGCGGAAGGGCTCGCCCCTGCCCTGGCGCGGAACATCGAGGCACTGGTCGAGAGGCGGAAGCGCGATGCCAAGGCAGCATCGCTGGAGCAGCGCGCGGCGGCGGCAATCAGCAGGTTTGCCGGCAGCATGATGTTCGTCTACATCCACCTCGTCTTCTTTGGCGCCTGGATCGGCCTAAATTTCGGGATCGTGAACTTTATCAAACCCTGGGATCCTTCTCTGGTTATTCTGGCCATGTTCGCCTCGGTCGAGGCGATCTTTCTCTCAACGTTCGTACTGATCAACCAGAACCGCATGGCCGCCCAGGATGATGCGCGGGCAGACCTCGATCTGCAGGTGAGCCTGCTCAACGAGCATGAGACGACCAAGCTCATCAAACTGGTCGAGGAGATCGCGAAGCGCCTGGATGTTCCGACGGAAGCAGACAATGAGTTGAAGGAGCTGAAGCGCGACGTGGCGCCTGAAGCGGTCTTGGACAAGATTAAGGAGGCAACGGGTCAAGCGACGGTCGACTGACCGATCCGTATCCACCGGACGCCAGCAGAAGCTGCTGATCTTGAGGCCTGTCGCGCACTCCATGCTCCCGCCGGGCGCCGCCATCATCCCGCCTGCGCAAATAGCTGGGAGACGCCCGAACGCCATTTGCCAGAGCTGGTTTATACCGCATGGGGAAGTCATGGCGGACGCGCTCGGACTGAGTGTGCCCCCATCTCAATCGCGCAATTCAGCATTGCGTGTCGAACAGCTCATCACCAGCAACTCGCGCGTCCTACATCTGACTGACCTCGCGGGCCTGCAAGGACTCGCTCAGTACGAGCCGATGGCTCTTACCCGAATCCCAATTCTGAAGCATCAGATCGACGCCCCGAGCGCGTCATTGGGCGTGACTCACCAATGGATTTATTACAGCCGCACAGGCATACTATGGATCGGGCGCGCAGTGGTTGAAAATGATTGCGCCGCGTTATGTTATTTACAGGCTGCGCCGGTCCCTGTCGCTATCGTTTGTGGCGTTGGCATCCGGCTGGAAACGACTGCGAAAAAGGAGGCAGCTCTGGTCCCACAAGAACGGGACATCCTTTGCGTCATTGATTTTGCGATTTGAGACCGGCGACGGGCCCATCATCTGCCCGCTTGCCGAACAGGGAGGAAAGCAATGGACGGAGAATCGCGTTCCCAATCAAGGCGAAAGTTTCTGAAGACGAGTGGACTTGTCGCTGGGCTAACGGCGACGGCGGTCACCGCGCCCTGGGTTCGAAGGGCCGGAGCCGCAGACGCAATCACCTGGAAAATCCAAACCTCGTGGCCGGCGGGTGTCGGACTTGAAACCTTCCAAAACTGGTGTGGCACCATCAAGGAAAAAACCGGAGGCCAACTCGAATTTCAGCCGTTCAAGGCAAAGGATATCGTTGGTGACTTCGAACTCCTCGACGGGGTGAAGAACGGCGTTCTGGAAGCGATGAACTCGTTTTCACTTTATTGGGCCGGCAAGCTTCCCGCTACGGCGTTCCTGTCCTCTTACACGTTGGGGCTACGCTATCCGCACGAATGGGATATCTTTTTCTATTCAAAAGGTGGTCTGCAGGCCGCGCGCGACCTTTATGCGAAACAAGGCCTTTACTACGTCAACCGCATTCATCACGGCCCGAACATCATCCACTCAAAGACACCGATCCGCTCAATCGAGGATTTTAGGGATCTGAAACTGCGCGTACCGGGCGGCATGATCGCCGAAACCTTTGCGAAAGCCGGTGCCAAGACGACGTTGCTGCCGGGCGGCGAGGTGTTCTCCGCGCTGGAAAAGGGCACGATCGATGCCGCCGACTACACCGGTCCGGCCGTAAACTGGGCCCTCGGTTTCCAGCAGGTGACCAAGTACATTTCCATGGGTCCAGCCGGTCTGATGTCCGTATACCAGCCCGTCGACCTGATGGACTTTGCCGTCAACATGAATGTCTGGAACCAACTCCCGGACAACCTCAAGAAGTTCGTGGAAGACGAGATCCAAGTCTATTCCAATGCCCATTTCGGCTCGATCCAGAAGGCCGACATGGAGGCTTGGCAAAAATTCCTTGATGCCGGCATTGAAATCAATCGGCTTGGACCGGAGGACCTCCAGAAGTTCCAGGAAATCGCGGTGCCCATCTGGTTCGAGTGGGCCAACAAGGACAAGGACGCAGCGCGCATCTTCAAGTTGCAGCTCGAGGTCATGGAGAACCCGACAGTCGGTTATGTCACTCCGGACATGTACCAGGGGCTGACCATCAACCTGTGAACCCTCTTTTCGCCCGTCCTGAGCCGGACGGGCGCTCGCTCCTGCAGCAGGCGTTCGCCGATGCCTTCCCTAACATTTGTGCTGCCGCACTGGCTCTACTGGTTAACCCTCGCGGTCTTTCCGCTGGCCGCCGTTCATTTTGTCCATCGAGAACGGGCACAGCGTGATCCCGGCCGTCCAAACCTGTTTCTTGCCTATCTGTTCCTGGTCACAGCCGGCTTCCTCGGCATGCACCGCTTCTATCTGAAGAGCAGGTGGGGATTCATTTTTATCCCGTTCTTCATCGCGGTACTTTGGACAAGCACCCAGGTGCGCGATGGACGCGAGGCAGTTTCACTCGCGCGATCCCAGAGCGAGCACGCCGAGAGACTGTTGCCGCGTGCCAAGGCAGATACGGCAGCCAACAAGCAGGGGGCTGCCGATCGACTTGCAAAAGCTGAGGCTGAGGCCGCGGCGGCGCGCAACAATCTGACGGCGGCCGTTCACGGGCTCGAGTGGGACAGCAGCATCAGCCGGATTGCGGGACTTCTGCTCGGTCTCATTATTGTCGGCGACGCCCTTCTCATACCCGGTCTTGTGCGGCGCGCCCGCGCCCGTGAGACTGGGCGCGCCGCAACCCACCATAAGATCGTCGTCGATGTGCCCGCGACGCCCGTCAAACAGCCTCTTGCGCCATTTAGGCCGGTCGACTGGCTTATAAGAGTGACAGGCGAGTTCGTCGCCTATTGGTCGGTCCTCGCGGTCATGGCGTACTATTACGAGGTGGTCGCCCGCTTCGTTTTCAACTCCCCGACCAACTGGGTGCACGAGAGCATGTTTCTGATGTTCGGTATGCAATACATGCTGGCTGGGGCCTATGCCTATCGCGATGAGACCCATGTCAGGGTCGACATCGTGTACAGCCACCTCTCCGAACGTGGCCGGGCGATCTGCGATATCATCACCTCGGCATTCTTTTTCCTGTTCGTGGGTACAATGCTCGTTGCCGGCTGGCGTTTTGCCAGCGACGCGATGGCGGTGGGCGAGAGTTCTTTCACCGAGTGGGGTATTCAATATTGGCCGGTGAAGCTGGCGATTCCTGTTGGCGCCGCGCTGCTGCTGCTTCAAGGCGTGTCTCGCCTGATGCGTGACATCGCGACCGCAACAAGAAGGCTCCGCTAAGCCATGGGTCTCGAGCTTCCAATCCTGTGGCTGAGCATCCTCATGTTCGGCGGACTGGGCGTTCTTTTATTGCTCGGGCTGCCAATGGCCTTCTGCACGGGCAGCCTCGCCGTTCTCTTCCTCTTCTTATTCGGTAATGCGGCCATGCTGAACATGCTGCCGTCGCGGATTTTTCCCTTCATGACGGATTATCAGCTCTCGGCGGTGCCGCTTTTTATCTTCATGGCCGCGATCCTTCAGAAAGCGGGGATCATCGAGGAGCTGTTTGACGTCGTCTATAAATGGCTGGGTGGGCTGAAAGGCGGACTTGCCTCGGCCACCATAATCTCGTGCACCCTGCTCGCAGCAATGGTTGGGGTCGTCGGTGCGACGGAAGTGACAATGGGCATGATCGCTCTGCCAGCGATGCTCCGCCGCAACTACGACGCAAAGCTCGCCTGCGGTTCGCTGCTCGCCGGAGGAACGCTTGGCATCCTCATACCGCCTTCGGTGATGGCGATCGTCTACGCCGTCGTCGCGCAACAGTCGTTAGGCGAGCTTTTGATCGGGTCGGTATTCCCAGGGCTGCTGCTGTCTGGGATGTATGTCGTCTATGTCACGGCGCGCTGCTACATCAACCCCAAGCTCGGCCCGGCTTTGCCGCCGAGCGAGCGCATCGGCTTTGGGGAGAAGCTGAGGCTTCTGCGCCGCACGTTCATGCCCATTCTGCTCATCCTGCTTGTGCTCGGAGTCATCTTCCTTGGCATAGCAACGCCTGTTGAAGCCGCCGGCATCGGCACATTCGGTGCTTTCATCGTCTGCGCCGCCCATCGCCGCCTGACTTGGGACACGATCCGGGAAGCCGGCGTGGCGACCCTCAAGGCGACTGCGATGGTGATGTGGATATTCTTCGGAGCCACCATGTTCGTCGGCTTCTTCATCCTGAAGGGCGGGCAGAGCTTCGTCGCCGAATCCATTCTCGGAACTGGATTCGCGCCTTACGGCATTCTTGTTCTGATGATGATCATCCTGTTCGTCCTGGGCATGTTTCTGGACTGGGTGGGCATTCTCCTTCTCACCGTACCGATATTTCTGCCCATCCTTAAGTCCCTCGAATTCGGCGGTACGTTCGGCTTAGCCGGTGTGGCTCCTGAAGACGTGCCGCTGTGGTATGGCGTCATTTTCATGGTCAACATGCAGATGGCGTTCCTGAGCCCACCGTTCGGCTATTCACTGTTTTACTTGAAGAGTGTCGCGCCACCGGAGATATCGATGGCGACGATCTTCCGATCCGCTGTTCCCTTCTTATGCCTGCAGGCGATCGGAGTAGGGTTGTGCATCGTGTTCCCCTCGATCGTCATTTGGCTGCCGAAGCTCATGTACGGAGGCGGTTGACCGCACACGTCTTTGGCGGTTCGACGCCGACTCAACAATCGAAGGTTCAGCGCTTCAGAGGCGCCGCTCGCCTGCAGAAGCTGCTGATCTTGAGGCCTGTCCGCGCACTCCATGCTCCTGCCGGGCGCCATCATCCCGCCCACGCAAATAGCTGGGAGACGAGACATCCCGCTTTGGATTGCGTATCTTGACGTTCAGCTTTTCCTGGGCCTGCCGTCTGGTCGACTTGGTGTTTGGACAAACTGAAGAGCGACAGAGTTGTACGGCCCCAATGTATGGGTGGTCAGCGGGGACTTCGCCGGCTTCGTGTCCTCACCTGCAACGCAAAGCAGTTTAGCATCCGAGGATAGCGCTATGTCGATCGGCACGGGGGTCAGGTTGGCCGCCAGCACGCGGATCGTGTTGCCGCGACGAAAGGCAATTGCTGCCACGCCTGGCCAATCACTCGAAATCCCATAGCGTTCGACGCCGGCGGCCTCAGCGATTTGGGCATGGACGGCTTGCAAGGTCGTCGGGAGCCGTCCTCGTTCAAGAGACCGAAGGGGCCAGTCGGTGCTGCCAATATCAACCGCGCAGCGGCTGTCTCAGCGGCCCGGGCCGCGACGCCGACGGCAAAGGCGGCACCGAACAATGCCCGCTGACGCGGGTCGGTGCCGGCGGCGGGAACCCGGTTATTTCCGGGATTGGCTGCGACCGCCTCCCCATAGGGATTGTGCCGCAAGCCGATCGTGCAAGGCCCAAGCCAGATCGGCTTTCCGGGACACAATTGCCGTGCCGTCTCCATGACTGCAGGATAAACGGTCAGGGTTTCCATGACCGACTGCTCATCGGCGGCATGCACGATGGCGCTGTTGCCGAAGAAGACGAAATCCGCATTGCCGGTCGGCGGGTTGCGGTTGAATTCGGTGAATAGGGAGGGCGTACCAGCCCCAATCGGGCAAGCGCGACCGACAGCCCGCAATGCCTGCACGATCTCGTCAATCGGTCGCTCACCGTTAGGCAAATGGTTCGAGGGGCGTGTCTTGAATTCGCGCCGTGGTGAAACCAGAATGGCGCTCGGTTCAACGCCCGCCAAGCGAACCATAGCTGCAAGGGCCTGGGCCTCGGCCCCAGATTGGATCGCATCAAAGATCGCCTCGACCGCCAGCCGGGCGCCAAGCGCGCTCGCAAGCTCGGCTGCCTTTTCCAGCACGCGCCGATCATGCCCGCGCGCGCTGTCGAAGCGCAGTATGATCTCCGGCACCGGGCCAAGCGAAGCCGCGCCGGCGACGGCTGCCGGCAGTTGGTCGGGATCGACGAACAGCGCTATCGACGGCATCCGCCCGGCAGGCCCGCCAAGGGTCAGGGTTGCTGGACTGCGGATAGCCGGTCCAGGCGCCGATGTCTCGGCGCGCACGGAAACCGTGACGCGCTGTATGTCCTTTACACCTTTGCGAGCGGCCGCACATACGTCTTGAACGACGCGTCCGTCCAGTTGCGCTGGTCCTCCATCTCGAAGGCATCGCCTTCCATGGCGACGGCGCAGACCAGGCCGGGTGCTGGCTCGTGCGTCAGCGCTGAAATGTCGAAGGCAGGCTGGTCCGGGCTGATCAATTTGGGAAATGTCGTCTCCTCGATGCTTCCGTCGCTATGCCGGATGGTCAGCCTTTTGCCCGCCGCCTCTGAAGGATGAAGCACCACGAAACCGATGCGGTTGGTGGGGAAATCGGTGAGCGCCACGCCATCCGCTTGCAAGGTCAGCTCGCCCGACGCGTCGCCACGAATCTTCATGCGATAGGCGAAACGTCCCTGCGGGCCGGCGCAGAGTCCGTCATAGCGAAGCTCGAACGACGTGCCGTCCTCGGAAATTCGCATGTTGGAAAGCTCGGCCTTGTAAGTCCCCCAGGACGCATCGCGCGCGAGATAGTTGATCGCCCGAACCACCTCCACGCCGGCAAAACAGATCGTCCGCAGATTGCCGTCCTCGAGAACGGCGGTCAGCGGTCCGGCGGCAAGAAGCCTCCGTTGCGGAAGCGGCTCGTCGGTGCCGTAAAGCGCAAGGAGATCTTGAAGTCTGTAAACTGCGCCCCATGGAAACCGATCCGGACTCGTCCGCACGCAAAGCTCCCCCGGCTGTTCGCTGGGCGGACCTGGCCGACCTCATCCTCATCATTGCCCGTGAGATTCAGTTTCGCGGTTACAGGGACGAGAAAGCGCTGTCGCTGTCGCAATCGGAGGGCATGGTGATGCGCCACCTGGTTGCGCACGCTTCCGCAACGCCCAGCCAGATCGCGACGGCGACCGGGCTGCAGCGCACCAATGTTTCCACCGTGCTGCGCGACCTGGAAGGCAAGGGGCTGATCGAGCGCCATGTCGACCCGCAAGATCGCCGGGGCGTCAGCGTCCGTCGCACCCGGCGGGGAGCCCACAATTACGCCCTGGTGCGCAAGGAGTGGGCAACTGCCGTATCCGAGGCCGCCGGCGGCGACACACGCAAGCTCAATGCCGCGCTTGAGCTTCTCAGATCCATCGAAGCCGGCCTGACCGCAACGCGACCGATAGACAGCGACGGTCCGGGGCGACTGTCCGCCCGCCGCCGGAACGGCTAGTGCCGAACAGCGCGAGAGAGAAGCAATCTCGACCGCAACTCGGTAGCAGCCAGCCCTGTATCTCGTAAGGCTGCCGGCCGTCAGGACATCTTCAACAAGCGCACGCCCATAGCAACATGCTCAGGTAATACCCCCCAACCTATGCAATCCAGGAGCGCCTCACGAAGGTCGAAATCGGGTCTCAGTGGTCGTGCGCACCATGCTCCTGCAGCGAGAGCCCAAAAGTCCGCACCAGGTCGCTGACCTGCTCCGGTGAGAGGTAGCGGGGGTTGAGGCCGCGCAGAAGCAGATAGAGCTTTGCCGTTTCCTCCAGCTCTTCGGTAGCGAATACCGCTGCCTCGAGCGTCTCGCCCGCGACGACGGGACCATGGTTGGCGAGCAGCACCGAAGAGTAGCGTCCGGCGAGCCCTTTGATTGCATCAGCTACCGCAGGGTCTCCGGGACGGAAATATGGCACCAAAGCCGTCTGTCCGGCGCGCATGAGATAGTACGGCGTCATTGGCGGCAGGACCGACTTGGGATCGATCTCGGGAAGCATGGTGACGGCCACCGCATGGGTTGAGTGCAGGTGCACAATCGCACGCGCTGCTGCCCGCGTCTCGTAGAGGGCGGTATGCAGGGGGATTTCCTTGGTCGGCGCATCGCCCGCGACGAGCCGCCCTTGCGCATCGAGCTTGGCAAGGCGAGCCGGATCGAGAAAGCCCAGCGATGCGTTGGTCGGCGTCACAAGCCAGCCGCCGTCATCGAGCCGCAGACTGATATTGCCCGATGATCCCGGTGTCAGCCCGCGCTCGAATAGGGAACGGCCGAAGCGGCATATCTCTTCGCGAAGTTTGGCCTCGCTCATGTTGTGGCTCCCTCGATCAGTTCGAACCCGAGATCGATCTTCGTCGGCGGCCCGTCGGAGCAGACCAGCCGGGCGCCGGTCTCTCCGACCGCGACGCGTGGCGTCCGGATGGTGGAAAGCGGTTGCGGCGCCGCGCGGGCGACGTCCAGGCCGTTATAGCCGAAAATCGCCAACCGGCCGGGGATGGCGATGCCGCGGGCAAGGCAATGGAAATAACCGCCAATCGCCATGTCGTCGTTAGAGAAATAGACGGCATCGAGATTGGGGGCGCGCCCGAGCAGCCGGCCGAGACCCTCGCGCCCGGCCTCGATCGACGAAGATGAGGGAATGATTTCTTCCGCGGCGACTTCAAGGCCTGCCTCTGCGAGCGCCGAGCGAAATCCGGCGAAGCGTTTGGCGGCGCGCAGATCGCGGCTGAGATCGTGGCCCACATAGCCGATGCGCCGATAGCCGCGCGAGACCAGATGACGCGCGCTCGCGCCTCCCGCCTCGCGGTTGGAATAACCGACGACGATGTCGATGCCATCGCCATCGGAATCGAGCAGTTCGGCGACCCTGATGCGGGCGTGCCTGAGCATGGCCACGGTACGCTCGGTGTGTTCGAGCCCGGCCACCATCATGCCCGCCGGACGCCAGCTAAGCAGCGACTCGACGAGGGTTTCCTCGCGGCCCTGTTCGTAGTCCGTCACCGCGACGACAGGTTGGAACCCGGCGCCCACCAGCACCGTGTTGGCGCCGCGCAGCATGTCCGGAAAGACGATGTTGCTGAGCGACGGTATCACGATCCCGACCAGCTTGGAGCCGGTCGAGGCCAGCGTGCCGGCGATGCGGTTCGGCACATAGCCGAGGCTTCTCGCGGCATTGAGGACGCTCTCGCGTGTCTTGGCCGAAAATGAACCGTGCCCGCGCAACACGCGCGAGGCGGTGCTCTCGCCGACGCCGGCCGCGCGTGCGACATCGGTAAGGGTCGTCGTCCCCGTCGGCGTGCCGTCGGCCAGCTCGTCGGCCACTTTCGATCTCCCCGCTGGAGCGCGACGTCGCACTCGACCGTCCTCGCTTCCGTCCATCTCTTTTGCCATGTCGCGGCAACCTTTTCAAACAATTGTTGGCAGCGCTGCCACTTTTTCGTTGGCAGCGCTGCCAATCCATGTTATCCGGTTACGCAAGCGCTGCCAAAACCGCCACCGGCGGGGCGCGCTGACACCCCATTCACAGTCAAGGGAGGAACCAATGACCGTGCTTACACCTGCGCTACCGGCGCAAGCCGTAGCTGAAATCGAAACGAGGAGGACCGCCTACAGCAAGGTCTTCTGGCGCATCGTGCCGTTCCTGATGCTGTGCTACGTCGTTGCCTATCTCGACCGCGTCAATATCGGCTTCGCCAAGCTGCAGATGTCGGCCGACCTCGGCTTCAGCGAGACCGTCTACGGCCTCGGCGCCGGCATCTTCTTCATCGGCTATTTTCTCTTCGAGGTGCCAAGCAACGTCATTCTTCACAAGGTCGGCGCGCGCATGTGGATCGCCCGCATCATGATCACCTGGGGTTTGATCTCAGCTGGCTTCATGTTCGTCACGTCCGCGCCGACATTCTACCTGTTGCGCTTTCTGCTGGGCGTCGCCGAAGCCGGGTTCTACCCGGGGATCATCCTTTTCCTCACCTACTGGTATCCCTCGCATCGCCGGGCCAAGATCATCGCGGTGTTCATGTCCGCGATCCCGGTCTCGGGCATATTGGGCAATCCTCTTTCCGGCTGGATCATGGATTCGTTCGATGGCGCCCACGGCCTCGCCGGATGGCAATGGATGTTTCTTATCGAGGCGGTTCCAGCCGTCCTGCTCGGCATCGCTGTCTTGTTCTTCCTCGACAACGGCATTCGTCAAGCCAAGTGGCTGAGCGAAACGGAAAAGCAGGCCCTGGAAGAGGAGATCGCACGCGAGGAGCGTCACAAGGAGAGTGGGCATTCGGTAGCCGGTATCTTCCGCGATCGCCGAGTTTGGCTGATGTGCCTTATCTACTTCACCTTCGTGATGGGCCAGTACGGGCTGACTTTCTGGATGCCGACCCTGGTCAAGGCGACCGGCATCACCGGAAACTTCAATATCGGACTGATCAGCGCGATCCCCTTCATCTGTGCCGTCGTGGTCATGAATCTGTTCGGACGCAGCGCTGACAGGCATCGCGAGCGCCGTTGGCACCTGGTCGTTCCGGCACTGCTCGGGGCCGTCGGTTTCGTCGTCGCGGCCGCCAGCTCGAATCTGACGATCGCCATCGCCTTCCTGTCCGTTGCAGCGGCCGGAGCGATCACCTGTGCGCCGCTGTTCTGGTCGCTGCCGACGTCATTTCTCGCCGGGACAGGTGCCGCGGCAGGCATTGCGCTCATCAATTCGGTCGGCAATCTGGCCGGCTTTGTTAGCCCGTATCTCGTCGGCTATCTGAAGGATTTGACCGGCGCAACGCAGGTCGGCATGTATGCGCTCGCCGCAATCCTGGTGCTCGGCGCGGTCCTGGTGCTGACGACGCCACCCAAGCTGGTCAATCGCTAAACCGGATTGCGTTTCGAATAAGGATCTCCGTGATGACCGTTTATGATCGAAGCAAGGAAAACCCCGCCGGAGCAAGGACGAACCGGGCCGCCCTGATCGGCATCGGTTCCATGGGACTTGGCATGGCCATGTCGCTCAGGCGGGCCGGGTTTGAAGTGGCTGGCTTCGACGTGGACGCCGCGGCCATCGCCCGGCTCGTCGACGCGGGCGGCCGAGGCGCGGCAAGCCCCGCCGAGGCCGCTGAAGGTGCCGACGTCGTCGTGTCGGTGGTCGTCAACGCCGCGCAAACGGAGGCCATCCTGTTCGGTACGAACGGCGTCGCCGAAACCATGGCCGAGGGCGCGGTTTTCGTCTCCTCGGCCACGATCGATCCCGATGCGGTGCGCCGCCTTGCCACGCCGCTCGAAGCGACGGGACGGCTCTATCTCGACGCGCCGATCAGCGGCGGGTCGGTGCGCGCCGCCGAGGGTGCGCTCACCATTCTGGCCTCCGGCAGCCCTGCCGCCTTCGCCAGAGCGCGGCCGGCACTGGATGCAATAGCCGCCAACGTCTATGAACTCGGTGACGAGCCGGGCGTTGGTGCAGCCTTCAAGATGATCAACCAGTTGCTTGCTGGCGTGCATATCGCGGCGGCCAGCGAAGCCATCGCATTTGCCGCCCGGCAAGGGCTGGACATCCGCAAGGTCTACGAGGTGATAACTGCCTCCGCAGGCAATTCGTGGATGTTCGAGAACCGGGTGCCGCACGTGCTGGACGGCGACTACACACCGCGCAGCGCGGTCGACATCTTCGTCAAGGACCTCGGCATCATTCAGGATATGGCCCGCAACGCCAAATTCCCGGTGCCGGTGGCCGCGGCCGCGCTACAGATGTTCCTGGCGACCTCGGCGGCTGGAATGGGCCGGGACGACGACGCATCCGTCGCCCGGCTCTACGCAAAGATCACCGGCACCGAACTGCCCGCCACCCGCGAACCTGGCCAAACCGGCCTGACATCGGCCTGACATCGGCCTGAGGAAGACTGGATCGCCCATGCCCCGCTTTGCCGCCAACCTGACAATGATGTTCAGCGAGTGGCCGTTCCTGGATCGGTTCCAGGCGGCCGCCGATGCCGGCTTCCGTGCGGTCGAATTCCTGTTTCCTTACGAGCACACGCCCGAGGCGATCGGCGAGCGCCTTCGCAGATACGGTTTGACCCAGGCTCTGTTCAATTTGCCGCCTGGCGATTGGGCCGCCGGCGAGCGAGGATTGGCCGCCTTGCCCGATCGATTTGCCGAGCTCCAGGCCGCCGTGGCATTTGCCCTTCCCTACGCAGAGGCCACGGGCGTGAAGCGTCTGCATTTGATGTCGGGGCTCGCCGCTCGCGAGGACAGGGCGGCCGTGGATACCTATCGCAAAGCGATCATCTGGACCGCCGGCAAGCTTGCCGATCGCGGCATCGACCTGGTGATCGAACCAATCAATGGCCGCGACATGCCGGGCTATTTCCTCAATGACTTCGACTTTGCCGAGCAGCTCATCGGCGAACTGGCCCTGCCCAATCTCAAGCTGCAGTTCGATGTTTACCACCGCCAGATCCTGCACGGCGATGTCGTCATGGCGTTGCGCCGGCTGCTGCCGATCATTGGCCATGTCCAGATCGCAAGCGTGCCCTCCCGCCATGAGCCGACTTCGGAAGAGCTCAACGACCGGTTCATCTTCGCGGAACTGGACGGGCTGGGCTATGATGGTTTCGTCGGTTGCGAATATCGGCCCGGCGGCAAGACACTTGAGGGGCTCGGCTGGTTCGCCCCCTTTGCCAGCGGGCCCCTCCCCCAGGCCGGCATCGGAGTTTCGCCATGAGCCTCGCCCTCGGCGCAATTGCGGACGACTACACAGGCGCGTCCGACCTGGCCAACACGCTCGCCAAGGAAGGTCTTCGCACGGTTCAAACCATCGGCATTCCGGCCGCTGGTCTCGATCTCCCCGAGGTCGACGCGGTTGTCGTCTCGCTCAAGATCCGTTCGGTTGCCGCCGCGCAGGCGGTGGAGCGCGCCCGCGCGGCCGACCAATGGCTGCGCGCCCGCGGGGCAGCGCATGTGATGTACAAGATCTGCTCGACCTTCGATTCCACCGATGCTGGCAATATCGGCCCGGTGCTGGACGCCTTGCGTCACGACGTGGATGAGAAATCGGTTTTGGTGACGCCGGCCTTTCCGGAAACCGGCCGAACCGTCTACCAGGGGAATCTTTTCGTCGGCGCGGTGCCGCTCAACGAGAGTCCGCTCAAGGATCACCCGCTCAATCCCATGCGCGATGCCAATCTGGTGCGCGTACTCGCCCGGCAGAGCATGGCAGCGGTCGGGTCGGTCGACCTCGCGACGGTCGCGCGCGGCGCGGACGCGATCCGCGCGCGCAACGCGGCGCTTTCCCAAGATGGAGCCGGAGCGGCAATCGCCGACGCCGTCTTCGAGAGCGATCTTGAAGCGATCGGCGCGGCAGCCTTGGCACAACGCCTGTCGGTCGGAGCGTCCGGCCTGGGACTGGGTCTCGCCCGCGGCCTGGTCGCCGCCGGCACCGCGCGGCGCCATCAACGGACGGTGCTGCGGGACCGGCCGGTCGAGGGGCCTGCGGCGTGCCTCGCCGGCAGCTGTTCGCGGGCGACACTGACGCAGATTGCCCGCGCCGAAGAGACGATGCCCGTGCTGAGGCTCGATCCGGAAAGGCTGATGAGCGGAGTGGCGGAGACGCACCGTGCGCTCGCCTGGGCCGCCGCCCGCTTGGCCGATGGCCCCGTCCTCATCGCCAGCAGCGGATCGCCCGAGGTGGTTTCGGCGCTGCAGGCGCGGCATGGACGTGACGCTGCCGGTCAAGCGATCGAGCAGTCGTTGGCGACCATCGCCGAAGGTCTGGTCGAACTCGGCGTGCGCAGGTTGGTCGTGGCGGGAGGCGAGACGTCCGGCGCCGTCGTGGACCAGCTTGCCATTCCCGCCTTCGAGTTGGGCCCCGAAATCGCCGCGGGTGTCCCAGCGCTGCGTGCACTCGGCAGCCCGCACGGCGAGCTGCTGCTTGCCCTAAAGTCAGGCAATTTCGGCGGCGACCGTTTCTTCGCCGACGCCTTGGCCGTTTTGGCATGAGACGGAGTCTTGGCTGTACAAGGACAACTGAGAAGGTCGCGCCAAGGTCGAATGGCAGCGATGGATTCCGAAGAGGCCGCTCCTAAGAAGGTGATGCTCAATTTCGGCCGGCGGACCTGCCGAATGACGACAGCCAAGATCGCGCTCGGCCTGATGGCCGCGTTTGGCACCCCAGGCTGCCTCCGGCCCGCACGGGCAGTTCAGGCTTTTGCCCTTCCACGTTGGCACCGATCGCTGCCGGCAGCGCGCCGGCCGCCGCAGTGGTGCCCTCGAGCGACAATTCTCCCCTTCATAAATCCGTTGTGTCGATTTCGTAGATGAAACAGGGGGGCTTTGTGTAATGCCACTCTCTGGAAAAGGATGGAAAATGTCCAAGATCCCCGGCAAGACCGAAACGATCGAAAACGCGGAATCCGCTACTTACGAGCGGTACAAGGTTACCGAGCAGGTCCGCGCTGTCGCCGAACAGGGCGTTGAGCAGGCGAAGGAAGCATTTCCAAATTGGAATCGAACGCCGAGACGACTCAAAAGGCTCTTGAGTCGACCCTTGAGGTGGCCAAGACCACCCGCAACGAGGTGTCGCTGAAGACGATCGCAGCTCTGCGAGCCAATGCCGAAGCCGGCTTCGCTCACCTCGAAGCACTGGCCGCCATGAAGTCGCCATCCGAGTTCTTCGAGCTGCAGGCCGCTTTCGTGAACAAACAGATCGACACTTCCGTCGAGCAGGCCAAGACCCTGCAGGCGGTGATGTTGAGAGCCACCGAAGACGTATCCAAGCCGATCAAGGATGCCTTCGAAAAGGCTTTGAAGAACCTCAAGGCTGCTTGACTGCTCAGGCAATCCGGGACCGGAGGTCGCCGACCTCCTCTGCTCGTTACGACATCAAGACCGGCACACTCGCGCCGGTCTTCTTCCATTCGGCCGGCGTCCTTTGCACAAATCGCAACTATCGGCCAAGCATCGCTTTTCCAAACAGTTGGCTACGGAAAGGCGCGCAGAGACGAAGGCCCGAAATCGGGACGAGGACGCCGCTTTGGTCCTGCAGCTACTTGACCATTGATCGTTGCAGCCCAGTGCCGGCGATTTCTCCGGGGCTGCTTTCGAAGTCGAAGAGCCTTTGGGTCGCAAGCGCCGCGGCGCCACGCGCCCAGGAATCGTCTGCCCAATCGGGTGTAATCGGTGGCGGGTTCCACATGGCATAACGCTTCAATGCATCGCGCATTGGCCCGAACAGATAGTCGCCAAAGGTGACGGCTTCGCCCCCGCCGACAATCACTTCCGGATCGATGATATTGCAGAAACCGCCCAGGTATCGTCCAATCCCCTCGCCTGCCTCCTGCAGCAGGTCTATGGCTGCCCGGTCTCCAGTCTTGGCCGCGTTCAGCATGTCGTGGCGCGTCACTTCACCAGCGAGTCGCCTGGCCTCCTTCCATCGCCGCACCAGGGCCGGTTCCGAGAAGAAGGTCTGCAGGCAACCGCGCCTGCCACACTCGCATGGCGGCCCGTTCGGATCGTATGTCGAGTGACCCATCTTGCCCGCGGCGCCATTCGCGCCGTGATGGACAGAGCCATCGATGACCACCGCGCAGCTGATGCCGGCCCCGATGGCCAGGGCCCCGACGGTGCGATGATGCCGGCCAAGTCCGAACAATTGTTGCGCGAGCGCAAATGCGTTGGTGTCGTCGTCCGCCCAGACGGGTACGCGCACGCGTTCGGCAAGCATCGCAGCGATCGGCACATCGGCCCAATTGAACCGGTGGCTCAACCGGCAAACACCGTTATCGATGACGCCTGGTACAGCGATGCCGATCCCGCTGAGCTGGGCGCCTGTCGGTGCCCTGCGGTCGGAAACCAGCTCCTCGACTGCCGAGGCGCAGGCCTCCACCGTACTTTGTGGCGAAAGATCGGGGACAACGACCTGCTTCGTAACAAGTGGAGTCGTGGCAAGATCGGTCAGCACACAATCGATGCCGCCTACCTTCAGCTTGAGCCCGGCCACAAGCCTGCCGGCGTAGTTTATGTTGATCGGGATAGGTCGACGTCCCGGCGCGCCAAGACTCGCCTCCCCTTCCACCAGAATATTTTCCTCGAGCAATTCAGACACGACGAACGTCACGGCCGCGGGGCTGAGGCCCGTAACAGAGGCGATTTCGGCGCGGCTTATAGCACCTTGCCTTCGCAGCAGGTTCAGGATCAGCCGCCGGTTGATCGCGCGGGCCGTTTGCTGATCGCCTTTGAGCTTCATTCCTGCCTCATAATTAATTTTGTAAATTAAGTATTGACCATGCTGACATCCATACGCTACGAATTCGCATGGTTCAATTGGAATCCGGCTGTTCTCAGGGAGGAGATAGAAGCCATGACCACCGACTTTTCCGCGTTAACCACAACAAGGCGCCGTTTCCTCAAGGGCACTGGCGCGGCACTCGCCGCTTCGGCGACTGGTCTTTGCCTCCCGGCCTTGGCCCAGGCGCAGGAAATCACCATCATTTCCAACCTCAGCAATGTCGAGCAACGCCAGATCCTGCAGCGGCTGGCGAGCGAGTATGAGGCAAAATCAGGCGCCAAGATCGTCATCAACAACATGGACCACGAGGCCCATAAGACGGCAATCCGCAGCTATCTTGTCGTCGGCGCTCCGGACATCTGCTTCTGGTTTTCCGGCAACCGCATGAAGGCCTTCGTCAACAAGGGCCTTTTTGACGACATCTCCGATCTGTTCGCCAAGGAGAACTACAAAAGCGTACTCGGCGCCACCACAAGCGCGGTCACCGTCGACGGCAAGCAGTATGGCCTGCCGATGGGAGGTCTTCTCTGGGGCCTCTTCTATCGCAAGGACGTCTTCGCCGAAAAAAATTGGTCGCCGCCCAAGACCTGGAACGACTTCCTCGCCTTCGGCGAGGCGGCAAAGTCCGCGAGAATGATCCCGATCAGCATGGGCACGAAGGAGCTTTGGCCGGCGGGTGGCTGGTTCGACCACATGAACCTGCGCATCAACGGGCTCGACAAGCACATCGCGCTGATGGACGGCAAAGTTCCTTACACCGATCCGATGCTGACGCCAGTCTTCGACAAATGGAACGATCTGATCAAGGCGGGCTTCTTCTCGCCGAGCCACAGTTCGTTCGGATGGGAGCAGGCGGGTGCTGCCCTAGCGCAAAAGAAGGCGGCAATGATGGACCTGGGCGGCTTCGTTCGATCCGCCTTTCCGGAAGCGGATTTGCCTCAGCTTGCCTACGCGCCATTTCCCGAGATCGTTCCCGGCGTCGCCCGCTACGAGGATTTTTCGGTCAACTCCATCCACGTTCCGGCGAATGCGAAGAACAAGCAGGGTGCGCGCGACTTCCTCGCCTATTTCTACAAGCCGGAAAATCTGGGCGCATTCCTCGCCGCCGAAGGCGCCATCCCGCCTCGCAACGACTGCCCGCCAAGCAAGGACCCGCTGGTCAATGCTGCGGTCGAGGAACTGAAGAAAGTGGTTGGAACATCGCAATATTACGATCGCGACACCGATCCGGACATGGCCCAGGAAGGGATGGCGGGGCTGCAGGAATTCATGGTCAAGCCTGAGCGACGTGAGCAGATCCTCAAGCGCCTCGAAAAAACCCGCAAGAGAATCTTCGGTTGATCCTCCCTGGCTGACGGGCGCCGCCTTTCGGCGGCTCACGTCTCTCTTTTTTCGGATGGAACGCCATGCCTCCTGTCTGGCGCAGAAATCGTCATTGGTTGACGCCGGTACTTTTCCTGCTGCCGGGCCTCATCCTGTTCGGCTCGGTGATCCTTGCCGCCTCCATCGAGACGGTCTGGATTTCGCTGCACGACTGGGATGGGATTGGCGCCAAGACCTGGGTCGGGCTCGCCAACTATGTCGAACTGGCCGACGATCCGCAGTTCTACGTCTCGCTCAAGAACAACGTAATCTGGCTGCTGATCTTCATGCTGGCGCCGCCGATCGGCCTGGCGCTTGCGCTGATCGTGAATCAGCAGATCCGAGGCATGCGCATCCTCAAGTCGCTGTTCTTCGTGCCGCTTGTGCTGGCGACCGTCACCGTCGGTGTCGTGTTCGGATGGGTCTATGATCCAAACTTCGGGCTGCTGCAGCTTCTCTTCGGCGCCTTTGGCGGTACCGCCCCGGCGTTGCTTTCAGACGAGACCTTCGTCACCTTCGCGGTAGCCGCCGCCGGTCTATGGCCACAGATCGCGTTCTGCATGATCCTGTTCCTGGCGGGACTGAACAGCCTCAACGACGATCTGATCGCCGCCGGACGCGTCGACGGTGCGCGCGGCTGGCGCATGTTGCGCCATGTCGTCCTGCCGCAACTGTCGCAGGTCGGCTTCATCGCCATCGCGGTGACGGTGATCGGTGCGCTGCGCTCCTTCGACATGATCGCGGTCATGACCAGTGGCGGTCCCTATGGCTCGTCCACCGTGCTCGCCTACCAGATGTATCAGGAGTCGATCTTTTCCTACCGCTTTGGCTACGGCGCCGCGATCGCCACCGTGCTGTTCGTGATCATGATCGTCTTCATCGCCTGGTATCTCAGTGGCCTCATCAAGGCCGAGCGGAGCAACGCCTGATGTACCCGCGCCCCATTCCCGAAAACGCCAGGATCCAGCGAGCCCTCTATCTAGGTGGTGTAACCCTGGTCGTGATCCTGTGGCTGCTGCCTCTGCTCGCCGTGATGCTGACCTCGATCCGTTCCAACGAGGAGCTGATGGCCGGCAACTATTGGGGCTGGCCGCAGAAATTCAGCCTGATCGACAACTACAAGGCGGTTTTCGACCAGACCGCCATGCTGCGCTTTTTCCTGAACAGCCTGCTGATCACCATTCCGTCCGTCATCGGCGTTCTCATCCTGTCGACACTGACCGGCTTCGTCTTGTCGCGCTACCCGTTCCGTGGCTCCAACCGCATCTTCGCCCTCTTCGTCGGCGGCAATTTCCTGCCGGCGCAGATCATGATGATCCCGGTCCGCGACCTGATGGTGAGGCTGGGTCTCTACGACACCGTCTATGCGCTGATCGTTTTCCACATTGCCTTCCAGACCGGCTTCGCCACGCTTTTCATGCGCAACTTCATCGCCGCTCTCCCGGGCGAACTGTTCCAGGCGGCGCGCGCCGAAGGCGCCTCGCCGTTCCAGACATTGCGCCACGTGGTTGTTCCGCTGGTCCGGCCTGCACTGGCGGCACTCGCGATCCTCACCTTCACCTTCGTCTGGAACGACTATTTCTGGGCGATCGTCCTTACCCAGAGTGATGCGGTCAAACCCGTTACCGCAGGCCTGAACAATCTGCGCGGCGAATGGACATCGGCCTGGAACATCGTCTCGGCGGCCACGATCTTCGTCGCCCTGCCCCCGGTCGTGATGTTCTTCATGATGCAGAAGCACTTTGTCGCCGGCCTCACCATGGGAGCCGTCAAGGGATGATCCGCCGCGAACCCTGCCGCACCCGACACGCACGGAAAGGCGCCTCGATATGAGCAGCGTGGAATTGCGAAAAGTCGACAAGCACTATGCCGGCTACCATGCCCTGAAGACGGTCGACCTGACGATCGAAAAGGGCGAGTTCGTCGTCATGGTCGGCCCCTCCGGCTGCGGAAAGTCGACATTGCTGAAGACGATCGCCGGGTTGGAAACCATCAACTCCGGCCACATCGTGATCAACGGGCGAGACGTCACCAGGGAAGAACCCGGCGACCGCGGCATCGCAATGGTCTTCCAGTCCTATGCACTCTACCCACACATGACCGTGGCCGAGAACATGGGCTTCGGCCTGCGGATGGCCCACCGGCCCAGGACCGAGATCGACGCCGCCGTCAAACGCGCAGCACGGATCCTGCGTCTGGAGGAGCAGCTCGACAAGCGACCGAAGCAATTGTCGGGCGGACAGCGCCAGCGCGTCGCGATCGGCCGCGCGATTACCCGCTCGCCCGAGGTGTTCCTGTTCGATGAGCCGCTGTCGAACCTCGATGCCGCGCTGCGCACTCAGATGCGAGTGGAACTTTCGAGCCTGCACGCGCAGCTTGGATCGACGATGATCTACGTCACCCACGACCAGGTCGAGGCGATGACCATGGCCAACCGGATCGTAGTCCTCAACAAAGGCCGGATCGAGCAGGTCGGCTCGCCGCTGGAACTCTACGCCAACCCTGCCAACATTTTCGTCGCGGGCTTCCTCGGCGCGCCGCGCATGAATTTCATCGAAGCGAAAGCAGTGAGCGTCGGCGCATCCAGCGTCTCGGTAGCCGCCGCCGGCCTCCCTGCCATTACCTTGGATGGCATCGACGCCGGCGGCCTTTCGGCTGGTGATGCCGTGACCATCGGCATCCGGCCGGAGGCCCTGCGTGTCGCCGAGCCAAGCGACGGCGCAATGCCGGCCTTCTCCAGCCAGGTGCGTCTGGTCGAGCAGCTGGGGCGCGAAACCGTCCTCTACGTCGACGCCTCTCCGCTTCAGACGACCAATTCCGACAGCGGAACCGGCAATTTCACGCTTCAGCTCAACAAGGTTTCTACCGTCGCGGTCGGCGCCGCGTTGCGAGCAGGGTTCGAAACCGGCGACGCCTACCTCTTCGGCCCGGATGGCCGCACGCTCACGCCAAGAAAACCCGTCGCCTCAATCTGAACCTCGAAATTTCGAAAGTCCCATACGCATGAACCGCAAAGAGCCCGCTCCGCTATCCGTATGGCGGCCCCTCAATCTTGACCGCTTTCTGCTCGGAGCACCTCATTACCCCGAACATGTCGACGAAGGCTGCTGGCAGCGTGACGCCGAGCGCATGGCTGCCGCCGGCGTCAACACAGTGCGTATGGGAGAGTTCGCCTGGCACATTTTCGAGCCCCGCGAAGGCAAGTTCGAGTTCGGCCTGTTCGATCGCGCGATCGAACTTCTCGGCCGCGCGGGGATCGACACGATCATGTGCACGCCGACAGCCACCCCTCCCTGCTGGCTCACCGTCAACTATCCCGAAGTGCTGCGCGTTGACATGAACGGGCGGGCCTCAAGCCACGGATCGCGCCAGCATGCCGACACCACAAGCCCGGTATTCCGCGCCCACAGCCGCCGCATCACCCGCGCCATGGCCGAGCATTATCGGCACAACCCGCGTGTGATCGGCTGGCAGACGGACAACGAGCTCAACACCACGGTGTCGGAATCGTTCGCGCCTTCGACAAGGCTGGAGTTCCAGAAATACCTGCAGAAGGCCTACGGCACCATTGAGGCGTTGAACTTCGCCTGGGGCGGCCACTTCTGGGCGACGGCCTACGACGATTTCTCGCAGATCGACCTGCCGAGACCGCTCATGCCGTCCTACCCCAGCCCCGGCCACGTGCAGGACTACCATCGCTTTCTGGCCGCCGCGACCGCGGCCTTCCAACACGACCAGGTCGAGATCCTGCGCGCCGCCAATCCGGACTGGTTCATCTTCCACAATCTTGGCCAGCTTGCCGACATCGACTTCCGCGGTCAGTTCGGACAGGACCTCGATTTCATCGGCTTCGACATCTATCCGATGCTCTATGACGAGATGCGCCGAACCGGCGGGCATGCCGCGACCCAGGCCCTCCATCTCGACATATGCCGCGCCTATTCCGGCAACTTCATCGTTCCGGAGCAGGCCTCAGGCTTCGGCAGCCAGCCCGGCTTCTCGACGATGACGCCGGAGCCCGGCGAGATGCGTCGCATGGCCATGACCTCGGTGGCGCGCGGCGCCGACGGTGTCATGTTCTTTCGTTGGCGTCCCGCGCATTTCGGCGCCGAGATCTACTGGATGGGCGTCATCGATCACGACGACGTGCCGCGCCGCCGCTATGACGAGGCAGGCCGCTTCTTCCATGAGATCGCCGCCGCGAAGGAGCAGATTCTTGGCACCGCAGTGCGCATGGACCTCGGCATCGCCGGCGCGGACTTCGACAACCAGGAGGCTCACAAGACCTATCCGATCGGCCTCCCCAGTCCGCTCGAAGACGCGACGCTGCTTCATCGCCACTGCTATCAGAACGGCATTGCATGCGGGTTCATTCATCCCGAAGACGATCTTTCGCGGCTCAAGGCGCTCTACGTCCCGCATTGGGTGATGTGGAAGGATGAATGGAACGAGGCTGTTGAAACATTCGTCCGCAACGGCGGTACGCTGATCCTATCGGCATTGAGCGGGACGAGGGACGAGAACAACCACATCATTCGCGAGCAGGCGCCCGGCAAGGCCCTTGCAGCCCTGAGCGGCGTCAGGGTGGCGGAGTTCGGCCGCGTCGTTCCCGAAGGCGGCAGCGGCCTGTTTCCGCTGTTTCGTCCGGCTCCGATGGGCACCTATGCACCGCCGCCCCTCCCGGCCTCGTCCGCGGAACGCAAATACCTGTTCACCCTTGGCAATGAAGAATTCCAGGCTGCGCATTTGTACGAGGTGCTTGACGTAGCGCCTGACACCGAGGTGCTCGGCGTCTGGTCGAACCGCTTCGCCGCCGGCTCTCCGGCAATCACCGCCCGCAAGGTCGGGCAAGGTCGGGTTGTCTATGTCGGCACGTATCTCACGCCGCAACTGACGGAGAAGCTTGTCGATGTCGTGCTGGCCAAAGCCGGTATAGCGCCTTTGCTGCCCGACCTGCCTGCCGGGGTGGAGGTCTCTGTCAGGGAAGCCGACGACCGCCGGCTGATGTTCGTGCTGAACACCACGGAAGTCGCCGTGATCGTAACCGACGTCCCAAAGGGCCTCGACCTGCTGACGGGCAAGGCCGTTGAAGGAACGCTGCAACTCGACCCTTACGGCTGCGCAATAATTCGGTCCTGAACAAATCGAACCAGCGTCCATAGACGCCGAACAGATGCTCTTCGAGGCGAAAAATGCGTTCTTCAATCCGCCGCCACAAGGGATCGCAAAAGCGTTTCCTTGGCGGATGACAAGTGGGCCCCGACTGCCAGCTCGACGCGCGCAAGGTCGTGGCTCAATGGGCGTCGATGTAAGAGATGCTCGACCAAAGCTGCGTGGCTGCGCCACTTCTCGTCGCTTGTTCGAGGCTGGAGAAGTCATGAAGTCGAGTTGACAGGATAGCGTCGCATCGTCCAACCTAGGCGCCTCACCAGGGGAGTCCCGGCAAGGGGCTGAGATACTGCTATCGCGCGCAGTGACCCGTTGAACCTGATCCAGTTCATACTGGCGTAGGGACGGTGCGAGGCTTCGCGGGTCGGCAATCCGGCTTCGGCATTCGGGCAGTGCCCGCATTCTAAGCGAAGCGTCACTTCCTCCTCATCGCGTGGACTGGGTCTCCGTTGCACTCGAGCAAGGAGGCTCACTCATGAATGCCCACACCCCGACCGTCACCGTCGGCGAACTCCCAGCTTCGAAGAAGGTCCACAAACCCGGTCAGCTTCACCCGGAGCTGCGGGTGCCGATGCGCGAGATCTCGGTCCACCCGAGCGCCGGCGAGCCGCCGGTCACTGTCTACGACTCGTCCGGCCCCTACACGGACGCCACGGTGAAAACCGACATCGAGCGTGGCTTGCCACGGCTGCGCGAGGCATGGATCGAGGCGCGCGGAGACGTGGGGCGCTACGAGGGCCGCACGATCAAGCCGGAAGACAACGGCTTCGTCTCAGCCGATCGCCTGACGCCGGAATTCCCGGTTCGCAACAGACCGTTGCGCGCGGCCGGCGGCCGCGCCGTCACCCAGCTCGCCTATGCGCGCGCCGGCATCATCACGCCTGAGATGGAGTTCGTCGCCATCCGCGAGAACCTCGGCCGGGAGCAGTTGCGTTCGAAACTCCAGCGCGATGGCGAGAGCTTCGGCGCCGCGATCCCCGATTTCGTCACCCCGGAATTCGTGCGCGACGAGGTGGCGCGCGGCCGCGCCATCATCCCGTCCAACATCAACCACTCGGAAAGCGAGCCGATGATCATCGGCCGCAATTTTCTGGTCAAGATCAACGCCAATATCGGCAACTCCGCCGTCACCTCGTCGATGGCCGAAGAGGTCGAGAAGATGGTGTGGGCGATCCGCTGGGGCGCCGATACGGTAATGGACCTCTCGACCGGGCGCAACATCCACAACATCCGCGAATGGATCGTGCGCAATTCGCCGGTGCCGATCGGCACGGTGCCGATCTACCAGGCGCTGGAGAAAGTCGGCGGCGTCGCCGAGGAACTGACCTGGGAGGTGTTCCGCGACACCCTCATCGAGCAGGCCGAGCAGGGCGTGGACTATTTCACGATCCATGCCGGCGTGCGCCTGCCCTATATCCCGCTGACCGTCGACCGCGTCACCGGCATCGTGTCGCGCGGCGGCTCGATCATGGCCAAGTGGTGCCTGCATCACCACCAGGAGAGTTTTCTCTACGAGCATTTCGAGGAGATCTGCGACATCGCCCGGGCCTATGACGTGGCGTTCTCGCTCGGCGACGGCCTTCGCCCCGGCTCGATCGCCGATGCCAATGACGCGGCCCAGTTCGCCGAGCTGGAAACGCTCGGAGAGCTCACCAAGATCGCCTGGTCCAAGGACTGCCAGGTGATGATCGAGGGCCCCGGCCACGTGCCGATGCACAAGATCAAGCAAAACATGGACAAGCAGCTCGCGGTCTGTGGCGAAGCGCCGTTCTACACGCTCGGGCCGCTCACCACCGACATAGCGCCCGGCTACGACCACATCACATCGGGCATCGGCGCGGCGATGATCGGCTGGTTCGGAACGGCGATGCTCTGCTACGTCACGCCGAAGGAGCATCTCGGCCTGCCCGACCGCGACGACGTCAAGACCGGCGTCATCACCTACAAGATCGCGGCCCACGCCGCCGACCTCGCCAAGGGCCATCCAGCCGCCAAAATCAGGGACGACGCGCTGTCGCGGGCGCGCTTCGAGTTCCGGTGGGAAGACCAGTTCAACCTGTCGCTCGATCCGGAGACGGCGCGCGCCTTCCACGACGAAACCCTGCCGAAGGAGGCGCACAAGGTGGCGCATTTCTGCTCCATGTGCGGCCCCAAATTCTGCTCGATGCGGATCTCGCACGACATCCGCGCCGAAGCGCAGAAGGAAGGGCTCGCGGCCATGGCGGCGAAGTACCGCGACGGCGGCGATCTCTACATGCCTGTCGACAGCACCCCCGAGCGCACGGACACGCCATGAAGGTGCTCATTCGCGGCGCTGGCGTCGCCGGATTGACACTCGCGCACGAGCTGGCAACGCGCGGCGCCGATGTGACCGTGGTCGAGAAACGCCTCGAGATCGCCGGCAATGCCTCTTGGCACGCTGGCGGCATGCTCGCGCCCTGGTGCGAGCGCGAGAGCGCCGAGGAGACCGTGCTGACGCTCGGACGCGACGCAGCCGATTGGTGGGACGCCGCCTTGCCCGGCCATGTCTCGCGCCAGGGCACGCTGGTGCTGGCGTCTGCCCGCGATGCCGGCGAACTCGACCGGTTCGGCCGCCGCACATCCGGTTTCAGGCAGTTGGACGCCAGCCAAATCGCGGCACTCGAGCCGGCGCTCGACGGCCGGTTTGGACGCGGTCTGTTCTTCGCTGAGGAAGCGCATCTCGACCCGCGCAAGGCGCTGCTTTCCCTGCGCGACAAGCTGCGCGGGATGGGCGCGCGCGTCGAGTTCGGCCGCAGCTCGGCGCCCGCATCTCAGGATATTGAGGTGGATTGCACCGGCAGCGGTGACAGGCGACCGGAAATGCGCGGCGTGCGCGGCGAGATGCTTATGCTGCGAACGGGCGAGATCTCGCTGGCCCGGCCAGTGCGGCTGCTTCATCCGCGCATCTCGGTCTATGTAGTGCCCCGCGCGGAAAACCTGTTCATGGTCGGCGCGACGATGATCGAATGCGATGCCAAAGGCCCGATCACCGCGCGCTCGACCATGGAGCTGCTCGGCGCCGCCTATGCGCTGCATCCGGCCTTCGGCGAAGCCGAGCTGGTCGAAACCGGTGTTGGCGTGCGTCCCGCATTCACCGACAACTTGCCTCGCGTCGAGCGCGACGGGGGGAATATTCGCATCAACGGCCTCTACCGCCACGGCTTCCTGCTCGCGCCGGCCATGGCGCGGCGGGCAGCCGACCTCATCCTGGAATCCTGGAGCAAAGGAGTTTGCCCTTGAAGCTCACCGTTAACGGCCAAGCCCATGAAGTCGCGGCAGAAACGCTTGCCGCGCTGCTCAGCGAACTCGATTTCCAAGGCGGCTGGCTGGCAACCGCGCTGAACGGTGACGTCGTACCGGCCAGGGAGCGCGACCGCTGCCGGCTCAAAGATGGCGACCGCATCGAAATCCTTTCACCGATGAAGGGAGGCTGATCCATGCTCGAGTTCTATGGACAGAAACTCGCGTCCCGCCTTCTGCTGGGCACCGCGCTTTACCCCTCGCCTGCCATCATGGCGGAGGCGGTGAAAGCGTCCGGCACGGAGATCGTCACCGTGTCGCTCCGCCGCGAAACATCGGGCGGCAAAGCCGGCGGCCAGTTCTGGTCGCTTGTCCAGTCGCTCGGCGTTCGCGTGCTGCCCAACACCGCCGGCTGCCACTCGGTGGTGGAAGCGGTCACCACGGCGCGGATGGCGCGCGAGGTGTTCGGCACGGACTGGATCAAGCTCGAAGTGATCGGCAACCACGACACGCTGCAGCCCGACGTCTTCGGATTGGTCGAAGCCGCAAGGATCCTTGCCTCCGAAGGCTTCGAGGTGTTTCCCTATACGACCGACGACCTCATCGTCGCCGAGCGCCTGCTCGACGCCGGCTGCAGGCTCCTGATGCCCTGGTGCGCGCCGATCGGCTCCGCACGCGGGCCGCAGAACCCCAATGCGCTGCGAAGCCTGCGAGGCCACTTCCCCGGCATTCCGCTGATCGTCGATGCCGGCATCGGCCGGCCCTCGCATGCCGCGGCCGTGATGGAGCTCGGCTACGACGCGGTGTTGCTCAACACGGCCGTCGCCAGGGCAGGCGATCCCGCCGCCATGGCCGCGGCCTTCGGCAAGGCGGTCGAGGCCGGCCGCGAGGCCTATTGCGCCGGCCTGCTCGAGCCGCGCGACATGGCCGTTCCCTCCACCCCCGTCATCGGCATGGCAGCATTCTCATGAAGCTCGATCCGTTTTACCTGATCGTCGATTCCGCCGCTTGGATCGAACGTCTGGTGCCGCTCGGCGTGAAGCTGGTGCAGCTGCGCACTAAGGACCAGGACGAAGCTTCGCTGCGCCGAGAAATTCGCGCCTCGAAGGCAGTCTGTGACAGCCACGGCTGCCAGCTCATCGTCAACGACTACTGGCGCCTTGCGATCGAGGAAGATTGCGATTTCGTTCACCTCGGCCAGGAAGATCTGGCGGAGGCTGATGTGAAGGCGATCCGCAGGGCGGGCGTGAGGCTGGGCCTCAGCACTCACGACGGCTCCGAACTCGAAACCGCGCTCCAAGCCGAGCCGGACTATGTCGCGCTCGGACCGATCTACCCGACCATTCTCAAGGCGATGAAATGGGATCCGCAGGGGCTGGACCGCATCGCCGCCTGGAAGCAGCGCGTAGGCGAACTTCCGCTTGTGGCCATCGGCGGGCTCACCGTCGAGCGCGTAGCCGGTGTCTTCGCGCACGGCGCCCAAAGTGCGGCGGTCGTCACCGACATCACCCGCAACACGCACCCCGAGGCGCGGACGGCTGAATGGCTGGCGGCGACAGCCCAATGGCGTTGACGCCGCATGTGCTGATCGTCGCCGGCTGCGATTCAAGTGGCGGCGCGGGAACAGCCCGAGACGTCGAGACCGTATCCGCCTTTGGACTGCGCAGTTGCCTCGCCGTCACGGCCGTGACCGTCCAGACGCACTCGGCCGTCGAACACATCGAGCAGATGCCGCCGCAGCTTATCGCCGCCCAGATGCGCGCTGCCTTTGCTGCCAATCCGGTCGCAGCGGTCAAGATCGGCATGCTGGGGACCGCGGCAGCCATTGAGGCGGTCGGCTCCGTCCTGGCGGCCCATCCGAAGGTGCCGGTGGTCCTCGACCCTGTGCTTGCCTCGACCTCGGGACGCGGGTTGCTGGAGGACGATGCCGTCGACCTGTTGCGCCGTGATCTGATGCCGCTCTGCCGGCTCGTGACCCCCAACCTGATCGAGCTCGCAAGGTTGGTGGGAGCAGGCCCTGCGAAGGACGAAGAAGGCGCGTGCGTTCAAGGCGAGAACCTGTTGGCGAGGGTGGGGACCGCCGTGCTTGTCAAGGGCGGGCACGCGCACGGAGATCAAGCGAATGACTTTCTCATGCAGCCGGACCGTCGCGCAGTTCGGGTCGAAGCGCCTCGCGTCCATCGGGGGATGCGTGGCACCGGCTGCGTGCTGTCCAGCGCCATCGCAGCATCGTTAGCTCAAGGTCTGCCGTTGGAGGCGGCGGTACGGGGCGCCAAGACCTATGTTCTTGAACTCCTTCGTGGGGCGCGATGACGTTGAACGGGCGAGCGCAATGCGCATCTTGACCGATTCCCAGGAGGTCAGAGGCGCATGCCCTCCAGGTCCGAGCCGGCGATCTAACAAACCTTGGAGATCAAGGGCATCAACTCGTTACCGTCTGCTATTCACCTCGCTTCATAAGATGCTACCCCAACAATCTGGAAGCGGCCGGAAGCGAACGGTAACAAGTGGCGGCCCCGAGTTTGGCCTCCAGCATGGGCATGCAGCGCCAGTGTAGGCTTGTGTCGTCCGGGCAATGGTGGTTAGTCACTCGATGGTGCTGCGCCTCCAACTTGACGGGAGCAAACGCGGGGATCGCCTTTTGCCCAGCCCGTCAACGGGCCCGGAAGTTTCTGGCTTCGCTCAATTTCGGCAACGAAATCAAAGGTTATGGTGGTGCTGGCAGTCTCATGCGAACCAGTCTCTGTCTGATTTCCCTGTTTGGCGCCGAAAAACAGCGAATTTTCGGTCATTTTCGCCTCCCGAGGGAATTCGAACCTGAAATCCTGCCGCAGTTTCAATGCTTTGGTGGAGAATTCCCTACTCGGCATAACAGGGAAATGAAATCAGCCTAACAGGGGAACGTGTTGGCATCCGGCGCCCGAACTGCACACCCGTTGCTTGACTTTGAGCAGCGTTGCGACTGGGGTGTCGCACCCCCCGCCAAATCCCCCGCCAATCCCAAAATGCAGCGCACCTTCACCAGACAAGAACTGTACGACCTCGTTTGGTCGACACCAATCGTAACCCTTGCCGAACGCTTCGAGATGTCGGATCGAGGACTAGCGAAGATTTGTGCTCGCTATCAGATACCCGTTCCTGGCCGCGGCTATTGGGCGAAGATCGAGGCAGGGCAATCTGCGCCGAAAACGCCGCTTTGGAAAATCGATAACCCAACTTTGGAGACGGTCCACGTCGGTGCCTACAAACCACCGGTGAACCCATACGTCGCTTTTGCGATCGAGGCGGCGGCCGGCACCGTAAAGAAGTCGAAGGAGGAAAGGCAAAAAACTAGGGCCATTACCGAGCAGGCAACGAAGGCTTCGGAAAGGGAAGCCGCACCTCGTGCACCAAAGGAGCAGATTGTCTTCGAGCCGGTGAGAAGGCCCCACAACTCGGTCTCTGGTCTTGTCGCAGCACTGAGATCTGCCGACCCGAACCAACATGGCGAGATCTCAGTGCCTGGTGTGAAAGTTCACAAGAACTCCCGATCTCGGCTGATATCGATCCTGCATCACCTGGCTCTTGCTCTCGATCAACGAGAAATCATGCTCAGCCATAGTGACAAGGGGATAAAGACTGAAATCAGCCCAGACGATGTTCGGCTTGAGATTGTGGAAGAGCGGAGGCGGGAGAAGCACATCCCAACCCCTACAGAGCAAAAAAAGCGTGAAGAGCATGATAGGCGCCGTGAGATCGCAAGCCGCCGTGGTCAATGGCTGCCTTACGAGAGCTTCTGGCCGGAATACGATTACATATACTCCGGGAAGCTCAGTCTCGAAATTCAGAATTGGGCAGATGGTGCCCGCAAGCGCTGGAAAGATGGCAAACATCAAAACTTGGAAGCCCTGCTTGATCCGATTGCGGACGGCATCCTTTTTCACCTGGCCTTCGAAAAAGCTCGTCGCGAGGAGCGCGAAGCGGAGGAACGCCGACGCAAGCACATGGCCCACAGGCGGGAGTTGCACAAAAAGCGGCAAGATCGCGAAGCGAGCAGATTGAATTTTCTGCATCAGCTCGGCGAGTATCAAAAGGAAGCGGCCGATCTTCGGACCACAATTGCCAAAGCAGCTGCATTTCTCCCGCAAGCCAGTTCCGAATATCTTCGTATGATCGAATGGGCGGAACGACGGCTGGCTCATATCGAAGCACAGAACCAATTGGACGTGCTGACGTCGAGCCTGCGCGAGCAGAATCTCTTTCCCGAGCCGGATGACTTGTACGATTCAGAGGGCGATCCGCCGCCGCCAAGGAATTCTTGGAGCTATTAGATCGCCTTGCGCGGGCGCCGTTATTGTGGAGATGGCGCAGTCGTTTATTCCGAGTTGACTACTACTGCGGTTCGAGCGTTGGTCGGCCTATGAAACGCAGACCAGCGACACGGGTGCTTGAGTGGGAACGGCTCGCCCTGAAGGGAGACTTTTCGGCTATTCCGACGCCCTTCGCTTGGGATCAGTCGAGCCGCTTCGCCCATTTCCTGAATGGCTATGAGATCGCTGGTGGGATGGACCGCCTGGCCGAGATTTCGAATGCCATGTCTGCCGAATTCCTGCGAACCGGCGAGTGGCAAGGCACCGCGCTCGAGCTCTGGCTCTGCCTCTTTTTCCAGCATAGAGCACATCGTCATATGGGATTGGAAGAAATCGACCCGAGCCTCGACGATCTTTGCGACGCCCTTCGGAAGGCGCTCAGCCGCTTGAGTTTCGTCGAAGCCGAATTGCTAGCGTCGCGCTTAGCGCAGCATGCCATCTAGTCAGTTTCCGGCTGCCCCTTCAGCCGCTCAATCTCGGCATTGGCCTGATCAATGTATTCCTGAATGTCGGCCGTCCGGGGCCGGATCTTTTCCATACTAGAGCGAAACTCGATCCACTCCTCAAGGGGTGCGAAAGGGCTTGGAGGATCGATAAATCCCAGAAACATCGCCGCCCTCCTTTGCAATCTAAGATAGATTAATACACCATATAGTTGAATTTTCATAGAGCGAGGGGGAAGATCGGATTCGTGAAATAGAGCCCATCGCGCTAGGCCCCGCCGCCCCGCTTGCCGAGATTACAGCCGTGCTTGGGGTAGTTAAGAACGACGCCGCCAAAAAATCTTGGCAAGAGGCGACCTCGCGCGAGCGGCATGCCAAAATATTTTGTCATGGCTATGAAGCATCAGTCGAGGAGAGCCAAAATATTTTGGTGGCCTAATTCTAGGCCAGCGAGCGAAAAATTCAGCACATCGAATTCCATTTGATGGTGAAAATCTTGAAGCCTGTGGAAAGCGGGTACGATGAATTTTTGGCGGTCCTTCGAATCAACCAACATGACAGCATCTGATCACGCACGCCGCCAACGCCTAGTCAGAGGATTTTCATGCCCGCCAACATTCATACCGTTTCGATCGACGCCCTCGTCCCCTACTCCAGAAATGCCCGCACCCATTCCAAAAAGCAGATCAAGCAAATAGCCGACAGCATCGTCGAGTTCGGCTTCACCAATCCCATCCTGGTCGATGAGAGCAACAACGTGCTCGCCGGCCACGGCCGCCTTGCCGCGGCTCGTCATCTCGGGTGGAAGGAAGTACCCACCCTTTCCATCACGCATCTCAGCGAGAAGCAGAAGCGCGCTTACATCGTCGCCGACAATCGCATCGCCGAGCAGGCCGGCTGGGATAAGGAAATCCTTGCCATCGAACTCCAGGCGCTGGTCGATCTCGATTTCGATGTGAGCCTCACAGGCTTCGATATTCCCGAGGTCGACATGATCATCGGCGAGTTCTCGCCGGACAATCAGGACGACGCCGACGAGGAGGATGAGATCACTTTGCCGGACAAGGCCGCCGGTCCTGCCGTTACTCACGCCGGCGATCTCTTCCTGCTTGGCGATCATCGCCTGATCTGCGGCAACGCGCTTTCGGCCGAAGTCTTTGCAGCACTCATGCAAGGGGAAAAGGCGTCAGTGTGTTTTACCGATCCGCCCTACAACGTTCCCATCGGTGGACATGTCACGGGCTTAGGCAAGACGCAGCATCGCGAGTTCGCGATGGCTTCTGGCGAAATGTCCGATGACGAGTTCGCTCGCTTCCTCGAACAGTCATTCGCTGAGATCGCCGCCTTTTCCAAGCAGGGCGCGATTGCCTTCGTGTGCATGGACTGGCGCCATATCGCGGAGACCATTGTTGCAGGAAGAGATGCGTTCGGCGACCTGCTCAATCTGTGCGTCTGGAACAAGACCAATGCTGGCATGGGCAGCCTCTACCGCTCGCAGCATGAGCTGGTCCTGGTGTTCAAGAACGGCAAGGAGCCGCATCGCAACAACGTCGAACTTGGCAAGCACGGTCGCCACCGCTCCAATGTCTGGACCTATCGCGGCATCAACAGTTTTGGCGCCGACCGGATGGCCGATCTGGCGTCGCATCCGACCGTCAAGCCGATCAACCTGGTTGCCGACGCTCTGCTCGACGTCAGCAAGCGCGGCGATGTGGTTCTCGATCCATTTGGAGGGTCGGGGACCACGTTGCTTGCCGCGCAAAAGACCAGGCGCCGGGCCCGGCTGATCGAGATCGATCCTCATTACTGCGATCTCATCGTTCGACGCTTCGAGAGGCACACCGGAAAGCAGGCAACGCTCGCTGCGACCGGCGAGACTTTTGAGGAGCTGAGCGAACGGCGCGCCAGGGAAGTTGTCCCGGCGCCCGAGAACGCGACTGCGTCTGCGATGCAATCTGAAAACGCGGAAGGTGTGCTGTGAGCGGCCGAAACGGAAACAGAAAAAGGCCTACTCACTACGAGGTCGGCTATGGAAAACCGCCATCGGAGCATCGGTTCGCCAAAGGCCAGTCAGGCAATCCGAAGGGGCGTCCGAAGGGCAAGAAGAACATCGACACCATGCTTCGCGAGACACTGTTGGCGACGATCCCTATTCAGATCAACGGCAAGACAACGAACGTGACCGCCCTTGAGGCCATCGTCCTCAAGTTGCGCAACAACGCGATCGCCGGAGACTTCCGCTCGGCGGTCCAAGCCATCCAACTTGGGATGCGCGCGCTTCAGCCGGAGGAGACGGAATCCAGTGCTGTCGCCAGCCCTCTCGATCAGAACGCAATGATGGACCTCATGCGCGACTATCTCGAGCATCAAGACCCGGCCGCGAACGACGACGGCTCCAAGACCGATGAAGAAGAATGACAATGAACGCGCCCCTTCCCAACCACCAGAAATTTGGGGCTCGCTCACCCGCAGCCCCGACCGCTTTCCAGATGCTGATGGAGTTAGCACGCAACGACCTGGCGACCTTTGTCGGGTTGGCCTTCTCGGCTGTCGATCGTTCGACCTATTTGCCCAATTGGCACATTCGCGCGATCGCGTACCAACTCGAGCGGGTCGCGCTCGGGCAGTGCAAACGGCTGATCATCACGATGCCGCCTCGATCGCTGAAATCCGTCACCACCTCGGTCGCCTTCCCAGCGTGGTTGCTGGGACGCAACCCGTCCAAGAAATTGATTTGCGTGTCCTATTCGCAGCCATTGGCCGTCAAGCACGCGAACGATTTCCGAAACGTCGTCGATACTGGTTGGTATCGATCGATGTTCCCGACCTTCAAGATCAGTTCGCGCAAGAACACCGAGAACGAATTGCAGACGACGCTGGGTGGCGGTCGATTGACCACCTCCACCGGCGGTCAGCTGACCGGTCGCGGCGGCGACATCATCATCATCGACGATCCCCTGAAGGCGGAGGATGCACATTCCGAAACGGCGCGCAGCAAGTGCGCCGAATGGGTACGGACGACTTTGATGTCGCGCTTCGACAACCCGGCTACCGGCGCCGTCATCCTTGTCATGCAGCGTCTCCATGTCGATGATCTGGCGGGTGTTCTTTTGGAGGCGGGCGGCTGGGACCACCTCAATCTGTCCGCCATTGCCGACGAGGACGCGCGAATTCCAATGAGCGCAAGTCGCTGGCACGCGCGTAAGATCGGTGACCTGCTACATCCTACTCGGCTCGGAATGCCTGAACTCGATAGGCTCAAACGCGATCTCGGGTCGCTCACCTTTTCCGCCCAGTACCAACAGTCCCCTGCCCCGGCGGATGGCAATATCGTCAAACGCGCGTGGTTTCGTTACTACGACCCCGCACAGCTCGATCGGCGTTCGATGACGATCGTGCAGAGTTGGGACACCGCCCTGAAAGGCGATCCGAGTTCCGATTATTCCGTTGGCACGACCTGGGCAAAAGACGACACCAACTACTACCTGCTCGACCTCGTTCGCGTCCGGGCTGCGTATCCGGACCTCATCAACACGGTCAAAGGATCGATCGAAAAACACGAGCCGGACATCGTCCTCGTCGAAGACGCCGGCTCGGGATCAAGCTTGATCGCCGACTTGGACTATCAAGGCATTCCGACAAGGCCTGTGAAAGCTCGGACCGACAAGGAGAGTCGGCTGTCGCGTGTCTCGGCAATGATCGAGAACGGCAACGTGCATCTCCCGAAAGACGCGCACTGGAAAGACGATTTCATGCTCGAGGTGCTCGCCTTTCCGAATGGCAGGCACGACGACCAGGTCGACTCCATGTCTCAAGCGTTGATTTGGATGAAGGACGATAAGCCGACGGGTGGGTTCTATCTAGGAACGTTCTGAACACTCATCTTATCAATCCGTTTCTATACGTGCTTCTGGCAGAAGCGACAGGCATTCCGGTAGAATGCTCCTCAGATAAAGAATCTGAATATGCACGGCCTCTTGCAGGATATGGTCGTCGATGTGTCCATTGGCCATATAAGCCCGCGACCAGAGCGCGTCCGCTACCTCAATCGCGATCATGATCTTCTTCGGCAGATCGGGAATTTCAGGAAGGATGAATACTCTCTTCAAGCCTTCGAGAACGATTCTCGCGATGCGTTCATTCTCTCCGATTGTCGCAAAGCTTGCGGCCCGATGGCTAGTAGGGCCGAGAATGACCTCGGAGATATGGCGATTCTGGTTATAGTAATCTACCGCAGCTTGTCCCATCTTCAGCAGCCAATACTGCCACTTGTCATTCCGCAGCGCCACCATTTCTCGAATGACCTCGAATAGTTTTTCAGACGCGCTTCTCATATAGCGCTCAGTCAAAACTATCCGTAGCGCCGCGGTCGTCGGAAAGTGGTAGTTTACGGAGGCAGGCGAAATATCCGCCTGCCGGGCGACATCATAGAAGCTGATGTCTTCTATATTTGAGATTTTCAGTAATTCTTCGATCGCTTGTATTATCTTTTCGTAACGCTCCAGGCTTCGTGTTTGCGTGGGCTGCCGAGCGACATGTTCCACGCCATCAGACCTCACCTTTCGAATTGAGGATTTTCGCCTCACGGCTGATTTAGGCTCGAGCGTGGTCTTCAATGGGTGGCACTCACATCCAGTGAACCCATTGCGCGGGTCCATCTCTGTCCTTATGGCACTTTCTTCACAATTCGATAGCCACCTTCAAGCCCTCCAACACCGCCTCTTCCGCGGTGCGGGGTGACCAGCTGTCGCCGATGATTTCGGTTTGAATGTTGAGCCCGGCAAGCTCGGCCTCAAGGGTACGGTCAGCAGACGCTCCGTGGCAGATGACCAGCGTATCCACGTTTTCGAACTCGATAGGCTTCAGAGCAAAGACGTGCTCGAAATAGACTGTGCCACCGTCCGCACCAAAGAGCCGCGCATAGTTGACCACCTCGACGCCCGCATTGAATAGGCCGGCGGCCGACTCGTCTCGAACATACGGAGGCAGTGTCTCTGCAGGCATTAGCCCATTGACCGCCAGCGTGACATGGTGGCCAGCGGCAGCGAGCTTGCGCGCGACACCCACGCCAACCCAGTCTGCTGTGCAGTCGGCTATTATCACCCTTCCACCCACTTTCACCTTGTCGGCAACGACATCGTGAGCCGTAACCACCTGCATGCCCGAGATGTTTTCGCTGTCAGGTGTTGAAGCTGTCCCGCCGGTGGCGATTATCAGTGCATCTGGTTGCTCTGCCTCGACCAGTTCACGGGTGACGCGGGTATGTAACCGAATTTGGACCTGCGCCAGTTGCACTTCGTGCTGCAAGTTCGTGACGAGGCCACCGAACTCTGCCCGACCTGGTAGCCTTGCAGCAAGGTTTGCCTGTCCTCCCAGGGAACCGGATGCCTCACAGAGGATGACCTGATGGCCCCGTGCAGCTGCAACCGCGGCAGCCTTCATGCCGGCGGGGCCACCACCTGCGATCATAATCCGCTTGGGCAGCTTGGCGGTACCATAAGCGCCTAATGTCAGCTCACGCCCGGTTTCGGGATACTGAATGCAGGAGACCGGGTAGCCCTTCTGAAAGTGGCCTATGCAGGCCTGTACGCAACCTATGCAGGCTCGGATGTCATCAAGCCGATCGCCCATCACCTTCACGCCAAGGTCAGGATCCGAAATCATGGCGCGGTTCATGCCAACCGCGTCAGCGGCACCGGATCGTATCGCCTCCTCGGCAGCCTGTGGCGTGTTGTAGCGGCCCGTAGCAATCACAGGTGCTCTCACGACCTTTTTTATGCGTGCGGAAAAGGGGGTAATGTAGCCTGTGGGCTGATACATCGGCGCTACGATGTGGGAGGAGCCGGCGCGGGTTGCCGGGGTTCCCAAGACGACGTGCCAGAAGTCGACCAAATTCTCGGAGTCGATGCGTTTGCATGCAGCTACCGTATCTTCGGCTTCAAGGCCGACGTTGTCCATATCGGAGACTGAAATGCGGATACCAACGGGTATGTCGAGGCCAACGGCGGCCCGGACTCCGCGTGCAACTTCCAAGAGGAAACGCTGACGGTTTTCCTCGCTGCCGCCGTATTCGTCGGTGCGCTTGTTTACGGATGGTGTCAGGAACTGAGCCGGCAAGTTGCCTTGGTTGGCAATGATCTCGATGCCGTGAAGACCAGCGCGGACCGCCCTTTTTGCTGCCTCAGCGTAGGATTGGATGATCCCTCTTATCTGGGTCACCGTCAGCGCCCGGGGAACCACATAGAACCGTTCGCTACGCACCTCTGAAGCCGAGTACGCGCGAGGCTTCGTGCCATCGTCAGATTCGTAAATCTCGCGACCAGGGTGCAAGAGCTGGGCAAAGACTGTGCCCCCCTCGCGCTCGACCGCCGCCACCATCCGTTGCAAGCCCGGTATCGCCTCGTCGCTGGACAGCCGCAATTGATCCTGCGAGGTCAGGCTCATGTCGTCCACAGTGGCGCCGCATAATATCTGCAGGCCCGCGCCGCCTCTGGTACGTCGAACCTGATAGGCGATGTAGCGGTCCCCAACGAGACCGTTCGATTCCTGTAGCTTCGAGTTATGGCCGGTGAAGACCATACGATTTCGCAGGGTTACATTCCCGATCTTGAGCGGCGACGTAAGAAGGGGATGAGCGACGCTGGCCATGCTTGGGCTTCCTAGATGGTATGAAATTATCCAATTTAAATTAGTTATGATGCGAACAATCGGCTCTGCTCCTGAACGGCAAACGCTTGCTTAATCCACCGCCAGGGAGCGACGCAGGGGAATTACGGCAGAAAAGCTCGTTTAGCGCACGCCCTTCTCCGGAGATGCGTTCAACTCATTATCTGATGTTAATCAGATTTTTCCGCGATGCAAGCGGGAAAAGCCTCATATTGCGCCGCGGCTGTCCGCCTGTTCGCTCGTTCAATTGAAGAGCCGCAACAGAAATGGACTACGCCGACCCGGGCAGAGCTTTGATCGATGCGCCTAGGTCGGCTTGGATTTTTGAAACCATACTGACAAGCGCCGGACCGATCTTGTTCCGAGCAGATTCCTCGTCGATGATTTCGGCAATGCCACCGCACGTGATCGATAGAATGGGCGATCCGTCCAGAGGCCTCAACGGAATGCCCACCGCTCTTACATAGCTGTGCCAGGTTCCGAATGCAGTAATGTATCCGTACTCGGCATATTCCGTCATGGCCTCGTCGAGGATCCGATCTATTTTACGACGATCACCCGACTCGGCCCACCCGAAACGCTCCTTTAAATCGGCTCGTTCATCAGGCGTAAGACCTACAAGGTAAGCGAGCCCCATCCCACTTTTCCAAAGCGGTATTCGTGATCCAATGTTCAACCTAAGTGTCACAAGGCTCTCGGATCGGCAGTTCGAGAGATAGACCATCTCCGCTTGATCCCTGGTGCCGAGTGCAACCGCGGCTCCAGTCTCATCAGCAATCCGCTGCATGAGGGGCCGAGCGAGATGGATAATTGGATTGGAGCTAAGCGCCGAGTACCCCAACGCTATAACGCCACTCCCTAAGCTGTAGCGCCCAAGCACTTCATTGTAGACAAGGTAGCCGAGGCTGGCGAGCGTATACGTCAGACGAGAGACTGTGGCTTTCGGTAGGCCGGTCCGCTCCATTAGCTCAAAATTGCCAAGCGAGCTGTCATTTGGCGTAAACGCCCTGAGCACCTGGAACCCACGCATCAGCGCGCCGGACACGCCCTGAGAATCATCCCCCTCGCTTGCAGCTGGATTCTTTTCTCGTTTTCGCAAAACAGCCTCTTAAAGCCGGTCCTGAATGTGAGCGCATTGTTAGCTGGTCAGGCGTGCGCCCTCAACCCATCAAGACCTTCGGACTCGGAACTCAACCGCCTTGAAGGCCTGCTTCGCGATCAATGAAGCATCGATAACGGAATTAAGTTTCGTTTTTTTGATTTTCGGGCTTGCCTTATTTTGATGTCTCGATAGCCTTAGCGAGGAGTCCTCATGCGGCCTTGGAGAGTTGCTATGGCAAAAGAGATGCATTTGGTCGGCTACAGCTGTGCCACGCCGACTTGGCACCACAACGGGTCATGGCGCCATTTCGAAAGTGACGCCCTGGAAGCTCTGGACCCTAAACGCTACGAGAACATGGCCCGCATTCTCGAGCGCGGAAAGTTCGACGGAATGTTTTTCGTCGACGTCCAGATGATCGAAGAGGTTTATGCTGGAAGCTTCAATGCGAATTTGAAGCAGCCGGGGCAGACGTGGTTGCTGGATCCAATGCAGCTTCTGGCCGCGATCGCGCGAGTGACCACTCACCTGGGACTTGCAGCGACGATGTCAACGTCTCTGTATCCACCGTTTCACATCGCAAAAGCATTTGCGACTCTTGATCATATTAGTGGCGGCCGAGCAGGCTGGAATGTGGTGACGTCTGCCAATGACAACGAAGCGAAGAATTTCGGCTTCGAAAAGTTGCTCGAGAAATCGCTTCGATACGATCAGGGCGACGAGGTTCTGGAGGCAGCGCATGCGCTCTGGAACAGCTGGGAGCCAGATGCCTTCGTTCTGGATCGGAAGAACGCGATTTACGCTGATCCTTCAAAAGTTCATCACGTGAATTATCAAGGTAAGTATGTGAGTACACGAGGCCCCTTGACGACGCCTCGATCTCCTCAAGGGTCTCCAGTCATCATGCAAGCTGGCGCTTCAGAGCGGGGACGCGAGTTTGCAGGACGCTGGGCGGAAGTGATTTTCGCCATTCACGCTAACAAGAAGCATATGAAGGCATTTTACGATGACGTTAAGCGCCGGGTAGTAGCGCATGGCAGGAATCCAGGCCATTGCGCGATCCTGCCGTCGATCGACGTGATCATTGGCGAGACTGAGTCCATCGCCCGGGAAAAGGCCGACTACCTAAACTCGCTTGTCAGCCCGGAACTGGGCGTTGCCGGCATTTCCAATTCCATTGGTATTGATCTCTCCGGCTATCCTCTCGACAAACCCCTGGAGAACATGGAGATCACGCAGGGTCCAAGGGGCATGTTTGACGTGATCCTCCAGGGATCTGAAGGAAAAACTCTTCGAGACGCCGGTCAGGCGTGGGGCGTCAGCCAGATGAATCCGCAACTGGTGGGAACGCCGAAAATGATTGCCGATCACATGCAGGATCTGTTCGAAAGCGAAGCATGCGACGGCTTCATCGTATGCCCTTCCCTCACACCGTCGTCTTATGTCCAATTTGTGGACGGCGTAGTTCCGGAACTACAGCGGCGAGGAATATTCCGCAAGGAGTATTCTGGAAGCACATTCCGCGATCACCTCCGAAGCTGAACTACGCTAGCGGGGCCGAAGACTCGGGTGAGTCGTCGAAACGGCGAGCGCTCCGCAATAGGCGTCCTCAAACGAGACTTTACCCAGGGGTCGTCGTCGTCGAATCGGCAGGCGCGCTGCGATAGGCGCCCTCAAACGATGGCTTCAGTCATGTCGACGCTCTCCAAATCTGTGCATGTTCCCAACAGGCAGCTGAATGTTCATTTCTGTCTTCGACATTTTCAAAGTTGGTATCGGCCCTTCTTCCTCCCACACTATGGGACCAATGATAGCGGCGGGACGGTTTCTTGAATTATTGCGCAGTTCGCAGTGTCGCCCCCGGGGTTTGAGGGTAACGCTCTACGGCTCTCTGGCATTCACCGGAAAGGGGCACGGTACTGATCGAGCAATCATCCTTGGACTGGCCGGGCTTGATCCGCGTAACTACAAACATGATGACGCGGAACAGGCACTTACTCGGATTGGCACAGAGCGGTTCGTAGAGCCCCCGGGCTTGCCACGCCTGCATTTCAACCCGAACAGTGACCTAAACTTTGACTTCGGCCCGCCCCTTTCAGGGCACGCAAACGGCCTTCGCATACTAGCAGTTGATCACAAGGACGAGGTCGCGCTCGAACAAACGTTTTATTCCATCGGGGGTGGATTTGTCTTGACACCAGACGAACTGGCAGCAGCTCCGACACACGGGCCGAATGTGGACTATCCATTTCGGACAGCCACAGAGATGCTCGATATGACCAGCAGGTCGGGGCTGTCAATCGCACAGATGAAATACGCAAATGAGCTCAGTTGCAGGACAGCCGATGAGATTGACGATGGGCTACGACGCATCTGGCAAGCAATGAACCAGTGTATTGACCGCGGTTTAGCTTGTAACGGTGTTCTGCCAGGAGGACTAGCAGTTGTTCGTAGGGCTCGTCGGATTCATGAGACCCTGGTAGCCAGTAGGAAGCGCAATACTTCACCGCCGCACGAAATCAATGACTGGATTTGTGCATACGCCATGGCAGTTAACGAAGAAAATGCAGCTGGAGGCCAAGTCGTCACTGCGCCCACAAACGGTGCAGCGGGAACCCTTCCCGCCGTAGTAAGATACTGGATTGATCATGTCCCAGGAGCCGACGCCTCTCGCCTACCCGATTTTCTGCTCACTGCCGCCTCGATTGGCGGGATCATAAAACATAATGCCTCCATCTCGGGGGCGGAGTGCGGCTGCCAGGCCGAAGTCGGCAGCGCGTCGGCGATGGCTGCGGGAGGTCTGGCCGCGGTGCTTGGGGGTACGCCTGAGCAAATCGAGAACGCTGCTGAGATTGCCCTCGAGCACCATCTAGGGATGACTTGCGACCCCATCCGAGGACTCGTCCAAATTCCCTGCATAGAGCGAAACGGCTTGGGCGCAATCAAGGCTGTGGCCGCGGCTTCTCTCGCACTCAGAGGGAATGGTCGGCACTTCGTACCTCTTGACGCTTGCATCGAGGCCATGCGCCAAACGGGCAAGGATATGAACGAGAAATATAAGGAGACCGCGCTGGGAGGGTTGGCAGTGAACGTTCCAAACTGCTGACTTTCCGAACCAGCCGCATGGATGCCTGGCTTCGGCTTAGAAGCCAGAACTCGCACTCGCCTCACAAAAAACGGAATTTGATTTCAAAAATGAATGGAAATGTGCTGAGCAATGTGCTGAGGTATTTCGGCGCCGCAAGCGAGAGCGAAGGCATAGGATGCTTAAAATATGAACTCACCCCCGGAATCGCCGGCCCGCGCCCCCGCAGACCTGCTGCCGCCAATCACGCAGATCGCCTACCTCGTCGAAGATCTAGACCAGGCGGTTGCGTTCTGGGCGAGGCATCTTTCTGTTGGACCATTTAAGGTTATTAGAAATATTCAATTTTCCACCTCGGAATACATGGGTACCCCCGTCGACGTCGATCTAAGTATCGCACTTGCCTGGCGAGATGGAATTCAGATTGAACTGATGCAACACAACTCAGAGGCAAAGTCAGTATTCAACGATGGTCTGGCCCCAGTTGGAGGCTTTCATCACGTCGGCATCAGGTCTACCGACATAGTCGCGGACGAGCAAAAGTTGATCGCTGCGGGAATGCACCGCCTGCAGCGCAATATTTCATTCACCGGCACAGAGACGATCTTTTTCGGCGGCGGTCCAGGCGTAGGCATTGTCGAACTTATCCAAACAACTGACGGTGGCTCCTTCTCGGAGAAATTAAAACAGGCTGCGCTCGAATGGGATGGCGTCAAGCCGGTGCTGCCGTAAGAGCGTAGCCGTCAAATCCGGACTCGATCAACAGGACAATTGCCATGACAGTCACGATCGAAAAGCTTTTCTTCGATGGAAACGGGCGCGTGCCAAATTCACGCTTGCCGCTGCTCATTTATCGCAACGTCGTCCGCTGGGATGTTCCAGCCATGGAAGCGATTATGCGGCAGAATAAGTGGATACCATCTTGGCACGCGCATCATGGAATGTGGCCAAGGCATCACTTCCACTGCGAAGCGCATGAAATCATTTGCGTCACAAAAGGAACGCACATCGGCAAATTCGGAGGCCATAACGGCAAACAGGCTCAACTGAATGCTGGCGATGTGATCGTGATCCCTGCCGGGGTAGGACATTGCGGCCTTCAGATTAGCGAAGATCTGAATTTGACGGGGGGCTTTCACGACGGGTTCGGAGTTGTCGATTTTCGAATGGGCTTTCCTGAAGAATATGCGGAGCTGTGCCAGCGAGCTCGCCAAGTTCCCATCTTGGACTACGATCCCTTTTTCGGAGTTGATGGTCCGTTGGCTCGGATATGGCGGGACGCGGATCGCGGCATCCGCCGAGAAGAGGCTGAAACCTTTAACGCTTCGCAGCTTTCAACCCTGGCGTGATTACTAAGAAACAAGATAGGAGAACCCCGATGGCTATGAGAACGGTCGAACCCGAAGAACTCGACATTTTGGCTCACCAAGCGGAATACGCGAAAGCTAGTGGCGCGGCAGAAAACCCCGACCACGTCGGAAACATGGAAACGATGCTGAGCAATCTCGTACAAAAACGGCGCAACCTCGCTCAAGATGCAGTCTCTTATCCCATCGCGTTCATGGGGAGAGCGCTCGATATTGCTCGGCTCCAACCGGTAATCGAAGCAGTCGAGCGGGCCATCGAAGATGAAAAGCGCCGCTCCCGAAACTGAGCTACCTTCATGCGGATCTCAAGCTCGTCTTAGCTTTCATATCAACCCAATCAACAGACTCACCGGCTGCCGAGCCGCTCGCAGAAGTGCCACCAGGAGCCTCGGCCGAAGAACGCGCGATGTGCCGGCCGTTCTAAAAGCTGCGCATGAAACAGCCAAAGGGAAAGCTGCCTAGATGGCCGAGGCCTATATCTGCGATTACATCCGCACGCCGATCGGCCGCTTTGGCGGCTCCCTCTCCTCGGTACGTGCCGACGATCTCGGCGCCATCCCGCTAAAAGCGCTGATCGAGCGCAATGCCGGTGTCGACTGGGCAGCTGTGGACGACCTCGTTTATGGCTGCGCCAACCAGGCCGGCGAGGACAATCGCAACGTCGCGCGCATGGCGCTGCTGCTCGCCGGCTTGCCTCAGGACATTCCGGGGTCCACCATCAACCGCCTCTGCGGCTCCGGCATGGATGCGATCACCATTGCCGCGCGCGCCATCAAGGCCGGCGAAGCCGAGCTGATGATCGCCGGCGGCGTCGAATCGATGAGCCGCGCGCCGTTTGTCATGCCGAAGGCCGACACCGCCTTCTCGCGCAACGCCGAGATCCACGACACCACCATCGGCTGGCGCTTCATCAACCCGCTGATGAAGAAGCAGTATGGCGTCGATTCCATGCCCGAGACCGGCGAGAACGTCGCCGAGGATTTTTCCGTCAGCAGAGCCGACCAGGACGCTTTCGCCGTGCGCAGCCAGAACAAGGCGGTCGCGGCGCAAGCCAGCGGCCGGCTGGCGAAGGAGATCACCCCGGTCACAATCCCGCAGAAGAAGGGCGATCCGGTCGTCGTGGCGAAGGATGAACATCCTCGCGCGGGCACCACCATCGAGGCGCTCGCCAAGTTGCCGACGCCGTTCCGCCAAGGCGGTACGGTCACCGCCGGCAATGCCTCCGGTGTGAACGACGGCGCGGCAGCCCTCATCATCGCCTCGGAAGCCGCTGCCAAGAAGCATGGCCTGACGCCGATCGCCCGCATCCTTGGCGGTGCCGTCGCTGGTGTTGCGCCGCGCATCATGGGCATCGGCCCGGCGCCGGCTACGAAGAAACTCTGCGCCCGCCTCGGCCTGACACCTCGGCAGTTTGACGTCGTCGAGCTCAACGAAGCCTTCGCCGCGCAAGGCATAGCCGTGCTGCGCCAGCTCGGCATCGCCGAGGACGCCGCTCACGTTAACCCAAACGGCGGCGCCATCGCGCTGGGCCATCCGCTAGGCATGTCCGGCATCCGGATAACCGCCACTGCGGCGCTGGAACTTTGTCAACGTGGAGGCCGTTACGCGCTCGCCACCATGTGCATCGGTGTCGGCCAAGGTATTGCCATAGCGTTGGAGCGGGTTTGAATGACGATTAGATCAGTCACGATACCACTCTTCGCGGCACATCGCTGGGACGTCGGGCAATTTCGAGCGGACTCTCAGCCGCTCACTTGATGAATCCTAAGTTGGGCAGTGAGACCCGCATTGCGACCAATGGCAAGCATCGGTCTTCAAGTTGGCACAAGTTCGCCGCACTCTGCGCCGAATCACTCCCCAGATAGCAGGGCGGGAATGGCTAAAGGCACATTCTTATCGTCAAGGATTGAAAACCTGTATCGGCCATGTACGTCAAAATCGACCGAGTAGCTAAGACGATCGAGTATGCAGTTGTCCCGGTCGAACGTGACGATCCGTGGCTTCAGCGACGTAATTTGCGCTTCATCCAGATAGAGGGAATTGCACACGATGATCTGATCGCCTGTCTGACAGGTGCGTGCGGCTGCACCGTTGAGGATGCAGCATCGTGAGCCTCGCTCGCCAATAATCACATAGGTCGAAATTCGCGCGCCGGAATTCTTATTCCATATGTCGACGAATTCCATTGGCAGGATTCCGGCTGCCTCGCAGTGGTCGGGGTCCAACGTTATCGAACCGTGGTAGTTCAGGTTCGCCTCCGTTACGTGAATGCCGTGCAGTTTGCCAGCAACCACCTTCCGCATTGGTTCCATTATCTACTGCTCCAGAAGCTGGCCGCTCGGCGCCGCTCCGATCAAGAGACGATCGCCGGTGAAACCTCCGCAGGTGCTGCGGTTGAAAGAATCTTGCTCATCCGGCCGAAACGATTTCGCACGATAGGACTGGGCGTGGGAGGGGCATCATCTCGGCAAACAAGCCGCCGTATTCGACGATCGTCTTGACATCAGCAATGTCCAGTTGATCACATCGACAGTGCGGCCGTGGTAGCGGCTGTCAGCATCATAAACCGCTCTAGATGGAAGTCAGAATCGCCAAATCGGTGATCAACCATGGTGAGTCGTTTCGCAAGATGCCCAAGCGCATACTCTTTGGTCATGCCAATTCCGCCGTGCATTTGTATTGCCTCTTCCACTACGAGGCGGGCAACGCGCCCAATGAGATTTTTGGCAGCGCTAACTTGGCGCTCGCGCTCGGCTCGGGGCGCGTCTAGATGACCGCAGGCATTGATCGCCGCAGAGCGGGCCTGCTCGATCTCAATCAACAGGTCGGCCATGCGATGCTGGAGAGCCTGAAACTTGCCTATCGGTTGACCGAACTGTTTGCGAGTACGCAAGTATTCGACCGTGAGATCCTTGATGGCTTCCATGAGGCCAACCGCCTCCGCACACTGCGCGGCCGCGGCACGGGCATGAGCATCCTCGATTGCGCTGGATGCGCCACCAATCTCACCCAGGCGCTGGTCGTCAGGAACAACCACTCGTTCCAGCCTCAACTCAGCAGCCCGGCCTCCGCAATTCAGCGGGTAGGAACGCTGTGAAAGACCTTCCGAGTTGAGCGGGATCAAGAACAGAGTTATTCCCTCCGGATCTCCGACCGACCCAGAAACTCGCGCGCTCACGAGTGCGAGATCAGCTGCCGGCGCCCCCACTATCAGGGACTTGGATCCGGTCAGGACCCAGTCACCCTCGGTCCCCTTAATAGCCTGCGTAGCCACATGGGTCAGATTATAGCGGCCTCCTTGTTCGGTGTGAGCAAGTGTAACGATGCGGCCCGAAATTATCTCTCCAACTATCTCCTGCTGCTTAGGTGTTCCTAGCGACGCAATTAGCCCTCCGGCAAGAATTCCGCTTTCCATTAGAGGTTCGAAAACGCCCGCGCGGCCTATCTCCTCAAATACCACGGACAGGTCGAAGCCGTTTCCACCAAACCCTCCAACTCCTGCATCAAATAGCGCTGCGGGCACACCTAATTCGACCAGCCCTTTCCACAATTGGGAAGAATGGCCATCCGACCTTTCCGTCGCTTCAACGAGCATGTCCTGCGTAACTGACGAACGCAGAAATCGACGCAGATTGTCCTGCAGCATTTGACGTTCTTCGCTGAGATCGAAGTTCATATCAGAGATCCAAAATGGCCTTCGCTATAATTTGACGTTGAATCTCGCTCGAGCCGCCATAGATCGAGAGCTTCCGGTTGTTGAAATAGCTTTGAGTGACTGCCATGGCGTAGCTGGGCCCAACAGGAGCAGTGTCAGACCCGTCTTCGAGCAGTTCAGAGATGAAAGGCATCGCGTTGGGACCCACAGCCTGACGCGTCAGTCTGTTTAGTTCCTGGCGAAGGAGTGTGCCCTTGACCTTCAGCATGGAACTCTCAGCACCTGGCGCCTGGCCAGCGGCCGCTTTGGCTACCACCCGGAGATTTGTGGTTGCCATTGCCATCAGATCGATTTCCACCTGCGCCAGGCGAGTCATAAAAAACGGATTGTCTATTAGCTTACGATCACCATCCTGTTCGGCTGCCGCAATGCGCTTCAAGACTGCCAGAGCCTCATAAGCGATGCCCACTCCGGCCTGGTTTGTCCGTTCGTGCGTCAATAGATATTTCGCATAGGTCCATCCTCTGTTCTCCTCGCCAACAAGGTTCTCGGCCGGGACCCGAACATCGTCGAACCAGACTTCATTCACCTCGGGCTCGCCGTCGATCAGCACTATTGGTCGAACGCTCACACCTGGCGACGCCATATCCACGAGCAGAAATGAGATACCTTCTTGGGGCCTTCCGCCCCGCAATGTCCTGACGAGGCAAAAGATCATGCTTGCGTGTTGCGCAAAGGTCGTCCAGGTCTTTTGGCCGTTGACTATGTAGTAGTCGCCCTCACGGACAGCTGAAGTCTTTAGGCTAGCAAGATCGGAGCCCGCGCCAGGTTCGGAGTAACCCTGGCACCACCAGTCTTGCCCATTGAGGATTCGCGGGAGCCAATGATTTTTCTGTTTTGGGGTACCAAACTCCTGCAGGACAGGTCCCAGCATGCTGAGGCCGAAGGGCACAATTCGCGGGGCGTGGGCGCGAGCTGCCTCCTCCTCGAAAATATGACGCTGCACTGCATCCCAACCCGGGCCGCCATACTCCTTTGGCCAGCTCGCTGCCAGCCATCCGCGTCGGTTCAATACCGCGTGCCAGCTCTCGTGATCTTCCTTGGTGAGACGCTGTCCAGCTGCCACTTTCGCTGCGATCGGCTTTGGGAGAAAGTCCTTGAGGAACAGCCGTACCTCTTCCCGAAAAGCGAGTTGCTCAGTGCTATACGCGAGATCCATTTTGTTTTTCAGCCGTTCAAGCTGGAGAAAGTAGAGTTCTCTGCAACAAGGCGCTCAAGGAGTGGGGCTGGAGACCAAAAGAACTCGTCTTCCTTCGCCCAAGTTTGAATATCGGCAAGAAGACCCGAAAGGCCCTGAGAATCCGCCCAGTGCATGGGCCCCCCTCTGTGCCGCGGAAAGCCGTAGCCAAAGAGAAGAACAGCATCGACGTCTAAAGGGCGCGCCGCGATCTTTTCATCGACGACACGTGCCGCCTCGTTGACCATCGCAGCCATATATTGCCGCTGAATCTCATCATCACCGAAATTTCGCGCTACGACTCCCTTTGCGGCCCGACAACGTGCAATAATCTCGTTTACCTCATCGTCGGGCTCGCCGGATCGCCCACGCTCCTGATAAATGTAGTAGCCGCGGCCTGCTTTCTGCCCGAGGCGGCCCATATGATAGAGTTCGTCCGCCCATACAGGAATGATGTCGCGGGGATCTCGATCGGCAGCTTTGCGTTTCCGGGTCAAGAAACCGATGTCGAGGCCAGCCAAGTCGGCAACAGCATAAGGACCCATGGGGAAACCGAAATTGACAATAGCTCGATCAACTTGGTAGGGGCTCGCGCCTGCTAGGACCATTCGGTCCGCAGCTCCGCGAAACCGGGTCAATATGCGGTTACCTATAAAGCCGTCGCATACACCCGAGCGGACGGATACCTTGCCGAGTTTCTTACCGAAGGCAAACGCCGTGGCAGTGACGTCGGGTAGGGTCGAGTCGGTCACGACCACCTCCAGAAGCCTCATCACATGTGCCGGAGAGAAAAAGTGGAGCCCAACGACATCGCCTGGTCGGCTGGTAACCGAGGCCATTTCGTTCACGTCCAGATATGAGGTATTGGTGGCTAGCACGGCGCCTGGCTTCATCACTTCATCAAGCCGCGCAAACACTTCCTTTTTTACATCCATCGATTCATAGACGGCTTCGATGACGAGATTTGCTTCTGATAAAGCGCCATAGTTAGTGGCACACAACAACTTTCGGGACAGAAGATTCTCGCGGTCCACCTCTGACAGCTTACCGCGCTTCACAGCTGCTGCCAGGTTGCCATCTATGGTGCGCTGCGCTGCCGTCGCGACGGATTCATCTCGCTCGATTAGGCACACATCATACCCAGCGAGCAAAGCAGCCGTTGCGATGCCTGCTCCCATCGTGCCACCTCCGACCACTCCAATCGTCGAGAGGTTGCGGGGAGCGATCCCAGAAAGTTCCCGTAGTTGGGAGACCTTGCGCTCCAAGAAGAAAGCGTGGACCAAACCAGCCCTCTGCGGCGTTTGCATCAACTCCAAGAACAGCCGGCGCTCTTCGGCAATGGCGTCTTTGAAAGGCAGACGAGTGGCCGCCTCAATTGCGTCTACGACAAAGAAAGGTGCAATTTGCCCGTGAGCCGTCTTGCCAAGCCTCGTTCGGGCTGCTGCAACCGCATCGCGGTCAGGTGCCGGTTTCGGCAATTCGCTCACTCGGCGGGCCCCTTTGTCAGCAGAAAGAACTTCATTTGCAAAGGTGATCCCGGCTGAGCGCACGCTCCCTTCGCCAATCCTGTCGATCAGTCCCAGAGTCAGCGCAGTTGCCTCTGTGACCGGAGTTCCTGGAAGGATAAAGTCTAGCGCCTTTTCCACTCCTGCTAACCGTGTGACGCGTTGTGTGCCTCCGGCTCCAGGTAACAGACCGAGGGTGACTTCCGGGAGTCCGAGTTTCGTGGAGGGCATTGCCAACCGATAATGGCAACCAAGAGCCAGCTCTAGCCCACCTCCCAAACTAACTCCATGCATCGCGGCAACGATCGGTTTGGTAGAGACCTCGATACGGTTAATAAGCTCCGGGAGAGTGGGCTCGAGAGGAGGTTTCCCAAACTCCTTGATATCGGCTCCGCCGACGAACATCCGCCCAGCACCCATAATCACGGCTGCCCTAGCGACGTCATCCTGATCAAAGCGCTCAACCGCCTGCCACAACGCTGATCGCACCTCTTGGCTCAAGGCGTTGACCGCGCCATTTTCGATAGCGATAACCACTATCGAGCCATTTCGCTCATAACTCACGAGGTCAGTCATAATTTTTTGCTCGTAATTGGAATTAAATTCCATTTATCGCATTTGCCGCAGCTTGGCTAGCTGCTGAGGCGATTTTCTGTTGCTGCCGCTATCTTTTTCCGCTGCTCAATGGTCAATCCCATTGAGCGGTTGCAATGCGTGTTTTTGTACCTCGGGCACTGGAGTAATAGCACGCCCCTCATCGAACCAGCTTGTAAGGTTTTTCACCATGAGGTCAGACATTAGGTTGCGCGTCGGAATGGAAGCTGAACCCACATGCGGCAGAAGAACTGTGTTGGGCAATGCAAGCAAATCGGGTGGCACTTTTGGTTCGTGCTCGTAGACGTCAAGACCCGCAGCCATGATCGTCCCAATGCGAAGTGCCTGTACCAACGCAGCTTCGTCGACAGTCGATCCCCGGCCGATGTTGATGAGCACGCCGTCCCTACCCAAAGCCGCGAGGACTTCGGCGTTTGTAGCATGAGTTGTTTCCCGCCCCCCAGGCGCGACACAGATCAACGTGTCTACTGAACGAGCCAGGTCCAGCAGTGTAGGATGCCAAGTCCATGGCACATCAACGATTTGACGGCGGTTATGATAGGAAATTTCGACATTGAAGGTTTGTAGTCTGAGCGCGATTGCTCGTCCAATTCGACCCAATCCAAAAATTCCCACTTTGCGGCCGCTCAGCGTGCCACACGTTAGGGGGAAACGCTCGCCGGCGGCCCATCGGCCCTGACGTAGGAAGGCATCTGCGCGGGGTAAGTCACGCAACGTGGCAATGAGGAGACCCACCGCGGTGTCAGCCACCTCGTCGTTCAACACATCAGGTGTGTGAGTGACAATCACGCCTTGCCGCACGGCCTGGGTCACATCCACAGCGTCATACCCCACACCGAAACTCGCGATGATCTCCAATTTTGGCAGGGCTGATATGAAGGCATCCGTACAGCCGCCCATCACTGCCACACCGCGAACCTTTGCTGCTAGGTCCGATGTCACAAGAGTTGCATCGCCTTTCGCCAAATGCGTAACGTCAAAGCGGAGGGCTAGGGCATCTAGTGCTCGAGGCGAAAGCGGTCCGGCCGCAATAACGGCGATTTTTTCACCGAAGGATTGCATGTGAAACTCCGAATTCGCGGTGAGCTCTAGCCTCGCCCAACCATCGGCATATTGGTTGCCATTACCACCATCGAAAGGACGTTAGCGCCTAGGGGCAAGCCGGCCATGTAAACGACAGCGTCGGCGACATTTCGAGCTTCAATGACAGGCTCTGGTCTGATCTGACCATCTGGCTGCCGTATCCCCTCCGACATTCGTTTGGTCATGTCGGTCGAGGCATTTCCGATGTCGATCTGACCGCTGGCGATGGAAAAGGGACGACCATCCAAAGCCAGCGATTTCGTCAACCCGGTTATGCCATGCTTCGTAATGGTATACGGCGCCGAGCCAGGTCGTGGCGCATAGGCAGAAACCGATCCGTTATTAATAATTCTCCCCCCCTGGGGACTCTGGTTACGCATGATATGAAACGCCTCTCGCGCACACAGGAAGGCGCCCGTCAAATTCACAGCCAATACCTGCTCCCATGCATCAATCGGAACTTCATCGATCATCGCATAGGGATAGCTGGATCCCGCATTGTTGAAGAGCAAGTCGACGCGACCAAACACGTCGATAGTGGCTTCAAAAAGCCTTTTAACGTCTGCAGCTTTGGAGACGTCACACTCCTGAGCGAATGTCCGAACATGATCTACGCCTGACCCGGAAATTGATTGATTCAACCGGTCAATGTGGCGACCACAGAAGACAACTCTCCAACCATTCGCGAGAAGGCCATGAGCGACGGCCTTACCCACCCCGCTTCCGGCACCGGTTACAATTGCGACTCCCCCAGACATTACAAACCCTCAGCCGAAATTGACGCCGGTCCTCCAGGCATCTCCTCTTCGATATAGATGCGAATGATCTCGTCGAAATCTGCATCGCCCTTGAACCCCAGTTCTTGGGCCCTAGTAGCCAGATACCCGCGGGGCCAAGTGCTAACGATACCCTCAATCGTGGGGTCTATCTCGTCGCGCACGAAACGGAGGTACTGGGGGCCAGCCACTCGGGCCATTGCATCGATTTGCTCTCCGACGGTGCAGTAGACGCCAGGCATGTTCAGGCTTCGACGCGAGCCGATTCGTTCACTTTGGAGCTCTGCAGCATGGATTAGGAAGCCGACAGCCGACCGCGGACTCGCGCTACTGTGAATAATATCCCGCGATACGGGAACGACAGCTTCGACCCCGTTTAACGGCTCACGTATAATACCTGAATAAAAGCCCGAAGCTGCCTTATTGGGCTTGCCCGGACGGATGCAGATCGCCGGAAGCCGGATGGACACACCATCGATAAAGCCTTTGCGCGAGTAATCCTGGACTAACGCTTCCACAATGATTTTCTGGGTCCCGTAGGAAGTTTGCGGAACGGGGGCAAAATCGTCGTCTATAAGGTCCGGAAATGGACCTCCGAACACAGCACCTGAAGAGGCAAAGACCACGCGCGGCTTGTTTCCATTGTGGCGCAGTCCTTCGAGGAGCGCCCGACCGCCATCGACATTCACTCGGTACCCAAGATCGAAGTTGGTTTCTGCCTCCCCCGAGACCACGCTGGCCAAATGAAAGATGATATCCGGTCTGGTGGCAGCCAAGCGCTCAGCGGTTTCCGGCTCCGCGATATCACCGACATGGATATCTGTCTTGATGTCAGAACCGTTTGGAATAGCAGCTGGAACCACATCAAAGAGGTCGAGTGTCGATATCGGATGGCCGCTCAGCTCACGCCTGTTGACTAGGTTGCGGACCAGCTTGGACCCGATCATTCCGGCGGCGCCGGTCACTAGAATTCTCATTGAACCACCACCGCTTAGAGTTTGATATCAGCTTGGGCAAGGACCTCGCGGATCGCAGTCAACGACGCAGGCTCATCAAGCAGCAACGGATGCCCTCGCCCTTGCACGCTTACCGTTTTTGCCCGTGGCAAAGCCCCGGCCATTTTGTCAGCCTGCTCTAGTGTGAGGAATTCAGAGTTCTCACCCCGCAAGATAAGCACCGGAACCTCCTTGATCGTGGAGTATTCGTCCCAGAGGCTAGGCCAGCGCTCTTTTGTTCCTGCCCAGGCCTCCAAGATGGCCGGGTGGAAATCTCGTTTCCATTTCCCTGGCGTTGTCTCCGCATAGACTTGCAGCGTGTAGGCTCGCCAGTCTTCGAGGCCAAAATCGGGAAAATTCTTCCGATTCGGCTCACGCAACTTATCCAATGCCTCATCAAAGCTATATTCGCCTTGGTCTGCCAAAGCGACCATCTTCTTACCGACTCTGTTCACTGTCTCAGTACCAGTGTCGTTCACCACAACACCAATAACGCGATCCGGTCTGCGGCTCGCCATTCGCCACGACATGAAGGCACCGAGCGCGAGCCCTACCAAGACCATCCGCTCCACCCCAAGATGATCGGTCAGCGCCCAGACATCACCGATCATCTGATCAAAATCGTAATTGGCTGGATCGTCGGAACGACCTCCCCTCCCCCTTCCCCTAGTGTCTACGGTAACGACTCTTCGCTCGTCTGCGAAGTGAGAGGCCACGCGGTCAAAATCGCGAGCCGTTCGCATGAGGCCCGGCAGATAAACAATGGGAACTTTATCGGTATTATCTGTCAGCGGTCGGAAATCTCGGTAGAAGACCGACATACTCGAACCGACGGAGAAGACACCCTCTTCAACTGTATAAGATCTTTGAAGCATTCCTGTCCTCTTGCTCTGTCGTTATGGGTAGTGGTAACCACTGCGTGGATCTCGTCTGAGCCACGGCCTGCATCGTTTTGCCGTTAAGTCGGAGGGGGTGCGACGTTTGGACGTACCTCGCGAGCATCCGCTGACTGATGAAGTCCTGTCCTAGTAGGCCAAACCGGCCACTTCCTGGGCCTGCGCATTTCGCGCCATCCGATCGATCTTAGCCCGGCTACGAATTTCACGCCGCCGAAGGACCTCGTACGACACTCCCGCCAAAACCGTAACCGCAACCAAGATTAACGCGAGGGCGTTGATCATAGGCGTAGCGCCAGTTCTCACCTGGGACGCGATGTAGATCATAACGGTTTCCTTGCCGCCTCGAGTAAATAGGGGCACATTGTAACCCTCGGTTGATTGCAGAAAGGAGATAACCCCACCAAGTATCAGCGCGGGTCGAAGGTGAGGCAGCAACACCGTCCAAATCACCTGCGCGTGACTCGCACCAAGATCAAGGGCTGCTTCTTCAAGCCCTGGATCGAAGCTCTGCAACCTCGCAAGCACCAGCAACATGACATAGGCGGCAATCACTGAAACCTGCCCAAAAGTCGTGATAAGGAGGCCGGCCGGCACATCAAGTGCTCTCCAAAACATAAGCGTTGATATGCCGATAACTGCCCCGGGTGTAAGGATGGGCGCGGTCATAAGACCGTAAAGAAAGCTGCGCGCGCCGGCATATGTATTGTTGAGAGCAATTGCGGCTGCGGTACCGATCGGGACTGCTATTACCATAACGCCTGTCGCCACAAGCACGGTGTTCCCAACTGCCAGCCAGAACCGGGTATTATCCCATAAATCAACAAACCAATGCAGCGTGAAGCCGCGCCAAGGCCAAACTGTTGGGAACCGCGATTCGTTCAGTGCGGCTCCGCATGTCACGATGAGCGGCAGCAGCAGAAACCCCACCATCACTACCAAATAGAGCTGAAGAATGGTGCGGCTTGGAGTTCCAGTTCGCATTTCGCCGCTCCTAATGCGCAATGTCGGAGAGGTTCACTCGGAACAATCGCATCACGAGCGAGACAAACAGCAAGCATACCAAAAGCAGCATAAATGCGTAGGCGGAGGCAGTGTTCCAGTCCTGGCTCTCGAACATCGTACGCAAAATAATTTCAGTGAACCATCTGGAGCTTGGGGAACCGAGTAGGACAGGGACAAGAATTGAGCCGACGGCAAACATAAACACCATTGTGCATCCAGAACTTATTCCTGTTTTTGCATGGGGGAGCACTACCAGTTGATGGACGGTCCACCATTTTGCTCCAAGGTCCTGAGCGGCCTCGACTTGGTTATTGTCTAGGGACGTCAAGCTATTGTATATTGGGAAGAACATGAACAGAAAATACGTATACACCATACCAACGATCACACCATTATAACCGGATAGCCAGCGAACTTTAGACAGGCCGAATAACTCCACCAACGCGTTGAGAGGGCCTTGGTAAGCGAGAATGACGAACCAAGCGTAAGTCCTCAGAAACTCACTCACGAACATCGGCACCACGAGCATCAGCAATAGAGTTGGAACAATTTCGATTGAAGCTCTCTTCGCCAAGTACCATGCCAGTGGATAGGCCAAAGATACGCAGATTGCCGTAACAAATATGCTATATAAAACCGTGGTAATAAATATGTATACCGGCAGCGGTATATCAACGCCGAGGAATGTTTTTAACGCAGATGTGCTAAACAGAGAAAGATAATTAGCTATCGTATAAACGTCTTTAGCACTTCCAACTTCAGTAACCGGTAAATAAAGCCGAAAGGATTGCTCTAGCATAATAGCGTAAGGAATCCAAACCAGCGCCAACATCCAAAATGCCGTCAGCGCCAGCAATATCGCTGTTAAGCCCAATCCATACCGTCTAATCAAGCTGGCCATCGTCTAGAATCCCTCGGTGCGGACGCCCGTCGGTCGATCGTCAACCAGAATCTGCGCGCGTTCTGGGTCGAACGAAAACCTGGCGGTTGAACCGATCTGCGGCAGCTCGCCGGCGGCCCCGTTGGTGAACTGCGCTACGATGGGGACCCCATTACGAGTGGTCCCAATGACGCTGATTAGGTTGCCCTCAAACACAACCTTGGTGACCGTGGCCTCAAGGCTATTCTCCGCACTGCCCAGACGCACATTTTCTGGGCGCACAAAAAGTCGGGTTGTGCCTGAGTTTCGGACTCCAGGACCTGGACGGGCTTTGAAACGCCCATCGGGGGTGCGAAACGACGCAAAGCCACCTTCCTCACCGTCCACTGCGCCATTTAGGATGGTATTTTCTCCAACGAAAGACGCAACGAAGCCGTTTGCAGGCGTATTGTATATAACTTGCGGCGTGTCCACTTGCTGAAGCTTGCCACGTGACATTACAGCGACGCGGTCAGACATCGCCAATGCTTCGCTTTGATCATGAGTGATATAGATAAATGTCACGCCAGTTCGCTCCTGAATGGCGCGTAGCTCCGCTCTCATATGCTGCCGAAGCTTGAGGTCAAGCGCAGAGAGCGGCTCGTCGAGTAGCATCACCTTGGGTTCAACTGCGAGGGCCCGGGCTATAGCGATCCGCTGTTTCTGACCGCCGGAGAGCTGCCCAATCGCTTTGTCGCCAGCGTCGGGAAGATCGACCACGCGCAAAAGCTCCTCAGCTCGTTTGCGTCGCTCAGATCGCCCAATCCCCCGAACTCGCAATCCGAAAGTGATATTCTCCCAGACAGGCATTAAGGGAAAAAGTGCGAGATTCTGAAAGATCAAAGCGGTTGGCCGCCTGTTAGGACCGATACCTTTCATGGACTTTCCGCCAATCCGGATATCGCCGGAGCTCGGGCTTAGAAAGCCCGATACCATCCGCAGAATTGTAGTTTTTCCGCACCCCGATGGTCCCAGGAACGAAAAGAACTCACCCGGTCGAACATCGACGGAGACGTTGTCGACAGCCTTGAAACTGCCGAACTCAATGCTCACCGCAGAGAGATCTACACCCTCGCTCATATGAGTTATCGCGCCCTAGAAACCTGAATATTCAACCAACGGACTGTCCCAAGCGCAGGGCGTTGTTCGCCCCGCGCCTGGAAATGGTAACCCCTCAGGCCGCGCGCCACTTATCTGCATACTCCCCACGCAGCTTAATGAACCACGGATCCTGCGGCGGCCACCACCAAACCTTTGAGATGGCGTCACCTGGATATGCCGCCGCAGTGAAGGCTTTCGATTTGTCGTCCATAAGATCGACAGCGCCTTTGACGCTAGGAAGCCCTTGGTTTGCGGCCGCCCATTTCGCACTGTTTTCGGGCTGGGAAATATACTTCACAAATGCGTGGGCTGCCTCGACGTTGGGAGCTCCCTTCAGAAGAACAAAGCCTTGATTCCACCCAAATACGCCCTCCTTAGGTGCAATGTAGCGAACACCCTGATCTGCCAGTACTCTTCCCATCGATTCCCAGATGAGACCCACGCGACAGCCGTTGGCTGTAAAGGCCGCGTTGCCCTCGTTATCGTTCGTCCAGAATTGAGCGATGTTCGGCTTATGCTTAATTGCCTCAGCGATAATCACGTCATAATTGGCCCGCATAACCGCTTCGTCCTTGTAGGAATCGAGAAACGGCTTTGGAAGCTTCCCCTGAGCCTCAAGGATTCGCCCGATCGCTGCAAGCGCGGAGTGCGCGCGGACCGTCACTTGCCCAACGAACGCGGGGTCTAAAATGTCTGCCAGGCTGGCCTCCCCGAAGGTGTGGCCCTGCACATCCGAGGCATATCCCATGCCTTCGCCGCCCCATAAGGTGGAGGAGTAAACGAGCTTCCCCTCTTGATAACCGGCATCTCCCTCCTTCGTACCCGGCATGCCAGAGGTGATGTTTCCTACTGCTAGCTTGCTAGGATCGAATGCCTGAAGGAAGCCGTTCCCATACCAAAGGGGAATGTTGGTACTTGCCGGCTCGCAAAGGTCCGCCGCTTCAGCCGTGCCCGCGCCAAGTTTTACCTGCGAGAACATTTCATCGTCGTTAGTTATGGCCGACAGCTTTACTTTAATACCGGTCTCCTTCTCGAAGGCATCGAGAATAGGCTGCTGGTTCATTGCATAGCTGATTAGCTTCACCTCTCCAGAAGAAGCGAGCGCTTTCGACGAGATTATCGCGGGCGCAGCGAGAAAGGCAGCTGAGGCCAGCCCAGTTTTGAGGACCGCCCTACGATCTAGGCGAAATTCCGACATGTCACATATCCCTGGTTCGAGTGTTCCCTAAAAGCCTCGGATTGCTGCATGGAGAGTGACGCATCGAAAAACGCCGTTGCTCCCTCATTCGCGGGGCCAGGCGACCACGCGAAGAGCCTTTTATTGTTTCTTTCAATGTCCACAACTTGCAGCGCCGAGGATCTCCTCGGCGTCTACAAATGTTGCACAGGCCGGAGTGGTTGGCAACGCATTTTTGGAATTTAATTCTGGAATTTTGAAACTCGACGCTGAGATACGCCCGCGCAGGGGTTTCGATCGCTCGAATAAAACAGGAAGGCTGAAGGCTACAGGGACGCGGCAGGCGACCTATCTAGCGCCACATGGCGGCCGCCTTAGCGGCCATCATCATGATAACAACGTTTGGATTGCCGGCTACAAGGTGCGGCATTGCTGACCCGTCAACGATGTTCAGGCTCTCAAGTCCCTTGACGCTAAGGTCAGGCTCCAGGACCGCGAGGTTATCATCCCCCATTCGGCATGTGGCAGCAGGATGATATTGCTGTGTGGAATGCGCCCTGACGAAACCGTCAATCTCGCTGTCGTTTGACAGGTAACGATCCGGCATCATCAATCGGTCGCGAAATTGGGACATCGCTGGAGCCTCGCCTACTTCCATAGTCTGGCGGAAGGAGCGGCGCATCGTGGCAATATCTTCCGGATCCGACAGCGAGTTGTAGAACACACGAGGACGATCTACAGGATTGGTCGAGCGGAGACGAATTTTGCCCCGGCTCCTTTGGCTTAACAGGTTAACCTTCACACAGAACGAGCCTTTCCCTGGAGGGTTGACGAGCGGGTACCATATATTCGCCTCAGGCGCGATCAGTGGGATCACCAATTGAATGTCAGGCTGTGGCAGTGAATCGTCGGTCTTGAGAAAAGCAAAAATTGCGCCCGGAAGATTCGCTGCTGGCCCAGTGCCAAAAAGCTGAGCTCTCAACATGTTCATCGCAATCCGGTCGCAGCGCAGAGTCTGGTGGAAGGGATCTTTTTGCTTTCTGCGCCACTGGAGCATGTAAGCCAAGTGATCCTCCAATGTCTCACCGACAGGTAAGTCGGCTTTCACATCGATTCCCATCGCTCGCAAGTGGTGTGCCGGGCCTATTCCAGAAAGCATCAAAAGGTGAGGCGTATTGATCGCCCCTAAGCAAAGAACTACGCGCGACCCCGCATGTGCTACCTCATGGCGACCGTGCCTTAGATACTCCACTCCTACAGCGCGACGACCGTCCAACCGCACCTTCGTTGCCATTGCACGTGTACGAACTGTCAGGTTTTTACGCCGCAAAGCAGGTCGCAGAAATGCTTGGGCTGAAGATGTTCGCTTGCCGTCACGAATTGTGTATTGGATTGGCGCAAAGCCTTCGTTCTGAGCTCCGTTGTAGTCCAGAGTTGTCGGATGACCCAAGCTTTTTGCTGCTTCAAACCAGCCAAAGGCGAGTTGGTCGTGAAACTTTGGCGTGCACGCGCCGAGGGGACCCTCGCTGCCACGCCAGCGGTCCTGCCCCCCCTCCCAGGTCTCGCACTCTTTGAAGAAAGGCAGGACCTCTTCGTAGCTCCAGCCCCTGGCCCCCTGTTCAACCCATCGGGCATAGTCTAGCGGGTTTCCACGGGCGTGGGCCATGTAGTTTAGAGACGAAGTGCCCCCGATGACCTTGCCATGCGGGATGATCATGCGCTGGTCGTCCGCAGCTGGATTGGGTTCGGAAACGTCATCCCACTGATACATCTGATGCTCGAACATTTTTCGAGCACCATAGGGGATACGGATCAGTGGGTTCCAATCCCACCCGCCGGCTTCTAAAAGCAGCACCTTGCAGTTGGGGTCAAGCGACAGTCTGTTGGCGAGAACACAACCCGCCGACCCCGCGCCAACTATCACGACATCAAAGGCTTCAGGCATTTTCGAGTCTCATCCACATACTCAAGCGCCGCGCAAAGCTCGAGCGGCGGCGCGCTGTCCGCTACGAACACCACTCTCCATGTGAATGCTGTCGTAGTCTGTCCCTGCAAATGAGAGGCCTTTGAACCGTTCAGCCAGGATTTTGAAATCCAAAAGCTTCCGATGCATCCCGGGCTCATATCGGGCAAGACCCCAGTCATGCCGAAAAACGTGCGCCTCATCTATCCAATCGGAGAAGCCTGGAAAGAATGGCTCCAGATCGAGCCGTGCGCGGTCAACAATCTCGGAGTCGGGCTTCGCCATCAGTTCAACGGCGCGCGGAAAAGCGGGCCACGCAGAGATTATGGCTTTGCCAGAAGGCGCCATGTAGGGCGTCTTCATCGTGTGGTTGAGCGCCATATTGAAATCAGCATGACGGAAGGGGTGACCCATGAAAGAGTATGCCTCCTTAGCCAGTGGCCGATCCAGGAAGAAGAAAACGAGAGGCATTGGGGTATGAGTGAACGCGCCCAGGAATCGCTTCGCTTCTGAAAACTCGTCAGTTAAAAGCGAACCTGCAACGCCAGCGGTGCACGCTAAAATCACGTGGCGTGCTTTAATCTTAGTACCGTCGTCTAGCTCTACGCCATCGACCACACCGTTAGTGGTCAAAACTCTGTTGACTTGAGCGCCATACCGAATCTCGAGGGTGCCCGCAATCTTTTCCAAGATAGAGGCATTTCCCTGACGCAGTCCCATGATCTTTGTCGTCATGCGGAGTCGAAGGCCGTTGACGATGTAGTACATACTGATCCGGTCGGGGGTCGAGTTGGCCATTGCCCAGGACATCGGACGTAGTACAAAGTCACGAAAATTTCGACCAGCCCAGCGCAATTCATCTGCCGCACTGACGTTGTCATATCGGGGAATGTCCGTGTTCAGCTCAAACTGCGGGAACGGCTTGGCAAATGTGAAGTATTTTGCCCAAAAATAGCTGAGGTCTAGCTTACCCCTGAGACCCACTATTTTTGCCAGGTCTTTGTTCCCTCCTGAGATGCGTGGGGCGCCAGTCCGATCGAGATATTGGACCTTACCAAAAGCTGGCATCAAATCGGCTGTCATCCCGTACCGATCAATGAGCTTGAGCATCTCATCGTAATTAGAATGGATGCCTTGGGCCCCGGCTTCGGCTGTATCGCCATTCTTACGAGAAATTCTCACGACGCGGCCCCCAGGGCGATCCGATGCCTCGAGAACCAAAACTTTCTGGCCAGATCGCTGTAAGGCCTCGGCTGCAGATAGCCCCCCAATGCCAGCCCCGACGATGATTGTATCTGGGTCAGCCATTGCACGCTCCCCTTGGGCACAAGAGAATGGTGCGCTCGTATGGCCGCAAAACAATCGTAGCAGATATCATGTTCGAACTTCCGACGGAGTTGACAGGTTCGCTAACCCTAGCCGAAAGCCATCATATGGCTCAAGACCATTTATGGAATTAATTTCCGTATTCATTGACCAAGCCGGCGCGCTATGCAACAAGATGCCCGTCCCGCTCTGGTAGCGTGGTTTGTCTTTTCGCCGTCGTGTTGATCCATGGACCTGACATGCCTTCCCGAAGCCGCAGGTAAAATCTTAAGGTCGGAGCCTGTGATGTTGGTCGACACGGGCGCAATACAGAGAAACTTTCTGAAGCTTAAAACACTCACGAAGGGCCGGTGTGCAGCCGTTGTGAAGGGTGATGGCTACGGACATGGCATGCGGCCCTCCGCGGCAGCCTTGCACCAAGCAGGAGCCGATCTCTTTTTCTGCGCTAGGTTCGAGGATGCCGCGACTTTGCGGGAAGATCTAGGCGTCGGCCCGAACATCGCCGTGCTGGATGGGATTCCACAGTCTCTTCTTCATGACGCGGCAAAACTTGGCATCTCCCCCGTGATAAACTCCCTGCCTCAGTTGGAGGCGGCTCATGACTTTGCTAATTCTTCGGGAGAGCGACTTCGAGGATTTGTACATATCGATACGGCAATGAACCGTCTGGGGTTGAGCGCGCAAGATCTTGGTCGAGCTCGACGCCTCATACCTGGAATAGCTATTCAAGCCTACATGACCCACTTTGCCTCGGCTGATGACATCGATCTCGAGCTCTGCCGGATGCAAGTTCAGCGTCTCAAAGATGCCTGTCGACATTTGCCACCCGCGCCGTTGTCGATTGCCAATTCGTGCGCGACCTACCTTGGTAATGAATTCCATGGCGACATCATTAGACCAGGGAAATCGACGTTTGGCATTAACCCTCTGCCAGAGGGCGATAGCCCGGTCGAGCAACCGGCAACGGTTCTGGCGACCGTTGTTCAAGTCCGTACGGTGAATAAAGGAGACCCCGTCGGATACTCTTCAAGCTGGCGAGCACCCACCGCACGAAGGGTTGCGCTAGTAGCCATAGGTTACGCCAATGGCTACTTGAGAGCCAACAGTAGCCGCGGCCAGGTTGCAATCGATGGCCAAATAGCGGACGTCATAGGGCGCGTCTCAATGGACTTGATAGCGATCGACGTTAACGAGCTCCGTCCCGACCTCGTCCACGAAGGCACAAAGGTGGAGATCGTGGGCCCCACGATCTCCTACCGTCGATTGGCCCAGCAGGCAGGAACGAACGAGCATGAAGCAGTGATCGCGCTTGGTCGCGGATGCCGTCGCGTTTATGTTAGCCAGGCGTCTGGGGGCTACGGACGTAGTTCTGCATGTGGAAACGGCTGGTGACTGCTGGACGCCGGCCTTTCTAACAATTCTCGCAACCTCTCTTTGGTTTCTAAGAGAGCATCGCCAGCCGCACCCAAGCAATCGCTGGGAGAAAGTATATCCGATATCCCACCGCAAGTAAGCGCTACGAGCTGCGATCCGTCCGTCGGTCGAAATGCTACCCCTATCGCATTGATGTAACTATACCACGCTCCGAAAGAGCAAACGAAGCCTCTGCTTCTATAGCCGTCAACGGCCTCCGCAACACTATTCTTGATAGACGGCGCGTTTTCAGGCTCGCGCTCTACTAGTCTGGCGATCAAATCACGGCGAGCGTCCGAATTCATTTCTGCAACGTACGCAAGCCCCATTGCTGTACGCCAGATTGGTAGCTGGGAACCCACGTTGAGTTGCAATGTAACCGGTCCGAACGCCCGACAATTTGCCAGATAGATCATCTCTAGCCCAGTACGGGCTCCGAGTGCCGCGGCAACGCCAGTTCTCTCTGCCAATCTCTGCAGGAGCGGCTGAACAACTCTGACAACCGGGATTGAACTCAGGCCGGAATAGCCAAGCGAGATGGTCGAAGGCCCAATACTGTAGCGCCCCATAGGTTCGTCGTATGAAAGATAGCCTGCGCTAGCGAGGGCGTAGGTCAATCGTGAGACGGTAGCCTTCGGCAGTCCCGTGCGCTCTATCAAGTCCTGGTTGCCCAGTGCCGAATCTGTTGCCCTAAAAGCTCGCAATATCTCAAGGCCACGAAGAAGCGAACTCGCCCCTACGGCTTCTTCGGCGAGTTTTGGATCGTCCATCGGTTTTGATCGCTTTCTCACAGATCGCCTCCTATTCCGTTTATAGCCCCTACTATGTTGGGAAAAAATATGGAATATAATTCCACATCATTGACGACGATGCGCGGGTTTGGCAATAGTAGCGTCGAAAACCAGGCACCCACCGGGGTGTGCCGGCGCCACGGGATGAAGTTGTGGCTGTCAGAGCGACCGGAAGAATGGTGGGCAGGCTTGGGTAACAGCCTCCCCGGGACGCACAGGCTACCTGGCGAAATCAATTGGCGAACCGCTGCTGCGGTTCCGCAGGAGAGGAAATCTAATGGATGATGTTACGCTTCCACTGAAAGGCATCAAGGTTCTGGACCTGACTCGCGTTCTGGCGGGACCCTGGCTCACAATGTCGCTCGGCGACCTGGGGGCGGACGTCTGGAAGATTGAGAATGTCGATACCGGCGACGACACCCGGGCTTGGTCAATCCCCAACTACAAAGGCGTTAGCACCTACTTCCTATGCGCTAACCGCGGCAAGCACAGCATTGCAGTCGACCTGAAGGCAAAAGAAGGCCGGGAGATCATCCTAGCTTTGGCAGCACAAGCTGATGTTGTCGTGGAGAATTTCCGCCCGGGTACCATGAAGCGGTTGGGCCTCAGCTATGAGACCATGCGTGATATAAATCCAGCAGTTATTTTCTGTTCCATTTCCGGCTACGGCCAGACCGGGCCGGAAAGCGACCGTCCAGGTTATGACTTCATCATGCAGGCCGAAAGCGGCCTCATGTCGATCACAGGAGCTATCGACGGCCCGCCGAATCGACTCGGTGTTGCATTTACAGATGTTGTTGCCGGTATGGTCGCAACACAATCCGTGCTCGCAGCACTCTACCAACGAAAAGAGACAGGAAAAGGCCAGTTCATTGACGTTGCTCTAATCGAGACGACGCTCAACCTGCTGATCAACGTTGGCACCGGCTATCTGAATGCTGGCGTTGAAGCGACCCGCTATGGCAATGCTCATCCTAGCGTGGTCCCGTACCAGCTATTCGAATGCTCAGACGGGTATTTAGCCCTGGCTGTTGGCACAGACAGGATGTTTAAGGATTTCTGTGTGCAAGTGATCGACCGGCCTGCGCTTGCGACTGATCGTAGGTTCGCCACAGCGCACTACCGTGCCCTCAACCGCGACCAGCTTCTAATTGCGATAGGTGAAGTTCTTGCTACCGAGCCGGTCGAACATTGGCTGACGTCTTGCCGGCAAGCTTCGGTTCCCGCGGGCCCTGTTTACTCTGTCTCTCAAGCGCTATGCACGCCAACAGTGGTAGAAAGGGGCATTGTTCAGTCCTTGCAACATCAGGATCTTGGTACTGTGCAACTGATCGCTCCAGCGCACGGCTTGGCTGGACAAAGGATGCGGCAGCAGAAGGCACCTCCTCTGTTGGGGGAGGACACTAAGGCCGTCCTCGAATCTGTTCTGGGATACGATCACGAACGTATCAAACGCCTGGCAGCTTCAGGCGTCGTCCGGTGCTACGGAGATGAGAAACCCTTAGGCCAAACCAAAGAAATCGCATCGTGAACGATCCGCGATTTCCCTGAGGTACCCTTACTAGCAAAAGTTGTCTCGCCAGACGGGCTTCCGCGCCCACGCAGGTCGGGGCACGTATTCAATGGAGTCGCGAGCCGAATGAACAACTATCCTGACGTTCAGCTTTACATTGATGGGAAGTGGCGCCCCGCAGAAGGCGATCGCTGGATTTCTGTAACTGATCCTTCGAACGCCCAAGAAATTGGCCGAGTGGCGCATGCGACCCAACGTGATTTGGATGCGGCACTGGTCGCGGCAGACACGGGGTTCGGGATCTGGAGCCGCACCTCGGCCTTCGAACGGGCCAAGATAATGCGTCGCGCGGCTGAAAATCTGAGATCACAAGTCGAGGAGATTGCGCGCTGGATGACCCTTGAGCAGGGGAAGCCATTGGCCCAGTCACGACTGGAAGCGCTCGCAGGTGCCGACATTATCGATTGGTTTGCTGGTGAAGCACAGCGAACCTATGGCCAAGTCATTCCTGCTCGTGCTTCGGACATATTACAAGTCACAATCAAGCGGCCGGTGGGACCGGTGGCAGCTTTCACACCCTGGAATTTTCCAATCAATCAGATCGTCCGAAAGCTATCAGCAGCGGTCGCCGCGGGCTGCTCCATCATAATTAAAGCGCCGGTAGAAACGCCCGCCAGTCCAGCAGGGCTCATAAAGGCTTTCGATGACGCAGGAATCCCCCCGGGCGTTGTGAACCTTATCAACGGACGTTCGACCGAAATTTCCCGCTACCTCATACCACATCCGATTATCCGCAAGATCAGCTTCACAGGATCAACTGCCGTCGGCAAGGAACTGGCGGCTCTGGCTGGACTTCACATGAAGCGCTCAACGATGGAGCTCGGGGGCCACGCTCCGGTTATTGTCGCGGATGACGCTGATCTTGATCTGGCCCTCGCCACTATGGTGCCTTTCAAATTTCGCAATGCAGGGCAAGTGTGCATCTCTCCCACCCGTTTTCTTGTCGCAGAAAGTGTCTTCGATGAATTTTCAGACCGCTTTGGCAGAGCGGCCAAGGAGATCAAAGTTGGCAATGGGCTACACCCCACGACAGAGATGGGTCCGCTCATCAATGAAAAAAGGGTCGAGACCGTAGATGGATTGGTGACCGACGCCCTCAAACGCGGTGCAAGATTGGTCGCCGGTGGCCGACGGATCGGCAATCAGGGATCGTACTACGAGCCGACTGTTCTCGCGAATGTACCGTCCTCAGCTCTCATCATGAACGAGGAGCCATTTGGTCCTGTTGCCGTGATCAATTCGTTCTCGGCAGTCGACGAAGCCATCGCAGAAGCGAACCGACTTCCTTTTGGGCTGGCCGCCTATGCTTATACCCGCGATGGAGCGCTGGCGACGCGCCTCGGCAATGAGATTCGTTCCGGTATGACCTCAATCAATCATGTAGGTCTAGCCCTTCCAGAAGTCCCATTCGGTGGCGTCGGCGATTCGGGTTTCGGAACTGAGGGCGGCTCGGAAGCCATCGAGTCATATCTCGACACAAGCTTCGTGACTCGCAAAGGCTGATCAAAAATAATGGAAATTAATTCCGTTTTTTGTTGATCTGGACGCTCGATAGTGGCACTTCTGACAACAGCGGGCCTCCCGCAGCTTCGGCAAAATGATCTTGCCCGGGAGAAAAGGATGAAAAGCGCTCAAATCCAGTCATCAAACGGGGCACAGAGTCTCGTCCACACTCTCATAGCCGGCGGCATTGATACGTGCTTTGCCAATCCTGGCACCAGCGAAATGCATTTTGTGGCAGCGCTGGATCAGATCGCCGGGATCCGCTGCGTTCTTGGACTGCAAGAGAACGTCGTTACTGGTATGGCAGACGGCTACTATCGGCTTGCCGACAGACCTGCGGCCAGCCTTCTACACTGCGGCCCAGGTTTGGCGAATGGCCTCGCCAACTTACACAATGCGCGGCGTGCTCGCAGCGGCATTGTAAATATCGTCGGCGATCAGGCGACATGGCACCGGCCTTATGACGCGCCACTTACCACAGATACCGAGGCACTGGCACGATCAAGCTCGGACTGGGTCAGAACTACAATGTCCTCAGCAGATGTCGGTCATGACGCAGCATGCGCTATCCAGGTCGCTCGCCGCACAGGCGGCGGCATTGCCACATTGATCCTGCCGTCAGATGCCTCGTGGGATGCAGGTGGCGCCGCAGCAGCTCCTTTGCCTGATCTTAGTCCGACACTGCCTGATCCGCATGCCATGGAGGTTTCCGCTAGAATCCTTAGAGACCACGGTCAGACGACGCTCATACTCCTCGGCGGTAAAGCCATGCTTGCCGCCTCGCAAGAGGCTGCTTGGCGGCTCGCGCAGGCGAGCGGATGCGGCCTCATGTCAGAGTATGTCTGCGCTCGCATCTCTCGCGGGCGCGGCCGAATCCCTCTTACCCGCGTGCCATACACTTTGGCTGAGGCGCAGAAGGCTCTCTGGAAGTACAGCCACGTCATCCTAGTAGGTTCGCGACCGCCGATTGGGTTCTTTGGCTACCCTGGCCAGCCTTCAATACACTACAATCCAGAAACCATCTTCCACGTTCTGTCGAGGCCCGATCAGAACCCAGCATCAGCCCTTACCGACTTGGCCGACGTGATGAACGCGCCGAAAGTGACCATGCCGGACCCGGGACCGCTACCGGAGGAAACTACTGGCGCGCCAACGCCTGAAGGGTTTGCTCGCAATCTGGCCGCCGTGATGCCCGAGGGTTCGATCATCTCGGACGAAAGCGTTTCGTTCGGTCGAGGCTTTTATGAGCACACCTTCACCGCGCCCCCGCACGACTGGCTGCACCTCACCGGCGGAGCGATTGGGGATGGTCTTCCGGTCGCAACGGGAGCCGCTATCGGCGCTGGGGGCCAGCGCCGTGTCATAGGGCTGCAAGCAGATGGCTCGGCAATGTATTCTCTGCAATCACTTTGGACCCAAGCGCGTGAGCGTCTGCCTGTCACGACGGTCCTTCTCTCGAATCGAAAATATAAGATCTTGATAAACGAGTATGCCGGAGTAGGCGCCAGCCCAGGTCCGACTGCAATGAACATGTTGGACTTGGCAGATCCCGACCTCAACTGGGTGAAGATCGCCGAAGGCATGGGTGTCGAAGCAGCGCGGACGGATACGTTGGAAGGCTGCGCCGACCTTATGAAACAAAGCTTCGCGACACAGGCTCCCTTCCTGATCGAGCTTGCGATCTGAACGACAAGTTACGCAATTTAGGAGACAGCCATGGGCAGCCGTGACCCAAAGTCATTTCGTAGTGCGCGCTGGTTCGTTCCCGACGACATGAGGACACTCAGTCACCGAGCACGTATCCAACAATTGGGTTTTGGGCCAAAGGATTTCGACGGCAAGCCGGTTATTGCCATTCTAAACACATGGAGCGATCTCAATCCTTGCCACGGCCACTTCAAGGCGCGTGTGGACGACGTGAAACGAGGAATTCTTCAGGCCGGCGGCTTCCCCGTAGAATTGCCTGCTATGGCACTCGGCGAGGTATTCATGAAACCCTCGACGATGCTCTATCGCAACCTGCTTGCAATGCAGGCGGAAGAGCAACTGCGTGCGAACCCGGTTGATGGCGTAGTGCTAATGGGCGGCTGCGACAAGACGGTCCCAGGTTTGCTGATGGCAGCGTTCAGCATGAACATCCCAGCAATCTTCGTGCCCGCCGGCCCTATGTTGTCCGGCAACTGGCGTGGGGAGCGCCTTGGGAGCGGAAGCGACATCTGGAAGTTCTGGGCCGAGTTGCGGGCAGGCAAAGCCGATAAGGCAATGCAGGAAGGAATCGAGAGCGGCATCGCGCGTTCGCCCGGGACCTGCATGACGATGGGTACGGCCTCGACGATGGCCGCGATTGCGGAAACCCTCGGTATGACGTTGCCCGGTGCGGCGTCTATTCCTGCGGTAGACGCTGCACATGTGCGCATGGCCGCTGCAGCAGGCAGGCGAGCCGTCGATCTAGTTTGGGAAGACTTGAAGCCGTCGGACATTCTCAACACAGCAAGTTTCGACAACGCAATCAAGGTCGCACTAGCCATGGGAGGCTCGACCAACGCGGTGATTCACCTGGTCGCGCTTGCAGGCCGGGTGGGGATCAGACTGGCTCCCGAGCGATTTGATACCTTCTCGGCTGAAATCCCTTTCATCGTCAACGTACGCCCCTCGGGCAAGTATCTGATGGAGGACTTCCACTTCGCCGGCGGAGTCGGTGCCGTGTTGAAAACACTCTCAGATCGTTTGGATCTCACCACCAAGACCGTCAGCGGCGTTCCCCTCGGCGACGCCATCGCACCTTTCCAAGTCTATTTGCCCGATGTGATCCGGCCCCTCGAAAATCCTGTCGAGCCAGCTGGTGCACTCGTGGTTCTGAAGGGCAATCTGGCGCCAGACGGCGCGGTCATCAAAAGGAGCGCGGCTGAGCCGCGTCTTTTGAAACATCGTGGCCCCGCGGTGGTCTTCAGAGACTACAACGACATGACAGCGCGGATCGACGATCCCGCACTTGAGGTCGATGAGAACTCCGTCCTCGTGCTTCAGAATGCGGGCCCCAATGGGGGACCAGGGATGCCGGAATGGGGCCAGCTTCCCATTCCCATGAAGCTGCTGGAAAAAGGCGTGCGCGATATGGTGCGCATTTCCGACGCCAGGATGAGTGGCACGAGCTATGGCACTTGCATACTGCACGTGGCGCCTGAGTCGTTCGTCGGCGGTCCGATCGGACTCCTGCGCGACGGCGACATCATTGAGCTTGACGTCGCCGCTCGTCGACTAGACGTCGTGCTAAGCGCCGAAGAGATGGCTGCACGTCGTGGTACATGGAAGAAGCCGCAGCAGAAGTATGACCGTGGCTACGGCTGGATGTACAGCCAGCATGTCAGTCAAGCAAACCTTGGTTGTGACTTCGACTTTCTGACAGGCAACGCCCCAATCCCTGAGCCGGAGATTCATTGAGAGGCTTTCGATGTACCCCGGCATCGACGAATCTTTTCAAGGAAATCGCCTCCTTTCACCTTCGTTCTGGTTTGACTTGAACGGCCCAGCTTCGTCCGAGCCTGATCTCCAAGGCGACGTACGCGCCGATGTTTGCGTCATTGGTGGTGGTGTCAGTGGTTTGTCCGCTGCATATCACCTAACTCGTAAGTCCCCAGGCCTGTCGGTGATCACGTTAGAGGCATTAACGGTCGGCTCAGGAGCTAGTGGGAGAAATGCCGGGCAGTTGATCGTCTCCTTCGGCGGAGGAGATCTAGGCGCCCAAGTTCGGCGCTACGGCGCCGAGAACATAGGCCTAGCCCTCGACTACATCAACTGCGGCATCCTAGGGATGGAGAAGGCGGCCGAGGTCGAGAATTTTGACTATGATTATGCTCCCAGCGGCTACTTGAAGACAGCGCTCCGCGTAGAGGGCGATTCAGAACTGGAGCGCTATAAGTCGCTGTACGATCAGCTGGGGCACGGTGCTCACTTCACTTACCTCAACCAAAGCCAGGTAGACTCGGAACTTCATAGCCCGTTGCTTGGTGGCGCACTATTCGACCCAAGAGGGGGTCAATTCAACCCGCTTAAGTTTGTTCGTGGTTTGAAAGACTCCGTTTTGCGAGGAGGCGGCCAAATATATGAGATGAGTCCGGCGCTGACGATCGACGCGACGGGGCCGCGGATTGTCCTCAAGACTGCTCGCGGCACCGTCACCTGCGAAAAGCTGATCGTGGCTACTAATGGCTTTAGTCATCTACTTGGTGGAATTGATTCACTTGGACTGAAACGCGGTCAGTTGCCCCTAATTGTAAGGGCTGCTGTCACGGAGCCTCTCCTTAAAGAAGACTGGTTGATTGCAGGCTGGCCACGCCGTTCGGGAGTCAATGTCCTTTCCCAACTTTTCTATTCTTTTGCGCCTACGCCTGACGGTCGACTTTTGTGGGTCGGTGGCTACAACACCTACGCACCACATCCACGTGCCCCTTTGCCCGAACATTATCCGGAGCTTCGCCAGGACCACATCCTAAGAGCCTTTTTCCCGCGTCTCTCGCATGTTCTCACTGCCCGAGTATGGGGCGGCCCGATTTCGATTACGGCTGATTGGGCTCCTCACGTCGGGTTCGCCCGGGACAAACGGATCACGTACGCCTGGGGATGCTGGGGCCATGGCATGGCCATCGGATTCCGTAACGGCCGCACCTTGGCTGAATTGACACTGAGCCCAGATGCAGAGGCCGGACAACTATGGTTTGTGAGGCGAGCCAAACGACGCTGGCCACCAATTCTGGGCGCTGTCGTCGCGCAAAAAGTCATCCAGGATAGGAGGCGGGGCAATCGCAAGATCGCTGCACGGATCGGTTTGGATCTCGACGGATAGCACGACTATTCTCTGTTGGATCGACCTCTCACTCAGCGTTGATAATTAAGCAGTCACTGGCATTCCATTCGATGAAAACCCGTTGTCCCGCGGACGCAGCGTATCGGTCGCGGTTGATGTGTTGTTGTTGCTCTACAACGGCGCCTGTGCCTAGTCGAACCCAGTGCCGCTGGATTCCATTTGAGAACGTTGTATCTATAACCTCGCCTTCGAGCGCATTGTCTCTATCAATCCTAACGGGCGTGATCGTCATGGCTTCAGGTCTGATGCAGACACAGGCCTTTGCGCCAACGTCGCCGGATAGAATCCCGTTTATGGTGAGCCCTCCGGCGCAATGAGCGACTGCGCCAGATCCGCGCCGCTCCATCTTCTCGATGGCGAACAGATTGGCGCTCCCCAAAAAAGAGGCGACAAAACGATTGCGGGGTTTGCTGTAAAGTTCCCTTGCAGAGCCGATCTGGACAATTTCACCGGCATTCATGATCGCAATCCGATTGGCCATAGCAGCCGCTTCGCCTTGATCATGGGTGACGTAAAGCACCGTTGAGCCGAACTTCGCGTGAAGCTGCTTGATCTCGAACTGAAGGCCCTCACGTAAATTCTTGTCGAGCGCGCTAAGTGGCTCGTCCATGATTAGTAATGAGGGATTGTAGACAGCGGCCCTAGCAAAAGCGACCCGCTGCTGCTGACCACCCGAAAGGGCACTCGGCAACCGCCCAGCAAACTCACTCAGGCGAACTTGAGCAAGCGCGTCGGCAACCCGAGTTTCGATCTCCTGAGGGGACGTTCCGCGCATCTTCAGCGGAAATGCAATGTTTTCCGCTACCGTCTTGTGCAAAAATAGGGAGTAGTTCTGAAACACCATCCCGATGTTGCGCTTAAACGGCGGAATTCCTCCAATGGAGTGTCCGCCGATTACAATATCGCCACCAGAGGGAGCGACGAAACCAGCTGTCAGCCCCAGCAAAGTTGTCTTGCCGGAACCGCTTGGACCGATGATTGCGAAAAACTCTCCGGCCTCGATGGTGAGGTCGGTCGGCTTCAGGGCAACGTGCTTCCCATAAGCCTTGGTAATGCCACGATAATCGATCCGCTTCCCGATAGCTGGATTCATCGCATTTCGGTCTCCGGACCACGTGGGTGAAAAACTCATTCCCATTCAGCGCTGACCTTACTTTTGCGTATTAAGCTTCTTGTTGCTCGTCCTCTGCAGCAAGGCCACCGCGGACAGGAGACTCAATGATACGACAATGGCTGCAGTGGACGCCGCAGCTATCGTCGGTTCCATCTGGAAACGCAGTTCGTTCCACATATAGACCGGCAGAGTCACGGAGGAAGCGTCCGTCAGAAACAACGCAATGATGATTTCATCAAAGGACGCTGCAAAGGCAAAAATGGCGCCGATGGTCATACCAAGCCGGATCATTGGCCAGGTAACATGGATGAATGTACGCCAGTCATTGGCGCCTAGCGTCATTGCCGCCAGTTCCATGTTCGGAGAATAGCTGCGCAGGGCGCTCGAGACCGTGATGAACACAAGCGGCAGCGCGATCGCTGAATGAATTAGAATAACACCAAGTTTGGTGCCGATTAGCCCAGCCGCAGCGACAATGGGATATGCGCCAATAGCAACAATAATCTGGGGCATAATGAGCGGCGCTACGGCCAACCCGGTAAGAGCGGTTCCGAAGCGAATTTTGCCCCGAACAATCGCGAGCGCCGCAAGAGTTCCCAATATGCCCGCAACGGCCGCGACGGCAACGCCCGTCACCAGCGTGTTCCAGATCGCCAAGCGATAGCCTTCGCTCTCAAACATTTTCAGGTACCATTGGCTCGAATAACCCGGAACCGGAAAACTGATGTAGCGGTCGGAGCTGAAGGAAACAGGAACAATCACTAGGATCGGCGTGAGCATGTAGACGACCGCTACCACCGTCACGATGATTGAGAAGAATCTTGTAGCTCGAGTGAATAGCGTCCACATCACGAAACGCCGACCTTGATACCACGCCATTTGGCCAAGAGAGAGATGGCCCAAAGTGTGCCGACGACCATGAGCAAGAGCACCGTTGCGAGCGCCGAAGCGAGCGGCCAGTTCAGCGTCTTTGTCACCTGCTGCTCGATCAGGACGGCGATCATCGTATTTTGATCGCCTCCAAGCAGGGCTGGTGTGACGTAAAATCCTAATGCGGTGATAAAAACCAATACGCAACCGGAAACGATCCCCGGCAAGCACATCGGAATATAAACATGGAAAAAGACACGGAGCGGATTCGCACCTAATATTTCGGCGGCCATTAGCTTTGTATGATCGACTTGCCGCATTACACTCACCAACGGCAATATCATCATTGGCATCATGACCTGAACCATTCCAATTTGGACCGAAATCTGGTTGTGTATCAGCGTCAATGGTTGCTCGATCAAACCCACGTCTCGAAGCGCCGAATTAAGCACGCCTCCTCGCCCGAGTATCGCCAACCATGCGTAGGTGCGCGTCACCACGCTCGTCCATAGTGGCACCATCACGCATGCAAATAACAAATTAGCTACTGCGGGTGATGATGTGGAAATAATCTGCGCGATCGGAAAACCTATAATCAGAGCAACAAAGGTCGAAATCAACGCGGTCTTGAAAGTGATAAAGAGAACTCGGAGGTAGATTTCGTTGGTGAGGATTTCGCTGAACTGGCTAAGGTCAAAGGCTAAACCGTGAACGCTGCGAGTCAGGACCACTGCCAATGGCAGAATGAATGTAGGGACAAGCAGCAAGGCTGGGGGAATTATCATTAACTGCAGCGCCCTCTCAGGCGTCCAGGCCTTGCTACGGCTCATGCTCGTTCCTTGGCGGCTTTCAACACCCGGTTCCAAATTAAGCTCGCATTTTGATCATAAAAGAGGCGCCGTCGACCAGATTTCGGTCGACGGCACCGGGTCAGCCATGGGAGGCGATTAACCCAACAGCCACTTGTTCCATTCAGCATTCAATTTGTCGGCATTCGCGGCCAACCACTTGAAATCCTGGAACCGATTGGTCGATGCGTACTTCGGGTCCATGGCCGTTCTCGCCAAGCGCGCCGGATCACAAAGCGGGATTGCTTTGGTGTTTGATGGCCCCAATGCTACAAGATTGGTCAACCTCGCCTGCGGCTCCGGACTAGCCATATATGCCGCAAACTTCATTGCTGCGTCTTTGTTCGGATGTCCCTTGGGGATGATGATAGCGTCGCCATCCAGAACCGTGTTTGTCGGGGTATAATTGACCGGGCGCTTGTCCTGCACAAGCGTGTCGGCGCGGTTGATCCAGAGCATTGCCAAGTCGACTTCACGACTCGTGATCATCTGCTGCGACTGAGCTCCTCCTTCATACCATGCGATCGAGTCGCGCACTTTCTGCAGGACGTCCAATGCCTTTGTAATATCGAATGGGTAGAGATCCTTGATTGCGATACCGCGGCTAAGCGTAGCGATCTCAAGCGTCTGGTTCGAACCTTTGAAAAGACCCCGAGGCGATTTCAGGTCGGGGCTGAAGAACTCCGTCCAGCTTTTGGGCTCTTTTCCAGCGGGAAAGGCGTCGGTGTTCCAGGCGAGTACTGACGCTGCAACGTCGACAATGATATAATTATCGTCGTAGGTGCCCGCGAGAAGCGAGGACTTATCCACTATGCTATAGTCGATTGGCTCTGAGAGCCCCATGGCCTGAGCCATTGCGGCATCGCCCGCTGAACCCAGGACGATGTCCGCCTGCCCCCAAGCCTTGGCCTCAACCATCGCCTTCAGCTCTGCTAGGCCCTTATATGGCTGAGGGTTGATTGGTATGCCGACCTTTGCATAGTCGTTGTACCATGCCTTTTTCAACAGCTCCAGCCAGTCACCTCCTCCGCATGTCACCATAAGTTCGGTCGGCTGGCTCCTCGCAATTGTCGGGGCGGCGAGGCCCGCGAGCGCAAGGGTAGCCGATCCAGCGGCCGCCGTTTTCAGTAGCTGGCGACGCGAAAGCGAATAGTCTCGATTCTCCGGTTTCATTTTTGGATCTCCCATTGGTTAGTCGGCTGAAGTCGGCCATTTCGACTAGCGGTGGCTTTTCGCCTAATTTTATCGATCCGGCTCCCACTCATCATATGCGCCAATAAAGCCGAGTCAATCAAAATGGAATTTAATTTTGTTTTTTTCATCATGCGAATTTGCACGCGTCTTGAAGTGTCAAACGGGGCAGCCTGGGAAATAGCTTTTCTGGATCACCGCGGCCAAGGTTTACGAGGAAATTTGCCCGCCAACTCGTATCCTTGAAGAAGGCTTGATCCACCACCTCGCGCTTGAAGCCCGACATGGGCCCCGCATCGAGCCCCAGAGCCCGCGCTGCGAGGATCAGATATGCTCCCTGTAGAGTGCCGTTTCGAAATGCGGTCTCTTCGGCCATCGCTGGGCTGGAGGTGAACCATGGCCTGGCATCCCGATGAGGGAAGAGCTCTGGGAGTTTGTCGTAAAAGGCCGTGTCATAGGCCACGATTACAGTGACTGGAGCGGACATGGTCTTATCCATATTTCCCGAAGACAGCGCGGGACGGAGCCGTTCTTTGCCTTCGACGGTGCGGATAAAGACAAATCGACCAGGGCAACAATTGCCCGAAGTCGGTCCCATCTTGACCAGATCGTAAAGCCTCCTCAGCGTCGCGTCCGACACCTGCCCATCCAGCCACCCATTGTGAGTCCTTGCCTTGCGGAAAAGGCGATCCAAGGCCAGTGCCGACAGTTCAATCTGTTGCAACTCGGATTCAGGCACCTGAGACTCCGCCAAGTTTCTCATTGTTGCGCCGCTCCGCGTTACAGAGCCAATTGGCGGAAGCGCCGATCGTGGAAGACTAAGGGTTGAGCCTGCTGAGGTACCGAGTGCGCCGCCAGCTCCAGCAGGGCTAGGACGTGATCCCCAGCGTCGACTGTTTTGTAGAATCGACACTCCAGGCAGGCGATCGCACCGGTGATGAAAACAGCTCCTCGGGGAGAGCTACTCCACTCGACGTTCGCAAATCGATCACCTGTTTTCTGGGACAGCTGACGACAAATTTCAGCCTGGGAATCTCCTAAAATTGAGAGACCTGTCCAATCGCAGCGTTCCAACTTTTGCCAAGTTGAAGAACCTTTCTGGATGCAGATCGAGACAAGCGCCGGCTCGAGCGACACCGAGGTGAAGGAGCTTATCGCCATACCAGTGGGCACCCCGTCTATGAGGGCGCACAGCGCCACAACACCTGATGGGAAGCAGGAAAAGACCGACCGAAGACTACTACCATCCAACTGAGAAACTGATATCCATTCCATCGAAAGGCTTTCACGGAAATTGACGGCATGTGGTTGCATTTGCATGGCGAATTCCTCAGTTGCCCTGTCGCAGATGTTCTCGGAAAGTCCGGCCCTCGTAGTCCCGTCGGTAGACCCCCCGACGCTGAAGTTCGGGCACTACCATGTCGACGAACTGGCTGTAGGATGTCGGCGTCAACGAAGGACAGATAATGAAACCGTCGCAGGCTTCGGCCTCGAACATCTCGTGCAACGCATCAGCCACGGTGGTGGGCGATCCGATCAACTGTGGGGCCATTTGTCTAACACCCCAGATGTAGCCCACATCGCGAAGAGTGCGGCTATCAGAGCCTTGCAGGATGATATCCATCATCCCACGGGCTCCCTGCGTAATTTCCATGTCCTCAAGAGGCTTGTCTAACGGGTAGCCCGATAGGTCGATACCGATGGCGTTGGAGACTTCAGCCACACCAAGTTCTGCGCTGACTAACGAGTTGATGTAGTCCGCTTTCTCTTGTGCAATTGAATCTGTTTCACCGATGACCACATCGACCGAAGGGAGGATTGCGCAATGGCTAGGATCGCGACCTGCTGAAGCCACCCTTCCCTTCACGTCGTCATAAAACTTTTTCATGTGCGCAGTGTCGGAATGCAAAGTGAATATGACCTCGGCCCAACGTGCTGCAAACTCACGACCGCGGTCGGAGGAACCTGCTTGCATGATCACCGGAGAACCCTGAGGGGATCGAGGGGTGGTGAGCGGTCCACGAGTTTTGACGTATTTCCCCTGGTAATTGGCGTAGTGAACTTTCGAAGGATCGGCGAAGACACCGGCCTTTTGGTCGATGACGAGCGCGCCTTCTTCCCACGTGTTCCAAAGAGCATGACAAGCCTCGACTACCTCGTCAGCGTAGTCATAACGCAGGCCCTTCTCCATCAGCCGATCGCCGCCAAAATTTTGAACTTCTCGATCATTAGTCGACGTGACGCAATTCCATCCCGCGCGCCCGTTGCTCAAATGGTCCAGCGTGGCAAACGCCCTCGCTATGTGAAAGGGCGGGTATAGAGACGTAGACATTGTAGCTGCTAAACCCAACCGGGACGTGACCCGCGCCACCCCCGCCAGGACTTGCAATGGCTCCAGTAACCAGGTTTGGCCGGGCTGACGTAGGTTTGGCTCGAAGGTGCCTCCGAAGGTATCGTGCAGCATCATCAGGTCGACGACGAACATGCCGTCGAATTTGCCGCGCTCTAAAATGCGAGCCATGTTCTCATAGCGCTCGGGATCAAGTGGACGCACCGCGTCGCTTTCAGGGTGTCGCCAAGCGCCATTGTGGTGCCAAGTTGGCGTGATGCAGCAGTATCCGACGAGATGCATCTGACGCGTCATTCAACTCTCCAGCCTTGCGAGCACGTTCAAACCGCCCCTCATTGCGACGCTAGGTCCTTTCCTGAACTTTAATTCCATTTGCGAGATCTGCTCTGAAATTGCCCGCCTTTGAAAGGGCGGGATTCGGCCACGCTGTTCGAGAGGATTGCTGCCTCAGAACCTAAAACCCCGGTCCCCCAGCAACACCGCTATCTAACCAAATTCGACCGACTTCGTAAAGATAGAAAATCGAATTTATTCGACTTTCTCTGAGGGGTGACCTTCATCACATCCGGCGAGATGCCGGAAGACGTGGAAAAATCGGCGTCACGCCGGTCGGTTTCCGGGTGGCCGGTTGACTTTTGTCGAACTAATTCGATTATAGTGGGAAATTCAAGAATGACCTTGGTGCCAATAAGTCACTGACTGAAGCGGCCGTTTCGATGAAGAATGAATTGAGCCGGAAGTCGGACCCGGGACAGGAGACCTCCGGGAAGCCAAAGGCCCGGCGCGAGCGTGGGAAAGCACGACTGCAGCTTTTGATAGCGGCAACCGATGAACTTGTATCCGAAAGAGAGTTGGGTGAGATCAGCCTGCAGCACATTGCGGAACGCGCGCATGTACCAATCAGTTCAGTCTACCACTTCTTTCCGAATCGGGAGGCAGCCTTTTTTCAGCTCGCGCGTGAGTATATGGCAGATTTCGAGCGACTTTCCGAAGCCTCTCTAAATCGCCGTCCCCCAAGCTGGCAGGCATACATCTCCGAAAGAGTTTTGGCCTCTGCGGAGTACTGCAACGCAAAGCCAGGCGTTATGCGGCTTTTGCTCGGGCCCTATTTCGCCGATCTCCGGCGCGACAATGTTGCCGGTATATTCAACGTGGCCAACGCTCGGGTTCTTGCACTTCACCACTTCTTTCGCATGCCAGAGGTCGCCGACCTTGCCGATAAAATCGCGACGGCGATTGCGCTAGTCGATGGCATTCAATCTCTGTCATACGCCATACACAATAAGGTCACGCCACACTACGCGGAAGAGTCAGCCCGAGCGGCGGTATCCTACTTGCGCTCATTCCTACCTGATGTAATCCCGCCGCACGAAACTGACGAGGCGAGTTAGAGAGCGTCGTGCCTCGAGGAACCATTGGTTCATCAGGCCAGCCATGACTGAATGTCTGAAAAGCCGCGTTCGCAAGCAATCAGCAGAGGGTTTCGCAGGCAACTCCATCACCGTCGCGATCGAGTTTTCGGCCCCATGAGCAGTTATGGAGATACCATTGCGCTTCAGCGCAAGAGCTTATCTGGGAGCAGTACCGCCGCGGTACACATGAGTAGGTAGCGCCCTGAGCAACCAACTTCCTATTGATCAAAGGGAGGGGCTGGCTTGCGGGTGCAGTGCCGTCGGCATGCGACGCACGCCAATCCCAAGGCGTTTGGAAGTTGCCAACCCACAAGCCGATCTTTGCCGCTTCCGCTTTCGCCTGCTCCGAGGCATATGCCCCGTGGCTATAGCGTGGCCAATCGAGCGCCTGCCCATGTTCGACCATCCACGCCGCCACCGGTGTGCCGTCGGCGCGCCGGCAATCGCCAACGTACCGATGATAACGATCCCAAGTCACGAACGTGCAATCAACCGGGCGCGAGCTGGCTAAGAAACTGTCTAACGCTTCCGCCGATCGTCGACCGCATGGGTACTCGAAGCCCTTGGCGTCGTCGCAATATTGTTTGCTCTCGGGCGCGTCGATGCCGTTGAAGCGGATACGCTGACCGTGAACTTCGATCGTGTCACCATCGATCACCGATGCCACGCCGGTGATTGGCTGAGGTTTCGGGCCTAGCAAATTCGAGATGTTGATGTCGGGGATGCGGTCGCTGTGCTGCATGAACGTCTGAGCAGCCAGCGCGCCGGCCGCTGCGACCGTCACGAATATGAGACGCCGCGGAACGCTCGCCCGAAGCAATACACGTGAGCGGTTTGCGGCAACGCGCTTGCGCCACTTGCCTGATCCATTGTCATAACGTGATTGCTTCTTCACAGTTCAACGCTCGCAGCCGATGCCGTCATGGTCGCGGTCAAGCCGATTTGGATCTGATCCACTTATGGCTACAGGGCCCTGCACCACCGGATTGTTTCCCGTGCCGCCAGCGCAGTCCAAGTCGCGACCGCCAGATGGTCCGGAGCGATAGCGCTGCACCACGGCGACCGCCCGCGCACCATCACCTTCGATATGCGTGTTGTCGCTGTTGGGGTTAAACGGATCGACGGTTTGCAACAGGCGATTCGTGTTGCCAGCATCTCCCGAAGCGAGCGTCATCGTATCATAGTTGTTGAGGTAATCGGCGCCGCAACCGGAAAGGGCCAGCAGCAACACTAGACCGAAGTGCGTAGGGCGCGTGACGGCAGCCTTGCGATTGTTGGCTTTTTGCTTGAGGTAAATAAGTGTGCCCACCACTTCGCCCCTCCCGCTACAACTTTGTTAGTCCCCGACGCTCTTAATGCCGGAGGCGACCGCCGAGTTATCTGACGACTGAGAGACGCTGCTGAGAAGCGTGCAAGACATCTCCTTGCTGCGGAAATTGAACCCCTGGCACGAACTTTCGTTCGCGCACTGCAAAATGCAGTCTGGATACCTAAGCTGCCCTGACCAGTACGGATTGCCCGAAACCTCCGTGTTCTTTGCAAACACGAGATTCGAGTAGTGGAGGTTGCTCTCCACCACCTTCTTAGCAGCCATAACCGAGTCTTCGCTCTTCACGAGAATGGACGCATCGCCTTTCATGAAACAGGCCTGATACTTGGTATTGTAAGTTACCGCCAGACACTTGAAGTCCCGGTCGCAGGCACTCTGACACTCCTCAGCGCTGATGCCTCTTATGGGCATATTCGGAAGGTCGTTCCCAATAGCGTCCCATCCGGACACGATGACAAATCCACTGTCAGCATCCGGGCCAGCAGGCGTTGCCAGTGGCGGCGATGATACCCCAGCCGTTTGTCGACGAGGATCCGTATCAAAATCCGCTGCTGCAAAAGTTCGGCCGTCGAGCCAAGCACAATTCGTCGCCAGCTGCTTTGCTGTGGCATCCGTCAGACCGGCTTGCGCCAAGGTCTCCGGTGTCGAGATAGGCGAGACTGGTTGAGTATCTAGACCTAGTCTGTTTACGAGCTCAACGTTCAGCTCCACCCCGCCAACCCATCGGCGCGAATAACACCAAGCGGTGTCCCAAGAGCTGTCTTTTTCGTCCTTGAAATGATGCCCTGAAACCAGCTCCCATTTCTCTCCTTGGAAATCGACCGTCTTGTTGGCGAACTTCGTAAAGTCCACGGTGACGACGTCAGGGTCTTTTGGTGCAGCAGGTGGGATCGGCGCTTGCGTGGGCCGTGGGGTGGGAACCGGTACGGTTGGCCGATCCGCCTTCTTTTCCGCGGTCGGCTCAGTAGTCTCTGTCCGAGGTACAGTTATTGGAGGGGGGGGCAATTGTGGCTTTTGCCACAGTCCCAATTTTAGGCCCAAGCCGATCCCAACTGCCGCTACGGCAATCGCGCCTCCGGTTGCCATCCGCCTGAACGCCGCGGCTTTGGCCACCTTTTCCTGGGCAGCGGCCTCTGCCTGAAGCGTTGGAATTGCAGACCGTTTAACGACAAGGCCGACGGCTTGCTCGAGGAGGGCCGTGTTATGCCGGACGAGCATTGCCCTGCCCCTTCATCGACAGCTTCACCAGTTCTGCAACATCGGGCGGCAGTTCCTGATTCAACGCCGTCCGCAGGACCTCTGGATCATCGGTGAACAGCGGAACGTAAAGGATCTCCTTGACGACCTTTTCAATCTCGACGGGGACGTCGACACGCTTCTCGACTTCTTTCTCAACGATCTTTTCGACTGGCACTTCGACCGTACGAACGCGACGCCACCGCCATCGCAACAGCATGCGGCGAATTAGAGACGACAGACGGCTTTGGGACTGGACTTCTCCGCGAGCGGCTATCCGCTGCAAAGCAAGTGCCACCATCGCTGTGATTGGCCCCGCAAGAGCGGCGATCACCGCCAACGAACTAAACCAAATGACTGAGATCACACCTGCCTGTTCAGGAGTCACCTTCTCTGGCTTTACACCGTACCATCTGGCCGCAATTCTCCGAACTTGGTCGGTGCGCGCCATTGGAATCCGCTCCTTTTCTAGGGCCGCGAGTTCCTTGGCAATTTGGTCCTGCCTAACCTGATTTTGCGCAGAAACGGTCGCTTTGTTGGCCTCGGCGCCCTGGGCGGCGGCCAATCTCTTACCAGCCTCATCGAGCCTTCTTTGCCAGCTCGCGGCGTCTGCATCGCGTGTCTGCTCAAGATTCGATCGCCGATCGATGAGCTTCTGACGCTGATCGGCCGTCATCGGCGGACTGTTGGCGCGCAGCCGATCGAAATCGGATCGCAGCGACGCGATCTCCTGATCCAGCGGATCTATTTGGGCATCGAATTTGGCACCGATCTTGGATCGTGGATTTGCAAGCTTAGCGACCTCAGCCTCCAACTTCCGAGCTGAATCGCTGTCGCCGGAGTCTCGCGCCATCTTGATGCGTTCAACAAAGCTGTCGCGCTGGCGTTCAAACTGGTCGACGGCGCCCTTAATCTCAGCATCGCGCTGCTCAATCAGCGACGATCGAACTGCATTCTTCTCTTCGATCTGATCGCGAACACGAGACGCCTCCGGAGTAAGAGCTGTCGCCCCTTGCAATTCCGCATCGACTTCCGCAATCTGTGTCTGGAAACTGGCGCGGGACTTCTCCGCAAGCGCGGTCATTTCTTCGAACTCGGCGCGAGCCTGGTCAACCTGGTCAGATTTGCGTCCGAGTTCGTCCGAAGAAGCGAGCTTCGAGGCCTCCTGTTCAAGTGCGTCGATCTTGTTGACCAAATCCTCATAGCGGAGCTGACGAAGCGCGCCTGCGCGTTCCATGCCCATGAAGACGGTCTCGAAGGTGATACCGGCCAGAATCAAGAGGAAGGCAAGCACAATGGGCTTCCAGATCCAGGACGCGCTGAAAAGGAGCGTCGCAATCGGAATTTTCGTCAGCTCAGCAATCGCAACCATCAGAAATGGCGCACTTGCCAATGTCAGATCCATTGCAGTGACGGATTCGCTCGCTGCGAAGGCCTGATACCCAAGCGCAACGCCCGTCGTGAGGCCGATAGTTGCTGCCGCTATCTCCAGCGCCCACGCACCCCTATAGGTCCATTGCCCATAGGTCGCGAGCTTTTGGCTCATCGTCGCTTGCATTTTACAACCCCCAACCCGTACCCACTCGCGGATTTCCGGCATTACACCGAAAAGTAACTATGTTCGCAACTCTCCTTGATGCGTAAGCGGCAAATATCGGGACTCGTAGTTAAGACCCCAGCTATTCGCCTTTTACCGGACTAATCTGCATACCTGCGTTCAAACCGTAGAACGGCTGCAATTTTACGACCGTCCCTGCTTTGGATCATTACTAATGCAGCAGGTCGGCACGCATCACGAGTTCAAACCCGCCATATCTGTCACGCGCGATAAGCACAGGCGCAAATCGTCGTAATTGGGCAATGCGCTGGGCTTTGGTTCCCAACTCCTCAAAGTCGGACTTGCAGACGAAGCCGCCAGGAAAACATGTCATCTAATCAAAGCACTGGGAGCTACGATCGATAACAATGTCACTGTAGGAAAGACATGCGGCCCGCTGGCCAAGGTTGCACGTGAATGCCTGCGCATTCGCCGCGAGCGGGGCCAGCGCAAAAAGAAAAACAAGCAAGCTACACATGCTTCCCTCGCAAACGGTGTCGAAGCGATAGACAGCGATTTTCCAAGAATTTCAACGCGACATCGACTGAGTAAACAAAATCAATTTCTTCGTTGACGACCTCCGCAAACTGCGCAATTGTTTAATGGGGGGCATACCTGGCAGCAAGATATTAGATTTAGACACGAGGCGGTTCGTCGCGTGATCATTGTTGACGTATGGCATTTTGCGGAGTGGGCGTTCTATGGGGAGAAGATTCGCAACACTGGCGATCGTATTTTTACTTGGCTACATGCCGTCCGCATACGCAGACTGCATCGGCGAAGGCGACTACAGAGTTTGCACCGATTCTTACTCCGACTCCGACGGCGATCAGCACATCCGATCGTACGACACCGAGGGCAATAACTACTCGATCGATACTGACACCCAGAAGCTGCCGAACGGCGGCCAAGAGATCACCAGCAGTGACAGTGAGGGAAACTCGTATTCCATTCGCTCTTGGTCCGACAGCAGCGGAATCCATTCAATGGACAGCGACGGAAACGAATGCACGATCACGCCGTCAGGTACCATAATCGGGTGCGGACAATAGGAGCCCCGCGTGAAGAAGACCGCTGTCTTTGCGATCGCTAGTTGCCTAGCCGCTATCGTGGTCGCATGGCTCGCCGGGGTGCGCGTTCTCGTAATCCAGCCGATAGGAGCCATCCCAGATGGTGTGACTGCGATAGTCTATGGCGTACCGAACCTACGCCTGGTCGATAGCCCTGATGCGATCTGCCAACGAACCCAAGGCGGCGTCAGCCTGCTCTGTCGGGGAATGACGGCGGCAGCGATTGCCAACCATAGCACTATCTTGGCCCGGCTCCCGTACAGCGAGATACTTTTTCGGCTGAGTGGAGCTCCGAACCTCGATCGCTGAGATAGGAGGCTGCGGACCATCGCGGAGATTGAAAGCCTAAAATGCGGCAGAGACGGCTTTCCATTAGCGATATTATGGCGAGGGTCGAAGACGTTATACACCCTCGGGATGCTTTCAAGGGCGATTTGCTCAGTGGTATTGCTAACTAACTACAATAAACCGAACCGCCCGTCAGCCGGGTTCCGGGTAAACACCGTCATCGCCAAGTTTGATTGAACACTCTCTGGTGGATGCTGATTTTCGATAATGATGATCTGGCTCCCCTTCCCATGATGCTGGATCAGGTAGTGGTAGAAGCGCTCCTTCAAATCAGTTCCCTGCAAGGCGGTATCTTCGTCGCCTTCGGGTTTGAAGTACGCAAGCAGCGGGGAATCCATAACCACGAAGCCAGGGTGCGGCAGATCATGCTCCTGGCAGTACTCAAGTAGGGCGAGCGTCACGGCGGCGTGCGTGATCGCGCGAAGCCCCTTTCCCCGGCTCCCTCTTGGCTTGCCGTCAATCACGAAATCACTAGCTTCTTTGTCGAAATGCACCCTGCATTCCCCCGGAAAATTCCAGGCCCGCAGGATGCTTTCCACCTTTTGTGAGAGCGCATGCGCAGTGGACTCGGGAATCCCTGTAGCCACCTTGGCTGGGGTGTCCCTCGGCGTTTCCGGAACGTCGTTTATCAGGCTTTCTCGCCTGGCTTGCAACTTTTGGACCTGCCCATGGAGGCTAAGAATTTTCTGCTGTTTCGCCTTGGTCTCCAGGAGCTCTTGGAAGTTGGCGCGCGTTTCGGCGACTTGCGGTGCAATCGTTTGCGCGATTTCGTTCTGCAGCAAATCATACTGCTTGTTGAATTCGTTGTTATTGGTACGAAGCGCCGACGCTTCCTGCCTCAGATCGCTCACCGTCTGGCGCAGCTCGAACGACAGGCGTTCGATTTTCAAAATTTCCGCATTGGCGGCTTCGACGACTGCCTCAATATTTCCATCGCAGTCGGTATCGGTGTGTTGTTGATTGGGAGCCGCGCCACATAGTGGGCATGAAACTTGCTCGACATGGACGAACAGAGAGCCCTCTTCGCGAATTGCCTCCAATCGCTTCTTGTCAACGTGATAATGCTGATCCAGAAGTGCGAAGCGCGCCAGTAACTCTTCGATCTCGACAAGGCGTTGCTCAACCGCCTCGCGGGCCACATACACTTCGCGGCGCATGGCGACTGTTTGGTCAAGCTCCTTCTGAACGGTTGCCAGCTCCTCCCGCCGACCTTCAATGGTTTGATCAAGCTTATCCAATTGGTCATTAATTTCTTCGGCCGTTGCGCCGTGCTCAGCGATTTGATCGGTTAGCTCACTTATCAACTCATCGATAAGGGCGAGCTGCCTTGTATTATCACCATCCGCGTTGTCTGACGCCGATATAACTGATGAGTCATCCACGCCGGTCAGCAAGAGTTTAAGGGTGGCAAGCTCTGCAGTCTTGAGCGTAAACTGACCACCCCAGAAGGGCGAGCCTGATTGCTGAATCTCGCCTTCCTGGATGATTATCAGGCGCGCGAGATTTCTAAAGCTAAGGCTTACCGTGGTTCCGTTTCGCGCACTCTTGAGGATGCGCTTGCCGAGCAGACCTATCTTGTCCAGCAAGAATCCAGAAACATTGTCCACTTTCTCGTGGCCGTGGCTTTGTTTCAGTTTCCTGGGCTCTCCATGACCTTCGCCAAGCGGCGTGATGATAAAGTCTCCGCCGGAGATACCTCGGTCGAATTTCCAGGCGGTTTCGTCACTAGCACCCATCGCGAGCGCTATCGATGCGTACGGGACACGCTCAGGAATCTCCTTTAGTGAGGAGCCCCCCAACATGAAGTCGATGGCTTCGGCAAGGAAGGATTTTCCAGTGTCGGATGCACCGCAAATGACGTTAACACCTTGCGTGAACGCGAGTTTAGCTTCCTTGCCGCCGGGTGCGCTGAAGCGCATCTCGTCGAGATGAAGATAGGCGCTCATGAAAGCAGCCCTGGCGTCTGCGGAGGTTGGAACTGACTAGCCCAGCCTTCGAAGAATGCCCGCGTCACGCCGCGTATCTCCTCGGCGGCCAGTGTGCCAAACCGCTCGACGGTCCATTTTGCGCGATCCAACAATGCTAGCGCGTATTCCGCTTCCAAGAGCGCGACGAAGGGAGATGCTTTGTCCGTGGCTGAAAAGGTAATGCCCTCGGAGGAAACCGTGCGTTCGACTAGCGCGCGGCTGACCATCAGCATCAAACCTCGCTCAACCAATTCCCTGCGAACAAGAAGTTCGCCTGCTCGCAACGGCAAAGGCGCGTGCAAGCTGTCAGGGCCACCCGCGTCCTTGGTGTGAACTGTCAAATAGTCGAGTTCGACCAGCTTTTGGAGATCGTAGCTCTCTGGGAAAGCGGCGAGCAATATCGCCAACGATCGCATTCCAGTCTCCAACGGGCTGTTGAAGGCCGTGCGACGTGATACCTCAGACATTCGGCACCACCCACGTGAGTCTGTCCTCGTTGGCGAGTTGGTGACATATTCCCTTCTTGTCTTGCGTTTTCAAAGCTGGGGTCAGCGCGTTAGACGAAGGCGTCAAAGCCATGGATTTATCCACAGTCGCGCGCATGCGCTCGAAGCCATTCTCATGATCCGGGTCATCGCAGGTATCGATCACGGCATGATAGACTTCGTCCTGTAGATCCTCGAACGTACCATTGGGAACTGTATCCCTGGCGAAATTACGGAGCGATTCAGCGTGATAAAAGCGCTCACGCTGGCGTAGAAAATCGCGCGCGGAGTGGCTCCCCGCCGCAATGGATGACGGATCGGCGTAGGTTTCGCCGTCCCGCTCTCCATAGGCATCTAGCAACTGGCGGATGTAGCGGCTTTCGTGCGCGCTGACAGTAGCCGGCGGAGCCGCAGTTGGGGCGCGGCCGGGCAATCCCCCACCAAACCGCACGGTATGATAGGGCGTCGTGACGTGCGCAGATAGAAGCTCCAGAACTGACTTCGAGGAAAAGATCGAGAAATCAAAACTGTCGAAATGTGCCAGCAGCGTCCCGGTCAGTTCCACATCCACCATGGTTGTGATGGCGTTCCGGCAATGTTTGTCCCAGTTGGCGCGCGCCTCGATTTTGAGCTTCGCCGGGGTATTCAAAAGCCTCTCCAGCGTGGTGCCAATATCATTGGTGCAGATGAAAAAATGCTTTTGCGGCGGAATGAACTCCCCTTTGTAGGAGTAGTAGATGATCTTGCCGATCTCGACCCATATGTCGGAGGGCCGGAGCGGATGATCATATCGCTTGCATTGAAAATTCTCCCACGGACCTGCGAACCCATTAGCGGACAAGAAGCCCGCGATATCAACACCGTAGTCACCAGCTCCACCGAATCTTCTCACCTTCAGGAATGGCGGTATCAATGTGGTCGCCCATTCCTCGGTGAACTCTTCCCACTCGTCAGGTGAGAAGGAGCGAACGCGAACACCTTTTGGAATGGGCAGGCCGCTCATGACATGCGCGGCTGTCGGCGTAGCGGTGTGCGGCTTCGGATTGATGGGCTTCAAGGCATTGGGATCGAGCATCTATTCACCGCCAGGTTAACCGGCACCTTCGGAAAAGCCTGACGGCTCCATCCAGCAGCGACTTTGCCGAAATCTCCATCCGGCAGCAACTTTGCCGAATCAAGGGCCAGATGCAGAATACACCTAAGCTGAGATCGAGTGGCGCCCCGCGAAGGACCTGAAGAGGAGAGGAACTTGCCTAGACTAGACCAGACCGTCCGAAGGGCCCCCAAAACCGGCCTTCCTTTCAAGTCTGCCTTCACTTTGCTTTTGGCTTAGTGGAGCGCTTTTTCAGAGTGTTCGCCGGCGCCTTCCGGCCCAACCCGCTAGCCTTGGCTAGTTGCGAGCGGGCCGCAGCGTAATTCGGAGCCACCATCGGATAGTCAGGCGACAAACCCCATTTGGTGCGGTATTCGTCGGGTGTTAGACCGTAGTGCGTGCTCAGGTGGCGCTTGAGCGATTTGAACTTCTTACCGTCTTCAAGGCAGACGATGTAGTCCGGCGTCACGGACCTCTTCGGATTCACGGCGGGCATCAGTGCAGGCTTTGGCTCTTCGAACGGCTGCCCAATCTTTGACAGCGACGCGTTCACGCTATCGATCAACTCTGGCAATCCCGCCACCGGAACGGCGTTTTTGCTGACGTAGGCAGACACAATCTCTGCGGTCAGTTCGATCAGAGCAACGTGAGCGTGATCGTGTTCATCCGACATCGTGTAAAATTCCTCAGTTTTGAAACAAATCGAAGCCCAACTGCTTCTTACCTGCCATTTCGCAAATAGCTAGCCGTCAAGGCACATTCGGCTGGACTTCATTGCCCACGCAAGCATTGGTGTGGGGAACGAAGAGGCGGTATCCATCGCCACCAAAACCAAGGTCTCCCTCCAGCCCGCCAGCCGGGCTCAAGTCAGTACAGGCGCCGGATTGGCCGGCACTGGCACTGAAGGAGAACGATCATGACAACACTCGGCAACGATCAAAGCACGGAATCGGACAACGACACGCTTCAGATCCCGCCGGAGCCGCATGAGCACATCTGGGACGCGCTCGAGACCCCGCCCAAGCGGGCGAAGAAGGCAAAATCTACGAAGAAGAAAGCTCGGGAAGCTGAGGGCGCTGCCGAGCCGACACCGGCCAAGCCACCGAAGACTGCGGCCCGCAACGAGAGCAAGCAGAGCAAGTCGGAGCTGGTGCTGAAGAAACTCCGCCTGGCCAAGGGCGCCACCATCGAGATGCTGATGGAGGCCACCGGTTGGCAGGCGCACTCGGTGCGAGGCTTTTTGTCGGCGGTCGTCAAGAAGAAGCTTGGCCTCAACCTGGTCAGCGATGTCGGCAAGGACGGAGTTCGGCGATACCGGATCGATGACAGCGCCAAGGGCGCTTGAGGGTCATGCGCGCCAAGCTCGACATCGAAGCAGAGGTCGCCGCTCTGGGCGACCTCTCCCGCGAGGAACTCGCAACTCAATGGGAGAAGATCTACAGGTGCTCGCCACCAAAGGGTGTCAGGCGTGAACTTCTGATCAGGGCAGCGGCCTGGCACCTTCAGGCAAAGCGTCTCGGTGGATTTTCCACCGAGACGCGTCGCATGCTCAGGTCCGCCATAGACCGGGTCGAGAAGAAGTTCGCCGACCGCGACAGGCAACCTAGCGTTGTCGCCGACGACATCAAGGTGGCGACCGCGCCGAAGCGCAAACAAGTTTCGCCAGGCGCACGATTGGTTCGTGACTGGAACGGCAAAACCCACATCGTCGATGTGATCGACGATGGCTTCGTCTTCGAGGCCAAGGTTTATCCCTCGCTATCGTCGATCGCACGCAAGATCACCGGCGCGCATTGGTCCGGTCCAAGGTTCTTCGGCTTATGAGCAGCAACTCAACCGCTCGCCTGCGTTGTGCGGTCTACACTCGCAAATCGAGCGAGGAAGGCCTCGACCAGGAATTCAACTCGCTCGATGCCCAGCGCGAAGCCTGCGTTTCGTATGTCGCCTCGCAGGTTGGACTTGGCTGGAAGCTTGTCCCGGATCGTTATGACGATGGTGGCATCTCAGGTGGGACGATGGAGCGCCCTGCCCTGCAGCGGCTGCTCCAGGACATTCGCGATAAGAAGGTGGATGTCGTGGTCGTCTACAAGATCGACCGTCTTACCCGCTCGCTGATGGACTTCTCGAAGATCGTCGAGATTTTCGACGCTAGCGCGGTGTCGTTCGTTTCCGTCACCCAGCAGTTCAACACCACCACATCGATGGGCAGGCTGACGCTCAATGTGCTTCTGTCCTTTGCGCAGTTCGAGCGCGAGGTCACAGCCGAACGCATCCGCGACAAGATCGCGGCGTCCAAGATGAAGGGCATGTGGATGGGTGGTGTCGTGCCACTCGGCTATCGCGTGGAGCACCGCAAACTTGTCATCGACGACGCCGAGGCGAAGATCGTACGACATCTCTTCGACCGCTATCTTGTACTGAAGTCAGTGCGCGATCTTGCTGACGAGGCCGCGCAGGATGGCCTCGTCACTCGGACTCGCGAACGCCAGGATGGGACCCTTGCTGTCACGATGCCATTCGGCCGCGGCAATCTTTATCACCTGCTCTCGAACCCCATCTACATCGGCAAGATCAAGCACAAGGATCAGGTCCATGACGGCGAGCACCAGCCGATCATAACAAGCCCGGTGTTCGAAGCGGCGCAGGCACGCTTGGCGTCTCAGGCGCCGCGACGCAGGAGCACATCCAACGTTACCCAGCAGCATCTTCTCACCGGACTTTTCTTTGACGAACACGGCGAGAAGCTTCGATCGGTGCATGCCAATAAGCACGGCATCCACTACCGGTACTATGTCTCAAAACAGTTTGTTGATCAGCGGCGCGGCAGCTCGGGCGGATGGCGCCTACCCGCTGATGCAGTTGAATCAGTGGTTGAGCATCAGCTGAATCGCATTCTCAGCGATCACTGCCAAATCGCTGATTTGATTCAGCGATGGGGAGGCCCTAGCGAAATCCAAAACGCGATGCGTCGCGCGGCTGAGATCAAGGCCTCTTGGAACCCCATGACCGCTGACGCCAGGCGAGCGCTGCTGCAAAAGCTCATCCGCCGCATCACGCTTGGTCAGAAGGTGCTGACCATCGACATTGGTTGCCGGGCACTCGCCGAACATCTGCTCGGTAGAGCCTTGCCACCCGACGGTGGTGCCGAGAGCCTGTCGATAATATGCCCGTTCGACATCAAGCGACGTGGTGTCGAGATGCGCATCGTACTAGGCGATGCCTCGTCCAATAGCGCTGGACCGGACGCCGCATTGATCGACGTAGTGCAACGCTCCCAGCGGTATCTCCATCAACTTACAGATGGCTCTGGCCGAAGCCTGACAGAGATCGCTGGCTTGAATGCGACAACGGTCTCTGAGGTGAGCAGGCTGCTACCCCTGGCGTTTCTCTCACCGAAGATCATCTCCAAGATCATAGCCGGCACTCAGCCAATAGAACTGACTGCCCACAGGCTGTCGCGCCTCTCTGGCCTTCCCCTCGCCTGGTCCGATCAGGCTGCCCTGCTCGGCCTCTGATTCCGACCATCAGCCGAGCATCGCTTTTCCAAACAGTTGGCTACGGAGATAAGCCCGGAGAGACGAAGCGCCGAATTCGAGGCATTCTGGGCCTGGACGGCGGCGTCTCCGCCAAGCGTTGCCGCGAAGGCTTCGCTAACCTACGGAAATGTCGGCACTATTCTAAGACGGTCGAAAGAACGCCAAAACTGGCGGACTGAATGGTGGGGGGACAGTCACACAAACCCTCAACCAACTCAGCTTTGCAAGCCCCGGAAATGTCTATTCAATTCCGTCTCTGTTCGCCACGGCCCGCCAGAACTCCTGAATCCGTGTAGTTTCATGGCAGCGCTTGGCAGAGACGCATAGAGTCGATGCACGGTTTGGTTGGAAGTTCGCAGGTGCATCAATGCATCATATCTCTGGAAAACGTAGTAAAAACAGAGACTTAATGGTGGTCCCCAAGGGACTCGAACTGTCAACCAAATGGCAAAACTAAGCCTCGGAAATGTCGACGCTATTTCGGCTCACTTTCGGGAAAGTCGCAGACAGAGACGTTTCGGGTAAAATTTGGAAGGCGCCTGGGTGAGACACCACCGATCGTGAGGTGATGGGGGCAGCGTAAAGACCTCGCGTTGATATAGCTCACCGGTCCATGCGAGAGTACTGCGGCTCGGAAAACAGAAATCAGCTGACTAACGCGAGCGGCTTTCGCCTCTCTACAAAATCGGCCCCGGTGACCAGGACCGCGTACCCATCTCCGATAACGCCGTCCAGTAGGTCTTTGTATTCCGTGTACTGTGGCATCTCGCTAGAAACAAACCCTGCTGCAGCCACGCCGTCGTTCAACTCATCTATGGAAATGCGCTTCAGTACAATCGGGCAGGTCGCCGGCTGAAAGGACGCCGCCATGGGATTGTGCAGCGTCGAGATCACTCCTCGGCAGATACCGTCCTCTTCCGGCAGGTAGAGGTTGATCAATCGGACGCTCCCCTTGGCGATTGTGACCAGGGAGAAAAACGGCTTGCCAAACGGGACGTAAACGCGGCCACGTTGCGTATACTTTACATCGCTGCGTTGTTTTTCCTCAAAGAGGAGGCACGCTTCATTCTCATCCCATTTGATGGAAATCCCATAGACGTTCAGACGTCCGACATTGCTGAAACAGGGCCGCAAAACCAGGTAGTCGCCCTGTAGGTGCTCGACAGCTTTAAAGGTATAACTGCCCAAGTCCTCGGATGCCTGTTCGGCAAAGACATTACTTTTGGGCGCAAACTTCGTGCCGAGGATGGCCTCGATCCTATCGAGCGTCGCCTCAGAAAAATCGCCCGCAAGGGCTTTATCTATGGTCGAGACACTTAGCCCCTGGTCGTAGAGCACTTCCTTCCGGGACTTACCGATTGTGGAGGTGTTTCTTGATTACAGCCGCGACTTGGAGCCTTGCGTCCTCGTCGAACGCGTCTGTGCGTCCCCCGATTGCCATAGCAAATCCCCGAAAATTTCATTTTCCGTCAGATTTTATGATCCGATTTGCGGAAATGTCAAAACTCTTCATCGAGGCCGGCGCTTCCTTCAAACAGCCTAGGCTGCCGTGAAATTCACTGCAGAACGATCCCGATCGTTAATGTGGCGATCAGGGCGGTGGTTAATTATCTATTACACAACGAGCAGCGCCAACAACTCATGCTCGGAAGTAGAGTAACCACTGAGACGATCCTTGCTACCACAGGGATTGCTTCAGTTTAACCCTAGCAAACGTGGAGAATTGTTATGAAAACCGTCCGTATCATGATTGCCATCGCCGCAGTGACCACTAGCGTCGCAGCCACCAATGCTCATGCCGAAGGCTTTCTGGCTGGTTTGGGCCGTGACCTCGGGCTCTATGACGAGAACACTCGGCAGGCCCTTGATGGCATCCACACCGCTCTGAACAAACCGCTTGACCAGCTCAATCCCTTCGGGAACGGCGGCAATGTCCCTGTGCCTAGCCCTAGCCCGACCTGGCAGCCGCAGATGCAGCAGATGGGCAACTTCTGCATGACGCAGGCAGGGCGCTTTGGCCCGGGGCCGATGAACCCCCTGGGAAGCCCTTGCCAGGCCTTCACCCAGTGGGGTGTCCAGACGGGCTGGGTCAGCCGCTAACTATGGACCCGCAGGCGTCTACCGGATGCCTGCGGGATCACCCCGAAGATCAAGTTTCAACCGTGGAGAACTACCATGAACAAGCTCCGTTCCACCATTGCATTTGCTGCACTGATCGCCGTTGCCGGCATGTCTGACGCCCACGCTGGGGGGTTCCTTGCCGACACTTTCATCAAACCCTTCAACCCCGACTTGGCCCGCGCTGCTGATCACCTCAATGCCCAACTCGGCAATCCGGTTGACCATGCCGCGGCGGCCACGCTCGACGGCTTTGTGCCTGGCGCCGGTCAGGCGCTTGAAGGCGCATGGGCTATTCAGCGTTCCGGTGTGTTGGATGGCTTCAATGGCGGCGGCGGGCCGGCCCCCCAACAGAATTGGCAGTCGCAGCGGAATTGGCAGCCGCAGATGCAGGTCGGCAACTTCTGTATGACTGGTATCGGCCGGGCGGGCCCCGGCCCTCTTCAGCCAGTCGGCGCGTTTTGCCAAGACGTGTTTGGCAACCCCGGATACATCGTTCGGTAACCCGGCCAGATACGGTCTTTCCTTCGCCCTCCAGGCTCTCTAGCCTGGGGGGCTCCTTACTTGTCCGGAGTCTCTCGTCGCATGTCCAGGCGCTCGCTAAAGGACGAGAGGCAGGGCCTCCACGCCGCTGTTGGTAGACTCCGGACTTCAGTACCAAAGGTTGAATTCGACACCCAGCTAGGCGTCCTAACCCGCTGGTGCCACGGCTCGATGCGTCAAGGGCAGAGCATGGCAATCGAGGTCTGCCGCTGGGCGCCAGAGCGATCATCAGGCCCGGTTACGTCGACGCAATGGCTTCCTTGGAGGCGCCATCGGGTCATTCTCTTCCGCTGCAATTTGGGCTGCATTCTTTGTGCGCCAAAGATCGAAGCTCTCGCGAGCGACATTGGTGAGCATACTTGTGAACGCGGCTGGGTTGGCAGCGTAAAGGGCATGACGCATCTCAGTGAATGCGTTGAACTTTCCACCTTTGGCCTCATCTACGAACTCCGCCGCCTTATAGCGCCGCACCAGCCCAATAGTAGTGCGAAGATAGTAGTTGAATTTCCCGCGGCTGATTTCTGGCTCTCGTCTCGTTACTTCGGCCGTGAAGCCATCAATCTTGTTGGGCTCAAACTCAACGTCAGGAAAGAAGTGATGCGCGATGCGCAGGAGCCTAAAAGCATTTAGCGGCGCGAACTGGCCGCGCTCAATTTCGGCTTCATCCACGGGGCGTTTTCGCGCCTGTTCGTCGGCCTGGTCGGTATCTGAGGAGTCGGAATCGGTTTCCGCTTCCGCCTTCGCGATCTCGACAAGGGTTGAGTCGCGGACTTGCCGAAACTCTCGGTCAGCGAGTTCGAAAAGTGCCGCCAATGTGTTGATACGCCGCTTGAGCGCCGGCGGGATCGACTTCTTGTACTTTATCTTGTGGTCGAGAGTGCTCCAAGAATCCTGTATAATTGTCCGGATTTGCAACTCAAAACGATAAGGAGCGAACAAAGTATACTCAGGCATGTCGGCGCGAGCACCATCGAGCTTTAGGTCTAGATGAAGGCCCTTGTAGCCGAAGGCGTTCTCCGTGCCTTCAATCTCTGCGGTCTTGTCGGTGATGTCGATGACCTCGAAATGCTTGCGGATCAGCGAACCGATGGGGTCGATCTCGTCCTCATACAGACAAACGAGTCGAAGCCCGATCAAGTCTGTGATGTGATCTTGAATCGTATAGGGCGTCTTGCTCTCCTCCAGCCCACTTTGATATTTTCGCGTGAACTTCTTGATCGACTCTTCACGATCCTTGATGCGGCCAACAGCGGCGGCAGCGCCGAATCCTGCATGGGCTAGTAGCGATCGCAAAAGCGTGAGAAACGCATCCTTCGCTTGATCGAAGCGGACCGAGTTGTCGTTATAGTATGTTCGAAATGCTTCTTTCTCTGTTTCAAAGTCCAACGACGGCATACAATTCCCCTTCGCAATGCTTGTCCTGTGACAGTCGCTTTTCTAACGCGGCCTAAAGCGCAATTGACAGCGGTGGTCATATAATTAGAAGACCGGCAGGCAATCAATTGACAACGCGCCGTAGACTGAGGGTTGCGCACTTCTACGCAGCGCAACAATTCCGAGACCTTATGTTCCTAGCCGTCTGCCCCCACGCGCTACAGAACCGTTCGCAAACAGCGACTTTCCGCTGGACTTCACCGCCAAAGGAAGCATTGGTTGGGTAAGCACCGCCGAGGAACTCGGTGCTGCAAGAGCCTAGGTGAGTCTCGAGCCCGCAAGCGGCGGGCTTCAGTCAGTGCAAGCGCCGGGATGATCCGGGCGCCGAACTGACGAAGATTCAAGATGGCAATCCTCAATTACATCAAAGCCAAAGCTGACAACGTCGAACTGCGAGCCACGGCACCCAACTTCTATCAGGACCTCTCGACCCCCTCGCTGCGCGAGAAGTCCGATGCAACCGTCTCGGTGACCGTTGAGAAAGGCAAGGGCACTTCGCCCTTAGCGCAGGCCGGGATTAACAGCTTCCGAAGGACCCAGAGGTCCACCAACAGCGTCACTGCCAAGTCGTTGATCGATGCTACTGGATGGCGGGGCGCAATCGGTGTCGGCCTTCCTCTCGAGGGCCGTTAGGAAAGTCTTGGCCGCGAACTGCTCGGTGAAACTGGCAAGGATGGCCAACGGCGCTACCGCATTGTCGAAGTAGATATGGCTGAGCAGTCTCGATGCGCAAGCGACTGGATATCAACACCGAGATCGCTGCAATCCGCGATTTGGCGCGAGACCAACTGGTGGCAGCTTGGATAAAGACCTACGGCTGCCCGCCGCCCAAAGGTGTCAAGCGCGAGTTGCTGGAGCGGTCTGCCGCCTGGCATCTCCAGGCGAGACGGCTGGGCGGCCTGCCGGCGAGCACTAGAAAAGCCCTCGGGTCGATCGATGTGCGTCCGACTGGCATAAATTCGCTCCCTGCAGCGAATGCCGCGTCCCCGAGAAGCAATGGCGCAGCATCCACCGAGGCTGCGCCATCTAACCCAGTCGTGGCGAAGAAGCCGGGACCGATTCCGCCCAAGGTCGGGTCTCGTCTGATGCGAGAGTGGAACGGTCGAATGCATATTGTTGAAGTTGTCCACGGTGGCTTCGTGCTCGATGGCAAGACGTTCCGATCGCTGACGGCCGTTGCTCGCCGCATCACCGGCACGCATTGGTCTGGCCCGAGGTTTTTTGGCCTATGACAACATCCCCTCGCCTCAACTGTGCAATCTACACTCGCAAATCCACCGAGGAGGGCCTGGAACAGGAATTCAATTCGCTTGATGCCCAACGCGACGCCTGTGCCGCATTCATTGTCTCACAGGCAGGGTTAGGCTGGAGGCTAATGCCGGACCATTACGACGATGGAGGCATTTCCGGTGGCACGATGGAGCGCCCTGCCCTCCGGCGCCTCCTGCAGGAAATCCAGAACCGGAAGATTGATGTGGTGGTCGTCTATAAGATCGATCGCCTCACCCGATCGCTGATGGATTTCTCAAAGATCGTGGAGATCTTTGATGCCAATTCCGTCTCCTTCGTCTCGGTCACCCAACAGTTCAACACCACCACGTCGATGGGCAGGCTTACACTCAATGTGCTCCTATCCTTCGCCCAGTTCGAGCGAGAGGTCACCGCTGAACGCATCCGCGACAAGATCGCCGCCTCGAAAAAGAAGGGCATGTGGATGGGCGGCATCGTGCCACTCGGCTATCGCGCTGAGAACCGCAAGCTCGTGGTTGACGCAGCCGAAGCAAAGATCGTCCAGCATCTGTTCGCTCGCTATCTTGTCTTGAAGTCAGTTCGTGAACTTGTCAGCGAGGCCAGGCGTGACGGCCTTTCAGCACGGTCTCGCCAACAAAAGGACGGTTCTGTTGTCGTCACGTCACCGTTCGGCCGCGGCAACCTTTACCACCTTCTTTCGAACCCGATCTACATCGGCAAAATTAGGCACAAGAAGCACATCTACGACGGCGAGCACGAAGCGATCCTCACGGTTGCCTTGTTCGACGAGACCCAGCAGCTTCTCAACTCCCAGGCACCCAGGCGGCGAAGTCAGTCGAACGTCACCCAAGCTCATTTGCTAACCGGCCTGCTCTTCGATGAAGCCGACAAGAAGCTGCGATCCGTTCATGCCAAGAGACGAGACGTTCGCTATCGGTACTACGTCTCAAAGCAGTTCGTTGATCAGCGGCGAAATGGATCAGACGGTTGGCGCCTTCCCGCCCAGACAGCCGAATCGATTGTTGAGCATCGTCTGAATCGGATTCTCAGTGATCATGCCCAACTGTCTGATTGGATTCGGCGATGGGCGGATTCCGGCGAAATCCAATCCGCGCTTGCTCGAGCTGGTGAGGTGCGATCATCTTGGGCGTCGGGAGACGTTTACGCGAAGCGAGCGCTGCTCCAAAAAATCGTTCGCCGGATCACGCTCAGGCCGGGATCATTGACCATCGAGCTCGATGTCCGGTCAGTCTCGGAACTGTTGCTGGCCAGGGTCCTCCCCACTGATGGTGGCGCCGAAACGACGTTACTCGAATGTCCGTTTGGGATGAGGCGTCGCGGTGTCGAAACGCGGCTTGTGCTTACCGATGGATCTAGCCCCATCCGAGAACCGGATGCGGCTCTTGTCAGCCTTCTTCGCCGCGCTCATTTGTATCTTGACCAGCTCACGGATGGCGCCAAGCGCAGCCTCACCGACGTTGCCTTACTGAATGGCACCGATGCATCCGAGGTGAGCCGCCTCCTACCCCTCGCCTTCCTTGCTCCCAAAATCGCGTCCGGCATCGTCGCTGGCGACCAGCCTGTCGAACTGACCGCGCATCGGCTTCCTCGCCTACCGGAACTCCCGATTGCCTGGACCGACCAAGCGACACTCCTCGGTTTCTGAACCAACGGCCGGGCATCTCTCTGATGAGCCGACCATCACTTCCCAAAACGCTTGGCTACGGAATTCCCCCGTCAGAGACGACGGCCAAAAATTCCGGCATTTTGGGCGCTCACTGGCGCGTCTCAGCCAACCGTTACAAATGCGCGGCGCTGACAAAATGGAAATGTCGGAACTATCGTGAAACAGCTGAAAAACCCTCGAAATAGGGTGCAGGGGATGGTGCTCCGAATGACCCGATGCGGCCGACTGCAAGCAAAAACTAAGGCGCGGAAATGTCGACGCTATTCAGGCTGATTTCCAGGGAAGTGTCGGACATGGCAGTTTCGGGCAAAAATGGCGGCCATTTGGACAGCGGCGATTCACGCCGCATCGAGGTGCATCCTAGCGATCGTTTGGTGATGCGCGGAGCCAAAATATATGCTAAGTACTTGATATTAAAGGGTTTTTGGTGGGCCCGGAGGGACTCGAACCCCCAACCAAGCGGTTATGAGCCGCCGGCTCTAACCATTGAGCTACAGGCCCCACGCGGGCTGGCTTAGTGTTTTTCGCCGCCCGGCACAAGGCTTTCGAAAGCGCTGGCGGCAAATGCCAAAATCAGCTCATATTCGCTCCGTACAGCGGTGTGCGCGCCCATCAGGCGCGTGAACTGGTCCGGACTGCCCGCAACGCCGGGAATCGATGCCTTTTTCGAGTCTGGGCAGAGGTGATACCGGATCGCAGATTTCGAGGAGTTTTCATGACCAAATATCTTTTGCCTGTCGCGCTCGCTGCCGCGATCGCGTTTCCGGCGCTGGCAAGCGCCGCCGACACCCAGCCGCCTCCGCGAATTGTCGTCTCGGGCGAAGGCGAAGCGACTGTCGCGCCGGACATGGCGATCCTGACGCTCAGCGTCATGCGTGAGGCAAAGACCGCGCGCGCCGCGCTTGATGCCAACAATGATGCCATGGCGGCCGTGATCGCGGCGATGAAATCGGCCGGAATTGCCGATCGCGACCTGCAGACAGCCGGCATCCAGATCAATCCGCGCTACAATTACACCAACAAGGCGGACGGCAGCCAGGAAGCCGAACTCGTTGCCTACCAGGTGACGAACACACTGTCGGTGCGCGTGCGCGACGTCGACAAGACCGGCGACATCCTCGACAAGGCGGTGTCGCTCGGGGTCAACCAGGGCGGCGGCATCGCCTTCACCAATGATGATCCGAAGGCCACCATCACCGAGGCGCGCAAGAAGGCGGTTGCCGACGCGCTCGCCAAGGCCAAGACGCTCGCCGCGGCCGCCGGCGTCAACCTTGGCAAGGTGATCGAGATCACCGACCAGAACGTCGCGCCGGCGCCGATGCCGTTGAACGCCAAGGCTTTCGATGCCGCCCGCGCCGCCGTGCCGGTGCAGGCCGGCGAGAATTCCTACACCGTCCAGGTGACCGTCACGTTCGAGCTGAAATAGCTTGCCCGCCGCTTTGGTAATCCGACAAAAACAAAACCCCGGAGGACCGATCCTCCGGGGTTTATCTGAGCCACGCTTCAGCACTGGCCGAAGGGGCTCCACTACTCACAGGTGACGTCGGCGAGAGTCATCCTGCTCCCGACCTCGCAGAAGGTCAGCTGGTCCTGCAGAGGATCATGCCCAACCTGTCCTCGCAGGCTCCAGAAAAGCCTCAGCGATAGATGATCGGGCAGCCACGCTCGTTGGCGAAGACCACCACCACGCGGTCGCCATACTGACGGCCGGCCACCTTCACCGTTCGCCGGCTGATGTCGACGATGCGGACGCGGTGCAGGCCCATACGCTCGGCCTTGTCGAGCGCGCGGTCCGGCGAACAGCCGCGGCGGCGCCAGTCGCGATCGCGGCGGTAATAGCCATCATCGCCGGTGTAGACGCCGAAGCGCGGATCGTGATTGTTGCCGAAGCCGAGATAGAGGCTGTCCGCATGCGCCGCCGGGATGGCGCCGAGCGTGCCAAGCCCGACAAGGGCCGAAAGGGCTGCCGTCTTGATCTGGTTGAACATTGTCTCTCTCCTTGTTGTGGGCCTCTCGCCCTTGAACGGATGATTGGCGAACCAATGATTACAAAATGCCTTTTTGTGTCTGAACTTTGTGCGAACCGGCCGTTCATGTCCGGTTCATGTGGAAGAAAGGCAAAACCCCTCACCCGAATGCACTTCCAAATCTGACGCGGGGAACGCGTCACCGCGGCCCCAGTTCCCTCAAGTTTCAAGATGCGAACCCGTCAGGGTTCGTCATCAAGCACATAATCAAAATAGTCGTCCGGCTCGGCGAGATCCGTTTCCTTGGCCTTCACCCGGCCGCGGATCGAAATCCCGGCCTCATGCACGGTCTCGGCGCTTCCCGAAACCAGCTTGTGCCACCAATAGAGGTCGTTTCCCTCGGCGATGAGCCGGTAGGCGCATGTCTTGGGCAGCCAGGTGATGGTGCGCACATTCTGCGGTGTGAGGCCGACGCAATCGGGCACGCGCGCCAACCGGTTGGCATAATCCGAGCACAGGCATTTTTCGGCGTCGAACAGCCGGCAGCCGACGCTCGTCCAATAGATTTCGCCGGTATCCTCGTCCTCGAGCTTGGACAGGCAGCATTTGCCGCAGCCGTCACAGAGTGATTCCCATTCGGCCGGCGTCATGGCCTCGAGAGTCTTGGTTTTCCAAAATGGCGCATTCATGCGGCTGGATTTGGCCCTCCGGGACCTGTCGGTCAAGCACTGCTGTCACAGTGACCCAGTATCAACATTAGAAAAACACGAAATTGCCTTCAAAAGGCCGGCCGGGCATCCTTGGCTGACAACAATGCCCGGCGGAACCAATTGATGCTGTTGAAAGTTTGGGCAGCGATGGGACCCCAGTAGGAGAAAATCGATATGAAACGCCAACCACGGATTCTGGCAGGTACGGCAATCGGCCTGCTAATGGCATCCGCGCCGTTGGGCGCGTATCCGCTGCAGGCCGATCTCGGCCCTTCGCGGGGGACGCCGTTTATCCTAGCGCAGTCGAACTGCGCCGAAGGCCAATCGGCTGAGGAATGTGCGCAAGGCCAGCAGGGGCAAGCCGAGCAGCCGAGGAAAAAGAAGCGCGAGCAGCAGACGGAGTCGGCGCCGGCCGAACAGTCCGCCGAGCCAGAGCAGAAGCCGCGCCGGAAGCGGCAGGACCAGCAGCAGTCCGGCCAGGCGGAAGAGGCGGCCCCGGCGGAGCAGCAGCTCAAACCGCGCAAGAAACGCGATCAACAGCAGCAGATCGAGGCAGCCCCTGCCGATCAGGGCGGACAGGCTGCGACCGACGAGCAGCAACCGCGCAAGAACAAGCGCCAGCAGCAGACCGAAACCGCTCCGGCCGAGCAGCCGGCCGAACAGGCCGCGCCGGCGAGCGACGAACAGCAGCCGCGCAGGAAGAAGCGCCAGCAGCAGCAAACCGAAACGGCCCCGGCAGAGCAGCCCGCCGAACAGGCGGCGCCGGCGAGCGACGAACAGCAGCCGCGCAGGAAGAAGCGCCAGCAGCAGCAAACCGAGACTGCACCGGCCGAGCAGCCTGCCGAACAGGCGGCGCCCGCCAACGACAACACGCCGCAAGACAAGCTGCGCAGGAAGAAGCGGGATCAGCAGCAAACCGAGACCGCCCCGGCCGAGCAGGCGCCGAAGACCGAAGCCCCTGCCGGCGAGGCACAGCAGGCCGAGCCACAGCAAAACAATCAGCAAGCAGCACCGGCCGAAGGCGAACAGCCTCTGGACAAGACCAAGAAGCGCAGACAGACGGTCGGCGAGCAGCCCGGCACCGGTCAGGCGGTGACGGGAGATCAACCTTCGACCAAGCAGCCCTCCAGCGAAGGCCAGGCAACCACCCAGCCCGCTACCGGTGAGCAGCCGGCTGAAGGCGGCGCGAACGCCGGCGCTGCCGCACAGGGCGAGACCCCTGCCAACGCGAACGAGGCTCCCATCCTCGACAGCCAGAAGGATGTCGTTCGCAAGCGCAAGGGCCGCCAGCCGGCCGGCCAGAACGAGAATGGCCAGGCCGGTGTCGAGCAAGGCGGCAACCAGGCTGGACAGCAGGGCGGCAATCAGGCCGAACAGCAGCAGCGGCCTGCCGCGGTCGATCAGGGGCCGCCGCCCACCGACGACAAGGCGGCCCAGCAGGCGATCAAGCCTGAGAAGCTTGTTCCGGTCACCGAGGAAAAGGGCAAGCGGATCGAGCTTACGCCCGAGCAGGTGGTCCGCGAGCGCCGCCGGCCCCAGGGCGCGGATGTGGTGAAGCAGTTCGGCGACCGCGTGATCCTCCAGTTCAACAACCAGACTTTCGTGGAAAGCAACGAGGCTCCTCGCATTACCCGTGGCGCCAGGGATGTCTATTACGAGGATCTGCCGCGCGGCCGCACCCGCGAGACCGTCGAGCGCGAGAATGGCGTCAAGATCGTCACCATCCGCAACCGCAATGGCGACATTGTCCAGCGTTCGCGCATCACGCCTGACGGGCGCGAATATGTCCTGAGCTATGTCGACGAGCGCTATTACCAGGATGTCGACGACTGGCGCGATCCAGGCGACGACCTGCCGCCGATGCGTCTCGACATATCGCGTCGGGACTACATCCTGGATTCGGAAGAAGTCGAGGATCCGGACGAGTATTACACCTTCCTCGAGCAGCCGCCGGTAGAGAGGGTCCAGCGTCTCTACTCGATCGACGAGGTCAAGCGCTCGGCCCGCGTGCGCGACATCGCCCGTCGTATCGACCTCGACACGCTCAACTTCGATTTCGGCTCGGCGACTCTTTCCGACACCGAAGTGCAGAAGCTCGAAGGCGTGGCCACCGCCATGGACAAACTTCTCAAGAAGAACCCGGCCGAGACCTTCCTGATCGAGGGCCACACCGACGCCGTCGGTACGCCTGACGCGAACCTCGCACTGTCGGATCGGCGTGCCGAGGCGGTCGCCGAAGCGTTGACCAACGCTTTTGGCGTCCCGGCCGAGAACCTCACGACACAGGGCTATGGCGAGGAATATCTCAAGGTGAATACGTCTAGCCCGAACCGCGAGAACCGTCGTGTCGCCATCCGCCGCATCACCTCGCTGGTGGCGCCTGTGGCGAGCAACGAGCAATGACTTGAAGATCCTGAGCCGATTTTCGGAATCGGCGCGACAAGATTGGGCCCGTCCGGATCCGGACGGGCCCTTTCTCTTGGAATTCAAGAAGAATTGTCCCGCTCATCCCGCCGTGCTCATTGAATCGCCGCATTGCGGCACCCAGATTCCAGTCAGGGCGTTCCCTGCCCTGTCCCGACTCCAGCGGGACACATGAGCCCCGCCGGCGCCCCTCTCCGGCGGGGCTTTATCTTGAAAATAAGTCCACCTGCCCGAGATACGGCCGAACCCCACAGAGCAATTCCAGGAGAGTGCGCAGCGGTTTTCGGAATTGCGTAGATCAGGGCGAAACCGCCCCGGAACATCTCAGGACGCGTCTCGAACTCGCGTCGAATCCATCGAAAGGCAGGAAGGGCGCCGCGGAATGAGGCGGCCGCGGGCTGTCAGTAGATCCTTCTGACCTTCGTCGGCGAGTTGGCGAACACTTCGTCCGGCACGAAAAAATCGCCGGCAAGCTGATCCGCCGCGCCTGGCGCATAGACCGAAAAGTCCGTGACGCCCTCGGCCCGCAGCACCTCTTCGTCGATGTAGAAATTGCCGGTCGCCTCGCGCGCCGGCCGCAGGAAGATCGCGCACGCGGCATCGGCCATGATGTCGGGCGAGCGGCTCATCGCAGCCACCGTGGCGCCACCCAGGAGATTGCGCACGGCGGCCGTGTCGATGGTCGAGATCGGCCATAGCGAATTGACGGCGATGCCGTCTTTGGCGAACTCGGCGCTCATGCCGAGCGTGCACATCGACATGCCGAACTTGGCCATCGTGTAGGCGACGTGGTTCTTGAACCACTTGGCCTTCATGTCGAGCGGCGGCGCCAGATTCAGGATGTGAGGATTGTTTGCCAACTTCAGGTGTGGAATGCACATTTTGGACACCAGGAACGTGCCGCGCGTGTTGATCTGGTGCATCAGATCGTAGCGCCTCATGTCGGTCTCCAGCGTGCCGGTAAGCTGGATGGCGCTGGCATTGTTGACGCAGATGTCGATGCCGCCGAACCGCTCGACGGTTTTTGCCACCGCCTCGCCGACCTGAGCCTCGTCGCGGATGTCGCAAAGCACCGGCAGCGCCTTGCCGCCGGCCTGCTCGATTTCTTCGGCCGCGCTGTAGATCGTGCCCGGCAGCTTCGGATGCGGCTCGGCGGTTTTGGCTGCAATCGTTACATTGGCGCCGTCGCGCGCCGCGCGCAGCGCGATCGCCAACCCAATCCCGCGCGATCCGCCCGAGATGAATAGCGTCTTTCCCTTGAGCGACATGTCTCGGCTCCCTCTGCAACAGTGAGGCAACTTGCGCTGCGGGCAGCCGTGGCGCAAGGCCCAACGCACCGGTCGGAGGTTACGCAGCGTCGTGCTGAAAGGGTCTAGACCAGCACCAGCCCTTGCCGCATCGCGATGGCGATCGCATCGGTGCGGTTGGCGGCGCCGAGCTTGATCAGGATCGCGGCGACGTGGAATTTCGCCGTGTGGACGGAGATGTTGAGCCGCCGGGCGATTACCTTGTTGGGCGCGCCTTCCGCCAGCAGCGCGAGCACTTCAGCTTCGCGCGGCGACAACGCCGCGCGGGGCTGGTTGTCGTCGGGCGTCTCGTCCTCGGACACCCCCGCGTGGAACTCGCCATGTGCACCAAGATCGGACGGTCCTGCCCGGCCGATGCGATAGCCGGACGCCGCCAAGCGCAAGGCGGCGGCAATCAGCAGGCCGTCGGCGGAGGCCGGCAGCGTCGCAAACACATTGCCGCCCGGCCTTTCATGGCCGGCGCGACGCGACAGCAGCACACATGGCGTTGCCGGGCTCACGGCCCGGCTTTCCGAAGCAGCCTCATCGACCAAGGCGACATCCGCCGTTTGACCCATGCCGCTCCCGGCGAGGATCGGCAGCAGGTCCTCGCTCGCCGCAAGCGCATCGACCAGTTGCTCGGCGCGGGCCGCGTCGCCGAGCGCGATCAGCACCGTCAGCCGGGTGCTTGCCGGCTCCGGTCGAGCAATCGTTTGTATCGCGCTGCTTGCCATCGGCCTCTCAGCTCAACGGCTTTTCGCCGATGGTGATCGAAACATCGCGCTCAGCGCCGCCGCTCAAGATACCGAGCGTCACGGTGGTGCCGGCGCTGTCCGGCCCGAGCTTGCGGATCAGCTCGCGCGGCCCATGCACGGCCTCGCCATTCCAGGTGACGATGATGTCGCCGACATGCAGGCCGGCGGCTTTCGCCGGGCCGCTGTCGTCGAGGCTCATCACCATGGCGCCGTGGGTGTCGCTGTTGCGGATCGGGTGCAGCCCGGCACCGAGATAGCCGCGCGCGACATGTCCCTTCTCGCGCAGCGTCGCAACCGCCCGCTCGATCGTCTCGTAAGGCATGACCAGCGCCCGCCGGCGCGGCCCGAACAAGAGCATGCCGATCAGGCCGCCCTTGGCATCGAGCACCGGACCGCCCTCGAAGCGGCCGCCGGCGTTGATGGCCAGATTGATGCGCCGTTCGATCGCGCCGCCGCGCATCGAGCGCCAGGCGGGCCCGACCTCGCCGACCGTGCCAAAGACCGCAAGTGCTGCCCCTTCGCTATTGCCGACGGCGATCGCCACGTTGCCGGGGCGCACGGCAGCGGCCTCAGCCAGTTGCGGCAGACCGGCGGCGGAAGCCGGCTTCAGCAGGGCAACGCCCGTCGAAGGATCTCGGCCGGCAAGCTCGGCCTTCACAGTTTCGCCCGAGGCCAGCGTCAGTTCGATCTCCTCTCCGGCTTCGACCGCTTCCTCCGCGGTAACAAAGAAGCCGTCGCGCCAGTGGAAGGCGCTCGCGGTGCGGTGGTGATGCGTAGCGAAGCTTGCCAGCGCCGGCGCGGCGGCCGCCGCGACATCGGCAACGGCATCGGAAAAGGCACTAAGGTTGAAGTTGCTCATATCGATGATCTCCTGGGTTCTGTGACCCAGATATCGCTCCATGGCCCCGCCGCGAATACTCGCCTGACGGCTAGTCGAGTGCCTGACTGGCCATGTGGTCAGGTCGCGGCAATTGCTGCCGCTCCGCACATATAGGCATCGTTTGCGCCAGATCACACGGGAGCCCCACCCATGGCCTTCGCCGTCGAAAAACTCCAATCCGATGACGCCTTGCTCGACGCCTACTCGGCGACGGTCGCTGACGCCGTCGATCGAATCGGACCGGCCGTGTGCCGCATCGAGCGCATTGGTGCCGGCGGCCATGGCTCGGGCTTCGTGATCGCTCAGGACGGGCTGGTCGTCACCAATTTCCACGTCGTCAACGACGCCCGCGACGTTCGCGTCACGATGCCGGATGGCGCTTCGCGCGAGGGGCGCGTGCTTGGCCGCGATCCCGACACCGACATTGCGCTGGTTCGCGCCGACGGCAGCTTCGCCGACATCGCCCCGCTCGGCGATTCCAAGCGCCTCAGGCGCGGCCAGATCGCGATCGCCATCGGCAATCCGCTCGGCTTCGAATGGACCGTCACCGCCGGCGTCGTCTCGGCGCTCGGCCGCTCAATGCGCGCCTCGACCGGCAGGCTGATCGACGACGTCATTCAGACGGACGCCGCGCTCAACCCCGGCAATTCCGGCGGACCGCTGGTGTCGTCGGCTGGCGAAGTCGTCGGTGTCAACACCGCCATGATCCACGGCGCGCAAGGCATTGCCTTCGCGGTCGCCTCCAACACCGCCAATTTCGTCATTTCCGAGATCATCCGCTTCGGCCGCGTGCGCCGCGCCTTCATCGGCGTCTCTGCCGATACGACCAACCTGCCGCGCCGTGCCGCACTTCTCTCGCAGGTCACGACCAACACGGCCGTGCGCCTGCGCAGTGTCGAGAAGAACGGCCCCGCCGCGAGGGCTGGCCTGAAGGAAGGCGACATCATCGCCGCTCTCGACGGCCGACCGGTCACCGGCGTCGATGATCTCGTGCGCATGCTCGACGCCGACCGCATCGGTCGCGAGACGCTCTGCACCGTCGTGCGCCGCACCGGCGTCAGCCAGGTCGCCGTGACGCCGGTGGCGCGGACGAACTGAGACCCGCTGTCCGGCCTAGCTCCCGGCCGCACCTTTGGCGTATTGCGCCAGGAATTCTTCGCTCGGCGCAATAGGCTTGATCACGTCGATCAGCACGCCGTTGGGGTCCTTGGTGATGAAATGGCGCTGGCCGAAGGGCTCGTCGCGCAAGGTGCGCAGGATCGGCAGGCCTGCGGCCACGATGCGCTCATAGACGGCGTCGGGATCGCGGACCTCGAAATTGATCAGCAGGCCGGACGTGCGTCCCCGGCCCTCCTCAGGGATCGTCTCATGGTCCCCGTCGACGATGCCGAGATTGACGCGGCGATCCTCGGCCGACTGCAGATGGACGTACCAGTCGGTGTCGAACAGCGCCTTGAAGCGGAAATGCTCGACATAAAAGGCCGCCGTGGCGGCGACGTCGCCGGTCATCAGCACCGGATAATAGCTGGTCGTCTTCATCTTTCTTTCTCCTGCCATCCAACATACAGTCTGTATGTAAGTGCAATTAACATACAGGCTGTATGTATGCAACCAGAGTCTGGACGCCGCTCCAACCGCGACCGCACCGAGGCAACGCGCGCCGATCTGATCCGCGCGGCGCGAAAATTGTTCACGGAAAAATCCTATGCGGAGACGGGCACGCCGGAGATCGTGGCCGCCGCCGGCGTGACGCGTGGGGCGCTCTATCATCATTTTGCCGACAAGCAGGCGTTGCTCGCCGCGGTCGTCGAACAGGAGGCAGCGACCGTCGCAGCGGAGATCGACCGCGCCTCGCCCGCCTCGCTCTCGGCCCGCGATGCCTTGATCTCCGGCTCCGACGCCTATCTCGCCGCGATGCGCGCGCCCGGCCGCACGCGGCTTTTGCTGCTCGATGGGCCGGCCGTGCTTGGCCGCGCGGCGATGGACGAGATCGACAACCGCCACGGCAACCGCTCGCTGCGCGAAGGCCTGATCGCAGCCATGCGCGCGCGCTCGATGGTCAAGCTGCCGGCCGAGGCGCTGACCGCGGTGCTGGCCGCCGCCTTCGATCGCGCGGCTTTGGCCATCGAGGCCGGCGCATCGGCCGAGGAGTATCGCGCCGTGCTGATGGCGCTCATGGACGGCTTGTCTCCGGCTCCTCCTCCGTCCAAACGCCCGGCTCCAGCTCGTTGAAGCAGCCGAGCTGCCGCTTGAACTCGTCGATGAGCCACGACGCCGCCGGCTTGGGGCTCCGGTCGTTGCGGTGCATCGCGTACATCGGCGCACGCACCTCGCGATAAGGCTCGAGATCGAGCTCGACCAGCCGCCCGCTGGCGATGTCGTCGGCAATCAGCCAGCGCGGCAAGCCTCCCCAGCCGAGACCCTCACGCATCAGGGCATGCTTGGTGCGCACGTCCGTCAGCCGCCAGGTGCGATAGGCAAACACTCCATAGTCGCGGCCCCGCGTCCGCTCCGACTGGTCGGAGACGACAAGCTGGATGTGGTCGCGCAGATCTTCGATCGCAATTGGCTTCGGCAGTTTCGCCAGCGGATGGTCGGGTGCGGCAGCCGGCACCAGCGAGATGAAGCCGATGCGCAGCAGATTGACGTCCGCATCGCCTTGCAGGCCGCCAAAGCCGAGGTCCGACTGGCCGTTGACGACCTGATCGACGATCAGGCCGAGCGAACCGATATAGAGGCGCAGCATCACCGCCGGGAACTGAGCCTCGAAGGCCTTGAGCACCCGCACGAGCGCCGGCGAAGGCAGCGCCACGTCGACGGACAGGTTTACTTCCGCCTCCAGCCCTTGCCTGTAGCCGTCGGCGCGCGAGCGGATGCGCTGCAGCACGCCGATCATGCGCCGCGCGTCCTCCAGCATGGCCTTGCCGACATCGGTCAGTTGCGGCTCGCGCAGGCCTTCGCGCTCGAACAGCTTCAGGCCCAGTTGCGCTTCGAGATTGGCGATGCCGTAGCTCACCACCGATTGCGCCCTGTTTAGCTTGCGCCCCGCGGCTGAGAAGCTGCCGGTGTCGGCCACCGCCACCAGGATCTGCAATTGGTCGAGCGTCGGATTTGGCTGCATGAGCAATCCATATTCTCGATGGGTACCATGCAAATTATACCAGTTTTCCGGATAGAGCCGCAACCCCATATGGCTCGGGCAAGTTCAATCCAACCAAAGGGGACACCGCCATGTCCATACTGCTTGTTACCTCCAGCCCGCGCGGCGCCGCCTCGCACTCGACCCGCGTCGCCACTGATCTTGCTCAGAAGCTGGCCGCCGCCGATCCGTCCAACACACTTGTCGTGCGCGACTTGGTCGCCGATCCGCTGCCGCATATCGATCCCGACTACGCCACCGGCATCTATACCCCCGCCGAGGCGCGCAGCCCGCGTCAGGCCGAGGTGGTCGGCGTGTCCGACGCGGTGCTCGACGAGCTGTTCGCGGCCGACACGATTATCCTCGCCACCGGTTTCATCAACTTCAACATTTCCTCGACGTTGAAGTCGTGGATCGACCACGTCGCACGCTCGGGCAGGACTTTTGCTTATGGTGAGAATGGCCCGAAGGGCCTGGTCGCCGGCAAGAAGGTCTATATCGTTCTTGCTTCGGGCGGCATCTATTCCGAGGGTGCCGCGGTGCAGATGGATCACGCCATCCCCTACCTGCGCGGCGTGCTTGCCTTCCTGGGCATGACGGACGTCGAAGTGATCCGCGTCGAAGGCGTCGGCATGGGCGCCGACGCGGTCACCGCCGCGCTTGCCAAGGCCACCGCCAAGGTGGATGCGATCGCGGCCGCGGCTGCTAACGCGGACGGGATCGCCGTGGCCGCGTAATCATTGCCCTGAGAACGGAAAAACCCTGAGAATGAAAAGGCGGGCGCCGATCGGCGCCTGCCTTTTTTGCATGTTCGTCGAGCCGTGCCGATCTGGAACGACTGTTTCTTCCCGCTGGTGCTGATCACCTCCGGCAATTTGAGGAAACTGCCGCCGGGGCTGACGGTGTTCGTCGGCGAAATTCACCGCCGACTAGCTGTTCACCGGGCTGACACTGGCGGCGCTGCCGATTACCCTGTTCTATATCGTGCCGTCGAGCGGTTCATTGCCGGCATCGCCCAAGCGGTCGAACAGGACGCGGTCGAACAGGGCGCGTTCGGATAGCGAAGAGATCAGGATCAGGGCATCAAAAAGTGGCAAGCCAGAACAAGATCATCATCACCTGCGCGGTCACAGGCTCGATCCACACGCCGTCAATGTCGCCGCACTTGCCGGTGACGGCCGAGGAGATCGCGACCGCCGCTATCGAGGCGGCCGAGGCGGGTGCCGCGATCGTCCACCTTCATGCCCGCAATCCGGTCGACGGACGCCCCGACCAGTCGACCGAGGCGTTCGCCCCTTTCCTGCAGGTCATCAAGCAGCGCTCCAACTGCGTCGTCAACATCACCACCGGTGGTGCGGCGACGATGAGCGTGGAGGAACGCGTCAGGCCCGCGAAAGTCTTCGCGCCCGAGGTCGCCTCGCTCAACATGGGCTCGATGAACTTCGCGCTGTTTCCGATGCTGGAGCGCTTCAAGACGTTCGAGCATGAGTGGGAGCGGCCCTATCTCGAATCGTCGCGCGACCGGATCTTCCGCAACACTTTCGGCGATATCGAGCACATATTGCGCACCTGCGCCGACAACGGCACGCGCTTCGAGATCGAGTGCTACGACATCGGCCATCTCTATACCCTGGCGCATTTCGTCGAGCGCGGGCTGGTGAAGGCACCGTTCTTCGTCCAGAGCGTGTTCGGCATCCTCGGCGGAATCGGCACGCATCCGGAGGACGTCGCCCATATGAAGCGCACGGCCGATCGGCTGTTCGGCAACGAATATCACTGGTCGGTGCTGGGCGCCGGCCGCCACCAACTGCCGATCGCCACGCAGGCGATCGCGCTGGGCGGCAATGTGCGGGTTGGCCTGGAGGACTCGTTATGGATCGGCAAGGGCAAGCTTGCCCGCTCGAGCGCCGAACAAGTAACGAAGGTCCGCCAGATCATCGAGGGCCTCGGCGCCTCGATCGCCACGCCCGACGAGGCGCGGCAGATCCTGCAGCTGAAGGGCGGCGACAAAGTCGCGTTCTGATCCCGGCAAAAAAAGAACCCTGCGGCAACGGCTATCCAAACATCCGCTCGCCCTGCTCGTCGACGAGCTGGATGCCCTTCTTGATCGAGATGTCGACCGCATCGTCCAGCCCGGCGAAACGGTCGGCGCGGATGAAGCGGTGCTCCTTCATCACGCCGTCCACTTCCTTGGAGACGACGCCGCAGGTCTGGTACTGGCCGTCCGCCTTGTAGGGCGTGGCGCTGATCAGGAAGCCCTTGTGCTCGACCTGCTTTGCCGGCTTCGCGGCTCCGGTGTCCGTCGCCTCACCACCGCCGCCGCCGAAAAGACGTTTCAGAAAAGACATAGCGCATCCTCCAACGGCAAATCGTCCTGCATCACATAGCGTGCCGCAGGACGATTTTCACTACAGCATGAACCCGAAAACTGTGCAGCGGTTTTCGGGAAGATCATGCTCACACAAAGATAAACGGGGATGACTTTTGGAAGTCATCCCGCTTTGACGGTCATCGGTCGAGCCAGCAATAGCCCGTTCAGTGCCGGGCGACTCAGCGACGTGAGAGGGCCTCGAGCGCTGCGGCGGCGTCTTCCAGAATGCTGATCGCCTCGGCCTGCTTGTCCTCCGGCGCATCGACGATATCGCTGAGCGCGGCGCGTAGGCGGTGGCGCAGTGCGCGGAACCGGTCGCGCTTTTCGTGACGGCCGCGCCGGCCGACGTCCTCGCCCTCGTCGTTCCAGCCAAACCAGTCGCGCGCCTTGGCCATCTTGCGGCCGAACCGCTCGAGATGGTCGAGCACGTGATCGATCATCTCGCGATTTTGCTCGAGATGCGCCCTGCCCGCCTCGGTGATCGAGAACACCTTCTTGTTGCCTTCGCTTAACGAGACGGCATAGCCGGCCTCTTCGAGAAAGGTCAGCGTCGGATAGACCACGCCCGGGCTCGGGCTGTAGATGCCGCTGGTGCGTTCCTCCAGCGCCTTGATGATGTCGTAGCCGTGCCGCGGCGCCTCGGCCAGAAGCGACAGCGTGATCAGCTTGAGATCGCCGTCGGCCAACATGCGGCCGGCGCGGAACATGTCGCCCGGACCGCCGCGGCCGCCGCCGCGCATGGCCTGGCCGAAGGGACCAAAGCCGCCGCCGCGACCACCGAAACGACCGGCCATGTGCATGAATATGCGCTGACCGAAATGGTTGTGCCCGAAGGGATTATGCTTGTGCATGGATCGCTCCTTGAGTTCTATCTTACGATATATCTTAGCTAGGTGGCGGGTGGAGTCAAGATATATCTTACGATGCATCTTGGTTGACGCAAGGCGAACTGCGAGGCGGTCGAATGCGCAGCGATCGCCGCGAAAACAGCCTACCAGCGGCCTTTGCGGCGGTTCCAGGCGTAGAGAAGATCGGCAAACCGATCATAGACAAAGCGCGTCAGCCGCAGCACGACCGAATTGCCGAACAGGGTGGCGAGCCATCCCTCGCCAGGCGTGAGCCGCCAGACGGCGATCGCCACATCGGCACCGACCAGCAGCTTGCCCTCGGCATCGGTCGCATGCAGCCGCCGGCGGACATCCTCGAGCGAGGCGCCGAAGGCTGAAAGCGCTTGCGGTTCGAAATTAATGTCGCGGAATTCGACGCGGCCGGACTTGACCGCTTCAATCAGCCGCCGTTTCTGGCGGTTGATGCCGGCATCGCAGACCGGGCAGCGTGTGTTGTACCAGACAGTCAGCAACGGCTCAGGCATCGCGCGACTATCGGCGACCGAGCGCGGCACCGCAACATCAGCATCGAGCCGGGCTGTTTCCGGCGCTCTACCCCAGCGAACTGATGATCTCGCGGTAGGCGAATTCCGGAAACGCCTTCATCGTCCGCGTCCTGACATTGCCGCCCGACGACAACATAAGCGCGAAACGGGCAAGCACGGCATCGTCCGGCGCTTCGACAATGGCGACCATGTCGCATTCGCCCATCGTCAGATAGAATGCCTTGAACGATCCGCCCATTTCACCGAGCAGCTTCTTGGCGGCATCGAGCCGCTTCGGCGACTCCCGCACGTTCTTGGCGCCCAATTCGGTCCAGTTGATAAGCACGATGTAGGTTGTCATGGCACACCTCCCACCGGGAGCCACGGAGCGCGACGCCTGGCAGTTGCGACCGGCGTCCGGGGCGGGCATCCGGCTTGTCGCCCACAAATGCATCCGACCCTGAAATTATCCTCCTGTTGAGCAAGCCCGGCAAGGCGGCATAACAAATAGGTGGAAATGAAAAAGGGCGCCGAGGCGCCCTTTTTCGTATGTTGCGTTTCCGCTCAGCTGTCCAGGAAGCTTCTCAGCTTCCGCGAGCGGCTCGGGTGCTTGAGCTTGCGCAGCGCCTTGGCCTCGATCTGACGGATACGCTCGCGCGTCACCGAGAACTGCTGGCCGACCTCTTCCAGCGTGTGGTCGGTGTTCATGCCGATGCCGAAGCGCATGCGCAGAACACGCTCCTCGCGCGGAGTGAGCGAAGCCAGCACGCGCGTGGTCGTCTCGCGCAGATTGGCTTGGATCGCCGCGTCGATCGGCAGGATCGCCATCTTGTCCTCGATGAAGTCGCCGAGATGCGAATCCTCCTCGTCGCCGACCGGCGTTTCGAGCGAGATCGGCTCCTTGGCGATCTTCAGCACCTTGCGCACTTTTTCGAGCGGCATTGCGAGCTTCTCGGCCAGTTCCTCCGGCGTCGGCTCGCGGCCGATCTCATGCAGCATCTGGCGCGAGGTACGCACGATCTTGTTGATCGTCTCGATCATGTGCACCGGAATGCGAATGGTGCGCGCCTGATCGGCGATCGAGCGGGTGATCGCCTGCCGGATCCACCATGTCGCGTAGGTCGAGAACTTGTAGCCGCGGCGATACTCGAATTTGTCGACTGCCTTCATCAGGCCGATATTGCCTTCCTGGATCAGGTCCAGGAACTGTAGGCCGCGATTGGTGTATTTCTTGGCGATGGAGATGACGAGCCGAAGGTTCGCTTCCACCATTTCCTTCTTGGCGATCGCGGCCTCGCGCTCGCCCTTCTGCACCTGGTTGACGATCCTGCGGAATTCCAGAATCGAGATCGCCGTCTCGGTGGCGAGGTTCTGGATCTCGGCGCGCAGTTCCTTGATCGCGTCCTTCTCGTTCTTTGTGAATTCCTTCCAGCCGCGCGAGGTGAGATTCGCGATCGAGCGGGTCCAGTTCGGATCGAGCTCCGAGCCCTGATACTCCTTGAGGAACTCCTCGCGGCGCACGCCGTAGCTTTCGGCGAGCCGAAGCAGCTTGCCCTCGTTCTGCACCAGGCGCTTGTTGATGTCGTAGAGCTGCTCGACCAGCGCTTCGATGCGCGCGGTGTTGAGCGACAGCGACTTCACCGCCTTGATGAGTTGCTCCTTGAGCTCCTTCAGCCGGCGATCCTGGCTGGGCGAAAGCGTGCCGGCAGCCGCCAGCCGGTTCTCGACCTGCTGGTCCTGCAGCTTGCGAAGCTTCTTGTAAGTGTCGGCGATGACGTCGAGCGTCTCCATCACCTGCGGGCGCAGTTCCGCTTCCATCGCGGCCAGCGACAGGCTTGCCTCGTCCTCGTCGTCTTCCTCTTCTTCCAGCCCGCGCGTGTCGCCGCCAACATTGGTGATGTCGTCTTCTTCCTCGCGCGCCGCCGAGCGGCCGCGCGGCTTCTCTTCGGCCTTGGGCGCTTCCTCTACGCGTTCGACAACCGGCGCCTGCTTGGCCTCGGGGCCGGCATAAGTCGCCTCGAGGTCGATGATCTCGCGCAGCAGGATCTTCGATTCGTTGAGCTCGTCGCGCCAGATGATGATCGCCTGGAAGGTGAGCGGGCTCTCGCACAGGCCCGCAATCATCGTCTCGCGGCCGGCCTCGATGCGCTTGGCGATCGCGATTTCGCCCTCGCGCGACAGAAGCTCGACCGAGCCCATCTCGCGCAGATACATGCGCACCGGATCGTCGGTGCGGTCGGTCGGCTCTTTCTTGGTGGTCGTGGTGGCAACGGCGGTGCCGGTCTGCTCGGCAAGCTCGTTGGCGTCTTCCTCGGAGTCGGCGCCCGCGTCGCCGCCTTCCGCCTCCTCGCCCTGCTCGTCGTCCTCGACGACGTTGATGCCCATGTCGGACAGCATGGCCATCGTGTCCTCGATCTGCTCGGATGTCACTTCCTCCGAGGGCAGCACCGAGTTCAGTTCGTCCATGGTCACATAGCCGCGCTTCTTGGCGGCCTTGATCATCTTCTTGACAGCATCATCGGAAAGGTCGAGCAGCGGGCCATCGGTGGCGCCTTCACGTTCGGTCTCGACCTCTTCCTTTTCCTTTGTCGCCATTCTTTGTCGTCTCCAAGCGGCCGAATATCGAAGCCGCGTAAACTGCCGGACCGGTCAAACCGGATGCGCCCGCCCCAGAACGCTTCTTACCGGGCCAGTGACCGCATCATCTCTTTTGTTTGCTGCCTGTCGTTGCCCCAAAACCGGTTCCACTTTTGGGCGACATGCATTAAGTCCAGATTAACCCTGGTATCTGTGGCAGGCCTTTTGCCTGTCCAGTCGCCAGAACCTTACATCGCTCAAAATTTCCCACCGACGCCGGGCACGGTTAACGTTTCGAATCGTCCTGATTCCGCCAATCTGCCAGAAGGTCAAGCGCCTCTGGCATGATTCGCATGAAAAAAGCGAATCAATTGCCCGACTTAGAGGCGTCGAATCGACGCGCCTTGAGCATTTCCACTTCATTTCGGGCCGACCTGGGCCTAAGCACGCCCAGCCCTGCCCGACGAAACGCCGAACCCTTCGATCAGCGCTTCCGTTGCCTGTACATCGTTGAATTGCGCTTGAATCTCGACGAGATGCCGGAAGTTTTCGTCCGACGGGTCTGCATCGAGCGCCGCCTGCGCCTGTTTCAGCTCCCTATGTAAGGTGCGCGCGCTGCGCTGCAAGTGCAGCGCTTGGTTGAAGGCGTCCCGGGCATCGTCAAGTCCCGCGGTTTCGAGCGCCGGCCACTGCCGCGCCCGCTTGATCAGCGCCACCGCGCGTTCCCAGATGTCGCCGCATCCGGCGCGCTCGATGGTGGCGATGACTGCGTCGCGGTCGTCGGCCGCGTCATGCGCCATCGCGTCGAGGATGGCTGCATGCAGCCGCCTGAGATCCGAATTGGCAAGATCGAGGAATTCGACATGCGCGAAATTCTCGTCGATCAGCGGCGGATGGTTTACCAGCGCCACGATGATCGTCGCCTCGCGTACCGACATGGCCTCGCCCGTGCGCTTGACCAGCGCCGAGCGGCCGAGGCTTTCGGTGATGGCGGTGCGCGCGCCCGCAGCGCTCCGGCCAAACGCCCCGCCTGGCGCCGAACCTCTGCCGCGCTCGCCTGGCCGGCCGTCCTGGCGTCCCCCGTGTAGGCCTTGCCGCGCGCCGCGCTGCGAGCCGAAGAAGCTTAGGACGCGCTCGCGCATCTCCTGCTGATAGTGGTAGCGCAGGCTTTCGTCGCGGATGCGGCCGGTAAGCTCGCGCAGCGTCTTCTCGAGCTCCGCCCGCCGCTCCGGCGTGTCGAAGACGCCGCCCGCCGTCTCGCGCATCCACAAAAGGTCGACCAGCGGCCGCGCATCGGCAAGCACGGCGCGGAACGCGTCCGGCCCCTCGGCCTTGACCAGATCGTCCGGATCCTTGCCTTCCGGCAGCAGCGCGAAGCGTGCCGAGCGCCCGGCCTGCACGGACGGCAGCGCGAGATCGGCGGCGCGCCAGGCGGCCTTCAACCCGGCCTGGTCGCCGTCGAAGCACAGCACCGGCTCCGGCGCCATGCGCCACAAAAGCTCGAGCTGGTTTTCGGTGAGCGCCGTGCCGAGAGGCGCCACGGCATTCTCGAAGCCGGCCTGTGCCAGCGCGATCACATCCATATAGCCTTCGACGGCGATCACCGTGCCGCCCTTGGCCACCGCTTTGCGGGCGCGGGCGAAATTGTAGAGCACGTTGCCCTTGTGGAAGAGCTCGGTCTCCGGCGAGTTCATGTATTTCGCCAAAGCGTCCGGCGCCAGCGCCCGACCGCCGAAGGCGATGATCCTGCCGCGCGAATCCGGGATCGGGAACATGATGCGGTCGCGGAACCAGTCATAGGAGACCGGGATGTCGTCGCCATGCCGGACCAGTCCGCAGGCTTCGATATCGGCCTTCGGCACCCCCTTGGCGGCGAGGTATTCCTTGAGCGCGTTGCGGCTGTCCGGCGCATAGCCGAGCCGGAAGGACTGCTGCGTCGCCGGCGTCAGACCGCGGTCGCGCAGATAGGCGCGGGCCTTGGCGCCTTCCGGTCCCTGCAGGCGCTCCTGGAAGAAGACCGTCGCCATCTCCATGACGTCGGTCAGGCTGGCGCGTTCCTTCTCGCGCTTTTCTTCTTGGGCGTCGCGCACCGGCATCGGCACGCCGGCCATCTCTGCGATCCTTTCGACCGCTTCGGGAAAGCTCATGCCGTCGAGCTCGGTCAGGAACTTGAAATGATCACCCGAGACCGAACAGCCGAAACAGTGATAGCGCCCCTTCTTGTCCTCGCAGTGGAACGACGGGCTCTTTTCGCCGTGAAACGGGCAGCACGCCCAATAATCGCCGCGCGATGCGTTGGACTTCTTCCTATCCCAGGAAACGCGTTGACCGATCACCGAAGAAATCGGCACGCGGTCGCGTATCTCGTCGAGGAAGGCGGGTGGAAAGCGCATCGGGAAAGGCTCGTTTACCCTCCATATAATCAAGCCGCTTGGGCGCGACGACTCGATAAGCCCGATCGTACCCGCTTTTCACAGACAAAAAGAAGGCGGCCGCGCAGCCGCCTTCCCGTCTTTCGGACCATTCCCCGCTCAGTGCGCGGCGATCGCGCCGAAGACGATACCGGAGACGATGCTGACCAAAAGGTAGTCGTTGCCGACGCGAATCCACTCCTGGCCGGGGCCGGGACGGCGCAGCCCATAACGGTGCCAGTCGCGAACCGCCTGATGGCGCTTCCAGCTGGAATACTTCTGCCCATTGCGCCAATGGCTGCGCTTCACCACGACCTTCTTCTTCAAGACGCGCTTCTCGACATGCCGGCCCGGCTTCTGCCAGTCGACCTGTGTGTAGGTCGATTGCGTCTCGCTCGGCTGAACGAGCGGCGCCGCCTGGCCCGAAAAGGCCGAAGCGGTCAGCATCGCGGCGGTCACGGTGGAAAGTATGAGACGCTTCATGGTCAGTGCTCCTTGGTTGTCGATAGGCAAGGAGATATTCCGGCTGGCATGAACCGAAACTGAACACCTTGGTTACAATTCCGTAATGATTTCCGTTGGTTACGCAAGCAGCTTCACCAATTTACAGAAACCGGTTCAAGCCCAGGCTTCGCGTCGACGCGACATTTGCCGCCTGTCCGACCGCGATCTGCAACCAAAGCACCTTCTATCCATTTCCGACACACGCCGTCGTGTGCCGAATGTCGGCCGAATCGGGTAAAATTTATTATCCGGCTAATGTAAATTGCTTTAGTCTCGACCTTCGAAATGCTTGCGATTCGCACCTTTTTCCGCTTCCTGGCCGCCTCGTTGCGAGGCTCGGCATGAGCGGATCCGTTGTCCTTCTGCACCTTGCCGGCGCAGTGGCGCTGATGCTGTTCGCCACCCGCATGGTAAAAACCGGTGTCGAGCGCGCCTATGGCGATGTGCTGCGTCACAGGCTGCGCGCCACCATGCGCAAGCCGCTGATGGCGGTGCTGGCCGGCTGTGGCCTCGCGATCGCGCTGCAGAGTTCAACCGCCGTCACGCTGCTGGTCGGCTCCTTCGCCGGCGCCGGCATCGTGTCGGGCGCCGCCGGGCAGCTTGCCGTGCGCGGCGCCGAGATCGGCTCGGCCTTGGTCGCGAAGCTTCTTACCTTTGATCTGTCGCTCGTGGTGCCGTTGTGCCTGGTCGCAGGAACCATCATGTTCATGGCCACCGAGCGCCGCGATTGGCGTCAGACCGGCCGCATCCTTGTCGGCATCGGCCTTCTGATCCTGTCGCTGGAGATGATCGGCCAAGCTTCCGAGCCGTTGCGCGACAGCCAGCTCATGCCGGTCATCATCGACTACTTCTCCGGCGATGCGATCAGCTCCTACCTGCTGGCGGCACTGATCACCTGGCTGTTCCAGTCGAGCATCGCGGCGGTCCTGCTCATGGCCACGCTCGCCGGCCGGGGTTTGATCACTCCGGAGCTCGGCGTCGTCCTGATCCTGGGCGTCAATCTCGGTTCCTCGATCATCGCGCCGATGCTCACCCGCTCGGCAGCGGCGGAAGTCCGCATCGTGCCGATCGGCAATCTTCTGATGCGCGGGCTTGGCTCGCTCGTGATGCTGATCCTGTTCATGATTTTCAGGCCGCACTTCTCCTTCCTCGGCACGACGGCCTCCGGCCAGATCGTCAACGCCCACATCCTGTTCAACGTGATCATCCTGCTTGCCGGGCTGCCACTCGCCGGCCTCGTCTATCGCGCTTCGGAGAAGATCGTGGCGCTCGGCACTAAGCCCGAACCGACGGCAGCGCTCGACGTGGTCGAACTGTCGGCGCTGAACGAGAGCGCGCTCGACACGCCAAGCCAGGCCCTGGCCAACGCCACGCGCGAGGTGGTACGGGTCTGCGAGACGGTCGAGATCATGCTGAAGCGGATCATCGAGCTCTATGAAAGCGCCGACGCCGGCAAGATCAAGGCGCTGGCCGCGCTCGACGACCGGGTCGACCAGAAGCACGCCGCGATCAAGCTCTATCTGGCCAAGGTCACCAAGAACCCCCTGAGCGAGGACGAGGCGCTGCGCTGCCAGGAACTGATCGGCGCCTGCGTCAAGCTGGAGCAGGTCGGCGACATCATCGTGCGCAACATGCTTGTGCATGTCAGGAAGAAGCTGGAGCGCGGGCTGGAATTCACGCCCGAGGGCTGGCGCGAGCTTTGCGCTTTCCATGCCTCGGTTCTGGCCAATGCGCGGCTTGCCTTCAACGTGCTGGTCTCGCGCGACCCGGAAACCGCCCGCCAGTTGGTGCTCGAGAAGGACCTGCTGCGCGAGCGCGAGAAAGAGACCAGCGCCAGCCACTTCGTGCGGCTGCGCGACGGGACCGCCAAAAGCGTCGAGACTAGTTCGATCCATCTCGACACCATCCGCGACCTCAAGCAGATCAATTCGCTGCTCGCCTCCATGGCCTACCCGGTGCTGGAGGAGCGCGGGCTGCTCGGCGGCTCGCGGCTGAAGGCGAGCTAGCATCGACCGACCGGCCCGCACAAAATTAGCCTTTGCTGATCCTCGCCGTCGGCTAGGTGACGATGAGATTGACAGACGGCTCGGACTGGGCGTCCTCACGGCACGAAGAGGGCCTTGTGCTCGTTTAGGCGGGACCACTGCCCAACCCGGTCGAGAAAACCTAAAGCGGTATCGACAATTTCTGCATTGCCCGCAGCGTCCATCCATGGTTTGAGGCCAGCTCATTCAGGATCGCTGTCCGCGCCATGCTGCCCCTCATTGCCCTGTTCATTGCCGCCTTCGCTTTCGGCACGACTGAGTTCGTCATCGCCGGCGTGCTGCCGGAGGTAGCGCAGGGTCTGGGTGTTTCCGTGCCCACCGCCGGCTATCTCGTCTCCGGCTATGCCTGCGGCATCGCCATTGGTGGTCCGCTCCTGGCGCTCGCAACCAGCAGGGTCTCGCGAAAGTCGCTGCTCATCGCCCTGACCATTGCCTTCACTCTTGGCCAGGCCACATGCGCGCTGGCGCCCGATTTCACCTCGATGCTTCTCCTGCGCATTGCCACTGCAGTGGCGCATGGCTGCTATTTCGGCGTCGCCATGGTGGTCGCGGTCGGCCTGGTGTGCGAGGACCAGCGCGGCCGGGCGGTCGCGGTCATCCTCTCTGGATTGACCGTCTCCAATGTTATCGGCGTTCCGGCCGGCACCGCGATCGGCGGTCTCTGGGGCTGGCGGGCGACCTTCTGGGTGATGTGCGCGCTGGGCGTCATCGCGATCGTTGCCATGCTTGCGCTGCTGCCCCGCACGGCAGGCGCCGCCAACCGGCCCGCCGGCCTCGCGCGCGAGGTGCGCGTGTTGGGGCGCCAGCAGGTCTGGACCTCGCTCATCCTGATGCTGATGTTGATGATCGGCCAGTTCGGCCTCTTCACCTACATCACGCCGACGCTGCTCGAAGTCACCGGCCTCCACGAAAGCCTGATCCCGTTTGTGCTGCTGCTCAACGGCGTCGGCGCGACGATCGGCGTTCTCTTGGGCGGCAAGCTTGCCGACTGGAAGCTGATGCCGTCGCTGATCGCCATGCTTTTCCTGCAGGCGGTAATGCTTGGCGTCATCTATGCGGTCAGTCCCTACCCGGTGCCGATGATCGTCGCGATCGTCATATGGGGCGGCCTCAACTTCGCCATCGGCGCGCCGATCCAGACCCGGATCCTGGCCTGGACGGCAGACGCCTCGAACCTTGCCTCGTCGCTGATTCCCTCGGGCTTCAATGTCGGCATCGCGCTCGCCGCCTCGCTGGGCGCTGCGATGCTCAATGCCGGTCTTGGCTATCGCAGCCTGCCGGTCGCCGGCGCGTTTGCCATGCTGGTGGCCCTGGCGGTCGCGCTTGCCTCGCAGGCTTGGGAATGGCGCAGCCGGGCGACGCCGCCGTTGCCGGCTGCGGCGGAATAGAGCCTTGGCGTGCCGCTCTGCCGCCTCAGACCTGAGGACGCAAGGAGCCAGAGCCGCCCGACAGGATCGACATCAAACCGTGAAGCCCCTCCTCCAGCCTTTCGTGGCTGGATGCGGCACCCAACGCCAGCCGCAAGCCATCAGCGGCACTGGGCACGACGGAGAACTCTTCCGCCGGGCTGAGGGCCAATCCGCGACGGCGTGCGATCTCGGCGATATCCGATGAACGCAATCGCGCATCCAGCGGATACCAAAGATGCAGGCTTGATTCCGTCGAGGCGAAACCGGCCGGCAGGATCTTGCGCGCGATCGTCTGCCTGGCCTCTGCTTCGGCACGCACCGCGGCGGTGATCTCGCCGGCCAGGCCGCTTCGCACCCACTCGCAGGCGAGCCCCGTCATCAGCGGCGGCGCCATCATGGTGGTGCCCCGGATTGTCGCCGCGATCCGCTCGACGGATTTCGCGTCGGGCGCCGCCAGGAACGCCGTGCGCAGAAATGGCGAGATGCATTTCGCCAATGTAGCCAGGTGGAATGTCCGGTCCGGCGCCAGGCTGAGGAAGGCTGGCGGTGAAGCGGTCTGCAGGGGACTGTAGGGATCGTCCTCGACGATCACCAGGCCAAGCCTGCCCGCCATCCGAGCCAGATCCCGGCGCCGGCCCTCCGGCATGGTGAGCGTGGTCGGATTGTGAAGTGTCGGGTTGAGATAGAGGACGCGGGCGCCATATCGTCGCGCCGCTTCCTCCAGATGGTCGGGGCGCATGCCGTCATCGTCGCGTCCCGCCCCAGCCAGCTTTCGCCCCGTGGCCTGCGCCAGCGCGATCAGGCCGGGATAGGTCAGCGTATCGGTGAGGATCGTATCGCCCTCACGGGTTTGCGACAGAAGGACGGCGGCGAGCAGCGCCTGCGCCCCCGAACCAAGAGCCACGCGCTCGACAGGCAACCTGCCGCCGGCTGCGGCAAGCCAATACGAGCCGGCGGCGCGTTCCGCGGGAGAACCCGGGCCGGGATGGTAGGAAAGCAGTGCTTCGGCGCTGAAACGTTTGAGCAGTCCCTCGATGCCGCTCCGGATCAATGCCGGCAGGCTCAGGCCCGAAGGCGCCGGCGGAATGTTCATGCTCAGATCGAGGATCGGCTCTTCCGGCTCGCCGGGCGTGATGAAGGTGCCGCGACCGGCCGTTGCATCGATCAGGTTCCTGCGGCGGGCTTCGGTGAACGCCCGGGTGACCGTGGTCAGATCCACGCCAAGGAAGCGGGCAAGCTCTCGCTGCGGCGGCAGCCTGTCCCCCGGTTGCAGCCGCCCGATCGAGCGGGCAGTCGCAAGCGCCTCGACGATCTTGAGATAGAGCGGCTGTGAGTCTTCCGCCAAGGGAGAAAGCCAGCTGAGGTCCCCTTCACTGTTCATGCCACCGGTATCCATACATTTTGTCGCATTGTATGCATACAATAATCATATTAGTATATATGCGTGACCTCAAGGCCGATCGAATGCATGCGAGGTCCTGGAGTGATGACCATGCACGACGCGCACTATCCCCACCTCGAACCCTGGCGGGTCGGCATCCGCGGGCGATGCCCGCGTTGCGGAGAGGGCCGGCTGTTCGACGGATTTCTGAAGCTGGCGCCGAAATGCGAAGTCTGCGGGCTCGACTATTCTTTTGCCGATCCGGCCGACGGACCCGCCTTCTTCGTCATCTGCTTTGCCTGCGTGCCCTCCGTCCTGTTCGCCGTCTGGGCGCAGGTGACGTTCGAGCCATCCATGTGGTTCCACGCCTTCGTTTCGGTGCCGATCATCCTTGCGACCTGCATTCCGCCGCTCAGGCCGCTGAAAGGCTGGCTTGTCGCGAGCCAGTTCTACTACAAGGCCGCAGAAGGAAGACTGGCCAGGCCCGGCGAATAAGGTTCTCAAGTTCGCTTGCCTTGAGACCTAAAGGTCGATCCGGTACTTGAGGCTCTCCGCGCCACCATAGGCGGCGACTTTGGCGAACCGCCCGACGAGAATGCCGCCATTGGCGAGCACCACCTTCTGGGATGCAAGATTGTCGAGATCGGTGGTGATCTCGACATAGTCGAGACCGACCGTCCTTGCCTCGTGAAGCATCAGCCGCAGCGCTTCGGTGGCATAGCCGCGCCCCTTCTTCCATGGCATCACGGCATAGCCGATGTGGCCGAGCACGTGCGGCGGCAGCGCCGACGTGCCCTTCTGCCAGCGAAGCCCGATCGAGCCGGCGGCCTCGCCGTCCCAGATCCAGCGCCGGAAGCCCGGCAGGCGTGGCACCATTGTGCCGTCCGGCAGCGCGATCGGCGGCCCTTTCGCCTCGGGGTCGTCCAGGTCGGCGAGAAATGCCACCGGATCTTCTTCAATGGCCTCAAGCTGCTCGCGCGTAGCCTCCAGCAGCCGCACATTGTCCGGCGACCAGCCGCGCTCCAGCGCCGCCTTGTAGGATGGCAGATGCTCGAGCGCCGGTTTGACGATTTCGACCATGAAGCCGTGTCCTTTGCGAGATCGGAGGCATAGCCCCGGTCAGGATCGCCCTCAAGCTGACTGAAAGCGGATTTCGCCCTTGTTGAGGAAGCACATCTTGTCGAAGAGCGATAAATCGAGTGGGTTCGGCAGCCGGACATCGTCAAGGTCGGGAAACGGCTTCCTGGACGCATCGTATGACCGGTCGACCTGAGAGATGAAGACCAGCACCAGCCAGCGTTCCCGGGCAAACGATCTCAAGGCGCGTATCTGGACCATGAGCTCGGGATCCTCGCGCTTCTGGTCGAGCAGTTGCAGATAGTCGATCACCGCCAGCGTGCCGCGCGGCGCCGACCCCAACGCCTCGACGATGTAGGTGGCGCTGATGGCGTCGGAATTGTCGAACTCGAACAGATGGTCGAAAACGGCAGGGTCCACGCCGATGTCGCGGAACCGGTCGAGGATGTCGGCATGCATGTATTCCAGGGTGAAGAATACGGCGCGACTGCCCTGCTTCATGGCCGCCACGGCGAGTTCGAGGCTCATCAGCGACTTGCCCTGACCCGGCCGGGCCGCCACGAGGACCATGTCGCCGGGTATCAGTTGCGCCAGCAGCCTCCCGGCGGGTGCGGCCTCGGCGGCTTTCGCCGCAAGCAGGCTCCAGCTGCCAAAGCCTTCCTTGAAGGCCATGCGGTCAAGCGCCTCATGAAGGGGAACATTTTCCTTGCGCGACAGCAACCTCGCCTGGCGCTTCAGATGATAGACGGGTGCGGAAAGCCGCATCGAAAAACCTCCTATTGCGAGCAGTCTTCGCAATCCCTCCTTATGCCGATGCTCGAACAGTCGGTTTAGCGATCGAATGCCCTGCATGAACAATGCTTTCCCAACGGAGGGAGGAGGCGTGGGCGCGCCGGAATCAGATAGTAGCCAACTTCTTGCCTGTCGAAAATCGCAGATGCGCCAGCTTCGGCAGAGCGCACTAGACAAGAAGTGTTTCGCCCATCGGCGCTATGCTCTTATGATTGGCGCAGGTGATTCACCACAAGCGATACCAGTTCGAGGGGGGATTAATCCGGTGCGGTTGATATCTGTTCCGCTTGGTGCCGCCGTCCTCTTCGTCCTCGCCGCTCTGACGGCATCGGTCGGCTCGTTCGCGGCGTTGCGCCCATCGAACATTCCGGACTGGCTGCAGCGCCATGTCGGCGACAACGAAGGTCAGATCTCGCAGGTCGTGCTGGAGCGGGCGCGCGCCCTCTACCAGAAGAAGGTCAGTGAAGGTTCGGTCAGCAACCCCTGCTACTTCGCCATGGATGCAACGCGGCCCGGCGACCTGGGCAACAGTGTGCTTGGTCAACGCTACTATATCATCTGCGAGGCCAAGCAGCTCTTTCGAGCGGTTTCTTCGGGCCATGGCGGCGGCCGCAATCTCAAAGGCGTTGCCGATTTCTCCAATGGCAGGCGTTGCGCGAAAAACTTCGGCAACGCGATGGATTCGGAGCTGACGGCAGGCGGAGCCTACATGACCGCCGAGACCAAGACGTCCTTCAAGGGCTATTATCGCGTCGGTGCGCAGAACGCGGTGTTCATGCGTACCTTCATCCAGTTCGATGGCGAAGGCGAAGCGGCCAACGCCAGGCAGCGCGTGATCGGCGGCCATCCGGCAGCCTTGCTCAGGGGCATGTGCCTGCGCAAAGATCCGAACAGCTCCTACGCCGACCATGACGGCTTCGTCCCGTTCGGCAGGCTGGTGAATTATGCCGGCGGCCGCAGCAATGGCTGCACCAGCTGGTCGCCGGCCGATGCCGAGCAGATCATCCCGTTGGTGAAGAACAACCCGACCACGCTCTACATCTATCCTGAATCGCGCGACATCGCCGCTGTGGCGCGCGCCAAGGCCGCCGGCCAAGCGCTGTCGGCTGCGGGCGTCTATTGGAACGCATCCTGCCTGAAGGAAATCGGCTCTCCGAAGTTCTGGCCGAAGAAGACCCTCGAGCCGATCATCGCGCAGTACAAGAAGGACCATCCGGCGCCGCCGCCGCAGCCGGTGCCGATCTGCAAGAACTGAGCCGGTCTTCTACTGGAGCAGCCCCTTGATGATGGCGCTCGCCTTGGCGAAATCCATCTGGCCGGCATATTTCTGCTTCAGGGCGCCGATCACCTTGCCCATGTCCTTCTGGCTGGCGGCACCCGTCGCCGCGATCGCCTCGCGCGCCGCCGCCGTGATCGCCACATCGTCGAGCTGTGCCGGCAGGAACTCGCGGATGATCTCCATCTCGCCGCGCTCCTGCGCCGCCAGTTCCGGCCGCCTGCCGTCCTCGAAGGCTTTGGCCGATTCCTCGCGCTGCTTCACCATCTTGGAGAGGATCTGCAGGATCTCTTCCTCGCTCGCCGCCGGCTTGCCCGCGCCGCGATTGGCGATGTCGCGGTCGTGGATGGCGGCCTGGATCAGCCTGAGCGTCGGCAGCCGATGCTTGTCCTGCGCCTTCATCGCGCTCTTCATGGATTCGGCGATTTTCTCGCGCATGATGCTTCTCCTTCGATCGCGGCGGACAATAGCTTCGCCGGACGCTCAAGGCAAATCCAGGCAAACCGTTGATTTTGCTCGGCGAAATAAATCCATTCCGCTCGGAGGAAGCGTCATTGACCGCTTTGCCGCCATCCCCTATGTACTGAGCCTCGCATGAACTGAAACTTTGGTTGCGCGCAGGCTCGCGAATTCGCCGCCGCGCCTCGTTTGCTGCGCGGGTCGTCCCTCCAACGGGATGATCCGGAACAGCCTCTAGGAGTGCCGCCATGGCCACGACCGCCCCCTGGGCCACCGAAAAGCCGACCGCCCTTCTCGTGCTCGCCGACGGCACGGTGATCGAAGGCCGCGGCCTCGGCGCCACCGGATCGGCGGTCGCCGAAGTCTGCTTCAACACCGCCCTGACCGGCTACGAAGAGATCCTTACCGACCCCTCCTATGCCGGCCAGATCGTCACCTTCACCTTCCCGCATATCGGCAATGTCGGCACCAACAGCGAGGATATCGAGGATTTGCATCCAGCTGCCCGCGCGGGTGCCGTCGGCGCGATCTTCAAGGCCAATGTCACCGACCCCTCCAACTACCGGGCGGCCGGGCATCTCGACCAATGGTTGAAGAGGCGCGGCATCATCGCGCTCTCGGGGATCGACACTCGCGCTCTCACCGTGCTGATCCGCGAGAAAGGCATGCCCAACGCCGTGATCGCCCATGCACCGGATGGCGTTTTCGACCTCGACGACCTGAAGCGGCGCGCCGCCGCCTGGTCGGGCCTTATCGGGCTGGACCTCGCCAAGGAGGTCACCTCGGGCCAATCCTCGGTCTGGCGCGAGACGCCCTGGGCCTGGAACAAAGGCTTCGGCGAGCAGGACGAGTCGTCGCTGCATGTCGTGGCCATCGATTATGGCGTCAAGCGAAACATACTGCGCCTGCTTGCGGGCCTCGGCGCCAAGGTCACCGTCGTGCCGGCAAAAACCGGCGCGGAAGAGATCCTGGCCATGCAGCCGGACGGCATCTTCCTGTCCAACGGTCCCGGCGACCCGGAAGCGACGGGCAAATATGCCGTGCCGGTCATCCAGGACCTGCTGAAAAGCGATCTCCCGGTGTTCGGCATCTGCCTCGGCCACCAGATGCTGGCGCTGGCGCTCGGCGGCAAGACCGAGAAGATGCATCAGGGCCATCACGGCGCCAACCATCCGGTGAAGGACCACACAACCGGCAAGGTCGAGATCGTCTCGATGAACCATGGCTTCGCCGTCGACGCCGACTCGCTGCCCGAAGGCGTCGAGGAAACCCACGTCTCGCTGTTCGACGGCTCGAATTGCGGCATCGCGCTGACCGGCCGGCCGGTGTTCTCGGTCCAGCACCATCCCGAGGCCTCGCCCGGGCCGCAGGATTCGCACTATCTCTTCCGCCGCTTCGTCAATCTCATTCGCGAGCGGCGCGGCGAGCCGGCGCTGGCCGAGCGCGCCTAGCTCAAAGCGCCCAGTCCAAGGCGATTCGGGGTCAGGCGGAGCCGCGGTCGAAGACGGGCGCGAGGCGACCACACTGGGCGGGGTCCGAGAACCGGAGCGGACCGTACTTTTGGGTCGTGCGCACTGGAAGCGCAGGAAACAGTCATTTACAGGCCAGCACCACCTGAATATCAACACGCCTTAAGCCGCGTCGGTCACCGCTTCCTGCGCGTGCATGCGCTCGACCTCCTTCGGTGTCGGCTTGGCGACCTTCGTCACGAAGACGATCACCGCCAATGTCAGGAAAACCGCGCCGAGTACATAGGGCGCGCCGCCGAACTCAACCGGCGCGCTTGGGCCGGTGAACCAGGAAAAGATCGCCGTATAAAGCAGCGGCGTGATGATCGAGGTGATCGAGAAGATCGAGGTCATCGCGCCCTGCAATTCGCCTTGCGCCGAAGGCGGCACCTTGGCGGCCGCAAGGCTCCTCAATGGCGGGTCGGCGAGCGCTTCCAGGCAGCCGGCGACGATCACCGCGTAGATCATCCAGCCCTGCGTCGCAAACGCGTAGCCAAAGGCGCTGAGCGCGGTGAAGGTCAGGCCGATCGCCGCGGTCCTCCACTCGCCGAGCTTCGGGATGACACGCGGCAGCACCGTCGCCATGACGATCGCGCCGCATAGACCGAAGGCGCCGAGCGAGAAGCCGATCTGCTGCTCATTCCAGCCATAACGGTAGCTTGAAACGAAGGACCAGACCGCCGGATACATCATGTGGCCGAGCGTCATCAGGAAGAAGACCAGCCCGATCCAGCCTATGCCGGGATAGTTGCGCATCTGGATCAGCGTGCCAACCGGATTGGCACGTTTCCATTCGAAGCGGCGACGATGCTGCTCGTCCAGCGTCTCCGGCAGCAAGAACATCGCGATGAGGAAGTTCACGAAGGCGAGCCCGGCTGCGAAATAGAACGGCACGCGCGGCCCGAATGTGCCGAGCAGTCCGCCGAGCACCGGACCGATGACGAAGCCGACGCCGAAGGCAATGCCGAGCAGGCCGAAATTCTTGGCCCTGTTCTCGTCGTTCGAGATGTCGGCGATGAAGGCCGACGTCGTCGAATAGCTGGCGCCCGAAATGCCGGCGAGCACGCGTCCGATGAACAGCATCGGATAGGACCAGGCGATGGCGCAGATCAGATTATCGATGGAGAAGGTGAGCACCGAGGCAAGCAGGATCGGCCGCCGCCCGAAACGGTCGCTTAAGCCGCCGATGACAGGCGCGAAGAAGAACTGCATCGCCGCATAGACGAAGAACAGCCAGCCGCCCTCGATAGCCGCCTCGCTTACGCCGGCGCCGGTCAGCTCCTGAAGATAGGCCGGCAGCACCGGCATGATGATGCCGAAGCCGATGACGTCGAGCAGCAGCGTCGTGAAAACGAGCGCAAGGCCCCGCTTGGCGGTCTTGGGGTCGATCATGGTGACAAGCTCCTCGGCCGCCTTGCACGGGAGGCTCTTATAGGCGAGCCAGCCGGCCGGAACAATAAGCGAACGACCGCAACTGCCTCATCCTGACATCAGTTCCCGGCAGCCCGCCGCGGTGCCGCAGCCCTGCGTCGCTGTTCAGACCGGATTGTTGAATGTATCGCAGTCCGAAAGCTTGCCGCTCTTGTAGCCGCGCGCCAGCCAGGTCTGCCGCTGCGCCGACGTGCCGTGGTTGAAGCTTTCCGGAACCACATAGCCCTGCATTTTTTTCTGCAGCGTGTCGTCGCCGATCTGCTTGGCGGCATTCAGCGCGCTTTCCATGTCGCCCTGCTCCAGAATGCCCTTCTGCGCGGTATAGTGCGCCCAGACACCGGCGAAGCAGTCTGCCTGAAGCTCGACCCGGACCGACATCTGATTGGCCTCGGCCTCGCCCATGCCCTGCCGCATCTGGTTGAATTTCGACATGATGCCGGTGAGGTTCTGCACGTGATGGCCGACCTCATGCGCGATCACGTAGGCGCGGGCGAATTCACCCGAGGCGCCGAACTGCTGGTCGAGCTGCTGGAAGAAGGTCATGTCGAGATAGACCTTGTGATCGCCCGGGCAATAGAACGGTCCCGCCGCCGAAGAGGCAAAGCCGCAAGCCGACCGGATCTGGCTGCTGAACAGCACCAGTTTCGGGTCCTCGTAGGTGAGGCCATTGGCCTTGAAGATACCGCTCCATGTGTCCTCGGTCTCGGCGAGCACGGTCGCCACGAACTGTTTCATCTCGTCCGAGGCGGGCGCGCCGCTGTCCGGCGAACTGCTGTCTTCGGTAATCTGGCCGCCGCCGCCCGGCACAAGGCCACCACCTTCACCCAGGATCTGCGATGGATCGAAGCCGAAATACCATCCGGCGAGAACCACCAGAATGACGAAGATGATGCTGCCGCCGCCGCCCGCTCGCCCCCCGATCGGAACGCGGAACTGCCGCGGACCGCCACCGCCGAACCCGCCGCCGCTGTCGCTGCGCTCGTCCTCGATATTGTCGCTCTGACGGCGGCCTCTCCAAAGCATGGCAACTTCCTCGCAATGCAGATGTTCTGGAAGGTCCGGCCTAAGACCGCCCCCTTCAGACAATTATCGCAACGGTCACGCCGAGTCACAGCATTTTTGCTGACCAAAAGACCGCGCGTCCGGCTCCAGATGGGAGGAGAATTCAGAGCTTTTGTTTCGACCGGTTTCGGCCTCGGTCTTTGCGCTCGTCACGAGCCGCCGCCTGTCTCAACCCGTTGGCCGCTTGCTAGCCCTTCGTGGTCCGTGCCTGTTCAACGCCCGTCGCTTCCTCCCTTCCACGCGATCAGCGCGCAACGTCAGGAGCAACGTGCGTACCGTTCGGCGGTTCCAGCGACTCGTCGGTCGGGAAGTTTAACGCTGGCGGGGCTCAGCGTGTCGTCATCGCCCTGCGAAATGCATCCAGCGTCTCGGCGCTGACATGGTGCTCGATGCCCTCGGCATCGATCCGTGCCGTCTCGGCGCTGACACCGAGCGAGCGCAGGAAGGCTTCGACAGTCTCGTGACGGATGCGGCTCTCCTGCGCCACCTTGCGACCGGCGTCCGTGAGAAACACCCCGCGATAGGGTTTCCTGGACACCAGCCCATCGGCGCAGAGCCGTGTCAGCATTTTTGCCACGGTGGGTTGCGCGACGCCAAGCCTGGCCGCGATATCGACCTGACGGGCCTCGTTTCCGTCCTCGATCAGATCGGCGATCAGCTCGACATAGTCCTCGACAAGCGCGCTGCGGCGCGCTTCGCGGGTCTGCCTGAACCCTTCCGAATGGATTTCGGCATCAGGAAGCGGCTTTTCGCGTCGAACTGGTCTGTTCCTCAGCGCCAATACGCGCTCCTTCATGGCTGAATCGGCTCCGCACTCATAGCACGGACCGTAGTGCTCTGGCCGTTTATTTGCATTCCCGGGTCGGCGCAACCCGGCGTTTGCTGCTGCACGCGGCGCCTGTCGGCTTGCATCACAAGAGCTTGAACAATGAAGTATAGCCTGTTGCATAATGTTCAGCCTTAGCATACATAGTGGCGATCCTCGATACCCTTCCAGCGGACCCCCCGATGTCAGAAGCAGTGTCCCGTCCCTCGTGGCAATTTGCCCGCTCCGATGAGACTGAGCAGCCCAGTCTGCGCGAGGTCAATGCCTCGATCAGGGTGCCCGACACCGGTCTCTGGTTCCGCCGCCTGTTCGCCTTCATGGGTCCCGGCTATATGGTCTCGGTCGGCTATATGGACCCGGGCAACTGGGCGACAGACCTCGCCGGCGGCGCCCAGTTCGGCTACACGCTGCTTTTCATCATCATGCTGTCGAACCTGATGGCGATCCTGTTGCAGGCGCTGGCCGCCCGCCTCGGCATCGCCACCGGCCGCGACCTCGCGCAGGCCTGCCGCGCCTATTATCCGCGTCCGGTAAATTTCCTGCTCTGGATCGCCTGCGAACTGGCGATCATCGCCTGCGACCTCGCCGAGGTGATCGGCACGGCGATTGCGCTGCAGCTCCTGTTCGGCATCCCGCTGATCGGCGGCGCCGTCCTCACCGCGCTGGACGCCTTCCTTGTGCTGCTGCTCATGAACAGGGGCTTCCGTTATCTCGAGGCGTTCGTCGTCGCGCTCCTGATCATCATCTTTGGCTGCTTCGCCATCCAGATCTTCGTCGCCGCCCCGCCCGCCGGCACAATCCTGCATTCGATGTTCGTGCCGTCGTCCCAGATCGTCACCAACCCGACGATGCTCTACATCGCCATCGGCATCATCGGCGCCACCGTGATGCCGCACAATCTCTACCTGCACTCCTCGATCGTGCAGACCCGCGCCTATGACCGCACCGATGCCGGCAAGCGCGACGCCATCAAATGGGCGACCACGGACTCGACCATCGCGCTGATCCTGGCGCTGTTCGTCAACGCGTCCATCCTGATCGTCGCGGCCGTGGCCTTCCACGGCACCGGGCACCAGGATGTCGCCGAGATCGGTCAGGCTTTCGCATTGCTGTCGCCGCTGTTGGGCTTGAGCATCGCCTCGATCCTGTTCGCGGTCGCGCTGCTCGCCTCCGGGCTCAACTCGACGGTCACTGCCACGCTCGCCGGCCAGATCGTGATGGAAGGCTTCCTGCGTCTGCGCATTCCGCAATGGGCGCGCCGCCTGCTGACGCGCGGCCTTGCCATCGTCCCCGTCGTGATCGTCACCGCGCTCTACGGCGAAAAGGGCACGGCCCAGCTCCTGGTCTTCAGCCAGGTCATCCTGTCGATGCAGTTGCCCTTCGCCGTTGTGCCGCTGGTGCAGTTCGTCTCGGATAAGAAGAAGATGGGCAGTTTCGCCATCTCGCGCGGCGTCGCCGCACTCGCCTGGGTAGTCGCGGCGATCATCCTGGTGCTCAACTTCAAGCTGCTCTTCGACACTTTTGCCGGCTGAGTTCGAGCCGCGACATCCCGGCCGGCCGCGCTATCTTCTGAAAGCATGACCGTTTCGGACGACGCCCGAAAATTCTACGCCAAACTGATGGCCGCGCATGCGCGCTCCGCCGATCCCCGCATCGAGGAGGCGTTCGCCTCCGTGCCGCGCGAGGCCTTTCTCGGCCCTGGACCTTGGACAGTCTTTGCCGGCGACGGAGCGTTCAAAACCCCGACTGCCGATCCAAGCTACATCTACCAGAACGTGCTGGTGGTGCTCGATGCCGACAAGGGCATCAACAACGGCGAACCGGTTCTGCACGCCATGTGGATCGGCAAGGTCGAACCGAAACCCGGCGAAGCCGTCACCCATATCGGCGCCGGTACCGGCTACTATACCGCGCTGCTGGCAAGGCTGGTCGAGCCCAGTGGCAGCGTCACCGCCTTCGAGATCGAAGCGGATCTCGCCGCGCAAGCCAAGGTGAACCTCGCGGCCTATGGCAATGTCGAGGTCGTTGCCGGCGACGCTGTCGCCGGCCCGCTACCGCCCTCCGACATCATCTATGTCAATGCTGCCGTCATTGCCCCGCCCCCTGCGTGGCTGAGGGCGCTCAGGCCCGGCGGCCGGCTGATCTTCCCCTGGCGGCCGGCGCAGCGTATCGGCCTCGCCGTGCTGGTCACCCGCATGCAGGCGGGGTTCGCCTGCCGGCCCTTCATGGGTTCCTGGTTCATCCCTTGCGTCGGCGCCTCCCTCGCCGGCCCGGAGGCAAGAGTGCCAACCCGCGAACGCGCCAGCCGTACGCGCTCGATCTGGCTGACCGAAGACAAGGCGCCCGATCGAACCGCCACCGCCGTGTTCGGCGATGTCTGGTTCTCGTCCCGCGCCATGCGCGCCGACAGCGAACGATAGAAATCTGCGGAAGCCTGTGTCGGAACGCAGGCTTGTCGCCCGTCCTTAGGACGAAATCCGGCCGCGACGGCGCGGATCACGAAAAGGGAGAAGACAGATGCGCAAGATCATCGCCGCCACATTCGTCAGCCTCGACGGCGTCATGCAGGCGCCAGGCGGCCCGGAAGAGGACCCGGTCGGCGGCTTTCAATTCGGCGGCTGGACCTTCCATTACTTTGACGAGGTGGCGGGCGAGGCAATGGACGAATTGTTCTCCAAGCCCTTCGCCCTGCTGCTCGGCCGCAGAACCTATGACATCTTCGCCGCGTATTGGCCGTATCAGAAAGATCCGATCGCAGATGCCTTCAACCCGGCGACCAAATATGTCGCGACGCATCGGCCGGATAGCCTGACCTGGCAGAACACGCAGCCGCTTGGACCAGACGTCGTTGCCAGGCTCAGGCAGCTCAAGCAGGAAGACGGACCCGATCTGCTCATCCAGGGTTCGGGCAATCTGATCCAGACCCTGCTCGCCAATGGGCTGATCGACGAGATCCGGTTGATGATCTTTCCGCTGTTGCTGGGCAAGGGAAAGCGCCTGTTCGGCGATGACGCGATGCCCGCCGCCTTCAAGCTCATCAAGTCGCAAACCACCAGCACGGGTGTCATCATGGCGACCTATGAACGTGGCGGCGGCGTCAAGACCGGATCTTTTGCGACAGAGCAGCCTTCCGAAGCCGAGCTCGAACGGCGCAAGAACTGGAAGTAGCGCCAAGGTTCCTCGCCCCCAAAGCGGGGGCGAGGAACGAAAAGTGTCGCTCACGCTGCCCGGCGATGCCGCGCCAGACCCTCGCGGATATGAGTGGCGAATGCCTCTGCCGTCCGCGTCACTGCATGCTTCGGCAGGTGCAGGTTGACGGAAAAATTCGGCAGCGCCGGTAAGTCGGCGTCGGACAGGATGTCGAGGTCGGCCGGAACCGTCGAGGCGAGCCAGGTGGTCACCGCAAGGTCCGACCGTACCGTTGCCATCGTTGCGTCGATGTTGCCGTTCTCGAACACGGTGCGCCAATCGAGCCCGTGCGTGCCGAGCGCCGCCAGCACCGCGGGACGGAAGGCGCAGCTATCCGCGACCATGGAGACCGGCAAAGGCCGCTTCAGGCGCGCCGAGCCGCCTCTGGCACCGACCCAGACCAGCCGGTCGACCACCAGGCACTCGCCGGCCGTCGGACCGGCCCGCTCCTCGATGACGGCAAGGTCGATCGTCCCTGCCGCCAGCGCCGCCGCGAGCTCGGGCGAGGAAGCGCAGACCAGCGAAATCTCCACCTGCGGATAGGCTTCGGCATAGGCTTTCAGCACCGGCGCGAGCAGCGTGCCGACGAGATCATAAGGCATGCCGATCCGCACCCCGCCGGCGACCGCCTTGCCGCTTATCTCCGCCAGGATCTCGTCATTGAGCTGCAGCAGGCGCCTGGCCTTGTCGAGCAGCCGCTCGCCGGAGCGTGTCAGCTTCAGGCCGCGGCGGTCGCGCTCGAACAACGTCCGGCCAAGGATCTCCTCCAGCCGCTTGATCTGCTGGCTGACGGCACCCTGCGTCAGATGAAGCGCATTGGCGGCCGCCGTCATGCTGGCCTTGTCGGCCGTCATGACGAAGGTGCGGATGAGGGTCGTGTCGAGGTCGCGGATCATGGCAGGCATTATATTCTCTAATGTAAACTATATCAAACATTGCATTTACTGATGCCGCGAAGCGCATAAGCATGCCGGTTTCTCGACTGGGAAGCCCGCATGTCCGAAACCATCATCCCCCTTGTCCTGTTCGCGTTGATCTCGACCTCGACGCCCGGCATCGCCACGACGCTGTCGACGGCATCCGGGGCGCAGTTCGGCTTTCGCCGATCGGTGCCGCTGATGGCCGGCAGCGCCGCGGGACTGGCGTCGGTAGCGGCGGCGGGTGCTGCCGGCCTGGCCGGGCTGATCGCCGCCGTCCCCTCGCTCCAGCTTGCGATGAAGATCGCCGGCTCGCTCTATCTGATCTGGCTGGCGATCAGGATCGGCCGCAGCGGCCCGCCCAAGCTCGACGTGAGCATGGCTAGGCCGAACAGCTTCTTCGGCGGCGCCGGCATCCAGTGGATGAACCCGAAAGGCTGGGCGATGGGGCTGGGCGCCGCGGCGTCCTTCGCGGCCCTGGCGGATGGTCCGCTGCAACTCGCGCTGCTTCTCGGCGCCGTGTTCGGCCTTGCCGCGGCTTTGTCGCTGTCGTTGTGGTGCGTGGCAGGAACCCTGCTTGCGCGCCTGCTCAAGACTGAGCGCCAGTGGCGCGCTCTCAACATCGTGCTCGCCCTGCTGCTGGCCGCCTCGATCCTGCAGATGTGGCGGCCAGCTTGAGAGAGGTCAGACGGCGTAGCGCGCCGCCGGCTTGCCGGAGAACAGGCTGCCGAAGAACTGGTCTCTGGCGCCGAGATAGGCCGTCAGCCCGGCCGCGTCGGCAAGGCCGGGCGCGGTGACGGTTTCGCCCTGGGCGAAGCCGGCAAGTGCCGCGTCGACCAGATCCTCGGCGCTCATGATCCAGTCCGGATTGAGCCTGTCGAGGCTGATTCCGGAGACGTCCCACAACTCGGTGCGGACCGGTCCAGGCACGACGGACTGGACTTTCACTTCGGTGCCGGCGACTTCCTTTTGCAGCGCTTCGGTGAAGTTGGCGACATAGGCCTTTGTGCCGCTGTAGATGCCGCCAACGGCAATGCCATAGGCGACGACGGAGGCGATGTTGATGATCCCGCCGCGATTGCGCTTGATGAGGCCCGGCAGCACGGCGCGGGTCAGCCTGGTCAGCGCCACGACATTGACCTTGATCATGCGTTCGGCCGCATCGGCATCGGCGTCGGCAATCGTCTCCAGGCCGCCCACGCCGGCATTGTTGATCAGCAGCGTCACGCTGTCGTCCGTCGAAACCGCCTGCTCGACACGGCGCAGATCGGCATCGGCCGCAAGGTCGGCGACGATCGTCTCGACCTTGCGGCCATAGGCATAGGAGAGCCTGTCGGCCAGCTCCCGCAGCCGGTCGGCGCGGCGCGCCACCAGCACCAGGTCGTAGCCCTGCCCCGCAAGCCGGTCCGCGTAGACCGCGCCGATGCCCGACGATGCGCCGGTGATGACGGCCGTGCCCTTGTTGTCCTTCGTGCTCATTGTCCTGTTCCTTTGTTCGCTTCGCGCGGCTCGGCGCCGATGATCGCATCATCAGCCGAACCTCTGATTTCATTTAGTGGCATATGCCACTTTTGCCGAAGTAGGTATATGCCACTATCTTGTCAACGGCAGCGGCGAAAACTATTTCTGCGACAGGCCGGCGCGTCTTTGCGCCGGCAAGGAGCGATCATGGACGAAGCTCGGAAGCCGGGATTCAGCGACTGCAACAATGCCACGCTGCGGCGCGCTGCGCGCAGCCTCGGCCGCTTCTACGACGACGCGCTGTCGCCGTCGGGCCTGAAGAGCACGCAGTTCGGGCTGCTCTTTCAGATCCACATCAGCGATGAGCCGGCGATGGGCACCATCGCCGAGGCGCTGATCATGGATCTGTCCGCGCTCGGCCACACGCTGAAGCCGCTGATCCGCGACGGCTATGTCGAGACTTTTCCCGATAAGGACGACCGCCGCGTCAAGCGCGTCCGGCTGACGTCGCAAGGCAAGGCCAAGCTCGACGAGGCGCTCAAGCTTTGGAGCGTCGCGCAGCGGCAATTCGAGGACAAGGTCGGCGCGGAGCAGGCGGCGAAGCTTCGCGCGGCATTGGACGCCGTGGCCGACCTCGACCTGGAGATGCCGGCGGCCGCCTTTTCGAACTGAAAAAGCGGCCGCCGATCAGGTTTGAATGCAATTATTCGGCCGGCATTGCCACCGGGCGTGCAAGCAGCCTTCCCGCCAAGACGATGCCCAGACCCAGGATCGGGAACACCGCGGCGACCAGGCCGAGATCGGCCGGTGCGCCGAAGCGCAGCACGGCGGCGCCGACCACAGCGCCCAAAGCGACGCCGAAGTAAAGCGCCGAGGCGTTGAGCGAGAGCACGATCGGGGCGGCATCGGGCGCTATTTTGATGATCCGGCTCGCCTGGGCCGGCGGGAAGGCCCAGCCGACGATGCCCCACGGCACCATCATGCCCATCAGCGCCGGCCCGGCGATCGAATGCGGCAGGAAGGTCGAGATCAGCGAGAGGGTAACGAGCATCGCTGCGCTCAGCCCCAGCGACCAGCAAACCGTGCGCGCCGCGCCGAAACGGTCGGCCGCCTGGCCGCCGGCGATGTTGCCGATGACGGCGCCAACGCCGAATGCGAGCAGCATGCCGGGAAGCGCCAGCGGGCTGAGCCCGCCGCACTCGATCGCCAGAGGCGCGATGAAGGCAAAGACGGTGAAGGCGCCGACCAGCGCCAGCACGGTCGTGACCAGGATCGGCAACACGCCGGGACGGACCGCCGCCGCCAGCCGCGCCTTGAGCGGCAGCCTGGTGCCGACAATACCGCGCGGCAGCCGCCACCACAGGATCGCGCCGGCAAGCGCGCCGAGGCCGGCAATGGCGAAGAACGTGCCGCGCCAGCCGGCAATCGCCGCCACCAGCGCGCCGAGCGGCGCGCCGACCGCGACCGCCACCGTGGTGCCGCCGACCACGACCGCGATGGCGCGGGCCCTGTGATGGTCGTCGACCAGCGCCACGGCCGTGCCTTGCGCGGTTGCCGCGAACAGGCCGGACGACAGCGCCATGACGATGCGTGCGATGAGCAGCAATTCGAAGGACGAGCTTAGCGCCGCGACGATATTGCCGATGACGAAGAACACCAGCGTCCACAGGATGACGCGCCGCCGGTCCCACTCGCCGGTCAGCGTCGCCAGGATCGGCGCGCCGATCGCATAGGCGAGCGCGAAGGCGGTGATCAGCGAGCCGGCGAGCGGAACGGAGATGCCGGCATCCGCGGCGATATCGGGAAGAAGGCTGGAGATGACGAAGCCTTCGGTCGAGATCGCAAACGATCCGAGCGCAAGCCAGAAGATCCGCTTGTCCATGGGATATGTCCTTTGTTCAAAAGTTATTGAACAATTGGACATGAAGGAGCATGATGTCAACGGAACTTGGGCAAATTAGCGGAACCCTGCTGACAGCCCTGTGTCAGGACGGCGTAGAAACCGGGAAGCTGCGTAACCAAGCAAGAAGCGGAGATGCGTTGAAGTTGGTGCCGTTTGCGCTTAATTCTCAGCCATGACCTTGCCTCATCCGACCGCCGATCAGATCAGCCTGCCGATCGTGCTTGCCGTGCTCGGCGACCCGACCCGGCTGGCCATCGTGCGCTTTCTCGCCAGCAAGGAAGGCGTGCCGATGAACTGCGGCAAGTTCCTCGACCTCGCCTCCAAGACCAATCTCAGCTACCACCTCGCCAAGCTGCGCGAGGCTGGCGTGACGCGCACCGAAGCGGTCGGCACCAGCCGGCTGATCACCCTGCGCCGCGACGACCTCGACAGGCGCTTCCCCGGCCTGCTCGACAGCGTGATCGCCGCGGCTGACGGCGACAAGGATCTGCCGGCGGTCGGCACCGCCGAAGTCGAGGTTTCGGCCTGAACCGCATGCGCATCGCTGTTATCGCCGACATCCATGGCAACCTCCTGGCATTAGATGCCGTGCTTGACGATCTCCGGTCGCGCGGCGGCGCCGACATCACCCTCAATCTGGGCGACTGCGTCTCCGGACCGCTCTGGCCGCATGAGACGATGGAACGGCTACAGGCGCTGAACCTGCCGACGGTGCGCGGCAATCACGACCGCCGCGTGGCGCAGGATACGGCCGACGAGACCATGTGGCCGTCCGATCGCTTCGCCCAGGAACGGCTGACCGCGTCGCAGCGCGAGGCGTTGCTCGCCCTGCCGCTGACATTGGAGATCGCGCCCGGCGTCGTCGCCTTCCACGCCCGGCCGTATCATGACGAGAAATATCTCGCCGACGCCATTGTCGATGGCCAGCTGGTGCGCGCCCCGCTTGCCGCGATCAGGCGCCGGCTCAAACCGGTCGATCCGGCCTGCCGCCTGGTGCTGTGCGGCCACAGCCATCGCAACGAGCTCATCCGCATCCCCGGCGGTCCGGTGATCTTCAATCCCGGCAGCGTCGGCTGCCCCGCCTATGACGATGACACGCCGCCGGTGCATGTGTCCCAGCAGGGCACGCCGCATGCGCGCTACGGCATTGTCGAATCTGGCACTGACGGCCGTCCCAGCCGCTTTGAGAGCATTGCCGTCGACTACGACCATGAAGCCGCCGCAAAGCAGGCCGAACAAGCGGGAAGACCGGAATGGGCGCAAGCGCTGCGGACTGGTTTTATAAGGGATTGAGCGAAGCTCATATCCAGGGTTGAGCGAAGCTCATAGCCAGGATTGAGCGCCACGTTTGAAGTGCATTGTTTATGGCCGAGGGATGAAGCGCAAAGCCACGCTCCGATCGACGATGCTGATCGCCGCCCCTTTGTGCCTGGCCGCCCTGCCGGCCTTGGCTCAGGATGCGCCCGGGACAATCATCTCGATCATCGGTGGCCTCGCGCCGGATGATTTGCTCAATATTCGCGCTACCGCTTCACCGGGCGGAAAGATCGAGGCGCGCCTGCCCAACGGCGCGGCCGTCAAGAATTACGGCTGCAAGGCCGTCAACAACTATCCATGGTGCAAGGTCGAGGACACGCAGGACGCCCACATAACCGGCTGGGCGCCGGCCCGCTATCTCAGCCCCAACAACCCGGCGTCGCCCCCTGAAGACACCGCCACGTCGGCGACCGCGGCTGCCGCACCCCGGCCACCTCCCGAAGAACCGCAGCTTGACATCGCGGCGCGCCTGGGCGGCGGCGACCCGGCCGATCCGCCCTCCGCGGCCGAGATCGGACAGACCGCCATGCAGGACGCTTATGCTCTCGCCTTCGCGGCCGCGGCAAATGCCCAGTCCGACACCGCCCTGGATGCCGGCATCCCGTGCGCGCGTCATGTCGGCCAACCGATGACCCGGTGCGAAATCAGTGTCGCGCAAAAAGGCGGCGACAGCTCCGTGACGGTGACCTGGCCGGACGGCGGCGCGCGCATCATCAACTTCCATGACGGCAAGCCCGCCGGCTCCGACTCCTCGGACGAATTCCGCTTCACCCGCGAAGGCAGCCTCAACATGATCCGCATCGGCGTGTCGGAGCGGTTCGAGATCACGGATGCGCTGGCGCTGGGGGAGTAAGGCAGTGCGGCAATAAGGCAGTAGGGGAAAGAAAGCACCTACTGCCCTACTGCCCTACTGCCCTACTGCCCTACTGCCCTACTGCCCTACTGCCCTACTGCCCTACTGCCCTACTGCCTTCATTTTCGGGGTTACATCCCGCAAAACTCTTCCCTATAAGGCCCTCCTAGCCTGATACCTGAATCGCAAGCACAACCGGCCGGGACCTCCCCCGTCCCGGTTTTTCGTGCAAGCCGCTCGCCGAACGGATTTTTCGAATATGCCAAGACGCACCGACATCAAGTCGATCCTGATCATCGGGGCCGGCCCCATCGTCATTGGCCAGGCTTGCGAGTTCGACTATTCCGGCACCCAGGCCTGCAAGGCGCTGAAGGAAGAGGGTTTCCGCGTCATCCTGGTCAACTCCAACCCGGCCACCATCATGACCGATCCGGAGCTGGCCGACGCTACCTATATCGAACCGATCACGCCCGAGGTGGTGGCCAAGATCATCGCCAAGGAGCGGCCGGACGCGCTGCTGCCGACCATGGGCGGCCAGACGGCTCTCAACACGGCGCTCTCGCTGCGCCGCATGGGCGTGCTCGACCGCTATCAAGTACAGATGATCGGCGCCGACGCGGCGGCCATCGACAAGGCCGAGGACCGCGCGCTGTTCCGCCAGGCGATGAGCAAGATCGGGCTGGAGACGCCGCGCTCGATGCTGGCCAACGCCACAGAAGTCAAGGACGCCGACCGCAAGATCCACGAGGCCGAGCGCGCCGCGCTCAAAGCCGAGAACCCCGAAAACCTCGATGCCGCGCTCGATGCTTTGGAGACGCGCTGGAATCTCGGCGAAGGCGACCGCAAGCAGCGCTATATCAGCCACGCCATGGCGATCGCGGCGCAAGCGCTCGACCATGTCGGCCTGCCGGCGATTATCCGCCCCTCCTTCACCATGGGCGGCACCGGCGGCGGCATCGCCTACAACCGCGCCGAATTCTACGACATCGTTCAGTCCGGCCTCGACGCCTCGCCCACCACGGAGGTGCTGATCGAGGAGAGCGTGCTCGGCTGGAAGGAGTATGAGATGGAAGTGGTCCGCGACAAGGCGGACAACTGCATCATCATCTGCTCGATCGAGAACCTCGACCCGATGGGCGTGCACACCGGCGACAGCATCACCGTCGCGCCGGCCCTGACCTTGACCGACAAAGAGTATCAGATGATGCGCAACGCCTCGATCGCGGTGCTGCGCGAGATCGGCGTCGAGACGGGCGGCTCCAACGTCCAGTTCGCCGTCAATCCGGCCGACGGCCGCCTCGTGGTCATCGAGATGAACCCGCGCGTCTCGCGCTCGTCCGCGCTCGCCTCGAAGGCGACCGGCTTCCCGATCGCCAAGGTCGCGGCAAAGCTCGCCGTCGGCTACACGCTGGACGAGCTGGAGAACGACATCACCGGCGGTGCGACGCCGGCCTCGTTCGAGCCGTCGATCGACTATGTGGTGACCAAGATCCCGCGCTTTGCCTTCGAGAAATTCCCGGGCGCCGAGCCGGTGCTGACCACCGCCATGAAGTCGGTGGGTGAGGTGATGGCCATCGGTCGCAGCTTCCAGGAATCGCTGCAGAAGGCCCTGCGCGGACTGGAAACCGGCCTCACCGGCCTCGACGAGATCGAGATCCCCGGCCTTGGCTCGGCAGACCACGTCGACGACCGCAATGCCATCCGCGCCGCGCTCGGCACGCCGACCCCCGACCGGCTGCGCATGGTGGCGCAGGCGATCCGCATGGGCACCTCGCTCGAAGACGTGCACGCCATGTGCAAGATCGACCCTTGGTTCCTCGAGCAGATCGCCGGCATCATCGCCATGGAAGAGCGCATCCGCGAGCACGGCCTGCCGCAGGATGCGCCGAACCTGCGCATGCTGAAGGCGATGGGCTTCTCCGACGCACGCCTGGCGTCGCTGACCAGAACCGACGCGGAAGTCATTCAGAAGACCAGGCAAAAGCTCGGCGTTCATCCGGTCTATAAGCGCATCGACACCTGCGCCGCCGAGTTCGCCTCGCCGACCGCCTACATGTACTCGACCTATGAGACGCCCTTCGCCGGCGAGCTCGCCAACGAGGCGCGCGTCTCGTCGCGCAAGAAGGTCGTCATCCTCGGCGGCGGCCCGAACCGCATCGGCCAGGGCATCGAGTTCGACTATTGCTGCTGCCATGCCGCCTTTGCGCTGCGCGACGCCGGCTTCGAGGCGATCATGGTCAACTGCAACCCGGAGACAGTGTCGACCGACTACGACACGTCCGACCGGCTCTATTTCGATCCGCTGACGCCGGAGGACGTGCTGGAGATCCTGCGCGCCGAGCAGGCCTCCGGGGAACTGGTCGGCGTCATCGTCCAATTCGGCGGCCAGACACCGCTGAAGCTGGCCGACGCGCTGGAGAAGGCCGGCATCCCGATCCTCGGCACTTCACCCGACATGATCGACCTTGCGGAAGACCGCGACCGTTTCCAGAAGCTGTTGCACAAGCTCGGGCTCACCCAGCCGAAGAACGGCATCGCCTATTCGGTCGAGCAGGCGCGCCTCGTCGCTGCCGAGCTCGGCTTTCCGCTGGTGGTGCGCCCGTCCTATGTGCTCGGCGGCCGCGCCATGCAGATCATCTACAACGAAGGCATGCTGCAGACCTATCTGCTCGACACCGTGCCCGGCCTGGTGCCGGAGGACATTAAGCAGAAATACCCGGCCGACAAGACCGGCCAGATCAACACGCTGCTCGGCAAGAACCCGCTTTTGTTCGACACTTATCTGACCGGCGCCACCGAGGTCGATGTCGACTGCCTCTGCGACGGCAAGGAAACCTTCGTCTCCGGCATCCTGGAGCACATCGAGGAGGCCGGCATCCATTCGGGCGACAGCGCCTGCTCGCTGCCGGTGTATTCGCTGCAGCCGGAACTCGTCGACGAGCTGGAACGCCAGACCGCCGCACTTGCCCGGGCGCTCAATGTCGGCGGCCTGATGAACGTGCAATACGCCATCAAGGACGGCACGGTCTATGTGCTTGAGGTGAATCCCCGCGCCTCGCGCACCGTGCCCTTCGTCGCCAAGACCATCGGCCGTCCCATTGCGAAAATCGCCGCCCGCATCATGGCCGGCGAGACGCTGGAAAACGCCTTCGCGCATTACGGCGCCATGCCTGACGCGCGCAATCCCGGCCATATCGCGGTCAAGGAAGCCGTCTTCCCCTTCGCCCGCTTCCCCGGCGTCGACATATTGCTCGGGCCGGAAATGCGCTCGACCGGCGAGGTGATGGGCCTCGACCGCGACTTTGCGCTGGCCTTCGCCAAGAGCCAGCTAGGGGCGGGTGTTGATCTCCCCCGCGCGGGCACGCTGTTCGTCTCGGTGCGCGACGAAGACAAGAAGGGAATTCTGCCCGCCGTAAAACGCCTCGCCGAGCAGGGCTTCAAGGTGCTTGCCACCTCCGGCACCGCCCGCTTCCTCGCCGAGAACGGCGTGACGGCGGAAAAGATCAACAAGGTACTCGAAGGCCGCCCCCACATCGAGGACGCCATCCGCAATCGCCAGGTCCAGATCGTCTTCAACACCACCGACGGCCAGAAAGCCGTGTCGGACTCGAAGTCGCTCCGCCGCGCGACGCTGATGCAGAAGGTGCCGTATTACACCACGCTGTCGGGTGCTGCGGCCGTGGCCGAGGCGATCGCGGCGCTAAGGGCGGGGAACCTCGAGGTCCGGCCGCTGCAGGAATATTTTGGGTAAGGCTATTGGCGCTACGAAGCGCACCAGCCACGGTGCAATCTCTGTCTAATGAATCGTCTTGCCAATCTTCGGCGGCAGGCGACAAGGCAACGCTCATTCGGGCGGCCCATTCCAGCGATTGGCTGACTATTAATGAACCGTTGCCGCAACCGCTGGCCTATCGACTGAGCGCCCGTTTCGCCTGCTTAGGATTGCGCCGTAGAGCGCGACTTCGTGCCCTTTCATCTCAGGGCATTGGTACCGGCACCGATTAGCAACTTCGGAACTCTGCTTCCCCGCATTCTGCTCGTAGACTAAAAATCTGCGATGAATGACATGTCCGAAGGCGAAATCGACCTGCGGTGCTCGCAGACAGTCGCCGACAACGCCGCCAAGGGGCTGCGCCTGCGCAAGGAGTTCGGCCGCGGCGGCACCGAGATTGGCGTCGCGCGGGCGACGGAGTTGAAGAACCGCAAGAACCTTTCACCCTCGACCATCCGCCGCATGGTCAGCTATTTCGCCCGCCATGAGGTCGACAAGCGCGGCAAGAACTACGGCAACGAGGAAAATCCCTCTGCCGGCTACATCGCCTGGCTGCTGTGGGGCGGCGACGAAGGCCGCGCCTGGGCGCTGGAGATGAAGAAGAAAGTCGGCAACGCGCCGGACATCTGAGCAGCAGCCGGCTCTTCGTGGAACTGCTTCACAAAAACCCTATGAACCGCCCGGCGAAAAGCACGCAGGTCCACAGGCCGAGCGAAATCACGGCCAGGACGGCCGCGATGCCCCCGGCCGACTCGGCCACCCCGCTCGTGCGGGTCAAGCGCGTGAAGGCGAGGAAATTGGCCCCCGCCAGCAGGATCAGTGTTATCTTGGCAACGAAGATCGGCATCGCCGCATAGGTGCCCGCCTTTACCGAAAACAGCAGCGCCCCGGTGATGATCGCGCCGCCAAACGCCCCAAGGGCTACGCGGCGCAGCAGCGCGACGAACGGCGCGTGGGGCAGCGAGCGGAAGGCGCCAAGGACGCTGAAATCCATGAGGCCGACGCTGGTGAGCAGCGCGCCGACCGCCATGATGTGCAGCGCATTGACGATCGGATAGGCGACGAAGGAGGCTTTCAGCCCGCGCACCAAGGCAAGCTGCTCGATGCCGGCCAGAAACTCCGCCATCTAGGCCGGCGGCAGTCGGTCGGGATAGACGTCGTAGCGCTTGCCGCCGACGATGATGCGCACCGCCTTCATGCGCTTTTCCGCCTCCTCGCGCGAGCGATGGCCAATCGCGGTCACCGCGTCGCCGACCTTGGCGACCTCCTCGGTGAAGCCGGCGGCGATGGTGCGGGCCGGCGGCGCCATCTCCACCCGCCACACCTCCCCCTTCGCATCGACGTCCAGCGTCGCATGCGGATTGCCGATATAGATCGCCGCGATCTTGCCCTTGAGCTCGAAGAAGTCGTCCTGCGTCCACGACCAGCCGTGATGGGCATAGGCGGCAGTGCCGGCAGCAAACATCAACGCCGCCGTCAGCACGACGCCCTGCATATGGTTCAACGGTGACTTCATCGCCCGTCTCCTCCACTCCTCCTGCCAGGTCGAAAGTAGGCTACGGCCCGGCCAGGTCAAATCACATCGGAGCTTCGGCCCGGCATGGCACGAATTTCGGGTCCGCGGCGTCCACACCACGATCAGGCCTTGCTACAGGCCTTCATGCTCCCCATTTTCGCTTCTCCTGGCCGCTCTTCGCATGCATCGGAGGCGGTCGAACTCACGTCTGAGCGAGGCAAACCATGAGCAGCATGAGGGACCGTCAGGAAGGCTTCGAAAAGAAATTCGCAATGGACGAGGAGACGAAGTTCAAGGCCGTGGCGCGCCGGAACAAGCTGCTCGGCCTGTGGGCCGCCGAAAAGCTCGGCAAATCCGGCGTGGATGCCGACGCCTATGCGAAAGAGGTGGTGCGCGCGGATTTCGAGGAAGCGGGCGACAACGACGTGTTCCGCAAGGTCCGTGCCGACTTCGACGCGGCGGGCGTCGTCCAGTCGGATGCCCAGATTCGCCAGGCCATGGACGAGTTGCTGGCAACGGCGGTCGAGCAGATCAAGGCGAGCTGAGGACCCGCTGCGGGGGGCAGAAACCACGCCCTCACCCGTGATGCGCCACCGCCAGTTCCTTCACATGCTTCTCGTGCATTTTCAGCACCGGCAGAGTCTTCTTGGCGAATTCCTTCAGCGCCGGGTCGTCGCCGGAATTGGCATAGGTGCTGAACAGCGCGACCGCGTCCCTGTGCGCATCCATCTGCATCTTGATATACTTCCGGTCGAACTCCGTGCCGCTCGCCTGCTTCAGCTCGCCTAGCATCTGCTGTTCCTTAGGCCCCAGAGCGGGGCCGGCAGGCTTGATAGAAGCCGTCGTCTGGCCCTGGCTCATCGCCGCCTTGAAATCCTCCCCGGCCTTGATGTGGTCCCTGACCATCTCGTCGGCAAAAGCCTTGACTTCGTCCGACTGCGACTTCTCCTCGGCCAGCCTGCTCGCCTGGATTTCGAACTCGTTGGCATTGGGTACGGTGGTGACGAAAGTCTGCGTGTCGACCTTGTTGTCTGCCGCCATTGGCGCGACATCGTTGCTGTCGCTCGACTGAGCAAGGGTGGCCGGCGCGCCGGCAAGGAGCGCCATGGCGGCCGCGGTCAGAAGCGTTTTCATCTGGAATCTCCGATCAGCCCCTTGCACTTCCAACGCGAAATGGCGCTGCCGGTTGCGTTGAGGGCGTGAAGGAGGCCGTGTTGAGTCAGGGTCAGGCCGAGCCGAGGATGGTCGTACCGAGAATACCGGAGCGTGCTTGAAGTACGTGAACACCGAAGCGCAGGACACCGCCATTCGCAGCCCGGCATCACCTGAACATCAGCACGGCCTATCCCTTCACGCCGCCGGCGGTTAGGCCGGAAACGATCTTGCGTTGGAAGATCAGCACCAGCACCACCAGCGGCACCGTGACGATCACCGAAGCGGCCATGATGTTGCCCCAGGGGATCTCGAACTGCGAGTTGCCGGAAAGCAGCGCGATCGCCACCGGCACCGTGCGCTGCGCGTTGTTGGAGGTGAAGGTCAGCGCAAACAGGAACTCGTTCCATGCGCCGATGAAGGCGAGCAGCCCTGTCGTCGCCAATGCGGGCCACATCAGCGGCAGAAAGACGCGAGTGACGATGATCCATGGCGTCGCGCCGTCGAGGATCGCCGCTTCCTCGATTTCGACCGGCAGGTCGCGCACGAAGGCGGTGAGCACCCAGACGGTGAACGGCAGCGTGAAGATCATGTAGGAGAAGATCAGTCCGATGAGCGAATTGTAGAGGCCGAAGGCCCGGATGATCTCGAACAGGCCGGCCAGCACCGCGACCTGCGGAAACATCGACACCGACAATATGGCAAGCATCAGCGCCGAACGGCCGCGGAACCGGACGCGTGCCAGCGCGTAGGCGGATGTCACGCCGAGCAGCAGCGAGATGAGCACGACGGCGCCCGAGACGACCAAGGAATTCAAGAGATTGCGCAGGAAAGGACCTTCGACCAGCACGTTCCTGTAGTTGGCGAGGCTTAACGCCTGCGGCCAAAGGCTCGCCTCGAACAACTCGGTGCCGGATTTCAGGCTGGTGACGACGGCGTAATAGAGCGGAAACACCGCGACGAAGACGATTGCCCCCACCAGGAGGAAGAAGCCTAAACGCTTCAACATCGCCATCTCAGCGGCCTCCTTCCAGCTCTATCCGGCCGATGCGGATGTAGGAAATGGTGAGCAGCGCGACGATCAGGAAAAGCAGCGTCGAGGCGGCCGAGCCATAGGCGAACTTGTCGAACTCGAACAGGTTCTCGCGCACGAACACCGACATCGATTTGGTGTGCACATTGTTGGGCGTCAGCACGTAGATCAGGTCGAAGATGCGCAGCGCGTCGAGCGCGCGGAAGATCACCGCAACCATGACCGCCGGGCGGATGAGCGGCAAGGTCACCTTCCAGAAGATCTGCCACGGATTGGCGCCGTCGAGCCTGGCGACCTCGATAACATCGCGCGGCAGCATCTGCAGCGCGGCGAGGAAAAGCAGCGCCATGAACGGCGTCGTCTTCCAAATGTCGACGATCAGTACCGCGATCATCGCCGTGTCGGTGCTCGCGGTCCAGGCGATTTTGGCGTCGATCAGGCCAAGGTTGAGCAGCACCGCATTGATGATGCCGAACTGGTCGTTGAGCATCCACTGCCACATCTTGGCCGAGACGATGGTCGGGATCGCCCAGGGAATGAGGATCGCCGCCCTGACGAAGCCGCGGCCTCTGAAATCGGCGTTGAGAACGAGCGCCACGATCATGCCGAGGACCGTTTCGCAGCTCACCGACACCACGGCGAAGAGCAGCGTGTTCCACACGGCGCGCCACCAGACCGGATCGGCGAGCAGCCCGTCATAGAGCACGCGGCCGCTCGGCATGCTGAGCATCGAGAAATAATTGTCGAAGCCGACCCATTGACGGGCGTCGAGATCGGCCAATGAGGCGTCGGTGAAGCTGTAGTAGAAAGTGCGCAGGAGCGGCCAGCCGGCGACGGCGGCAAGGACCAGAAGCATCGGCGCCAGAAACAGCCAGGCCGAGCGCACGCGTTGCCGCATCAGGCGCGAGCGGCTCACAGGCATCGCCCTCACCAGCCCTTGCCCTTCAGCTTGGTCAGCCTAGCTTCGAGATCGGCCAGATTGTCGGCGGCGCTGCCGTCGCCCGACATGGTGTTGTGGACGGCCGTCCAGAACTGGCTCGAGGCTTCGTTGTACTTGATTTTGGCGACCGCCGAAGGGCGCGGCGCCGCGTTGAGGAATATCTGCTTCCAGCGCGGGACGATCGGCTGTTCCCTGGCGATATCGGGATCGTCATAGAGCGCTTTGATGGTGGGCAGGTTGGACGTCCTCAGCGTCCGATATTTCTGCATCTCGGGCGAGGCGATGAACTTCACCAGATCGATCGCCGCGTCCTGGTGCTTGGAATATTTGGAAACCGCGAGATTCCAGCCGCCGAGCGTTGCCGTCGGCCGGGCGTCTTCGCCGGTTCCTGCCGGCAGCGGCGCCACATCGAACTTGCCCTTGATCGGTGAGGTCTCGCTGTTGCCGAGCGCATAGGCATAGGGCCAGTTGCGCATGAAGACGGCATTGCCGGTCTGCCAGACGCCGCGCGATTCCTCTTCCTGGTAGGCGAGCACGCCCGGCGGCGCAATGGTGCCGATCCAGCCCTTGACCATGTCGAGCGCGGCCGCGGCTTGTCGGTTCTTGATGGAGACCGTGCCGTTGGGCTCGATGATCTGGCCGCCGCCATTCGACATCACCCATTCGAGCGCATCGCAGGTCAGCCCCTCATAGGCGTTGCCCTGGAAGACGAAACCCCACAGGTCCTTGTTGCCGGCGGTGCGCTCCTTGTCCATGACGAGCTTGGCGGTGTCGGCCAGTTCCTGCCAGGTGGTCGGCACCTTGGCGCCGTATTTGTCGAGCAGATCCTTGCGGTAATAGAGTGCCGGCGCGTCGGTGAAGATCGGCAGCGCCACCAGCTTTCCGTTCACGGTCTGCGACTGGATGATCGACGGGAAGTGCTCGGCCACGATATCCCTGGTCGCCGCGGTGAGATCGACGAGTTGGCTGGCAAGCTGCGGCGCCCAGATCACGTCGGTCTGGTAGACGTCAATGTCGCTGTTTCCCGCCGCGAGCCACAATCTGAACTGACCGAACTGGTCGGTGCCCGACGGCGGTATCACCACGATGTCGACCTTGTTGCCGCTCTGCTTCTGGTAGCGGTCGAGTATCTCGCGCAAGACCTTGATGCCGTTGCCCGTGTCGCCCGACACGATCGACAGCTCGACCGCGCGAGCCGGCGCCACCGCGAGCATCGCGCCGACGGCAAGTGCGAGGAATGCGCGGTAAAATTTCATGCTGGTGGGCCTCGCCTCGGAACCGTCCACGCGGACCTTGCCGCGTCGGCTGATGATGACCCTCCGCCCGCATTGAATGCGGAGCGACGCTTCGGGGTTCCAGACATGGCCATCGGGGACGGGCCGCGAGGGGACTGACCCGAGTCACTCGGTTAAGGGAGATCTCGCGATTGGCCGCACGCCCAAAGCGGGCGGGCTCCGAAACCCGCCGCCCCGGAGCCCGCCTTGGAGTGGCTGACGCATGCCGGCACAGCCTCTCCGACGCCTTGCCAGCGTCGATCCGCCGATCGGCCGCCCTGCACCACGACGCATTAGCATGCCCTAACGTCAGCTTGTGTGAAGCGGTTCACAATGCGCCCCGCATTCGGTTGTGCCGCCGCAGGCAAATGCCGCGAAGCGTTACCCTTCCCACGCCACTGGGAGCATGTCGAGCCGCTCGTAAAGCCTGAAGGCGGCGGGGTTCTTCACCGTGTTGGTCTTGAGGTCGACATGGGCTGCACCCCTGTCGCGGAAAGTCAGGAACACGTGCCGCATCAGCGCCTCGCCGATGCCGTGCCTTCGCGAGTCCGGATGAACCGCCAGATCCTTGACGAAGCCCGACGCCCAGCAAAGCGCGGCGCCCGCCAGCAGCCCCTTGCCGTCGATGACGAGGAAACAGAGGTCCGGATCGAACTCGGCATCGTCTGAGATGCGCGGCCACCATTCTTCGAACGGACCTTCGGCGCCGTCGTCGAATGCCTCTTCCAGCAGCGCGTGCAGGGCCTGCGCATCCCTGTGCTCGAACGGGCGCATGACGAAGCCTTCCGGCCAATGCGGCGCGGTCAGCGCATCATCGAGAAGCTTGCGAAGGCGGACATCGTTTGGGGTCGGCGGCCGGCGGCTGTCAGTGTCACGCATGCAACTGCCCCAAAGACCGATGGGACGCGCCTCGTTGCCGGCGCTCAGGCGCCTGGCTGCAGGCGGCGGCGGTCGACGCCGAGACCCGTTTGATCGAGCAGGCCCTTGCGCTTGGCGTCGTAATAATAGCCCGTCTGATAGAGCTGGTCGGCCCGCTTGGCATTACCGCCCGAGACCAGCCAGGCGCCGCGCAGGTATTTGACAGCGTATTTGAGATTGGTTTCGGCGTCGAACAGGCCGGCTGCCGGCCCGTCATAGCCCATGCCGCGTGCGGTCGCGTGCTTGATCTGCATCAGTCCCCAATGACCGTGATTATAGGCCTTCGGATTGAAGGTGCTCTCGCGGTTGACGACATGGCGCACCAGATCGACCGGCACTTCGTAGATCGCCGAATATTTCTCGATCAGCCGCTCGATCTCGGCGCGCGGACCTGTGGCATGCTGTTCGGGCTGGCCCGGTTGGGCAAGCAGCGCCGGGTTCTGCGGCATCACATAGGCGACCTGCTGCACGCCCGGCATGGGAGCCACCTTCGCTGATTGGCCGGTGACCGGCATGGCAACAGCGGCGCTCTTGTAGGCGGCGGCCTGCTTGAGCGCACCGGGGCCGGTCGGCGATGCGCCGGCCAGCAGCACCGGCGGCGGCGGAAACTGCCCGGCGACGGGTGTCGAGCCGGCGAACGCGGCAGGTTGCGCCGGCGGCGGAAGGGCGGCGCCGGGTTGCGCCGGCGGCGGCAACGGCGCACCAGCCGTCGTCGCGCCAGGCGCCGTCGCCCCAGGTGCCGTCGCCAGGGCCACGGCATCGCCGGTCAGCGCCGCCGTTTGCACCTGAGCGAGGCCGGAAGGCTCCGGCAGCACAGCAACGGTTTCGGGCAGCGCGATGGTCGGTGTGTCGTCCTCGGCGGCCGGCGTCGATGCCGCCGCAAGCGCCGGCGAGGGTTTCATCTGTGAGGTCGAGGTACAGCCGCTGAGGCTGGCAGCGGCAACGAGCACGCCGATCGCGGTGAGGATGATTTTCGCTGCCAAGCCCTGCAGGTCCGATTGTCGGTTGTTGAAAAGTCCTTACACCAGCGATTCCAACCGGGCAATCAGGGCCAGTGTGCAGCTTTCAGGTGGCGAGACTCGAAGCAAACTGCGATATTGTTCCCCATCTGTACTGTAGATGTACCCGTTTTTCGCAGTTTGCGGAAAGGAGCGCACCCATGGAAAACGCATTGCCGATCACGGCCGGCCACGCAGTGTTAGAAACAGTGATCGGCTTCATGGGCATCGCCTGGAGCGAAAAGGGCCTGATCCGGCTCTGCCTGCCCGAGCGTAGCCGCGAAGCGGTCGAGCGCCGCCTGTTTCGCCATGCCGGCGTCTCTACCTCCACCGAACAGCCGCAATGGGTGGTCGAACTGATCGCCTCGATCAAGGCCTATGCGGCCGGGGAGGATGTCGATTTCTCCGGCGTGCCGGTCGATCTCGACGGCGTCGACGATTTCCGCCTCGCCATCTATGACGCTGCGCGCAAGCTCGGCTTCGGCGAGACCACCACCTATGGCGAACTGGCCAAGCGGGCCGGCCATGCCGGGCTTGCCCGCGAAACCGGTGCAGCCCTCGGCGCCAATCCGGTGCCGCTGGTCATTCCCTGCCACCGCATCCTTGCCGCGGGGGGCAAGATCGGCGGCTTCTCGGCTACCGGCGGCTCGGCCACCAAGGAGAAGATGCTGGCCATGGAAGGCGTGCGGGTCGGTCCGCCGCCGGCCGCTCAGGCATCATTCGCGTTCTGACACAGCTTGCCGAACGCCGGACTCTAATGACGCGGAAAGATCCGCCGTCGGAAATGCCGGTCGAAGTCCGGCCGTTTGCAGATATAGACGGGGCAGGATTTGACATCGGCGCTCGGCACATAGGCCCGCGCCCTCACCTCGCCCATGTTGCAGAAGCGCTCGTCCCGCACATAGCGGTCATAAAGCGGCAGTCCCCGCACGCGCGTCGACTGATAGCGCAGGATGACCGCGCCCTGCCTGGCGATCGTCGCCCGCACGCGGTCGCAGCTCATGCGCGTCGGGTCGTAGCGCGAGACGGCCTGCGCCTCGGCGGCCACCAACATCAGGCAGGCGGCAAGCAGAATTGTCCTCATGATCTTCTCCCGCAACAGCAAGCGTATCTTCCCTCCACAACGCATCCCTGGCCGCAAACCTTCCAAGCGCAGTGGGCTCCGTTGGACGCTATCGCGGCACATGCCGGTAACGCCATCTTGTTTTCGTTCGCGAACCATACTATATCCGGCGCATTGAATTTGGCCGATCGATCGGGCCGCGATCTTCGCGTTTGCTGACGTCTATCTCCAAAATTTCGATACCACCGGCCGGGCTTTGGTCCGGTCAAACGAAGCAAATGTGAAGGACTCTACATGGCAACTGGTACGGTTAAGTGGTTCAACGCCACCAAGGGCTACGGCTTCATCCAGCCCGACAATGGCGGCGCGGACGTTTTCGTCCACATCTCCGCCGTCGAGCGCGCTGGCATGACCACCCTCGTTGAAGGCCAGAAGATCAGCTTCGAGATCGAGCAGGACCGCCGCACCGGCAAGTCCGCTGCTGGGTCTCTGAGCAAGGCAGCCTGATTTGGCGCTGGCATTTTGCAGCCGGGCGTGATCGCCTGGCATTGCACAATGCGCCTAGTTAGCGACGCGCACCGGGCGAGAGCCTGGAGCGGGCGGCAAGTCACGGATGTACTGACGGTCGTGCGATAAGCGCGCCGGAGCGAAAGGACCCGACAAGCTGGAACAGCAGATAGCTGCCGGCCCGGCCCCAACGCTCCCGATCAGGCTACCGGCATAGGAAGGCGGGCATGGTCCCGCCTTTTTTGTTACCTGAATTGGCAAGCCGCCGCCCGCGCTTGTGGTCCCACTTTGCTGCCGGCAAACTGCGTGACCAAAGGCAGTTCGCCGTACCGGCCGACAAGAACTTCACTTCGATGAGACCAATCCGCGACATCCATCCCTCCATTTCAAAAAGGTGGGAGAGCTTTGGTCGGCCAGGATAGACGACAATTATCGGCCTTGGCCCTCGAAAGCGCTGATGGCTTCGACTGGATCTGGATCGGCACCCCATGCCGAATACGATCGTCTCATCAAATAGCCAGCATTCGGCGGCTGCAAGATGCTGCGGCATAGAAACAGACTACCCCACCCAATCGATCGGCACGTGCCCCTTGTCCGTCTCGACCCGCTTCAGCCACTCCACCACGGCCGGATAGGCGTCGAGCTGGAAACCGCCCATCTCGGCGGTGTGAGTGTAGGCATAGAGCGCAATGTCGGCGACGCTGTAGCTGGCGCCGGCAAAAAAGGCGTTCTGCTCCAGATGCTTGTTCATCACGCCGAGCGCCTTGTTGCCGCGCTCCAAGGTAAGCGCCAACCGTTCCGGCGTCGCATCCTTCGCCCTCTCGGGAAATGTGAGCAGCGCCTTGCGCACCGCGATATAGGGCTCGTGGCTGTACTGCTCGAAGAACAGCCACTGATAGGCCAGCGCCCGCTCATATCTGTCGGCCGGCAGGAAGCGCGTGCCTTCGGCGAGATAGAGCAGAATGGCGTTGGATTCAGCGATGCGTCGGCCGTCGTCGAGCTCGATCAGCGGCACCATCGCGTTGGGGTTCTTGGCGACATAGTCGGCCTTGCGCGTCTCCCCGGTGTGCGAGCTCACTTCGATGCGGGTGAAGGGAACGCCGAGTTTTGCCATCAACAGACGCGGCTTGTAGCAATTGCCGCTGTCGATCATGTCATAAAGGATCATGGCCCTCTCCGCGCGCGACGAACGATCAGCTGCCTCTAACTCGCCTGTGCGGGGTTCATCCAGTGATTTGTTTTTGAGTGAAAGCATCAGCGGCGCTGATGCAAAGGCACTACCTTGTTGTCCATACCGAGCAGCGCATCGATCGCCAGCGGCTCTTCGTTGAAGATGGTGCCGGCGAGCGCCGGGCGGGCGAGGTGATATCCTTGTAGGAGGTCGACGCCGCCATCGAGCGCGACGCGCAGATGCGTGGCATGCTCGATGCCCTCGACCAGCACCTTGGCGCCGCGGTCGTGCAGCGTCGAAACCAGCGGCCGGAAGAACCGCTCGGCGGCGGCATGGCGGCAGAACTCGGCGAACCAGCCGCCGTCGATCTTGACGATGTCGGGCGACAGCAGGCCGATGCGCGCTTCGGTCGAATGTCCGGTGCCGAAGTCATCGATGGCGATGCGGACACCGCCACGCCTCATCTCGCGCACGAGGCGGGCGAGCACATGCTCGTCGGCTGCCTGCTCGGTGATCTCGCAGACCAGCATGGCCGGCTCGAGGCCGAAATCGCCGAGATGCCTGGCCATCAGCCGGATCTCGGCGAGCGCCCGTCCGGGATGATCGTTGATCATCGGATTGTAGTTGAAGAACAGGGTAAGGCCATCGACGCCGATGTTGCGGTAGTTGCCGAGATGCAGCATCCGGCACATCGTCTCGACGAACAGACGGTCCTTTGCCGCAACGCTGTCGAAGAAAACTTGCGGCGCAACCGGCGTCGCGACGCGCCGCGGCTCGATCAGCGCCTCGACGGCGACGGGTTGCAGCGATCTGCCACGCGGCGCGAAGATCGGCTGGTAGGCGCTCCACAGCCGGAACTCGCCATAGACGCCGAATTGAAGGCCGATCTCGTCTTCGAAGATCGCTTCGGCGACACTTCGCCGCCTTTCGGGGCGCTGCCTGTCGGGCCGCCCGATCATGGCGTCACCTTGCGCCCAAACGCCTTGGTCGGGCGAGCTGACGCCACCGGAGCGGGACTGGCGGCCGCGATCGTTTTGCCCTCCCCGGCCGCGGGCGCCTGCACGCTCTTGCCGAAGACGCGAAGACTGGTCGAGGCCAGCTCCGGCCGGGCAAGCACATAGCCTTGCACCATCGACGCCCCGGATTTCTCGGCGAGCTCGAGCTGCCAGCCTTCCTCGATGCCTTCGAAAACCGTGCGGATGCCCTGACTTTCGAAGCTCGTCACCATCGTTGTCAGCAGCGCGAATCCGGCTCCGGACTCCATCAGCTGCGTGATCCAGTTGGCGTCGAACTTGACGATGTCCGGCCGCAATTCCTTGATGCGGTTGATGTCGGATTCGTCGGCGCCGTAATCGTCGACGGCGATGCGGAACCCGTTGGCGCGCAGCGCCTCGACGAAGCTGTAGAGCGTTTCCTGCGAAGCCGATTTCTGCTCGGTGACCTCGCACACGATACGGCGCGGGTCGATGCCGGCCTCGTGCAGCACCAGCCGCATGTCGCGCAGCGCCTTGTCGACGATGGCGCGGTCGGTGAACACCGACGGATCGAAATTGACGAAAATCGACGCCTCTTGCGGCAGACAGCCGCCGGCGTTGAGCAGATGCAGCGTCCTGGTCAGCGCCTCGATATGCAGCCGGTCGCCTGCGGGGCAAGTGCCGAAGAAGCTCATCGGCGATTGCGGCTCACCGTCGCGGAACGGGCGGATAAGCCCCTCGAAGGCGACGAGCGAAAGCTTGCCTCCATCGAAGGCGAAGATTGGCTGGAAGGCGCTCTGCAGCGTGTAGATTCCCCAGACACCGCTTGAGGTGCCGTCATCATGACGGATGATATGGGCAAGCCCGATGCTGCGCGACAAAGGTCCCTCGCTCCGCAGAATAAGCGGAATTCGATCTGCCATCCTGCCAGCCAAGGGTTTACCGCTCGTTGATGAATTTATAGTTGCCGCTCACGCCACCTTGACCTCTGGATCACCCGACAATGCTTGCGCTTGGCCCGATGATGCGACATGAGAGGCGCCGCGGCCGCTCCTGGCCGCGCCCTTCTCTTGGAGACGCTCTGTCATGGCCTTTCTTGCCGACGCCCTTTCCCGCGTGAAGCCTTCCGCGACCATCGCGGTGACGCAGAAAGCGCGTGAGCTGAAAAATGCCGGCCGTGACGTCATCGGCCTCGGCGCCGGCGAGCCGGACTTCGACACGCCCGATAACATCAAGAACGCGGCGATCGAGGCGATCCGGCGTGGCGAGACCAAGTACCCGCCGGTCTCCGGCATCGCGCCGCTGCGCGAGGCGATCGCGAAAAAATTCAAGCGCGAGAACAATCTCGACTACCGACCGGAGCAGACCATCGTCGGCACCGGCGGCAAGCAGATCCTGTTCAACGCCTTCATGGCGACGCTGAACCCCGGCGACGAGGTCATCATCCCGCGCCCCTATTGGGTGAGCTACCCGGAAATGGTGGCGATCTGCGGCGGCACGTCCGTCTTTGCCGACACCTCGATCGACAACGGCTTCAAGCTGACGGCTGAGGTGCTGGAAAGGGCGATCACGCCGAAGACGAAATGGCTGCTGATGAACTCGCCGTCCAACCCATCGGGCGCCGCTTACACCGAGCGTGAACTCAGGGCCCTGGCCGACGTGCTGCTCAAGCACCCGCATGTCTGGACGCTGACCGACGACATGTATGAGCACCTGACCTATGGCGACTTCGTCTTCAAGACCATCGCCGAGGTCGAACCGAGCCTCTACGAGCGCACGCTAACCATGAACGGCGTGTCGAAGGCCTATGCCATGACCGGCTGGCGTATCGGCTACGCCGCCGGCCCGGTGCCGCTGATCAAGGCAATGGACATGATCCAGGGCCAGCAGACTTCCGGCGCCTGCACCATCGCGCAATGGGCGTCCGTCGAGGCGCTCAACGGCCCGCAGGACTTCATCGCCAAGAACAGGGCGATCTTCCAGGGGCGGCGCGACCTCGTCGTGTCGATGCTCAACCAGGCGCGCGGCATCTCTTGCCCATTGCCGGAAGGCGCCTTCTACGTCTATCCGTCCTGCGCTGAGCTGATCGGCAAGAAGACGAAGGCCGGCAAGGTCATCGACAATGACGAAGTCTTCTGCTCGGAGCTGCTCGACGCCGAAGGCGTTGCCGTTGTGTTCGGATCGGCCTTCGGCCTCGGCCCGAACTTCCGCATCTCCTACGCAACATCGGAGGCGCTGCTGGAGGAAGCCTGCACCCGCATCCAGCGCTTCACTGCGTCGCTGACCTGATCGGCAACGCCGCCATCCACAAAACCCGGCTTCGCGCCGGGTGCCGGGTATTGTTGGACGGCAATCAGCCGCCATACTGTTCGTCGGAGACCGCCTCGAGCCACTCGGCATGGACGCCGTCCAGCGCTTCCTGCATGGCGACATGCGTCATCGTGGTCTTCGGCCCGGCGCCGTGCCAGTGCTTTTCGCCCGGCGCGAAGGAGATGACGTCGCCGGCCCTGATCACCTCGATCGGCCCGCCCCACGTTTGCGCAAGCCCGGCGCCGGCCGTGACGTAGAGCGTCTGGCCGAGCGGGTGCGTGTGCCAATGCGTGCGGGCGCCCGGTTCGAAACTGACCAGGGTTGCCCTCAGCCGCGCCGGCGCCTCCTTCTCGATGATCGGCGTCTGCAGCACCTTGCCGGTGAAATACTTTTCAGGCGCGATGATCGTCGGCACGCTGCCGCACGCAATGATCTTCATCGTAGAAACTCTCAAATCGTTAGGGACCGGTCCGCCGCAGCGGGAGGTCAGTTTCTTGCTATATGGCGACCGACGCAATCGCCTTTGAGCGCTTGAGCCACCGGGCTGTTCGAAACCGAGCACAAAACCAAAGCCGGCGCATTTCCTATTTTCCTTGCCCTCTCCGCGAACCCGTGTGACGATGGCCTTGGCAGGTGGTGAGCAACAACCCCGCCCGCGACGGCTGAACAGGCCGGCCGCCGCTCCCAGGGAAACGCCTGAGTGGAGGTCAGCCATGGGTAATCGCGCCGGAGGACGACGCACGGGACCGAAATGCATCGCCATAGTCGGTCCCTTCGCAAGCGGTAAGACGACACTTCTCGAAGCTATCCTCGCCCGCACGGGCGCCATTCCCCGCCAGAATCCCGTCTCATCGGGCAACACGGTTTCCGATCATTCGCCAGAAGCCCGCGCCCACGCCATGAGCGTCGAGGCGACCTTTGCCACGACGGAATTCATGGGCGAGCAGTTCACCTTCGTCGATTGCCCCGGTTCCATCGAGTTCGCCTTCGAGGCGGAGCCGGTGCTTGCCGCCTGCGATGTCGCCGTGGTCGTGGCCGAAGCGGACGAAAAGAAGATACCCGCGCTTCAGCTCATCATGCGCAAGCTCGACGATCTCGGCGTGCCGCGCATCCTGTTCCTCAACAAGGTGGACAAGGCGGTCGCCGGCGTGCGCGAGACGCTAAAGATGCTGCAGCCGGCCAGTTCGGCGCCGCTGCTGCTGCGCCAGATTCCATTGCGCAAGGATGGTGTCGTCATCGGCTCGATCGATCTGGCTTTGGAGCGCGCCTATGTCTACCGCGAATATGCCGAAAGCCAGGTCGCCGAGATTCCGGACGACGACAAGGCGCGCGAGCTCGAGGCACGGTTCTCGATGCTGGAGACGCTGGCCGACCATGACGACCAGCTGATGGAGCAGTTGCTGGAGGAGATCGAGCCGCCGAAGGACGCGATCTTCGATGACCTTGCCGCTGACCTGCGCGCCGGCTCGGTGACGCCGGTGCTGATCGGTACCGCCGAGAAGGGCAACGGTGTGCTGCGCCTGTTGAAAGCTATCCGCCACGACGCGCCTGACGTCGAGGCGACGCGCAAGCGCCTTGGCGCGCCTGATGGCAGCCAGACGGTCGTGCAGGTGATGAAGACCATCCACACCGCGCATGGCGGCAAACTGTCTATTTCGCGTGTGCTTTCCGGCCAGGTGGCCGACGCGGCCGAACTCTTCCTCTCCAGCGGCGACACGACGAAGGTCTCCGGCATCTACAAGATGCTTGGCAAAGACCAGTTGAAGCTGCCGTCGGCCAAGGCTGGCGATACCGTCGCGCTCGGCAAGCTCGACAATGTCAGGACCGGCCAAACGCTGAGTTCGGCCAAGGGCGGCATCAAGCCGCTGATCGCCCTGGAGCCCCCGCAACCGGTGTTCGCATTCGCTCTGCGCCCCAAGGAGCGCAAGGACGAGGTCAAGATGTCGGCAGCGATCCAGAGGTTAGCCGAGGAAGACCCCTCGCTCAGCCTGCACCACAACCAGGATTCCGCGGAGACCGTATTGTCGGGCCATGGCGAAATGCACCTGCGCGTCGTGCGCGAGCGGCTGGAGGGCAAGAACCAGATCCCGATCGATGGCCATTCGCCGGCGGTGCCCTATCGCGAGACGATCCGCAAATCCGCGCAGCAGCGCGGCCGCCACAAGAAACAGTCGGGCGGCCACGGCCAGTTCGGCGACGTGGTGATCGAGATCAAGCCGCTGCCGCGCGGCACGGGTTTCCAGTTCACCGACACCATCACCGGCGGCGTCGTGCCAAAAACCTACATCCAGTCGGTGGAGACCGGCATCCGCGACTATCTGAAATCCGGTCCGCTCGGCTTCCCGGTGGTCGATGTCGCCGTCAACCTTTCGGACGGCTCCTATCATGCCGTCGACTCGTCCGACATGGCCTTCCAGATGGCGGCCAAGCTGGCGATGAAGGAAGGCATGGCGGCCTGTTCGCCGGTTCTGCTGGAACCGATCATGAAGGTCGAGATCGTCACGCCTTCAGATGCGACCTCGAGGATTATCGCTTTGATCCCGCAGCGGCGCGGCCAGATCCTTGGCTATGACGCGCGGCCCGGCTGGCCTGGCTGGGACGTGGTCGAAGCGACCATGCCCCAGGCCGAGATCGGCGACCTGATCATCGAGCTGCGCTCGGCGACGGCAGGCGTCGCCAGCTACAAGGCCGTCTTCGACCATATGGCCGAGCTGACCGGGCGCCTCGCCGACGAGGCGATGAACGCCAACGGCAAGGCCGCCTGATCGGATCTTGTTGAAGACGCGAAAACGGCGCCCGGATCGTCCGGGCGCCGTTCTTATTGCGGACTGTCTTCCTTGGGAGGCAACGGCAGGTCCGCCGCATCAGGAAATGGATCGGACGCGGTAGCTGCCTGAGCCCGGCCTGTCCGAGTGATGCCCCCATCTCCCGGACCGACCAACCGCGTCCTATGATCTACCTAATCGATAGAGTGCGTCTGCGACATGTTACCCGATGTTACATGTCACTGTTACGCGGGCCGCGCGCACGCATTTCTGGTGTCGGCGTGACTTCGGCGCAACAAAAAAGCCGGATCAATAAAGATCCGGCTGAGTTTGATTGGAAGTGCCGATTAGGGCTAACCTCCAGAGGGGAACACTCGAGGGCGCTAATGGGAGGAGAACGCGCCCTGGAGATGAACTATATATGTGCTCATCATGCTCAAGAAACAAGCATCTATTTTGCAACACACGCATGCAAAAAGAGGTAGGCTGTGGTCTAATCCGTCGCGAGAACCGATAGGACCAGAAAAAACCGCCGAATCCAGAGCCGTTCCGGACTGAAAGCGATCGCTGATATGCAAACCGGGTCAGATTCCGGTGCCGAAATACGCTAAATTCACAATGATGCGAACTTGGGCTGGTCGCGTTTATTTCTGCGGCAGGAGAGCCCGATGCGAACTTTTTCGGCAATTGCCGGCAGCGCCTTGTTCTTTGTCTCCGCCCCGGGCGCGCTGTCTCCGGCTGGCTGCCCCACGCCATGGTGCGCTTAAGTCCCTGTCGTGGGCCAGGTCAGGCCGGCACCACCCGAATATCGGCAGGTCCTGCTAGTAGGACCAACTGCGCGCCTTGGCGATGATGAAATCGCGGAACACGTGCAGCTTCGCCTGGTTCTTCATCGCGTCGGGATAGGCGAAATAGGTGTCGAAGGACGGCACCTCGGTTTCGGGCAGCAACTGGACGAGGTTCGAGTCCTTGTTGATGACGTAGTCGGGCAGCATGGCGATGCCGGCGCCGCCCTGGACCGCGCGCTTGATAGACAGGATGTCGTTGATCTGCAGCGTCGGCACCCTTTGCCCGCCCTCGAAATCGCCGACCGTCTCCAGCCAGTTCAGCTCCGACAGATGCGAGGGCACCGGCACGCCGAAGGTGACGATCCGGTGGTTCCTGAGCTCGGCGATCGAGGCGGGCTTGCCGAACTTCGCCACATAGGAAGGCGACGCATAAAGGTGGAAATGCACCGTGAACAGCCGGCGCTGGATAAGATCCGGCTGCTGCGGCTGGCGTAGGCGGATGGCGCAATCGGCCTGACGCATGGTGAGGTCGAGTTCCTCGTTGGCGAGGATGAGCTGCAGGCTGATCTCGGGGTAGAGCTCGATGAATTCCTGCACGCGCTCGGTCAGCCAGCCGGCCCCGAGCCCCACCGTTGTTGTGACCCTCAGCACGCCGGACGGGCGATCCTTGGTCTCGGTCAGCCGCGACTTGATCGTCTCCAGCTTCATCAGCACGTCATGTGCCGTGCGGAACAGCATCTCGCCCTGCTCGGTCAACACGAGGCCACGCGCGTGGCGATGGAACAGCGCCACGCCGACGTCATGCTCCAGTGCGCTGACCTGCCGCGAGATCGCCGACTGCGACAGATGCAGCGTTTCGGCGGCATGGGTAAACGACCCAGCCTCCGCCGCAGCGTGAAACACGCGTAGCTTGTCCCAGTCCAGCGCCATGATTCCCCTCGTGTTGCCCTTGGCGTCTGAATGAAAAATCAGGCTTTTAAACGGCTTTTTTCAGCCGATCGATTATTCCGCCGCTTCGCGGTGAACCTCGATCCCCGCCAGATATTTCTCCGCCTCGAGCGCGGCCATGCAACCGAGCCCGGCAGCTGTAACCGCTTGCCGGTAGACATCGTCGGTGACGTCGCCGGCGGCGAAAACGCCGGGAACGTCGGTACGGGTCGAATCGGGCGCCGTCCACAGATAGCCGTTCGGCTTCTGCTTCAGCTTGCCGATGAAAAGCTCGACCGCCGGCGCATGGCCGATCGCGACAAAGACGCCATCGACCTGCAGCCGCGACACTTCGCCCGTCACCACATTGCGCAGCTTCAAGCCGTCGACCGAAGGCGGCAGCGGTGCCTTGCCCGGCTGCCCGGTGATCTCGTCGACGACGGTATCCCAGATGATGCGGACATTGTCATTCTTGAACAGCCGCTCGCGCAGGATACGCTCGGCGCGGAAATCGTTGCGGCGGTGAATGACGGTGACGCTCCTGGCGAGGTTGGCGAGGTAGAGCGCCTCCTCCACCGCCGAATTGCCGCCGCCGACCACGGCGACATCCTTGCCGCGATAGAAGAAGCCGTCGCAGGTGGCGCAGGCCGAGACGCCGAAGCCCATGAACGTCTGCTCGGACGGGATACCCAGCCACTTGGCTTGCGCGCCGGTGGCGATGATCAAAGCGTCGGCGGTGTAGACGGTGCCGGAATCGCCGGTGGCGCGAAACGGCCGCACATTGAGGTCGACCTCGGTGATGATGTCGTTGACGATCTCGGTGCCGACATGCTCGGCCTGCTTGAGCATCTGCTCCATCAGCCAGGGGCCCTGGATCGGATCGGCGAAGCCCGGATAGTTTTCGACGTCGGTGGTGATCATCAACTGACCGCCCTGCTGCAGGCCGGCGACAAGCATCGGCTTCAGCATGGCGCGGGCGGCATAGATCGCCGCGGTGTAGCCGGCCGGCCCGGAGCCGATGATGAGAACGGGCGCGTGTTTGGTGTTCATGAAAAAGTCCCCTGCGGCGCGAGGGCCGTGGTTTTGTTGCCGGTAATGTAAGTGCTGCCCGCCAAGCCAGCAAGGCAGCTTGGCCTTCGTCCCCGGAAAGCTTCATAGCGGTATACAGGGCCATATCGCAGCCAGTTGCAGAAAAATCATCGCAAAGGGGTGGCCTCGTGCGCGAAACCAAATTACAAAATCGCGAAAGATTCTTGCGCGAAAGCCGATCATGCCGCTCAAAGCCGATCTCGACGCCATCGACTGGAAGATCCTGCGAGAGCTGCAGAGTGACGGTCGTATGACCAATGTGGAGTTGTCCGGCCGCGTCGGCATCTCGGCGCCGCCTTGCCTACGCCGCGTCAGGCGACTGGAAGAGGCCGGCATCATCCGCGGTTACCGTGCGCTCCTCAATGCGCCGGCGCTCGGCATGGATGTCGTCGCCTTCTGCCTGATCGGCCTGCACCATCAGGCCGACGCCGAGCTCAAGGCTTTTGCCGAGCGGACGAGGGGCTGGCCGATCGTTCGCGATGCCTGGATGGTGTCGGGCGAGTCCGATTTCCTGCTGCATTGCGTGGCAAGCGACCTTGGCACCTTCCAGACCTTCGTCATCGAGGAGCTCGCCTCGGCGCCCAATGTCGACACGGTGCGCACCGCGCTGACCATCCGCCGGGTCAAGGATGAGGGGCTGGTCGCCTTTCCGGCTTAATGCGCCGGCTTCCGATGAAGCCGCTGGAAAAACAGCGGCTTGGCGTTCAATTTTGAATCAATCCGCGATCAGCGCGATTGTATCGCGGTCAGCAGGCTCTCCAGGTCCTGCGCCCCGCGCAGGGGCAAAACCGAAAGCCCGCCCATCGCCATGGCTTCACCATCGACAAGCCAGCCGCGTGTGAGGCCGGCGCGCTGGCCTGCTTCCATGTCGGCCGGCTTGTCGCCGACGATCAGCGATCGCTTGAGATCGAGGCCGAGTTGACGCGCGGCCTCGACCAGCATGCCCGGATTGGGCTTGCGCATCGGATGATCGGCGATCGCCAGCGGCCCCGAACCGGCTTCGTGGTAGGCGCAGGCCAACACCATGTCGACGGCTGCGTTCTTCTCGGCAAGCAGGTCGAGAACCCGCTGATTGACCCGGGCGAAAGCATCCCAGCCAAAATAGCCGCGCGCGATACCGGACTGGTTGGTGATGACGACGACCGGGATGCCGCGCCGATTCGCGGCTTCTATGGCAGGCGCGATACCGTCGCGCAGCACCATGGCGTCCGGATCGTCAGGATAGCCGGTATCGATATTGATGGTGCCGTCACGGTCTAGAAACAGTGCCGGCAGGCCAGCCGGAAACGCCTTGGCGCCAATCCGCTCGATCCACAGGCCGGGCTCGACGAGCGGAAAATCCCCTTCGCGGTCAGCCATTGCTGAGACGCGCTTCGACCGCCTCGCACAGATGGTGATAGAGGCAGAGATGCCCCTGCTGGATGATCGGCGTCGAGGTCGACGGCACGCTGAGCAAGATGTCTGTGAGCGGCTTGAGCTTGCCGCCGGTGTCGCCGGTGAGGCTGATCACCGTCATGCCCATGGCCCGCGCCTGCTCGGCGGCGGCAAGGATGCTCGGCGAATTGCCGCTGGTGGAGATGGCGAGCAATACCGCGCCTTCCGACCCATGCGCCTCGACCTGGCGTGAGAAGACGGTGTCGAAGCCGTAGTCGTTGCCCCAGGCGGTCAGCACCGCCGCATTGGCCGGCAGCGCGATGACATTGTAGGCCTTGCGCTCTTTAAGGAACCGGCCGACCAGTTCGCCGGCGATGTGGATGGCGTCGCTCGCCGAGCCGCCATTGCCGCAGATCAGCAGCGCCTTGCCGTGTGACAGCGCCTTCACGACCGCGCTCACCGCGCGCTCCATCTCGCCGGTGAGATCGCGCTCGACCATTGCCGAGATCGCCGCCGCGGAGCGGACCAGATAGTCGTTCAGCTCGGACATGAAACCCTCAATTCGCGCCGCCGGCGCGCAGCTTGCCGATGGTTTTGGTGGTGCTCTTGCCGGCGACGAGGTCGACCAGCACCACACGCCCGCCCGCGTTCTGCACCACGTCGGCGCCGACCACGGTCTCGATCGTGTAATCCGCGCCCTTGACCAGGATGTCGGGCAGAAGCGCCTCGATCAGCTTGAGCGGCGTGTCTTCCTCGAAGACGACAACGGCATCGACCGAGGCGAGCGCCGCGAGCACGCAGGCGCGGTCGTGCTGGTCGTTGACCGGACGTCCGGGCCCTTTCAGCCGGCGCACCGAGGCGTCGCTGTTCAAGCCGAGCACCAGCCGGTCGCATCGGCTGCGCGCGGCGTGCAGCAGGCTGACATGGCCGGCATGCAGAATGTCGAAGCAGCCATTGGTGAAGCCAACCGACAGCCCCTCCTCTTTCCAGGCCGCCACCATCCTGGCCGCCGCATTGGCGTCGAGAATGGCGTCCTTGTGGGCGACCGGTCCATGCGAGCGGAACAGCGCGCCGGAAAGCTCCTCCACTGTCAGCCGCGCCGTGCCGCGCTTGCCAACGACCACGCCGCCGGCGGCATTGGCGATTGTAGCAGCCTGCACCCGGTCGGCGCCCGCGGCGAGCGACAGCGCGAAGGTGGCGATGACCGTGTCGCCGGCGCCGGAGACGTCGAACACTTCGCGCGCCTGCGTGGAGATATGGCGGGCATCCTCCGCGGTGACCACGCTCATGCCCTTTTCGCTGCGCGTCGCGACGATGAACTCGAAGTCATGCGCGGCAATCAGGTCGCGTGCCGCAGCGACGATCTCGTCATCGCCGAAGACCGGGCGTCCGACCGCCTCGCCGAGTTCCTTGCGGTTGGGCGTGACCGCCGTCGCCCCGGCATAGCGCGCATAGTCGCGGCCCTTCGGGTCGATCAGCACCGGCTTTCCGGCATCGCGGCAGATCGCTATCAATTCGGCCGCCACGCCGTCGAGCAGGATGCCCTTGCCGTAGTCGGACAGGATGACGATATCGGCACGCGCAAGGGCAGCCTGGAAATGCTCGACAAGCGTCGTCCGCTCGCCACTGGACAACGGTTTGATTTCCTCCTCGTCGAAACGCAGCACCTGCTGGTTAAGCGCGCTGAAGCGGCTCTTCGACGAGGTCATGCGGTCCTGCCGCTGTGCAAGGCCGTCCGTATCGGCGCCAAGATCGCCGAGCATGCGCATGAGATTGTCGCCGGCCTGGTCGGCGCCGATGACGGACACCGGGATGGCGGCGCCGCCCAGTGAAACGATGTTGGAAACGACGTTGCCGGCGCCGCCCAGGGCCACCACCTCGCCCCGCCCATGCAGCACCGGGATCGGCGCTTCAGGCGAGATCCGCTCGATGACGCCGTTGACGAAACGGTCGAGGATGAAATCGCCGACCACCAGCACGGTGACCTCGCCGAAGTGGGCGATGGTGCGATGCAAGGGCTCCGGGGAAGGCAGATGGTGCTTGATCATCTCACTGGCGCGCGCCGAGAACGGCGGTTCTTGATCGGGGTTGCAGCGCCGGAAAACCGGCGCTCTTCATTCTTCGCGATGCCGATATACCGCAATCGGGGCCAGCGCAACGGCGGGCCGGTGCACGCGCGCCGGCCAAGGCACCGGACGGATCAGCTCTTCTGCAAGGCGACATGGACGCCGAGACCGACAAGCACGGCGCCACCTGCGCGCTGCATAAGGCGCTGCGCGCGACCGGAGCGCCGCAGCCGCGCAATCATCGCGCCGGCGAGAAAGACGCAAACGATGTCAGCCGACGAGAACATCAGGTTGACGACGGTTCCCAGCACCACGAACTGCAGCCAAACCGGAAAGGTCGCCGAGGCATCGATGAACTGCGGCAGGAACGCCATGAAGAAGATGGCTGTCTTGGGATTGAGCACCTCGACCGTGATGCTTTCGAAAAAGGCGCGACGCGCCGATTTTCGCTCTATGGCAGGAAGCGTTCCGTTTCCCTGGATCTTGGCGCGGAACAGCGAAACACCGAGCCAGATCAGGTACAGCGCGCCGACAAGTTTGACGGCCATGTAAAGCGGCGGCACGGCGTGGAACAACACCGACAGCCCGGTTGCGGCGGCAAGGACATGGACATAGCCGCCGAGATGGATGCCGAGCGCCGCCGTCAGCCCCGACCAACGCCCGCGGGCCATGGTCTGCGCGGCGGCATAGAGCATGGCCGGTCCGGGAATGTAGGCGAAGATAGCCGTGGTGACGAAAAAGGCGATAAGCAGTTCGGTCGACGGCATCTTGATCCCTCACGATAGGAGCCGACTGAAGCGGGAGCTTTGCGGCCTCACTGTGGCGACGAACCGGTCTGCCCTGATTTGGCAAGAACACGCGCCATGAACTTGTCATGGTCGACGACCGCGCGCTCGTGGAAACCTTCGCCGATCAATCCATTCTCGTCGCTGCACGATACCTTGAAGCGCAGCTTTCGCCCCTGCACCGCGACAAGCTCGACATCGGCGGTGACGGTCATGCCGACGGGCGTCGCGGCGACATGGCTGACGTCGATATGGGTGCCCACGGTTCTCTCATGGCTGCTCAGGAACGGACGCAATGCCTCGACGCATGCCCATTCGATGAAGCCGACCATGAAGGCGGTGGCGAAAACCGGCGGCATGTCGCCGAAACCCGCAAAGGCCGTTGCCATGGCCGGAACCGTCAGGGAGTCGTCGACCCGCAGGGTTTGAAGGTAGTGAAGGCCGGGCTTTAAATCGGATGTCATGGCTGATACCAACGGCAAGAACGCACACCGACGGCTCATGCCACGGCCCTCAAAGGCACCATAGCTTGCTTCGACTGAAGACATATCGTTCGGCGCGCCAGAGCTTATCTCGCGAGCCGTTCTGCCGATCCATCCCTACATTCGTCGTAGCCGACGCTCCGCAACCGGCGACCTTTTATCGACACTCTCTCGCGCCTCCCCTATAAGGGCCGGAATCGGCAACGAAACAAGGCTCACAAGGATGATCATCGTCACGGGCGGCGCCGGCATGATCGGCTCCAACATCGTCGCCGCGCTGAATGCCGAAGGGCATGACGATATCTTGGTCGTCGACGATCTGACCGACGGCCACAAGATCGCCAATCTGGCCGATCTCCGCATTGCCGACTATCTCGACAAGGACGAGCTTCCGGCCCGGCTCGAGGATGGCAGGCTGGGCCGCATCGACGCCGTCTTCCATCAGGGCGCCTGCTCGACCACCACCGAATGGAACGGCAAGTTCATGATGGACGTGAACTACGCTTATTCGAAGCGCCTGCTGCACGCCTGCCTGGCACTGCGCGTGCCCTTCCTCTATGCCTCCTCGGCTTCGGTCTATGGCGGCGGCAGCGAGTTTCGCGAAGAGCCCGAATTCGAACGGCCACTCAACGTCTACGCCTATTCTAAGAAGCTGTTCGACGACTATGTCCGCCGCAATGTCTTCGACACCGATCACTCGCAGGTGGCCGGCCTGCGCTATTTCAACGTCTACGGGCCGCGCGAGGCGCATAAGGGCGCCATGGCCTCGGTCGCCTTCCATTTGTTCAACCAGGTCGAGCAGGGCCAGAACCCGAAGCTGTTCGGCGCCTATGGCGGGTTCGGCCCCGGCGAGCAGAGCCGCGACTTCATCCATGTCGGCGACGTCGCCGACGTCAATCTATGGCTATGGAAGCGGGGCTCAAGCGGCATCTTCAACTGCGGCACCGGCCGTGCCCAGCCGTTCCGCGCCATTGCCGAGACGGTGATCGATACGCTCGGCAAGGGTGAGATGGAGTTCGTTCCCTTCCCCGAACACCTGAAGGGCAGCTACCAGAGTTTTACCGAGGCGGATATGTCCCGCTTACGCGCGGCCGGCTACAATGGCCAATTCCGCACCGTCGAAACCGGCGTCAGAGACTATGTCCAATGGCTGAAAGCCCAACGATCCTCGTGATCGGCCCACGCTGGGTGGGCGACATGGTCATGGCCCAGTGCCTGTTCGCGGCGCTGAAGGAAAAGCATCCGAATGCCGCGATCGACGTGCTCGCGCCGGCTTGGGCAGCGCCCCTGGTCAAGCGCATGCCCGAAATACGCTGCCAGATCGACTTTCCGCTGATGCCCGGCACGCTCGAATTCCGCAGCCGCAGGCGCTTCGGCCGCCTGCTGCGCGGCCGCTACGACATGGCCTATGTGCTGCCGGGGAGCTGGAAATCGGCGCTGATCCCGTTCTTCGCCCGGATTCCGCGCCGCGTCGGCCATCTGAGGGAAATGCGCTACGGCCTGCTGACCGACATCGTTCCGCTGCCCGATGCGGTGAAGCGGCGCACGGCTCAGGCCTATTTCGGCCTGGCGCGCGGCGGCACCTTTCGCCCGCCGAAGCTCACCGTCGATATGGCCAATCAGGCCGATCTGCTGGCGCGGTTCGGGCTCAGCGCAAAAGAATTCGTCGCCCTGTTGCCGGGCGCCGAGTTCGGCCCGGCAAAGCGCTGGCCGAGCGAATACTATGCCGAGCTAGCCCGCGGGATGATGGCAAAAGGCCTGGGCGTCGCCTTGCTCGGCTCGAAGAACGATGCTGAGGTTACCGGCGAGATCGCGAGGCTTGCGCCGGGCTCCGTCGACCTTGCCGGCAGGACGAAGCTGGAGGATGCCATCGACCTGATCGCCGCGGCGAAGCTAGCCGTCTCGAACGACAGCGGGCTTATGCATGTGGCCGCCGCCGTCGACACGCCAATCATCGCCGTCTATGGCTCGACCTCGCCCGAAAACACGCCGCCGCTGACCGATCGTTCGGAACTGATCTGGCTGCACCTCTCCTGCTCGCCCTGCCACAGCAAGGTCTGCCCGCTCGGCCATCTCAACTGCCTTAAGACGCTCGATGTCGCGCGGGTCGCCGCCGCAGCCGACCGGTTGCTTGAAATTCCTGCGACCGCATGAGGGTTCTGATCGTCAAGACATCATCGATGGGGGATGTCATCCACACCTTCCCGGCCGTCGAGGACGCGCTCCGCAATCGCCCGGACATAAGCTTCGACTGGTGCGTGGAAGAGGCCTTTGCCGCCGTCGTCGACTTGCATCCGGCGATCGGAACCATCCACAAGGTGGCGATCCGGCGCTGGCGCAAGAAGCCGTTCGACCGCGGCACATGGCGCGAGGTGGCGGGCCTGCGACGTGCGCTTCGCTCGGGTCGCTATGACCTGGTCATCGATGCACAGGGGCTGGTGAAATCGGCCGTGGTCGCCAAGCAATCCGGCGCGCCGATCGCCGGCTTCGACCGCTCCAGCGCCCGCGAGCCCTCGGCGACGCTGCTTTACGAGCGCAAATACGCCGTGCCGCGCGAGTTGCACGCCATCGAGCGCACCAGACGCCTGTTCGGCCTGGCGCTGGGGTATCAGGCGGACCTCTCGACGCTCAACTCCGGCATAGTGCCGCCGGCAGGCGGACTTTCCGGCGTCGAAGGCAAAACGGCTTTCCTGCTGCACGGCACCAGCCGCGAAGACAAGAAATGGCCGGTCGAAGACTGGGTCGAGACTGCGCGCCGACTGGTGTCGCAGCAATTTACACCGATCGTCACCTGGTCGAACGAAGCGGAGAAGCGTGTTGCCGAGGCGATCGCCGGCGCCGTGCCGGAAACGGTGCTGGTTCCGAAATCGCCGCTAGCGGATGTCGCTGCGATCCTCGGCCGGTCGACGCTCGTCATCGGCGCCGACACCGGCCTCACCCATCTCGCCAGCGCTTTCGGCCTGCCGACCGTCGCCATATTCCTGGCGACGGAGCCCGGCCTGACCGGCCCGCGCGGGCCGTTTTCATCGACACTGCTGGCGCCCGCCGGCGGCAAAGTCACGCCGGCCGAAGTTATGGCTGAAGCAGAGCGGCTGCTCGTGCTTAGATCGGAAACGCCAGTCTAGCCCTCAAATAAATTGCACCTGGACGATCTCGTAACCCCGTGCGCCGCCCGGGGCGTTGACCTCGATGGCATCGCCGACTTCTTTGCCGATCAACGCGCGCGCGATCGGCGAGGAGATCGAGATACGGCCGGACTTCACGTCCGCTTCCTGGTCGCCGACGATTTGATAGGTCTTCTTTTCCTCGGTGTCCTCGTCGACCAGCACGACCGTGGCGCCGAACTTCACCTTGTCGCCGCTGAGCTTCGAGACATCGATCACCTCGGCGCGCGCGATCAGGTCCTCGAGCTCGTTGATACGGCCCTCATTGTGGCTCTGCGACTCTTTAGCCGCGTGGTACTCGGCATTTTCGGACAGGTCGCCATGCGAGCGCGCTTCGGAGATCGCCTCGATGATGCGTGGACGCTCTTCCTGCTGGCGCCAGCGCAGTTCTTCCTTCAATGACGCGAACCCCTCGCCTGTCATCGGGACCTTGATCATGATGCCTGACCTTTCCTGCCACTACCCCCGCTTTTCGGGAATAGCCTTGTCGTTGGGTACAAAAAGAAAACGGTCCGGCAGCCTCGGGCTAACGGAACCGTTTCACCACAATTTCCCTGAATATAGCGATCTCCGCGCGATTTTCACGCTCAAAAATGAAGTTCAGTAAAATCACCACCGCTTTCGCAAGGCCATCCGGCGCTAAATCCGCAATGCCGGCAGCAAAAAACCGGCTGCGATTGCTCGCAGCCGGCCTCGAAAAGCATCTGAGAAGAATCAGCTCCTCAGGAAACGCTCGATCTGTTCTGACAACATGCCGTATTCGCGCGAGCCTTTGCCGGTCCGCTTCTCGATTTCCTTGAGCTGCTCCTGCGCGCCGGCAAGATCGCCGATTTGCAGATGGGCCTCGCCGAGATATTCGCGCACCAGCGTGTAGTCGGGGTCGATGCGCAGCGCTTCCTCGTAATAGCCGAGGCCGACCGTGACACGGCCGGAATGGCGATGCGAATAGCCGAGATAGTTGAGAATGCGCGGATCCTGCTTGTTGGCGGCGAGCGTCAGCACCGAGATCGCCTCGTCGTAGCGCCCGGCCATCGCCAGATCGTGGCCTGCCTCGTAGATGCTGTCGTCATCCAGCATGCCGTACTGCGGCACGACGCATTTCTTCTTTTTCTTGTCCCAGACCTGACCCTTCTTGCATTGAGTGGTAGTCTGGCTGCCACCGCCACCGCCCTCGCCGGCGGTGAATGCAGGCGCCGCGAACAGCGGCAGGCTAACGGCAGCAGCCAAGACCTGAACAAGCAAACGTCTGCGCATCGGAGCCTCCTTGAGCGTGACAACGGCAGATTAACGCCGCTTCGATGCGGTTTCATCCCGAAAACCTGTCAAAAGCCAAACTATTTGGAGGTCAGGCAGCGCATCGCCTCTGCGAACGGATGTGACGCGGGCCGCAAATCCGCTATCATCAGTCGAGCGCACGACGAGGAGAAAGGCCAGTGCAGCAGCGCCTCGAGAAGGAATGGGAGCTTTCCATCGACCCGGATACCGTGCGCCTGTTCATCCTGAAGGCCAAGGCGCTGAGCGCAGCCGTCAACGAGGACTACGACGACGGCGCCGAGCACGAGGTCGAGTTCGATGGCGACAGGCACGACAATCATCATCACGACGGCCTTGTCGAGGAGGCATCGGAAGACCTCACCGAGGAGGAATTCCGCGAGCTTATCAACGACCTCAATGTCGATGAAGCGGCCGAGCTCGTAGCGTTGGCCTGGGTGGGCCGCGGCGACTACGAAGCTTCCGAATGGGTCGACGCGGTGGCGGCCGCGCGCGAGCGCGCCAACAAGCGCACCGCAAAGTACCTGCTCGGACTGCCGCAGCTCGCCGATTGGCTGGAGGAAGGCCTGGAGGCGATCGGCGCGTAACGAACCGGTAACCGATTTTGATCGCAGCGCCGCAGCGTCCAAGGCAACCTTGCGATGCCGGGCCCGTTTCCGGCCGATGGCGAGGCTGAGCTTTTGCGGATTTTGCAGACTGGCGCTGCCTTTGGCGGCGGGGATTTTGCTGGTCACGCCGGCCGATGCCAAGCATCGTCACAGGCAGCCGCTGACACCGCGCATGGAGCAGCCGTTGACGCAGCGGGCGGATCAACCACTGCGGCTGAGGAGCAAGCACCGCGTGAGACCGCGCGGCAAGCAGCAAGTCGCGCCAAAGCTGGCGCAACAGCAAACGCAGGACCAGCCGATCTTGCCCGCCGATGCTCTGGTGCCAGAACCACGGCCCGCGGAAGCGCAAAAGGCCGGCACCGCAACGCTGGAAGAGCAGAAGGCTGCCGGTCCAAAGGACGCTGACGCATCTGACCCGATCAATCAGGAAAAGTCTCGTGAGGGAAAGCGGCAGCATCCCGAGCCTTCGGCCACCGAGCCGTCAACCGACACGGAAGGCGAACCTGAGGCGCCGTCTGCGGTGCCGATTCCGACGCAACGACCCGACATCGCGGAACCGAAGCCGCCCGCTGCCGCACCGAAGCCACCTGAAAAGCCGGCTGATACCCACGACAACAAAATACTGCCCGATCCGCGCTCCGCTGAGCTGCCAGCCGACAAGATGCCGGCGGAGGAGGTTGCCTGCCGTGAGCGCCTCAAGACGCTCGGCGTCGAATTCGAGGAGCACAAGGCCGAGCACGACGCCGAGATCGGCTGCTCCATTCCCTATCCCATCGTCATGAAAACATTAGGAAAATCGATCAGTATAGGCGCCGGAGCCGAACTCAACTGCCAAATGGCGGAGGCTGCGGCACGATTTGCCGTCGAAGTCATCCAACCCGCCGCGAAGGCCGAATTTGGCGCCGATCTCAAATCGATCGGCCAGGCCTCCGCCTTTGTTTGCCGCCCGCGCAACGGTGGTGGAAAGCTTTCGGAGCACGCCTTCGGCAATGCGCTGGACATCGCGTCCTTCACACTCTCCGACGGCAGGACGATCGAGGTCGGCCCGGTGCCGCCCGAAAAAGATGCAAACTTCCTGAACACGATCCGCAAGGCCGCCTGCGGGCCGTTCAAGACGGTGCTCGGCCCAGGCAGCGATCCGGACCACGCGCTGCACTTCCACTTCGACCTCGAGCCGAGACGAAATGGCGGAACGTTCTGCCAATGAGTGGGTGCGAAGAACAGATGCCGCAATTCGGCCCCAGGCGTGAATGCCGGCGCTGATCTTTCCTTTACTCTTGCCGACTAGACTTGTGCCATCCGGGGACAGGATGCCTTTCGATGGCCGCAATATTTGGCGCCAGCCTCGCCTTGGCGCGACTAAGCACTCGTGCGCGCTCCGTTGCCGTCAGAATGACAACGGGGCTCGCAATCACAGCGGTCTCGGCCTGCACCACCGGCGATGTCTTTTCGCTGCAGCCGGCCGTCGACGTCGGCAGCCAGACCTCCGCCATGCCCGAGGCTCCGCAATATTCCGGCATGCAGAGGCTTGTTCCGTCCGATCCCTACCTGACCCAGGCAGCCTATCCGCGCATGGATGAGCCCTTGTCTTCGCCCGAGCAGATGCCGGCCGGCGAGATCGACTGCCGCAATGAATTGAAACGGCTTGGCGTCGTTTACCAGGACATCCAGCCTATCCACGAAGGCCAGTGCGGCATCGACTTCCCGGTGAAAGTTTCAGCCATCGGCAGCGTCGAGATGAAACCGGCAGCGACACTGACCTGCAACATGGCCGCGACCTTCGCCGCCTGGACCAGGAACGAGCTCGTGCCGGCAGCCCGCTGGCGCTATTTCTCCGGCGTCAGGGCGATCCACCAGGGCTCGAGCTATTCCTGCCGCAAGATCGCCGGCGAGGGCGTCTTGTCGGAGCACGGCAAGGGCAATGCGCTCGACGTCATGAGCATCGAGCTCAACAATGGCAACGACATCGACGTTCGCAAGCCTGGCCTGTTTGCGTTCCGCACCCGCGGCTTCCTCAACAATGTTCGCGCCGACGGCTGCCAATATTTCAACACGGTCCTCGGCCCGGGCTACAATTACGACCACCGCAACCACTTTCACTTCGACGTCAAGAATCGCAGGAACGGCTACCGCGCCTGCCGCTGACCTTCGGCCTACTGCCCAACCGGCCCAACACCGCATAGAGTGGGCCGGGCACAGGCTTGGGAGTGGTCTCTCGTGGGTGAGCGAAGCCTTAGGCGACGCGCGGCGATCTGGCTGGCGGCTTTCTGTGCTTTCTATCTTGGCTTTGCCTACCTTGCCGCGCCGGAATTCTGGACCTGGCGGGAGCACGGCTTCCGCACGCAGCGCTTCGAGATGGTGACGCATACGCCGCAGGGCATTCCCGGCGACCCTATCAATGTTGGACTTGTCGGCACCGAGAAGGAGGTGGTCCACGCTTTTGCCGTGGCCGGCTGGGACACGGCCGACGCCGTCACGCTCAGGACAGCGATCGACATCGGCGAGAGCGTCCTGTTCTCCCGACCCTATCCCGATGCGCCGATCAGCCGCCTGCTGTTTGAAGGCCGCGCCCAGGACCTCGCTTTCGAAAAGCCCGTCGGCGACAGCGCCGACCGGCGCCACCACGTCCGCTTCTGGCAGACAAATACCGTCGGCGATGACGGCCGCCCGCTCTGGCTGGGTGCCGCCAGCTTCGACCGCGGCGTCGGCTTGAGCCACGACACCGGTGCCATCACTCACCATATCGGCGCGGACATCGATGCCGAGCGCAACTTGCTGATCGGCGACCTCAGCACCGCAGGCATGCTGACATCGACCAGCGAGATCCCGGGGATCGGCGCGACGAAAAACGGCAGGAACGGCGGCGGCGATCCCTATTTCACCGACGGTATGGCGGTGGTTGGCGTGTTGAAGCAATTGCCCTAGCGCATCCGGCATTCTCGAAGCGGCAAACGGCGCAATTCGAAAAACGCCCAACCCGCTATTTTCGAATGCACCGCAGCAATGCTATTGACGCCGCATGCTATACGTCGAAATCGCCGTTGTGGCCGCCCTCATCCTGGTGAACGGCCTTTTGGCCATGTCGGAGCTGGCTATCGTCTCGTCGCGCCCGGCCCGCCTCAAGGCGATGATCGACCGCAATGTCAGGGGTGCCGGCCGCGCGCTGGCCCTCGGCTCCAACCCCGGCAAGTTTCTGTCCTCGGTGCAGATCGGCATCACCCTGGTCGGCGTCCTTTCCGGCGCCTTTTCCGGTGCCACGCTCGGCGAGCGACTGGCTCAATACTTGGCCTCGACCGGCATCCGCGAGAACATCGCCGACCCCATCGGCGTCGGCATTGTCGTCGCGGTCATCACCTACGCCTCGCTGATCGTCGGCGAGCTCGTGCCGAAGCAGATCGCGCTCAGGGATCCTGAGCGCGTCGCAGTCCGCGCCGCGCCGGCGATGACCATTCTCGCCAAGGTATCGGCGCCGCTCGTCTTTCTGCTCGACATTTCCGGCCGCGCGGTTTTGTGGTTGCTCGGCCAGGCCGGCGAGGCGGAAGAGAAGGTCACGGACGAGGAGATCAAGATGCTGGTCGCCGAGGCCGAGCATCACGGCACCATCGAATCCGACGAGCGCCGCATGATCGCCGGCGTCATGCGCCTTGGCGACCGCGCCGTGCGCGCCGTGATGACGCCGCGCACCGAGGTCGACTGGATCAACCTGCAATCCGACGAGGCGGCCATCAAGCGGCTTCTGATGGAGAGCCAGCATTCGCGCCTGCCTGCGGGCGACGGCAATGTCGATGCCATGATAGGGGTCATCCAGACGCGCGACGTGCTGGCCGCCCTTCTTGCCGGCAGGGTGTTGGATCCGCGCCAGCATGTGCGCACCGCGCCAATCGTCCATGATCAGGCCGACGCACTCGACGTGCTGCAAAGGCTGCGGGAATCGGACGTCCCCATGGCGCTCGTCCATGACGAATACGGCCATTTCGAAGGCATCGTCACGCCGGCCGACATCCTGGAAGCGATCACCGGCGTCTTCCGCTCGGACCTCGACGCCGGCGAGGAAGAGAACGCGGTCAAACGCGAGGACGGCTCATGGCTGCTTGCCGGCTACATGCAGGCTGACGAGATGGCCGAGGTGCTGGGCATCGACTTGCCGGAGAACCGCGACTACGAGACGGTGGCCGGCTATGTGCTGTCGCATCTGCACCACCTTCCCGCTACCGGCGAATGCGTGGACGCGCAAGGCTGGCGCTTCGAGGTGGTCGACCTCGACGGCCGGCGTATCGACAAGCTGATCGCCACCCGCCTGCCCGACGGCCACCGTCCGATGGCGCGCCGATAGCGAGCCTGGATCTGCCGGGTTTTCCCAACATCCATTCAGGCCAGTTCCTTGCGAAGAAAGACGCGGGCCTGCCCATCGAACCCGAACGGAACGCGGCCGAATTCCACATAACCGTGGCGGATGTAGAATCCAGGCGCCTGAAAGCTGCTTGTCTCCACGACGGCGCGTCTGCAGCCCCGCGCCTTTGCCTCTTCTTCGACGGCGGCAAGCAACCGGGCGCCGTAAGACAGACCGCGTAAATGCGCGGGCACGAAAAACATGTCCAAGAACAGAAGACCGAGTTCGGTACTTCCCCATAGGCCGCCCAAAGCTTTGCCCGAGCCAGCACACAATACGGCGCCTATGGGAATGCGGTCGTCCGTCCCTGTGATGGCGACGTTATAGCGGTAGAGCGCCGCGGCGGCCTCGGCTTTCGCGGCTTCGTCCGCAGACAGGATGATTGGGAATTCTTGAGTCATGCGGATTTGCGCCTGCCCTGAACATGGCGAAAACGGATGAACTTCCAGCTTCGGCCGGCGTTCCGGAGAATGCTCGTCAACCTCTTCGTGTTCGGAACCTTGAAGAGAGGGTTTCCTCTTCACAAGGCGGGTTTGTCCGGGGCCGCGTGCATCGGTGCCTGCAGGACCCGTGAGCGTTTCCCGATGCTGATTGCCGGACCTCGCTTCGCTCCGATGATGTTCAATGAACCGGGTCTCGGCTTCCACGTCAGGGGCGAGCTCTACGCGGTCGACGACCGCGCCCTGGCCGGGCTTGACCGGATCGAATCCGTTGGCAAGCCCGGCAACCTGCGCGTCCCGATCGAGGTTGAGCCCATTGAAGGCGGTCCGCATGTCCTGGCGCAGGCTTACATGAAATCCCGCCGTCTCGCGGATCCGTCCATTCGGGATATCTGGATTTCTACGACGATCGGCGTTTCAAACTTCACGCGAACGCCTAAGGTTGCGCCCGAAGGATGCCCAATTGAGATCCGACTTTCTCCAGTATGTCTGACATAAAAGCGGCAACAGAGCGAAATCCTTGAGCGATCCTCTGTCGAACGACCGAGGCTTCCGCAAATAAAAGGGGCGGCGCAAGCGCCGCCCTTAGATGATATTTTGGGAGGATGAAGCGGCTTAAGCCGCCTGGGCTTCACTGGCGATCGCGTCGGCGGCGCGCGCCGCCTTCAGCACCTTCGCCCACCAGGCAACGTCATTGATGAGCGCCGCCGCCGCCTGGTTCAGATGTTCGATCTCTTCCAGCTTCTTGTCGCCCTGGCGGACCGCAAGGAAATCGCCCCAGGCGATGTGCACTGCCGACTTGACCGGCGCCATTTGTAGCTCGACGGCGATCAGGCGAAGCTGCTCGACGGCGCGCGCGCCGCCGACGCTGCCATAGCCGACGAAACCAGCCGGCTTCTTGTTCCATTCATTGGCGGCGTAATCGATGGCGTTCTTCAAGACGGCGGTCGGCGCGTGATTGTATTCAGCCGCGGTGAAGATGAAGCCGTCGAACTCGGCGACCTTCTTCTGCCAGCGCTGCGCCACCTCGTTCTGCGACGGCGCCCAGGCCGAGGATGCGACCTCATCGAAGAACGGCAGCGGCCAGTCGCGCAAATCAACGACTTCGACGTCGATATCGGCATGCGTCTTGGCAATCTTGGCGATCCACTGCGTCGGGACGTCGGCGAAGCGGGCGGCGCGCGTCGAACCGACGACAATGGCGATTTTGGGTTTGGACATAAGCGGGCTCTCCTTGCGGGGGAATTTCGGTATCGTTTGGATACCGGCGCTATATGTGATACTGACAAAGTGGCGCGCAAGGAGGCACATTTTTGTTACCGAGGCACCCGTACAACACTGAGGACTGCCGGGCCGTATCGGAAATCCTGCAACGGGTCGGCGACAAATGGACCGTTCTGGTGGTCGGCAAGCTGGGCGGCGGACCGATGCGCTTCAATGAATTGCGCACGGCCGTCGGCGGCATCTCACAGAAGATGCTGACCATCACCTTGCGCGGTCTGGAGCGCGACGGCTTTGTCACGCGCAAGGTTTTCCCGACCATTCCGCCGCGCGTCGATTACGAGCTGACCGCGCTCGGCCACGAGTTGCTGGTGCCGGTTGGCGCGCTCGGCGAATGGGCACGAAAGAATACCAATCGAGTACGCGCGGCGCGCGCGAAATTCGATGGCGAGCATCCCTGAAGGCCTTGAAGCGCAACGTGTTGCGAGCATCGCTCCGCAGCGTTGCTGACTGAGCAAGGAGTCTGCAGTTGTGTCTTTTTGACTTGTCGTATTCGAGGGCACATCAACCTTGATGCCCGCCCGACCCTGACGGCTTTGGTCGCGCCTGAGAGGAGCACTCAGGCTTTTGACGTGGTACTGCCACGGGGCGCCAAGGAGCAGACTGCGCACATCGCTCCCTGACTCTGGTCCGCCCCGAAACCATGCACCCACGCGGTGCGCGGGAGCTCTTTTTTCACTTCTGCATAGGCAGTTATGCCGAGCAAGCAGGTAAGTGCGAGAAGGGCTGCCACGAGCCAGCCGTTCAGCATATGTTGACGCATTGTCTTTCCTCCAGCGGCACGCACCGTCGGGTGCGGAAGCAACCATCGGTTGTCGTCGGACGCACGTCCCGCGCAAGAGTTGTTACAAATTTGCCTGTCCGGGGAATCGTTCGCCGTCAGCTTTCGGCTGGGACCGGCTTCGGCTTGCCGTCGCCGTCGAGCGCCACCATGACGAAATCGGCATGGGTGACCTTCTCCATCAGGTCGGCGAGATAACGCTGCGCCCAGGCCTCAACCTTGAGCGTCATCGAGGTGCGGCCGACGCGCTCGACATGGGTGTAGATGCAGAGCGTGTCGCCGATCTTCATCGGCTTGGCGAAGGACATCTCCTTGACCGCCGCCGTCACCACACGGCCCTTGGCCCGTTCGGCCGCGCGGATGCCGCAGGCCAGGTCCATCTGCGCCATCACCCAGCCGCCAAATATGTCGCCGGCGGCATTGGCATCCGACGGCATGGCGAGCGTCCTCAATGTCAGGTCGCCGAGCGGCTTGCCGTCCGCGTAGTGCACCATCAGGGGTCCTCCAGCCGCTGCTTCCTGAAGCCGTACCAATGCCATCGCGATGTCGCAAGCTTTGCTGAAGGCGAAGGACGCGTCGCGGCTCGGTCGCTTTTTTCACAAGCCATGCCGGAAGCCCCGGCGACGACGTGAGCCGGCAATGTCTAGGCTAAGCCCGGATCTCGGAGCCCGCCCGCGCATCATGCAGACTTATCATTTCATTATCGTCGGCTCCGGCTCGGCCGGTTCGGTGGTCGCGGAAAGGCTCTCGGCTTCCGGCCGCTTTTCGGTACTGGTGCTGGAGGCAGGCGGAACCGACCGCCGTTTCTATGTCCAGATGCCGCTCGGCTACGGGAAGACCTTCTTCGATCCGGCCGTCAACTGGAACTACAAGGCCGATCCCGATCCCGGCCTCGGCAACAATGCCGACCACTGGCCGCGCGGCAAGCTGCTCGGCGGCTCGAGCTCGATCAACGCCATGGTCTTCATTCGCGGCGCGCGCGAGGACTTCGATTCCTGGGCCGCCGCCGGCAATGCGGGCTGGAGCTATGACGACCTGCTCCCCGCTTTCAAAGCGTTGGAGGACAACGAGGCCGGCGCCGACCAATGGCGCGGGGTCGGCGGCCCCTTGCACATCACCGATTGCTCGAATGCGGTGCATCCGCTGACCAAGCGCTATCTGGCGGCCGCCCAGCAGGCCGGACTGCCGTTAAATCCGGATTTTAACGGCGCCTCCCAGGAGGGCGTCGGCGTCTACCAGATCACCACCAGGAACGGCCGCCGCATGTCCGCCGCCCGCGCGTTCCTGCGCCCGGCGATGAAGCGCAACAATGTGCGCGTCGAGACCAACGCGCTGGCGACGAAAATCCTGTTCGAGGGCAAGCGCGCCGTCGGCGTCGAGTACCAGCAAAACGGCGAAACCAAGAGGGTCCGCGCGGGCCGCGAGGTGATCCTCTCCGGCGGCTCGATCAACTCGCCGCAACTGCTGCAGCTCTCCGGTGTGGGCCCGTCGGCGCTGCTCGGCGATCTCGGCATCCCAGTCGTCCACGCCAACGACAATGTCGGGGCCAACCTGCAAGACCATGTCGGCATCAACTACACCTTCAAGGGCAAGCTGCCGACGCTGAACCAGATCCTGCGGCCATGGTGGGGCAAGCTGCTGGTGGGCATGCAGTACATCCTGCTGCGTTCCGGTCCGCTGTCGTTGTCGATGAACAATGCCGGCGGCTTCTTCCGCACCGACCCGTCGATGGCGCGGCCGAACATGCAGCTCTATTTCCAGGCCTTCTCGACCGTCATCCCCAAGAGCGGCGAGCGCCCGATCCTGACGCCCGATCCGTGGCCGGGCTTCTCCATCGGCCTTTCCAATTGCCGGCCGTCGAGTCGCGGCGAGATCATGATCCGCTCGAAGGATCCGCGCGACTATCCGAAGATCACGGCGAACGCCTATTCGACCAACGCCGATGTCGACGAGATGCTGGCGGCGGTGAAGTTCGTGCGCAAGATCGCCTCGATGCCGGCGATGGCCGAGATCATCGAGGAAGAAGTTTTGCCTGGTCCGTCAATTACTTCCGATGCCGATCTGATTCAGGATTTCAGGAAGCGCTCGGGCACCGTCTACCATCCCGTCTCGACCTGTCGCATGGGTCCGGACGCTTCGCGCGCCGTCGTCGATCCCCGACTTCGGGTGCATGGGCTCGAGGGCTTGCGTGTGATCGACGCATCGATCTTTCCCGACAACATCACGGGCAACACCAACGCCGCCGCAATCCTCACCGGATGGAAAGGCGCCGAGCGGGTTCTGGAGGATCAGAAATGAAAGTCACCGACGTCAAGACCTGGGTTGTCGGCAACCCGCCGCCCGGCATCGGCGGCAAGTATTTCATCTTCGTCAAGCTCACCACCGATGGCGGCGTGGTCGGCTATGGCGAGGCCTACAACGCCACCTTCTCGGCGCATGTCACTGCCAAGATGATCGAGGATATGGCCGAGCGCTACCTCATCGGCCGCGATCCGCACGATATCGAGAACCTCTTCCGCCGCGTCTATTCCTCCGGCTTCACCCAGCGTCCCGACGTTTCCGGGATGGGGTGCTTTTCGGCACTCGAAATGGCCTGCTGGGACATCATCGGCAAGGAGGCCGGCAAGCCGGCCTACAAGCTGCTCGGCGGCCAGGTGCACGAGACGCTGCGCTCCTACACCTATCTCTATCCGCACACCGGCAGCGTCCATTCGGAAGACGCCCGCGGCCAGAACGTCTACAACGATCCCGACATGGCCGCGGCCTGCGCTCTGGAATATGTCGAGCAGGGATTCAACGCCGTCAAGCTCGACCCGGCCGGGCCTTACACGGCCTATGACGGCCATCAGCCGCGCCTGATCGACATCGACCTCTCGGCGCGCATGATCAAGGCGATCCGCGAGGCGGTAGGCACCAGGGCGGACATCCTGTTCGGAACCCATGGCCAGTTCACCGCCTCCGGTGCGCTTCGTATGGCCCGTGCAATCGAGCCCTACGATCCGCTGTGGTTCGAGGAGCCGGTGCCGCCGGACATGCCCGAGGTGATGGCGCAGGTCGCTCGCGGCACCTCGATTCCTATCGCCACCGGCGAGCGGCTGACGACAAAATTCGAATTCGCGCGCGTCATCGAGAACCGCGCCGCGACCATCCTGCAGCCGGATCTCGGCCGCTCCGGCGGCATTCTCGAAACCAAGAAGATCGCCGCCATGGCCGAGGCCTACCACATCCAGGTCGCGCCGCATTGCTATTGCGGGCCGATCGTCGGCGCCGCCAACATCCAGCTTGCGGTGACTCTGCCCAACTTCCTCATCCTGGAATCGTTGAAGCAGTGGGACGGTTTTCACGCCACGCTGCTCAAGAAGAAGATCGAATGGCAGGATGGCCACGTCATCCCGTCGAAGGAGCCAGGCCTCGGTGTCGAGCTCAACGAGGAAATCTGCGAGGCGCACCCCTATAGCGGCAAGGACCTGCATCTGCAGATGATGCAGACGCCGCTGATGCCGTGACCGCGCGCCTCGCCTACGCCTTCATCGGCCTTGGTCATCTCGGCGGCAACCTTGCCGCCAGCCTGCTGCGCCACGGCTTCGCTGTTGCCGTTTTCGACCGTGACCCAGCGGCGGTTGCGCGTTTGGTCGCGCTCGGCGCAACGGCGGCGGCGAGCCCGGCCGATGCCGCGACCCGCGCCGGCAATGCGATCACCTGCCTGCCCTCGCCGAAAGTGAGCGAAGCTGTGCTCGCCGGTTCTGACGGATTGCTGGACGGCCTGGCCGCCGGCGGCACCTGGATCGAAATGTCGACCAACGGCCGTGACGAGATCCTGCGGCTGGCCGCACTTGCTTCGGCGAAAGGTATCGAGACGCTGGAATGTCCGGTCACCGGCGGCGTGCACCTGGCGGCGGCAGGAAAGATCACCGCGCTGGTCGGCGGCGACGCCGCGCTCTACGAGCTCCACCGACCGGCCATCGAGGCGATGTGCGCGAAGTCGTTGCTGATGGGTCCTGTCGGCTCGGGGGCGGTGATCAAGGTCATCACCAACATGCTGGCCTTCATTCATCTGGTCGCCGCCGGCGAAGCATTGATGCTCGCCAACCAGGGCGGGCTCGACCTCGCCCAAGCCTATCACGCCATCGTCGCGTCTTCCGGCAACAGCTTCGTCCACGAGACCGAAAGCCAGCTCATCCTGAACGGCTCCTACGACATCGGCTTCACCATGGACCTGGCTTTGAAGGATCTCGGTTTCGCGTTGGGCATGGCCAGGGATTTTCGCGTGCCGCTGCAACTGGCACCACTCGTCAACCAGATTTTCGAGGTCGGCAGGCAGAAGTATGGCGGTGGCGCCTGGTCGACCCAGATCGTCAAGCTTCTGGAGGATGCGGTCGGCACGGAGCTTCGCGCGCCAGGCTTCCCGGCCAAGCTCGAACTGTAATCCGCCAAAACTTTAGCCAGCTATTTCAATCGCCTAATCACACCGGCGGAATCAAACCTTCAGGCAGGTGATTCAACACCTGAGCGTCAATGCGCCGGGCAATATCTCGAAAGTTGCCGGAATCCGACCTGGCGACTCGCCGTCTATGTCGACTAGCGCTCCGTTCTTCTCAACGTCGCCTAGCGGTTCGACCAGCACCTTGCGACCGCGCAGGATGGTGATCGCCGGATGGTTGCGGTGGCGCCCGCCATAGAGGAGACGGATGTCGCGGATCAGCCCAAGCTTGCCGGCGGCGCGCAGGATGACGACATCGAACTGGCCGTCGGACAGATCGGCGTCCGGCGCAATCATCATGCCGCCACCGAAGAATTTCCCGTTGGCTACCGCCACCAGCGCCATGCGCGCCTCGACCGGCTCGCCGTCGTCTATGGTGATCCTGACCTCCTGGAAGCGATAGCGGATGAATTCCAGCACTGTGCGCCAGAAGAAAAGCGCTTTGGCCGAGACCCTGCCCTTGCGCTTGTCCGCATTGACCGCGCGATCGGTGGCGCCGGAGAGGCCGAGGCTGGCGATGTTGATGAAGTGACGGCTGGCGAGCGCGCCGTGGTCGTCGATGTAGCAGACGCGGCCGGCATCGACCTTGCGCGCGCCGGCGCCGGCGATACGCGCCAGTGCTTCCTCGATTTCGTCGGGCAGGCCGAGCCCTCTGGCGAAATCGATACCGGTGCCGCAGGGCAAAAGGCCGAGCGCGCTGGTCCGGCCGGTCTCATGCTCTGCCTGCAGCAGCCCGTCCGCCACCTCGCTGGCGGTGCCGTCGCCGCCGGCCGCGATCACCAGATCGCACCCGCTGGCCGCGAGGTCGATTGCCAATCGCTCGGCGTCGCCGCTGGTCTGCGTCTCGCGCAGCTCGAAATCTCCGAAATGCCTCTTGAGCGATGCGGCGGCTTCGGACCAATGCCGCTTGAGCTTGCCCCCTCCCGCTATCGGATTGAGAACCACCCCGACCTTCAACCTGATCTCCCCCGAGGCATATTGCGTGGAAGCGCAAGGCGACTCGGCTGATGCAGCGCCACAGCACTTTGCCGGCATTCAAACGCGGGCCGACTGGCGGGGCAAGGCTCATCGTCGAAAGGACCGCGGAAAGGGGACAGGCTGTCTAAGGCGTTCGGCCCGCAAATTCCGAGACTTGTCGCATCGGTCCCCGATAATCCCGCTATCCACAGGTCCGCGTCTATTCCGCAAATTCCTTACCCGGCATACATTGAACCCATCTCAGGCGGCTACCGAACGCCCCGGCCGAAAGGCAGAAGCGCAAGGCGGATTTCCTGAGGCCCGTACGGCCCAGAACGAGAGCAGGTTCGCCTGCTGGAGGGACGGATGCCGAGACCTACGGGTGCCGCGGAAAGCGTGCGAACGCCGACGGCGGACCGATGCTGCCATGAAGGCGGGTGAAACCTTCGATGGTGCGCCGGCAAAGCCCGCAAGGGTGGAGATCGGCGTGGTCTGGAACGGACGCTGCCTTCGGGTGGCGACTGGCAGGACCGTCAAAATCAAGGCCGGCCTGGCGCGACGACTTTACGGAAGTTGCTGCCGTAACCGGTTCCTGATCTGACAGGGAGGCGCTGGGAGCAATCCCAGCGCCGACTGTTTTTTGGGCTGCCCCTTTCACCGGCCCTTTTCCCAGCGTCCTGCACCTCCCCAGCATCTGCCACTGATGCTTCCCCGCCACAGTCGCAAGCCAAGCAACGCGCCGACACTCTCAATTCACAATCGCGGCCAAATCCCGCCTTGTTCCCCGGCGATTGATCGCCTGGGAACGAAGTTCAAAGGGACAAGACCGTGATCAAGACCGCCCTTGTCGCCATGACCATTGTCGGCTGCGACTGCGACGCCAAGCTCTGCGAGTATATCGGCGAGACTCCCGCCAAATGGGCGACGATTGCCGACTGCGAAGCGGCGATGAAGAGCCAGATGCTGCATCAGCGCAATTTCAATTATCCGCTGGTTTCCGGCATCTGCCGCACCAAAGGGTCGGCATCGACTTCGGAGCTCGCAGCCAAAGCGTCAAGGCCGGAGCTGAGGCCGCCGAACCGCGTCGTCGAACCCATTGCCCCATTGCCGCCCGAGCTCAGCCGTCGGCCGAGCGTCCCGGTCGGCACGACGGTGACGGCGAGCGAGACGGAAGCCGCGCGGCCTGTTGCCTTCGAGGCCGCGGTCGACGGCGGCAGCGCCGTGCTCTATCGCACCAAGGCTGGTTATGCCGTGGTCAAGACCGATCTCGGCCGCGCGGCCAACGCGACGGTGGACATGGCAAAGCGATCGGCGAACTGGCTGGCGGGACTGGTGCCGAGCGGGCTGTAATCCAGCACCGGAAGCGCACGAAACCGGTATTCCAGGCACTTGAATATCAGCGCGCCTTACAGTTTGACCTTCAGCGTCTGCCAGAATTTGTCGATCATCGGTTGCTCGGTTGCGGTGTCCTGATCGCCGATGCGCGTGATGAACAGCAGCCCCTGATCGGCAAGACCGAAGCCGACGATCTCGAAATCGGCCTTGTCGGTACGCGTCTTCACGGTTGTCTTGATGCCGGTCAACTGCTTGCCGTAGGCGAGCTTGCGGGTCGTCGGCTCCTGTATCAGCGTGCCGCCCGCCTGAACCGACTCCTTGGTCATCTCCTGCAGCATCAGCTGATTGAGCGACACCGGATCCATCTTGCCGTATTCCTGCACCACGACGACGGTGCCGAGGGCCGAGGCAGCGAGGTATTGGGTGATGCTCTCGCCGAGATCCGTCTTGGTGACGGAAATGCTGCTCGGATGAACAAAGGAAAACCTGCCGCCGGAGAAAGTGGCGAAGTCGTTGCGGTCGAGCCGCACCCTGGCCCTCTTACCGCCGGGCAAGGTCACGTCTGCATCCTCGCCGGGATCATCGCCGTGGCACCAAGTTTCATTCGCATGTCCTGTCCTCTCCGGCGCTCGGCGCTTTCGACTCTTTGACGACCGAGAGCGCTTCCGTTCCCGTTACCATCCGCTCGTGACGGATAGACTGACCACCCCGCAAAAACCATAGGGGTACCGGAACGCTGCAGACGAAGGCCGCCGCTGGCGCGCCGGAACAATGCAGTGCCTGATTGATAATGCCGGCACGATGCGGGAAGATGAGCGCCTACCTGGAGTTGGGGGGCTTCATGACCTTTGCCGTTCGCGCCACACTAAGCTTGTTACTGGCACTCGCGCCCTTGCCTGTTCGAGCGCAGGACACCGATCAAGGTGACGACAAAACGGTGATGGTAGCCCCGGACGATGCCGAAATGGCGGCGGCGATTGCAAAGGCACGATCCAGCCTGGACGACTTCCTGGCTTTGTCCGACGCGCCGCCGCCGGGAACCGGCAGGTTCAAGCTGAAGGTCATGGTGGTCGACGGACATGCGACGGAGCATTGCTGGGTCATCCCCTTCAAGCGGACCGCCACCGGCTTTGTCGGCATATTGGCGAACGAGCCGAAACTCGTCCGCAACGTGGTATTCGGCCAGAACATCGAATTCTCCAAGGACGATATCTCCGACTGGGGATACACCAGGGACCGCCATCAGGTCGGCAGCTTCACCGTCTGCGTGATGTTCAAGAAAATGTCCAAGGAAGAAGCGGATTACATGCGCACCCAATACGGCTTCGACTGCTGAACTGCATCCAAGGCATTACAGCTGCCTTTGCGGCAAGCTCGCCGCAGCCAGTCGGCCCGGTCAGCAGTCGGCTGTCAGCCGGAAAAGATCGCGCTCAGGCGTTCGGTAACCTTCCGCTTCAACAATTCCTCCTTCAGCGCCTCCACCGGCACCAGCTGCTCATGGCCGCCTTTGGCGAGGCGCATGAAGAAATGCAGTTTGTAAGCGGCAATCTTGCCTCGCGCGGCTGCGTCCGTGCGGACGTCGACGACCAGGATCGAACCGATGCGGCCGGGCCATGGCTGCCTGGCAAAAGCCGTGCCGAGGAAGTCGCCGAGACCGTAGGCCACGAGCGCATCGCCGATGCGCTCGAGCGGCTGCACGACATGGGCGTGGTGGCCGGCGATCAGCCGCACGCCGTAACCCGCCAGCCGTCGCGCCAGTGCCCGCGTCGCAGGTCTCGGAAAATGTCGGAACTCCCAGTCCCAATGCGGCACCGCGCAGAGCAAGTCGACGTCCGCGAGGATCCCGAGCGGCCATTCGGCCGGATCGCCCGCCATGGAAATCCGCGCCCGAAATTCGGCCTCGTCAGCGTTGCGCCAAAGCGTGAACGCGGCGAAGCCGATCGTCAGCGGCCCGGCGGCCTGGTGTTGGACCGGGCCGCCGGCCGCGGTGCCGATGGTGCGGATGCCGAGCCGCTTCAGCGCCGCGACCGTCTCGTCGAAGCCGGCAACGCCCTGGTCGAGGACATGATTGTTGGCGAGCGACAGCACGAGCCTGTCACGGGCAATGCCGACGGCTGCCAGCGAATCCGCCAGGAAGCATTCGCTCATCGCGTGATGCGTGCCAAGCCGCGTGCCCGCCACCGCGCTCGGCCGCTCGACGATCGGGCTTTCGCAATTGCCGACCACGAGATCGGCCGAAGCGAGCAGCGCCGCGATCGCAGGGTCGCATTCCGGCACCGTGCGATTGGCGACCGCCGACAGGTCGCCGATGAAGGCAAGCCGCACAGTTTGCGTTGGCCCCGGCACCATCAGCGTCGCTGCCGGCGCCGCGAAACCGTTTCTGTCGCCGCCAAGCGACGGCTTCAGAAAACGCGGCAGCCACGACAATTTGTAGGAGAGCGGATAATTCGACACGCGATGCCTCAACCGTTTGCCATCGTGTGTAGACCGTCTTCGCGACAGGAGAAAGCTGCAGGCGAAGCGCCGCAAATCCGTATATTGTGGCTGGCGGGATTGGGACGGGAGGATCCATCGTGAAGCGACTGTCGGGCCTTGTGGCACTCACACTCTTGCTGCTCCTGCCGTTTGCTTACGCCAAAGCGGCTAGCCCCGACCCGGCCGCCCTGTTCGAGGCGAAGACCGTAGCGGATCGGAATACTGCCTTGGCGGCACTGGAGGCGGCGGCACCGGGCGATCCGGCATCGGCCTATGCCGCCGGCGCCGGCGAATTCTTTACCGCGCTGGAAATCCTGGCCAGCGGTCTGCATCGGCACGGTTTCGAGAGCCCGCAATCCTTCATGCTACCGCTGATGCGGCTGCCCGTGCCGGACAATCCCAGTCCCGAGCCGCTGACCTATGAAAAGTTCCGCGCCATCCTGATCGCTTTCCGCGACCGTCTGGAGAAATCCGCCGCCACGCTGGGCTCGGTGCCCGCCGATGCCGATATCGGCATGGTGGTCGACCTCGCTCATGCCGGTATCGATCTCAACGAGGACGGCAACATCGCGCCGGACGAAAGCATCGCCGCGATCATGGCCTCGCTCTCACGCGGCGTCGACGCGAGCGATGCCGCCCCTTCGCTTGCCTTCCGCTTCGACCGCGCCGACGGCTTCTGGCTGCAAGGTTACGCCGAGTTCCTGATGGCGCAGGCCGATTTCTGGCTGGCGCATGATGTCAGAGCCATGTTCGACGGCTCTTTCCACATGCTGTTTCCGCACGCGAAACTGCCGCTGCAGGACGCGCTGGTCCCGCCGGATGGCGGCATGAGCGGCAGCATCTTCGCCTCGGAATGGCGCTTTGCCGACTTCATCTCGCTGGTGCATCTCGTCAACTGGCCGGTGATCGAGCCGGAGCGCCGGAAGGCGGCGCGCCGTCACCTGCTGGAGATGATCCGGCTTTCGCGCGAGGACTGGAAAGCGATACTCGCCGAAACCGACAATGACCGCGAATGGCTGCCGGGACCGCAGCAGAAGGGCGTCAACCCGCTCACCGGCCTCGAGGTCGGCGAGGCGCAAGTGAAGGCATGGCTTGCCGCCCTGACCATGGCAGAGGACCTTCTTGAAGGCCGCGTACTGCTGCCGCATTTTCGCATCATCGGCAAAGGCATCAACATGAAGCGCTTCTTCGACGAGCCGAAACCTTTCGACCTCGTCCTGTCGATCACCGGCCCGGCCATCGCGCCCTATCTCGAAAGTGGAAAAATCCTCACCAGCGACGATTTCAATCAGATTCAGCGCGAGTTCGGCGGCGCCGGCTTCCTGATATTCGCGCTGTGGTTCAACTGAAACGAAACAGCGCGTGCGACATGCCTCCTGACAGCCTTCTGTCAGCAGGCTCGGCAGCGCGCACCCGCCATTCCACTCCGCTCTTTCCATTTCGGCCGAGTCCTCCCATATTCGGGCCATGGCCAAACGCACCGACAAGAAAACGCCCTCGCCGGCGCAAGAGGGCGCGCCGAAACGGCGCAGTCCGCTGACCGAATTCCTCGACGCCGCCGAGCCCCTGGAGCGCGGCGGCTTCGCCGAAGCGCCGCAAAGCGAGTTCTCCGGCGCGCCTCTCACCGGCTCGATCTCCGATTGGGCCGGACAGATCGAGCGCGAGGCGCAAAAGCAGCCGAAGGCCAAAGCGCCGAAGAAAATCCCCGAGCGCTCTGCTGCGCCCGGGCGCACGGCGCGCGGCACCTCGATGGGCGGCGCGGCATCGGCGAAAGAACGCGCCGCCGCCGGCCTCAACCCGGTGGCCGGCCTCGACATCAGCCTGGAGGACGCCGAGCAGGTTTCCTCGAGCGGTGTGACCGCGACCGTCGCCGCACTGTCGAGGCTCATCGAATCCGGCAATCCGCTGCACAAGGATGGCCAGCTTTGGACGCCGCACCGGCCTGCCCGGCCGGAAAAATCGGAAGGCGGCATCGCCATCAAGATGGTGTCGGATTTCGAGCCCGCCGGCGACCAGCCGACCGCCATCAAGGACCTTGTCGAGGGTGTCGAGCAAAGCGACCGCACCCAGGTGCTGCTCGGCGTGACCGGCTCCGGCAAGACCTTCACCATGGCCAAGGTGATCGAGGAAACGCAGCGCCCTGCCCTGATCCTGGCGCCGAACAAGACGCTGGCCGCGCAGCTCTATGCCGAGTTCAAGAAATTCTTCCCCGAAAACGCGGTCGAGTATTTCGTCTCCTATTACGACTACTACCAGCCGGAAGCCTACGTCCCGCGCACCGACACCTATATCGAGAAGGAATCCTCGATCAACGAGCAGATCGACCGCATGCGCCACTCGGCGACGCGCTCGCTGCTGGAGCGTGATGACGTCATCATCGTCGCCTCCGTCTCCTGCATCTACGGTATCGGCTCGGTCGAGACCTACACGGCGATGACCTTCCAGATGCAGGTCGGTGACCGGCTCGACCAGCGCGCCTTGCTTGCCGACCTCGTCGCCCAGCAATACAAGCGCCAGGACATCAACTTCGTGCGCGGCTCGTTCCGCGTGCGCGGCGACACGATCGAGATCTTTCCGGCCCACCTCGAAGACCGCGCCTGGCGCATCTCGATGTTCGGCGACGAGATCGAGGCGATCACCGAGTTCGATCCGCTGACCGGCCAGAAGACCGGCGAGCTGAAGAGCGTCAAGATCTACGCCAATTCGCACTATGTGACGCCGCGGCCGACCTTGAATCAGGCTATCAAGTCGATCAAGGAAGAGCTGCAATACCGCCTGCAAGAGCTTGAAAAGGCTGGCCGTCTGCTTGAAGCGCAACGTCTCGAGCAGCGCACGCGCTTCGACCTCGAGATGCTCGAGGCGACCGGTTCCTGCGCCGGCATCGAGAATTATTCGCGCTATCTCACCGGTCGCCAGCCGGGCGAGCCGCCGCCGACCCTGTTCGAATATGTGCCGGACAATGCGCTGATCTTCATCGACGAGAGCCACGTCACAGTGCCGCAGATCGGCGGCATGTATCGCGGCGACTTCCGCCGCAAGGCGACGCTGGCCGAGTACGGCTTCCGCCTGCCCTCCTGCATGGACAACCGGCCGCTGCGCTTCGAGGAATGGGACGCCATGCGCCCGCTGTCGATCGCCGTCTCGGCGACGCCGGGCGGCTGGGAGCTCGACCAGTCCGGCGGCGTCTTCGCCGAGCAGGTCATCCGCCCGACCGGCCTGATCGACCCGCCGGTCGAGGTGCGCCCCGCCAAGAGCCAGGTCGACGATGTCGTCGGCGAAATCCGTGAGACGACCAGGCTGGGCTACCGTACGCTGGTCACGGTTCTCACCAAGCGCATGGCCGAAGACCTCACCGAATATCTGCATGAGAACGGCATTCGAGTCCGCTACATGCACTCCGATATCGACACGCTGGAGCGCATCGAGATCCTGCGCGACCTGCGCCTCGGCGCCTTCGACGTGCTGGTCGGCATCAACCTGCTCCGCGAAGGCCTCGACATTCCCGAATGCGGCTTCGTCGCCATCCTCGATGCCGACAAGGAAGGTTTCCTTCGTTCGGAAACCTCGCTGATCCAGACCATCGGCCGCGCCGCCCGCAACGTCGACGGCAAGGTCATCCTCTACGCCGACCAGATCACCGGCTCGATGGAACGGGCGATGGCGGAGACCAACCGCCGCCGCGAGAAGCAGATGGAGTGGAACGCGGCCAACGGCATCACGCCGGAATCGGTCAAGTCGCGCATCGCCGACATCCTCGACTCCGTCTACGAGAAGGATCACGTGCGCGCCGACATCTCGCAGTTCACCGACGATGCCGGCGCCATGATCGGCAACAATCTGAAAACCCATCTCGAGGCGCTGGACAAGCAGATGCGCGATGCCGCCGCCAATCTCGACTTCGAGAAGGCCGCCCGCATCCGCGACGAGATCAAGCGGCTGCGCGAAATGGAGCTGTCCATCTCGGACGATCCGCTCGCCCGCTACGCCGACATGGAAAGCCCGGTTTCCGGCCGCGAGAAAGGCAGGCACAACAAGGGACGTGCGGTGCACCGCACCGTCGATGACGACGGCAAGGGCCTGTTCCGCAAGCCGGATCTCGATGAGATGGGCGCGGACGGCGCGGTGCCGGTGAAGAAGCCTCTTTTCGCCAGGCCCTCGATCGACGACATGGGACCGGGCACCGATATGGCAACACCCGCTGGCGCGGTCTCGCGTTCGCTGTTCAAGAAGCAGTCGGCGCAGGAAGCGCATGGCTCCGACTTCGGCATCCCGGGCGATCGCACCGGGTCGCTGTTCCGCAAGAACTCGCTCGACGAGATGACGGTGCGCCGTACCGAAAAACCCGTCGAAGGAACGGTGCCTACGAAGCCACGGCCAATCTCCCCCCTTGTGGGGGAGATGTCCGGCAGGACAGAGGGGGGCGCGAAGGAACGCGACGATAAACCCATCGTCCGCCAGCGCTCTGGCATCGGCTCTTACGAAGACCCAGCCGATGAGCGCCGTCAAAAGCGCCGGCCGAGCAAGACTGGGCGGCCGGGGCACTGATTTCTGAAGAGATTGATGTTGACATGCCGGCGGGACAGCGCTCTGTCCTGCCGGACATCTCCCCCACAATGGGCCCACAAGAGGGAGGTCGGCAGTTTCAGCGCTCCGCTCTGTCCTGCCGCCCCTTGCCATGTCCCCCTCCCGAGGTGTACCCAGTTTCCCAATTCGAACATCTGGAAAGGAGGGCTGCGTGTCTATCGATCACCACCGTCAGCGCGGCCCTGTCTGTGCCCTGCGAGCTTGCTTGCAGGGCTGACCAGGACGGTCCGGGAATTTTCCCCCGCTTCGATTTTTGGTCTGCCCTTCGTGGTGCCGCTGATCTCGGCCTGATGGCCTACCGGCGCACCGTCAAAGTGCATTGAGCCGGGCTCCGGCAAGACCAGAGAAATCGACATGGCCCTGATCAGCCTCAAATCCCTCGGCGTCACCATGAGTGCGCCGCTCTTCTCCAACCTCGACCTCATCATCGGTGCCGGCGACCGGCTGGGCATCGTCGCGGCGAACGGCCGTGGCAAATCCACCCTGCTCAGATGCCTGGCCGGCGAGCTGGACGCCACGAGCGGCGATATCACCCGGACGCGCGGCTTGCGCGTCGGCCATGTCGAGCAATCCGTCCCCGACGCGCTGCTCGACCGCAGCTTCCATCAGGTGGTTGCCGATGCCTTGCCGCCGGAGCAGCTTGGCAGCGAGCTTTGGCGCGTCGACGTGGTGCTGGATTCGCTCGATGTGCCTGAGGACATGCGCGACAGGCCGATGCGGGCCTTGAGCGGCGGCTGGCAAAGGCTGGCGCTGATCGCCCGCGTCTGGGTCACCGACCCGGACGTGCTTCTGCTCGACGAGCCGACCAACCATCTCGACCTGGCCAGGATCAGCCAATTGGAAACCTGGCTGAACGCGCTGCCACGCGATGTGCCGGTGATCATCGCCAGCCACGACCGCGCCTTTCTCGACACCACCACGAACCGCACGCTGTTCCTGCGCCCGGAAGAATCGCCGGTGTTTTCGCTGCCCTATTCGCGCGCCCGGCAGGCGCTCGACGAGGTCGACGCCTCGACGGCGCGGCGGTTCGAGCGCGACATGAAGGTCGCACAGCAGTTGCGCCGGCAGGCAGCCAAGCTCAACAACATCGGCATCAATTCCGGCAGCGACCTGCTGACGGTCAAAACCAAGCAGCTCAGGGAGCGGGCCGAAAGGCTGGAAGATGCAGCCGTGGCAGCGCATCGCGAGCGTTCGGCCGGCGCGATCCGATTGGCGAACCGCGGCACTCACGCCAAGGTGCTGATCACGCTCGACGACGCGGCGGTCGAAACGCCCGACGGCACGCTGCTGTTCAGGACCGGCAAGCGCCATATTTGCCAAGGCGACCGCATCGTGCTGCTCGGCCGGAACGGTGTCGGCAAATCGCGCTTCATTGCGATGATCCGCGCCGCCATCGCCGAACCGGGGTCGGAAGACAGCATCAAGGTGACACCGTCGACCGCGCTCGGCTACAGCGACCAGGCTCTGTCCGGCATCGGCGGCGGCGACACCCCACTGGCGATGGTCTCGCACCGCTTCGAAATCGGCGAGCAGCGGGCGCGCTCGCTTCTCGCCGGCGCCGGCGTCGCCATCGAGATGCAGGAGAAAAGGATCGCCGCGTTGTCGGGCGGACAGCGGTCGAGGCTGATGTTGCTGGTGCTGCGGCTCCTCAACCCCAATTTCTACCTCCTCGACGAGCCGACCAATCACCTCGACATTGACGGCCAGGAAGCGCTGGAGGACGAGTTGCTGAAGCATCAGGCAAGCTGCCTGCTCGCCTCGCACGACCGCTCCTTCATCCGCGCGATCGGCAACCGGTTCTGGCTGATCGAGAAGCGGCGGCTGACCGAAGTCGACAGTCCGGAAGGGTTCTTCCGCTCGGTGGCCGCGACGGAGCGCTGATAGCCACGACAAGGCCGGCCTATACGGGGGGCCGGCCTATACGGGCCGGCTTTCCGGGCGCGCATGAAAAATTCCGGTGACCTGTCGGATTGCCGCAGCATTCCTCGTCCTTGGGATGCCGACACGGTGCTGACGGCACCAACCAGGGAGAGTTTATCATGTCCATCTTGTCATCCATCAGCCGCATCGCCAGCCAATATGCGACGGCGCGCGCCCGCTACCGCAGCGAGCGCATTCTGCTTTCGCTGCCGGCCGACCTGCGCAAGGACATCGGTTTTCCGGAAATTCTCGACACGCGAAACGGCCGCTGCACAGCCACCTTCTCGACCGACGTCATTTGAAAGCGACCAACGGGTTCATGCGACGGTCATCGGCTTCACCGGCTGCGCGGCCGGTCCGGGCCCGGGCCCGCTAAAAAAATTCCGCTGCCCGTGTAGGATTGCTGTCGCCTCGTCCGTCTTTTGATCGCAACGCCCAATCAACCCGTGAAGAGGAACACGTGAAATGACCGACCAGAACCCGCCCCGCGCCAAAGTTCTTGGCGGATTGACCCCCTATCTGCAGGTCGACGGCGCCATCAAGGCGGCCGAGTTCTACAAGAAGGCTTTCGGGGCCGAGGAAGTCTTTGCCTATCCGCCGGACGACAAGGGCCGCACCATGCATATCCATCTCTATGTCAACGGCTCGACGCTCATGCTGGGCGACGCCTATCCCGAGCACGGCCATCCGCATCAGGCGGCGCAGGGTTATACGCTCCAACTCCATCTCGGTAGTGACGACGTCGATGCCTGGTGGAAGCGCGCGGTAGACGCCGGCTGCGAAGTCGTCACGCCCCTCCAGGTAATGTTCTGGGGCGACCGCTGGGGCCAGGTGAAGGATCCCTTCGGCGTCGCCTGGGCGATGAACGCGCCGGTAAAATAGGTTTCCCAGCAAGCGTCGGCCGCCAATCCCAGGGCTGACGCGCTCACCCGCGCCGGGTCGTATCCCCGCCGGCCCGGCGCTCGTTTTCAGCGAAGGAGTTTACCCATGTCCTATGTCGATGGTTTCGTGCTTGCCGTGCCGAAGGCAAATCTTGATGACTACAAGAAAATGGCTGCGAATGCCGGCGCCGTCTGGAAGGAGCACGGCGCGCTCGCCTATGTCGAATGCATCGGCGACGACGTGCCCTATGGCGAACTGACCTCGTTCCCGCGCGCCGTGCAGGCGAAGGACGACGAAGTCGTCATCTTTGCCTGGGTCGTTTACGAATCCAGGCAGAGCCGCGACGCGGTCATGGCGAAAGTGATGGCCGACGAACGTCTCAAGATGGACTGGTCGACAATGCCCTTCGACGGGAAGCGCATGATCTTCGGCGGCTTCCAGCCATTTATCGAGGTTTGAGCACAGCCGATTCGGTCCTCATCCAGGGCGGAGCAGGAACGGAGCTCCTGCTTCCCCCTGGAATGACGAGGTTGCGAGGCAGCGGCTAATCTCACAGGCCTGCGATGGCTGAGAGCAAGCGGCCTACCATCCAACCCGGCCCTATCCGTTCTGGAGCTTGACGAGCAGCGGCTTCAGCCGCTCCCCATAACGCTTCCACAGGTCGACCGAGCCCTGATACATCGGCTGGCGCACCTGCGCGGCCGACGCCGTTCGCACCGGCCGGTCGGTCTCGTGGAACGCCAGCACCTTGTCGTCCCAAGGCAGGCCGAGATGCGCCATCAGCGCCCGCGTCTGGCCTTCCTGATCGGCGACGAAATCCTCGTAGCGGACGTCGTGGACGACGCCGGGCAGAACTTTGTGCCAATGCGCCATGATATCGGTGTAGAGGTTATGGAAATCGGCGAGCTCGCCGAGATCGTAGCCGTAACGATGGCTGTCGCCGCGGAAATGCACTTTGAAGATCGACAGGCACGTGGCCGCGGCGTCGCGCGCGCAATGCACGATCTTCGCCTTCGGCAGCATCATGTGCAGGAAGCCGACCAGCAGGAAGTTGCCCGGCATCTTGTCGGTGACATGGCGGAAGCCCGGATACCGGGCATGCAGCATGTCGATATAGGCCTGCCCGGCCTCGGCAAAGGCCTTGTCCGGCATGTCGGCTATCCCTGAGGGAAAACCGCCCGGCATGCTCATCGGAAACTGCTTGCCGACGACCGACTTCAGGATGCTGAGCTCGCCCGCGCCAAAGACCTGCGGATGGCTGGCTATGATCTGCTCGACCAGCGTCGTGCCGGAACGCGGCATGCCGACGACGAAGATCGGCGTGTCGTCGGAAATGTCGCTCGGCCTGTGCTTTTCGAAGAAGGCCTTGTCGAAGGCCGACTTCATCGCTTCGAACTCGTCGCGCGTTCTCACCGGGTCGTAGTCGATGCCCTTGCGGCGGATCGCATTGCCCTCGGCGAAATAGTCGAAGGCGCGGCCATAATCCTTCAGATCGTCATTGGCCTTGCCGAGGCCGAAGGAAAGCTGCATGCGCGCAAGGCTGTCCTGCGGCGCCTTGGCGTGCTCGGCCTCCATGCCGGCAAGCTCGGCGTCGCGCTCTGTCTGGCGCTTGACCTGGGTCAGCAGAAGCCAGGCTTTCGCCATCGCCGGAGCGATCGCCACCGCCTGGCGGGCAAGATCGGCGGCCTCGGCGAGCTTGCCCTTCTCCATCAGGGCGACGCCCAGTCCGTAGAGCAGCTCGGCATCCTTGGGCCGGATCGACAGCGACTCGCGGAAGAGCGCAATCGCCTCGTCGAGCCGCCCGGCTTCCTGCAGCGTTTCGGCAAGGCCGATGCGGGCGCGGACATGGAACGGGTTGCGGCCGATCGTGCTGCGATAGATCTCCTCAGCGCCATCGAACTGGCCGAGCTGCTTCAGCGACGAGCCGAGATTGTCGCGTGCCGCGAGTTGGTCCGGGCGGATGTCCACCGCGCCACGGAAGAAATCGACGGCGGCGGCAACGCGGCCGAGGTCGCGCATCACCGTGCCCATGTTGTTGAGGAAATCGGCATTTTGGGGCTGCAGCGTGACCGACTGCTCGATGAAGTCCAGCCCTTCCTCGCTGCGACCGGTCTGGTGCAGGAGGAGCCCGAGGAAATGCAGCGCGGCGGCATGATTAGGCTGCTGCCCCAGCACCTGCCGGTAAAGCGACTCCGCCTCCTGCCGGCGTCCTGCCTGGTGCAGCTGCAGCGCCCGTTGCACATAGGGATCGAGGGGGCTCGCCGATCCTGGCTTGCCGCCCGCGTTTGCCGCTCTTCTCTGATCTCTGTTAATGGGAAACCTGCCGTGTTTGTCCGCCCGCCGGACCTAAGCCAAGCGGGCGGCAGATGCAAGTGTGTGGGCAGCGCTCCGGCGACTTGCCCGCAATGCCGCTAGCAAGGCCCGTCGCCGATGATGCGATAGTCCGCCGCGCGGGCCTCGCACGCATTCGGGAAAGTGCGCACCTCGCCGTAGCGTCTGGCGCAGACCGGCGCGTATTCGCGGGTGCAGAAGGTTTGCTCGCCGCCACCGCCGCCATCCCGGCAAGGCCCGTCACGCACGATGCGATACCCTGCCCGCTCCGCCAGGCAGGCATTGGCGAAGGTCTGGCGGTCGCCGCCGCGTCTTGCGCACACCGGTTCGTATTGCATCGTGCAGAGCTGCGGATGCGGCCCCGGCGGACGCGGACGCGGTCCTTCGTCGACGACCACGGTACAGGCCGCCAGCAATGCCGACAGTAGCAGGGCGACAAGGCCCTGCCGCGAAACGATTGCCGCAAGAAATCGCATAGGTCCCTCTCCTATCTGGCTCAGGCGCGATCGCGCCAGCTCGCGCAATTCCTCGCCATTTTGGGATCGAACGCAACCCCGGCTTGTGCTTTGCCCGGGCGAAATTTATCGCCGGTCGGCTTCTCGCACTGGCCCATGCCCGGCTTTTCACTGGCCGATGACCGGTCATGGCGCCGGGTCTATCGATGGCCTGGCGTTGGGCGCGCCGAGGGCGGCCCGCGGTGCTGTCTTGCAACCATCACATTTCCGTGTAATAAATTTGGTGTTCGGGCATTTGCGACCCGGAGAGCGGCACGTTTTGGACGACCTTTCCCCGATAGTGTGAATCTCTGACGGCCCCGTTTTTCGGCGGGGGCTTTGACCATGCGCGAATGCATGACTGCCGAAGCAACACCGGGATCAGCCCAAGGAAGCGGGCGAGCCCACGAGACTGATACGGGTGAAGGAGTTTCCCCCATGGCCCAGACCGGCACCGTAAAGTTCTTCAACGCCACCAAAGGCTTCGGCTTCATCACGCCTGACGGCGGCGCCAAGGACGTGTTCGTCCACATCTCCGCGATCGAGGCCTCCGGCCTGCGTACGCTCGTCGACGGCCAGAAGGTCACCTTCGACGTCGAGCCTGACCGCATGGGCAAGGGTCCGAAGGCGGTCAACCTCCGCGCCGCCTGAGCGGGCGACGCTGCCTGTCTTCCGCTGATGAACGGCGCGGCAGGATCATGAATCGGCTTCGCAGGAAGCTTGAGTTTTCGAGGGCGCGACGGTTCCGTCGCGCCCTTTTTTGTCCGGCAAATAGTTGTATTGGCAGGCGAAAACTTTCTCTTGCCGATAGCGCTAAAATAAAGGACAAATTTCCTCTCGGGCAGTTTGCCGGCCCGAGACTGACTTGATGGGATCAAAGGAGCTTCCCATGCCGCAGACCGGCACCGTCAAATTCTTCAACCATGCCAAGGGCTTCGGCTTCATCACGCCCGACGATGGCGCGAAGGACGTCTTCGTCCATATTTCGGCCGTGCAGGCGTCGGGCCTTCCCGGTCTTGAGGATGGGCAGAAAGTGACATTCGACACCGAGCCCGACAAGCGAGGCAAGGGTCCGAAGGCCGTCAACCTGTCTATCGGCTAAGCCGGCTCAAGACAGATCCGACGGAGACTGAGCAGGCGGGGCGCTCCCGCAGAGCTCGGAATTTTGTCGAGCCGCGAAATCGTTCGCGCAGTGCCGTTCAGCCTCCGTTCAGCCACGGTCTTCTACTAACCCCTGCTAAAGCCGACCCGCATCCCCTGAAATACGCGGGCCGGCGCGAAGGAGACCGAAAATGAACCGAATTCTCAAGACCGCCATTGTGACCGCCGGCGTCGCCGCGACCACTTTGGCCACCTTCTCGGCGGCAAATGCTGATGATTGGCGCTGGCGTCGTCATCATCACAATGGCGGCGACGCCCTTGCCGCGGGCGTTGTCGGCCTGGCGGCGGGCGCCCTGATCGGTAGTGCTCTCAGCAACCCTGGGCCGAGATACTACGATCCCGCCTATGATGACGGCTATTATGTCGACCGCCCCGTTCGCCGCTACTATGTACAGCCGCGCGTCGTCTATGCCGACCGCTATGCCGAGCCGTGGACCCGCGAATGGTACGAGTATTGCTCCGACCGCTACCGCACCTTCAACTCGCGTACCGGCACATTCACCGGCAACGATGGCGAACAGCATTTCTGTGTTGCCAACTAAGACTTAGGTTTCCAGTCCAGGCAAAAGCGCCGCCCTCGAGCGGCGCTTTTTTCTTTGCGCAGAGGATCAGGCCAGGAAGGGATTCGTCCGGCGCTCCTCGCCGAAGCGGCCGCCCGGACCGTGACCGCAGATGAAGCCGATATCGTCTCCGAGCGGCAGCAGCTTGTCTTTGATCGAGGTGATCAGCGCGGCGTGATCGCCGCCTGGCAGATCGGTGCGGCCGATAGAGCCGCGAAACAGCACGTCGCCGACATGGGCGAATTTGGCCGCGCGGTTGTAGTAGACGACGTGGCCCGGCGCGTGCCCCGGACAATGCAGCACCTCGAACGAATGCTCCCCGAAAGAGACCGTGTCGCCTTCGCTGACGAAACGGTCTGGAATGCAATTGCGCACCGGATCGGTAAGGCCGAAGCGCTTGGCCTGGTTCTCGAGATTGGCAAGCAGCGGCCGATCGGCCTCGTGCGGGCCGATGATGTCGATGCTGAGTGCATCCTTCAGATCCATCGCGCCGCCGGCATGATCGATATGGCCGTGAGTGATCCAGATCGCCTTCGCCGTGATCGCGTTGTCCTTGAGTACCGCCAGAATCTTGTCGACGTCGCCGCCGGGATCGACGACGACACCCTGTTTGTCGTCCATGTCGAAGAGAATGGTGCAATTCTGCTGGAAGGGCGTGACCGGCACGATGCCGGCATTGAGCTGACCCATGGCTTTCCTTTCGAGGTGTTGCCCTGATGTAGAGAGCACAGCCGACTGCGTCCACCGGTGATCCCTCTAAAAGAAATGGGCGGCCATAGCCGTCCATGGGAAGCCTGAAATTCTGCCAAGCCTATTCTTCATCACGGTCATGACCGCGCGCATGATGTCGGTGAGGATGGCGCCGGCGCCGACGATGATGCTTTGTATGCCCATCGCCCTGCCAGTCCCACCGGCTGCTCCGCTGCCGTCGCCGGATCGCCCGCACCCATGAGACGCCGAATTGCTGCGCAGGCGCCTAAATAAAAGGGGCGGCCCGAAACCGCCCCGTTGCACAAAAAGGCTGTGACTATCGCTATTCTGCGGCGATGGCGTGCTTTGGCTGCACCGCGGCAGAATAGTCGTTCATCAACGTCTTGGCGATCTCGCCGACCTCGAATCGGTACGGGCCGATTTCCGAGACCGGCGTGACTTCCGCGGCCGTGCCGGTAAGGAAGCACTGCTCAAAGCCATCGAGCTCTTCGGGCATGATGGCGCGCTCGATCACCTCGAAGCCGCGGTCCTTGGCCAGGCCGATGACTGTGCGGCGGGTGATGCCGTCGAGGAAGCAGTCGGGCGTCGGGGTGTGGATTTTGCCGTCCTTGACGAAGAAGATGTTGGCGCCGGTGGCTTCCGCCACCTGGCCGCGCCAGTCGAGCATCATGGCGTCGGCGTAGCCCTTGGCCTCGGCGGCGTGCTTGGAAAGCGTGCAGATCATGTAGAGGCCGGCGGCCTTGGACTTGGATGGCGCGGTGCGCGGGTCGGGCCGGCGCCATTCGGCGACGTCGAGACGGATGCCCTTCAGCTTCTGCGCCGGGTCGAAATAGCTCGGCCACTGCCAGATGGCGATGGCGCAGTTGATGCGGTTGTTCTGCGCCGAAACACCCATCTGCTCGCTGCCGCGCCAGGCGATCGGACGCACATAGGCGTCCTTGAAACCCTGCTTTTTCAGAAGCTTGCGGCAAGCCTCGTCGATCTCGCCGACCGAGTAGGGAATCTTGAAGCCGAGCAGGCGCGCCGATTCATGCAGGCGCTCATTGTGCTCGGTGAGCTTGAATATCTGGCCGCCATAGGCGCGCTCGCCCTCGAAGACCGCGCTGGCATAGTGCAGGCCATGGGTCAGCACGTGGATCTTGGCCTCGCCCCATTTGACGAACTCCCCGTTTATCCAGATGAAACCGTCCAGTTGATCGAAGGGAACGGATGCCATGGAAACCTCCCGCGGGCGGGCGCCCGCCAATCGTTGTGTCATATAGCCTTTCGTATCGGCCCCGCCACTGGGTCCGAAACCGCCGGCCTGTGTCTGGAAGCGTAGGCGGATATTCAATCCCTGGCAAACTTAGGAAGTTCCGGAAAAACGGCTTCCGCTTGCCTTTTCGTTCGCAATCCGCCGAAAAGCTTGTCAAAAATTATCATTTGCGGGAAATTACGTCAACAGTACTGACGTAATTCCCGCTTGGCATGGAGAAATGATGACGGAACGAAGCCCCGCAGCCGGAAAACCGATCAGGACGGCGATCACCGACGAGGACGGCATCGACTTTGCCATCATCGAGCTGTTTTTCTTCGCCTATCGCGACTTCACCTCCGATCCCGACCAGATCCTTGCCGATTACGGCTTCGGCCGTGCCCATCACCGCGTCCTGCATTTCGTCAACCGCAGGCCCGGACTGACGGTTGCCGAGCTGCTCGACGTGCTGAAGATCACCAAGCAGAGCCTGGCGCGGGTGTTGAAGCAGCTGATCGACACGGACCATATTGTCCAGGTGCAAGGGTTGCGCGACCGCCGGCAGCGCGAGCTCTATCCGACTGCCAAGGGCCGCGCGCTGGCACTGGCGCTGGCACGGCCACAGTCGCGCCGCATCCGTGCTGCATTGGAGGATTCCGGGACCGCCGAGCGCGCCTCGATCGAGAGATTCCTCGAGGCGATGGTCAATCCGGAACTTAGAGCGCAGATCGACATTGTGCCTGCGCAAACATCGGGGAAGAAAAATGGAGACCACTGAGAAGGTTGATCATCCGGCAGCGCCCGGCGATGATGCGCCGCATCTGCTGGTGGTCGACGATGACACCCGCATTCGCAATCTGCTCAAGCAATATTTGTCCGAGAACGGTTTTCGGGTCACCGTTGCCGGCAACTCCGGCGAGGCCCGGCGCAAGCTCGCGGGGCTGGACTTCGACCTGCTCGTGCTTGACGTCATGATGCCCGGCGAAACCGGCGTCGACCTCACCAAGGCGCTACGGGCCGAGAAGAACGTGCCGATCCTGATGCTGACGGCGCTGTCGGAAACCGACAGCCGTATCACCGGGCTCGAGGCCGGCGCCGACGACTATCTGCCGAAGCCCTTCGATCCGCGCGAGCTCATACTGCGCATCAACAACATCCTGCGCCGCGGCGGCCCGGCGGCGACGCCGAAAGTCGAGCAGCTCGTCTTCGGCCCCTACACGTTCCAGATCGCCAAGCGCGAACTGAAGCGTGGCGGCGAGGCGCTGAAGCTGACCGACCGCGAGCAGGAAATCCTGGCGATCTTCGCCGCCCGGGCGGGCGAAACCATACCTCGGCACGAGCTCGTCGGCGACGAATCGGATGTCGGCGAGCGGACCATCGATGTCCAGATCAACCGGCTGCGCCGCAAGATCGAGCGCGATCCGTCAAATCCGGTGTGGCTGCAGACCGTGCGCGGTATTGGGTATCGGCTCAGCGTGGAATAACATGCTCGCAGACGGCCTTGGCTGAATGGCCGTCTACGAGCGGAAGGGCGAATGGCGACCACGCAACTGGAAAAGCCCAAGACCGGGAGCCTCGGCGATCTCGCTTTGCGCACGCTGAGGGCGATGCCGCGCGCCTGGAACCGGTTCTGGCGCCTGGTCGCGCTCTACATGCCGAAGCGGCTTTATGCCCGCTCCCTGATCATCGTCATCGCGCCGATGATCCTTTTGCAGTCGGTCGTTGCCTTCGTCTTCATGGAGCGCCACTGGCAGACAGTTACCCAACGCCTGTCGCAGGCGACGATCGCAGACATCGCTGCCATCATCGACATGATGGAGACCTATCCCCACGACGCCGATTACGCCAACATCATTCGCATCGCCCAAGACCGTATGCAGCTGAAAGTGGATCTGCTGCCGCCCGATCCCCTGCCGGCCCCCGGACCGAAGCCGTTCTTCTCAATCCTCGACACGGCCCTGTCGTCGGAGATTACTCGGCAGATCAACCGTCCCTTCTGGATCGACACGGTCGGCAACTCAAATGTCGTCGAGGTCCGCGTCCAGCTCGAAGGCAAGGTCCTGCGCGTCTTCGTGCGTCGCAGCCAGGCTTATGCCTCAAACACCCATATCTTCCTGATCTGGATGGTCGGCACCTCGCTGGTGCTCTTGATGATCGCCATCCCCTTCCTGCGCAATCAAATAAGGCCGATCCTGACATTGGCCGAAGCCGCCGAGAGCTTCGGCAAGGGCCGGCCGATGCCGCGCGATTTCCGTCCGCGCGGCGCGGAGGAAGTGCGCCGCGCCGGCTTCGCCTTCATCCAGATGCGCGAGCGCATCGAGCGCCAGATCGAGCAGCGCACCGCCATGCTGACCGGCGTCAGCCATGATCTCAGGACCATTCTGACCCGCTTCAAGCTGCAGCTGGCCCTGGCCGGCGGCAAGGCCGAGACCAAGGCCGCGCTGAACCAGGACATCGACGACATGCAGTCGATGCTGGAGGGCTATCTCTCCTTTGCCCGCGGCGAGGCGGCGGAAGACACCGGCCGCTTCGATCTCGATGCCTATTTCCAGAAGCTTGGCGAGGAAGCGCAACTGCGCAAATGCAAGCTGTCGACGACACTGACCGGCGATCCGACCGTGCATGTGCGGCCGAACGCCTTTGCCAGGTTGATGTCCAATGTCATCGGCAATGCCTTCCGATATGCCAAGACGGTCGAGGTCCATGCCAATCACGGCCGCGGCTCGCTGACCGTCACCATCGACGATGATGGTCCCGGCATCGCGCCGGACAAGCGCGAAGAAGTGTTCAAGCCATTCCTGCGGCTCGACGAAGCGCGTAATCTCGATGCCAGCGGCACCGGCCTTGGTCTGTCGATCGCCCGCGACATCGCCCGAACCCATGGCGGCGACATCATGCTTGAAGACAGCCCGCTGGGCGGTTTGCGAGCCGTGATCAAGGTGCCGGCTTAGTCGGACAAAGACGGCCTTCATCCCCCCGTCATGAAATCATGGTCAAGAGCGCGCATGAAGCGCGCGACCTTTATCGATTCGGCCATGCCGCCCCGCTTCGATCCCGCACCCGCCCGGGTGCGCTGGAGCGAAGCGCGAGCTGCAGCCTGGCTGCCGTTCCGCCATCGTGCCGGCGCGCCCAAGAATCTGTGCGAAGGGTCGCCATGCGAATCCTGATGGTCACCGATGCATGGCGACCGCAGGTCAACGGCGTGGTTCACACGCTGGAGCGGCTTACCGAAACGCTGAAATCCTTCGAAGTCCAGGTCGATTTTCTGACGCCGAACATCTTCCGCACCTTGCCGCTGCCGACCTACCCGGACATTCGGCTCGCCTTGACAACCCCCAGTCATGTCGCGCGGCTGATCGAAGCGGGAAAGGCCGACCACATCCACATTGTCACCGAAGGGCCGCTCGGCATCATGGCGCGCCGCTACTGCCGCAAGGCCGGCCGTCCCTTTACCACCAGCTACCACACGCGTTTTCCCGAATATCTCAGCGCCCGCCTGCCGGTGCCGGAGAGGTGGGCCTATAACTGGCTGCGCGACTTCCACAATTCCGGACAGGGCACGCTGGTCGCCACGCAATCGTTGGCGGACGACCTTGCCTCGCGCGGCTTCGATAAGCTGAGGCCCTGGACTCGCGGCGTCGACACCGATCATTTCCGGCCGGACAAACGCAAGGACACCAGCTTTCCCCGCCCCATCTTCCTCTGCGTCGGCCGTGTCGCGATCGAAAAGAACCTGACCGCCTTCCTCGATCTCGATCTCCCCGGCAGCAAGGTGGTGGTCGGCGAAGGGCCGGAACTGGCAAAGCTCAGCGCCCGCTATCCGAACGCGCATTTCCTCGGCCATCGCCCGAACGACGAACTGGCGGAAATCTACGCTTCGGCTGACGTCTTCGTCTTTCCGAGCCGCACCGACACCTTCGGCAACGTCATCATCGAGGCTCTGGCCAGCGGCGCGCCGGTGGCCGCCTATCCGGTGACCGGACCGATCGACATCGTCGGCGACGGCGTCGGTGGGGCCGTATCCGAGGATTTGCGCGAGGCGGCGCTCAAGGCGCTTCACATTGACCACGCGGAGGCGCGCCAGCGCGCACTGCGCTACAGCTGGAAGTCATGCGCCGAGATGTTCCTCGACGTTGTCGAAGAAGCGCTGGGAATGCCGCGCAAGCGCGCCGATCAGAACGCGGTGACGTCAGGCCGGCCCAGGCTGGTTCTAGAATAGACGCCCGCCGTCCGGCACTTTGCGCTCGATGGCGCCGAGCACGACGGCGCCCTCCTCGTCCGGAAAGCCAAGCGTCAGCACTTCCGACATGAACGGGCCGATCTGGCGCGGCGGGAAATTGACCACCGCGAAGACCTGCCGGCCGATCAGCGTCTCCGGCGCATAATATTTGGTGATCTGCGCCGACGACTTCTTCACGCCGATCGCCGGGCCGAAATCGATCTTCAGCTTGAATGCCGGCTTGCGCGCCTCCGGAAAGGGCTCAGCCTCGACGATCGTGCCGGCACGGATGTCGACACGATCGAAATCGGCAAAGCTGATCTCGGGCTTGCGCTCGCTGCTGGAACTCATCGGCGGTATTGGCTTCGCTCAGGCGCTTCCATGGGTTTCAAAGAGCACGCTGGACAGCGCGTCCTTGGCCGACGTACCCGACCAGACGACGAATTGGAAGGCCTGGAAATAGCATTCGCAGGCCTCTAACGCCGATGACAGAAGCACCTCGACCTGCTGGCTCGACGGCTCGACCCCGCCGGCAAGCAGCAGCGATTGCCGGAACATGATCGCGCCCTCCTGCTCCCACAGGTCGAAATGGCCAAACAGCATCTGTTCGTTGATCAGCGACAGGAGCCGCATCACTTCGAGCGCGCGCGTTTCCGGCACCTTGATGTCGAACGCGCAGGCCAGGTGCAGCGCCTCGAAATCTTCCATCCAGGAGAAGGAGACATGATAGTCGGTCCAGCTGCCTGTCACCGAAATCGAGATCTCGTCGTCGCCGGCGCGTTCGAAGGACCAGTCATTGTTGTGGGCCACCTGCTCGATGACGTCCACCGGGTGGATTTCGCGGGAGAATTCGAGTTCGAGGAGTTCCATGAATGCTTCCTGTCGTTCTGAGAGCGCCGCCACACGCTCCGCGAGAGAGGGCACGCACAACGAACAATCTTGTCTAGAACTCGGACGGCCAGGACTTTCCAAACGCAAAGACCCCAACCGGACCCCACCGCCCGGCGCATGACCCTGCTTCGAATCATGCAACAAATTCAGTCTATTGATCGGGAGTCGCGTGAACAGCCCAATTTTTCGCACTGCGTCATTCGCATGTGGAAAGGCGCTGTCAAAAAGATTCATGCAATGCCGGTAAGCGATTCACGGCAAAGCGATTTTTCGGATCGTGCTTTGTGGAAAAGTTTACGATTATTTTTTTGATCTGGGCTTCGCCGCAGCCGCAGGTGCGGCTTGCCCGGTCAATTCGGCGAGCTTGGCCTCGAGCGCTTCGACGCGCACCGCAAGCTGGATGTTGTCTTCTCTTGCCTTGACGGCCATCTCGCGCGCAGCCTCGAACTCCTCGCGTTTCACCACATCCATGGAGTTGAGCAGGCGCTCGGCCTGGCTGCGGAAAGCCGTCTCCATCTCGCGCCTGACGCCTTGGGCTGCCCCCGCGGCATCGGTCATCAGCTTGGCGAATTCATCGAGAATGCGGTTCGTTCCGGTCGACATGGCAAATCCTCGCTTGATTATTTTGACGTAGTGGCGCGCGGCACGGATTGCAAGCGAAGCGTGCCTTGACCCCGCCAAAACCCTGCCGCATGGTCCGCGCCCGATAGACGACCGCAACCGGAGCGACCCAGTTTGAGCGAATATTTCCTGCTGCCGCTGGCCTCCCTGCCCTTCCCCAATATCGACCCGGTTATCGTCCATATCGGGCCGCTGGCGGTGCATTGGTATGGCGTCGGCTACATCGTCGGCATTCTGTTCGCCTGGTGGTACGCCAAGCGCCTGGTCAGCAATGCCAGCCTTTGGCCGGACGGCAAGCTGCCGATGAAGCCCGAGGATCTTGACGATTTCATCGTCTGGGCGGCGATCGGCGTGGTGCTCGGCGGGCGCACCGGCTATGTCCTCTTCTACGACCTTCCACGCTATATCGCGCATCCGCTCGACACCTTGGCGGTCTGGCAGGGCGGCATGTCGTTCCATGGCGGACTGCTCGGCGTGATCCTCGCCATGACCCTCTTTTCGCTCAAGCGCGGCATTCATACCTGGACGCTGTTTGACGTCGTCTCGGCCGGCGTGCCGGTCGGCCTTGGGCTGGTGCGTGTGGCCAATTTCATCAATTCGGAGCTCTGGGGCCGTCCGTCGGACGTGCCCTGGGCGATCGAATTCCCCAATGGCGGCCCGTTCACCCGGCATCCCAGCCAGCTCTACGAGGCGCTGCTGGAAGGTCTTGTGCTCTTCCTGGTGCTGCGCTTTCTCACCCACTCGCGGCTGAAGCTGAAGACACCGCGCTTCGTCGGCGGCGCCTTCATCTGCGGCTACGGCCTGTCTCGCATCTTCGTCGAGTTCTTCCGCGAGCCTGACCAGCAGCTCGGTTATCTGCTCGGCACCAACTGGCTGACCATGGGCATGGTCCTGTCCTCGCCGATGGTGCTCGCCGGCATCTGGGCCATGGCCACCGCAAAGCCGACGACGCAGACGCAGCCGGCATGACCAGGCTGAAGGAGCGCATCATCGGCCTGATCGGCGCGGTGGGGCCGATCCCGGTCAGCGAATACATGGCGCTCTGCCTGTTCGACCCTGAGGACGGCTATTATACGACGCGCGAGCCCTTCGGCGCCGCCGGCGACTTCGTCACCGCGCCGGAGATCAGCCAGATGTTCGGCGAGCTTGTCGCCGTCTGGCTCTACCAGGCCTGGCAAGGCGGCGGGCGTCCGCTGCCAGCCACCTTCGCCGAAATCGGCCCCGGTCGCGGCACGCTGATGAAGGACATGCTGCGCACCTGGTCCCGCCTCGATCCGGCGCTTGCCGCCAAGGCTTCCTTCGCCATGATCGAGACCAGTCCGCGCCTGGCCGAAATCCAGAAAGAGACGCTCGCCGGCCAGAGCCCCGCCCTGAGCTGGCACCAAACCATCGACACGCTGCCGCAGCAGCCGCTCTTCATCGTCGGCAATGAACTCTTCGACGCCGTGCCGATCCGCCAGTTCGTCTATGTCGGCGCCGGCTGGCGCGAGCGCATGGTCGGGCTCGACGAACAAGACAATCTTCATTTCTTCGCCGGCGCGGGTTCCGTCGACCCGGCGCTGCTGCCGGCCGGCGCGGCCGATGCTCTGCAAGGCGCCATCGTCGAGGTGGCGCCGGCCCGCGCCGCGCTGATGGCAGCGATTGCCGAGCCTATCGCCGGCCATGGCGGCGCCGGGCTGTTCATCGACTACGGCCATCTTGAGCCGGGCTTCGGCGACACATTGCAGGCTGTGCGCAGGCACGATCACGAAGACGTGCTGGCCAATCCCGGCGGGGCCGATCTTACCGCTCACGTCGATTTCGCCGCGTTGGCTGCAGCCGTCCGGGAGCACGGCCTCCAGGCGGAACTGACCACGCAGAGCGAATTCCTGCTCGGCATGGGCTTGCTCGAGCGCGCCGGCGCGCTGGGCGCCCGGGCCGATGATGTCGCGCGTCAGGCGATTTCCGAGGCGGTCAAGCGCCTTGCCGGCCCCGATGCGATGGGCGAGTTGTTCAAGGTGATGAAGATCCTGCCAGCCGCGAAAACTGGCTGACATCGGCGGGCAACCCGTGCAAGCTGACCCTGCCACTTGCCCGAGCCTCACATCCCCAACCGAACTCCACCTTGACGAAATCGCCCACGCGGACAACAAACCCCTCCATGCTGAATCAGACCAGACCCGATCCAGTACGCTCGCCGCTGCTTGCGAAGGCGCCAGGCATACGCCACGGCTATTTCACCCGCATCGGCGGCGTCTCCGGCGGCATCTATCAAGGCCTCAACATCGGCACGGGCTCCGGCGATGATCAGACGCTGGTTGCCGAGAACCGTCGCCGCGTTGCCTACTGGATGGGCGTGCCGGCGGATCATCTCCTCACCGCGCACCAGGTCCATTCTCCCGATGTCGTCATTGCCAGGGAGCCTTTTGCCGGCGCTCGCCCCAAGGCAGACGCCATCGTCACCGACCGGCCGGGCATCGCTGTCGGCGCCTCGACGGCCGATTGCGGACCGGTGCTGTTCGCCGACGCGGAGGCGCGCGTCATCGGCGCGGCCCATGCCGGCTGGAAAGGCGCCCTCACCGGCGTGCTCGAAAACACCGTAGCCGCGATGGAAGGGCTCGGCGCCCGCCGCGATCGCATCGTCGCCGTGCTCGGCCCTTCCATCGGACCCGACAATTACGAGGTGGGACCGGAATTCGTCGCTCGCTTCGTCGAGGCCGACCCCGGCAATCAACTCTACTTCAGATCGTCGCAGAACCCTGGCCACTCGATGTTCGACCTCAACCAATATACGGTCGATCGGTTGCGCAAGGCCGGCGTGACCGCCGACGGGCTCGGCCGCTGCACTTACGCCGAAGAACACCTTTTCTATTCCTACCGCCGCACCACCCACCGCAAGGAAGCGGATTACGGGCGGCAGGTTTCGGCAATCGTTCTGGAGAAAGAGTAAATGGCGCTGCATTTCGAACGTTCGGAATTCGACGCGCGGCGCGACCGGCTGCTGATCGAGATGGCCGAGAAGAAGCTCGACGCCGTGCTTTTGTTCGCGCAGGAGAGCATGTACTGGCTGACCGGCTACGACACTTTCGGCTTCTGCTTCTTCCAGTGCCTGGTGGTGAAGGGCGACGGCTCGATGGTGCTGCTCACCCGCTCGGCCGATTTGAGGCAGGCGCGAAACACCTCGACCATCGAGAATATCGTATTGTGGACCGATCGTGATGGCGCCAATCCCGCGATCGACCTGCGCAACCTACTCAACGATCTCGATCTGCTTGGCGCCCGCATCGGCGTGGAATACGACACGCACGGCCTCACGGCCTACAATGGCCGTCGCGTGGACGAGCAGTTGCAGACCTTCGGCCAGATCGCCGATGCTTCCGGAATCGTCGGCCGGCTGCGTCTCTTCAAGAGTCCGGCCGAGATCGCCAAGGCCGAAAAAGCCGCAAGCCTCGCTGACGATGCGCTCGATGCCGCGCTGCCGCTGATCAAGCAGGGCGGCGACGAGGCGCTGATCCTGGCCGCCATGCAAGGAGCAGTTTTTGCCGGCGGCGGCGACTATCCCGCCAACGAATTCATCATCGGCTCCGGCGCGGATGCCCTGCTCTGCCGCTACAAGGCCGGCCGCCGCAAGCTCACCAAGAACGACCAGCTGACGCTCGAATGGGCGGGCGTCTTCCATCACTATCACGCGGCGATGATGCGCACCGTTTTGACCGGGAAGATCTCGAAGCGCCACCAGGAACTGTTCGATGCCGCCCGCGCGGCTCTGCTTGCAGTCGAGAAGGCGATGACGCCGGGCAATTCCTTCGGCGACGTCTTCGACGCGCATGCCCGCACGCTCGAGGCGCATAATCTGACCAAGCACCGGCTGAACGCCTGCGGCTATTCGCTCGGCGCCCGCTTCACGCCGTCCTGGATGGACATGCCGATGTTCTACCAGGGCAATCCGGAGCCGATCGCGCCCAGCATGACGCTGTTCGCGCATATGATCATCATGGATTCGGAAACCGATACGGCGATGACGCTCGGCCGCACCTATCTTACCACGGAATCGGCGCCGAAGCCGCTCTCGCGCCATGATCTCGACTTGATCGTGCAGTGAATCCATAATGGTTGGTTCACGCGGGGGCGTTCGCCACCAAGGAGTTGTCGGGCAAATGAGACGATCGCAGGTGACGACCGTGTCATTGCTTGCGGCGCTGGCGCTGGCCGCCTGCACCAACGCCAAGGACGTCCTCGATCCTTCTGCCGTCAAGCCGCCGGCGGGTTCGGCCCAGGCTCTGCCGGCCACCCAGGGCACGTCGGCCACCGCATCGCCAACAACGACCACCGCGCCCGCGCCCACAGCGACCGCGGCGGCTTCAACGCCTGCCACGCCGGCTCAGGCCGCCGCCATCGCCAAGACCCGGCTGCAGGTAGCGCCGATCGTCGGCGCCTCGGTGGAGGCCGCAGCACCCTTGACGGCGGAATTGCAGACGCGCGCCAGGCAGCGCGGCGTGACCCTTGTCGGCAGCACCGACCAGACGGCGACGCATGTGCTGAAGGGATATTTTTCGACGATGTCCGAAGGCAAGGAGACCACAGTCATCTATGTCTGGGACATCTACGATCCTTCGGGCAACCGCCTGCATCGCATCAATGGGCAGCAGAAAGCGGCCTCGGTCGGCAGTGGCGAAGGCTGGCCGGCAGTAGCGCCGGCGACCATGCAGGCCATCGCCGACCAGACGATCGACCAGTTCACCGCGTGGCTCGGCGGCGACGGCGCCGGTTGATCGACCAACCTGTTGCCGGCTTGCGATCCAGCCGGCCTTTGTTGCGCCTTGTCGAACGATTCCCGATCACGAGGCTTGCAATACCGGCGCGGGCCGCTAAAAGCCCGGCATAAAGGCTCATGAGAGTCTGTCCGGTCTCTCCATCCTTCACCAGGAACGGTGCATGAAGCTTTTTGCGGGCAATTCCAACAGGGTGCTGGCCGAAGCGGTCGCTCGCTATCTCAACATCCCGCTGGGGAAGGCCAGCGTCAGGCGCTTCGCCGATCAGGAGATCTTCGTCGAGATCCAGGAGAACGTGCGCGGCGAGGATGTCTTCATCCTGCAGTCGACCTCCTATCCGACCAACGACCATCTGATGGAGCTGCTCATCATGATGGACGCCTTCATGCGCTCCTCGGCAAGGCGCATCACGGCGGTCATTCCCTATTTCGGCTACGCCAGGCAGGACCGCCGCGCCTCAGGCCGCACGCCGATTTCGGCCAAGCTCGTCGCCAACATGATCACCCGCGCCGGCGCCGATCGCGTGCTGACGCTCGACCTCCACGCCGGCCAGATCCAGGGCTTCTTCGACATTCCGACCGACAATCTGTTCTCGGTGCCGGTGATGGCCCGCGACGTGAAGGCGAAATACAAGCAGCTCGGCAATGTCGTCGTCGTATCGCCCGACATCGGCGGCGTAGTGCGGGCGCGCGCGCTTGCAAAACGCTTCGATGCGCAGCTCGCCATCGTCGACAAGCGCCGCGAGCGGCCCGGCGAATCCGAGGTGATGAACATCATCGGCGCCGTCGCCGGCAAGGATTGCCTCTTGATTGACGACATCGTCGATTCCGGCGGCACGCTCTGCAACGCGGCCGATGCCTTGCTCGCCAACGGCGCGACCAGCGTCACTGCCTACATCACCCATGGCGTGCTCTCGGGCGGCGCGGTTGCCCGCATCAGTGGCTCGAAACTGCAGGAACTGGTGATCACCGATTCCATCCAGCCGAGCCAGGCCGTGCTCGACGCACCCAACATCCGCGTCATCTCGATCGCCGACCTGATGGGCGAGGCGATCTCGCGCACGGCGACAGAAGAATCGGTCTCAAGCCTGTTCGACTAAGCCGCGGCGCTGCTGGCTTGAACCGGGCCGCTTGATCGCTTTGGCCCCTCGCCTGACTCGCGCGCGCCGCGCATATAGCCGCGCGGCGAGCTGCCGAGCATGCGCTTGAACATGGTGATGAACGCCGGCACGCTGTCATAGCCAAGATCGAGCGCCACCCTGGTGATGGGTTCGCCGTCGGCGAGCCTCGGCAGCGCCGCGAACAGGCAGGCCTGCTGGCGCCAAGTGGAAAGCGACAGCCCGGTCTGGCGGTGGAAGGCGCGTGTGAAGGAGCGCCGGCTCATGCCAGCGGCATCCGCCCATTCGTCGATCGTCGCATGTGGCGAGGGCGCCGCGACAAAGCGCCGGCAGAGCGCCGCGAGCTTCGGATCCGACGGAAGAGGCAGGCCGAGCGGCCGCTCCGGCAGGTTCGGTATCTCATGCAGCAAGAGCCCCATGATCAGCCCGGCGCGTCCTTCGAGCTCGCCGCCCTGAGGCAGCTTCTCCGATTCCACGATCAGGCTGTGCATCAGCTCGGTAATGCCGACGACACGTAAGCCCTCCGGCAGGCCGGGAATTGCATCCGGCACCACATAAACCGAGCGCATCGAGACGTCGCCCAGCATCTCGACCGAATGCTCGATGCCGGCCGGTATCCACATCGCATGGTCGGGCGGCACCATCCAGCGGCCGTGCCTGGTCGTCACCAGCACGACGCCGACAAGCGCATGCAGCAACTGGCTGCGGCTGTGGCGGTGCCGCGGCACGTGGTAGCCGTCGGGATATTCGGTCGGCAGCGCGACCGCCGGCCCGACCGCCTGCTCCAACCATTGCCAGCGGCTTTCATGCAGCCGGCCGAGCTCGGCGGCATCGCCCCTGAAGATTTCCCGGCCATGCGGCATTCGATGTGGCCCACTTGCGAAACTATTGGACCAAACCACGAAAGAAGTCGCCATTCAAGCCGATTATAAGACAAGCGGCCAATAAAGCTGGCTGGCTGCGGTTCGCCGCCAAAAAGACCCGGAGCATTGCCTTGACCGATACGACCGCCACCGCCGTCGCCACCCCAACGCCGGCAAGCCACACCTCGGCGCAAGCGACGGCCTTCACCGTCATTCTTGCGGTGAGCTTCTGCCACTGCGTCAACGACATCATGCAGTCGCTGCTTTCGGCGATCTATCCGCTGCTCAAAGAGAATTACGGTCTCGATTTCTGGCAGATCGGCCTTCTTACGTTCACTTTCCAGGTGACGGCCTCGCTGCTGCAGCCTGTGATCGGCATGATCACCGACAAGCGGCCGATGCCCTATTCCTTGCCTTGGGGCATGGCCTCCTCACTGGTCGGGCTGGTGGTGCTCGCGCATGCCGGCCATTACTGGCTGCTCCTGATCGGCGCCTCGCTGATCGGTATCGGCTCGGCGATCTTCCATCCGGAATCCTCGCGCATCGCCCGCTTCGCCTCGGGCGGCCGCTTCGGTCTCGCGCAATCGCTGTTCCAGGTCGGCGGCAATTTCGGCCAGGCGATGGGCCCGCTGCTCGCCGCCTTCATCGTCGTGCCTTTCGGCCAGACGAGCATTTCCTGGTTCGCCGTCGGCTCGCTGATCGGCATCGTCGTGCTGTGGCAGGTTGGCGGCTGGTACAGCCGGCTGCGCGCCTCGATGGCCAGCCGCAAGCCGGCGGCTCACGTCTCGCCCTTCCCACGCAAAAAGGTCATGGGGGCATTGGCGGTGCTGACGCTGCTGGTGTTGAGCAAGAACGCCTATATCGCCTCGCTGTCCAGCTACTACACCTTCTACGCCATCCATAAGTTCGGCGTTTCGGTGCAGATGTCGCAGGTCATGCTCTTCCTGTTCCTCGGCGCCTCGGCGCTTGGCATCCTGCTCGGCGGCCCGTTCGGCGACCGCTACGGACAGAAGGCGATGATCTGGTTCTCGATCGTCGGCGTTCTGCCCTTCACGCTGGCGCTGCCTTACGCCAATTTGGAATGGACGATGGTGCTTACCGTTGTGATCGGCCTGATCCTGTCGTCGGCCTTCTCCAACATCGTCGTCTTCGCGCAGGAACTGGTTCCCGGCCGCGTCGGCATGATCGCCGGCATCTTCTTCGGCTTCGCCTTCGGCATGGGCGGCATCGCTGCGGCCGTGCTCGGCGTCATCGCCGACATGAAAGGCATCGACTTCGTCTACCACGTCTGCTCGTACCTGCCCTTCCTCGGCCTGCTGACCGTGTTCCTGCCGAACATGAAGGAGGCCAGGAAAGCCTGAGCCGGCCACTCCGGACGAGCTCCAGAGAGCAAAGCATCCGCGCGATGGCGGGTGCTTTTCTGGCGCTGGGACTCAGGCCTGGAAGAAAGCCAGGAGGTCGGCATTGATGACCTCCGCATGGGTCGTCGCCATGCCGTGCGGAAGGCCCTTGTAGACTTTGAGCTCGCCCTTCTTGAGCAGCTTGATCGCGAGCAGCGCCGAATCCGCGATCGGCACGATCTGGTCGTCGTCGCCATGCATGACTAGCACCGGTACGTCGATCTTCTTCAGGTCCTCGGTGAAGTCGGTTTCCGAGAACGCCTTGATGCAGTCGTAATGCGGCTTGGCGCCGCCCATCATGCCCTGTCGCCACCAATTGTCGACCACACCTTCGGACACCGTAGCGCCCGGACGGTTGAAGCCGTAGAAAGGGCCGGCCGGAACGTCGCGGAAGAACTGGGCGCGGTTCGTCGTCAGCGCCGAGCGAAAGCCGTCGAACACTTCGATCGGCAAGCCGTCGGGATTGGCATCGGTCTTGAGCATGATCGGCGGCACCGCGCCGATCAGCACAGCCTTGGCGACGCGGCCTCCGGAACCGTACCGCGCGACATAGCGCGCCACTTCGCCACCGCCGGTCGAATGCCCGACATGGATGGCGTTCTTGAGGTCGAGATGCGCAACCAGCGCCGTCACATCGGCGGCGTAGGTGTCCATCTCATTGCCGGTGTCAGTCTGGCTGGAGCGGCCATGGCCGCGGCGGTCATGGGCGATGACCCGATAGCCCTTGGAGAGGAAGAACAGCATCTGGGCATCCCAGTCGTCGCTGCTCAGTGGCCAGCCATGGTGGAAGACGACCGGCTGACCGGTGCCCCAATCCTTGTAGTAGATCTGCGTGCCGTCGTTGGTGGTGATCGTGCCGCTGCCCGAGCCGGCCTTCGCATGTGAAGCTTCAGTCATCTCAATCTCCATTTTAGATGTCGCGATAAATGATATCGCGATAATGATATGTCTAGCGCAACAATGACTTTTTGTCCACGATAATATGTATCGCGATATGATTTTTTGTGCTAAAGAGCCTCACGACGTCGACAAAAGGATCATGGCGCGATGCCTCTGCCCCTGGACAATCAGCTCTGTTTCGCGCTCTACGCCACGAGCATGGCGATCAACCGTACCTACAAGCCCATGCTCGACGAGATGGGGATCACGTATCCCCAGTATCTCGTGCTCAATGCGCTTGGAGAGGCCGATGGCATGTCGGTCGGCACCATAGCGCGCCGGCTGGCGCTGGATTCGAGCACCGTCACGCCGCTGGTCAAGCGCATGGAGCAGGCGGGTCTGGTGACCCGCCAGCGCAGCCATGACGATGAGCGGCAGGTGCAGGTTGATCTCACCGCGGCAGGCCGGGCGCTGCTCACGCAATGCAGCTGTCTGGGCGAAACGCTGGTCGAGCGTTCAGGCATGACCTCGGCCGAGATCGATGCTCTCACGCGAAAAGTCCGGGCGTTGCGCGATGCGTTGAGCGGCGACCAATCGGCTGATGGTGCCTGACCTCCAAACGCTGGACAAAGTCTGCTTAGTGCAGGCCACGGCCCGCGTCCCATCGCCGGGGCCATTTCCGCCGCGGCTTGGCAGGCACCTCAACGATGGTCCTTCGAGAAGGGCCGTTCAAAATCCTTGCTTAACCCGGCACGGCCTCTCTGCTGACCGGCGGCAGTGGCGGCGCATCCAGCCCCTGGAACGGGTCGCGCCAGGCATCGATATGCTCGATCCGCCGATACCAGCGGCTGAGCGACGGATAGTCGTCGAGAGGCAACTGGGCGGCATCATTGAACGCGAGAAAGGTCGCCATACGAAAGTCGGCATAGCAAACCGAATTGCCGACCAGCCATTGGCGCCCGCAAAGCTCGGCTTCAAGGATGGCGGCCGTCATGTGGAACTGCCTCAGCCCCTCCTCGACCAATGCCTTGTCGATCGGCCCCAGTCCCCAGCGCTGTTTCGTGCCGCGCTCGAAATGCACCATGTCGCAGGCCCTGACGAAATTCTCCTTGCCCCAGCTCAGCCAGCGGATCATCTGCGGCTCGTCGTCGCCGGTGCGCCAGAAATCCGAATGCATGTCGCGCGAGAGCCGGCATGCGATCGCATCGGCTTCCCACAGGCTCCATCCCCGGCCGACCAGGATAGGCAAGGTCAAATTGGGGTTAAGCGCGCGGTAGCGCTCGGCCTGCCCCGGTGCCATGGGCGAGGCGAATTCGAAGGCGACATCGGCCTTCAGATAGCGCGCTGCCGCGACCGCGAGGCGAGGATTGGGATTGCGGCTGAACAGTAGTTTCATGTCGATCTCCGGTCCTTCGATTGCCTGCCAAGGACGTTTGAAACCGGCCCGATGCTACATGACGCATGCGGGCGGGACCCGGCGCAACTCGCCAGATCCGACTTTGCAGCGGAGCAACGCGTCGGCTATGCCTCCCCGACTGGATATCATCGCGCAGCCTCCATCCGGCTGCCGATAAAACCGGACAACTCGTGCTACCTAATCTGGACAACTCATGTGCTTACGACACCTTGCGGTCCAACGGCTTGCGCCCCTGCCCGCCTTCCGCTATAGAGCCGCCACCCGCGTAGACACCCTTGGAGGCAACGCGGAGGAAGGCCGGCCAGGCCTGCATGATCCCCGAAGCGTTTGGACAGCCAAAAGCGTTGGATCGACCATGCAAGGCCGCGACGGCTTTCGACGTTTACGGATGGGCTTGCCCGCCGCGAACGCTCCATAACACGCGAAAGGAAATGCCATGAGCCACGAGGCTTACGAGCTCAAGGCCGAAGCGCGCGAACAGGTCGGTAAGGGGTCCGCCCGTGCAGTTCGCCGCAACGGCAAAGTGCCTGCAGTTATTTACGGCGACAAGCAGCCCCCCTTGGCGATCGCCCTCAACTATAAGGACATCTTCTACAAGATCCACGGCGGCGGGTTTCTGACCACGATCGCTACGATCGATGTCGACGGCAAGAAGATCCAGGTCCTGCCGAAGGATTTTCAGCTCGATCCGGTCAAGGACTTCCCGGTCCATGTCGACTTCCTGCGCATCGGCAAGGACACCGAGGTCAATGTCGACGTGCCCGTCCACTTCATCAATGAGGACAAGTCGCCCGGCATCAAGCGCGGCGGCGTGCTCAACATCGTTCGTCACGAAGTCGAGTTCCACTGCCCTGCCAACGCGATCCCGGAATTCATCACCGTCGATCTCGCCGGCACCGAAATCGGCGACTCGATTCACATTTCGGCGGTTGCCCTGCCGGCCGGCGTCAAGCCGGTGATCTCCGATCGCGACTTCACCATCGCGACCATTGCCGGCTCCGCGGCAATGAAGCCGGAGACGGAGGAGACTGCCGAAGCGGCGGCGCCGGAAGCTGAGGCCGCTGAGGCCGAAGAGAAGTAATTCTCTCGGCGCCAGGAGACGACGATGCTTGTCTTTGCAGGCCTCGGCAATCCGGGCGCGAAATATCAGAACAACCGGCACAATGTCGGCTTCATGGCGGCGGACGCGATAGCCCGCCGCCATTCCTTTTCGCCCTGGTCGAAGAAGTTCCAGGGCCTGATCGCCGAGGGCGCCCTGGGCGGCGAGAAGATCCTTTTGATCAAGCCGCAGACCTTCATGAATTTATCCGGCCAGTCGGTCGGCGAGGCGTTGCGCTTCTACAAACTCGATGCCGCCGCCCTCACCGTCTTCTACGACGAGATCGACCTTGCCTCCGGCAAGCTCAGGGTCAAGGTCGGCGGCGGTTCCGGCGGCCACAACGGCATCCGATCGCTCGACCAGCATGTCGGCAATGCCTATCGCCGGGTGCGCATCGGCGTCGGCCATCCCGGCGTCAAAGAGATGGTGCACGGCCATGTGCTCGGCGATTTCGCCAAGGCCGACCGTGAATGGCTCGACGTGTTGCTCGACGCGATCGCCGGCGACGCCGCACTGCTGGCCAAGGGCGACGACAACTCCTTCATGAACCGCATCACCCTGGCGCTGCGCGAGAAGCTCGTGCCGACCGGCGATGACGATCGGCCTCCGCCCAAGGCGCCAAAACAGCAGAGCCATATCCGCCAGGCCCGCCCGCAGCAGCCGCCGGCGAAGGTTCCCGAGAGCGGGCCGATGGCCGCGATGCTGAAGAAGCTGTTCGGAAAAGACTGAGCGTCGAAACGACCATGCCAAGGGCTTGACGATCGTCCGCGCTTTCGCCCATAGCCCTCACCAAATCTCGAATTCCCGATAGGACCGGACGAACATGGGTTTCAAATGTGGCATCGTTGGCTTGCCCAACGTCGGCAAGTCGACGCTGTTCAACGCGTTGACCAGGACGGCTGCCGCGCAGGCCGCCAACTATCCTTTCTGCACCATCGAGCCGAACACCGGCGAGGTGGCGGTTCCGGACCCGCGGCTGCAGAAGATCGCCGCGATCGGCAAGTCGAAGGAGATCATCCCAACCCGCATCTCCTTCGTCGACATTGCCGGACTGGTGCGCGGCGCCTCCAAGGGCGAAGGTCTGGGCAACCAGTTCCTCGCCAACATCCGCGAGGTCGACGCCATCGTGCATGTGCTGCGCTGCTTCGAGGATGACGACATCACCCATGTCGAGGGCCGCATCGATCCGGTCGCCGACGCCGAGACCGTCGAGACCGAGCTGATGCTCGCCGATCTCGAAAGCCTGGAGCGCCGCATCGTGCAGGTCCGCAAGCGCGCCGCCGGCAAGGACAAGGAAGCAATGACCGTTCTGCCGATGATGGAGGCGGCGCTCGAACTGCTGCAGGCAGGTCGCCCGACCCGCGTCCTGCTCAATGGCATCGCGGCGGAGGATCTGCGCATCCTGCAGGGCCTGAACCTGCTCACATCGCATCCCGTGCTCTATGTCTGCAACGTCGCTGAGGCGGACGCTGCCACGGGAAACGAGCATACAAAGGCGGTGGAGAAGATGGCCGCCGCGCAGGGCGCCGGCACGGTGGTGATCTCGGCGGCGATCGAGGCGGAAGTTGCCCAGCTTTCCGACGAGGAGGAAATGGAGTTCCTCGCCTCGATCGGCCTTGACGAGCCGGGCCTCAACAAGGTGATCCGCGCCGGCTACGAGCTCTTGCATCTGATCACCTATTTCACCGTCGGGCCGAAGGAGACGCGCGCCTGGACGATCCACAAGGGCGATAAGGCACCGCAAGCTGCCGGCGTCATTCACACCGACTTCGAACGTGGTTTCATCCGCGCCCAGACGATCTCCTACAACGACTTCGTCACGCTCGGCGGCGAAGTGGCGGCCAAGGAAGCCGGCAAGGCGCGCGACGAAGGCAAGGAGTATGTCGTCCAGGACGGCGACATCATGCTGTTCAAGTTCAACACCTGAGTGCCTGGCTGGCTCACCAGAAAGGACTTGACCAAATTGGCTCGGGCCTCCATCCGGGATGCCCGACCTTCGGGATCACGCGTTCGTCAACCGGATTGCCGACATGACCGGAAAGACCTGGGCCTATGAAGATTTCGTCGAGGGCGCCTCGCTCGACCTCGGCAGCAAGAATGTGAGCGCCGCCGAGATCATCGAGTTTGCCAGCGAATTCGATGCCCAGCCGATGCATCTCGACGAGGCGGCCGGCAAGGCCAGCATCCTGGGCGGCCTTTCGGCTTCGGGCTGGCACACTTGCGCGATGTTCATGCGCATGCTGTGCGATGCCTTCCTGCTCGATTCGACCTCGCAAGGCTCACCCGGTATCGAGCATGTCAAATGGAAGAAGCCGGTTCTGGCCGGTGACCGTCTCACCGGCAAGGTCACCGTGCTTTCCAAGCGCCAGTCCAGGTCGCGGCCGCAGATCGGCCTCGTCAGCATGCGCAGCGAGCTGTTCAACCAGCGTGGCGAATGCGTCTTCGAGCTTGAGAACACCGGCATGTTTCTGACCCGCGGGGCCGTCGCGTGACCCTGGACGAGTATTTCCTCATCGGCCAAACCGTCACCCTCGGCGCGCACAAATTCGAGGCCGACGAGATCAAGGCGTTCGCCAGGAAATACGATCCGCAAATCTTCCATGTCGACGAGGAGGCGGCGAAGGAGAGCATGCTTGGCGGTCTCTGCGCCTCCGGCTGGCACACCGCCGCCACCTGGATGAAATACAACCTCGAAAAGCGCATGGAGACCGAGGGCGTGCGTTGGACCGGTCCCGGCCCGCAGCCCGAATTCGGCCCCTCGCCCGGGTTTCGCAACCTCAAATGGCTGAAGCCGGTCTATGCCGGCGAAACCGTGACCTTCACCCGCACAGCGCTTGCCCATCGACCCCTTGCCGGCCGCCCCGGCTGGAGCCTGCTCACGCTGCGTTCCGAAGGTTTCGACTCCAGCGGCGATAAGGTTATCGAGTTCGACAGCGCGGTGCTGGTGAAGGTGGAGTAGCGAATGGTGAATAGTGAATGGTGACTAGTGAACCATTCCCTATTCACGACTCACTATTCACCATTCAACACTGATCAATGCCCCTCGAAGCCGATCAGCGTCGTTACCGGCACGCCGAGAGCTTCCAGTTTCTGGCGTCCGCCGAGATCCGGCAGGTCGATGACGAAGCAGGCGGCAACGATGTCGGCGCCGATCTGCCTGAGCAGCTTGACGGCCGCCTCCGCCGTGCCGCCGGTGGCGATCAGATCGTCGACCAGGATCACCTTCTCGCCTTGCGAGACGCCGTCCTTGTGCATCTCCATCTCGTCCAGACCGTATTCGAGGCTGTAGGCGACGCGCACGGTCTCGTAAGGCAGCTTGCCCTTCTTGCGGATCGGGACGAAACCCGCCGAAAGCTGATGCGCCACTGCGCCGCCCAGGATGAAGCCGCGCGCCTCGATGCCGGCGATCTTGTCGATCTTCAGCCCGGCGTAAGGATGCACAAGCTCGTCGATGGCGCGGCGAAAGGCGCGAGCGTCGCCGAGCAGCGTGGTGATATCGCGAAACAGGATGCCGGGTTTGGGATAATCCGGAATGGTGCGGATGGCCGCAAGCAGCGTGTCTTCGAGCGAGGGTTTCATGAGACGAGCTCCGCGTGTCCGGCTGTCGGGTATAACGGCGTCGACGCGCCCGGCGCAACGCAACCAACAACGGCTACCGCGATGGAGCCCGGGAGACAAGCGCATCCGGCAAAGGATCGGCATCGCCTGCCTTGCTCCCGTGCCGGCGCCGCAATGGAAAAAGGGCGCTTGATGGCGCCCTTGCAGAAACGTCGGTGACGGACGGCTCACATGCCGAGGTCGGACCGAAGCTCGGACCGCGCCGCCTCGAACTCGGCCTTGAAATCGGGCCGGCTGAGCAGGACCGCGGCGATCACGCTGCCGGAAATCTTGCCCATCTCGACATCCGACGGATAATGGATGCCGCCGACCACGCGGTTATGGGCATATTCGGCCGCGCGGGCCATGATCTCGGCCCGCTTCTCCGGCACCATTTCGGACAGGATGATGCCCATCATGGTGCCGACCGTCGCATGGCCCGACGGCCAGGAACCGGAATTCGACAGCTTCACCGCGGGTTTGACCAGATCACTGAGCTGATGCGGACGCGGCCGCTTCCAGACGTCCTTGGCCGGATCGACGACCGCGCCTTCGGTCGCCACCACGCGGTCGAAGAAGGCGCTGAACTTCGGCAGCGTCTCCTTGCTGAATTTCGGTCCCATGACATCGGCGAAGCGCCAGACATCCTCTTCGGCATCGGCGATAGCGCGCTTTTCCATTTCGGGCGTGCGCGTCACTTGCAGGGTCAGCACCTGGCCGAGTTCTGCCTTGGTCTCGGCCGAATCATTGGCCGGCGGCGGCGGCAGGATCATCGTCAGGTCGATGTCCTTGTTGGTGACGAAGGGCTGGGCGTCCTCGGCGCGGACTGCCGAGGAGGCGACAAGAAGCAGCACCACGGCTGCAAGCGGCGCAAATCTTTTCATGAGGATCCTTTGAGGTGAGCCAACGCAGGATCGCGATGCGCAATGACAGCCATGTGACACGGCCGGATCAAAGCGGTCCCGAAATTGAAAAGGGCGCCTTTGCGGCGCCCCTCGAAAGTGTCTGACCGATCGCGGTTCAGTGCGCTACTTCGGCCCACACCTTGCGCTTGGTCAGGTAGACCAGCGCGCCGAACAGCAGCAGGAACACCAGCACGCGGAAGCCGGTCTTCTTGCGCTCTTCGAGATGCGGCTCGGCGACCCACATCAGGAACGCCGACACGTCGCGCGAATACTGGTCGACCGTCTGCGGCGAGCCGTCGTCATAGGTCACCTGGCCGTCCGAAAGCGGTTTCGGCATCTTCAGCGACACGCCGGACAGGAAGTATGGATTGTAGTGCGTGCCTTCGGGGATCACCATGCCGGCCGGCGGCGTCTGGTCGTAGCCGGTGAGCAGCGAGTGGATGTAGTCCGGGCCGCCCTGAGCATACTGGGTGAAAATGTCGAAGATGAAACGCGGAAAGCCGCGCTCGACGCCGCGCGCCTTGGCGAGCAGCGACATGTCGGGCGGAGCGGCGCCGCCATTGGCGGACGCGGCGGCCTGTTCGTTCGGGAACGGCGACGGGAAGTGATCCGACGGCTTGCCCGGGCGGTCGAACATGTCGCCGGCATCGTTCGGGCCGTCATGGATGGTGTACTCAGCGGCAAGCGTCTTGACCTGCGCTTCCGAATAGCCGAGGCCCTCCAGCGTGCGGAACGCCACCAGGTTCATCGAGTGGCAGGCCGAGCAGACTTCCTTGTAGACCTTCAGGCCGCGCTGCAGCTGGGCCTTGTCGTAGGTGCCGAACGGCCCGGCGAAGCTCCAGCTCATTTCCTTCGGTTCGTAGATCGGGAAATGCGTCGGGGCCGCCGCGTTGTGTTCCTCTTCGGCTGCGATGGCAGCGGTGCCCGCGACCACCAGGCCAAGCAGCGCCAGCGAGGTGAGAATCTTCTTCATGCCAAATCCCCTCAGATTCTCAGCCCTTGGTTTCCGGCGCGCTGACCGCGCCTGCCGGATGCCCGCCGGCTCCCTTGTTCTTCTTTTCCAGCACCGCCTCGGTGATCGAGTTCGGCAGCCGACGCGGTGTCTCGATCAGGCCGAGCACCGGCATGACGACCAGGAAGAAGGCGAAGTAGAACAGCGTCGCCATCTGCGCCATGAATACGTAAGAGCCTTCCGCCGGCTGCGAGCCCAGCCACCCGAGCAGGATGGCGTCGGCCACGAACAGCCAGAAGAACAGTTTGTACCAGGGCCGGTAGACCGCCGAGCGGACCTTGGAGGTGTCGAGCCACGGCACCAGGAACAGCATGGCTATGGCGCCGAACATGCACAGCACGCCGCCGAGCTTGGAGTTGATCGGCCCGATGTTGAAGGTGATGGCGCGCAGGATCGCGTAGAACGGCAGGAAGTACCATTCCGGAACGATGTGGGCCGGGGTCTTCAGCGGATTGGCGACCGTGTAGTTGTCCGGATGGCCGAGGTAGTTCGGCAGGTAGAAGACGAAATAGGCGAAGAAGAACAGGAACACGATCATGCCGAACGCGTCCTTGATGGTCGCATAGGGCGTGAAGGCGACGGTGTCGGTCTTCGACTTGACCTCGATGCCGGTCGGGTTCGACTGGCCGACGACATGCAGCGCCCAGACGTGCAGCACGACGACGCCGGCGATCATGAACGGCAACAGGTAATGCAGGGCGAAGAAGCGGTTCAGCGTCGGATTGTCGACGGCGAAGCCGCCGAGCAGCAGTTCCTGGATCCAGTTGCCGACCAGCGGGATTGCGCTGAAGAAGCCGGTGATGACGGTGGCGCCCCAGAAGCTCATTTGTCCCCATGGCAGCACATAGCCCATGAAGCCGGTCGCCATCATCAGGAGGTAGATGATGCAGCCGAGGATCCAGAGCAGCTCGCGCGGCGCCTTGTAGGAGCCGTAGAACAGCCCGCGGAAGATGTGGATGTAGACGGCCACGAAGAAGAACGAGGCGCCGTTGGAATGGAGATAGCGCAACAGCCATCCCGAATTCACGTCGCGCATGATCTTCTCGACCGAATCGAAGGCGAGTGTGGTGTCGGACGTGTAGTGCATGGCCAGCACGATGCCGGTGAGGATCTGCGATACCAGCATGATCGACAGGATGCCGCCGAACGTCCACATGTAGTTGAGGTTGCGCGGCACCGGATAGGCAATGAAGCTGTCATAGACAAGCCGGGGAAGCGGCATACGGGCGTCGAACCAGCGTCCGAGACCCGTCTTCGGTGTGTAGGTGGAGTGTCCCTCGCTCATCGAAATATCCCCCTGCCTCAACCGATAAGGATCTTGGTATCGGAAATGAATTTAAACACCGGGATCGCCATGTTCTCCGGCGCCGGGCCTTTGCGGATGCGGCCGGCGGTATCGTACACCGAGCCGTGGCATGGGCAGAACCAGCCGCCGAAATCGCCTTCCTGGCCGAGCGGGATGCAGCCGAGATGGGTGCAGACCTGCACCATGACCATCCAGGCTTCCTTGCCGGGCGTGGTGCGGTTGGCGTCGGTCGCCGGCGCATCGGCCGGCAAGTTGGCATTGCGGGCGATCGGATCCTTGAGATCGTTGAGGCTAACCGCCGCGCCGTCCTTCATTTCCTTGTCGGTGCGGTTGCGCACCACGACCGGCTTGCCGCGCCACTTGACGACCAGCGAGCTGCCGGGCTGCAGCGAGGAGACATCGACCTCGACAGAAGCCAGCGCCAGCGTCGAGGCATCCGGCTGCATCTGGTCGATGAACGGCCAGGCGACGGCCCCAGCGCCGACCACGCCGGCCATGCCGGTGGCTATGTAGAGAAAATCGCGACGGTTGGGATCGTGGATGTCGGTTGCGCTCACGGGTGCCTGATCCTTTCGCCTCTTTCCGTGCCGGCGGCCGAGCCTTGTCCCCGCTCAATCGCGCCGGCCCGACAGCGCATGGCGAACAGGCTAGCGAATTCCTCCGGCATTTGGAGGTTCGGTTTATGCGTGAAGCCCGTTTTTGTCCAGACGCGTGGAGGCACAAGGGCACATTGTCGCGGGCACATGCCGCGGCCCGCGCAACGGCTTGATGATCGGGCCGCCGAACAGCGCTAAATAGCGCTAACTTCAGCGGTAAATCGGAACTCCGCTTGCCTCGACAGCGACCGCCGGCCCGGTCTATTGTCGAGCCATGGCGCATGTCATCGACCGCGACAAATGGGCGAGCACGCCCGACCGTTGGCAAGGCGAGCTGCAATGCGGCGCATTTGGCTCCAACTCCTGCCTGATCTTCAATTATCAACCCGAGATCGGCGGCGGCCCGCGTCTGCATAAGCATCCTTACGCGGAGATCTTCGTCATCCGTTCCGGCACCGGCCTGTTCACGGTCGGCGATCGGCAGATAACGGCCACCGCAGGCCAAATTCTGATCGTGCCGGCCGACACGCCGCACAAATTCACCAATCTCGGCCCCGGTCCGCTCGAGACCACCGACATCCACGAGAACGGCAGCTTCATCACCGAATGGCTGGAGTGATGGGGCTTATTCGAGAGACAGGCCCTGTCCGCGGACCGATTCCCGCCTAGTTCTGTCGGTCGGAGCGATCGGACAGGTGAAGGCCGGGCGGATGGAAACTTCCAGCATCGAGGTTGAAGGACTGACCATTGCGATCCGCGAAGCCGGACCACGGGATGCGCCCGGCCTCGTGCTGCTCCACGGCTGGCCTCAAAGTTCCCATGCCTTCGAGAACGTGATCGGTCGGCTGGCCACCGATCAGCGCGTGATCGCGCCGGACCTGCCGGGTATAGGCGGCTCGCAAGGCACGCGCAAAACCGGTGAGAAAGCCCATCTGGCCAGGGTGATAGCGGCCTTGATTGACGCCTGCGGCCTGCGACAGGTCATAGTGGCCGGCCATGACGTCGGCGGCCAGATCGTCTTCGCGCTTTTGCGCAACCATCCGGAAATCCTCTCCGCCGCCGCGATCATGGATGTTGTCGTTCCGGGCGTGGCGCCGTGGGACAAGGTCATCCGCAATCCAAACCTCTGGCATTTCGCGTTCCACGCGGTTCCTGCTCTCCCGGAACTGCTGGTTGGGGGTCACGAGCGCGCCTATTTCGACTTCTTCTTCGACACCCTTTCGAAGGAGAAATCCGCCATCCCGGCCGAAGCAAGAGACATCTACGCCAAGGCCTATTCGCGGCCGGAAAGCCTCAAGGCCGGCTTCGACTGGTACCGCGCCTTTTCCGAGGACGCCAAGGCCAATGCCGTTCCGCCGGCAAGCCCGATCGATACGCCGGTGCTCTGCCTCAGGGGCGCTGCCGAGACCGGCGAGATCAGCGATTACCTCAATGGCTTGAAGGCCGCCGGCCTCTCCAATGTCGAGGGCGACATCATCCCCGATAGCGGGCACTTCGTCGCCGATGAGAATCCCGGAGCGCTCGCCTTGCGCCTCGCGCGCTTTCGGAAGGAAGTCAGCGCTTAGCTGGCGCCGAGCCTGACCAGCACCGCCCGCGGGATGTCGTATTCGCGGATCACGGCGTCGTGCTTGCGCAGCCCGCAGAGTTCGCGCTGGATGAAATAGGCGTGGACGGCTTCTGCCGCTTCTTTCAGCAGCCGGTTGCGATCCCCGCCTTCCCCATTTTCGCGCAGCTTCGCCAAGGCCTCTTCGACGCGCTGGCCGGCGCGACCGAGGGCGGCGGCCTTCTCGGCGAGTATTTCGTGGCCGAGCAGATCGAGAGCGCTCTCCTGCGCGCCTGACCGTCCGAAATTGCTGGGCATTCTGATCGACATGGCTGCGTTTCTACTCCGCCGGGCGCGTCTCTTCCAGCGCGCTTTCCTCATTGAAGAGGAAGCCGCCGGACTGCCGTTTCCAGAGCCGCGCATAAAGACCGTCCAGCGCCACCAGCTCATCATGCGTGCCTTCTTCGACGATGCGGCCGCCGTCGAGCACGACCAGCCGGTCGAGCGCTGCGATGGTGGAAAGCCGGTGGGCGATGGCGATGACGGTCTTGTTCTCCATCAGCCTTGCCAGGTTTTGCTGGATCGCCGCCTCGATGTCGGAATCGAGTGCCGAGGTCGCCTCGTCAAGGATGAGGATCGGCGCATCCTTGAGGAAGAGGCGGGCGATCGCCACGCGCTGACGCTGGCCGCCGGAGAGCTTGACGCCGCGCTCGCCGACATAGGCTTCGTAGCCAAGGCGCTCGCGATTGTCGCGCAGCCCCATGATGAAGTCATGCGCCTCGGCTTTGCGCGCCGCGGCGATCACCTCAGCGTCGGTAGCGTCCGGCATGCCGAGCTTGATGTTGTCGCGCAGCGAGCGGTGGAACAGCGCCGTGTCCTGGCTGACCACGCCGATATTGGCGCGCAGCGAATTCTGCGTCACGCCGGCGATATCCTGGCCGTCGATCAGGATCCTGCCGCCCTCGAGGTCGTGAAGGCGCAGGATGAGATTGGCCAGCGTCGTCTTGCCGGCGCCGGACGGAACGACCAGCCCGACCTTCTCGCCTGGACGCACGACGAGGTCGATGCCTTCGAGGACCCCTGCCCCTTTCCCGTAGTGGAAGGTGACGTTCTTGAGGTCGATGCGGCCACCCGCAACCACCAGCTCCTTGGCATCCGGGGCGTCGGTCAGGCCGAGCGGCTGCGAGATCAGCGCCTTGGAATTCTCCAGCACGCCGAGATTCCTGAGGATACTGTTGAGCTGCATCATCAGCCGTCCCAGCAGCATGTTGAGCCTCAGCACAAGCGAGAGCGTGAAGGCGACGGCGCCGACGGTGATCGAGCCTTCCACCCACAGATAGACTGCAAAGGCGGCGATCGCCGTGATCATGATGCCGGAAAGCGTCGTCAGCGCCACGCGCACGCCGGTCAGCCGCCGCGTGAAGGGCCGCAGCGCATCGAGATAGATGTCGAAGCCGTTGCGGATGTAGCGGTCGTCGCCGTCGGCCGCGAACAGCTTCAGCGTCTGCACATTGGAATAGGAATCGACGAAGCGGCCGGTGATCATCGAGCCGGCCTCGGCGGTCGCCTCGGCATGCTTGCGGATTGCCGGCAAATGGAGCCTGGCCAGCCAGCCGAAGGCGACGATCCAGATCACCACCAGCGCCGCCAGCCTGAGGTCGAGGCCGGCGACCAGCGCCAGCGTCGTCACCGTGTAGACGATCATGAACCAGACGACCTCGATGAAGCTTTCCATGAGGTCGCCCGTGGCCTGCCCCGCCTGCCAGACCTTGGTGGCGATACGCCCGGCGAAGTCGTTTTGGAAGAAGGCGTAGGACTGGCGCGAGACATGCCGATGCGCCTGCCAGCGCACCAGGCTGTAGAAGCCCGGCGTGATCGTCTGCTCGTCGACCAGCGCCGAAAGGCCGACCACCAGCGTGCGGATGATCAGCACCACCGCGCCCATGAACAGCAGCTCTGGCCCAGCGGCCCCCCACAGCGCGTGCCAGCTGCGTTCGCCGGGAAGCTGGTCGAGGATATCGACCAGCCGTCCGACGAAATAGAACAGCCCGGCCTCGACCAGCGGCGCGATGCCGCCGATGATCAGCATGGCGAAGAAAGCGAGCTTCGCTTGCCCGACATAGTGCCAGAGGAAGCCGCCGACGCTGGCAGGCGGACGAAGATTCGCCGGCTCGCGGAACGGGTAGACCCAGCTTTCGAACCAGCGATAGACGGCCTTCATCATTCCGCGGCTTCACCTTTCGTCGGCAGATCGTCGGCCGCCTGCTTTTCCTCGAGCAGGAAGCCGCCCGACTGGCGCCGCCAGAGCTGGGCATAGAGCCCGCCCTTGGCGATCAACGCCTCATGCGAGCCGTCCTCGACGATGCGGCCCTTGTCCATGACGACGAGCCGATCCATTGCCGCGATGGTCGACAGACGGTGGGCGATGGCGATGACCGTCTTGCCCTGCATGAGCTTGTAGAGGTTCTCCTGGATAGCGGCCTCCACCTCGGAATCGAGCGCAGACGTAGCTTCGTCGAGAATGAGGATCGGCGCGTCCTTCAGCATAACGCGGGCAATGGCGATGCGTTGCCGCTGGCCGCCGGACAGCTTCACGCCGCGCTCGCCGACGAGCGCCTCATAGCCGCTTTGCCCATGCGGATCGGTCAGCCCCGCGATCACATCGTCGATCTGCGCGGCCTTGGCGGCGCTGAACATCGCCTCATCGCTGGCGGACTGTCGTCCATATTTGAGGTTCTCGCGAACGGATCGATGCAGGAGCGACGTATCCTGATTGACGAAGCCGATCGCCGCGCGAACGCTTTCCTGCGAGACGTTGCGGATGTCCTGTCCGTCGATCAGCACCTTGCCGTCCTGCACGTCGAACAGCCGCAGCACGAGATTGACCAGTGTCGACTTGCCGGCCCCGGAACGGCCGATCAGGCCGACCCGCTCGCCCGGCGCGATCTTCAGCGACAGATTGTCGATGACGCCGCCTTTGCCGTCCTTGCGCCAATAGTTGAAGTTCACCTGCTCGAACTCGATGCCGCCGGCTTTGACCACGAGGGCCGGCGCGTCCTGCTGGTCCTGCATGGTGATGGGGCGCGCGATCGTCGTCATCGAATTGCTGGCGACGCCGATCTGCCGGAAGACGTTGGCGCCGACATCGAGAATCCTGCCGGAAATGTTGGCGATCTGCAGCGCGAACGGTATCGCCGTCGCCACGGCCGCCGTGGTCATGGCGCCGGCGTTCCAGCCGGCCAGCGCCAGCCAGCTTATGGCGATAAGCAGCGCAGCGTTGAGGACGAACAGGGCCGACCACATCAGTGTGAAAACGCGCATCAGCTGATAAAACGTGTCGGCGTGCTCGACGACGGCTTGCGAGACATATTTGTCTTCGTGCTCGCCGGTCGAGAATGTCTTGAGCGTCAGGATGTTCGTGTAGCTGTCGACCATGCGGCCGCTCACCTGCGACCACCGCTCCGACAGTTGGGACGAGCGCTGGGTGATCCTCGGCATCGCAAACCAGAAGATCATGCAATAGAACACCAGCCAGGCCGCCACCACAGCCAGAAGAAGCGGGTCGAGCCGCGCCAGCACAACGATGGCGACCGCGACGAAGACCAGCGCGTACCAGACGGCATCGACGGTGAGATTGACGCTCATCTCCACCGAGTCGCCGCTTTGCATGACCTTCGTTCCGATGCGGCCGGCGAAGTCGTTCTGGAAGAATGACCAGTCCTGACGCACGACATGCCAATGGCTTTGCCAGCGGATGAGGTCGATGAGGTTCGGTGCGATGGCGTGGTTCCGGATGAGCGCGTCGATAACCATGGACAGCGGACGCAGCAGCACGATGATCGCCATGATGACGAGCAGCGGCCCATGCGCGACGAAGAAATCGCCCGGCCTGGTGTTGGAGAGCAGGCCCACGATCAGGCCGACGAAAATCGGCAGCATCGCGTCCACTATTGCCGCGACGGCAACGATGATCATGCGCAGCCAATAGCCGGCGCGAAACTGCCTTATGAAATACCAGTAGAACCGCCAAAGTCCCATTGGCGGCTGCCTGTCTTCGGCCAGCGCCACCGGCGAATAATGGCTTTCGAACCAGGTGAAGATGCGGTCGAACATTTTTCTCTCGTAGATGCCGGAACCCCGCCGGCACCCGATTTGGTCGCCGGCGGGCCTCTGACAGGTCGTGGTTACGCCCGGGAGCGATTCCCCGCAATTGCCGTAACCTTGATGCCAATCGCGATCGCGTTACTCCGCCGCCATCTCGGAGTGAGACCCTTTGGCATCGGACTCAGCCGGCGCATCATCGAGGAGGAACCCACCCGACTGGCGCTGCCAGAGCTGGGCATAAAGGCCGCCCTTGGTGACAAGCTCTTCGTGCGAGCCTTCCTCGATGATGCGCCCCTTGTCCATGACGACGAGCCTGTCCATCGCAGCGATGGTCGACAGCCGATGCGCGATGGCGATCACGGTCTTGCCTTGCATCAGCTTGTAGAGGTTCTCCTGGATCGCCGCCTCGGCTTCCGAATCGAGCGCCGACGTCGCCTCGTCGAGGATGAGGATCGGTGCGTCCTTCAGCATGACGCGGGCAATGGCGATGCGCTGCCGCTGACCGCCGGACAATTTGACGCCGCGGTCGCCGACATGTGCATCGAATCCCTTGCGGCCGTTATGGTCCGAAAGCGCGCCGATGAAATCGAGCGCCTCCGCCCGCCGGGCCGCCTCGATCAGCATCTCGTCGGTGGCGTCAGGGCGCCCGTAGAGGATATTCTCCCGCACCGACCGATGCAGCAGCGAGGTGTCCTGCGTCACCATGCCGATCTGCGCGCGCAACGAATCCTGCGTTACCCCGGCGATCTCCTGGCCATCGATGAGGATCCTGCCGCTTTCCAGGTCGTAAAAACGCAGCAAAAGGTTGACCAGCGTCGACTTGCCGGCGCCGGAGCGGCCGACGATGCCGACCTTCTCGCCGGGTTTCGCAGTGAGCGACAGGTTCTCGATGACGCCCTTCTGCTTGCCGTAGTGGAAGCGGATCTCCTCGAAACGGATCTCGCCCTGACTGACGGCGATGTCGCTGGCGCCCGGGCGGTCCTCGACCAGCCGCGGCAGCGAGATCGACTGGATGCCGTCTTGCACCGTGCCGATATTCTCGAACAGGCTCGACATCTCCCACATGATCCACTGCGACATGCCCCACATCCTGAGCACCAGGCCGATGACCACGGCGACCGCGCCGATCGTCACCGCCTCGCCCAGCCATAGCCACAGCGAGATCGCCGTCACGGAAAACAGAAGCAGCGAATTCAGGATGTAGAGCATCCCGTATAACTGCGTCACCAGCCGCATCGAGCGGTAGACGGTATCGAGCAAGCTCGCCATGCCCTCCCTGGCGAAAGTTGCCTCGCGGCGGGCATGCGAAAACAGCTTCACCGTCTGGATGTTGGTGTAGCTGTCGACGACGCGGCCGGTCATGGTCGAGCGCGCATTGGCCTGCTCCTCGCCGACCTTGCCGAGCTTCGGGATGAAAAAGCGCAAGAGTCCGATATAGCCGACCAGCCATACACCCAAGGGCACAGCCAGTCGCAAGTCTGCCGAGCCGACGATGAACAGCATGCTGAGGAAGTAGACGACGACATAGTTTAGGACATCGATCAGCTTGATGACGCATTCGCGCACGGCAAGAGCGGTCTGCATCAGCTTGGTGGCGATACGGCCGGCAAACTCGTCCTGGTAGAAGGCCATCGACTGCTTGAGCAGGTAGCGATGCACCTGCCAGCGGATGCGCATGGGATAATTGCCCATCAGCGTCTGCTGGTTGAGCAGCGAATGCAGCCATACCGTGCCGGGCAGCGCGAACAGCACGATGAAAGCCATGCCGGCGAGTTTCCAGCGCTCCGTCTCAAGAAAGGTTTCGCGGTTCTGCGCCGACAGCCAGTCGACGATGCGGCCCATGAAACCGAACATCCACGCTTCGGCAAGGGCTATCGCTGCCACAAGCACGGCATCGACGAGGATATAGGGCCAGGCCCCGCGCGTGTAATGCACGCAGAAGGCGACCAGCGTCTTCGGCGGCTCGACCGGCTCCGCGGCGGGAAACGGATCGAGCCTCTTCTCAAACCAGCGGAACATTCGAGGCACTCGACGATTTGTGCGCTCACGCGGCGCGGGGTTGATTGGTAAGGCCGTTCGGCCGCACGGCGCCGCGGGCCGGCTATACGTAATTGTCCGTATCGCCGGCCCTGCTTCGCGCAATATAGGGTGTCGCGGTCTTTTCGCCGACAGGTTTGCCAGAGGATCCTGACGACAAGCTGTCGCCAGCCCTGGTTTTACCCGGCCGGACCATGCGGATGATCCGGCGCACCAGCGAGGGTCGACCGGGATCGGGCACCGCGCGCGAGAAGTCGACGTCCGGCAGCATGCCGCGATGCGGACGCCGGCGCGTCTCGGCGTGCACCGCCGACGAGTAAGTCTCGCCGATCAGCAGCGCCCAGGTCGCCACCTTGCGCTCATGCAAGCTTCTTGAACCCGGTATTTTAAATGGATCGAACATCGGTCCGTCCTCCATGTGCAAATGCGTTAAAAAGGGTGATGCGAGCTCGACCTCCGGCATTCGGCCGGAGGGACGCGACGCAGTCAGGACATGACGGCAAGCGTCAGTCCCGACATGACGGCCAGCGTCGGTGTCGACACGTTCAGGCGGGGCGCGGCGCCGCTTTGGCAGTTTGAGAAACATCGCAAGATTCCTTCGAAGGCCGAAAACTGGGTTCGGCGGGAATCGGTGCGATGAGGTCTTAAAGTGTCAGAAGAATCGTCGTACCGAAACCGCCGTTGGGCATACGTGGGCCCCAAAGAGGAGCTGCCCGGAGAAGGGCTGGAAGTGCATGGTCATCATGTGGTCCCTCTCCTTCGGTTCGGGTTGACGATGATGGGCGTATACTCGACTTCGCAGAAAATGGCCACCCGCCAGTCTAGAAATCGCCAAAAGCCGGAGCCGCCTGTGGCCGTTCTGCCACTTATTAGAAGGATGCGGAAATGAACGACCGTCTCCGCATCGGGCTCTACCAACCGGATATCGCCGGCAATACCGGGACGATCCTGCGCTTCGCCGCCTGCCTTGATCTTGGCGTCGACATCATCGAGCCGGCCGGTTTCCCGCTCTCCGATCGGGCGCTGAAACGCGCCGGCATGGACTATCTCGAAATGGCGGCGCTTACCCGCCATGCCGACTGGCACGCCTTCGAGGAATGGCGCCGAACGAACGCGCGGCGCCTTGTGCTGCTCACCACCAAGGCCGAGACCGCCTACACGCAGTTTGCTTTCGCCGCCGGCGACGTGCTTCTGTTCGGCCGCGAATCCGCCGGCGTGCCGGAAGAGGTTCATCAGGCAGCGGATGCGCGACTGACCATTCCGATGCGGCCGGGCGCCCGCAGCATCAATGTCGCACTGTCCGTCGCGATGGTCGCGGGCGAAGCGGTCCGCCAGCTCGGATAGGCTGCTCAAGCCCTGCTCGTCGTCGCGAACGCCTCCCACTTGCGGCGTCAGTCTCACCCAGGCGCACATCGCCTTCTCCTCAATTTGCCTTGTCAGGCTTTCCTCGCTACAAGCTCAACCTAACTTGAGGTCAAGCGGAAAGTGCGAGATGGCTCCGGTGAAGGAATTGACGGTCGGTCAGGTGGCGATGCGCAGTGGCGTCGCGGTCTCGGCGCTCCATTTTTACGAAGCGCGCGGGCTGATCCGCAGCCATCGCACCGCGGGTAACCAACGGCGCTACGGCCGCGACGTGCTGCGACGGGTGGCGATCATCCGCGTCGCCCAGGAGGTCGGCATATCGCTCGCCGAAATCGCCGCCGCATTCCAATCTCTGCCCGAGGGCCGCACCCCGACGCGCGAGGATTGGAATCTGCTTTCAACGGCTTGGCGCGACGGCCTCGATCATCAGATCGCCCAATTGAAGAAGCTGCGCGACGGCCTGACCGACTGCATCGGCTGCGGTTGCATGTCGATCGACAAATGCCCGCTTCGGAACAAGGAGGACCGACTGGCCAGAGAGGGAACTGGAGCGAGACGGCTACTGGTGCCCTGAGGATTTTTCAATCTGCCGCCGGCAGCCGTCGCATGGTGAATTCGATGACGTCGCCCGGGCGCTCGAACCAGCTTTCGATCTCGGTCCAATAGGCCTGCTTGGGAAAGCGCTCGAACCATTCCTTGGCCTTGAGGCGCGCGGCCGGCCGCGGCAGCACGAAAGTCTCGCGCAAAAATCCGTCGCGCGGCTCTCTTTCGCGCTCGGCCCGTGAGCGCTCCAGCCTCTTCTTCAAGCCATCCAGCGGCGGTCTTGCCGGGGTGCGCACGAGCAAACTCCTTGCACCTTGGTCAGACGGGACTTGACCCTTGCCCTTAAGAGATTAGGGATCGCGCGCAGAAAAAACGAGTCATTTGTCGGGCAAGCAGCCTGGACTGGAGACGGAATTGGAACGACCCGACATTGCGGTGGGCCTGCCTGACGACATCGAGCAGAAGAAGATGAAGGCCCGCCTCTGGTTCGAAGCGCTGCGCGAGCGCATCTGCGCCGCCTTCGAGCAGATCGAGCAGGAACTCACTGGACCGCAATCGGCATGGTCGCCCGGGCATTTCGAGCAGACGCCGTGGGAGCGCGACGACGGCAAAGGTGGCGGCGGCACCATGTCGATGATGCGCGGCCGCGTCTTCGAGAAGGTCGGCGTGCATACCTCGACCGTCCACGGCGAATTCTCTCCCGAATTCCGCAAGCAGATCCCGGGCGCCGACGAGGATCCGCGCTTCTGGGCGAGCGGCGTTTCGCTGATCGCGCACCCCTGGAACCCCAACGTTCCGGCCGTGCATATGAACACACGCATGGTCGTGACCACCCGCCACTGGTTTGGCGGCGGCGCCGACCTGACGCCGGTGCTCGACCGCCGCCGTACCCAGGACGATCCCGACACGATCGCCTTCCACCGCGCCATGCAGTTCGCCTGCGAGAAGAACGCCGGGGTGGCCGACTATCCGAAATTCAAGGCGTGGTGCGACGAGTACTTCTTCCTGCCGCACCGCAACGAGGCGCGCGGAGTCGGCGGCATCTTTTTCGACTGGCTGCATTCCGATGAGGGCCAGGGCGGCTGGGACGCCGATTTCAATTTCGTCCAGGATGTCGGCCGCTCTTTCCTCGTCGTCTATTCCCATCTGGTGCGTGGCAATTTCAACCAGAACTGGACCGACGGCGACCGCGAGGAACAGCTCGTCCGGCGCGGCCGTTACGTCGAATTCAATTTGCTTCACGATCGCGGCACCATCTTCGGCCTGAAAACCGGCGGCAATGTCGCCTCGATCCTCTCCAGCCTGCCGCCCGAGGTAAAGTGGCCGTAAAAATCCGGTGAGCGGAAGGCCAGCCGCATTGCTGTCCCATTCGCCGAATTTTGACCGGCAATGTGGCAGGGGCGATTTCTTTTTCGTCTAATATCCTTTTGAAAAAATTGATCTATTTAACGTGCCGGGTCGGGAAGCGCCGGCGGCTCGTCACTGCTACGAGCCGCGACCCGACGCGTCCGGACGGCCCTGATCGAGCGGAGTGCCTTCCCAATGGTGCCCGCATCCCAGGAGAACATCCTATGCGCAAGCTTATTGTGACGGCGGCAACCGCCGCCTTTCTCGCCTCCGGTGGCGCCGCGTTCGCCGCGGTAAAGCACACCACGGGAACAGTGAAGAGCTTTGATGGAACGGCCATGAGCCTTGTTCTGGACAACGGATCGACCTTCACGCTGTCCAAGGCCTTCAAGGATCCGGGCATAAAGCCGGGCGAGAAGGTTCGCGTTTCCTGGGATATGAGCGGCAAGAACAAGATTGCCGAGGCTGTCAAAATCATGAAGTGACGGCCTGCACGGCCAGCAATTGCAGAAACGTTGAAGCGGTTTCCGCCGGAATTGCGTCAAAACAAAAAGACAGTGCGGTTCATCGTTTCACGGAAACCAGGTGGCAACGGGCGGAGCAGCAATGCTCCGCCTTTGATTTCGCGCGGAGACCGTGAAAAAACAATTCGCCACCGGCTCCAATGCAACCAAAGCCGGCGACATGTGTTATGGTTTTCCACCGGGGCAATTTCAGGAAAATGCGATGCGGCTTTCCATGCGGAATTGCATGACAACAAGGAGCGGAATCAGGGCTCCGGACCTAGGAAAGGAAAAACCATGAAGGAGTTCCAATGCGGGACACTCGTCCCGGGCTGCGATTGGCACACGCGCGCCGAGGAGGAAGCCGAGGTCATGCGCCGCGCCGTCGAGCACATGCGTGAAACCCATGGCGAAACCACCATCCGCGAGACCATGATCGAGGCGATCCGCTCGCGCATCCAAAAGGTCCGCGACGCGGCCTGAGGCATCGGGTCACCGTTTTCGGACGACCATTGGCAAAGCCGGCGAGTTGGATGCAGCATCCGGCGCATCTCGCTTTGTTTGCGTCTGATCGCTGGCAACGGCCTGGCTTCGCCGAATTCAAGCAAAAACTTATATTCGTACCGGCTTGGATAACCCCGCGGTAACGGTCTCCATGCGATCGTTGCGCATGATCCGGCGACCGCGGCTGCCCGAGGAGCCGTCCGCCACAAGGCGCGTCTGGATCCGGTGGGGCGAGGTGCTTCGCGCATGCGCGAAAGATCCAACAAACGAGATGGTTTCGGCGCAGCCGCACTGTTGCTGTGCCTAGTCGTTGGCGCCTCGCCGTCGATGGCCCAGGAAATGACCACGTCGCTCGTGAACATCCACCAGGGGTCATGGCTCAGCGACCGCGCCAGAGCTCTCGGCAATGGCGGCTATGAGCTGCAGGACGGGAGCTGGGTCTCATTCAATCGTTGGTACCACAGCGATTGGGTCGACATGCACGTCGACTTCATCACGCAACTTACCGAAGACAGCGGCTTTCTGTGGGGAGTGGGAACCGGGGAACAAGCCGAGAAGTACCGCATCGCGCCGAGCCTCAAGCTCGGTTTTCTCACCCAGACCCATCCGAGCCTCAACAGCACTCTCTCCCTTTCGGTTACCTCGACCTTCGGCGGCAACCTGAGCGAAAAGCCATGCGTGGCCGACTACGGGGATCTGGGCACCTACAGCGTCAACTGCCGGCTTGCGGCCGGGGAGACGGCGCCTGAGGACACGCTGAAATATCTGGTTAACGCTACGCCCGAAAGGCTGCGCCTGTGGCTCAACTACCGTGTTACTTTCTGATCGCCGGGATGCCGCGCATGAGAAACCTTCCTGCTCCCGAACTTCGCGATCGTCCGTCCTCGTTCCTGCTTTGACCGGGAGTAAGACCATGTCTGGTAATTTCTGGAAGCTCGGCATTGCCGCGGCACTGACCATTCTGCCGGCATGCCTGGCGTCGGCGCAGGAAGCTCTCGACGCGGACCAGTCGGCCGCGCTGTGCCACGGCGGCGGGTCCATATGCGTAAGCGCAAAGATACCGGTTGCGCGAACGACACAAGCGGTGCAGAGCTGGATGAGTCCCGATGTCGGCGCCGCGTGGGCGGCTGGCTATAAGGGCAAGGGCGTCACCATCACCATCGTCGACGACTTCAGCAGTTCATCGCGCTTCTCCGGCAATTTTGGCATCGGCACGCAATATCAGCGGCACGGAGAGTGGACGCGCGAGGAAGCAAGCATGATCGCTCCTGCGGCGACCATCCGCTCCAAGGACTTCTCGACGGGTTCGGCCGTCCCGCTGGCAAGTGGCCGCAACGTTCTCAACCTCAGCTACGGCATGTACGCGAACGCGGGTTACAGCGTGAACCAGATCCGCTGGGCCCCGGAGGAGCAATCGATCATCTCCTACGCCAGCAAGGGATCGGCCATCGTCTCGAAAGCGGCTGGCAACGATTCGGTTGCGGTCGGCGGCGTCACCAGCGGACAGCAGGATTATCTCGATCTCGCTCTGATCGGCAAACCGACGGCGATCTTTGTTGGCGCGCTGTCCACAAACGGCACGGCGTCAAACAAGGCTCAGCTTGCCTGGTATTCCAATTACGCCGGGTCCGACCCGACCGTGCAGAGCCATTTCCTGGTGGTCGGCGTCGAAGGCGACAAGACCGGCCTTTACGGCACATCGTTCGCAGCGCCTATCATCTCCGGATATGCCGCAATCATCGGCAGCAAATTCACCAAGGCGACCCCGGTTCAGATCACCAACGACCTGCTCAACACGGCTCGCACCGACACGCTGGTCAACTACAACCCCTCAGTCTACGGCAAGGGCGAGGCAAGCCTTTCGCGCGCCCTGGCCCCGGTGGCGATACGCTGAGCGGCGCCACGATGTAGGACTGATCTAAGCCTCGAGTGCCTGCGCGGCGCGTTTGAGCAGCGCGCCGCGATCCATGGCGAATGCTGAATCCACCCATTCCCTTTCGAGATTCTTCAGCGTGGCGCCAAGCTTCGGGCCGGGCGCGGCGCCGAGTTCGGTCAGGTCGGCCCCCTTGATCGGAAAGCTCGGCTTTTGCCATTTCAAGGCGAAGCCGAGCAGGCGCGAGAAACCGCCGGCTTCCATCATCGCCTGATCGTCCTCGATGGCCCGTGTCCGCGCGGCGGCGAGCGCGAGCCGCAGCCGATCGACGAAGCCTTCGCGGTCGCCGAAATAGAGCTTTTTCGACAATTCCGTCTCGGTCGTCTTGGGTTCAGTCGGAACCGTCAGTGCCCAGTGTCGCAGGCGCTCCCCCTCGTCGGTCGAAAATCTCAGCCTTTCGGCAAGCGTCTTCATGCGCGCGGCATCCGGCGGAACGACGGCCTCCAGCCTGAGCAGCGGATCGGCATCCCAGCCGAGATCCTTTTCGGTCCTGACCAGCCCGTGGATGGCGTCGATGCCCCATTTCTCGCTCTCCGGCAGCACGGCGGTGAGGACACCGGCCTGGCGCATCCACAGCAGGGCACGCGATGGGTCGGGCGCCGAAAGCAGCTTCTTCAGTTCGGACCACACGCGTTCGGCTGACAGCCTGCCGAGCCCGTCCTTCAGCCTGGCGCAGGCCTTCAAGCCCTCGGCGTCCGGCCGGCCGTCGCCATACCAGGCGAAGAAGCGGAAGAAGCGCAGGATACGCAGATAATCCTCGCGGATGCGCGCTTCCGGATCGCCGATGAAGCGCAGCCGCCGCACCTCGATATCGGCGACGCCGCCGACAAGGTCGACGATGGTGCCGTCGGCTTCGGCATAAAGCGCATTGATGGTGAAGTCGCGCCGCGCGGCGTCGGCCTTCCAGTCGCGCCCGAAGATGACTTTCGCCCGCCGACCGTCGGTCTCGATGTCGGCCCGGAGCGTCGTGACCTCATAGGCCTTGCCGCCGGCGATTGCCGTGACCGTGCCGTGCTCGATCCCTGTCGGCACGGTCTTGAAGCCGGCTGCCTGGGCGCGGCGGATCGTGTCCTCGGGCACCGTCGTGGTGGCAATGTCAATGTCGGCCACCGGCTGGCCGATCAGCGCATTACGGACCGCTCCACCGGCCACCCGCGCCTCCTCGCCGCCCTCCTTCAGCGCGGCAAGCAGCTTCTGCAGATGCTTTTCGCCCAGCCAATCGGCCCTGCCCGAGAGAGACACCTCAGCGCTCACGCATAGAGCCTTTCATAGAGTGTGCGGATGATGCCGGCGGTGACGCCCCAGATCCGCTGGCCGCCATAGGGCATCTCGTAGAAGAACCATTCGAGGTCGTTCCACATGCGGCTGTCGCGCGCGTGGTTGACAGGGTCCATCAGGAAGCGCAGCGGCACCTCGAAGGCGGCGTCGACCTCGTCGGCGTTGAGCATCAGCGAAAAGCCCGGCCGCACCACCGAAAGCACCGGCACGATGCGGTAGCCGCTGCCGGAGACATAATCGGGCATGCGGCCGACAATTTCGATGTGATCGCGGTCGAGGCCGATCTCCTCGAATGTCTCCCGCAGCGCTGTGGCCTCAGGGGTGGGATCGGTCGGATCGATGGTGCCGCCGGGAAAGGCGACCTGGCCGGAATGGCTGCGCAGCTTCTCCGCCCGCTTGGTGAGCAGCACCGTGGCGCCGTCGGCGTGATCGACGACCGGGATCAGCACCGCGGCGTCGCGCAGCGGTTTTATATGCTTCAGCCTGGGATGCCCTGGATTGAAGCGGTGGTCGCCGAACTCGTCGCCGGATTGCACCTCGGCCTGGGCCGCTGCGCGGGCGCGAAAATCCGCGATCGAGAACGGCACCGGCGCCACCTGGTCCATCACGCGCTTAGCCGCTCGAGCTTGTCGGCCGACATGATCGGATAAACTTCGCCGCCGGAGCGGACGGCGAACATTGCCCTGCCGCAGACGTCGATCACCTCTCCATGCTCGACCAATTCGTACATCACCGGCCGTGCCACCAAGGCTTCCAGCCGCCCGCGCACCAGCACATAGGGCTTGAGCCCGCCGGTGGCGTCCTCGTCGACGAAGCGCAGCGGATGGCCGGGCCCGGCGGTGACCACGTCCCCGACATTGGTGCGGAACGTGATGATCTGGCCGTTGCCGGTCCCGGACACGTTCATCTCGACGGCGATGAAGGGCGCATCGGCGACGCGGATGCGGACGCGCTCCACCGGCGTCACCAGGTAGGTCTTGCCGTCGGCGTCCTTGCGCAACACGCTGGAAAAGAGCTGCACCAGCGGCATGCGCCCGATCGGCGTGCCGAGGTAGAACCAGGTGCCGTCGGCCCTGATCTCCATATCGAGGTCGCCGCAGAAGTCCGGATTCCAGCGCTCCACCGGAGCCGGCCCCTTGCCGGCGCGCGCCGCGCGCGAGATCAGCGCCTCCAGCCCGCGCGCCTCGGTGGCGCTGGTCAGGCCCTTTTCACCGGATTCTGTGCGATGCGTCATGGTCACGAAATAGTCACTGTTGTCCGGATTGTCAGCCTTGTCAGCCCAAGCCTGTGATTTAAGTTCAATCGCAAGCGCCGGGCGAGGCCGAATCGCGGCATTCTGCGAATCGAGAATGCAAGCCGGTATTTCCAACCACAAGGATCGAACGGCATGAGCGTGATGATCAAGGAAAGCCCGTTGAGCGACAAGGCGATGATCGAGCAGGCCGAGAAGGCGCTGTCCGACATCTCCAAGGTCCGCGACGCCGTAGGCCGCGTGATCTTCGGCCAGGAAGCCGTTGTCGAGCGCACGCTGGTTGCGCTGCTTGCCGGCGGGCATGCGCTCCTCGTCGGCGTGCCAGGCCTCGCCAAGACCAAGCTGGTCGAGACACTGGGCATCGTGCTCGGCCTCGATTCCCGCCGCATCCAGTTCACGCCCGACCTGATGCCGTCCGACATCCTCGGCTCCGAAGTCATGGAGCAGGATGAGCTTGGCAAACGATCCTTCCGCTTCCTCCGCGGGCCTATCTTTTCGCAGCTTTTGATGGCCGACGAGATCAACCGTGCCTCGCCGCGCACCCAGTCGGCGCTGCTGCAGGCGATGCAGGAATATCACGTCACCATTGCCGGCGTTCGCCACGACCTGCCCTCGCCCTTCCACGTGCTGGCGACGCAGAACCCGCTGGAGCAGGAAGGCACCTATCCGCTGCCGGAAGCGCAGCTCGATCGTTTCCTGATGCAGGTCGACATCCTCTATCCGGAGATCGAGGCCGAACGCCGCATCCTGCTCGAAACCACCGGCGTCGAGGAGGCCAAGGCCGACAATGTGCTGCAGCCAGCCAGGCTGAAGGAAATTCAGACGCTGATCCGCCGCATGCCGGTGCCCGAAAGCGTCGTCGAAGCGATCCTCAAGCTGGTGCGCTCGGCTCGTCCCGGTCAGGGGATTGCCGACACCGACAAGCATGTCGCCTGGGGTCCTGGTCCGCGCGCCAGCCAGGCGCTGACCCTGTGCGCCCGAGCACGCGCTCTATATGATGGCAGGCTGGCGCCGTCGGTCGACGACATCCGTGCCCTCGCCGAGCCGGTGCTGCAGCATCGCATGGCGCTGACCTTCGCCGCCCGCGCCGAAGGCACATCCGTGCGCGACGTGGTGGCGAAACTGGCAAAAGGCATCTGATGGGTCGAATAGGCGAGGTCCAGGCACCGGTTGCGACGCGCGACGCGCTCGCCCGTGGCCGGTTGCGGGCCTCTCTGGTGCCGGATCTGCTGGTCGAGGCGCGCCGCATCGTCAACACGGTGATCGCCGGCTGGCATGGCCGCCGCAAGCGCGGCATCGGCGAGAATTTCTGGCAGTTCCGCCCCTATGTCGAAGGCGATGCCTCGCGCATCGACTGGCGCCGCTCGGCCCGCGACGACCACACCTATGTGCGCGACCGCGAGTGGGAGGCGGCCCATACCGTCTGGCTCTGGTCGGATCCCTCGCCGTCCATGCTCTACAAATCCTCCGGAGCCGGCGTTTCCAAGGAATCGCGCGCGCTGGTGCTGGCGCTTGCGTTGGCCGAGCTCCTGTCGCGCAGCGGCGAGCGCATCGCCTGGCCGGGCCTCACCGACCCGTTCACCGCCCGCAACGGCGCCGAACGCATCGCGGCCCAGCTCAGCCATGCCGGCAACCTTGCGGCGAAGCCCGATCTCTCCACCATCCGCCGCTTCTGCGACATCGTCATCGTCAGCGACTTTCTCGATCCGGTCGAGGAGACCATGGCCTGGCTCGACGTGCTCGCCCGTCATGGCGTGCGCGCGCACCTGATCGAGGTTGCCGACCCGGCCGAGGAGACCTTCCCTTATGCCGGCCGCACCGAATTCACCGATCCCGAGACCGGCGACAAGCTGACCGCCGGCCGCGCCGAAACGCTTAAAGACGAATACCGCCTGCTCTATATCGCTCGCCGCCAGGAACTGGCCGGCTGGTGCAAGCGCCTCGGCTGGAGCTTTACCGTCAATCATACCGACCGCCTCGCCTCCGAGGCGCTCGTGCGCGTCCACATGGCGATGACCGCCGACAGCAGCCGTCCGGGACTGACCTCGGGTCATGCCGGGCTGACCGCCGGTGGCGGTCATGCCGGGCTGACCGCTGGCGGTGACGCCGGAAAGGCGGTCGCATGAGTTGGCTGCCGCTTTCCTTCGGCGCGCCGATGGTGCTGTGGGGGCTGCTGGCCCTGCCGGTGATCTGGTACCTGCTGAGGCTGACGCCACCCAGGCCGCGGACCGAGGTCTTTCCGCCGCTGAGGATCCTCGCCCGCGTCCTGAGGCGCGAGGAGACGCCGCATCAAAGCCCCTGGTGGCTGACGCTGCTTCGCCTGCTGATGGCCGCCCTTGTCGTCACCGCGCTCGCCGAGCCGATCTTCAATCCGCGCGAAAAGCTGCCGGCCGAGGGCTCGGCGCTCGCGCTGGTCATCGACAATGACTGGGCAAGCGCCGCCGACTGGGGCAAGCGCGTCGCCACCGCCGAGCGGCTGATTGCCGATGCAGGCTCGAACGGCGTGCCGGTCGTCATCGCCTTTACCGCCGAGAAGCCGAATGCCGAGATCGGCCCCTTCGATGCATCGGCCGCGCTCGACCGCCTGCGCGCGGCAAAGCCGCGTCCGATCCCGACCGACCGCCCCGCCGTCTATGCCCGCGTCGCAGCCACTTTGGAGCGCCTGCCCGGCGCCAGCGTCGCCGTGCTTGCCGATGGCCTTGCCGCCACCGGCGACGAAGCGGCGTTCAAGACGCTCCTGGAAAAGAATGCCGCGAGGCTGGTCTGGGCTACCTCGGACCGGCTCTCGCTCACCGGCCTGACCGGCGCCGACAATCAGGTCGACGGCTTCACGCTGACCGCCATCCGCGCGCCGGGCGACCCGGCGCCGGCGCAGATCACTGCGGGCGCCTTCGACGACAAGGGCCGCCGCATCGCCGACGCGACTCTGACCTTCGCGCCGGGTCAGGTCACCGCCACCGGAACGATGAAGGTGCCGTTCGAATTGCGCAACGACTTCGCCTCGATAGCACTCGACGGCGAGCACCAGGCCGGTGCCGTTCGCGTGCTGGACGAGAGCTCCAAGCGCCGCCGTGTCGGTCTGCTCTCGCAGGCCGAGGCAGACCAGGCGCAGCCGCTGCTGTCGCCGCTCTATTACATTCGCCGCGCCCTGCAGCCTTTCGCCGATCTGGTGGAGCCGTCGAGCGCCGATCTGGCCGATGCCATTCCGCAGCTTCTCGACCAGAAGCCGGCGATGATCATCATGGCCGATGTCGGCACCATCCCCGCGCAGGTCCGGCAACGGCTGGTCGACTGGGTGAACAATGGCGGCACGCTGGTGCGCTTTGCCGGTTCAAGGCTGGCCGCCGCCGGCAACGACGATGATCTCTTGCCGGTCCGGCTGCGCAGCGGCGAGCGCGCGCTGGGCGGCGCGCTTTCATGGACGACGCCGCAACCGGTCACCGAATTCCCGAAGAACGGCCCGTTCGCCGATCTCGCGCCGCCGAAGGAGGTGACGGTCAGCCGGCAGGTGCTGGCCGAGCCGACGCCCGACATCGTCGAGCGCACCTGGGCGACGCTTGCCGACGGCACGCCGCTGGTCACGGGCATGAAGAAGGACAAGGGAACGCTGGTGCTCTTCCACGTGACACCGGAGGCGACCTGGTCGAACCTGCCGATCTCCGGCAGCTTCGTCGAGATGCTGAGACGCATAGTGCAATTGTCGCGCAACCAGGGCGCCGCGGTCGCCAATGCCGAGGCGGCCGCCGCTTCGCTGGCGCCCTATCGCATGATCGGCGCCGACGGCGCGCTGGTGCCGCCGACACCCGATGCGCGGCCGCTCGTGCCCGCCGCCGGCCCGCTTCCGGTGACGCTGGAAAACCCGCCCGGCCTCTACGGTTCGGAAACCGGCGTTTTCGCGCATAACCTGCTCAACGCCTCGAGCACATTCACGCCGCTTGCTCGGCCACAGGTCTCGCTGCCGGTGACGGCCATCGCTTACGCCTTCGACGAATCGGAGAACCTGAAAGGCCCGCTGGTCACATTGGCCCTCTTGCTGATGGTGCTCGACACGCTTGCCGTGTTCTGGATGGGTGGGCTGTTCTCGCGCCGGCCGCGCCGCGCCGCCGCGACCGCCGCTGCCCTGCTGATCGTGTTCGGCGGGCTCTTCGGCCACGCCGACTTTGCCCGCGCCGATGATTCGAAGCCGGGCGATTCCCAGGCCATCGAGGACATTTCGAAAACTCGGATCGCCTATGTCATCACCGGCGAGCCCGGCGTCGATTCAATCAGCCGCGCCGGCCTCGAAGGCCTCACCCGCTTCCTGATCGAGAAGACCGCGCTGGAACCCGGCCCGCCGGCGGGCGTCGACATCTCCAAGGACGAACTGACCTTCTATCCGCTGATCTACTGGCCGATCGACGCCACCGCGCCGATGCCCAGCGAAGCCGCGATCGCCCGCATCGACGCCTATATGCAGCAGGGCGGCACGGTTCTCTTCGACACGCGCGACCAGTTCTCCAACGGCATCGGCGCCGGCTCGGCAAGCCCGGCCACCGAGCGGCTGCGCGATATTCTCGGCAATCTGAACGTGCCGCCGCTGGAGCCGGTGCCCTCGGACCATGTGCTGACGAAGTCCTTCTTCATCCTTCCCGAGTTTCCCGGCCGCTTCAACGGCAGTCCGCTCTGGGTCGAAGCCTCGCTCGATGCCAGCAACACCGAGAACCGTCCCGTGCGCACCGGCGACGGCGTCTCCCCGATCATGATCACCGGTAATGATTTCGCCGGCGCCTGGGCGGTCGACGAGAACGGCGATCCGATGCTGCCGACCGTGCCGCCGGATCCGATGCAGCGCGTCTACGCGCTGCGCGCCGGCGTCAACATCATGATGTACATGCTGACCGGCAACTACAAATCCGACCAGGTGCATGTGCCCGTCCTGCTCGAACGGCTGGGACAGTAGTTCATGAACTGGTCGATCTCCTTCGAGCCGCTCGTTTCCTGGCCGCTGTTCTGGGTCGTCATCGTGCCGCTCGCGCTGCTCGCGCTGGTCGGCCTGTGGTTTCGTCAGCGCGGCTCTGTCCTGCGCTTCATCGCCCTGCTTGCGCTGGGCGCGGCACTGCTCAATCCCGTTTTCCTCGACGAGGAACGCGAGGCATTGAAGAGCGTCGTCGCGGTCATCGTCGATCGCAGCCAGAGCCAGGACATCGGCGACCGCACCAAGCAGACCGACGAAGCGCTGAGGGGCCTTCAGCAGCGCCTCGGCCGCTTCAAGCAATTCGACGTCCGCGTCGTCGAGGCCGGCAAATCCGAGGCCGCCGATGAGCGCACGGAAACCAGGCTGTTCGGCGCGCTGGAAAGCGCTTTCCGCGATGTGCCGCCCTCGCGCATCGGCGGCGCCATCATGATCACCGATGGCGAGGTGCATGACGCGCCAGCCGGCGCTCCGGAATTCAACGCGCCGCTCCATGCGCTGATCACGGGCAACGAGCACGAGAAGGACCGCCGCATCCGCTTCGAGAACGCGCCGCGCTTTGGCCTCGTCGGCAAGCCGCTCGACATGAGCTATCGGGTGCTTTCCACCGAAGGTCAGGGCGGCCCGGTCGACGTGCGGGTCTCGGTCAATGGCGAGCAGGTCTCTGTCGAGCATGCGACCATCGGTCAGCCGATGAAGCTTGAAGTCACCATTCCCAACGCGGGCCGCAACATCGTCCAGCTTTCGATCGACCACGAGCCGGGGGAGTTGACCGACACCAACAACCGCGCCATCGCGCTGGTCGACGGCATTCGCGATCATCTGCGCGTGCTTCTGGTCTCCGGCGAGCCGCATGCCGGCGAGCGCACCTGGCGCAACCTGTTGAAATCCGACGCTTCGGTCGACCTCGTCCACTTCACCATTCTGCGACCGCCGGAAAAGCAGGACGGCACGCCGATCAACGAGCTGTCGCTGATCGCCTTTCCGACGCGCGAGCTGTTCGTCGAGAAAATCAAGGACTTCGATCTGATCATCTTCGATCGCTATCAACACCGCGACGTGCTGCCGATCCTCTATTACGACTACATCTCCGAATATGTCGAAAAGGGTGGCGCGCTGCTGATTGCCGCCGGCCCCGAATATGCCGGCGAAAGCTCCATCGCCCGAACGCCACTGATGTCGGCCCTGCCCGCGATGCCGAGCGGCGAGGTCGTCGATAAGGCCTTCTATCCGCGTCTCACCGATCTCGGCCAGCGCCACCCGGTCACGCGCGGGCTCGACGGCTCCGCCGCCGATCCGCCGCGCTGGAGCCGCTGGTTCCGCACCATCGGCGTCAAGAATCCCGAGGGCGCGGTGGTGATGAAAGGGGCCGACGACCGCCCCCTGCTTGTGCTCGACCGCAAGGGCGAAGGCCGGGTCGGCATGCTGCTTTCCGATCAGGGCTGGCTGTGGGCGCGCGGATTCGAAGGCGGCGGGCCGCATGTCCAGCTCTATCGGCGCATCGCCCATTGGCTGATGAAGGAACCCGAACTTGAAGAAGAGCGGCTGACCGCCGACGGCCGCGGCATGGTGCTGGAAATCCGCCGCCAGACGATGAGCGACGATCCCGGCCCCGCCCAGGTGATCACGCCTTCCGGCAAGACGATGACGGTCAAGCTGGAAAAAGCCGAACCAGGGATTTTCACGGGCAGCCTGCAGACCAGCGAGATCGGCCTCTATCAGGTCGGCAACGGCGACCTCACCGCGCTTGCCCATGTCGGCCCGATCAATGCGCCTGAATTCGCCGATGTCGTTTCCACCGAGGACAGGCTGAAGGCACCGGCCGAGGCGACCGGCGGCAGCGTGCGCCGGCTCGCGCCATCCTCCATGCTTGGCGATCTTGCCGGCGGTGTGGCATTGCCTTCGATCGTACCTGTCCGCTCCTCGGGGGCGGCATCGGGGAACGATTGGATCGGGCTGCGCACCACCGACGACAGCACGCTGAAGGCCGTCTCGCGCGTGCCGCTGTTCGGCGGCTTCCTCGGCCTCGGCTTGCTGCTCCTGGCCATCGGCTCGATGTGGTATCGAGAAGGAAGGTAGAGCCTTTTCCTTCTCCCCCTTCCGGGGAAACGTGCCCGAAAGGGCGGATGAGGGGCGGCGCGCAACAATCAAATACGGCGCTTGCCCCCACCCTCACCCTGCTCGGCCGGCGGCCTCGCTTTCCCTCTCCAGGACACGGGCGAGGCAGAGCCGCCCTACTCTTCCGGCTCGGTCGTGAACAGCAGCGGATAGCCCTTGGCCTTACCGGCGTCGGTTGCTCGCGCGGCCTTGGTCTCGGCAACGTCGCGCGTGAAGACGGCGACCACGCAGACGCCGCGCGTATGCGCGGTGATCATCACGCGATGCGCCTGATCCTCGCTGAGCTTGAACTCGCCTTTAAGCACCGTCACCACGAACTCCCGCGGCGTGAAGTCGTCATTGACCAGGATGACCTTGTAGAGCTTCGGCCGCTCGGTCTTCGGCTGCGTCTTGGTACGCGGTTTAAGGACGGTCTCAGGCATTGGAATTCACCAGTTGGAAACTGGGTCTGGCTTGCACTTCCTCAGGCAGGGAAGCATTTGTCCATTTGTCCGCTGGAGAGCGGAGAATCGAGGGACGATGAAGGCTTATGTGGGATAGCGCTGTTTGCGCTTCAACGCCCCTGCCGACCGATCGTGCGACGCACCGTCGTCCATGTTGGAACCGCGCTCCATGAACGCGCCAATCATCCAGGCGGCGATGCCGATCAGCGTCGCGCCCGTCAGCACGATCAGGACCCAGCTCTGTGCCGGCGTGATGTAGTCGAAGCTCGATGAGATGGCCGGCGCGAAAAGTTCCGGCTCGGTCCTGCCGCTGGCGGGATCCGGCACTGGGCTGGCTGTTAAGATGATCAGCGCTCTTGCTGCCGCGGTGGCAACCAAGCCGCCGAGAGCCAGCGAGCGCATCATGGACGAAAGCCGCTTCTTCATGCGGATTGTCCTACGGCACCGGCATTGCGATCGGGTTAAGGAAGTGGCGCGGCGCAAGCTGCCGGTGTCAGGATTCGGCCGCTGGAAGCCGCCCCGGCCGGTTTCGGCCGGAGCGGTCTTGAAAGATCGGGATCGAAGCCTGGATTAGGACTTCTTCGCGTCCTTCTTCGGGGCCTTCTTGACCGGGCACTTGTGGGTCTTGGTCACCTTGCAGGCCTTCTTGGCGGCGACCTTCTTCGGAGCGGTCTTCGCCGTAGCGTCAGCGGCCGGAGCCGTGGTCGTGGTCGAGGCGGCCGGAGCGGCGGTCGTCGTGGCGGCGGCGTTGCTGACAGCCGGCATCGAGAAAGCGAGAGCAACAGCGAGGCCGAGGGCGGAGAGGAGGGACTTTGTCATGGCTTCATTTCCTTTTTCATGCGGGTCGAGGAGTTGAGCGTCACTGAACCGGGTCGATCGGTGTCACTCCAAGCAGCTTCAAAGCGTTTGCGAGCATCCGGATGCCCTGCGCCTGTTTCTTGGCAGCGCAGAACCGGTTTCCCTTTCTTTGAAGTGCCTTCGCCGCGGTGACCTGCGTTGCCGCGGCATGGGTTTCGAGGGCTTCGTCAACTTGACGGTTGAGATTGGTGCAGCGCTCGGTCCGGGTCAGCGGCGTTACCTTTGCGTTGGAGGCCCCGATTGCGGCTGTGATGAGCGACATGCTAAGCAAAGCACCCATCGCGCTGATCCAGAACCTCTGCATCGGTCTTGCCCGTTACTCCGGAAACTTGCGTCGCAGCCGATGACCTGACCGCCACGGCAGCAGTTATGCCCTTGAAATTTTTCACGAGTTTTTCCCGAGTGTAGAATTTTGTTTCTGAATTGTTTCTGGGGAAGCCATTCCGTCCCACGTCGCCGCCACTGGCCAAGATGTGGCCCGAATTCTATCGTGTGGGTGATCACAGAAGGGCAGCTTGGCTACACAAATCGCGGGGTTCTCGTGAAATCCGACTCGCACATACTGATCGTCGATGACGACAAGGGCATACGCGACCTGCTTCAGGAGTTTTTCCAGAAGCGGGGGCTGCGCACGACAGTGGCCGCCGACGGCACCGAGATGGAGTCGATCCTGCGCCGGGCGCAGGTCGACCTGATCGTGCTCGATGTGATGCTTCCCGGTAAAAGCGGGCTGGAACTGTGCCGCGAGATCCGCGCCAATCACACGACACCGATCATCATGCTGACCGCGGTGACCGAGACGACGGATCGCGTCGTCGGGCTCGAGATGGGGGCTGATGACTATGTGCCGAAACCCTTCGATCCGCGCGAATTGCTCGCCCGCATCCGAGCGGTGCTGAGGCGCAACGGCACGGCCGAGCCGCGCCGGCCCACAGCCAAGCAGATCTACCGCTTTGCCGGCTGGACCATGGATTGCTCGCGCCGCCGGCTGACGGCGCCCGACGACGTGCGGGTGGAACTGACGATGGCGGAGTTCAACCTGCTGCAGACCTTCGTCAAGAGCGCGCAACGCGTTCTCACCCGCGAGCAGCTCATCGAGTTGTCCGGCGGCGACACCGGTTACAGCTTCGATCGCAGCGTCGACATCCTGGTCAGCCGCCTGCGCCGCAAGATGGAGGACGATCCCAAGACGCCGAAACTGATCTTGACTGTTCGCAGCGGTGGCTATCAGTTTCTGCCCGAAACGACCTCCGAATGAGACGCTTGCTGCCGCAAACCCTGCCTGTCTGGGTTCTGCTCATCGTCATTGCCGGCCTGATGATCAGCCAGGTCGCGACGCTTTATATCGTGGCGCGCGACCGCGCCGCCGCCAACGATGTGGTTGATCTCTATCGGCTGAACGACCGCGCCTATTCGCTGGTGCAGCTTATGCATGACGCCACGCCTGAAGAACGCAAGACGACCGCTTCCGGTCTGTTCAATGCCACCTACGCATTGACCGTTTCGGACACCCCCGCCGTCACTTCCTCGATCGCCGGCGATGACCAGCTAGCCGAGTTGGAGGACATCCTGGTCGGCCGCCTGTCCAAGTTCGGCATCACCGACGCGCGTGTGCGGCGCGATCCGGCAACGCAGGAAGCCGATGTCCCGGACGGCCAGGTGATGAACAAGGATGTCGGCCAGGTCGAACGCGATCTGCTGGTGCTGGCCGCGGATTTCGCCCAGAGCGACAAGCTGACGGCGTCGCTGCGCTTTTCCGACGGCCAGTGGCTGAACTTCACCGAGCCGATCACGCCGGCTGGGCCGATCCTGAGTTGGGACAGCCTACCGCTCTATTCGCTGATAGCGGGACTGATCATCGTGATGTCGATCTGGTCGCTGCGCCGGCTGACCGCACCCTATCGCATGATGGAGACCGCGGTGAACCGCATCGGCAAGGACCTCAAAAGCCCGCCCATCGCCGAGACCGGCAGCCGCGAAATCCGCGCCGCGGCAAAGGCGGTCAACGCCATGCAGATGCGCCTGCGCGACTATGTCGAGGACCGCGAGCACCTGGCGGCGGCACTGGCGCATGATCTGCGGACGCCGCTGACCAGGATGCGATTGCGTCTCGAGCTGCTGCGCAAATCGCCGGCCCGTGAAGCGCTGGCGCATGACCTTGCCGACATCGAGAGCATCGCAAGCTCGGTGATCGACTTCGCCAAATTCGAGGTCACCGAGGAAAAGGCCGAGCGGATCGACTTCTGGTCGCTGGTGGAGGCGGTCGCCGACATGTTCGAGGACGCTTCGTTCGACGAGGACGCCACGCCGTCGCGCGGCCTGGTCTGCATCGCGCGGCCGGTGGCGCTGCGCCGCTGCATCACCAATCTAGTCCAGAACGCCGTCACCTATGGCAAGAAGGCGCATATCGGCGTGCAGCGCTCTGGCGATACAATCACGCTCAGCATCCGCGATGAAGGGCCGGGCATTCCGCAGGCAAAGCTGGATCAGGTGTTCGGTTCCTTCGTGCGCCTCGAACAGTCGCGCAACCGCGAGACCGGCGGGCTCGGCCTCGGCCTGACCATCGCCCGCAACATCGCCCGCGGCGCCGGCGGCGAGATCAGCCTTTCCAACCATCCCGGCGGCGGCCTGCTGACGGAGCTGCGCCTGCCGCTGGCAGCTTGAGTCAGCAAGCGCTTTCCCGGCTGCTCCAGAGGACTGGATCAGCCGCGCCATCCTTGTGATAGTGCAGCCCGCCCTAAAGCGCCGTGCGTCCTCCAGGACGCGGGATGCTGTAGCACTTCAATTTGGTGCATGACCCTTACCGAACCGAAGGTCAGCGACGCAAAAATCGATTCTGATTTTCGGATCCCCGCACGAGGAACCGAACCATGTTCTACGCAATCCTTGCCTATCACGTCGAAGAGACCGTCCAGTCCTGGACGCCCGACGAGGATGCAGCCGTCATGAAAGACCTGCTCGAGATCAACGACAGGCTGACCCGCGCCGGCAAGCTGGGCCCGGCGGCAAGGCTGGGGGAGACGGCGAAAGCCGTCACGCTGCGCGGTCGGGGCGACGGCATGGTGATCGACGGCCCCTTTGCCGAGACCAAGGAGCAGTTGCTGGGCCTCTATGTGCTGGATTGCGCCAACCAGGACGAGGCGATAGCGGTGGCGCGCGATCTCAGGCGCGTCAATCCCACCGCCGTCTACGAGATCCGGCCGATTGCGCTTTATCTGCCGGGCGCGCCGCTGGCCTGAATTCCGGGAGTAGCGACGGATTCACCGCAGCGGGCGGCGCCCGGCGGTGCGGCTGCGCGCCGCAGCATCCGCGGGGGCTTCATCGGCCGGATAGCCGAAATCCTTCAGCTCCGAAATGGACAGACCGGCCAAAGCCCTGCGCTGCATGGCGTCCTGATACCGGCGCTGGAACCCGGCGAAGATTAACGCGATCTTGGCGGCGAGCGTGCCGGCAACTCGGGTGCTCGGCTGGCAGGTTCTGATATTGATGTAGGTCATTGTCATTCTCCCTCGTTCGAACTCACGAGGGCAGTGTCTCATCGGCGCGCTTTGGCAACGTTCGTCCAGGCGTGAAACCGCAGGAAAAAGCCCGCAAAATCGTCGTTAAGTCGGCGGCGGGACATGGTATTCTGCTTAACGCTGTTTCACGGGGCCCCGGATGTACATTCGATTGCTTGGCGGCATCGAGGTTGTCTCCGCAGGCGGGCAACCTCTGCACTTCGCGACGCGCAAGACGTCGCTGCTCTTTGCCGCGCTGGTTCTGGCCGGCCCGAAAGGGCTTCGCCGCGAGAAGGTGGCGGCGATGCTGTGGACCGGCAGCGGCGAGCAGCAGGCGCGAAACAGCCTGCGCCAGGCCCTGGTCGACATCAGGCGGCTGTTTCCGTCCACCGGCAACGAGGCCATTCGCATCGAAGGCAATGCCGACACCATCTGGGTGGTGGCGAATGACAACGAGGCCGACATCTGGATTTTCGACCGGAACTGCCAGGCCGATGACGGCGCGAGCCTCGCGGCAGCTGCCGACCTGTACCGGGGTGACCTGCTCGACGGACTGCCATCCCCCGGCGAAATCGACGAATGGCTTGTGCCGCTTCGGGCGAACTACACCCGCAAGGCGTTGGACCTGGCCGAACGGCTGAGCCTCCTGCCGGAACTCGGTGAACGCGAGGAGCAGGCCTGCGAAAGACTGGCTGAGCGGCTAGTGACGTCCGACCCATGCGCCGAGCAGGCCCACCGCGCCCTGATCCGCGTCTTCCGCCGCCACGGCCGGACCAACGACGCCTTTCGTCAGTTCCTGGCCTGTAAGGAAGCGCTCAAGCGCGAGCTCGGTGTCGAGCCTGAGGAAGCGACGCGGGCGCTGATCGAACGCATCGAGGCGCCAATGGAGCTGAAGGGTTCGATAGCCGACTATGGCCAGCCCGAGGCCGAACTTTCCCGCCTGGAAGCGAAGGCGCATCGCCCTGTCGTTTCGGTGCCGGAAAAGCCGTCGATCGCGGTCCTGCCGTTCCAGAACATGAGCGGCGACGCCGAGCAGGAATATTTCACTGACGGCGTTGTCGAGGAGATCACGACGGCGCTGTCGCATGTCAGCTGGCTGTTCGTGATCGCGCGGAATTCCGCCTTCGCCTACAAGGGCCAGGCGGTTGACGTCACCCGCGTGGCACGCGAGCTCGGGGTGCGCTATGTGCTGGAGGGCAGTGTCCGCAAGGCCGGCAGCCGGCTTCGGGTGGCAGGTCAGCTTATCGAGGCGTCGGCGGGAGTAAATCTCTGGGCCGACCGCTTCGAAGGCGATGTCTCGGAAGTGTTCGAACTGCAGGACCTCGTTGCCTCCAGTGTCATCGGCGCAATTTCACCCAGACTCGAACAGGCCGAGATGGCGCGCGCCAAGCGCAAGCCCACCGAGAGCCTCGACGCTTATGACCACTATCTGCGCGGCATGGCGAGCCTTTACCGCTGGACGAGAGAAGGGCTGGAGGAGGCGTTGCCACAGTTCTACAGGGCCATCCAGCTCGACCCCGATTTTGCCGCCGCGGAAGGCGCTGCCGCCTGGTGCTATTTCTGGCGCATGGCGAATGGCTGGATGATCGACCGGCAGAAGGAAACAGCCGAGGTATCCAGGCTGGTCGGCGACGTGGCTATCGCCGGCAAGGACGATGCGGTGGCGCTGGCTTTCAGCGGCCTGGCGCTGGGTTATGTCACCGGCGATTACGAGGCCGGATCGGCACTGGCCGACCGCGCGCTCGTGCTCAACCCGAACTGCGCAGCCGCCTGGAGCGCCAGCGGCTGCCTCAAGGCCTGCCATGACGACCCGGACATCGCAATCGAGCACATGTCGCGGGCAAGGCGGCTGAGCCCGCTCGATCCGCTGACCTTCTTCATGCAGACCTTCACTGCCTTCGCTCACTTCGTGGCCGGCCGCTACGACGCCGCCTGGCCGCTCGCCGAGGCGGCGTCGCGCGCGCAGCCCTATTATCTCACCGGCCTGCGTGTGGCGGCCGCCAGCAACGCCATGGCCGGCAGGCTGGATGCCGCGAGCAGGCACATCGCGCGCTCGCTGGAGCTCGACCCGCAACTGAAGCTTTCCAACCTCAAGCATCGGGTAGGGCAGATCAGGCCAGAATATTTCGCCAAATATGTCGAGGCGCTACGGCTGGCCGGCCTCCCGGAATGACATGTCTTGGCGCTCTCTCGTCAGTCTGGTAGCGCCGCGGTCTTGATTTCCGCTCCGATGCGAAGCGTCTCACGCAGCAGGAGATCGAGGTCGTCGCGGCGGGTGCGGTGGTTGGTGATCGCGACCCGCAGGCAGTGCTGCCCGTGCACCGTGGTGTCGGACACGGCTGCAATGCCTTCTTCCTGCAGCCTGAGCATGATTTCGGTGTTGAACGACTTGAGCTGTTCCTCGGAGGCGCCGTCCAGGCGATGGCGGAAGCAGACGATGTTGATGGTGGTCGGCGCCGTCAGCTCGAGCGCCGCCTCGACCCGGATCAGCTCGGTCAGATAGCCGGCCTGGGCGATGTTCTGGTCGATCAGCCGCCCGAATTTCTCGATGCCATGCTCCTTGAGCGACATCCAGATCTTGAGCGCGCGAAAACCGCGCGATGTCTGCAGGCCATAGTCGTGCAGCCATTGCCCTGAGGCGAGGCCACGCGGCGTCGATTCCAGATATTCCGGCGTGACGGCGAAGGCGTTGCGGTGGGCGACGGCGTCGCGAACCAGCGCACAGCCCGCTTCGAAGGGCGCGTGCAGCCATTTGTGCGGGTCGAGCGCGACGGAATGGGCGCGTTCGATGCCGGCGACGAGCGATCTGTTTTCAGGCGCGATGGCGATCAGGGCGCCGATGCAGCCATCGACATGAAACCAGAGGTCTTCCTCTGCCGCCAACACGGCCAGCGCCCGCAAGTCGTCGATCGCGCCCGTGTTGACGGTTCCTGCGGTGCCGATGATGCAAGCCGGCTTGAAACCTGCCGCGCGGTCTTCCGCGATGGCGGTCTTGAGGGCATCGACATCGATGCGCAGATCGGCGTCGGTCGAGACCCGCCGCAGCGCCCGGTTGCCGAGGCCGAGCGCTTCCATGGCCTTGCGGTGGCAGGAATGGACCTGGTCCGAGGCGTAGAAGCGCAACGGTTTTGGGATCGCCCCGACACCCCTTTCGCGCACGTCGACGCCTGCTTTGGCATTGCGCGCCACGGTCAAACCGATGAGGTTGGCCATCGAGCCGCCGCTGACAAGCGTGCCGCTGGCCGAAGCCGGGAAGCCCACCATCTCCTTGCACCAGTCGACCACCTGGCTGTCCATCAGCCCGGCGGCGTGATTGCCGCCGCCGAGGTTCGAGCCCTGGATCGCCGCCAGGAAATCGCCCAGCGCGCCCGTGAAATTGCTTGACCCCATATACCAGGACCAGAAGCGCGGATGGATGTTGCCCATCGGATAGGCCATGACGTTGCGGGCGACATCGCCATAGACGTCGGCTATCGGTGCCGGCGAGCGCGGCAGCGGCGCCGAGAAGAAGGCGCGAACCTCGACCGGCATTTGGCGCCACACCGGACGGTCCCGGACATCCTTGAGATAAGCGACGGCATCCTCGACGATCCGATGCGACAGGGCCTGCATCTCGGCCCAGTCTGGCGGGTCGAGCGTCTCATCCATCACCGCTGTTTCCTGCATAGTGTCCATTCGCTGCTCCCCCGCGATCATTCCTGGATCGTCGCGCGGCGCCGCCATCCGAGTGGACAGCAGCGCCGCGATTTGTCTTCAGGCGTCGAACTGGCAGCCTGGTGTCGAGCGCGACAGTGCCGTCTCCTCGGCATCCATCTCAGCCTCGATGCCGTCGAAGAGCGGGGTCGACATGTAGCGCTCGCCGGTGTCGGGCAGCATGCACAGGATCACCGAGCCCGCCGGAGCGGTGCCCGCGATCTGGCGCGCGACGGCGAAGGTGGCGCCGCCTGAAATGCCGGTGAAGATGCCTTCCTGCTGCGCCAGGGCCTTGGCCCATTTAATGCCCTCCGGGCCGGCGATCGGCACCACATCGTCATAGTAGCGCTTGTCGATCGCCTCCTGCAGCACGTTGGGGATGAAGTCCGGCGTCCAGCCCTGGATCGGATGCGGCTCGAAGGCCGGATGGCTGGCGGACGGCGCACCGCCCTGGCCACGCTCCTGCGGCTTGCCGCTGCCGATAAGCTGCGCGTTCGCCGGTTCGGCAAGCACGATGCGGACATCCGGCCGCTCGCGGCGCAGCACCCGGCCGACGCCGGCCACGGTCCCGCCGGTGCCGTAGCCGGTGACCAGCACGTCGAGGCGCGACCCTGCGAAATCGTTGATGATCTCGCGCGCCGTGGTCGCCTCGTGGATGGCGGCATTGGCTTCCGTCTCGAACTGGCGCGCCAGGAACCAGCCGTTGGCGTTGGCGAGTTCCACCGCCTTCTTGTACATCCCGAAACCCTTCTGGGCGCGCGGCGTCAGCACCACCTTGGCGCCAAGCATGCGCATCAGCTTGCGGCGCTCGATCGAGAAGCTGTCGGCCATCGTCACCACCAGCGGGTAGCCCTTCTGCGCGCAGACCATGGCAAGGCCGATACCGGTGTTGCCGCTGGTCGCCTCGACGACGGTCTGGCCCGGCTTCAGCTTGCCGCTACGCTCGCCTTCCTCGATGATGTTGAGCGCCAGCCGATCCTTCACCGAGGCCGCCGGATTGAAGAACTCGGCCTTCACATAGATGGTCGCGTGGCCGGGGCCGAGATTGTTGATACGGATGACCGGCGTGTCGCCGACGGTGTCGAGAATGCTGTCGAACAGCCGGCCGCGACCGGCAGTGGTCCTGATTTTCAACTTCTGCAACATGGGCTTTTCTCCTCGCGATCTCACGCGCCGGTTACAGACCGGCGGCTTGGGCGGCGCGGTTTCGACACCTTGCCGCGTTAGGTTGCTTGACCTGCCGCGAATGCGGCAACGGCGGCATTCCGGCATGGAATTGGGCTGCCGGATGCTTCCTGTCGTCTTTGGTGATAGAACATGGACCAACTGGTGAGCGTTGGAGAAAGCGTGGGAACATACGTGGAATCCAGCCGATCGAGCCCGAACGACACTGCCGCCGCCCTGTCCTTGCGACTGCTTGGGCAACTGACGATCGCGCGTGGCGGCGAGCCGGTTAAATTGCCTTCTTCGCGCAAGTTGCGCGCGTTGCTGGCCTATCTGGCGCTCGCGCCACATCCCGTCAGCCGCAGCCGGCTTTGCGAGCTTCTGTGGGACGTGCCGAACGATCCTCGCGGCGAGCTTCGCTGGTGCCTGAGCAAGCTTCGCGGCGCGCTTAACCAACCGGGCCGGCAGAGGGTCGAGACCGAGGGCGACACCGTGGCGCTTCGTCTTGCCGATACGAACGTCGATGCCGTCGAAGCCGCCGCAGCGGTCGCCGAAGGGATCGAGACGCTCAGCCTCGGGCGTCTTCGGACGCTTGCGCAGCTCTTCGCCGGCGATTTCCTTGACGGGCTGGAGCTCGATCGGAGCCCGCATTTCACCAGTTGGCTGACCGCGCAACGCCGCCGTTTCAGCTCGTGCCACATCGCCGTTCTGGAGCACATCATCGGCCTGCTCCCCCAGGGAGCCGATGAAGCGGGCGCCTATCTGGACAGATGGCTGGAACTCGCGCCCTTCGATGGCCGCGCCCATGTGGCGCTGCTGGAAAACCTTGCGCGGCGGGGACAGATCGGCGCCGGTGAGGAGCATATTGCAACCGCGGCGGAACTCTTCCGCTCCGAGGAGCTGGATGTCGCTCCGTTGCGGGAAGCATGGCACGAGATCAAGGCACGCCATTCCAGCGCAACGCCATGCGCGCGATCCGGACTAGCTCTTCCGGCCCCACAAGCACCGATCGTTGCCGTCGAATCCGAACCCGCATCGGTGCGCCGGGCCTCGTTGGCGGTGATGCCGTTCGCGGAAAGCGCCGTCAATTTCCGTGGCGGGCTTGCCGATGGCTTGACCCACGACATCATAACGCGGCTCGCCAAGCTTCGCGATTTCTTCGTCATTGCCCGCGGATCGGTTTTCGCGCTGGCCGAGAAGGACATCGCGCCGGAGGACGCCGGGCGCCGGCTGAATGTCGACTATGTGGCGACAGGCTCGGTCCGCAGCCTTTCGGGCAGGGTGGTCGTCTCGGTCGAGCTCGTCGAGGTCCGCACCGCGAGGATTGTGTGGGCCGAGACCTTCGAGCACAGGCCGGACGAGATCTTCACGGTGATAGACGACATCGGCAACAGCATCGTCTCTTCGATCGCCGCCGAGATCGCGACCGTCGAGCGAAACCGGGCAATGCTTAAGGCGCCGAATTCGCTGAATGCGTGGGAAGCCTATCATCGCGGGCTCTGGCACATGTACCGCTTCACCCGCCAGGAAAACGAACTGGCGCAGCTGTTCTTCAATGACGCCCTGAAGCTCGACCCGACCTTCGCCCGAGCCTATGCAGGCCTCTCCTTCACGCATTGGCAGAATGCCTTTCAGCGTTGGGGCGATCGCGACCGTGAGGCGTCGCTGGCTTTTGCAACTGCCGGTCACAGCCTCCTGGTCGATGACCGCAATCCGGCCGCGCACTGGGCGATGGGCCGCGCCTTGTGGCTGCGCGGCGAGCAGGACGGCTCGCTGCTTGAGCTGGCGAAGGCCGTCGACCTCAGCCCGAACTTCGCGCTCGGCCACTATGCCCTGTCCTTTGTCCATTCGCAGTCGGGCGATCCGCAATCTGCGATCGGCTCCTCCGATCACTCGCGCCATCTCAGCCCCTTTGACCCATTGCTGTTCGGCATGATGGGCGCGCGGGCCATGGCCCATGCACGCTTGGGCGAATACGATGAAGCCGCCGAATGGGCGCTGAAAGCTGCGGCCAGGCCCAACGCGCATGTCATCATCCTGGCGATCGCCGCGCATTGCCTGGCGCTGGCCGGCCGCCAGGACGAGGCACGAAACTTCGCCGCCGCGATCCGCACCACGTGGCCCGACTATCGGGCGGACGATTTCATCGCCACCTTCCGCTTCGACCGGGACGGCGAAGCCCTGTTCCGCAGAGGCGCGAAGCTGATCGGATTGAATTGATTTTCTGGCACATCCAAGGGCGTGTTGCGATTGAGGTCAGGCCGAGCCGAGAATGGCGGGTTCCGAGAACCTGAGCGGAGCGTAGTTGAAGTACACGAGCACCAGGAAACGCGCGTTTGCAGGCCGGCATCACCTGAATATCGACAGGTCTCAGTGCATCAGCGGACCGCTGGCCTTCCGCCACGCATCGATGCCGCCCTGGATGTGGCGGGCGCTCGATATCCCGCGGTCCTGCGCCGCCTGCACGGCCATAGCCGAGCGCTCGCCGAAGGCGCAATAGAACAGGATCTGCTTGGCTGTCGATTTCGCCAGCTCGTGCAGCATGCCGCCGGCGGCGATATTCTCCTGCAGCCGCGCATAGGGCAGATGGATCGCGCCGGGGATGACGCCGTGGCGATCCCGTTCGGATTGCTCGCGCAGATCGATCAGCGCCACGTCGGGCCGACCGACCAGCGCCAGCGCCTGTTCGGCGGTTACTGCCCAGCCGCGGCTGGCGATGTCGTCCTGATGCAGCCCCACCCGCATGTTGGCCGGCACGGCCACATCCATCATCTTCGGATTGGACAGCTTCAGGTTGTTCATGATGTTCACGTATTCGTCCACCGACTTCACCTGCAGGCGCGGATTGAAGGCCTTTTCCTCGCCGATCGTCGACACGGTTTCGCCCTTGTAGTCGTGTGCCGGAAAGATCAGCGTCTCGTCGGGAAGCTTGAGCAGTCGGCCGAAGATCGATTCGTATTGCTGGCGCGGATCGCCGTTCTGGAAGTCGGTGCGGCCGGTGCCGCGAATGAGCAGCGTGTCGCCGGTGAAGACGCGGTCCGGCAGGACGAAGCTGTAGGAATCGTCGGTGTGGCCGGGCGTATAGACGACGTCCAGCGCCAGCCCCTCGATGGCAAGCTTGTCGCCGTCGGCAAGCCGCATCGACACAACGTCGGCCTTGGTCTGCTCACCCATCACGGTGACGCAATGCGTCCTGTCGCGCAGCGCGCCGAGCCCGGTGATGTGGTCGGCATGAAGATGTGTGTCGACCGCTTTGACCAGTCTGAGGTCGAGCTCGTTGACCAGTTGCAGGTAGCGTTCGACCTTCTCCAGCACCGGATCGATGATCAGTGCCTCGCCGCCGCGGCGGCTGGCGAGGAGATAGGAATAAGTGCCCGAAACGGAATCGAAAAGCTGACGGAAGATCATTTTATCGGCCCCATGCGCGAGCGGCCCACCCCGGCTGCCGACCAAGTCTAGATCAAGCATGAGGTGCCCGCCAGCGAACACTTCATGCTTGAGTTAAGGCCGAGCTCCTACCGCCTGAGCACCGCGCTCAGCACGTCGCGGATGCCGATCGCGCCGACGAAGCGCGAGCCTTCGTCGAACAGCGCCACCGGTGCCGTCTGCGAGCGGTGCATGGCGAGCATCACCGTCTTCAGCGACGTGCCGGGATTGGCCCAGAACACCTGCGCACCCTCCTCCGGCTGCCTCTCGACCTCGGCGCAGGATACCCACACCGCCGGCTTGCCGTCGCGTTCGGCCGCCGCCACCAGGCCATGCTCGTCGATCTTGAAGCGCGTCGTCTTGCGCCGGTCGAGCCAGACCCAGCCATTCTCGCCCTGCTCGAGATCGCGGCGGTCGCGCATCACGTTCCAGGCGGTGAGCACCGAGAGCGGATTCACATTGGCGATGAAGTCGCGGACATAGTCGTTGGCCGGCCTGAGCACGATGTCTTCCGGCGCGCCGGTCTGGACGATGCGCCCGCCTTCCATGATGGTGATGTGGCTGCCGATCTTCAGCGCCTCCTCGAGGTCGTGGCTGACGAAGATGATGGTCTTCTTCAGCGCCGCCTGGAGCTGCAGGAGCTCGTCCTGCAGCTTGGTGCGGATCAGCGGATCGAGGGCCGAGAACGGCTCGTCCATCAACAGGATCGGCGCCTCGGTGGCGAAGGCGCGGGCGAGGCCGACGCGCTGCTGCATGCCGCCCGAAAGTTCATGCGCGTATTTCTTCGACCACTGGTCGAGATGGACCAGCTGGAGCTGCTTCTGCACCCGTGCCTTGCGCTCGGCCTCCGGCACGCCGGCGAGCTCCAGACCGAAGCCGACATTCTCCTCGACCGTTCGCCACGGCAGCAGGCCGAACTGTTGGAACACCATCGCCACCTGCTTCTGCCGCAGGCGTCTCAGCGTCGGCTCATCGCAGGTGACCACGTCGACCGTGCGGTCGCCGTCATTGACCAGCACCTGGCCGCGCGACACCACGTTCAACCGGTTGACGGCTCTCAGCAGCGTCGACTTGCCGGAGCCGGAAAGCCCCATCAGCACCGAGATCTCGCCCTCATGCACGGTGAGGTTGGCGCCGGCGCAGCCCAGCACTTTGCCGGTCTTTTCGAGGATTTCGGCGCGGGTTGCGCCCTGGTCGATCAGCGCGAGGGATTGCGCCTGGTCGGCACCGAAGACGATATCGACATTCTTGAAATCGACGGCGACGGTCATTTCTTGCCTCCAACGCCGATGCGGGTCATGCGATCGAGCACGATGGCGAGCACGACGATGGCAAGGCCTGCTTCAAGCCCGAGGTCGATCTTGCGGGAGCCCAGCGCGCGGTTGATTTCGGTGCCCAGACCGCCGGCGCCGATCAGCGCCGCGAACACCACCATCGACAGCGACAGCATGATCGACTGGGTCAGCCCCGCCATGATCGTGGGCAGCGCCGAGGGCAATTCGACCTTCCACAGAAGCTGGTTCTTGGTGGCGCCGAAGGACTCGCCCGCCTCGATGATCGCCTTGGGCACCGAGACGATGCCGAGATGGGTGAGACGCACCGCCGTCGGGATGACGAAGATGATGGTGACGATGAGGCCGGGCGCGTTGCCCAGCCCGAACAGCGTCAGCACCGGGATCAGGTAGACGAAGGTCGGCAGCGTCTGCATCAGGTCAAGCACCGGCAGCATCACGCGGTAGACCTTCGGCTTGTGCGCCGCCCAGATGCCGAGCGGCACGCCGATCGCCATTGCCATGGCGGCGGCGGCCACCACCAGCACCAGTGTCTGCACCGTCTGCTTCCAAAGGTTCTGGTTGATGATGAAGATGAGGCCGATGAAGACCCCGATGGCGAGCGGCCGCGAGCGTTGCAGGAACCAGGCGATGACGGCGACGACCAGCGCCAGCAGAACCGGCGGCAGCATCAGCAGGAGGTCCACCGCCCCGTCGAGGATGAAGTTCAGGCCGTTCGAAAAGGCCCTGAAGACGGTATCGAAATTCTCGGTGAGGAAGCCGAAGAAGGCCTTGCCCCATGGACCTATGGGAATCTTGTAGGCGACCAGAAATTTCGAGATCGGATCCATCTTTCCCCTCTTTGGTCCTTGCCGCCCCTGCCGAGCGGTCACCTTCTCACAGCATATGAAAAAGGGCAGCCTTTTCCAGCGGCTGCCCCTTTCCGGAGATCATGCCGGACTCAAAGCCGGCTCAGCTCCCGAGCGCAGTCTTGATGGCCGCAGCCGCATCGCCGCCGTCGAAGGTGGTCACGCCGGCGATCCAGGGCGCGATCGCGTCCGGATGCTTCTTCAGCCAGTCGGTGGCGACCGTCTGGGCATCGCCGCCTTTCAGGATCGCGTCCATCATCTCGCCTTCCATGTCGAGATTGAATTTCAGGTTGGAGATGAACTTGCCGGCATTCGGGCACTCGGTGGTGTAGCCCTTGCGCGTGTTCGTATAGACGGTGGCGGCGCCGAAACCGCTGTCGCCCATCCCGTCGAGATAGGTGATCTTCATGGCGCCCATCACCGGATGCGGCGTCCAGCCGAGGAAGGCGATCCACTCATTGTTCTTCATCGACTGCTCGGCCTGCGTCAGCATGCCGGCTTCCGAGGACTCGACCAGCTCGAAGCCTTCGAGATTGTCCTTCGGATTCTTGATCATGTCGAGGATGATGCGGTTGCCGTCATTGCCGGCCTCGATGCCGTAGATCTTGCCGTTGAACTTGTCCTTGAACTTGCCGAGATCGGTCAGTGTCTTGACGCCCGCATCCGCGACATAGGTCGGCACGACGATGCCGTAGCCGGCGCCGGTCAGGTTGGTGCTTACCGTCTCGACCGAGCCGTCGGCGGTATAGTCCTTGATGTCATTGGTCATCGACGGCATCCAGTTGCCGAGAAAGACGTCGAGGTCCTTGTTCTTCAGCGACGCATAAGTCACCGGCACCGAAAGCTGGATCACCTGCGGCTCGTAGCCGAGCGCGGTGAGCAGCACCGAAGCCACCCCGGTGGTTGCCTGGATATCGGTCCAGCCGACATCGGACAGTCGCACGGCCTTGCAGCTCGCCGGATCGCCGGCATAGGCCGCGGTCGTGGACAGAAGCGCCGCCAGCCCGAGGCCGGCGACGAAGGATTTCATACGCGACATGAACTTTCTCCCATTGCGGTTTTTTAAAGCGGCGCGAAGTCACGGTTCTTGCGCCCGCCTTGTTTCGCCAGCCAAACACCATTTTGATGCGGTTTCAAGCGGTTCCACACCGCGATCAACGGCGCGCGCTTGCCATTCAGCGACATGCCGCGCTTTCCGGCGGGCCCGCTTTTTTGGTGGAAGGAGCCCGCGGCCCCTTCCCCGCCCCGCGGCAATTGAGCTTAAACACCCATATGGCCAAGCTCTACTTCAACTACGCAACGATGAATGCCGGCAAGACGACGATGCTCCTGCAGGCATCCTACAACTATCGCGAACGCGGCATGACGACGATGCTGTTCGTCGCCGGCCATTATCGCAACGGCGACAAGGGACTGATCTCGTCGCGCATCGGTCTCGAGACCGAGGCCGAGATGTTCCGCGACGGCGACGATCTCTACGCCCGCGTCGCCGAGCATCATGAGCACACCACCGTGCATTGCATATTCGTCGACGAGGCGCAGTTCCTCGAGGAGGAGCAGGTCTGGCAGTTGGCCCGCATCGCCGACCGGCTGAACATCCCGGTCATGTGCTACGGCCTGCGCACCGATTTCCAAGGCAAGTTGTTTTCCGGCTCGCGCGCGCTGCTCGCCATCGCCGACGATCTGCGCGAAGTGCGCACCATCTGCCGCTGCGGCCGCAAGGCGACGATGGTCGTTCGCCTCGGTCCCGACGGCAAGGTGGCAAAGCAAGGCGAGCAGGTGGCGATCGGCAAGGACGTCTATGTCTCGCTCTGCCGCCGGCACTGGGAAGAGGAAATGGGCAGGGCTGCGCCCGACGACTTCATCGGCTTTGCCCGCAACTGAGACGGGGAGCCTCGCGACTTCCGACTAAGTTGGGCAATCGCTGCCATCGGCCGGCTGATGGCCGCTTGATTGTCACGATTCGGCACAACAGATTTGCACACTTCCCAGCGCCGCAGCTTGTCCGCAAAAACAAGAGCTTAAGGCATACCAGCTAAAGCTGCCTGAAGGCGGCGCGCATTACTCCGGCATGAGCATGCTTGCCTTATCTTTCAAGGACCTGGCCAATTCTTTTGTTTTGCCACGTCTCCCTGTCTTCCTTCTTTCAATCCCTTGAGCCCCCACATATATTCGGCGACGTGCGACACGAAACCGGATTCCGAAGCGGGAGGCCCCTATGGCGACGTTGCAGAATTTCGATGCCGAAATTGCCAAGACCAAGCAGGTCGTCGAGGACATGCGCACCAAGATCGAGCAGTCCGGAACCGTGCTCGACACGCTGGCGCAGGCCGACAGGAAGATCGGCGATGCCAATTTCGACCTCGAGAACGCCCGCATCGAGGACGTGCTGAAACAGCAGAAGGTCATGGAAGGCAATATTGCCGACCTGATCATCGGGCTGGAGGACGCCACCAATGTCTTCGGCGCCGAATTCGAGAGCATGAAGAGCTACACCGGCTGGGAAAATCTCGTCGGCGTCTTCTCCGAGCAGCGCAAGCAGCGCATGCGCACCGACCGAGTGCGCAACATGTCGCTCGCCGGAAATTTGCAGGAGCTGCTGGCGAAATCGGACACCATCGTCGGCATCCTGAAAGCCCAGAAGCAGATCCTCGACCAGCGCTACAAGACCTCCGAAGCTAGCCTGTCGCAGGTGATCGAGCGCCGCAAGGCGACTATGACCAATCTCGAGGCGGTGCAGAAACGCATCGAGGAACTCAACCCGATGCTGCTCGACATCGAGAACAAGATCGCCGCCTCGACCAGCCAGAAGGAACGCACCCAGCTCGAGGGCGAGCGTTCGAAGATGGCGACCGAGTACAACGAGAAGCAGGCCAAGGAGCAGGAGCTGCTGGCCGAAAGCCAGACGCTGGAGCGCTACACCTCGATGTTTCAGACGTTTGTCGATTCCCTCAACAACCAGATCGCCGCGCAGTCGACGCTGATCAACAAGCTGACAATCGACACCGAGCAGCGCATCGTGCTCTACAAAGCTCTGGAAGACTCGCTGAAGACGGCCGCCCAGCAGGACGTTGCCCACAAGATCAACACGCTGGGCAGCCAGGTCGACAACACGGCCGAGGAGACGATGGCCGGCATCGGCGCCGCTTCGCAGAAGCACATCGGCGATCTCTTGGAGATGCACGAGAAGAATATGGTGGCCACCGCCGACATCCAGCGCCGCAAGAAACTCGCCGACGACGCCTTCGCCCGCCGCTTCGACGAGGTGATGAAGAAGCACAATTCGGCGAACTACGTGCAGCAGTAGGCGGTGTGACGGCATTCTTCGACACGGCGGTGCCATGACCCCCGAAAATGAAGCGGCGGCGCGCTACTTCTTCGCCATCACCGCGGCGCTGAGCGGGCTCGAACTGTTCATGCGCGACGATCGCTCGCCGCTCTACCGGCACGGCATCGTCGCCAAGATCGTCGCCGAATACATCGCCCGGCTGGAAAACTCATTCGACTGCTGGCGCAACCGGCTGGGCTTCATGGATACGTTCCGCATTTCGCGCGCCGACAGCGGCTATCCGGTGTTCCAGAATCTGCTCGAATTGGAGAACGACCGCCGACAGGCAGATAGCCGGTTGGCCAACATTCCGCAGGCCGGCGAGTTGCGCGAGGAGATGGCCGACTTCATCCTGCGCCACAAGGAATTGCCTGTGGCGCTGCAAAGGTCGATGGCCGAGCGGCTCTATCTGGAGGGTGTCAAGAGCGAGACCACGTTCGGTCCGTTCACCCTGGCGCAGACGGCCAAAGTCTCGGTCAATCCGAAGACCATGCGGCCTTACTACCTCGTCCACTGGGCCTCGTTCGACGGCAGCGCCAACCTGCCGCTGATCTATATGGTGACGGTCGAGGACTCCTCCGAGAGCATGGTGCGACAGCTCGTCGACGCGAACGGCAAGCTGAACGAGAAGATCGACATTCCGCTTCCTGTCGATGGCCTGCTCAACCCCGAGCTTGCCCACCGCTTCGACGATTTCACCGAGAAGAATTCCGCCTACACGCTGTCGCCGGCGACCATCGCGGTCAATCTCGACAAGGATTTCGAGCCGCTGCACCCGAAGCAGTTGCGGCGCGTCGTGCTCGGCCCGTTCTATTCGGCCGGGATCACCGAGAACAATTCGACCGTTACCGAGGTTCTGGCCAAGGTGCGCAAGCCGGAGAACGCCTGGCTGCTGACCTGGACCATCCAGGAAGTCTTTTCCAAGTCCGAGAAGCCCGGCCGCAAGGGGCTGTTCTCCAGCGAAAAGTCGACGCAGGAATTCTTCATCAACACCGACGACCTCGAAGCGGCGCGCCAAGGCGTCTCCAGCTACGAGAACCACGCGCTGATCCCGCACGAGGCCTATCAGGCGCTCTATGCCGCGGGCGAAGCGCAGAAGATCTTTTCCGGCTACAAGGTCCACATCCTGTCCAAAGGGCAGGTCATCAGCGATGTGTGACCGTCGAATCGCGGAGTATCCGTAATGGACACCGGGCTGACCACGATCTCGGAATCGACAATCGAAAAGCATCGCGCCACCGCGCAGAGCTTCATCACCCGCATCGTCGTGCTGGAGGATCCATCGCGCGAGTCCGGCACCGCGCTTGCCGGCACCAACCGGCGCTTCGTCTCGACCGTCTCGGCCGGTTCGGTGCGCCGCACGCGCGAGGTCGAACTGTCGAAAACGGTCGCCGCGATCCATCCCGACGACCAGCTGATGAGCATCCCGCAGCACATGCTTCTCTACCGCGCCCGCCGCGGCCTGGCGATCGCGCTGGCCATATCGGATGTCTTTGCCGAGGGATCCGATCTCGAAAGCCTGCAGGCCAAGAACGCGCGTGCCCCGCTCGAAGGCGACGAGGCGGCGACATTCAAGAAGCTGCTGTCGGCCTCCGCCTATGTTTCGGCTTTCAGCTTCGCCTCCTACCTGTTCCAGCTGATCGACAGCGACGGCGAGGCGCCGAACGACAGTCCCGAACCCGACTTCCTGTTCGACACGCCGCAGGACGCGGTGAAGTCGATCGTGGCAGGCCTCGACAAGGCGATTGCCGGCTCCAAGGACGATGCCGATCTGATGACCAGGGCGCGCGCATTCGCCCGCGTCGCCATCGACGGGCTGCTCGCGCGCAAGGGGCGCTTCGACGGCATCGGTCCGTTCGAGAACGCGCATATCCGCATTGATGCCGACGACTTCACCCTCGACGGTTTCGACGTCGCGCCCGGCAAGCGCTTGAAGCCGCTGGTGATGACCTTCAAGAAGCCGGAAGAGGTCGTCGGCAATCACATTGCCAAATACCAGTCGGTAAAGCTTGCCAAGATGCTGATGGCCTATGATTTCGAACGCGAGCTGAACCCCTTCGTCGAGCTCGGCGGCTTTCTGTTCACCTTCATCGGCGACGGCGCGCCAGGCACCGGCAAGACGACGCTGATCCAGATGATCGCCGGCCTCGTAAACAACTACTGTCAGGTCGCCGGCTATCCCTTCGTCTACGAGAATTTCGGGGTCGACCAGATTTCTTCCTACCAGGGCAAATCCGGCCAGAACTGCCGCCAGTTCATCAACAATGTGCTCAATCCGCGGGCCATCGGTTTCGGCACCATCGACGACATCGACCAGGTGGCGGCGCGCCGCTCCGACGACCGCGCATCCGCCGGCCAGCAGGAGATCACGGGCGTCCTGATGGACGCCTTTGCCGGCGCTTCCACCGTGGTGCGCGGCAACTGCTCCTTCGGCATGTTTTCCAACTACCCCGAAAATGTCGACGATGCGCTGCGCCAGCGCGCCGGCGCCCGCTGGCTGGTCGACGGCCCGCAGAGCCGCAACGACTACATCGACATCTTCGTGCTGCTCGCCGGCAAGAACCACAAGATCCCGCTGGGCGAGCACAAGCTCTATGCCGCGCAGGAAATCCAGCGTGCGGTGACTGCCGCTTATGAGGAGCACGAGAAGCCGCAGGAAGATGGGCTGATGAAGGTCTATGAGCGCTATATGAAGGAGAACGGCGCGCCGAAGACGATGGCCGATATCGGCACCTACCTGCACATGATCAAGAATGCCGAGCCGCGCTTCACCGGCCGCGCCATCAAGAATGTGACCGACGCCATCAAGATGCGCGCCATGGATATCGAGCTGCCGGACGACTGGTTCGAGAAGCCGGAAGCCTTCATGCACAAGAGCTACGACGACAAGAAGGCGATGATCGAGGAGTTGCGCGGGCCGTTCTCGATGGACATGGTCATGCAGGAGATCAACCGCTACGCCGATTCCGAATTCCGCTACTCCGACAAGTCCGACGACGCGGCGGTCGAGAAGCTTTTGCGCGACGCGCGGCTCCGCGAACGCGCCGCGCGCGAGATGGAGGAGCTGAAGAACAAGGGGCTTTGGAATGCGTAGGCTTCCTTCGCTGCCCGCAAGTGCGGAAGGATGTGGTGCCAACGTCGGCGCCTCCCTCTCCCCGTCCTTCACGGGGAGAGGGTAAGGGTGAGGGGCAGCGCCGTGTGTGGACCAGAAGTCGCTACAACGAAACGGGCAAGACGCCTCCGGCAGTCGGATAACGACGCGGAAACAGCTCTTTGGATGGAACTGCGCGACAGACGATTGAATGGCCATAAGTTTGTGCGGCAGTTTCCGATAGGCAATTATTTCGCTGATTTTGCCTGCAGGGAGTGCCAGCTCGTTGTCGAGGTCGATGGCAGCCAGCATGCAGGCAACAGCTACGACCAGATCAGGGATCGCTTCCTGGTCTCAAACAATTGGTCCGTTCTCCGCTTCTGGAATGTCGATGTCTTGAAGAAGCGGGATGAGGTGCTCGAAACCATACTTGCTGCGATCGAATGCCGTCTCGATCGTCTGATCGAGACGCACGAGCTTCGATTCATTGCTGCCAGCGGCTACGGGGAGACAAATCTTTGATCGTTGGCGCCGCCCCTCACCCTTACCCTCTCCCCGTCAAGAACGGGGAGAGGGGGGCGTCGGCGTTGCCGCTTCGCCTTTCGAGGCTACATCCGTCGGACCTTTGCCAATGACCCGTCCCGCCAAAAAGCCCGACCTTCTGCGCGACAACGAGCTGATCTATGGCAGGCTGCTCGTCGTCGATGAACCGCATCTCATCCAGCGCTACAACAAGGCTCTCGTCGCCTTCGGCCTCGAGCCGACCAAGCTGACGAGCTTCCAGATCGACCGCACTGGTTTTTCGCCCGAGGTGGCCGAGGAATGCGGCGACTACGGCTATCTCGATCCCAACGAGGTCAACCGGCGCTTCATCATCCTGACGCCGTCGCAGATCGATCTGCCGGTCGTGCACACCGCCTTCTCCAACACCTCGCAGCTGATGTTCGAGTTCATGTCCAAGAACCAGCGCGCCATCGACGCGCTGACCATCAAGGACGTCATCTACGGCGAGATCGAGGACTCCGTCCCCAAGGTCGACGACATCGAGGACCTGCTGTCGATCAATCAGGTCGAGTTCAAGGTATTGTCGGCCGAGGACGTGCTCGGCAAGGCGGCCGAACTCGGCAAGCTGGTCGACCGGCTGAAGCAGGAACCCGACGCCTGGCGCGACAACGCCATGCTCGAGCGAATGGTCGGCCTCGCCAAGGTCTGCGGCGACATCCGCGAGAACGCGCTGGTGCCCGATCAGGTGATCTTCCGCCACAACGCCTACTGGACCAGCCATTTCGGCGGGCTCTACGTCTTCGTCGACCCCGACATGACGACGGTGATCAGCGATCCGGCTGCGCCCGGCTTCCGCCGCTCGCGGCCCTGGCAGGTGAGCTATCTGTCGATCAACGACGCCGACAAGGTATTCCGCTTCCTCGCCGCCACGGGCCGTCTTGACCTGCCGCGCGCTTCCTGGATCGAGACCTCGGGCTATCTGGAGCACCGCGCCGAGATGGTGGTGAGGGCGCTGATCCGCGATGCCGAGCCCAACCGCAACTTGACGGACGTCGACAAGGTCTGGCTGCAGACCTGGATCCACAGCCATGCCGACCTGATTGCCAGCGACGGCAATTTCCCTTTCCTCAACGCCGCCAAGCGCGAGATCGCCCAGTTCGGCCACCTGAAGCTTGAAGATGTGCCGCCGCGCCAGCGCTTCCTGGTTGTGCGCGCCAAGCCCGATCATCCCGATGCCTGGCTCACCAATCAGTTGATCTCGGATTTCGTGCCGCAGGACTTCGTCTCGCGCTACGTCTTCAATAAACCGGGGTTCTACAAGGACTTCGACGGCTTCAGCGATGCATGGCGATCGCATGTTGTGGACGTTCTGAAAACCACATATTTGAAGGACAAGGCCGCGTTCCGCGCGCGCCTTTACGGCTTGACGGACTGAGGGGGTGACGAGAGCCATGCTTGATCCGATCGTGAATTTCTTCACCCGGATTTTCCAGTGGATCGGCCGCGGCATAGGCTTCGTCGTCGGCATTATTCTCTGGCCGTTCATATGGGCCGGCCGCTGGTATGGCCAGCGCGGCTGGATCCTGAAGGCGGTGGTCGGCCTCGCCTTGCTGGTTTTGATCGGCCTTTACGCCAACTTCTTCTACGCCACCCAGTGGTGGAACAATTTCGACCCGAACTATCCCGACAAATACACCTTCGAGAAGCGCAGCGTCTCGGCCGGCGAGCAGGTCTCCGCCGGCGCTGGCACCGACACCGCCAAGACCTGCGGCAACTCAGGGATAGCCCAAGTGGCTGCCGATCTGACGGACTTTAACGTCAACCAGAATGCCTGGGTCTCCTCGATGATCCTTTACAAGCTCGGCTTGTTCGGCATCGACTGGGACCATACGCCGTGGATGGACAACAAGGCCTCTTTCCAGCGCGGCATCAACCAGGCGGTCCGGCGCACCGCCACCGAGCTAGCCGACAATCTCGGCCGCGTGCGCACCACCTCACAGATCGACGCCGACCTGCAGGATGCACGCGGCAATCTGCAATTCGACGAAGAGACCTGGTATTTCGGCCTCAACCCGTTCGGCCCCAAGACGCCGACGCCGAGCTACTACCGCGACGCGGTGCGCAAGCTGCGCTCCTTCAACGCTCGCCTTGCCAGCTGTCAGGCGACGTTCGATGCCCGCGCCGACAATCTGAAGCAATATATCGACCGCATCGCCAGCGACATCGGCTCGACCTCCGCGATCTTGAAGGAGCGCGCCGAGAACCATAATGACGGCTGGTTCGACTTCCGCGCCGACGACCGCTTCTGGTTCGCCTATGGCCAGCTCTACGCCTATTACGGCCTGATGAAAGCGGCGCAGGCCGACTTCGAGGACGTGATCAAGGAAAAGCACCTGCAGAATTTGTGGGACACCATGGACGCGCAATTCGTCTCGGCACTGCGCATCCAGCCCTTCATCATCGCCAACGGCCGCGAGGACGGCTGGCTGCTGCCAACGCATCTGACGACCATGGGCTTCTATATCCTGCGCGTGCGCTCCAACATGGTCGAGATCAGCAACGTGCTCAGCCAATAGCGCTGCTGCCACCGCAGGACGGTGGCGGATTTGCGTCGTCGCGTCTGTCGCATTCCGTGCATTGCGCGGCTGTTTTGAGACGGCGGAACGATCCCTGCTCTGGCTTCTATACGCTCGCAACGACCGGGCGCCAAAGACCCTTGGGAAGGTCGGCCGGGAACGCAATAATTTCTTTACAGGAAACATAGTTGCATGAAAGTTGACGCCGTGACAGCGACAGGGTTAGAACATGCCCTCGCGTCCGGGCGGAAACGCAGAACCGCCCTGTTTCCTCGTTTTAACGCAATTCCGGACGGCAGACCGTCTCACACTTTTCCTGGAATTGCTGTAGTGATCGAACCCCTCCCCTCCACCGCCCAATCCAGAGGAAAGCCGTCATGGCCGAAGTGAAGTCCGACATCGAGATCGCGCGCGCCGCCAGGAAGAAACCGATCCAGGAGATCGGCGCCAAGATCGGCATCCCTTACGAGCACCTGCTGCCCTATGGCCACGACAAGGCGAAGGTCTCGGCCGAATTCATCAAATCGGTGCGGGGCAACAAGGACGGCAAGCTGATCCTCGTCACCGCCATCAACCCGACGCCTGCCGGCGAAGGCAAGACGACCACTACGGTCGGCCTCGGCGACGGCCTGAACCGCATCGGCAAGAAGGCGATCGTGTGCATCCGCGAAGCCTCGCTCGGCCCGAACTTCGGCATGAAGGGTGGCGCCGCCGGCGGCGGCCTGGCCCAGGTGGTGCCGATGGACGATATGAACCTCCACTTCACCGGTGACTTCCACGCCATCACCACGGCCCACAACCTGCTTTCGGCGCTGATCGACAACCACATCTACTGGGGCAACGAGCTCGGCATCGATACCCGTCGCGTCGCCTGGCGCCGCGTCATGGACATGAACGACCGGGCGCTGCGCGAGATCATCTGCTCGCTGGGCGGCGTCGCCAACGGCTTCCCCCGTGAGGCAGGCTTCGACATCACCGTCGCTTCGGAAGTCATGGCGATCCTGTGCCTTGCCACCGACCTCAAGGATCTTGAGAAGCGCCTCGGCGACATCATCGTTGCCTACCGCCGCGACAAGTCGCCGGTCTATGCCCGCGATCTCAAGGCCGACGGCGCCATGGCCGTGCTTTTGAAGGACGCCATCCAGCCCAACCTGGTGCAGACGCTGGAGAACAACCCGGCCTTCGTGCATGGCGGCCCGTTCGCCAACATCGCGCATGGCTGCAACTCGGTCGTCGCCACCACGACGGCGCTGAAGCTTGCCGACTACGTTGTGACCGAAGCCGGCTTCGGCGCCGACCTGGGAGCCGAAAAATTCTTCGACATCAAGTGCCGCAAGGCCGGGCTCCAGCCGGCGGCCGCCGTGATCGTCGCCACCGTGCGCGCCATGAAGATGAATGGCGGCGTCAAGAAGGAAGATCTCGGCAAGGAAAACATCGAAGCAGTCAAGAAGGGCTGCCTCAACCTCGGCCGTCACATCGAGAACGTGAAGCAGTTCGGCGTGCCGGCGGTGGTGGCGATCAACCACTTCACCACCGACACCGACGCCGAGATCCAGGCGATGAAGGACTTCGTCAAGGCGCAGGGCGCCGAGGCGATCCTGTGCAAGCACTGGGCTCAAGGCTCGGCCGGCATCGAGGACCTGGCGAAGAAGGTCGTCGAGATCGCCGAATCCGGCGCCTCGCAGTTCTCGCCGCTTTACCCGGACGAGATGCCGCTGTTCGAGAAGGTCAACACCATCGTCAAGCGCATCTATCGCGGCGACGAGGCGATCGCCGACAAATCGATCCGCGACCAGCTGCATGCGTGGGAACAGGCAGGCTACGGCAATCTGCCGGTCTGCATGGCCAAGACCCAGTACTCCTTCTCGACCGACCCAAACCTGCGCGGCGCGCCGACCGGCCATACCGTGCCGGTGCGCGAGGTCAGGCTCTCGGCCGGCGCCGGCTTCGTCGTCATCATCTGCGGCGAGATCATGACCATGCCCGGCCTGCCCAAGTCGCCCTCCTCGGAGAAGATCTTCCTCAACGAGCAGGGCCAGATCGAGGGCCTGTTCTAGGCAGCGTTAGGAGCTGAAATGACGAAGGGCGCCGCACTGCTGCGGTGCCCTTTTTCTTTCGGCGTTGGTGCGGCTAAAGCAATTCCAGGAAAGTGTGAGCAGTTTTCCGTCTGGAATTGCGTCAAAAACAAAAAGCCAGAGCATTTCGCCGTTTCCGTGAAACGGTGAAATGCTTAGGCAGCGTTCCGCTTTAGCGCCCGCTGGTTCGACGCATAGATCGTGTCGCGCTCCGGCAGGGCGCCGGTCTTCAGGCAATCGATCCATTCGGCGGTCTTGAGCACCGCGGCGAAGCGCGACTGCAGCACCACGCTCACCACGCGATGGATGTCTTCGGCAGACGCGTAGCCGGCGCTGTTGGCGTAGGGAACCGAGCCGCTGGCATCCGAGAGGAACTCGACCGCAAAGCCCAAATGCACCGCATGGATGATGGTCGACAGGTCGCAATTATGCGTCATGTAGCCGACGACCGCGATCGTATCGATGTGGTTGGCGCGTAGCCAGTTCTCGAGGTCGGTGCCTGTGAAGGCGGAGGGCAGCGTCTTCTCGACATAGTGGTCGCGGGCGCGCCCGGCGATCTCGGGATGCAGTTCGCCGCCATGGCTGCCCTTGGCGAAGATCGGCGAAGTCTCCGGCGCCATCATGCTTCACGACAACGACCTTGATGCCGGCAGCAGTGGCGGCGTCCATGGCGCGCGCCACGTTGGCGACGCTGTCGGCGAAGGGCGGATGCTGGATGGCGAGATTGCCGCCATTGTAGTCGTTCTGGACATCGACGACGACGAGTGCGCGGCGTGGCTGGGTGGCTGGTGCTGACATGGCGGTTCCTTTCGAGCGGGTTGATAGGTGGCGAAGCTAGGCCGAACATCTATTCCCAGAAATTGGCGCAATTGACATTATTCGAAAGAATTGGGACACTCTTTGCCGTAACCTGGTGATGTCTGCCATGCGCAATCCGATCGTCGCCGTCGTCGCCTTCGACGGCATCAGCCCGTTCCACCTTTCCGTGCCTTGCCTGGTCTTCGGCGCGGACCGCACCAAGCTCGGCCTGCCGCGCTTCGACTTCCGCGTTTGCGCGGCGGAGCAAGGACCTATCCATACCGATGCCGGTTTGAGCATTTCGGTCCCGCACGATCTTTCGGCGCTCGACCAGACCGACATCGTCATCATCCCAAGCTGGAAAGATCTCGATGCTCCTCTGGCAGCGCCGCTCAAGCATGCGCTCGAACGGGCACATAAGCGCGGCGCGCTGATCGTCGGCCTCTGCCTCGGCACCTTCGCCATCGCCGCCGCCGGACTGCTGGCGGGACGCAGGGCCACCACGCATTGGGCCTATACCGACCAGTTGCAGACGCTGCACCCCGATATCGCCGTCGATGCCGACGTGCTCTATGTCGATGAAGGCGACATCGTTACCTCGGCCGGCGTCGCCGCCGGGCTGGACTGCTGCCTGCACATTGTGCGCGCCCGCTACGGCGCCGAGGCAGCGCTTCGGCTCGCCCGCCACGTCGTGCTGTCGCCGCACCGGCAGGGCGGACAGGCTCAGTTCATCGAGCGCCCGCTCGCGCCGACGCCAAACGCCGACCGGTTCACAAAGGCACTTGACGGGGTGCGGGCAACGCTTGGCGAAGCTCACACCCTGGACAGCGTCGCCGAAGCAGCTGGCCTCACCCGCCGCACCTTCACGCGTCGCTTCCAGAAGACGACCGGCACCAGCTTCGGCAGTTGGCTGGCCGAACAGCGCTTGGCGCTGGCGCAGAGGCTGCTGGAACAGACCGACAAATCGATGGACATGGTGGCCTTCGAGGCCGGCTTCGGCAGCGCCACGTCGCTGCGCCAGCATTTCGCGGCACGGCTCAGAACCTCGCCGATGCAGTACCGGCGCGAATTCTCGAAGGGCAGCGCACGGGTCGCCCTCAGCGGCGTGTAACCATCCGCGCCGGGTTGCCGACCACGGTCGCATTGGCCGGAACGTCGCGCGTCACCACCGCGCCGGCGCCGACGATGGCGCCTTCGCCGATGCTGACGCCGGCGAGGATCACCGCGCTGCCGCCGATCCACGCGTTGTCGCCGATCGTCACCGATTTGGCGATCTCCAATCCGGCCAGCCGCCCGGCGGCCTCGCGGTGATGCTCGGCGCAATAGATCTGCACATTGGGGCCAAGCAGCGTCCTCCTGCCGATCTTCACCGGAGCGGTATCGAGAATGGTGCAACCGGCGTTCAGGAAGGCGCCCTCGCCGAGAAACAGGTTGAAGCCGTAAGCGCAGTGGAACGGCGCCTCGATGCGCGCGCCCTCGCCTAGGCCGCCGAGCAGCGCTCGCAGTGTCGCGCCGATGTCGCCGCGCTGCCGGGGCGGCATGCTGTTGTGCTCGAACACTGCGTCGCGGGCGGTCACCCGCATCGCCTCCAGCTCCGGGTCGATGCAGCTGTACCATTCACCCGCCGCCATCTTCATGCGCTCGCTTGTCGTCATGGCTGCTCCTCCATTCCCGTCCCGCTGCCAAAGCACAATCCGCCCGACCGGAAAAGCCCATGGCCAAACGCCAGGCCTATGCTAGCTTGCCATCCGCGGAACCGTGCGGAGCTCCGAATTTGAGGGGATGATGATGCTCTACATTCTGGCATTGCTGATTGGCGTCGTCGCCGGCCTTCGCGCCATGACCGCGCCAGCGACCGTTGCCTGGGGTTCGTATCTCGGCTGGATCCCGGTTGCCGGCACATGGGCAAGCTTCATGGGCCACTGGATCGCGGTCGGCATCTTCACCGTCCTGGCGATTGTCGAACTTGTCACCGACCAGTTGCCGTCGACGCCGAGCCGCAAGGTGCCGCAGCAGTTTGGCGCGCGCATCGTCACGGGCGCCTTCTGCGGCGCGGTGATCGGCGCCACGGTCGGCGCCACCATCGGCGGCCTCATCGCCGGCGCGATCGGCGCGGTGATCGGCACGCTGGGCGGCGCGGAAGCACGCGCCAGGATGGCTGCCGCCTTCGGCAAGGATCCGCCCGCCGCCTTCATCGAGGACGCGGTGGCGATCATCGGCGGCCTGCTGATCGTGGCGGCGGTCGCATGAGCGCGAAAAACTTCGACGCCATCGTCATCGGCGCCGGCCAGGCCGGCCCTTCGCTCGCCGGCCGGCTCGACGCCGCCGGCATGAGCGTTGCGCTGATCGAGCGCAAGCTTATTGGCGGAACCTGCGTCAACACCGGCTGCATGCCGACCAAGGCGATGGTGGCGAGCGCCTACGCCGCGCATCTTGCCCGCCGCGCCGCCGACTATGGCGTCGCGCTCTCCGGTCCGGTCGGGGTCGACTATCAAAGGATCAAGGCACGCAAGGACAAGGTGACCAACGATGCCCGCGGCAATCTCGAAAGCTGGATCGCGGGGATGAAGGGCTGCACGCTTTATCGCGGCCATGCCAGGTTCGAATCCGCTAATACAGTGCGCGTCGCCGACGACCTGCTGACCGCGCCAAAAATCTTCCTCAACACCGGCGGCCGCGCCTCCGTGCCGGACCTGCCCGGCGTGAACGACGTCCCCTATCTCACCAACTCCTCGATGATGGATCTCGATGTGCTGCCCAGCCATCTGGTCGTCGTCGGCGGCAGCTATATCTCGCTCGAATTCGCCCAGATGTTCCGCCGTTTCGGCTCCGAGGTCACGGTGATCGAGAAAGCGCCGCGGCTGACGGGCCGCGAGGACGAGGACGTCTCGGCCGCGATCCAGTCGATCCTCGAAAACGAAGGCATCACCGTCCATGTCGGCGCCGAGGACATCGGCTTTGTCAGGCAGGGCAACGGTATCGCCGTGACCTTCTCTGCCGGCAAGCCGCCGGCGGTCGGCTCGCATGTGCTGCTGGCGCTCGGCCGCGTCCCCAACACCGACGACCTCGGCCTCGACAAGGCCGGCGTCGAGGTCGACAAGCGCGGCTACATCGTCGTCGACGACCAGTTGCGCACCAATGTGCCCGGCATCTGGGCCATGGGCGACTGCAACGGCAAGGGCGCTTTCACCCACACCTCCTACAACGACTACGAGATCGTCGCCGCCAATCTGCTCGACAACGATCCGCGCAAGGTCACCGATCGCATCGAGGCCTATGCGCTTTACATCGATCCGCCGCTCGGCCGCTGCGGCATGACCGAGACCGCTGTCAAGAAATCCGGCCGCCGCGCCCTTGTCGGCCAGCGGCCGATGACCCGTGTCGGCCGCGCCGTCGAAAAGGGCGAGACGCAAGGCTTCATGAAGATCCTGGCCGACGCCGACACCGGCGAGATCCTCGGCTGTTCGGTGCTCGGACCGGGCGGCGACGAGGCGATCCACTCAGTGCTCGACCTGATGTATGCCAAGGCGCCGATCTCGACGCTGGCGCGCGCCATGCACATCCACCCCAACGTCTCGGAGCTTCTGCCGACCATCGCCCAGGACTTGAAGCCGCTGGCGTAACGGCAGATCGCCGCTCCACGTCGGGGCTTCTCGATCTTGGCAAACAGTGCTCAAGGCGTCCGACGGTCGGCTTGCGCCTATCGCGCGGGCGGACTGGACCACTGACACCCTGGCCGTAACCATGCATGTCTGGCCACCCACCGGAGGAACCCCATGCAAAAGACCATCGAGCGCATCGCAGGCGACAGCGAAGGCGTTGCTTATGAGTTCCCAGTTTTCCGCTTCGAGGGCACGGACAAGTCGGCGCCCTCGGCCTATCTGCAGGCGGCGCTTCATGCCGGAGAATTGCCAGGTGTCGTCGCCATCGACGCGCTGATGCCGATGCTTGCCAAGGCGGAAGCGGAAGGCCGCATTAGAGGCGCCATCACGTTGGTGCCCTGGGCCAATCCAATCGGTCGGGCGCAATACCATTTCGGCGAGCACCAGGGCCGCTTCAATCTCGGCACCCGCACCAACTTCAACCGTGCCTTCCCGCTGCTTGCCGCGCCGGACGCCAGGCTGTTAGCGGATGTCAACCTCGGCGGCGCCGACCGCCGGCTGAAGAAGCGGCTCGTCGAACTCTCGCTCGGCAACGACATCGTGCTCGATCTCCACTGCGACGATGAAGGCCTTGCCTATCTCTACATCCACACCAGCCTGTGGCCGCATATGGCCGACTGCGCGGCTGCGATGGGCATCGATGCCGTCCTGCTGTGGAGCGAGGACAGTAGCGGCACCTTCGAGGGCGCCTCGATCATGCCCTATCAAAATGTGCCTGCGAGCGTCGCGCGCTTCGACCGGCGCGTCGCCACCACGGTCGAATATCGCGGCATGCTGGATGTCGACAGCGGCTTGGCCGCCTCCGATGCCGCTGGCCTCTACCGCTTGCTGGTGACGCGCGGCGTCATCCAGGACCCTTCCGTCCCGAAGGCGAGCAGCTTCTCCGGCGCCGTCGTACCGCTGGAAAACATCGAGATGATGCCTTCGCCCAAGGCCGGCGCCATCCTTTACGACGTCAAGCCCGGCGACCGCGTCAACAAGGGCGACCGGCTGGCGACGATCGTCCATGCGCCCGGCGAAGCCGGCGGCCGCACCGAGGTGTTCGCGCCCCAGTCGGGTTTCATCCTGACCCGTCGTTCGCGCCGCATCATTCGCGCCGGCGAGGATCTTTTGAAGCTTGCCGGCGACAAGAGGAGCGCCGACGCGCGCTCCGGCACGCTGGAGGACTGACGGGCCGGCTTTACCGTTCGCGTGAAATCCAGTTGCGTGGGCCGTCATTCGCCGCTATGGGAGTCGCCATGAACATGCGTTCGAACAAGACCGTTTGGTGGTGGGCTCGCTGACAGCGGCCGGTTCGAACGCGCATGCGTGAAAATGAGGGTGGCCGCAGCGGAATGTCCGGGCGGCCATTTGTTTTTCCAAGCCATTCCCGGGTCCGTTGCCCAAACGCTGATGGAGACGGCAATGACGACTACAGTTCTGGACAACGGGGCGGAGCGCTTCGTCACCGCGGGCGGGGTGACGATCACCCGCGAACGCCATGACCAGCCCTATGAAGGCGCGATTGACGCCTATGTCGACGGCCTGAATTCCCGCCGCGGCGCGGTGTTCTCCTCGAACTACGAATATCCGGGCCGTTACACGCGCTGGGACACGGCCATCATCGATCCGCCGCTGGTGATCTCGGCGCGCGGCCGCGCCATGCGCATCGAGGCGCTCAACCAGCGCGGCGAAGTGCTGCTGCCGGTGATCGGCAAGGCGCTTGGCGAGCTGAGCGAGGTGGCGATTGCCGAGAGCTCGAAAAAGCTGATCCGCCTCGATGTCGCCAAGCCCGGCCGCGTCTTCACCGAGGAAGAGCGCAGCCGCGTGCCGTCCGTCTTCACGGTGCTGCGCGCCATCACGGCTTTGTTCAAGACTGCCGAGGACGCCAATCTCGGCCTTTACGGCGCCTTCGGCTACGATCTCGCCTTCCAGTTCGACCCGGTCGACTACAAGCTCGAGCGTAAGCAGAGCCAGCGCGACCTGGTGCTGTTCCTGCCCGACGAGATCCTCGTCGTCGACCACTATTCGACCAAGGCCTGGACCGACCGCTACGACTATTCCGGCGAAGGGTTTTCCACGGAAGGCTTGGCCCGCGATGCTCATGTCGAGCCGTTCAGGACCGCCGACCGCATCCCGCCGCGCGGCGATCACGAACCCGGCGAATATGCCAATTTGGTGCGCCGGGCGATGGAGAGCTTCAAGCGCGGCGACCTGTTCGAGGTCGTGCCTGGACAGATGTTCTACGAGCGTTGCGAGACCCAGCCCTCCGACATTTCCCGCAAGCTGAAGTCGATCAACCCCTCTCCCTATTCCTTCTTCATCAATCTCGGTGAAAACGAGTATCTGATCGGCGCCTCGCCGGAGATGTTCGTGCGCGTCAACGGCCGTCGGGTCGAGACCTGCCCTATCTCCGGCACCATCAAGCGCGGCGACGACGCCATCTCCGACAGCGAGCAGATCCTCAAGCTGCTCAACTCCAAGAAGGACGAGTCCGAGCTCACCATGTGCTCGGACGTCGACCGCAACGACAAGTCGCGCGTCTGCGAGCCGGGCTCGGTGCGCGTCATCGGCCGCCGCCAGATCGAGATGTATTCGCGCCTGATCCACACCGTCGATCACATCGAGGGACGGCTGCGCGAAGGCATGGACGCCTTCGACGCCTTCCTGTCACACGCCTGGGCGGTCACCGTCACCGGCGCGCCGAAGCTGTGGGCCATGCGTTTCATCGAGCAGAACGAGAAGAGCCCGCGCGCCTGGTATGGCGGGGCGATCGGCATGGTCAATTTCAACGGCGACATGAACACCGGGCTGACGCTGCGCACCATCCGCATCAAGGACGGTATCGCCGAAGTGCGCGCCGGCGCCACATTGCTTTTCGACAGCGTTCCTGAGGAAGAAGAAGCCGAAACCGAACTGAAGGCATCCGCCATGCTCTCCGCCATACGCGACGCCAAGACCGGCAACGCCGCAGGCACCGAACGCACCACCGCGCGCGTCGGCGACGGCGTCAACATCCTGCTCGTCGACCACGAGGACTCGTTCGTCCACACGCTGGCCAACTACTTCCGCCAGACCGGCGCCACTGTTTCCACCGTGCGCACGCCGGTGCCGGAAGAGGTGTTCGAGCGGCTGAAGCCCGATCTCGTCGTGCTCTCCCCCGGCCCGGGTACGCCGAAGGATTTCGATTGCGCCGCGACCATCAGACGAGCGCGCGCCCGCGACCTGCCGGTCTTCGGCGTCTGTCTTGGCCTGCAGGCGCTGGCCGAAGCCTATGGCGGCGAGTTGCGGCAGTTGCACATTCCGATGCACGGCAAGCCCTCGCGCATCCGTGTCTCGAAGCCGGGCATCATCTTCTCGGGGCTGCCCAAGGAAGTGACCGTCGGCCGCTATCATTCGATCTTCGCCGATCCGGTGCGCCTGCCCGAAGGTTTCGTGGTGACGGCCGAGACCGAGGACGGCGTCATCATGGCCTTCGAGCACCGCAAGGAGCCGATCGCCGCCGTTCAGTTCCACCCGGAATCGATCATGACGCTCGGCCACAATGCCGGCATGCGCATCATCGAGAACATCGTTGCGCATCTGCCGCGCAAGGCCAAGGAAAAGGCTGCCTAGCAACGATGGCCGCGGTGGAAGACACGGCGACGGCGGCCGCAAGAGCCGCCGCGAAGCGCAAGATCGCCAGCCTCGCTTTCTGGTCGATCGTCATCGCCTTCCTGGTGATGGGGCTGAAATTCGTTGCCTGGCAGATGACCGGCTCCGTGGCCCTCTATTCCGATGCTTTGGAATCCATCGTCAACGTCATCACTTCAGCAGCCGCTCTCTGGGCGATCCGCATCAGCCATAAGCCCGCCGATAGCGACCATCCCTTCGGCCATCACAAGGCCGAGTATTTTTCTGCGGTGCTCGAGGGTGTTCTGATCGTCGTTGCGGCGCTGCTGATCATCGCCAAGGTGTGGCAATCGCTGCAGAATCCCGCGTCGCTCGAACAGCCCTGGCAGGGCTTAGCGATCAATGCCGGCGCGGCGCTCGTCAATGCCGTCTGGGCATTCGTGCTGATCCGCAACGGCCGCAGCGAACGATCGCCGGCCCTGGTCGCCGACGGCCAGCACATCATGACCGACGTGCTTACCTCGGTCGGCGTCATCGTGGGCCTTGTCGCCGCGGTGATGACTGGATGGCATATCCTCGACCCGCTGCTTGCGCTTCTTGTTGCGCTGAACATTCTCTATCAGGGCTGGAAGCTTACCGGAGAGTCGCTGAGCGGACTGATGGATCGTGCCGTCGACACCCAGGAGCACATGCAGATCCGCGATATCATCTCGGCCAATTCGAAGGGTGCGCTGGAGGTGCATGACCTGAAAACCCGCATCGCCGGGCGAGCGACCTTCATCGAGTTCCACCTCGTCGTCGACGCCGACATGACGGTCGGCGCCAGCCATGTCATTTGCGACCGCATCGAGGACGCGCTGAAGGCCGAGATCCCCTCGGTGCGCGTCACCATCCATGTCGAGCCGGACGACGAGGCGAAGCTGCCGAAAGGCACAACGGCGGTGCCTTTCGCCTGAAGCGATTTCCAGGCACGCCTTGGAAAATTGGCCGGGCCTCCGCGGTGTCGTCATCCCTGGAAGAAGCAGGAGCGAAGCTCCATCGCCGAGACCCCTGGGATCCATGCCGTGGCCTTGGCCGAAGCATGCAGCGAAGCAGAGTTCTGCACCGTTTCAACGCTTTAGCATAACGGCATGGATCCTATGGCTGCGCGCGTCGCTTCCCTCCTTGCTCCGCATAGGATGACGAAGCGCCACACTTTAGAGTGACGAAGTGGCACACTCACGGCGTGCAGGCCGACTGCGGCATCGGATTGAGTCTGTACACCTTGTCGTCGGACGTGGTCTTGCCGCCCGCCATCTTCGAGCAGAGGTCGACGATGGCGAGCGCATTGTTGGGGTTGGCCAGCAGCATCGTGCCGCTGGCGCCCCGCTTGAGAAAAATCTCCTTCTGCGAGATGTCGCAGGCAAAGTCGCTCATCTTGGAGCTGGCCGAGCAGCGCCACTGATCGGCCTCGCCCTGGCAGGAATAGGTCTGCGTAACCTTGGCCTCTTTCTGCCTGGTCGTCACCGAGATGGCGATGTCGGCGCCGTCTGGCCAGTTGGCGGCATCGCCACCGGCGGCAAAGGAAGCGAGCTCGATCGGCCCGCGGAAGACGCGGATCGACTGCGTCATCTGGTCCGGATGGGATTTCAGATGCGCGTCGTCATAGTCGCGGCCGTAGCAGAAGGGCTGGTCCGGCTTCAGCCGCTCGCGCAGCGGGGCCCCGATCGCCGGGTCGATCGGATCGATGCGCGCGAACTCCGCCTTGCAGGTGTCGGCCGGCATCGGATCGAGACGGAAATTATCGTCTTCGCTGCCCAGCGCCTGCTCGTTGTATTTCGCCTTGCCGAGATCCTCCTCCGCGCCGGCGTCGAGATAGACGTCAGGCTGCACGTTGGAGAGGATCAGCCGGCCCTTGTCGTCGACTTTCAGCGAGGCCAGCGTGCGGTCGCATTCCATGCCGCAGCGGATGCCGCTCGCCTTGTCGCTCGGATCCTCCTTGTTGCACCAGCCAGCCGCCCATTCCGGCTTCTTGGCGCCGCGCACCGTGGTGGTGAGAAAGCCGTTATAGGCAGCGTCGGACATCGAGCTCGGCTCCTCGTTCGGCCGGCTGGCCGGATCGTGGCCATGGTAGAAGAAGATGCGCGCCACCTTCTGGTGCGGATGCGCCTTGAGATGGGCGGCATCATAGACCCGGCCGAAGCAGACGTCGGCGCCGTTCGGGCTGAGTTCGGTCAGCTTGGGGGCATCATCTGCGAGCGCCGCGCCGGCAATGAACAGCGCGGCACCCAGCACCGCACCTGCCACCATCCTCGACGTCATGTGATCCTCTCCTCGCACCGACAGGACGTGATTGCGATTCATGCTAGTCTAGGCACGAAGGCTGGGCCACGCAAACTTGCGAGAGCCGCCGGATCGAGGAGGATGCGATGCTGCGCCGTGACGTTTTCCGCGCCGGTCTTGCCGGAGTGGGCGGTTTTTTCGGTCTGCGACAGGCGAGCGCCGCCGCCGGCGAAGACAGGCTGAAGGTCGCCTACCATCTCAGCGACGCCGACAAGGTCAACTTCGTCCTCGGCAACATCAAGAACCACTATGAGGGCACCGGCGGCAATGTCGAGGTCGTGCTGGTCGTGCACGGGCGGGCGCTTGCGGCCTTCAAGGCAAAGAGCGCTTCCGGCGCGACCTCCAGCCGCTTTGCCGGCCTCGTCCAGCAGGGACTTGTTCCGCAGGCCTGCAGCAACACCATGCATGGCATGGACATCGCACTGACCGACCTGCTTGCCGGCTTCCAGGTCGCGGAGAAAGGCGGCGTGGTCAAGCTCGCGGAGCTGCAGCGCCAGGGCTATGTCTATCTGCGGCCCTGAATTCGCGCCCTGATCTTGCCTTGACTTGAACACCTGGCCGGGAAGCGTCTACCAATTGCCAGCGCAATCCTGGAGATATCGACGTGCCAACTGACCCGACCACGCTTGTCATTCCCGATCTTGCCGGCAAGGCGGTGCTGGTCACCGGCGCGTCGACCGGGATCGGAGCAGCCCTCGCCCTCGCCTATGCCCGGCAGAAATGCCGCGTTGCGCTGCATTACAACTCAAGCCGGGAAGCCGCCGAAGAGCTCGCCAAAACCATCCGCGACGACGGCGGCGAGGTGTTCTTGACGCAGGGCGATTTTTCGGTTCCCGCCGACGTCGAGCGCGTGGTCGAGGGGAGCGCTGAACATTTCGGCCGGCTCGACGGGCTGGTCAACAATGCCGGCGGCATGCTCGGCCGCGTTGCCTATGCCGAGCAGACCGAGGCCCATTACGATGCGGTGATGGATCTCAACGCGCGCTCGGTGCTGACGGCCTCGCGCAGAGCGATCCCATGGCTGAAGCGCCAGGGCGGCTTCATCATCAACACCACCTCGATCGCCGCCCGCAACGGCGCCGGCGGCGGCGCCGGCCTCTATGGCTCGTCCAAGGCCTTCGTCTCCAACGTGACGCGCGGCATGGCCAAGGAGCTGATCGGCTTCGGCATCCGGGTCAACGCCGTGGCGCCCGGCACCATCCTGACCCCGTTCCACGAGCGCTATTCCACCGCCGAGCAGATGAAGGGCATGGTCGCCACCATTCCGCAGGGTCGCGCCGGAAGGGCCGAAGATTGCGTCGGCGCTTACCTGTTCCTGTCTTCCGACCGCTTGAGCGGCTACATCATCGGCCAGGTGATCGAGGTCAATGGTGGCCAGTTGATGCCGTGAGCTGGCGATTGCATACTCAGCTCAGCGTGCAACCTGGAGGGAGAGGAAGTGAATGTTCGGACTGATCGGCAAGATGCGGGCGGCACGCGGCCAGCGCGATGCAGTCATGGACGTGCTGCGTGAGACGACCGGTGCCCTGCCCGGCTGCCTGAGCTACATCATCGCCACCGATCCGGCCGATGCCGACGCGATCTGGGTCACCGAAGTGTGGACCGATCAGGCAAGCCATAAGGCGTCCCTGCAACTGCCCGAAGTCCAGGCGGCAATCGCCAAGGCGCGTCCTTTCATCGCCGGCTTCGAATTCCAGGTCGAGACCCATCCTGTCGGCGGCTTCGGCCTTCCGGCCCCCGAGAAGGGCAGCTGAGCGCGAGACCGTCGCCAACGGCATTTCCGCGGGAAAATGGGTTCGCATTTGTCCGTGCCCGGGCTAAGAGCCGGATATGGACTCTTCATCAGAAGGACCGTCACTGGAGCAACCGTCTGTTCAACGCATGACGCGATTGCGCCCGCTGCAGCAGTGGCTGGCGCTGGTGGTGCTCTCGCTGCTCTTTGCCGGCGCGCTGGAATTGGCCGCCTTGCCTGCGGCGCTGCTGATCGGCCCGATGCTTGCCGCGATCCTGGCCGGCACCAACGGCGCCACGGTGCGCGTACCCCGCGCGCTGTTCGGTTCCGCTCAGGCCGTGGTCGGCTGCCTGGTGGCGAATTCGATCTCGGTCGACATATTTCCGGTCTTCTACGCCGAATGGGCGCTCTTCTTCGGGATGGTGGTGGCGACGCTCACCGCCTCCAGCCTGCTAGGCTGGCTGATCAGTCGCTGGCGCATCCTGCCCGGCACCACGGCGGTCTGGGGTTCCTCGCCGGGCGCCGCCACCGCCATGGTGCTGATGGCCGGCGCCTTCGGTGCCGACCAGCGCCTCGTCGCCTTCATGCAATATCTGCGTGTCATCTTCGTTTCGGTGACGGCGGCGCTCGTCGCCAAGATGTGGGTCGACACGTCGGGCGTCGAAGTGCCGCCCATCATCTGGTTTCCGCCGATCGATCCATTGGCCTTTGGCGCCACCCTTGGCATCGCGGTCGTCGGCGGCCTGCTCGGCAAGCTGCTCAGACTGCCCTCGCCCTTCTTCCTTGGCACCTTCATCTTTGGCGCGGTAATCCATCTCGGCTTCAGCGTGCCGATGCAATTGCCGCCCTGGCTGCTGGCCGTCAGCTACGCCATGGTCGGCTGGGCGATCGGGCTGAACTTCACCCGGCCGATCCTGCGCCACGCGGCACGCGCCCTGCCGCAGATCATCGCCTCGATCGTAGCGCTGATCGCCTTCTGCGGCGGCATGGCTTTCGTCATCAGCGGCGTGCTCGGCATCGATCCGCTGACCGCCTATCTGGCGACCAGCCCCGGCGGCATGGACAGCGTCGCCATCATCGCCGCCGCCGCGCAGAACGTCGACATCTCCTTCGTCATGGCGCTGCAATCGGCCCGTTTCCTCGTCGTGCTGCTTGTTGGGCCAAGCGTCGCCAAGCTTGTGGCGCGAAACGTCAGGGACTGATCCGCGCTACCAAGTGCATGGAGAAGCAGAGGAATTGGCCATGAACCGTCGTTTGAATGCTGTCGATCTCTCTGGCCGCGTCGGGGTCGTGACGGGCGGCGCGCAAGGCATCGGCCTTGCGGTCGCCCCCCCCCCGGGGGGGGGGGGGGGCCCCGGGGGCCAAAGGGGCAAAGGCCCCGGCCCCGGTGGGGGGGCGGTGGGCCGGGGTTGGGCCATTGGGCGGGGGGGTTGCGTTGGTTTGGGCC